>CAWBGJ010000001.1:0-271817 GCA_963788325.1 uncultured Actinomycetes bacterium
GATGGGCATGCTCGCACTCATGCGCCGGCACGGTTGGCCGACGAGGCCTGGATCGGACCACCCTCGGCGATCGGCATCATGGTCGCGGACTCACGGTGACCGCTTCGGGTCGTGGCGCAGAACGGCCTGGGCTCAGAGCCGGCAGCGGATCAACTTCGAGCGATCACTCGCGGCCGCCGAGTCCGGCGTCGACTCCTCGGGCACCTCCAGTACGCCTTCGAGCGCACGGCGGACTACCCGATGCCCGCGGCGAGGAGCGGCGCTTCCGAAGGCCGGCTGCGCGGTCGCCTCGATCGACCTGCCGGACCTGTCCGGGGCGAGCGCAGCACCTGGGTCAGGGCCAAGCTCACCGAGTTGGCCACCACGCATCCCGAGTGCCTGATGGACCACCGGGATGGCTCTGCAGGCCACACCTGGTGCTCAAGCCGAAGAACCCGGTCGGGGGAGCAGGGGTCCAGTACGGGCGGGTCACGGCCTGGCCCGCGGCCAGCCCGAGGCGGTGTCGCGGACCATCAAGGTCGAGTACGTCTTCATGCCCTACAACAGCTTCGCCGACCTCACCCGCACGTCGCTGCACCTGCAGTCCTCGAGCACGGATGTCACCGGTGCCTATGGGGTGTCGCGGGCGGTGCACACCAACGGGAACCTCACCACCGCAATCAACCCGACCGTCACCGGGCCGGTCACGTACTCGGGCAGCGCCTCCGGGAGCTTCGGAACTTCATGGGGCGGGGACGGCCGCGCTCGCGCCGGAGGTCCGGCGCCCCAGGTGAGCGCGGAGTCCTTGACGGCCAGATGCATATCCCAGGCCATGGCCACCTGGGACTGACCGTGCCCGACGGGAAGCGCGCGGGCCCATTCGAGCGCCGGCCCGTGCACGGCAGCGACCAGCAAGTACTTCTCCCCGTTCCAAGGATGGTCCTACAACGCCGGTCAGCACACCTGGACCGCCAGCAAGGACACCACTCCCGGCAATCTACTACGTGCACCTTGACCGCCAATGCAGCCAGTGGAGACTGGAACCGGATCCATTGCCAACTTCAGCGCTATTGCTCCGGCCGCACCTCCACCGATTGCGCCGCTGTGCTTCGTCCGGGACGACTGTCACATAACCGTGGGCGTTCAAGAACCTGTTCTTCCTGGCTGACGGAGACCTGTCCGCGATGTTCGAACTTCTACTCGGGGCGACAGCTTGTCGCCAACGCTGTGCATGTACATCGCGGAGGAGATCCAGGTGTGGACCAGTTCCAGCGGACTGGTCGGCTCGGTGCTGGCTGCCAACCAGTGCCCCTCGGACACCGGGCGGGTCGCCTCGAACGAGGCGAGGGCCAGATCATCCGGTCGACCTGAATGGCGACTCGCCCTTCTCCTCGCTCATCTCGACGAACCGCCGCCGGCTCGAGTACTGAGCCGGGTGCACCGGAACCTCTCGGCGACCCCTGCGGACAGCCTGCGTCGACTGAATCCCAACCACTGACAGAATCGCCGATCGTGGATCCCTGTCGAACTTGTCGCCATCGCCTTCATCACACTTGCCGGCCTGGCCATCGGGCTCCTTCCTCAACGTGGTGATCTGGCGCGTCTCCCGGGGACGTATCGCTTCCCGCCGTCGCACTGCCCCACGTGCGACGCGCAGATGGTCCCGCGGGCGCGACAACATCCGGCGCTGTCCTGGGTGATGCTGCGGGGCGGCGCCGCGACTGCGGGGCGCCCCATCAGCGCGCGGTACCCGGCTCGCAGTCCTGAGCCCTTTTCCTGCTGATGGCCCGCACCCTCGGCCTCAGCCTGGAGCCACCACCGGCCGTCGGCGTTGCCCTGGCCTTCATCGACCTGGGACACCACGTGCCTACGCCTCCTTCTGACGCCGCCCGTCGTATCCGAGTTCGTCGCGGTCTTCTGCTCATCCCGTGGTCGACGGGGCGGTGGAGGACTTCGGCCGGTCGATGCTCGGCGGGCTGGGGCTCTTCGCCTTCTACCTCCTGCTGGCGCTGGTCTACCGGCAGGTATGGGCATGGGCGACGTCAAACTCGCCGGCCCCCTGGGATGGCCCGTCGTGGCCGGGATGGGGGCAGTGGGCCCTGGCGTTCCTGCTGGGCGCGTTCGTGGGGGTCGCGATGATTGTGTTCCGCGGGGCGGGGCGCAAAGGTCCGCGATCCCGTTCGGGCCGTTCATGCTCGCCGGCGCGCTCCTGGTATCGCTCCTGGGCCCGGCGATCGCCGACTGGTACGTGGGCCAACTCGGGCTCTGAGTCCCGAGGATGACGGCGTCCGGCCGTCGCGTGCGCTGGGGACTACCGCCGGGGCAGGCTATGACGCCCGTCTGGTGCATCCTTCGGGGGCATGGGTCCAAGCGCAGGTGCCACCGGTTCAAGTGACCGCCTCGGTGGTCGATTCCCTCCTCAGCACGACACTGAGGAGGGACCCTGATCGCGGGGGTCGACGAGCCGCCATCGGGGCTGGGCATTGGGACGTCCAGCGTCCGGGCCGCGGAGCGGCCTCGCGCGCCTCAGGGCCTGAGCTCGTGCACTTCGGCGAGATCGCCCTTCCCGAGGGCACCCTGCGCGACGGTGAGGTCGTCGACCAGGCGGCGGTCGCCGTGCTCAAGGAGCAGCCGCGGTCAAGTTCTCGCACAAGTCGGTCACCGTGGGCGTGGCCAACCCACGAGTGGTCGTGCGACAGGTCGAGGTTCCCTACCTGACTGGGGCCGAGTTGCGCCGTGCGCTGCCGGGCCGCACGGATCCCCATCGACGCCGACCAGGCGGTGCTCGACTTCGCGCCCCTCGAGGAGATCCGCACCAGCGATGGGCGCTCCTTGAGTGGCCTGCTCGTGGCCGGTGTCGAGGAGATGATCGTGGTGCTCGGGTCGACGCTGTCATCGCCGCTGGGGGCCGCCCACGGTGGTCGACCTCACATCATTCGCGGTCCTGCGCGCCATCGCCCGAACTCCCGGGTTGGGCATGAACGCCCGGCCCGAGGCCGTGGTGGACATCGGGCCGACCTCACCATCATCGTCCACGAGAACGGCATCCCACGCTTCTCGTGCGCATCCTGCTCTCGGGTCACCGACGCCCTTGTCAATGAGCTCGGCATGTCGCTCATCGACGCCGAGCTGACCAAGCGCGAGGTGGGCCTGGCCGAGGAGCGGCCAGATGGCCCGGAGATCCGGACGATGAGCCGGGGCTGCCTGGGTCACCGAGGAGATCCGGATCCCTGGACGACGACGTCGGCGACCTCGACGAATGCGGTCTGCCGGGGCGGTGCCGGCTGCACGGTTTCCCGGAGCGGCTGCAGATCGCCTGCGCGTGCCGGTGGAGGTCGGATCGACGATGTGCCGGCGGACCGGCTCTCTCGCCAGCCGAATTGCACTTCGTTGACCCGATCGCGGCCATACCGTCGGGCTCCGCCCTGCGGAGCATGATGAGGCTCCCGCACGGCCGCGGGCTGAGGCCAACGAGCCGACGGCCGTCGAGGACAATCCCCGAGGTCGCTTCGGGAGCACTTTGTCGAGGAGGTCCCCACCTCGGACACCGTGACTATCCGCCGCTGTGACCTCCTACCCAGGCCCACGCGCAACTGAGTGTGAAGAGGCGCATGTTCGCGGTGGGCGGCGATTGCTGGTGGCACTCCTTGTGGCGCTGCTCGGATGGCTCGTGGCCTGGCAGAAGGCGACCTCAGCCCAGGAAGCTCTGGACGCCGCGACCGCGGAGCGGATGGTGCTCGAACCGTGAGGCTGCCCAGTACTCCGACGTTCCCAAGGTGTTCTCGGCCGTTGCGAGGCGCAGGACCAAGCGCCTGGCGATGGGCAACGAGGTCCGCTGGTCGTTCTTCCTCAACGACCTGGCACTGACCCTGCCCAGCGTCTCGCTGGACACCCTGGCCGCTACCTCGCCGGCCCCCGGAGCCCCGGCTCAGGAGCAGCGGCGTCCTCGTCGACGATCTACCTCGGCAGCGGACCCACAGCGGACCGCGGTGGGGACGATGAGCGTGTCGGCCAAGGCGTTCACGTACAACACGGTCGCCAACTGGCTGGACTCCCTGGCCGAGTTGCCGACCGTCGCCGACCCCTACGTCGGCAGCCTGACGGCCGGCACCGAGGAGGCCACGAAGATCGTGACCTTCACCTCCACGGGAGACGTGACCGAGAAGGCCCTCTCCAAGCGCTACCAGGCCGAGGAGGTCGGGCCATGACCCTGAGCCCGAGGATGTGGCGGGTGGGCGGGATCGCCGCTGCGCTGCGCCTGGTGGCCGCGTGGTTCGCGTGATCAGCCCCACCCTGGGAGGCGCAGGAGCTCACCCTCGAGGCAGCCAGCCAGCAGGTGGCCTCCGACCATGCTGCGCTCGCGGATCTCGCTGCTCAAGAAGCAGAGCGAGGAACTACCCGCACAGGAGGCGATCCTGGCCGAGATCCAGCAGCGGATGCCACCGGCGGCCACCACGCTGATCCGCAACCTCACGACGGTGGCCGCAGAGGCCGAACGTCGCGGTCGCCCTCGGTCACCCCCGGCCGCCGATCGCTGTGCCTGAACCGCCCCGCCCAGCACTGACGAGGGGAGTCCAGTGCGGATGCCGATCCGGGGATGCCTAGCAGTGCCGCTGCCGCCCCGGTGGCGCCCCCGGAACCCCAGGTGCAGACCGTCAGCATCACCGGCGTGTGGGACGTTTGCCCAGTTGTGCGGCACCAGCCTGTGGGAGATCGAGTCCATGAAGCGGGTAGCGATGGTGCCGTCGGTGTCGATCGCGCGTGGATCGTGCGCAGAGGGCTCTGCGGAGGACCGCAGGCGATGCTGCTCCATAACGTCTTCACGCTGCCCAACGCCACCCCCTCGTCGGGCGCCGAAGCGGTCGCCACCGAGGATTCGAAGGGTGAGACCGATCAGCGAGCAGATCCTCGAGCGGACCATCAACGGCAACGGAATGCCCATGCAGGCGACGCTGGAGAGTGACTCTAGGTCGCGCCCACGGGACATCGCACCTTCCTCATCGTGCCGGCGATCGTCGGAGGGCTCGTGCTCGCGGCCTGGCGCTGTTCATGATGCCGCCGACGAGGAGGCGCTCGCCGCGGTGCCGCCGACGAGCGCGCGGCAGGTGCAGCGGCCGGCGCTGCCGAGGCCGCGCCCAGCTGCCGAGGCCGCTGCAGTGGAGGCTGCCGCAGCCGCCGCAGGAGGCTGCTGCCGAGGAGGTGGTGGTGCAGAAGACGAAGGCCCGAATCACCCAACCGCCGCACCCTTCGCCCCCCTCGTTGCCGACAAAGCGGCAGCACCCGCACCTGCAGTGGGCGCCTGCGCCGGCCGCAGCGCCCGCCGCCGACGAGGCGTCCTCGGCAGAATCGTCGAGTTCCACGTCGTCGGCCGCCTCCAAGGATCTATCTCGGCGCTGCTGAAGAGGCCACCGGCGGATGGTGACCCTGAAGCTCGATGGCAAGAAGTACTCCGTCGACGAGGGCGAGTCGTTCGCGAAAAACCAACGGCTCTACGACATCTTCAAACCCAACTGCGCATGATTACGGGGACCAGAACGCGGTGGTCTGCGAGGGTGACTCGGTGCAGATCGGCTGAGGGTCCGCACCCCAGTCGGGCATGACAGAATGGCCCAATGCTTCGATGGCGATGCATCGAAGCATTGGGCGATTCTGTCATGCCCGACTGGGGTGCGGACCTCAGCCGATCTGCACCGAGTCACCCTCGCAGACCACCGCGTTCTGGTCCCCGTAGAGGAAGCCTGCGCAGTTGGCGTTGAAGATGTCGTAGAGCCGGTAGGACTTCGCGAACGACTCGCCCTCGTCGACGGAGTACTTCTTGCCATCGAGCTTCAGGGTCACCGAGTCCGCCAGTGGGGAGACCTTGAGCGCCGAGATGGTGGCCCCGGAGGCGGCCGACGACGTGGAACTCGACGATTCTGCCGAGGACGCCTCGTCGGCGGCGGGCGCTGCGGCCGGCGCAGCAGCCGCTGCCGGTGCGGGTGCCGCTTTGGCAACGAGGGGGGCGAAGGGGTCGCGGCTGGTGATTCGGGCCTTCGTCTTCTGCACCACCACCTCCTCGGCAGCAGCCTCCTCTGCGGCGGCTGGGCAGCCTCCACCGCAGCGGCCTGGCGGCGTCGGGCGCGGCCTCGGCAGCGCCGGCCGCTGCACCTGCCGCGCTCGTCGGCGGCACGGCGGCGAGCGCCTCCTCGTCGGCAGCGGGCGGCATCATGAACAGCGCCAGGCCGCCGAGCACGAGCCCTCCGACGATCGCCAGCGCCACGATGAGGAAGGTGCGATGTCCCGTGGGCGCGACCTCAGAGTCACTCTCCAGCGTCGCCTGCATGGGCATTCCGTTGCCGTTGATGGTCCGCTCGAGGATCTGCTCACTCATCGGTCTCACCCTTCGAATCCTCGGTGGCGACCGCTTCGGCGCCCGACGAGGGGGTGGCGTTGGGCAGCGTGAAGACGTTCGCCGTGATCGAGGCGGTCAGGTCGTCCTCCGCAGAGCCCTCTGCGCACGATCCACGCGCGATCGACACCGACGGCACCATCGCTACCCGCTTCATGGACTCGATCTCCCGCAGGTAGTTGCGCAACTGGGCGAACGTCCCACACGCCGTGATGTTCAGGCTGACGGTCTGCACCTGGGGTTCCGGGGGCGCCACCGGGGCGGCAGCGGCACTGCTGGCATCCCCGGAGTCGGCATCCGCACTGGACTCCCCCTCGTCAGTGCTGGGCGGGGGTGCCGGCGGTTCAGGCACAGCGATCGGCGTTGGCCGACCGGGGGTGACCGAGGCGACTACGACGTTGGCCTCTGCGGCCACCGTGGTCAGGTTGCGGATCAGCGTGGCAGGGCCACCGTCGGTGGCATCCGCTGCTGGATCTCGGCCAGGATCGCCTCCTGTGCGGGCAGCTCCTCGCTCTGCTTCTTGAGCAGCGAGATCCGCGATCGCAACTGGTCGGACGCGGCCTGCTGGCTGGCCGTCTCGACGTCAAGGGCGGCTGCCTTCTGCAGGGTGGGGCTGATGAGCGCGAACCACGCACCGACCAGCAGCAGCACCGCAGCGGCGATCCCGCCCACCCGCCACATCCGCGGGCTCAGGGTCATGGCGCGACCTCCTCGTCCTGGTAGCGCTTCGACAGGGCCTCAGCGGTCACGTCTGCCCGTGGAGCTGAAGGTGACGATCTTGGTCCCCTCCTCGGTGCCGGCCGTGAGGCTGCCGACGTACGGGTCGGCGACGCGTCGGCAGCTTGGCCAGGGAGTCGAGCCAGTTGGCCACCGTGTTGTACGTGAAGCGCCTTGGCCGACACGCTCATCGTCCCCAGGCGCGGGGACGCCAGCGCCGGCGGTGGGGTCCGCTGCGCGAGGCGGCTCCCGGCCGACGACGACGCGGCCGCCTGAGCCGGGGCGCCGGGGGCGGGCGACGTCACGGCCAGCGTGTCCAGCGAGACGCCGCTGGGCATGGTCAGGGCCAGGTCGTTGAGGAAGAACGACCAGCGGACCTCGTTGCCCATCGCCAGGCGCATCTGGTCCTGCGCGTCGGCGACGGCCGAGAACACCTTGGGAACGTCGGAGTACTGGGCAGCCTCAGCAGTGCAGCACCGTCGCGCTCCGCGGTCGCGGCGTCCAGGGCTTCCTGGGCTGAGGTCGCCTTCTGCGTCAGGCGACGAGCCACCCGAGCAGCGCCACAAGGAGTGCGACCACGATGGCCGCCACCGCGAACGCCTGCGCCCTCTTGACGGCTGCCCGTTGCGCGTAGGTCTTGGGTAGGAGGTTCACGGCGGCCAGGATCGTCACGGTGTCCGAGGTGGGGACCTCCTCGACAAGAAGGTCTCCCGGAAGCGACCTCGGGGATCTCCTCGACGGCCGTCGGCTCGTTCGCCTCGGGGTTCCCCCCGCGGCCGTGCGGCAGCCTCATGTCAATGCCCCCGAGGGCGAGCCCGACGGGTACGGCCGCGATCGGGTCGACGAAGTGCAATTGGGCTGGCGAGAGCCCGGTCCCACCGACCGAGAGGCCGGACATCGTCGATCCAACCTCCACCGGCACGCGCAGGCGATCTGCCAGCCGCTCCGGGAAACCGTGCAGCCGGGCACCGCCCCCGGAGAGCACGACCCGGGTCACCGGCCCATTGGTCGAGGTCGCCGAGTAGTAGTCCAGGGATCCCCGGATCTCCTCGGTGAGTTCCAGGGCAGCCCGGCTCATCGTCCGGATCTCCCGGGCCATCTGGCCGGACTCCTCGGCCAGGCCCACCTCGCGCTTGGTCAGCTCGGCGTCGATGAGCGACATGCCGAGCTCATTGACAAGGGCGTCGGTGACCTGTCGTCCGCCCGAGAGCAGGATGCGCACGAAGCGTGGGATGCCGTTCTCGTGGACGATGATGTTGGTGAGGTCGGCCCCGATGTCGACCACGGCCTCGGGCCGGGCGTTCAGGCCCAACCCGGGAGTTCGGGCGATGGCGCGCAGGACCGCGAATGATGTGAGGTCGACCACCGTCGGGTTCAGCCCGGCGGCGATGACAGCGTCGACCGAGCGCACGATCATCTCCTCGACACCGGCCACGAGCAGGCCACTCAAGGAGCGTGCGCCGTCGCTGGTGCGGATCTCCTCGAGGGGCGCGAAGTCGAGCACCGCCTGGTCGGCGTCGATGGGGACCTGGTCGCCCACCAGCAGGGGCAGCGCACGGCGCAACTCGGCCCCAGTCAGGTAGGGAACCTCGACCTGTCGCACGACCACTCGTGGGTTGGCCACGCCCACGGTGACCGACTTGTGCGAGAACTTGACCGCACTCCAGAGCTCCTTGAGGGCGCCGGCGACCGCCGCCTGGTCGACGACCTCACCGTCGCGCAGGGTGCCCTCGGGAAGGGCGATCTGGCCGAAGTGCACGAGCTCAGGCCCTGAGGCGCGCAGAGCCAGCTCCGCGGCCCGGACGCTGGACGTCCCAATGTCCAGCCCGATGGCGGTTCGTCGACCCACGATGGTCCCTCCTCAGTGTCGTGCTGAGGAGGGAATCGACCACCCGAGGCGGTCACTTGAACCGGTGGCACCTGCGCTTGGACCCATGCCCCCGAAGGATGCACCAGACGGGCGTCATAGCCTGCCCCGGCGGTAGTCCCCAGCGCACGCGACGGGCCGGACGCCGTCATCCTCGGGACTCAGAGCCCGAGTTGGCCCACGTACCAGTCGGCGATCGCCGGGCCCAGGACGATGCCCAGGAGCGCACCGGCGAGCATGAACGGCCCGAACGGGATCGCGGACTTGCGCCCGGCCCCGCGGAACACGATCATCGCGACCCCCACGAACGCGCCCAGCAGGAACGCCAGGAAGCTTCCCACGAGCCACTCCCCCCATCCCAGCCACGACAGGGCCATACCCAGGGGGCCGGCGAGTTTGACGTCGCCCATGCCCATACCTGCCGGGTAGACCAGCGCCAGCAGGAGGTAGAAGGCGAAGAGCCCCAGCCCGCCGAGCATCGACCGGCCGAAGTCCTCCCACCGCCCGTCGACCACCGCCGGGATGAGCAGAAGACCCGCGACGATCGGATACGACGGTAGCGTCAGGACGTTGGGCAGGCGCTTGGTGTCCAGGTCGATGAAGGCCAGGGCAACGCCGACGGCCGTCAGGTACAGGTAGGCCGGAAGCTCCCAGGTCAGGCCGAAGGTGCGGGCCATCAGCAGGAAAAGGGCACCGGTCAGGAGCTCGACCCCGGGGTACCGCGCGCTGATGGGCGCCCCGCAGTCGCGGCACCGGCCCCGCAGCATCACCCAGGACAGCACCGGGATGTTGTCGCGCCCGCGGATCTGCGCGTCGCACGTGGGGCAGTGCGACGGCGGGGACACGATCGACTCCCCCCGGGGAACGCGCCAGATCACCACGTTGAGGAAGGACCCGATGGCCAGGCCGGCAAGTGTGATGAAGGCGATGGCGACAAGTTCGACGGGATCCACGATCGGCGATTCTGTCAGTGGTTGGGATTCAGTCGACGCAGGCTGTCCACAGGGTCGCCGAGAGGTTCCGGTGCACCCGGCTCAGTACTCGAGCCACAGCGTCGTCGAGATGAGCGAGGAGAAGGGCGAGTCGCCATTCGGGTCGAACCGGATGATCTGGCCCTGCACCTCGTTCGAGGCAACCGGCCCGGTGTCCGAGGGGCACTGGTTGGCAGCCAGCACCGAGCCGACCAGTCCGCTGGAACTGGTCCACACCTGGATCTCCTCCCCCGCGATGTACATGCCGGAGATCACGTCGGTCGACGAGCTCTGGCCCGAGTAGAAGTTCGACGTCGCGGACAGGTCTCCGTCAGCCAGGAAGAACAGGTTCTCGAACGCCCACGCGGGCGTGTCATAGTGGTCCCAGACGATGTTGCCGTACTGCTTGCTGGCGCAATCGGTGGAGGTCGCCGAGGCGATCACGCTGAAGTTGGCGATGGATCCGTTGCCGTTGCCGCTGGTCACATTGGCATGGTGCACGTAGTAGGTACCGGGAGTGGTGTCCTTGCTGGCGGTCCAGGTGTGCTGACCGGCGTTGTAGGACCATCCTTGGAACGGGGAACTGCCCTTGCTGGTCGCTGCCGTGCACGGGCCGGCGCTCGAATGGGCCCGCGCGCTTCCGTCCGGGCACAGGTCGGTCCAGGTGGCCATGGCCTCGGGATGTGCGGAGGGAGCCTGGCCGTAGAAGGACTCCGCGCTCACCCTGGGCATGCGGACCTCCGGCGCGAGCGCGGCCGTCCCGCCCATGAAGTTCCCGAAGCTCCCGGAGGCGCTGCCCGAGTACGTGACCGGCCCGGTGACGGTCGGGTTGCCCGTCGTGGTGAGGTTCCCGTTGGTGTGCACCGCCGCGACGGTCGGGTCCACCCCATAGGCACCGGTGACATCCGTGCTCGAGGACTGCAGGTGCAGCGACGTGCCGGTGAGGATCGCGAACTCCGGCTTGTAGGGCATGAAGACGTACTCGACCTTGATGGTCCGCGACACGGCCTCGGGCTGGCCGCGGGCAGGCGACCACCCCATGGCGTAGACCCGCCCGTACTGGACCCCTGCTCCCCGACCGGGTTCTTCGGCTTGAGCACCATGACCTGGCCGTCCGGGGTGTCCATCAGGCACTCGGGATGCGTGGTGGCCAACTCGGTGAGCTTGGCCCTGGCCCAGGTGCGCTCGCTGGCCCCGGACAGGTCCGGCAGGTCGATCGAGGCGACCGCGCAGCCGGCCTTCGGAACGCCGCTCGCGGCGGGGATCGGGTAGTCCGCGTGGCTGTAGTCGAAGGCGTACTGGAGGTGCCCGAGGGCGAAGTCGACGCCGGACTCGGCGGCCGCGAGTGATCGCTCGAAGTTGATCCGCTGCCGGCTCTGACCCAGGCCGTTCTGCGCCACGACCGAAGCGGTCACCGTGAGTCCCGCGACAAACACCATGATGCCGATCACGAGGATCATGCCGATCCCGGCCTCGTCGGCCAACCGTCGGCGCATGAGTGCGAGCATGCCCATCACCCCTTGTTCCGCAGCCGGACCGACACCGAGGCCTGCTTGATGTTCACGCCGCGGCCCACGATGGCGTCGTACTCCATCTTCAGCGTGACCAGGGTGGAGGGGCTCGGGTCGACGTTGAGACCCACGTCATAGGAGAACAGCGTCTTGACGATGAGCGCCGAGGCCTGGCGTCTCTGGGTGGGAACCGCCGGTGTGACGCCCTGCACGCGCCAGACGTCGAAGTGCTGACCGTCCGGGTTGTCCAGCAGCTTCCAGGTGACGATCTCCTCGGGGTCGGTGAGGTAGTCCGAATCCGAGTCGATCCACAGCTGGAGGTGCTGACGGCAGTAGGTGTCGCCGTCGGCCCCGTCGCAGACGACCCGCGGGCCTGCCGGATGTCGCGGCCGAGCCGATCGAGGATCACCTTGGCGTCCTGCAGGCCGCGGTTCTCGTCGTCGTTGTGCGTCAGGACCCGGGTTGCCTGCTGCACGCCGCTGAGGACCAAGCTTGAGACCACTCCCAGCAGCGTCATGGCGACCAGCAGCTCGATGAGGGTCATGCCGACCTCGGACACTCGGCGACGGGGCCGCGGGCCGGTCATCACTTCTCCCACACCTGGAAGTTGGCGGGGAAGTCCCCCACGACGTCGTAGGCCACCTTCAGACGCGCCATCCGCCCGGTGCCGCCGGGGTTCCAGACCCGGATCCCGAGGTACTCGCTGTTCTTCAGGTTCTCGCTCACCGGGAACTTCATCCAGACCTGCTGCCACCCGGTGCAGCCGCTCGCGCCGAACGAGTTGGCCGCTCCTGAGGCCGCCACGGCCGAGGCCAGGCTCGCGCCGACTCCGCTGGCCGATCCGATGTACGGCTCGGCGGTGATCGACCAGGGCAGGGCGGCGTCGTCCCCAGTGACCGGTGCCACCCAGAACTGCACCACGAGGTCCCCTGCGTAGGTCTTGCCCCCCACCGAGCTGCGCCAGTCCACGACGTCGGTGGTCACCGCGCTGAGCAGGCTGCCGCCGGCGTTGATGATGCGACCCGGCTCCGTGGCCACGAGGTTGCTCGAGTACACCGGCAGGGTGGTGTTGGCCGGCACCTGCGGCGCGTCCACGGCGGCGATCAGAGGCAGGCCCTGGCCCGTGGTGGAGGTGGGCAGGGGCACCCCGACACCCGGCCACGTGGGGTTGGCCGCCGAGCGGTTGTGCAGGGTGTACTGCTGCAGGGAGTACTTGCTCACCGCCGCCGGGGTGGGCGGTGCGATCGCAGCCGCACAGCGGACGGGAGCCACATAGGTCGCGGCCGCCTCCGGCCGGCCCTGGGCGGTGGCGGCCTGCGTCCCGGGGCCGACGCTGTTCTTGGCCACCACGCTGATGTCGTAGGTCGACCCGTTGACCAGCCCGGTGATCGATGCCGTGGTGGCGGTGGACACACCATCGTTGAACACTGCCCACGCGGTGGCGCTGGTCAGCTTGTAGGAGACGACATAGTCGGTGATGGCTGACGAGCCGGCGGAGGCCGGCGCGGTCCAGGCCGCGTCGAGTCGCCCGTCGCCGGTCGTGAGTGCCAGGCCCGTGGGCGCACCCGGTGTGGCGGTGACCTCACCACTGCCGCCGCCTCCGGTGACTGCACCGACGACGACGCGGACAAGCATGTCCACCGATGCCGTGCCGGTGGCGGCGCCGGGCTGCGCTGCTGACGTGGCCGTGATAAGCGACCAAGCGTCGCCGGCAGGGGTGCCGGCCGGGACGGCGCGCACCGCCCAGAAGACGACCGATGCGGTGGGGTCGATCCGGCCGGTGTCGATGAGGGCGTCGTCCGTGGCGTTCGTGTTGGTGAGGGGCACGTCGACGGCCGGGTCGTCGTCCCACACCTTGTTGCCGTCGTCACGGAACAGCGACCACTGCGCCGGCACGGCGCCCCCCATGGTGAGGTTCCACCGGTCCGGGGCCCCCTGGTTGGACAGCTCGAACCCGAATGGCACGTCGAAGTCCGCGTTGATCGTCTGCGACGTGCTGCCCAACGGCGTCAGCTTGAACACTGGGATCGGCAGGCCCCGGTTTGTCTCGGTCACCAGGCTGGACATGGTGCGCGTGCGCGGAACCCCACCGGCGGTCCAGCTGGCGACGACTGTCACCCGCTTGTAGACCGCATCGGTGTCGTTCGGTTCGGTCACGTAGGTGGCGATCGTGACCGGGAGCTGGTTGGACAGCGCTGAGGCGATCTGGGCGCGATGCTGGGCGATGCCGCCGGTCGGCTGGGCGATCAGCTGTTCCTGGATGCCGGTGTCCACGAAGATGCACTTGCCATCCGGACAGGTGACGATCCGAGGGTCGCCGGCGAGGTCCGCGGTGGTCATCGTGAGGTCGCCGTAGGCCATCGCGCGCGCCTTCTCCATGGCCTGGGTGGCGAAGTCGACACCCTGCTGCTCGGCTCGGGCGACGAAGGATGCACGCAAGGAGCCGATCGAGGCGGCCGCCAGGGCAGTGAAGACGACGCCCAGCACGAACAGGGCGACGACGGCCTCGATCAGCGTGAAGCCCGATTCGTCGCCGGCCAGACGGCCGCGCGGGCGTACGAGCAGAGGGCGTCCCATGCGTGGGTTATCGGCGGGCGCGGGGCGCGGGTGAAGTGCGGGAGGTGCGGCAAACGGGTGGTGCATCGGCAGGCAGCGCGGGGTGCGAAGGAACGCCCGAAGGCCCCGAACCTCGCGGTCCAGGGCCTTCGGTGATCAGGTCCAATCAGGGGGTGGGGTATCAGGCCACACCGTCCGGGCAGCCGATGCTACCGGTGAGGCCGGCCTCTGCCACAGCGATGTCGTCAGTCAGGCCACCAGGAGTGCTGTAGTAGTAGGTGGTCGCGCCATTGGCCACGGCCGCCATGCAGTAGCTCAGCCCTCCGTCCGCCTCGACCTCGATGAACTGTCCATCGTTGTAGTTCTGTTCGGCGGAGTACTTGAACCCCATCGGGCCGAGTTCGCCAGCTGCGGTTGCATCGACCGGAGACTCGGCCGAGTAGTCGTCGCTGTCGGTCAGGAAGGTTTCCTGGGCAGTGGCGGCGTTGCGCAGGTCCGACTTCACCGCGGCCTCCCAGCCCTTCTGGCGCTGGTTCAGGAAGACCGGGATGGCGATGGCGGCGAGGATGCCGATGATGATGATGACGACCAGGAGCTCGATGAGGGTGAAGCCCTCGTCGCCCCGCTCCTTGCGCAGCTTCTCCAACATGTGTTGCTCCTTGTGTGTGACGTGAGGCCCGGCTTGGGCCGGACAGAGAAGGGATCGGAGGCACCCCGGGGGGTCTTGAGTTCGACCTCTCGGGTCACCCGATCGGGCCAACAGCTCCCCAGCGGTCGACGACATGTGAAGCGCCCGCCGGAGGGCCACTCACGGCTCCGGCGGGCGCTGCATCCCACGGCTGTCTGGGCTGCTGGGCTACTGGATCAGGTCGAACACCTTGAAGATCGGCATGTAGAGGGCGATGATCATCCCGCCGATCACCACGCCCATGACGGCGATCATCAACGGCTCAATCAGCGAGGTCAGCGCCTCGGTGGTCGCCTCCACCTCCTGGTCGTAGAACTCGCTGATCTTGTGCAGCATCTCGTCCAGCGCGCCGGTGTCCTCACCCACAGACAGCATCTGTACGACCATTGGTGGGAACACGGGGTGGTTGTTCAGTGGCCGGGCCAGGGACTCGCCCTGGCGCACGCTCTCCTGAACGTCGCGCACAGCGCGGCCCACGACCACGTTGCCGGTCGTGTCGGCCACGATGTCCAGTGCCTGCAGGATGGGGACACCGGAGCGGATCATCGTGCCGAGGTTGCGGGTGAAGCGCGCGATCGCGATCTTCTGGAACAGCGCGCCGAACACCGGCGCCCGCAGCTTCAGCGGGTCCACCACGTTGCGCACTCGGGGGTGCCGCTTGAACTTTCTCCACAGGACGCCCAGCACAATGAAGAAGGCGACGATGTACAGGATGGAGCCCTTGAGCAGCTCGGACAGGAACACCAGGAACCGGGTCGGCGCCGGGAGTGTCCCACCCAGCGACGAGAACATCTCCTTGAACGTCGGGACGATGAACAGCAGCATGCCTGCCACGCCCAGCACCGCCATCACCGCGACAACCACCGGATAGGTCATCGCTGACTTGACCTTGCCGCGCAGCCGGACCTCGGCCTCGTAGTTCGACGCGATCTGCAGCAGCGACTCGTCCAGGAACCCGCCGACCTCACCGGCCCGGCACATGTTGACCATCAGCGGCGGGAACACCTTGGGGTGTACCCCCATCGCCTCGCTCAGGGCCTTGCCGCCCTCCACCTCGACGCGGACCTGCGCCAGCACCACGGCCAGCGGCTTGCACTCGGTCTGCTCCTCGAGGATGGTCAGGCTGCGCAGCAACGAGAGCCCGGCGTTGATCATCGTCGCGAACTGCCGCGACATGATCGACAGGTCCTTGAGCCCGATCTTGTTGCCGAACCCGGGGATGCTCAGCTCACGCTTCATGCCGGCGTTGGCCTCGGTGATCGAGACCGGGGCGTAGCCCATGCTCTTGAGCTTCGTGGCCACCATCGCCGGCGAGTCCGCCTTCAGCCGACCCTTGACCATCTTGCCGCCACGGTCGCGGACCGCGTAGTCGAACTCCATCGTTGTGGGCATGCCCGCTCCCTCAGTGCCGTCCGGCCATGCGCGTGAAGTCCTCCACGTGGTGGCACTTCTCGAAAGCTGTGTCGTAGCTGATCCGGCCGGCCTTGACCAGCTCGGCGAGGTTCTGGTCCAGGGTGTGCATCCCGTGCTGGGCGCCGGCTTGAAGGGCCGAGTAGATCTGGTGCGTCTTGCCCTCACGGATCAGGTTGCGGATCGCCGGCGTGGCCATCAGGACCTCCGTGGCGGCCACCCGGCCGCGTCCGTCGACCGTCTTGCACAGGGTCTGGCAGACGACTGCCTGCAGGGTGCCGGCCAACTGCTGGCGGATCTGCTGCTGCTGGCTGGGCGGGAACACGTCGATGACGCGGTCGATGGTCTGGGCGGCATCCTGGGTATGCAGCGTGGCGAACACCAGGTGGCCGGTCTCCGCGGCGGTCAGTGCCACCTGGATCGTCTCCAGGTCGCGCATCTCACCGACGAGGATGATGTCGGGGTCCTGGCGCAGCACGTGCTTGAGCGCGTTGGCGAACGAGTAGGTGTCCTCCCCCACCTCGCGCTGGTTGACCAGGCAGCCCTTGTGCGAGTGCAGGAACTCGATGGGGTCCTCGACGGTCATGATGTGCTCGGCGCGCGTCCGGTTGGCCTGGTCGACCAGGGCCGCGAGCGTCGTCGACTTGCCCGACCCGGTCGGCCCCGTGACGAGCACAAAGCCACGCGGCAGAGCGGCCAGGTTGGCCATCGCCGGGGGCATACCGAGGGACTCGAGGCTCTTGATCTCGAACGGGATGACCCGGAAGGCCGCCCCGAGGGCGTCGCGCTGCTTGTACAGGTTGACCCGGAACCGGGCCACCCCCTTCAGCGCGTAGGAGAAGTCCAGCTCGAGGATCTCCTCGAAGCGCTCCCGCTGCTGCTGCGTGCAGATCCCGTACATGACGCGCTGGATGACCTCGGGGGTCAGCGGCTCCGCCTCCGGGATCGGGCGCAGGCTGCCGTCGACCCGGACGGTCGGAGGAGCCCCGGCTGCCAGGTGCAGGTCCGAGCCGCGCATCTCGATCATGGCGATCAGGGCGTCGGCCAATGAGAAGTCGTCGTCGCGGACCTCATCCTCTGTCGTACGGCGCGCGTAGGCCGCCGACTCGGACTCGGCCACGCGCAGCTCGGGAGCAGGGCCGGTTCCCGGCGCGTCGGGCACCAGGCCGACATCGGCGCCATGCAGGTCGGGCGCCAGTCCGGGAACGGGCTGGTGCGTGGGTGCCGGCGGGGCGGCGGGCGGGGCGGCGGGCAGGGCGGCGGTGCCGGTGGGCGGGGCGGCGGGCGGGGCGGCGGTGCCGGTGGGCGAGGGGGGTCCGGTGTACCCAGCGACCGGAGCCATCGGCGGTGCGTACATCGGCGGCGGCCCTTGCGCGCCGAAGCCTGGCGGTGCGGCGTGCGGGGCGTACCCGGGCGGCGGCACTCCAGGGGCACCCTGCCCTCGCGCGGGGCCACCCGTGTGCGGGTAGGCCGCTGGCGGGGCAAGGGGGTGGCGCGCAGGTAGTGGCCCGGACGGCGCCGGGGGGCCCTCGTACCCGGGAGGCGGCTGAGCGGGAGACGGCTGAGCGGCGGGCGGCTGCGGCGGACCCGCCGGGCGACCGGCTGCGGCCGGCCCCGGCTGCACGCGCACCTGGGCCGGAGGGGGAACGTTCCCCACGATCTGCTCGTCCATGGTCCCTCCGCACGTCGGTCGGGGTGGCGCACCCCTCCCGCCCTGCATCGGTTCACCCGTTGGGATGACTTGAGGGCACGGGATCCGTGCGGGTGCGACGTCTCGCGCATCCAACCCGCACGGATCATGGGCCGAGTCGCCCTGCCGGCGCCTACACCACCACGCGCAGGATCTCGTCGAGCGAGGTGATGCCCGCGCGGACCTTGTGCATCCCATCCAGTCGCAGCGACACCATGCCCTCCTCATGGGCCACCGCCTCGATGGCCGCCGACGACGCGCGCTCCACGGTGAGGCGCTCGACGGCCTCGGTCACGCTCATCACCTCATGCAACGCGAGGCGCCCCTTGTACCCGGTCTTGGCGCACGCCGCGCAGCCCACCGCTCGGTGCAGCTCAGGCAGGGGCTCGGCGGGCTTCCACGGGAAGCGGGCGGCCACGAGCGTCTCGGCCGTGGGCGTGTAGGGCTCCTTGCACTTGCTGCACAGTCTGCGGGCCAGCCGCTGGGCCAGCACGCAGTCCAGCGCCGAACCGACCAGGAACGGCTCGATGCCCATCTCGATCAGCCGGGTCACCGCCGACGGTGCATCGTTGGTGTGCAGGGTTGCCAGCACGAGGTGGCCCGTGAGCGAGGCCTCGATCGCGATCTGTGCGGTCTCGTGGTCGCGAATCTCACCGATCAGCACGACATCCGGATCCGCGCGCAGGATCGAGCGCAGCGCGGCCGCGAACGTGAGCCCGGCCTTGGCGTGGGTCTGGACCTGGTTGATCCCGGCGAGACGATACTCCACCGGGTCCTCCACGGTGATGATGTTCACCTCGGGGCGGTTGATCTGGTGCAGCGTCGAGTACAGGGTCGTGGACTTGCCCGAACCGGTGGGCCCGGTCACCAGGATCATCCCGTAGGGCTTGGAGTAGCTGGCCTGGTAGCGGTCGAAGTTGCCGCCGGTGAATCCGAGGTCCTTGAGGTCGAGCATGGCCGTGGAGTTGTCCAGGATCCGCATGACCACCTTCTCGCCCCAGACGGTGGGCAACGTCGCCACGCGCAGGTCGACCTTGCGACCGTAGGCGTTGACCGACAGGCGTCCGTCCTGCGGGATGCGCCGCTCGGCGATGTCGATGTCGGCCATGATCTTCAGGCGGCTGATCACCCCGGACTGGATCGACTTCGGCGAGCGCATCACCTCGTGAAGGACACCGTCGATCCGGAAGCGCACCCTCATGTCCTCCTCCGCGGGCTCGAGGTGGATGTCCGAGGCGCCGTCCTGGATCCCCTGAGTGATCAGCAGGTTCACGAACTTCACGATCGGGGCGTCCTCGACGACCTCCTTGATCCGGGAGAGGTCCTCCTCCTCGGAGGTCCGGACCTCGATGGCGGTCGTGAGGCTGTCGAGCTCGTCACCGGCCCGGTAGGCGCGGGCGATCGCGGCCAGCACGTCACCGCGTGTGGAGACGACCGGTCGCAGCTCGACCTTGGCGATCGTGCGGACGTCGTCCAGGGCGATCACGTTGGCCGGGTCGGCCATCGCGATCACGAGGCGACCCTCGACGAAGCGCACCGGCACGAGCAGGTGCCGACGGCACAGGGTGCCGGGTACCAGCGCCGTGGCTGACGGGTCGATCAGGGCGTCACCGAGGTCGATGTAGTCCAAGCCGACCTGCGCGGCCAGCGCCGCGACCAGGTCGGACTCGCTGATCACGCCTTGGTCGACCAGGACCCGGCCCATGCTCAGGCCGACCCGCCGCTGCTCGGCGCTGGCCCCGGCCACCTGCTCGGCCGTGGCCAGCCCACGCTCGAGGAGGACGTCGGCGAGCTGCTTCATGGCCCACGCTCCCCCACGGGGGTCCGCATCGGTCCGGCTGCTCCCGGGGCCGCCGCCTCGGGCAGCCCGGGCATCATTGGCTCCGGACGGTGGACATCAAGTGGGCCAGCAGCCCCGTGGCCAAGGGGTCCTCGGCGGGGGCGACCGCCTCGGGAGCGATCTGTTCAGGGAGGTGCTGTTCCTCGAGGGCCGGCTCGGGGGCGCTCAAGCCGAGCGCCTGCGCCCACGGCGACCACGCGGCCGCCTCGGGTGCCTCCACGTCGCCGGAGGTCACCGGGAGCACGTCGGAGACCGGCGCCCACGTCGGCGACTCCGCGGCCGCCGACAGCGCGGGCTCGGCGTCCCAGGTCTCGCCCTGCCACTGGACTGGCGGCTCCCCCTCCCACGCCTCGGTCTCCCAGGCAACGATTCCGAGCCCGGTGTCCGGCTGGGCCGTCATGTCCGGCCGCGTCACCGCATACGCTCCGTGCGGCTGCTCCGAGTACGGGGGGACGTCGGCGGCAGACCACTGGTCGACCGGCGGGGCAGTGTGGCTCACTGACATGCCTTCCGGCCCCAGGGGTACCTCCTGGGACTCGGCTGGCGCGACAGGGCCCGGTCCCACCGGCTCAGGCGCATAGCCGTGCGGCAGCCCCATCGTGGGAGCCTCCGCGAAGGGAGACAGCCCGGCGAGCGGCTCCTCCCCCGCGTGGGCGGCCGCCCACGACAGCTCCTCGAGCGGCTGCCAGCCCTGGCCCGCAACCGACGGGAACGCTTCGGCGGGATCGGCCGAGCCGAACTCCGCAGATTCGCGGACCTCGGGATCGCTCTCCTCAGGGACCCAGCCACCGCCCACGATCTCCTCGGGCGCCCAGCCACCGCCCTCGTCGAGCGTCGTGCTGCCCTCGGTCGAGGCCACCAGCACAGGCTCGACTTCCGCGGGTGCCACGACGGTACGGCCCGAGGGATCCAAGGACCGCCTCGCCTCGAACTGGTCGAGCATCGCGTCCCGGGCCAGCTGGCGCTCATCGCTGGGCTCGGGGGCGGCGGCCACCAATCCGCGACCGATGAGCTCCACCAGCCGGGCACCCGCCGCCAAGGGTGCCATCCCCCGCACGGCCAGGACCTCCGCGAAGGTGCGCCGGCCGTCCACCTGCGCCAGCACCGACCAGTCCTCGAGGTCCACCACGGGAGCATGGGCCAGGGTCGGGGCCAGGGCCAGGACGGTGCCAGCGTCGGGCAGTGCCGATCGCAGGTCGCTCCACTGCTGGGCGCGATCGCGGGCACTGTCCACACAGTCGTGCACTTCGAGGCGCACCCCGAGGTCCTCGGGTTCCCCTGCCCCGACATGGACTTCGAAGGCACCCTCGGCCCAGCCCAGGAGCTCGCCCATCGCATCGACGCACAGCTCGCTGGCCACAGCGCACGCGTCGTCGCGGTCCACGACGCCGGCGTCCACGAGGGCCTGGGCCGGGTGGGCAGCGGTCAGTGCGTTCGCCACGTCGAGCGGAGCGACATCGAGGGTCGCCACCACCGCCCGCAGGAGGCGGGCGCGGCGGCTGTCGGCCGAGGCCGCGCACACTGTTCCGTCGATCAGCCAGACCTCACCGGTCGCGTCAGGTCCGTGGAGTTGGACCAGGGCGGTGCGCCGGCCCATGCCCAGCAGGTTGAGCACATCGGCAACGGAGAACTCCGTCAAGCTGCCGGAGAGTGTGACTGTCATCGCAGGCCTCCAGAACACCCCCGGACCGGTGCCCCTGGCAGCCGGCGCACGATCGACCGATGCGCCGCCCCGCCGGGGCACCCGGGCCGAGGACACGGGCGTGGGCCAGCCCCACACCGTGTGTCAGCCATCGTCACCGGCCGGCGCCGCCTTGAGCCATGGGCGGCGTCAGCTGCGACGGGTCAGCTCGGCGCGCAGCGCCGCTCGCATCGGCTCGACGTTCGGATGAAGCCCGGTCATGAGCGCGACTTGGGCCACGGCCTGGTGCAGCAGCATCTCGTCACCGGCGACCCCGGCCCCCCCGGCCGCCACCCATGCAGCCAGCAATGGCGGCGGCCACGGCGCGTAGGAGACGTCCAACAACGCCCCCGGGTCGGCGGGGACTGCATCGACGAGGCCCGCCGCGGCGTCCGCGGGCAGGGTGCACACCACGATCCCCGCCTGATCCCGCCCCGGCAGCCGCTCGGGCAGGCCGCCCACCTCGAGCGCCACGCCGACCCGTTGGGCTACCCCCACCAGCCCCGCGCCGGCTTCTGGCCGCCGCGCCGCCACCTGGATCTCCCGGCAGCCCAACTCCCCGAGGGCCACGATCGCGGAGGCAGCGGTCGCGCCCGCGCCCACCACGACGGCGGGTCCGGGCCGAGCCCCGATCCCGCGCAACGCCTCGACGATCCCCCGCACGTCGGTGTTGTGACCCACCGGACCGGCCGCCCCGAACACCACGGTATTGACCGCACCCACCACGGCGGCCACCTCGCTGACCTCCACCAGCAGGGGCAGCACCGCCCGCTTGAGGGGCATGGTCAGCGAGAGACCCGCCCACTCGGGACCACACCCGGCGACGAAGCCCGCCAGGCCCGCCTCGGCGCACTCGATCGCCTCATAGCTCCAGTCCAGCCCGAGGTCCGCATAGGCCGCGCGGTGCAGGAGGGGCGAAAGGCTGTGGCCGATCGGGCACCCCAGGACGGCTGCCCGGCGCTGGGCGTCAGCGGTCACCGTTCTCCGCGTACCACTGGGTGAGTTCCGCGCGGAAGCCCAGGAACTCGTCATAGTCGTTGGTGAACTTGGTCTCCCCGGAGTCCGGGTTCACCGTGACGTAGTAGAGCCAGTCACCGTCGGCCGGATTGATCGTGGCCTCCATCGCGGCCTCCCCTGGCGAGTTGATCGGCGTCGGCGGCAACCCGGGGTACTTGTAGGTGTTGAACGGC
This sequence comes from uncultured Actinomycetes bacterium, assembly GCA_963788325.1. Taxonomy (GTDB): domain Bacteria; phylum Actinomycetota; class Actinomycetes; order S36-B12; family CAIYMF01; genus Prado023. The sequence goes on from CAWBGJ010000001.1 coordinate 22,489, forward strand.
GAGTCGGTGTTCTGGATCGTGTCGGTCGCGAGGTTGATCTCCGAGGTCTTCAACGCGTAGTTCACGGTGGCGTCCATCTGCAGGTACCCGTAGGTGCCGCCCCACGTGGCCTCGTCGAGGCGGTTGTAGATGACCCGGGCGACCTTGTCGAAGTCCTCGGGATGCCCCTCGGCCTGGACCAGGCTCGCGATGATCATCGCCTCGTAGGGCGTCACGCCGTTGCGAGCCGCGCCGGCCTCGAGATCCACCTGCTCGGCGGCGTCGCTCCACCGGCTCACAGTGCGCGAGAGCACCTCGGTGGCGTTCTCACCCTGCTCCAGCTCATAGGTGGCCGGGAAGATGAACCCCTCGGCGTTGTCGTTGGCGTACTTCGGCAGGCCGATCTCGCCGCCCGCGGCCGCGTTGTTGAGCTTCTTCTTCGAGATCCCGGTCGCCTCGGAGATGGTGGCGATGCTCTGGTCCAGGCGCAGCCCCTCGCGCAGCAGCAGCGTGTCGGTGACCCGCGAGGCGGGATCGAGCATCCGCGCCACGGCGGCCTCAGCGCTCATCTGCTCGGCCATGTCGTAGGTGCCGGGGCCGATCTTCTGCGCGTCGGGTTCGGCCTGCGTGGCCTCCAGCCAGGCGTCGACCGAGGCCACCACGTCCTGGGCCTTGAGCGTCCGTCCGATCTCGGCCAGGGTCTGACCCGGCTCGACGACGACCTGCACGGAGCCGGTGCCCTCGCCGACGTAGTCCGCGGGACCCGGGCCGAATGCAGGGATCCGGTCGATGGCCAGCTTCACCCCGAAGCCGATGAGCAGGAGGACGCCCAGGCTCAACAGCACCGCCACCCAGGACCGTCCGCGGTGCCGGATGCCCTCGGGCGGCCGCTTGCCCGGCGTGGTCGCAAGGCCGAGGTTGCTCATCTCACTCCTGAACGAGAGTCCCTGGCGCGCGTCCGGTCGCACGCTCGGAGTCCACAGCGTATTGGACGATGATCACCGCAGCAGCCTGATCCACCACGGCGCGGCCGTTGCGGGAGGTCCGACCGGACTCGCGCATCCCCCGCGTGGCCGACACCGTGGACAGTCGCTCGTCGACCATGCGCACCGGCACGGGGGCCACCGCGGCTGCCAGAGCACGACCGAACTCCCGCGCCGCAACTGCCGCAGGGCCGGCACGACCGGCCATCGTCAGGGGCAGTCCGACGATGACCTCGACGGCATCGTGCTCGGCGACCAGTTCCGCGATCCGGGCCAGGTCGCCCTCCCCGCGGGGCACCGTCTCCACCGGCACCCCGAGCAGCCCGCTCGGGTCGGTACGCGCCACGCCGATCCGGACGCTGCCGACATCGACACCGATCCGCACGCCGGGACGCACTACGCCTGCGCCGCCACGAACTCGCGGGCGGCGATCAGTGCAGCCTGGACCCCGGCGGGATTGGACCCGCCCCCCTGGGCGGTGTCTGCCTTGCCCCCACCGCGACCGTCCACCGCGGGCATGATCGCCGCCAGGACGTCGCGTGCACTGATCCCGGCTTCCTGCGCGGGCCGGTTCGCCGACACGAGCATCGAGACCTTGGCGCCCTCCACAGCCGAGCCCACCAGGACGACCGGGAAGTCCTTGGCCACCATCTGCAGGGCTGCGTTGGTCGCCTCCCGCAGGTCCGCGGCCGTGGACCCATCAGGCAGCGCATAGGTCCACACCCGGAAGGCACCGATGTCGTGGCGCTTGCCGATCGTGCCGTCGATGTTGGCCATGACTGCCGACCGGCGCAGCTCGGCGATCGTGCGCTCGGCGTCCTTGACCCGCTCCAGCAGGCCACCGATCCGGTCTGTGAGCTCCTCGGGGCGCGCCTTGACCATCTGCGAGATGTTGTTGAGCAGCAGATGCTCGCGGGCCAGGTACCGGTAGGCGTCGGCCCCGACCAGAGCCTCGATGCGCCGCACCCCGGAGCCGATCGAGGCCTCGGAGAGGAACTTCACCACCCCGAGCTGGCCCGACCGGCTGGTGTGGGTGCCCCCGCACAGCTCACGCGCCCAGTCGCCCACGGAGACCACGCGCACCTGGTCGCCGTACTTCTCCCCGAACAGGGCCATGGCGCCGACTGCACGGGCCTCGTCCTGGCTCATGTACTGGGAGGTGACCTCGAGGTCCTCGAGCAGCAGGGTGTTGACCCGGTCCTCCACGTCGGTCATCACCGACGCCGGCACCGGCCCGGGGCTCGGGAAGTCGAAGCGCAGCCGGCCCGGCGAGTTCTCCGAACCCATCTGCGTGGCCGTCTCGCCCAGCAGTTCGCGGAACGCCTTGTGGATCATGTGGGTCGCGGTGTGCGCCCGGGAGATCGCCAGCCGACGGGGCACATCGACCTCGGCCAGGGCGCTCGTGCCGACCGAGGCCTCACCGTCGGCGACGGTGGCCCGGTGCACGAACAGGCCGGGGACCGGCTGCTGGACGTCGTACACGTCGAGCAGGGCGCCATCGGAGAGCCTGATCCGCCCCTGGTCGCCGATCTGGCCGCCACCCTCGGCGTAGAACGGTGTGCGGTCCAGCACGACCTCAACATGGGTGCCCGGGCCGGCGGCCGGCACCGACTGGCCGTCGACCAGCAGGCCGCGCAGGGTCCCCTCGGAGGTCACCTCGCTGTAGCCGGTGAACGCCGTCGTCCCGGAGGCGTCCATCACCTCTCGGTACACGGTGGCCGGGGTGAGTCCGGCCTTCCGGGTCCGGGCGTCAGCCTTGGCCCGCTGCTTCTGCTCGGTCATCAGCTTGCGGAAGCCAGCCTCGTCGACCTCCACGCCGGCCTCGGCGGCCATCTCGAGGGTGATCTCGATCGGGAACCCGTACGTGTCGTGCAGCGCGAACGCCTGCGCCCCCGGCAGCACGGCCAGCGGGTCTGCACCACCCTGGTCGGAGCCCGGGGCAGCGTCCCGGGCAGCATCCTTGGCACGCGCCACAGAGGCAGCCAACAGGGTGGAGCCCCGACCCAGGGTCTCCAGGAACGAGGCCTCCTCGCCCACTGCGACCGAGGTGATCCGCCCGGCGGCACTGGCCAGCTCGGGATACTGCGGACCCATCGCCTCGATGGCCGCACCCACCAGCTCGCCCATGGACGGGTCGCCGGCGCCGAGCAGGCGCATCTTCTGCACCACCCGGCGCAGGATCCGGCGCAGGACATAGCCCCGGCCCTCGTTGCCCGGCAGCACCCCATCGCCGATCAGGAACGCACACGTACGGGCGTGGTCGGCCACCACGCGCAGGTCCACATCGGCCTTGGTGTGCGCGCCGTACCGCGCCCCGGACAGCGCCATCGCGCGGTCGAGGATGTGCTTGGTGGTATCGATCTCGTAGATGTTGTCCACGCCCTGCAGAAGGGCGGCCATCCGCTCCAGGCCCATGCCGGTGTCGATGTTCTTCGCCGGGAGGTCACCGCGGATGTCGAAGTCCACCTTGGTGCGGACCTCGGCAAGCTCGGACTGCATGAACACGAGGTTCCACACCTCGAGGTAGCGGTCCTCGTCGGCAACGGGTCCGCCCTCGCGACCATGCTCGGGACCGCGGTCGAAGTAGATCTCCGAGCAGGGCCCGCCCGGGCCCGGGACGCCCATGTGCCAGTAGTTGTCGGCCAGGCCCCGACGCTGGATGCGCTCGCGCGGCAGTCCCGCCTCCCGGTGCCAGATGTCGATGGCCTCGTCGTCGTCCTGGTAGACCGTGACCCACAGCTTGTCCTCGGGGAACCCGTAGCCGCCGTCGGCCACCGACCCGGTGAGCAGCTCCCAGGCGAACGGGATCGCACCGGCCTTGAAGTAGTCACCGAACGAGAAGTTGCCGGCCATCTGGAAGAACGACGCGTGCCGCGTGGTCTTGCCGACCTCCTCGATGTCCAGGGTGCGCACGCACTTCTGCACGCTCGTCGCCCGGTCGTACGGCGGCGTCGCCTGGCCGAGGAAGTACGGCTTGAACGGCACCATGCCCGCGTTGACGAACAGCAGGGTCGGGTCGTCGAGCAGCAGGCTGGCGCTGGGCACCGGCGTGTGGCCCCGGTCGGCGAAGAAGGCCAGGAACCTGCGCCGGATCTCCGCGGAGTCCATGTACTGCATGCTCATCGGCTGCCCTTCGTCGTGCGCCGGCTCGCTTCGGTGCCGGGCGCCGGCGTGGTGGTGGCCGCGGGGTGGGGCGCTGGGCTGGGCGTCGGCGCTGATCCGGCGCTGGGCCCAGATGCGGGGACCCAGTCCCCGGGGACCTGCGCCCCGATCGGCGTTGCAGCGACCTGCTCGGCCGTGCCGGTGAGCAGCTTGCCCTCGCGGCGGGCCTTGGCATCCTGCACACGGCCCAGGCCGTTGGCGGTGCGCCCGGCCAGCCGACTCGTGGCCTGCGCGGCCACCTGCGCCGATCCCAGGGGCCCGAGCTCCTTCGCCCGGTGTGCCGCCTGGGTCCCCTTGCGGTAGGCGATCACCCCGCCCACGGCGCCGACCACTGCCCAGAACGTCCGACTCATGGGGCGAACCCTAATGCGCGGTCCGGGGGCCGGCCGAATCGAGATCGCACCCGACGCAGCACACGGCAGGCACTGATCGGCGGGTACTCGTCGTCGTGCCCCCGGTGGATGGGTCGCGACGCACTCAGGGACCGTTGCCGGGCTGTGGCGCGCCCGGCTCGGCAGGGGTGTTGCCGAGGACCGCGCGCAACCGGGCGAGCACGTCGCCCGCCCGAGCCTCCGCGCCGTGACCGCCGGGCTCGTAGTAGCGCCGGCCGCGCACCTGGTCCGGGGCATACTGCTGGGCCAGCACCCCGGCTGGATCGTCGTGCGGGTAGCGGTAGCCGACGACACCCAGTGCGCTGGCGTTCGGGTAGTGACCGTCACGCAGGTGCGCTGGGACAGGTCCGACCAGACCCGCGCGCACGTCTGCCTGAGCCGCGTCGATGGCCCGGTTCACGGCGTTGGACTTCGGTGCCAGGGACAGGTGGATCGTGGCCTGGGCCAGGGGCAGCCGGGCTTCGGGCAGGCCGATCTGGGCGGCAGCAGTCATCGCCGCGGCGGCCACAGCCAGGGCGCCGGGATCGGCCAGGCCGATGTCCTCGCTGGCCAGGATCACCAGCCGGCGCGCGATGAAGCGCGGGTCCTCGCCCGCCTCGATCATCCGGGCCAGGTAGTGCAGCGCCGCATCGACGTCGCTGCCCCGCACGCTCTTGATGAACGCCGAGATCACGTCGTAGTGCTGGTCACCGGTGCGGTCGTAGCGGACCAGGGCACGCTGGACCGCTGCCGCGACGTGCTCGGCAGTCACCCGAGGGGGTGCGGCCGAGCGCGGCTCGTCGGCGTCCCCGGGCTGCCCCGCACGCACCGGCAACACCGCGACCCCGTGCGCGGCGGCCTCGAGGTAGGTCAGCGCCCGGCGCGCATCCCCGCCGGAGAAGCGCACCAGGTCAGCGCGGGCATCGTCGGCGAGGGCCACCCGGCCGGCCAGGCCTCGCTCATCGCGCACGGCCCTGTCGAGCAGTTCGCCCAGCTGCTCGTCGGTCAGCGAGCTCAGGGTCAGCAGCAGGGAGCGTGAGAGCAGGGGCGCGACCACGGAGAACGACGGGTTCTCGGTGGTGGCCGCCACCAGCGTGACCCAACCGTTCTCCACGCCCGGCAGCAGCGCGTCCTGCTGGGTGCGGGTGAAGCGATGCACCTCGTCGATGAACAGCACGGTGGGCACCCCGGACATCCGGGCGGTGTCGATCGCGGCTCGGACGTCCTTGACCCCCGCCGTGACTGCGCTGAGCTCCACGAAGCGCCGACCAGCCGCCCCGCTGACCAACGAGGCTATGGTGGTCTTCCCGGTGCCGGGGGGTCCCCACAGGATCACCGAGCTGGCCCCCGATCCGTCGATCAGCCGACGCAACGGCGAGCCGGGAGCCACCAGCTCGGCCTGTCCGAGCAGCTCGCCGAGGTCACGCGGACGCATCCGGACCGCCAGCGGCGCATCCTGCTCAGCAGCGCGCTCCGCAAGGCCGGGCGCGTCGAACAAGGACGGCCCGCCCGGGGTCGTGCGCGATCCAGCCACGCCGCCACTATAGGCACGTGGGCCCACTGGCCCCGCTGGGTCCGGAGTCCTTGCGGACAGGACCGCGGGGGCGGCCTCCGCCACGCCGCAGCCGATCCGAGCGGACGAAACGGACTCGTGGGCTCTTGTAGGCCTACGCTGCGCACATGGCCCGTCGCATCATCGCAGCCCTGCTCATCCTCATCGCCAGCCTGCTGGCACCCCTCGCGCTCGGGGCGTTCTGGGCCGAGCGGACGATCACCGACACGGCCGCCTTCCAGGAGACCCTGGCGCCGCTGGCCGATGACCCGTTGGTGCGCCAGACGGTCTCCACCGAGGCGACCGAGGCGATCGTGTCCGCTGTGGATGCCCAGGGACGCGCCGAGGAGGCGCTCGGCCGGCTCAGCGGGCCCCTGGCAGGGCTGCGCCCCGATGACTCGGTGATCGCCTCGGCCATCGCCTCCGGGGTGAACAACGCCATCGCCTCCGGGGTGGAGTCCTATGTCAACAGCGATCGGTTCGGCCAGGGCTGGGAGAGCGTCTCCGCCCTGCTCCAGCAGCAGTTCGTGGCCCTGATCGAGCGGGACACCACTGACGCCGCTGTGACCCTCCAGGAGGGCCAGATCGTGCTGAACACCAAGCAGGCCCTGGACAAGGTGCAGGCCGAGCTCATCGACAGGCAGCTGCCGTTCGCGGGCACCCTGGACATCGCCGGCCGCGACGTGGTGCTGGCCGACGCCCCGAACCTCCAGCTGGTTGCTGATGCGCTGGGGGTCTTCCTGCCCGTGGCCAACTGGCTGTGGGTCGTGGTGCTGGTCATGTTCGTGGCAGGTGTACTGCTCTGGCGCCCCCGCTCCCGCGGCCTGCTCTGGGCCGGGATCGGCATGGCGTTGGGGGCCGTGATCACCTACTTCGCTCTCGACCTCGGGACCGCACGGGTGGTGTCCGCCGCCCCTGAGGGCTACGCCAGCCTGGTCGGTGCAGTGTCGAGCACGCTGCTGCGGTTCCTCATCAACGCCCTGCTGGTCATGCTGTCCCTGGGCGTGGCGATCGCCCTGGCCGGATGGCTGGGCGGCGCGACGCGCTCCGGTCGCTCGGTGCGCCTGGCGATCGCGGGGCGCGCGCACCGCTGGGGCCGTCCGATGGCGGACAGCTCGCTGGGCCGGTTCACCTCCGAGCACCCGATGTTCATCCCCACCCTGCGCGCCCTGGTGATCGCCGTGGCCGTGCTGTACCTGATCGCCCTGGACCGGCTCAGCCCGTCGATCGTTGGCTGGACGGCGATCGTGACTGGTGCCGCACTGCTCCTGATCGAGGTCCTCGAGGGCGCAGGACTGGCTCGCGAGTCCGAGCGGGCCGGAGCGATGGTGGCGCCCGCCCAGGACGTCAGCGCCTGATCCTCCCGGGCCTCACCACCCCGGGGTGGCCCGTGCGCGGCAGGTCCGCGCCGATCAGGCGCGCGGATCGCCGTCTGTGTCGGCGTCGTGGAGCCGGGCGAGCCTCTCGTTGTAGGCACGCAGGTCGGCGTCGCCGTCGAGATCGGCCCGGCGATCCATCCGGCGCGCCTCGCGGTCATCCGAGCGCGACCACTGCACACCCAGGGCCATCGCGACGATCAGCGTCGGGATCTCCCCGAAGCCCCAGGCGATGCCGCCTGCCAGACGGCTGTCCGCCGCTGGATCGGTCAGCCACGGCGGGGTCACCAACGCGTACCAGTCGGCCACCATCGGACTGTCGGCCATCATCATCGGCACGGCGAAGAACGAGTGGATCACCAGGGAGGCCATGAGAAGGATCAGCCGGGCCGGATAGCCCAGACGCCGCGGTGCTGCGTCCACGCCGATAACCACCCAGTAGAACAGGTAGCCCGCAGCCAGGAAGTGCACCTGCATCGTGAAGTGCCCGAGGTGCGAGGCCATCAACCACGAGTACAGGCCCGTGTAGTAGAGCCCGTACAACCCGATCGTGTAGATGAACAGCACGTACCCGGGGTGGGTCAGGAACCTGGTCACCGGGGAGTGCAGGCCCCAGATGATCCACTCGCGCGGGCCGCGTGCCCCGCCCGTGGAGGCCGGGATGACCCGCAGGGCGAGGGTGATCGGGCCGCCGAGCACGAGCAGCACCGGTGCCATCATCGCCAGGGCCATGTGCGAGATCATGTGCAGGCTGAAGGCCACCGGCGCGTACCAAGCGACCCCCGCGCTGGTCGCCCATACGACCACAGACCAGCCGAGCACCCAAGCGACCAGCCGACCCACCGGCCAGCTGTCCCCTCGACGGCGCAGAAGCGCGAAGCCCCACACATACAGCCCGACAGCAAGCGCGCTGATGGCCAGCCAGACCCAATCGGGGTGCCAGCCGAAGGCGACGGACGCGAACGTGGGCGCCGGTGGGTACAGGTAGCCGATCAGGTCCTCACCGAGGCTCGGCAGGACGATCGGCTCCCGGGGGAACGCCGAGCGGGCCAGTGCGACTGCCACGCCCAGAGCGGTACCGAGAGCGATGATCTCGGTCAGGATGCGGGCACTGCTCAGAGGGGCCCCCGAGCGGTTCGCCCTCCGAGTCAGCAGGCCCAGGCCACCAGCGACGAGCAGGGCGATGATCTTGGCCAGGACCATCCGGCCGTACCCCGTGGTCACCAGTTGGGTCAGCGAGTCCATCCGGGTGGCGGCGGAGGCGAATCCGGTCACCCCGAGCATGGCCACCGAGGCGATCGCCACGACGCCGAACCGACGCACCCGCTCGCCCACGTTCGGCGCACGGCGCAGCACATGGGTGGCCAGGGCGACCAGCCCGCCAGCCCACACCGACGCCGCCACCGTGTGGGCGAACCCGCTGATCAGGGCCACCGAGTGCGAGCCCAGACCGACGGCATGCCCCGTCAGGGAGGGGACCCCGACCGCGACAAGCCCGACCAGGAACCAGGCCGCGGCCGATCCCAGGGCTCGCGATCGGAGCAGGCCGACGCCCACGGCGAGCGCAAGTGCGGCGCTGATGAGGTGTGCGCGGCTGACCTCGACGTCCCAGAGATAGGTGGACAGCACCGACGCGGAGAGCTCGCCCAGGCCCACCCCGAGGACGTCGGCCAACGTGAACAGGGCGGAGAGCAGGCTTGCCGCGGCAAGGACGAACGCCGCCACCGCGGCCACGGACAGGTCGATGCGCCCCGACTTGGTCAGGGTGGTGCGCGCGGCCGGGTCCAGCGCGATCGCTGAGAGGCCGAAGCCGGCCAGCGTGCCACCGGCGAGCAGCGTGACCAGGCGCAGGATCGGCAGCCCGTCGACCACCAGGCGCCCCGCGTCCGGCAGGCCGTCGTCGACCGGCTGCCACCACAGGCCCGCCGCCACTGCGGCCAGCGCAAGTGCTGCCAGCGCCGCGATCCCCCACACGATCCGGGGCAGCCGGCTGCGCGGCCGCGCGGCCGGAACCGTCGGCTGCTCGGACTGCGGGGACGCGGTGGTCGTCATCGCGCCCGACGCGTGAACCACGTGCCACCCAGGGCGCCGAGCACGATGGCCACGCCCAGCCCCAGGATGATCCGCAGCAGGGACCCACCGCCGCTGTCCTCGTCCGGGTCAGCCGGGGTGCCCGCCGGCTCGGGTGACGCATCCTGGGTCGGACCCAGCGGGTCGGGCACCGGGGACTGTCCCCCCACAGCCTGGCCGGTGGCCGCTACCGCAGTCGGCTGGTCGGCCGAGGGTGCGCCCTCGGCCGACCGCGCGACCGTGAACGTGATCGTTCCATTGATGGGGTGGCCGTCGGCGGAGACCACTCGATACGCGGCCCGGAACTCGCCTGCGGGGCTCGCCTGCGGCCACGCGACGCTCACGGTGGGGCCCTCGGTCTGGGCGGCACCGACAGTGAGCCGTTGGTCGGTAGCCACCTCGGTCACCGTCACGGCGTTGCCCTGGGCGAGCAGCTTCTCGTTGAACGTCAACGACACCTGCGTGGGGGCCTGGTCAAGGGTGGCGCCGTCCGCGGGATCAGAGGAGAGCAGGTCCGAGTGCGCCTGCGCCGGCGCCGCCGCGAGCAGGCCGATCAGCGATCAGCACTGCGAGCACGGACGCGACCACTGCCGCGCGGGCTCGACTCTCGTAGATGGTCATCACGCTCCTCTCCTGTGCCCGACGAGCCGGCTTGAGGCCCCCGGCGGGCACCAGACTACGAAGTCCTCACGTCGCTGACGAGGGCTGGGGGGCCTGCGTGTCCTGGGCCGGTGGCGCGCTGGGCGCTTCGGGCCGTGCGTCGATGCCGGCCTCGCGGCGCTGCACCGCGGTGATCGGCGTGGGTGCCCCGGTGAGCGGGTCGTGACCAGCGCCGGTCTTGGGGAACGCGATCACCTCGCGCAGCGAGGATGCCCCGGTCAGCAGCATGACGATCCGGTCCCAGCCGAACGCCACCCCGCCGTGCGGGGGCGGACCGTAGGCGAACGCATCGAGCAGGAAGCCGAACTTGTCGCGCGCCTCCTGCTCGTCGATGCCCAGAGTGCTGAACACGCGCTGCTGGACGTCAGCGCGGTGGATACGGATGGAACCGCCACCGATCTCGTTGCCGTTGCACACCAGGTCGTAGGCGTAGGCCAATGCCTCGCCGGGCACATCCTCGAAGCGGTCGATCCACTCGGCGTTCGGGGACGTGAACGGGTGGTGCACCGCCGTCCAGCCCGGGTTCCCGTCGTCGTCGACGATGGCCTCGAACACGGGCGCGTCGACGATCCACAGGAAGGACCAGGCATCGGGGTCGATCAGCCCGACCCGCTCGGCAATCTCGACCCGCGCGGCACCGAGCAGGGCGCGGGACTCCGGTGCTGCACCCGCGGCGAAGAAGATGCAGTCCCCCGGCTGTGCTCCCGTGGCCTGCGCGAGGCCCGCTCGCTCTGTGTCGGTGAGGTTCTTGGCCACCGGACCGCCGAGCGTTCCGTCCTGGCCGATCGTCACGTAGGCCAGGCCCCGAGCCCCGCGCTGCTTGGCCCACTCCTGCCAGGCGTCGAAGGTGCGTCGGGGCTGCGAGCCGCCGCCCGGCATCACCACGGCGCCCACGTAGGGGGCCTGGAACACCCGGAACCCGGTGTCGGCGAAGTACTGCGTCAGCTCGGTGAGCTCCACCCCGAAGCGCAGGTCGGGCTTGTCGGACCCGAACCGGCGCATCGCCTCGGCGAACGTCATGTGCGGGATCTCGCCGATCTCATGGCCGATCGTCCCGGCCCACAGCGCCCGGACGACAGCCTCCCCGACCTCGAGGACGTCGGCCTGCTCCACGAAGCTCATCTCGATGTCGAGCTGGGTGAACTCGGGCTGGCGGTCCTTGCGGAAGTCCTCGTCGCGGTAGCAGCGCGCGATCTGGAAGTAGCGCTCCATGCCGGCGACCATCAGCAGCTGCTTGAACAGCTGCGGGGACTGCGGCAGCGCGTACCAGCTGCCCGGCTGCAGCCGGACGGGCACCAGGAAGTCCCGGGCACCCTCGGGCGTGGACCGGGTCAGCGTCGGGGTCTCGATCTCCAGGAAGTCCCGGTCGAAGAGCACCTCGCGCGCGATCTGGTTGACCTTGGAGCGCAGCCGCATGATCCGGGCCGGCTCCGGGCGACGCAGGTCCAGGTAGCGGTAGCGCAACCGCGCCTCCTCACCCACCTCGACGTGATCGTCGATCGGGAAGGGCAGGGGCGCAGCCTCGGAGAGCACCTCGAGCTCGCGGACCATCACCTCGACCCCTCCGGTGGCCAGGTCGGGGTTCTCGTTGCCCGTCGGCCGTGCGGTCACCTCGCCCACGACGCGCACGCAGAACTCGTTGCGCAGGGGGTGCGCCACCGCGGGGTCGTGGACCACGACCTGGACGATCCCGGAGGAGTCACGAAGGTCGAGGAAGGCCACGCCCCCGTGATCGCGCCGCCGACCGATCCAGCCCGCCAGGGTCACGACCTGGCCGACCTGCTCGGGGCGCAGGCTGCCGGCCTCGTGGGTGCGGATCATGCGGGGGTCTCCTCTTGCTCGGCGACGATGTGCTCGACGCGCGGGTACAGGTCGGCTGCCGGGGGGGTCCAGCTCGTCGGATCGGCGGGCACCTGCTCGCCGGTGCGGATGTCCTTGACCGAGCCGGTGTCCCCCGCACCGGCGTCAGCATCAGCCGCATTGCCGCCGGGGAACCACACGAACGGGATGCCGCGCCGGTCTGCGTACCGGATCTGCTTGCCGAACTTGTCGGCCTTCGGCGCGACCTCGGCCGCGATGCCCCGGGCGCGCAGCCCGGCCGCCACGGACTGCGACTGTGCACGCCCGGACTCGTCGGAAACGGCGACCAGCACGCAGGTGGGCACCGAGCGGGTGGCTCGCACGAGCCCCCGGCCCAGGAGCACCGACAGCAGCCGGGAGACGCCCAGCGAGATCCCCACGCCGGGGTAGGTGGTCCGGCCGTCACTGGCCAGGGCGTCGTAGCGACCTCCGGAGCAGATGGACCCGAAGTCCTCGTAGCCCACCAGCTCGGTCTCGTAGACGGTGGCTGTGTAGTAGTCCAGGCCCCGGGCGATCTTGAGGTCGGCCACCACCGCGCCGGGCATCTGCTCAGCGGCTGCGCCCACGACCGCCGCCAGCTCGGCGAGGCCCTCGTCGAGCATCGGGTGGGCCACGCCCAGGTCGCGCACCCGATCGACGAAGGTCGAGTCGGCGCTGCGGATCGCGGCCAGGGCCAGGGCGGCCTGCGCGCCGTCGGCAGTCAGCCCTGCCTCGGCGATCAGCAACTCGGCCACCCGGGCCGGGCCCACCTTGGCCAGCTTGTCCAGGGCGCGCAGCGCGGCCGCGCAGTCGGTGGCGCCCAGGCCCAGCAGGAAGCCCTCGACCAGTTTGCGGTTGTTCACCAGGATCACCGCCGGGGGCATCGGCAGGGCGCGGAACACCTCGGCCATCACCAGGGCCACCTCGACCTCGTGCTGGGCGGCCAGGGTGTCACGGCCGACCACGTCGATGTCCGCCTGCGTGAACTCGCGGTACCGGCCCTCCTGCGGGCGCTCGCCGCGCCACACCTTCTGGACCTGGTAGCGGCGGAACGGGAAGTCCAGGTGCCCCGCGTTCTGCACGACGTAGCGTGCGAAGGGAACTGTCAGGTCGAAGTGCAGGCCCAGGCCCGCATCCGGCTCGTCGGCCGGAGCGTGCAACCGGCGCAGGACGTAGACCTCCTTGTCGATCTCGCCCTTGCGCAGCATCTGCTCGAGGGGCTCGACGGCACGGGTCTCCACCGAGGCGAACCCGTGCAGCTCGAACACCCGACGGACGGTGTCGAGCACGTGCTGCTCGACGATCCGGTCGGCAGGCAGGTACTCGGGGAAGCCCGACAGCGGGGCGGGCCGGCTCATGGTCGGGCACCGGGTGGCACCAGGCCGGTCAGGAACGGGTTGACCCGCCGCTCGGTGCCGATCGTCGTGGTCTCACCGTGGCCCGGCAGGACGAGCATGTCGTCGGGCTGGGTGAGGACCACCCGGGCCAATGAGTCGAGCATCGCCGCGTGGTCGCCGCCCGGCAGGTCGGTGCGCCCGATCGCCCCGGCGAAGAGCAGGTCCCCGGAGAGCATCAGCGGCTCGGCGCCGGTGTCCATCATCCGGAAGGCCGTGGACCCCTGGGTGTGGCCGGGCGCGTGGTCAGCCGTGAAGGTCATCCCGGCGATCTCCAACTGCGCGCCGTCCGCCAGCTCGCGAACGTCGGAGGGCTCAGCGAAGTCCGTGGCCCCCACCACGGAGGCGAACATCATCCGGGTCTCACCCGAGACGCCGGCCCACGGATCGGCGAGCAGGTGGCGGTCCTGCGGGTGGATCCACGCGGGGATGTCGTAGCCGTCGCAGACCGGGAGCACCGACCACATGTGGTCCAGGTGTCCGTGCGTGAGCACGACCGCCACCGGACGCAGCCCATGCTCAGCGACGATCGACTCGATCCCGGCTCGGCAGTCCATGCCTGGGTCGATGATGACGGCCTCGCTGCGCGGCCCGGGCGCCAGGACCCAGCAGTTGGTCCCGAACGGGCCTGCCGGGAAGCCGGCGATGAGCATGCGTGCTCCCTCGGTGCGGTTGGACACGGTGGTCAGACGGTGGGCACACGCCCCCGGCCAAGGGTATCGGTGCGGGCTCAGGTCGGCCCAATCCCGACGTCGCTGCCGATCAACCGAGCCCGCTCCCGGTTTCGGCGCCGACGCAACCGAAGCGGTCGTTCTGCGCGGGGTCGGATCAGCGTGACCGGGAGACGCACTCGAAGTGGTCGTTCCGGCAGGCCCACGGGGACCCAGAACGACCACTTCGAGTGCGTGGCAGCCGGGGGCGGCTCCCGCCCCTGCGAGAACGACCACGTGGGGCGCTCCGGTGCGGCGCGCCCCAACCCCACCGGGGGTCGTGCCCAGTGCGCACCACCGGACCTAGACTCACCGCGTCACGCAGTCACCACCAGACCCTGGGAGCACCCGTGTCCAACCCCAAGAAGCCGGGGACCGGCGCCACCAACAAGCGCCGGCGCGAGTTGGCGGCTGCCAAGCGGGACCGGCAGGCAGCCAGGCGTGCGGCCCGTGACGAGCAGCACCGCCGGCGGCTGATCGTCGGGTGGAGCATCGCCGCGCTGGTCGCTGTGTTCACGGTGGCCGCCCTGGTGTTCTGGCCCGACACCTCGGCCGATGACGTCGCCGACCCTGCGGCGTCGGCCTCGGCCTCGCCGAACCCGGACGCCAGCGCCAGCGCGGCGCCCAGCGCGAGCGCTGCTCCCCAACCGAGCATCGTGCCGGTCGAGGGCTGCGGACCGGCCCCCACCCCCCCGGCTGACCCGCAGTCGTGGGACACCGCCCCGGCAATGGCCCTCGAGGACGGCACCGACTACACGCTCACCCTGGCGACCAACTGCGGGGACATCGTGATCAACACCGCAGCTGCCGAGGCACCCGAGACCGTGAACTCGATGCTCTGGCTGGCCGACCAGGGGTACTTCGACTCCACGCTGTGCCACCGGCTGACCACGCAGGGCATCTTCGTCCTGCAGTGTGGCGACCCGAGCGCCACCGGCAGCAGCGGTCCCGGATACACAGTGCCCGACGAGAACCTGCCCGCCGAGGCCGACGCCAACTACCCCGCGGGGACCGTCGCGATGGCCAACGCCGGCCCGGGAACCGCCGGCAGCCAGTTCTTCATCGTCTACGAGGACACCACCCTGCCCCCGAGCTACACGATCTGGGGCCAGGTGACTGAGGGCCTTGACATCGTGGAGCGGATCGCGGCGGCCGGAGTGCAGGGCGGGGGCACCGACGGGTCGCCCGCCGCACCGATCGGGATCGAGAAGGCCACCGTCAGCACCTCGAAGGGCTGAGTCCGCGCGACACGCGTGGGATGATGGCCCGGATCGCGACTACGGAGGGTTGCCAGCATGACCGAGCACGACCACGGACGCGTCGCCGACGACGGCACGGTGTATGTCCGGCGCCCCGACGGCGAGGAGGTGGCCGTCGGCCAGTGGGCGGCTGGCGCGCCGGCCGAGGGCCTTGCCTTCTTCGAGCGCAAGTACGAGGGACTCAAGGCTGAGGCGGAGCTGCTGATCGCCCGGCTCAAGGACGGCAAGGGGTCGGCGGAGAACGTGTCGATCGTCGTGGCCAAGCTCCAGGACGCCGTGGCGAACCCGCACCTCGTCGGTGATCTGGCCGTGCTCTCGGAGCTGTCCGAGCGGATCACGGCCGCTGGCCAGGCACAGGCCGAGGCGGCGGCCGCAGCCAAGGCGGCCGCCCGGGCCGAGACGCTGGCCGCGCGCACCACGATCGTCGAGGAGGCCGAGACCCTGGGCGATTCGACCCAGTGGAAGTCGACCGGCGAGCGCTTCAAGGCCCTGCAGGACAGCTGGACCGCGCTGCCGCGTGGGGACCGGTCCAGCCGCGATGCCGAGCAGGAGCTCTGGAAGCGCTTCAGCGCCGCCCGCTCCACGTTCGACAAGGCTCGTCGGGTGCACTTCGCCCACCTCGACGCCCAGCGCAAGGAGGCCAACGCCGCCAAGGAGGCGATCATCGCCCGGGCCGAGGCGCTGTCCTCGAGCACCGACTGGGTCGAGACAGCCCGTTCCTACCGCGGCCTGATGGACGAGTGGAAGGCTGCCCCCCGCGGCGGGCGCAACGACGAGGACCGACTCTGGACTCGCTTCCGCGCCGCCCAGGACGTGTTCTTCGGGGCCCGGAACGCCCAGCAGGCCGAACGCGACGGCGACCAGGCAGAGAACCTGACGGCCAAGGAGGCCCTGGCCACCGAGGCGGAGGCGCTGCTGCCGGTCAAGGACCTCGCTGCTGCCAAGTCCGCCCTGCGCGGGATCGCCGAGCGCTGGAACGCGATCGGGCACGTGCCCCGCAACGACCGCGACCGGGTCGAGGGCCGACTGCGCAAGGTCGAGGACGCGGTGCGTCGCTCCGAGGAGGATCAGTGGCGCCGGACCGATCCGGCCAAGCGCGCGCTGGCCGAGTCCACAGTCGAGACGTTCCGTGCGTCGCTGGTCAAGCTCGAGAAGCAGGCCGACGCTGCTCGGACTGCGGGCAATGACCGGGCTGCGGCCGACCTCGCCGGGCGGATCGACCAGACCCGCGCCCTGCTCGAGGCCGCGGAGCACTCGTTGGCCGAGTACTCCGGCTGATTCTGGGACTGCGCCGGGTCAGACGCGGTAGGCGTCGAAGACGCCCTCCACACCACGCACCGCGCGCAACACGGATCCCAGGTGCTTCGGGTCGCCCATCTCGAAGGTGAACCGCGACATCGCGATGCGTTCCTTGGTGGTGGTCACCGAGGCGCTGAGGATGTCGACGTGGTGGTCGGACAGGGCCCTTGTCACGTCCGCCAACAACCGGGAGCGGTCCAGCGCTTCAACCTGGATGTTGACCAGGAACACCGACGAGGCGCCCGGGGACCATGCCACCGGGACGAAGCGCTCAGCCTGGCCGGCCATGGACGAGACGTTCGAGCAGTCCTGGCGATGCACCGACACGCCGTTGCCCCGAGTCACGAAGCCGGTGATCTCATCGCCCGGAACGGGGGTGCAGCAGCGCGCGAGCTTGACCCAGACATCGCCGTGGTTGGCACCGATCACCGTCACCCCCGCATCGGCATCGGCCCGCTGGCGCAGCTTGGGCATCGCCTGCGGGGTCACGGCCTCCGCGGCGTCGTCGGCGGCTGCGGCCGGCCCGCCCGCCGTGGCGACGAGGCGGTGGATGACCGTCTGGGGTCCGATCCTGCCCTCACCGATGGCGGCATAGAGGGCGCTGACATCTGACTGGCGCAGGTCGGCGGCCACGGCGGTCAGCGCCGCGGTGGACAGCAGCCGGTGCACCGAGACACCTTCCTTGCGCATGGCCTTGAGCAGCTGGTCCTTGCCCTTCTCGATGGCCTCCTCGCGGCGCTCGTGGGCGAACCACGCCTGATCTTGCTGCGGGCCCGCGGGCTGCGCACGAAGGTCAGCCAGTCGCGGCTCGGGCCCGCCCCCTCGGCCTTGGAGGTGAACACCTCGACCACGTCGCCGTTGTCCAGCTGGCGGTCCAGCGCGACCAGGCGGCCGTTCACCCGCGCGCCGATGCAGCGATGACCCGACCTCGGTGTGCACCGCATAGGCGAAGTCGACCGGCGTCGAGCCGGAGGGCAGCGTGATCACATCCCCCTTCGGGGTGAAGACGAAGATCTCGGTGGAGCGCAGGTCGTAGCGCAGCGACTCGAGGAACTCGCCCGGGTCGGCGGCCTCCCGCTGCCAGTCGAGCAGCTGGCGCATCCAGGCCAGGTCGATCTCGGCGGCGCCAGCTTGCCAGCCCGCCCTTGGTCTCCTTGTAGCGCCAGTGCGCGGCGATGCCGTACTCGGCGGTGCGGTGCATGTCGCGGGTGCGGATCTGCACCTCGAGCGGCTTGCCCTCCGGCCCGACGACGGTGGTGTGCAGCGACTGGTACACGCCGAACCGGGGCTGGGCGATGTAGTCCTTGAACCGCCCGGCCATCGGCTGCCACAGCGAGTGCACGACGCCGACGGCGGCGTAGCAGTCGCGGATCTCGTCGCACAGGATGCGCACGCCGACCAGGTCGTGGATGTCGTCGAAGTCGCGGCCCTTGACGATCATCTTCTGGTAGATCGACCAGTAGTGCTTGGGCCGGCCCTCGACCGTGGCGCTGATCCGCGCTGCGCGCAGCGCGGTCCTCGATCTCGCCGACACCTGGCCAGGTAGGTGTCCGCGAGCCGGCGCCCGCTGGGCGACCAGCCGCACGATCTCCTCGTACTTCTTGGGGTGCAGGATCGCGAACGACAGGTCCTCGAGCTCCCACTTGACGGTCGCCATGCCCAGCCGATGGGCCAGCGGCGCGATGACCTCCAGCGTCTCGCGGGCCTTGTCGGCCTGCTTCTCCGGCGGCAGGAAGCGCATGGTGCGCATGTTGTGCAGCCGGTCGGCGACCTTGATCACCAGCACCCGGAGGTCGCGGGCCATCGCGATGATCATCTTGCGGATGGTCTCCGCCGGCGGCGGACTCGCCCAGCGCGACCTTGTCGAGCTTGGTCACGCCGTCGACCAGGGTGGCCGATCTCGTCACCGAAGTCCGCGGGCAGGAGCGTCCAGCGTGTAGCCGGTGTCCTCGACGGTGTCGTGCAGCAGCGCGGCGACCAGCGTCGGTGGTGTCCATGCCGAGGTCGGCCAGGATCTTGGCGACGGCCAGCGGGTGGGTGATGTACGGGTCGCCGGAGCGGCGCTTCTGCTCCCGGTGCATCTCGGCGGCGGTCTGGTGGGCCTGGATGACCACGCGTGTGTCGGATCGGGGGTGGTACTGCCGAAGCGAGCGCAGCACCGGATCGAGGTCCGCGGGGATCCCCGAGCCGCCCCGATTGGCCAACCGGGACAGCCGGGAGCGCAGCCCCGAGGCTGACTCCACCGCCGAATCGACCGGCAGCGTCTCCGGATCGGCCACGCGTACCTCCCTGTCGCTAGGGGCGAGTGTACGGCGCGCGTCGCGCAGGTGCGCCGGTGCTCAGTGCCGGTCGGCCCGACTGCTGCGCTTGGGCTGGTTGCGCGGCCCGCCCGAGCTGCGCCGGGCGCGGGCCCGATCCATCGCCTCGGTGCTCTCGCCCTCGGCCTGGGCCACGCCCTCCTCGGCCACATCGACCGCCACAGCCGAGCCTGAACCGGAGGACCCCTCGCGCAGGGTGCCGGCCTGCGCAACCGTGGCGCTGCCCCGTGCGCCCGACCCACGCGCCTGCACCCGGCGAGCCAGGGCCTGCATCTGCGGATCTCGCTCCATGAGCTGGCACAGGACTGGCGTGGCGATGAAGATCGACGAGTACGTGCCGGCGGCCATGCCGACGAACAGCGCCAGCGCAAGGTCCTTGAGGGTGCCGGCCCCGAGGATGCCGGCTCCGACGACCAGGATCGCGGCCACCGGGAGCAGCGCGACGATCGAGGTGTTGATGCTGCGGACCAGAGTCTGGTTGACCGCGAGGTTCGCCGACTGGGAGTAGGTCTGGCGGCTCTGTCCGAGCACCCCGCGGGTGTTCTCCTTGACCTTGTCGAACACGACCACGGTGTCATAGAGCGAGTAGCCCAAGATCGTGAGCACGCCGATCACCGTGCTCGGCGTGACCTCGAACTGGAACAGCGAGTAGACCCCGATCGTGATCAGCACATCGTGGACGAGGGCGACCAGGGCAGCCACGGCCATCCGCCAGTCGAAGTAGATCGCCAGGAAGATGCTCAGCAGCGCCAGGAACACGACCAGCGCGGTCAGGGCCTTCTGGGTGATCTCACCGCCCCAGGTCGGGCCGACGATCTGCACGGACACGTCGTCGGGGCTGACCGAGCACGCCTCGGCAAGGGCCGAGCGGATCTCCAGGCTCTCCCCGGTCTCGACAGCCTCGGTGGTGATGCGGATCGAGTCGGCCCCCAGTTGCGTGACCGTGCTGGGGGTGACGCCCGTGCTCTGCACCGCGCTGCGGGCCTCGTCGATGGTGCAGGAGTTCGAAGGAACCTGGAACTCCGCCCCACCGGTGAACTCGATTCCGTAGTTCAGCCCACGCACGAACAGCGAGAGCAACGCGATCAGGAGCACGACCCCAGAGATCGCGTACCACCGGCGGCGCCTGCCGACGATGTTGTAGGAGATCTCACCGGAGTAGAGCTTGTGGCCGAACGTTGCGATGCGCGACATGGCTAGCGCCTCCCTGCCGTGGTTGAGGGGCGTGCTGCCGGTCTGTCGGGGATCCCCAGACGCTTGGGGTCAACCCCGGACAGCGGGTGTCCGGAACCGAAGAACTTCGTGGCTGCCAGCAGTCCGACGACCGGCCGGGTGAAGGTGAAGGCCACCAGCACGTCGACCAGGGTCGTCAGGCCTAGCGCGAAGGCGAATCCGCGCACGCTGCCGATGCTCAGCACGTAGAGCACCGCCGCGCCGAGGAACGATACGAAGTCGGCGGCCAGCAGGGTGCGCCTTGCCCGGATCCATCCCGCGTCCACCGCCACCCGCAGGCTGCGACCGTCGCGCACCTCGTCGCGCAGGCGCTCGAAGTACACGATGAACGAGTCGGCGGTGATGCCGATGGCCACGATGGCTCCGGCGACCCCGGCCAGGGTGAGCGTGAAGCCCAACGTGCGCCCGAAGATGACGAACAGGCAGTAGGTGATGATCCCGGCCACGATCAGGCTGGCCACGGCCACGAGGCCCAGCGCCCGGTAGTAGGCCAGCAGGTAGAGGGCGACGAGGATCAGGCCGATCGCACCGGCGAGAAGGCCGGCGCGCAGGTAGTCCGCTCCCACCGTCGGTGTGATCGAGGTGATCTGGCCGACCTCGAGGCTGATCGGCAGCGAGCCGAACTTCAGCACGTTGGCCAGGTCCCGAGCCTCATCGACGGTGAACTCGCCGGTGATCGAGGCCTGCCCCCCGCCGATCGGCTCGATGAACTGCGGTGCGCTGTAGACCACGCCGTCGAGCACGATCGCGAACTGGTTCTGCGGAGGGTCGTTGTCCCAGATCTCGGTGGAGATGTCGGCCAGGGCAGTGGCTCCCGAGGCGTTGAACTCCAGCGAGACCGACCACTTGTTGGTCTGCGGGTCCAGCTGCGCCGTTGCGTTGGTCACCTCGGTGCCCTTGATGAACGCGGGCTGCAGCAGGTACTTGGCCGCGCCCTCGCGATCGCAGGTCGCCAGCCAGAGGGCCTGGTCATCGGGGGTGCCCGCGCGGTTCTCCGGCAGCGTGCAGTCCAGCCGCAAGGCACGCTCCTGGAACTCCACGTCGTTCTCCGGCGCCTGCACCGGGATCTCGGGCTGCTCCACCGGGGGGGCCGGCGCCGGGCTGGCCGACGCACTGGGCTCCTCGGAGGCCGCAGGATCAGGGGTCTGCTCGGAAGGGCTCGGCGAAGCCGCCGCGTCCGTGGCGGTCGGGGTGGGCTGGGCCTCGGTGGGAGTGGGGGACACATCGGGCTCGTCCACCGGGGCGTTCGGGTCAACCGCCTCGGGACTGGTCAGGGCCTCGACTGCCCGGAAGGCCAGCTGCGCGGTGCGCCCCACGAGTTCGACCAGTCGATCCTGCGGCACCGAACCGGGCACGGAGACGATGATCGCGGCGTTGTCGCCGGACCCCTGGACGGTGACCTCGGACTCAGCCACGCCCAGGCCGTTGACTCGCTGGCGGATGATGCCGACCGCCTGCGTGAGCTGCTCGTCGGTGATAGCACCTTCCGCACCAGGCGCGGACGTCGGCAGCAATGTCACCTGGGTGCCGCCCTGCAGGTCCAGGCCCAACTGCGGGGTGTGCGTCTGCCCCGGCCAGAAGGCCCAGGCCACCAGGCCGATCACCAGCAGGATCAGCGGGCCGAGCACCCGCCAGGGACGATAGGTGGACGTGCTGCTAGCCACGGTCGGCCTCCCTGCGTGCGCTGGACTGCGCAGGGTCGGGCGTGTCGATCATGTCGTCTGCCCCATCTGCCCCGTCGGCCGCGTCGACTGCGGCCACGACGTCGACAGACCCCCCGGCGCTGCTCGCGGCGTCCGAGTCCTCCGCGGGCATGACCCGGGCGATCGCCACCGCCAGCATCTCGATCTCGACGCCGGGGGCCACCTCGAGGACGACCACCTCGTCGTTGATCGCACGCAGCGTGCCGAACACACCGGCGGTGGTCATGAGCCGCTGGCCGGGGGCCAGCGAGGCCACGAGCTGGTCCTGCTCGCGGCGCCGCCGCTGGGCCGGTCGGATGAGCAGCAGCCAGAAGGCCGCCGCGATGGCGACCAGGGGCAGGAGGTCGAGCAGGGTCATGGAGGGCCTTTCCGCACAATTGCGCCCGATTCTAGACGCCTTCGCCGACCGCTCCCCCATTCCCGTCCGGTGCGTCGTCATCAAAGGGCAGGCCCACCTGACCGATACCCGCCGGCGGGGTCATGCCCAGGTGGCGCCAGGCGGCCTCCGTGGCCATCCGTCCGCGCGGGGTCCGGTACATCAGCCCCGCGCGCACCAGGAACGGTTCGGCCACGGTCTCCACCGTCTCGGGCTCCTCGGCCACGGCCACGGCCAACGTGGACAGGCCCACCGGCCCACCCCGGAAGGTGCGCAGCAGGGCCTCGAGGACCGAGCGGTCCAGACGGTCCAGACCCAGGGCATCGACCTCGTAGAGGTCCAGGGCAGCGTGCGCGGTGGCCCGGTCCAGGGCTCGGTCGCCGTGCACGAGGGCGAAGTCGCGCACCCTGCGCAGGAGCCGGTTGGCCACGCGGGGAGTGCCTCTGGACCGGCCGGCGATCTCCGCGGCACCGCCCGCATCGAGGTCGACCCCCATCAACCGGGCGGAGCGATTGACGATGGTGACCAGATCGGCGTCGGCATAGAAGTCCATGTGCGCGGTGAACCCGAACCGGTCGCGCAGCGGTCCGGGCAGCAAGCCGGCACGCGTCGTGGCCCCCACCAGTGTGAAGGGGGCCAGCTCCAGGGGGATCGCCGTCGCTCCCGGTCCCTTGCCCACGACGATGTCGACCCGGAAGTCCTCCATGGCGACGTAGAGCATCTCCTCGGCGGGACGAGCCATGCGGTGGATCTCGTCGAGGAACAGCACCTCACCCGGCACCAGGCTGCTGAGCACCGCCGCGAGGTCCCCGGCGTGCTGGATCGCCGGGCCCGAGGTGATGCGCATCGGTGCTGCCATCTCACCGGAGATGATCATCGCGAGGGTGGTCTTGCCCAAACCCGGGGGCCCGGACAGCAGGACATGGTCGGCGGTGGCGTTGCGGTGCCGGGCAGCCTCGAGCACCAGACCGAGCTGGGAGCGCACCCGGTCCTGCCCCACGAAGTCGGCCAGGCTGCGCGGGCGCAGTGCCCCCTCCGCGGCGATGTCCTCGGCGTCGGCGAGTCCATCGAGGATGTCCTCGTCGCTCATGCGCGGTCCAGGTGGCGCAGGGCCGAGCGCAGCAACCCGGGCACGGATGGGTGTCCGCCCGCAGCGAGCACCGCCTCTGCCTCGGGGCGCACCGCGTCCGTTGCGGCGCGGGCGTCCCGCGGCGGCCAGCCCAGGGCGATCAGTCCGTCGACGACCGGCCCGGACCACTGGCTGGGCTGTGGTGCGGCTGCGGTCGGGGAGCTCGGGGCGTCCAGGCGGTCCTTGAGCTCCAGCGCGATGCGAGCCGCACCCTTGCGGCCGATCCCCGGTGGCCTGGACAGGGTCGCGAGGTCGTCGGTGGCCACAGCCGCGCGCAACTCCTCGACGGTCAGCACCGCCAGGATCGCCTGCGCGGTGCGCGGCCCGATCCCGGTCACGGACTGCAGGACATCGAAGGTGCGCCGCTCCTGCTCGTCGGTGAACCCGAACAGCGTCAGGGAGTCCTCGCGGACCACCAGCGCCGTGGGCACGCGGGCCGGGCTGCCGGGTCGCAGGTCGGCCAGGGCACGCGCATGCAGCAGCACGCTCAACCCGACGCCGCCCACCTCGATGACGGCATGGTCAACCGACACCGAGTCGACGGTGCCGTGCACGAACGCGATCACCGCGGACCTCCGATCCGCACGCCGACGCCCGGATCACGCGGTGCCGCGCCAGACGCCCCACGCGACGCGGATGTCCGCGCAGCCTGCGGTCCTGGTGCCTGAGCGCGCGGAGCGGCCCGGCGCGGAATCCGCGAGGGTGCTGCAGCTGCCACCGCGTCGGCAATCCGCGAACTG
The DNA here is from genome assembly GCA_963788325.1 of uncultured Actinomycetes bacterium. Taxonomy (GTDB): domain Bacteria; phylum Actinomycetota; class Actinomycetes; order S36-B12; family CAIYMF01; genus Prado023. The sequence continues at coordinate 46,642 of CAWBGJ010000001.1, forward strand.
GCCGAGCCGCGCCACACGTGGCAGATCGCCAGGGCCAGCGCGTCGGTGGCATCCACGGGCTTGGGTGCTGCGTCCAGGCGCAGGATGCGCACCACCATCCCTGCCACCTGGGCCTTGTCTGCACGCCCGGTCCCGGTGACCGCTGCCTTGACCTCCGTGGGCGTGTGCCAGGCGACCGGGAGGCCAGCACGCGCGGCGGCCAGGACAGCCACCGCGGAGGCCTGCGCCGTGCCCATCACCGAGTTCAGGTTGTGCTGAGCGAACATCCGCTCCACGACCACGACATCCGGCGAGGTCGCTGCGATCAGGTCCTCGATCCCCACGCTGAGGGTCATCAGCCGTTGGGCAAGCGGGTCCGCCGAGGGCGTGATGAGCACCTCCACGTGGCGCAGGGTCAGGGCTCGGCCCGGCGCACCGTCGATGACACCCAGGCCGCAGCGCGTCAGGCCGGGATCAACTCCGAGAACGCGCATGCCACCTCCTGATACGAACAGGTGTTCGCACCCTATCCGGCCCGCCGCCAGCCCGGAGCCGCGACACGCGCCGCCGCGGCCCGGATCCGGGGGTTCACGTCGGACCTGCACCGGGGCCCGCCTCTGACCGCCCGTCGCGCGGTACCGACCGCTCACCGCCCTGGTCAGCATGGTCGACCACCGGCCGTTCGCCCGCCCCAGTCACGGGTCTAGGCTCGAAACACCTTCAGATCAAGGAGCCACCATGGCACGCGTTGTCATCCTCGGGGCCGGAGTGTCCGGCCACACAGCGGCCCTGCACCTGCGCCGCAAGCTCGACAAGTCCCACGAGGTCGTGGTCGTCGCACCGAACGCCAAGTGGAACTGGATCCCGTCGAACATCTGGGTCGGCGTGGGCAAGATGACCCGCGAGCAGGTGACGTTCCCGCTCGCCCCGATCTACGCGCGCAAGGGCATCGAGTTCCATCAGGCCCTCGGCGTGGCCATGCACCCCGAGGGTGGCCCGGACTCCACGCGGCCCTACGTGGACATCAAGTACACCGATGCCACCAAGGTCGGGCAGGAGGGGCGCCTGGAGTACGACTACCTGATCAACGCCACTGGCCCGAAGCTCAACTTCGGCGCCACCCCTGGCCTGGGTCCCGACGGCTACACGGTCTCGGTGTGCACAGACAGCCACGCCATAGAGGCCGCCGAGCACCTCGCCGCGGCCATCGAGACGATGCGGGGTGGCCAGCGGCAGACCCTCGTGGTCGGCACCGGTCATGGCACCTGCACCTGCGAGGGTGCGGCGTTCGAGTACGCCTTCAACGTCGAGCATGAGCTGCGCGAGGCCGGCGTGCGCGACATGGCCGACCTGATCTACCTGTCCAACGAGTATGAGCTCGGCGACTTCGGGGTCGGCGGCATGATCTTCACCCAGAAGGGCTTCCAGACCACCAGCAAGACCTGGACCGAGTCGCTGTTCCGCGAACGCGGCATGAAGGCGATCACCGGTGCGCACGTGGAGCGGGTCGAGCCCGGCGTCATCCACTACGAGCAGCTCGACGGCAGCAAGAACGAGCTCGCCTACGACTTCGCGATGCTCCTGCCGCCGTTCCGAGGTGCGGACCTCAAGGCCTACGACGTGGCCGACCAGGACATAACCGCCGAGATCTTCGCCCCCAACGGGTTCATGAAGGTCGACGCCGACTACTCGGGCAAGCCCTACGACCAGTGGTTGGCCGAGGATTGGCCGAGCACCTACCAGTGCCCGAAGTACACCAACGTCTTTGCCGTCGGGATCGCCTTCGCGCCGCCGCACCAGATCTCCGAGCCGCGAAAGAGCGTGAACGGGACCGTCATCACCCCGGCGCCCCCGCGCACCGGGATGCCGTCGGGGGTCATGGGCAAGGTGGCCGCGGACAACATAGCCGCGATGATCGCCAGCGGGTCGACCGAACCCGAACACACCGCCTCGATGGCGAAGATGGGCGCGGCCTGCATCGCCTCGGCCGGGGCGGGCTGGACCAAGGGCACCGCTGCAGCGATGACGATGTACCCGATCGTGCCCGACTACGTGAAGTACCCGGGCATCGGGCGCAGCTCGAAGGACACCTACGGCGAGATCGGTCTGGGAGGGCACTGGGTCAAGAGCATGCTGCACTACCTGTTCATCTACAAGGCCAAGGCCAAGCCGGGCTGGTTCCTCATCCCCGAGTGACTCGGACCGAGACGGAAAGGACTGCCATGGATACCACGCAAGAGAGCATCGCCAAGGCGCCGATGCCCACAGAGAAGACCGTGCGCAACCGGACCAACCTCGCGGTCCAGACCTGGCGCTTCGCTGCTGTGAACGTGCGGATGATCAAGATGATCCTGAAGGGTCACCACTGAGGGCCGCTGCGGGGCCCTGACCCAGACCGAACCCACGGACCAAGGACCCTGCCCACCTGCTTGAGCGCGCGCTAGGGTGTTCTTGGAGGTGGGAATCATGAGCATTACGGCACGTCCACTGGTGGTGGTGGGGGTCGACGGCTCCGCCCTGAGCATCCATGCGGTCCGCTGGGCCGCCACGTACGCCAAGACCGTCGAGGGTTCGCTGCTGGCGGTGACCGGGTACGAGGTTCCCTGGACCATCTTCTTCACCCCGACCTCGACCGAGGCCGACTACGAGTCCGCGGCGCGCGCCACGCTCGAGGCGTCGGTCACTGAAGCGCTGGGCAGCGAGCCCGATGTCCCGGTGGCCACACGGCTGATGGCCAATCGCCCGGCACACGCGCTGACCGACTCAGCCGTAGGTGCGGACCTGCTGGTCGTGGGCAGCCACGGCCGCGGGGAGATGCCCGGGATGCACCTGGGCTCGGTGGCCAACTACTGCGTGCACCACGCGCCATGCCCGGTACTGGTCTACCGCACTGCGCAGAGTGGCCGATAGCCGCACGACATCGCCGTGCTACGCAGGAAGGTGACCACCAGGGCGTGGTGTTCCCCGCGGCCACCCTGGTCGTGGGCGGTGTCCCAGCCCACCGGGAACTCCTGCCAGTCGGTGATCTGAGCGTCGGCGACGGAGGCCACCGCCACCGTCGGGGCCTTGCCCCACGGGCGCCCCACGATCCCGGTCGGTTCGACGGCGAATGCGACGATCACGTGTACTAGCGTCGGGGCCACGGGCGCAGCGCAGACGAGGATCGGAGTGCTCATGAAGGTGGTCGTGATCGGCGGCGTGGCAGGCGGTGCATCGGTGGCGGCGCGTGCCCGGCGCATCGACGAGTTCGCCGAGATCATCGTGTTCGAGAAGTCGGGGAACGTCTCGTTCGCCAACTGCGGCCTGCCGTATCACATCGGCGAGGTGATCAAGGATCGTGACCGGTTGCTCCTGCAGACCCCGCAGAGCCTGCGCGACTCGCTGGACATCGATGTGCGGATCGGCACCGAGGTGCTCTCGATCGATCCCGACGCGCACACCGTCACGGCGCGCGACCTGACCACCGGGGCCCAGTACACCGAATCGTGGGACAAGCTCGCCCTCTGCCCGGGCTCGTCGCCGTTCCGACCCAACCTCCCCGGCCTGGACCATCCCGATGTGATGGTCCTGCGCAATGTGGAGGACATGGACCAGATCAAGGCCACGGTGGATGCGATCGTCGCCGAGCCCGACCGCCTCAAGCACGCGGTGGTGATCGGTGCGGGGTACATCGGACTGGAGATGGCCGAGAACCTCCACGAGCGCGGGCTCGCGGTCGAGATCGTGGAGATGACCGACCAGATCATGCCGCCCCTGGACAAGGAACTGTCCACCCCGATGGAGAACTACCTGCGCGCCCACGGGATAGCCCTGCACCTGGGTACCGCAGCCGCGGCCTTCACCACCAACGCCAGCGGCCAACTGACCGTGGAGCTCGCCAACGGCCGGTTCCTCAAGACCTCCCTGGTGATCATGTCGGCCGGAGTGCGGCCGAACACCGAGCTGGCGGTGGCCGCCGGGATCGAGCTCGGCCCGGCTGGTGGGGTCAAGGTCGACACGCACATGCGCACCTCGCACCCGGACATCTATGCCGCCGGTGACGTGGTCGAGGTGCCGCACACGGTGCTGGGCGGGTCATGGATCATCCCGCTGGCCGGTCCGGCCAACCGGCAGGCCCGAGTGGCAGCCGAGAACATGCTGGGCCGCGACACGGAGTACGAGTCGACGCAGGGCACCTCGATCGTCAAGGTGTTCGACATGGTCGCCGGTGGCACGGGCGCGACGGAGAAGCAGCTCAAGGTCGCCGGTATCCCCTACCTGCGCGCCCATGTGCATCCCAGTGGGCACGCCGGCTACTACCCCGGCACCGCCCAGATGGACGTCAAGTGCCTCTACTCCCCCACCGACGGTCGCATCCTCGGTGCCCAGATCGCTGGTTTCGACGGGGTCGACAAGCGACTGGACGTGTTCGCGACCGTGATCCGGCTGAACGGGACCGTGTACGACCTCGAGAAGCTCGAACTGGCCTACGCGCCGCCGTTCGGCTCGGCCAAGGACGCGGCCAACATGATCGGGTTCATGGGCGCCAACACCCTGCGCGGGGACCTCGTCGGCTGGTTCTCCACCGACTACCCCGGCAACTGCCAGGGCGCGCGGATCATCGACGTCCGCAGCGCCAGCGAGTACGACGTCTGGCACATCCCTGGCGCCGAGTTGGTGCCGCTGCCCACATTGCGCGCCGCCCAGGCCGATTGGGACCGCGACACCCCCATCCGGCTCTACTGCGCCTCCGGGTTCCGCAGCTACCTCGCGCACCGGATCCTGGTCCAGCGCGGGTTCAGCGACGTGGCCACCCTCGTCGGCGGGGTCAAGACCTTCCGGGCATACCACCATGTGGCCCCCGACGACGTCCCGGACCCGCTGTACCCGCTGGTGTCCTACGCCGAGGAGGAGTCACTGCGCAGCCACGGTGCGCTGCCAGCCGCCGCGAGCGTGGGGACCGGGGTCGAGGTGGACCTGGACTGCACCGGGCTGGCCTGCCCTGGGCCGATCATGGCCCTGCAGAAGAAGATGGGCGAGCTGGACCCCGGCGACGAGGTCATCGCGCACGTCTCAGACATCGGGTTCCGCCTGGATGCGCCAGCGTGGGCGGCCAAGAACGGCCATGAGGTCCTTGACCTCAAGCCCGAGGGGCCGGGGATCGTCGCCCGGATCCGCAAGGGCGGGAGCACCGTCGTGGCGGGCGCCCCGACGGTGAACCCGGTCGCTGCCCGGTTGAAGGAGAAGAAGTCGTTCGTGGTCTTCTCCGGGGACTTCGACAAGGTGCTCGCTGCGTTCATCATCGCCAACGGCGCGGTGGCGATGGGCGACGAGGTCTCGATGTTCTTCACCTTCTGGGGCCTGAACGCGCTGCGCCGCCCCGATGCACCGGAGGTGGACAAGCCGCTCATGGAGAAGGCGATGGCCAAGATGATGCCCGCCGGACCCGACGCGATGAAGCTCTCGCAGATGAACATGCTCGGCGGCGGCACCGCGATGATCAAGAAGATCATGCGTGACAACAAGGTGCCCAGCCTGCCCGAACTGATCGACTCGGCAGTTCAGGCCGGCGTCCAACTGGTGGCGTGCACCATGACGATGGACCTGCTCGGCCTCCACGAGGACGAGCTCATCGACGGCGTGGAGTTCGGTGGCGTGGCGATGTTCCTCGGCGAGGCCAACGAGTCCAACGCGACCTTCTTCATCTGACCCGCCCTCGGACCGCCACGGGCCCCGGTTCCTCCACGGCAGCGTCTCGGCGACGCCCAGGTGGAGGAACCGCAGGTTGGGTAGCGCCCAGGTGGAGGAAATCGGCAGTGCGCGGGCGTGCGCGGCTTCGGGGGGCTGGCTAGCGGATCGGGTTGCTGGGTCCGACCGGCTCGCCGATCACCTCGGCGAAACCAGCCCCGATGCACTCCACGAACAGGTCCTGATCGGGGATGGCCGCGTCATCCATGGAGATGCCGATCCCGGCGATGCCGTTGTAGGACAGCAGCGTGACGTTGGTCGCCGCCCCGACCGTGGCCGTCAACGGGTACATGGCCAGGACCTTGGCCCCGGCCACCCAGACTGGCATGGGCACACCAGGAACGTTGCTGGCAGTGAAGTCACTCGTCCGCGCCGTGGCCGGGAAGACCTCCGAGGGCAGCAGTCGGTAGCCGACCTCGGCCAGCGGGTCGACCAGGTGCAGCGCTGGCTCCTTGCGCCAGCCGCTGACGATCTCGTGGATCGCGGCCATCCGTTCGGCCGGATCGAGGATGTCGACAGGCACCTCGAAGCGAGCGATCGTGACGGCGTTCTGCGCGGGGCGCTGCGGGTCGCGAAGGCTGATCGGCATGTTGCAGCGCAGGACGGTCACAGGCTCGCCCCGGCGCTCGTGGTAGATGCGCAGGCCTCCGGTCACAGCAGCCATGTACGCATCGTTGAGGCTCAGGCCGTGCACCTTGGCCGCGGTCTTCAGGCCCGCCAGGGGCACGTCGAAGGTGACGAAGTGGTAGTTGATCGACCGACCGGTCATCACCGGTGACATCGGCGAGGTCGGCACCGTCAGGAACTTCGCCGCCGACTTGAGCACGCCCAGCACGTCATCGACGATACCCAAGGGGTCGCGCAGCGCTCGCCCGGCGACCGGAAGGGCTGCGTCGGTGACGTCCTTGACCGACTTCATAAGGAACGAGGACGCATCAACCATCGCGGTGCCCAAGAAGCCCGCGGTGTCCAGAGGGGCCGAGATCGGTGCAGGTGGCATCGGGCCGAGGTCAGCGCCCGAGGGCATCAGGTCGATGACCGTGGCGCCCAGCATCATCGCGCCCTGCCCATCAGCGATGGCGTGGTGCAGCTTGACCAGCAGCGCGGCGCGCCCGTCGGCCAGGCCCTCGATGAGCGTGACCTGCCACAGGGGTCGCACGAGGTCGAACTCGGTCATGGACTGCCGCCGCGCCTCATCGAGCACCTGGTCCCAGGTACCGGGCTCGGAGACCCGGAACCGGCGCATGTGGAAGCCGAGGTCGAAGTCAGGGTCGATCGACAGCCGCGGACTGAGGATGTCACTCGGTCCCTCGATGACCTTCTGGCGCAGGATCGGGGCGACCCGGCTGGCCCGGTCGAACCGATCGACGAGGGTTGACCAGTCGGGGCTGGACTCCATCGCGATGAGGCCGATGATGGGCGAGCGCATGCTCGGGTCGTCGGAGGCCGCCCGCCAGGTGGCGAAGTCGAACCCGGAGAGCCGGCGCGGACCGACCGAGGCGGCGTCGCCCTCGGGTCCCCGTCCCGCCTGCCGCGCAGAGCCCACTGCTGCTCCGGCACGGCCGGCCGCCGCCCGGGCAGTCCGCTTGGCTGCAGCGCGCTTGCGACCGGAGGTGGCCCCAGCCGACGGCGCCTCGGGGGCCTTCGGCGCAGGCGCCTTCTTGGCTGGCGTGGGAGTCGCGGCGGGCGCCTTCTTGGCCGGAGCCTTCTTGGCCGGAGCCTTCTTGGCAGCCGCCTTCTTCGTGGGCGCCTTCGTGGCTGGCGCCTGCTCCCCTGACTCCTTGTCGGCGGGTGCCTCGGTCGGCGCAGTCGGCTCGGCCGATGCCTGCACGTCCATGTCTTCCACGTCTTCGCTCCTGTGGGCCGTTGTACGCCGCACCGTACTAGCGGTGCAGCGCCGATGCGCTGCCGGGACGCTCAGGCCAGCTCGGCCAGGACCTCAGCAGGGATGTCGGCGTTGGTGAACACGTTCTGCACATCGTCGCTGTCCTCGAGGGCATCGACCAGGCGCATGATCTTGATCGCACCCTGGGCGTCCAGGGGCACTTCCACCGAGGCCACGAACTCCGTGTCCGCCGACTCGTAGTCCAGGCCTGCGGCCTGCAGCGCCTTGCGGACCTCGACCAGGTCCGTCGCCTCGGTCATCACCTCGAAGGCCTCGTCGAGGTCGTTGACCTCCTCGGCCCCGGCCTCGAGCACGGCCATGAGCACATCGTCCTCAGTCACGCCGTCGGCCTTGGGCACGATGATGACCCCCTTGCGGGCGAACAGGTACGAGACGCTGTTCGGGTCGGCCATGCTGCCACCGTTGCGGGTCATCGCCACCCGAACCTCGGTGGCCGCCCGGTTGCGGTTGTCGGTGAGGCACTCCACGAGGACCGCCACCCCGTTGGGCCCGTAGCCCTCGTACATGATGGTCTGCCAGTCGGCGCCGTCCGCGTCCACGCCGGATCCGCGCTTGAGCGCACGGTCGATGTTGTCGGCCGGAACCGAGTTCTTCTTGGCCTTCTGGATCGCGTCATAGAGGGTGGGGTTGCCGTCGACGTCCCCGCCGCCGGTCCGCGCCGCCACCTCGATGTTCTTGATCAGCTTCGCGAACAGCTTGCCGCGCTTGGCGTCGATGGCGGCCTTCTTGTGCTTCGTGGTCGCCCACTTGGAATGGCCGGACATGATGCTCCTTCGATTGGATCAGGCGACGCGGCGCACCATGTCGGTGAACAACGCGTGCACCCGATGGTCTCCGGTGAGTTCGGGATGGAACGAGGTGGCCAGCAGCGACCCGCTCCGGACGGCAACAATCCTATCGCTCACGTCCCCGGGCACGGTCGCCAAGACCTCCACCCGCTCCCCCACGGACTCCACCCAGGGGGCGCGGATGAACACGGCCCGAATCGGGTCGGACCCGACAGCGGGGAAGTCCACATCGGCCTCGAAGGAGTCCACCTGGCGGCCGAACGCATTGCGCCGCACCACCATGTCGATCCCCCCGATCGGCACCTGGTTGGCCCGGCCATCGAGGATCGTGTCGGCCAGCAGGATCATCCCGGCGCACGAGCCATAGACCGGCAGCCCGCCGGCCACTGCGGCACGCAGGGGCTCCATCAACCCCCAGCGCACAGCCAGCATCGAGATGGTGGTCGACTCCCCTCCGGGCAGCACCAACCCCGCCACACCGCCGAGAGTGCGGGCATCACGGACCTCGACGGGCCGGGCACCGACGGCCGACAGGGCCGCGCAGTGCTCGCGCACGTCCCCCTGGAGTGCCAGGACCCCGATGGTCGGCTGGGTCACCAGCCGCGCTCGGCGAGGCGGTGTGCGGCCGGGAGCTCCTCGACGTTGATCCCGACCATCGCCTCACCCAGCCCGCGTGAGACCTTGGCGATGATCCCGGGGTCGTTGAAGTGCAGGGTGGCCTGGACGATCGCGTTGGCCCGCTGCGCTGGATTGCCCGACTTGAAGATGCCTGAGCCCACGAAGACCCCGTCAGCACCGAGCTGCATCATCATGGCGGCGTCGGCAGGCGTCGCGATCCCGCCCGCAGTGAACAGCACCACGGGCAGGGCGCCCCGCTCGGCGACCTCCTTGACCAGCTCGTAGGGCGCCGAGATCTCCTTGGCCGCCACGTACAGCTCGTCAGGGTTCATCGAGGACAGGCGCTTGATCTCTCCGCGGATGCTGCGCATGTGCGTGGTGGCATTGGAGACGTCGCCCGTGCCGGCCTCACCCTTGGAGCGGATCATGGCCGCACCCTCGGTGATCCGACGCAGGGCCTCACCCAGGTTCGTCGCACCGCAGACGAAGGGGACGGTGAAGCCCCACTTGTCGATGTGGTGGGTGTAGTCCGCGGGAGTCAGCACCTCGGACTCGTCGATGTAGTCCACGCCGAGGGACTCCAGGACCTGGGCCTCGACGAAGTGCCCGATGCGAGCCTTGGCCATGACCGGGATGGAGACCGCGTCGATGATGCCGTCGATCATGTCCGGATCACTCATCCGGGACACGCCACCCTGGGCGCGGATGTCGGCCGGGACCCGCTCGAGGGCCATGACGGCCACGGCACCGGCATCCTCGGCGATGCGCGCCTGCTCAGCGGTGACCACGTCCATGATGACGCCACCCTTGAGCATCTCGGCCATGCCGCGCTTGACGCGTTGGGTGCCGAGGGCAGTTCCAGTGGGGTCGGGGGTGCTGCTCACGATCTCTCCTGCGCCGATGGGGTTCGAGGGCCTGAGTTTACGTCCCTGCGCCACGTTGGCGAAACGCGCCGCATCCCTCAACTGAGGCTCACCTCGCGGGAACGGTCCATCAGGAGGATCCACACCTGTCCACGGTCCAGGACGATCGGCTCGCCGGCGCTGTCGAAGTAGGTCGTGGGGTCCTGCTCGTCTGCCCGGGCCCACGTGATGTCGTGTGCCCGACCATCACGCAGGAGCACGCCCGTGCCCTTGCCCGTGGTGATCGTCAGCGGCGTGCGCCCACCGAACTTGTCCCCGTACCCGGAGTCCTTCTGCTTCACGTACTGGACGATCACTGAGTGCGCGCGCTGGACCCCGGGCGCATCGGTGTCGCGTGCCTGAGCACCGTTGAGCCACACGTCATAGCTGCCCCGTCCGGAACTCCACCGGAACTGGGCGCTGGAGGACGGCCATCGCGCAGTCACCACCTTCGCCTTCGTCCCGCCCGGGACGCGCTCGGGATCGAAGCGCAGCCCCATGTCCGCCGACACAGCGGTGGCCCCGGAGGTGGCCAGGATCACCTCCGGCTCGGCCATCAGGTTGTAGGGCGCGACCCGCCCGCCGTACTCGCGGTGGAAGCCCGGGCTGTCCAGGTCGGGGGTCACCTGGGTCCAGTTCGCCTGGCCGAGCGCCGGGCCGAGCTTCGACTGGGCCCCGGAGTAGACGAAGGCGACATCCCCGTATTGGGCGAAGAGCTCCACGTCACTGATCCGGGCGCTGCGCACCGGGCCGACCGTGCTCGGCATCCGCGCGGAGAACACCGCGGCGATCCGCGTGAGGCCGAACTCGACCGGCTCCACGTAGACGATGTCGGCCTTGGTCAGGCCCCTGTGCGGCTGGGCATTGAGCGTGTTGTCCATCTTGACGACCATCACCGGCGTGCCCAGCCCACCCTTGCGCCCGGTGTACGGCGAGCGGTCGGGCACCGGCGGGATCGGGGTGGGGCTCACACTCGGGCTCGGCGCAGCCTCAGCAGTGGCCACTGGGACGGGCGCTGGGGTGTCGCTCCGACCCAGCGAGCAGGCAGCCAGCAGCCCGACGAGACCCAGAGTGGCCACCCGACCGGCCGCGGTGCGAGCCCGGCCGCGGGGGCGCGGCGACGGATGCCACGCGGCGTGCCGAATGCTCATGGGCCAAAGGTAATCGCCGCGGCGGGCAACGCCGACGCGGCCCGCGGTGGGGCCGCGCGCATTCGCGCGGCGGGTGGGCACGCGGCCCGACCGGCTGGACGCGTCAGCTGCGCAGGGCCAGCGCGGGTGCGATCTCGTCGTCCATCTCGAAGCTGACCGGCTGATCGGCGTGACCGGCCAGTCGAAACCAGCGGACCATGGGGCCTCCCCGGAGCAGGCGGGCGGCCTGAACGCCGTCGTTGAGGAACCGACGCGCCAGCGCCACCTGCGTGCACGCAGTCGACAGGTCCTCGACAAGGGCCTCCCCCTCGGGATTCCTGCGCAGCGCGGCCACCTCCTGCCCGTCGGCGAACACCTCGCGCAGGTCACGCGACATCTCCGACTCGACCAACCCACGCTCGACGGCATCGGTCTCATCGGCGTAGCGGGAGTTCGCCGCGGCCCGGGCGAGCACGAATGCCGACGCTGGATCGATGAGCCCTGAGGTGGCAATCGCCTCAACCGCGGCCGCCCGCCGAAGCAGCTGCACGTCCAGCGAGCTCCGCGCCAGTTCGATGCGGTGGTGCACACGGTCGATCCGGCCGGCCAGCGCGCTGGCCCGCCAGATTGTCCACCCGATCACGAGCACCAGGACGATGATCCAGAAGAGGTCGACCTTCATTGATCAGCCCCCCGTTCGCGAGGTCGGCTGCTGACCCGCCGGATCGGCATCCGACCCCAGAACTGGCCGGACAGGTCCGCCTCCACCTTCTCCCCGCCGGGTGTCACGCTGTTGTACACCGCGACGACCTGCCGGGCGATGGTCGCCCAGTCGAACTCGGCGGCGCGACGCCGGCCCTCGGCGGTCAGTGCCGCCCGCCGCTGGGGATCAGCCAGCAGCGAGATCAGGCGGTCTGCGAGGTCCGCGGAGTCCCCGTTGGTGAAGGTCACGCCGGCCCGGCCCTCGTCCAGCACCCGCTGGAAGGCCTCGATGTCGCTGGCCACGACCGGTGTCCCGGCTGCCATCGCCTCCAGGAGGATGATCCCGAACGACTCCCCACCAGTGTTCGGGGCCACGTAGATGTCAGCCGAGCGCAGGGCACGGGCCTTGTCCTCCTGGCTGACCAGGCCGAGGAACTCGACCCGCGCCGCGATCTCGGTCGGCAGGCTGGCGCGCACCGACTCGACGTCGCCAGGTCCGGCCACCAGGACGTTGGCCCCCGGAACCGCGGACAGCACCTTGGGCAGGGCGTCGAGCAGGATGGGCAAGCCCTTGCGTGGCTCATCGATCCGGCCCAGGAACATCAGCGTGTCGCTGCCCCGAGCGCGCCCGGGCAGCGGCTCATCCCCGGCGAACAGGGTGATGTCCACTCCGTTGGGGATCAGGACGGCGTCCCCGCCGGTGTACTCCACCAGCGAGCGCCGCGCGTACTCGCTCACAGCGATCCGGGCGCGGATCTTCTCGGTGGCGCTGCGCACCAGAGGTGCGGTCGCGTTCAGATCGCGGCGCGACGAGCGCACGCTGGCATGCCAGGTGGCCACGACCGGACCGTCCGCGACCCAGATCGACAGCAGCGACAAGGTGGGTCCGACGGGTTCGTGGACGTGCAGGATGTCGAGGTCGGACTCCTTGATCCACGTGCGCGCCCGTGCCGCCGGACCAGGTCCGAAGTTGATCTTCGCCACTGAGCCGTTCGAGCTGATCGACACCGGCTTGCCGCCGCTGGTGACATACTCGGGCAGCGCGTCGTCGTCCTCGGCCGGGGCCAGCACCAGGGCTTCGTGACCCAGCCGCATGAGGGCCAGGCGCAGGTCCTCGATGTGGGCCGCGACTCCGCCGGGGGTGTCCCAGGCATACGGGCAGACCAGGCCAACGCGCATCAGCGCTCACCTTCCTCGGGGGTGGGATCGTCCCCGCCGGCCGCATCCCGGGCGGCCAGCCGGTCCGGGTCGAGGTCGGACAGCCACAGGCGCTGGAGCATGTGCCAGTCCTGCGGGTGTGCCCGGATCGCACCGCCCAGTGCATCGGCCACGCCCTGGGTCGCCACCTTGATCCGCTCGCCGCGATCCCCGTGCTCGGGGGGGACGACCTCGGGCAGGACTTCGCCGGCATTGCCGTCGTCCCAGAAGAGGCTCACGGGCAGCAGCGCAGCGCCGGTGTCCACGGCAAGGGCGGCCGGTCCGGCCGGGAACCGCGTCGCCTCCCCGAGGAACTGCACCTCGATGCCCGACGCAGACAGGTCGCGGTCGGCCAGCAGCGGCACGAAGCCGCCGGACTCCAGCGTCTGCACCAGGGCCGGGTACACCCCGGCGTCCCCGAGCCCCAGGATCCGCATGCCCAGGGACTCCCGGTAGGCCACGAAGGCATCGAACAGCGCGGCCGGCTCCAGGCGCTCGGCGACGGTGGTCACCTGGACGTGGTTGCGGGAGAAGTACGCCCCCGCGTGGTCCCAGTTGCCCATGTGCGGCAGCGCGACCACCGCCCCCCTGCCCTCGGCCAACGCCTCGACAATGAGATGGGAGTTGGCCAACCGGAATGCGTCGATCCGGGCTGCGTCCCAGCCTGGGAGGCGGAACGCGTCGCACCAGTACCGCAGGTACGAGCGCATCCCGGCTCGGGAGACCTCCCGCAGTCGCTGCGGGTCCACCGGGCCGGGTCCCAGCACCCGCTCGAGGTTGGCCTCAAGCCGGCGCACCCCGCCGCTGCGGGAGCGCCACTGCTGATCCGCGATCTGGTCGAACAGCCGGTAGGCCACCGCTTCGGGCATGAGCCGTACGGCCCGCCAACCACCGGCATAGGCCAGATAGGTCGCCTGCTCGATCACTGCCGGCTCACTGCGCTGTGGCGCTGGGGTCCGGGTCCGACTCCTGGTCCGGCGCCTGGCCGCCGCGCGGCTTGAGCTGGCTGCGCACGTCGAGCCCGCGCTGGAACACGGTGATCACTGTCAGGACGGCCAGCACCGCGAGGGCCGCCGTCATCCCCCAGTCGACGAATTGCTGCAGAATCGCGCCGATCGCCAGCAGGATCATCCGCTCGGCGCGCTCAGCGATGCCGCCATTGGCCGTGGCGTCCACGGCCTCGGCCCGCGCCTTCGCGTAGCTGATCACCGCCCCGCCGACCATGCACACCCACGCCAGCAGGGTGGTCAGGGTGTTCGAGTACCACGCAGCCCAGATGAGAAGCGCTCCGAAGATGGCGCCGTCCGCCACGCGGTCCAGGGTGGCATCGAACCAGGCGCCCCAGGGCCCTTGGGTGCCGGTCAGGCGCGCCATCGTGCCATCGAGCACATCAGCGGACACGAACACGGCCAGCAGCAGCATCGCGGGGATGAACCGGCCCGAAGGGATCAGGACCAGGGCGGTCACCACGGTCAGTGTCGTACCGGTCAGGGTCACCATGTCCGGGGTGATCCGCATGCGCAGCAGGGCGCGCGCGATCGGTTCCACGACAGGTGCGATCACGCCTCGCGCATCTTGGTTGTTCAGCATCAGGATTCCGATCGTAGCGAGAAACACCCCACCCGGGTGCGCGAACGCGGCTCTGTGTTGCAAGGCTTGGGGTCGCATCGCAGGTCACACCACGACGAAAGGCAGCGACATGGCACAGGCCAACACGCCAGGGGGTGGGTCGGTCGTCTGCACCGGCCAGCCCCGCCGACATCCGCAACGTGGTCCTCGTGGGCCCCTCCGGCGCGGGCAAGACCACCCTCCTGGAGTCGATCCTGGCTGCCACGGGCACGATCGCGCGGCCGGGCCGGACCACCGAGGGCACGACGGTCTCAGACTTCGACGAGGCCGAGGTGCGCCAGCAGCGCTCCGTGGGCCTCGCGCTGGCACCGGTGGTCGTCGACGGGGTGAAGGTGAACTTCCTGGACACGCCGGGGTACGCGGACTTCGTCGGCGACCTGCGCGCCGGCCTGCGTGCAGCCGACGCCGCGCTGTTCGTGGTCTCGGCCGTCGACGGGATCGACGGCGGCACCCAGATGCTGTGGGAGGAGTGCGCGGCCGTCGGGATGCCCCGGGCAGTCGTGGTGACCCGCCTGGACCATGCACGTGCCGACTTCGACGAACTGGTGGCCATCAGCCAGCGAGTCTTCGGCGAGGGCGTGCTGCCTCTGATGCTGCCGATGCTCTCCGACGACGGGGCGCCGGCCGGATTCATCGACCTGATCACCGAACGGATCCATGACTACTCCTCGGGGACCCGCGTCGATCGCGACCCGGAGGACCGCCACCGTGAGCTGATCGAGGGCGCCCGCGCGGCCCTCATCGAGGGCATCATCGCCGAGAGCGAGGACGAGTCCCTCATGGACCGCTACCTCGCCGGCGAGCACATCGACACCGAGACCCTGATCGAGGACCTCGAGCGCGCGGTGGCCCGCGGTTCGTTCTACCCCGTGCTCGGCACGGCCGTCGAGTTGGGCGGCCTTGGCGCAGCGGAGGTCCTGGACCTGGTGCGTCGGGGGTTCCCGTCCCCGCTCGAGCACCCCCTGCCCCCGGTCACGACGCCGGCCGGCCAGCCGGCCGAGCCGTTGGCCTGCGACCCCGCCGGGCCGTTGTGCGCGGAGGTGGTCAAGACCACGACCGATCCCTACGTGGGTCGACTCTCCCTGGTCCGGGTCTTCTCCGGGACGCTGGTGCCCGATGCGACCCTGCACGTCTCCGGGCACTTCGCGCCCGGCCAGGGCCACGAGGACCACGACCTCGACGAACGGGTCGGGGCGCTGTCCAGCCCCCTGGGCAAGGTCCAGCGGGCGATCGACAGCGGCATCGCCGGGGACATCATCGCTGTGGCCAAGCTCAACCGGGCCGAGACCGGTGACACCCTCTCGGACAAGGACGCGCCCCTGCTGATGGAGTCGTGGATGATGCCCGACGCCCTGCTGCCGGTGGCGATCGTGGCCCAGTCCAAGGCTGATGACGACAAGCTGGGGCAAGCCCTGGGCCGATTGGTCGCCGAGGACGCAACCATGCGCCTGGAGCGCAACGGCGAGACCGGCCAGCTGGTGCTCTGGTGCATGGGCGAGGCGCACGTCGACGTGCTGCTGGACCGGCTGCGCAACCGGTACGGCGTGGCGGTGGAGTCCGAGGAGCTGCGGGTCTCGCTGCGGGAGACCTTCGCCTCGGGCGCCAGAGCCAAGGGCCGGCACGTGAAGCAGTCCGGCGGCCATGGCCAGTTCGCCGTGTGTGACATCGAGGTCAGCCCGCTGCCGTCCGGCTCCGGGTTCGAGTTCGTGGACAAGGTCGTGGGCGGGTCGGTCCCGCGCCAGTTCATCCCGTCTGTCGAGAAGGGCGTGCGGACGCAGATGGAGCGCGGGGTCGCCGCCGGCTACCCGGTCGTCGACATCCAGGTGACCCTCTACGACGGCAAGGCGCACTCCGTGGACTCCTCGGACATGGCCTTCCAGATGGCCGGCTCGCTGGCCCTCAAGGAGGCCGCATCCGCCGCGCAGATCGCGATGCTCGAGCCGGTGGCAGCAGTCAACGTACTGGTGGCCGACGAGTACGTCGGCGCGGTGATGGGCGACCTGTCCGGCCGGCGCGGTCGGGTGTCCGGCTCCGAACCCGCGGGCAACGGCCGGACGCTGATCCGCGCGGACGTCCCCGAGCTCGAGCTGACCCGGTACGCCATCGAGCTGCGTTCGCTGTCCCATGGCACGGGCACGTTCACCCGTGAGTACATCGGCCACGAGCCGATGCCCACCCAGATCGCCCGGAAGGTGATCGACGCAGCCCCGAAGCACTGATCCCCCACCCGGCCCCGGGCCAGTTCCTCCACGTCAGCGTCGATCTCGCGACGCGCACGTGGAGGAACCCCGGGTTGGCCGACGCCCATGTGGAGTAACTTCGCAGCACGGGGCGGGGCGGGCGCGGCTGGGGCGGCGGGCCGCCGGACAGAGCGGATGGGGCGGTAGCGTCGGGAGTGTGACCGACACCCCCGAACCCAGCTCGAGCGCCCTACCGGTTGAGCCTGCCAACGCCGCCCGGGAACCTGGCGCGGCCCGGCAACCCGACGCCGCCCGCGAATCTGGCGCGTCAGCCCAGCCCAGCCACCGCGAGTCGCTGCCCCGGGTCGCGGTGTTCGACATCGACGGGGTGCTGGCTGATGTCCGCCACCGGCTGCACCATGTGGCCCAGCGCCCCAAGGACTGGAACGCCTTCTTCGGCGCCGCTCCTGCCGACGCCCCCCTGGCCGAGGGCGTGGCGGCGGCAGCCGCTGCGGCCGATGCGGGCCATCTGGTGATGTACCTGACCGGCCGGCCTGAGCGCTGCCGGACGGCCACGGTCGACTGGCTGGCCGCCCAGGGCCTGCCTGCGGGAGAGCTGTTCATGCGTGCGGACACCGACCGTCGGCCCGCCCGGATCACGAAGGTCGCGACGCTGCGGTCGTTGTCCCGCACCTACCAGGTGGCCGCGTTCGTCGATGACGACGCAGCCGTCGTCGAGGCGGTGCGTGCCGCTGGGTTCCCCGTACTGCACGCTCTGTGGATGGGAACCTCAACCTCAGGTGCAGACTCGGCTCCCGACCTACCCGACGCTGCCTCAGCTCAAGAGGTCCTGTTCGAGATCCAGGAGTCCGAAGGCCGGACCTGACCGGCAGGCCCGATCACATCGGGCTGGCCAGCTCCTGCACCGGTGGGCACGAGCACATGAGGTTGCGGTCGCCGTAGGCGCCGTCGATCCGGCCCACCGGTGGCCAGTACTTGTCTGCGACCAGCTCGGGCACCGGGAACACCGCCTGCTGGCGCGAGTACGGGTGCGACCACGGCCCGACGAGGCTCGCCGCAGTGTGCGGGGCCCCACGCAGGACGCTGGCTGCGGCTCGGACCTCGCCGGCCGCCACGGCATCGATCTCCCCCCGGATCGAGATCATCGCGTCGCAGAACCGGTCCAGCTCGGCCAGGGACTCGCTCTCGGTCGGCTCGACCATCAGCGTGCCGGCCACCGGGAAGCTCATCGTCGGTGAGTGGAACCCGTAGTCGATGAGTCGCTTGGCCACGTCGTCGACGCTCACGCCCGTGCTCCGGGTGATCTCGCGCAGGTCGAGGATCAGCTCATGGGCCACCAGCCCGCCCGGCCCGGTGTACAGCACCGGGAAGTGCTCGGACAGTCGCGCGGCGATGTAGTTGGCCGACAGGACCGCCACCTGGGTCGCCCGCGTGAGCCCGTCAGCGCCCATCATCGCGATGTAGGCCCACGGGATGGGCAGGATGCCGGCGCTGCCCCATGGCGCGCCGCTGACCGGTCCGACTCCCCCGTCGTCGAATCCGCGCCCCACCGGCCCCGAGTCGGGGCGCATCGGGTGATGCGGCAGGAACGGCGCCAGGTGCGCACGCACCCCCACCGGCCCCACGCCCGGCCCACCACCGCCGTGGGGGATGCAGAACGTCTTGTGCAGGTTCAGGTGCGACACGTCGGCGCCGAAGCGGCCCGGCTTGGCCAGGCCGACCAGCGCGTTGAGGTTGGCGCCGTCGACGTACACCTGACCGCCGGCGTCGTGGACCATCGCGCACAACGTGGCAACCTCGGCCTCGTAGACCCCGTGGGTCGAGGGATAGGTGATCATCAGCCCCGCGACCCGGTCGCCGTGCTGGGCCAGGGCCTCGCGCAGCGCGTCCACGCTCACGTTGCCCTGCTCGTCACAAGCCACCACGACCACGCGCAGCCCTGCCATCACCGCCGATGCCGCGTTCGTGCCGTGCGCCGAGGAGGGGATCAGGCAGACGTCTCGCTGGGCGTCGCCGCGCGAGGCATGCCAGGCGCGGATCGCGAGCAGCCCGGCGAACTCCCCCTGCGAACCGGCGTTGGGCTGCACGCTGACCGCGTCGTAGCCGGTCAGCTCCACGAGCATCGCCTCGAGATCGCGGATCAGGGTCAGGTACCCCGCGGTCTGCTCGGGCGGCGCGAACGGGTGGATGCCGGCGAACCCGGGCCAGCTGATCGGCTCCATCTCGGTGGTCGCGTTGAGCTTCATCGTGCAGGAGCCCAGCGGGATCATGGAGCGGTCCAGGGCGATGTCGTAGCCGGCCAGGCGCCGCAGGTAGCGCAGCATCTGGGTCTCGCTGCGATGCTCGTGGAACACCGGATGGGTCAGGTAGGCCGAGGTCCGCAGCCAGTCGGCGGGCAGGCCCCACACAGCGGGGGTCCCCGATCCGCCCGCACCACCGCCCGCACCACCGCCACCGGCACCGGCACCGGCGCCCGCACCGGCAGCAGCGAAGGCCGCACGCACCAGGTCCAGGTGCTCGGGCACGGTGACCTCGTCGACGGTGATCCCCACGTGATCGTCGTCGAGGAGCCGCAGGTTCACCCCGCGCCCAGCCGCGGCGCCGACCACCGCGCCGGCCATGCCCGGGACCACTGCCACGACCGTGTCGAAGAAGGTGGCGTACCGCACGTCGATCCCGTCGGCGGCCAGGCCCTCGGCCAGCGCGACCGCGTGGCCCGCCACCGTGCTGGCGATCCGGCGCAACCCCTCCGGGCCGTGATAGGCCCCGTACAGCCCAGCGATCACGGCCAGCAGCACCTGCGCGGTGCAGATGTTGCTCGTGGCGCGCTCCCGGCGGATGTGCTGCTCG
Organism: uncultured Actinomycetes bacterium; assembly: GCA_963788325.1. GTDB lineage: Bacteria > Actinomycetota > Actinomycetes > S36-B12 > CAIYMF01 > Prado023. Next base: position 66,271 of record CAWBGJ010000001.1, read on the forward strand.
CGGGTCTGCAGAGCCAGCCGATAGGCCCGCTGCCCGTGGGAGTCCACCGAGACCCCGACGAGGCGCCCGGGCAGTTGCCGCTCCAGGCCGGCCCGGACAGCCATAACACCGGCGTGGGGGCCACCGAACCCCATCGGGACCCCGAACCGCTGCGCCGAGCCCACCACGATGTCGGCACCGAGCTCCCCGGGCGGGGTCAGCAGGCACAGGCTCAGCAGATCCGCGGCCACCACCACCCCAGCGCCCACCGCGTGGGCCTGCTCAGCGAGCGCGGCCAGGGCAGCCGGGTCTCGGACCAGGCCGGTGGAGGTCGGCATCGAGACCAGCACTCCGAAGCAACCGCCCTCGGGCAGGCCGGCGGCGAGGTCGCCCACGTCAAGGACGATGCCCAGGGGCTCGGCGCGCGTGGCCAGCACCGCGAGGGTCTGCGGATGGGTGTCAGCATCCACGACGAAGGTCATCGACCCGGTGCGATCGACCCGGTGCAGCAGGGCCATGGCCTCGGCGGCCGCGGTCGGCTCGTCGAGCATCGAGGCATTGGCCAGCGGCAATCCGACGAGCTCGGCGACCATCGTCTGGAAGTTCAGCAGCGCCTCAAGGCGACCCTGGGAGATCTCAGGCTGGTAGGGCGTGTAGGCGGTGTACCAACCCGGCGCCTCGAGCACGTTGCGCCGGATCACCGCGGGCGTGATCGTGTCGTGGTAGCCCAGGCCGATCATCGACACCGCAGTGGTGTTGGACTCGGCCAGGGCGCGCAGGTGCGCGGTGGCCTGCGCCTCGGTCATGGCAGGAGGCAGGTCCAGGCCCGCACTCCACTGGATCGTCGCGGGGATCGCCGCCCGGGCCAGTGCCTCGAGATCGGGTTGCCCCACGATCTCGAGCATGTGGGCCACCTCGGACGCGTCCGGTCCGATGTGGCGGTCGACGAACTCAGTCGCGGGACCCCAGGCATGCTGCACCGGCTCAGCGTACTGGCGAGGCACCCCCGGCACCTGCGCGGCACCGCGAGGGGAACGTGATGCGGTCAGCCGATCTGGCGCTTGCGGCGCCGTGCGGACAACTCGTCGTCGCTGGCGCTGGTCACACCCGTGGTCCGCTCGGCCGGCAGGCTCGACAGCGTTCCCTCAACCTCGCGCCACACCTTGCCCACGGCGATCCCGAAGACGCCCTGGCCGCCCTGCAGCAGGTCGATGACCTCGTCCTCACTGGTGCACTCGTACACGCTGGCACCGTCGCTCATCAGCGTGAGCGTGGCCAGGTCCTCGACCCCACGTGCCCGCAGGTGGCCCACCGCGGTCCGGATGTTCTGCAGTGAGACGCCGGTGTCGAGCAGCCGCTTGACGACCTTGAGGACCAGGATGTCGCGGAAGCTGTACAGCCGCTGGGTGCCGGACCCGGTCGCGGGGCGGACCGACGGCTCGACCAACCCGGTGCGCGCCCAGTAGTCCAACTGGCGGTAGGTGATCTCGGCGGCGGAACAGGCGACTGGACCGCGGAACCCGACGTCCTCGGGCAACGTCGATTCCGGCATGTCGAACAGCGCGCCCTGAACCTCGTGCTGCTGGCCCGTGTCCTCAGCTGACATACCGGCATCCTCTGGTCGTTCGGGTGTTGCGCCGACGTAGTTACACCGACGTGTTTCGCTCCTGACCGAAACTAGGCCCACGCGCTGGCCACGTCAACGCCCGCGCTCCCGACACGCCGGCGAGACTCTCAACCTCAAGTTGAGAGTGAGTCCTTTCCGGCACAATCACTCGAAGTCCTGCGGGCTCACGGTGTCGAGGAACTCCCGGAACTGCTCGACCTCGTCGACGGGGTCCTCCCCCTCAGGGGCCACCCCGGCCTCAGCCAGCACCTCGTCGGCGACGAGCACGGGTACCTCGGCGCGCAGGGCCAGGGCCAGCGCATCCGAGGGTCGGGCATCCACGGTCGTGGCGTCAAAGACGAGCTCGGCGTAGAACACGCCCCCCTCCAGCCGGCTGATGCGCACCGAGCGCAGGGGCGCCGCCAGGGACTCCAGCGCGGCGATGAACAGGTCGTGGGTCAGCGGTCGCGGCGCAGTCACGCCCTGTTGGGCCATGGCGATCGCCGCAGCCTCATTGGGGCCGATCCAGATCGGGAGCAGCGAGCCGCCGCTGACAGGTCGCACCAGCACGATCGGCGCGTTCGACGGCATCTCGACCCGGACACCCACCACCTCGACTGCCTGGTACCCATCCACGCCGCCACCCTAGCCCCGCCGGCGTGGACCGGCCATCGCTCAGCGGCCGAGGGTTCCCGGCAGGCCGGCCTTCACCAGGGCCAGGTGCAGCTCCAGTGCCAGTGCGGCGATCCCACGGGCGGTCTCCTCAGCACGCGAGACGCTGTCCTGCTGCCGGCCGCGGGCCATCGGACGCACCACCTGCTCGACCAGCGACAGCTCCCGGTCGGCGGCCAGCCGGAACGGGCGGAGGTGCCGCGGGCCGTAGCCGAACTCGGCCAGCTGCGCCGCGATGCGGGTCACCTGCAGCGCGGTCGCGTCGTAGTACGAGGTACCGGGAACCTGGGCCACGAGGCCGAAAGACTCCAGCTCGCGCAGGACCTCGTTGCTGATTGCGGACTCGGCCAGCAACTCCTTGCGCGACAGGCGCAGGTCCGGTCCGGTGGTCTCCAGGTCGTCGGGCGTCACCTTCTCCGCCCCCGCGGACACCAGCGCGCGGGGAGCAGCATCCGCAGCGCTCAGCGGAGCTGGCGCGAGTCCCCGGTCGAGCTGGTCGAGATGCTCGCGGATCACCTTGAGCGGCAGGTAGTTGTCGCGCTGCATTCGCAGCACGTAGGCCAGCCGCTCGGCATCGGCACGGGTGAACTTCCGGTAGCCCGAGGGGGTGCGGGCCGGCTCGACCAGACCCTCACCCTCGAGGTAGCGGATCTTGGAGATGCTGACGTCCGGGAAGTCCACGCGAAGCAGGTGCAGGACCTCGCCGATGCTCAGGAGGCCGTCCGGGGCTGCTGCCGTGCTCACAGTGGACCACTGCCCACCAGGAACGCGAACCGGTACTTGCCGATCTGGACCTCCTCGCCACCGGTCAGCTCGACCGAGTCGATCCGGTCGCGATTGACGTAGGTCCCGTTGAGGCTGCCCACGTCCCGCAGCGTCCAGCCCTGGTCGGTCCGGATGAACTCCGCATGACGTCGCGACACGGTGACGTCGTCAAGGACTACGTCGGACTCATCGGAGCGACCCACGGTCACCAGGTCGGTGCTCAGCGGGAAGGACGTACCCTCACTGGGCCCGCGCCGGACGATCAGCATCGCGCTGCCAGCCGCCACCGCCCCGATCGTGCCGGTGGTGATGGTCCCCAGCGGCCCGGTGCCCGAGACGAGTGCGTCGAGGGTGCCGGTGGCCTGAACCTCAGGCTCAGCGCTCAGGTCGGCCAGCGGGGCCCCACAGTTGCTGCAGAACCGCGCCAGGTCTGACGCCTCCTGTGCGCAGTTCTGGCAGATCCTGGCCACGTCGTCTCCCTTGCGCCCGCCCAGACCTCGACCTGAGGTCTAGGTTCATGTCGGGGCAAACCTATCCGACCGGATCAGGTCCGGGTCAACCCCGGCAGCAGGTCCGAACCAGGTTCAGCGGACGACCAGGCCCGCGGCGTACTGCTCGGCGGTCATCAGCCCAGCCCACGCGGCCTCAGCGGCCTCCTGCGAGACGCACTCGACGTCGACCATCCAGCCCTGGCCGTAGGGTTCGGCGTTCACCAGCTCCGGAGCTGACTCGAGGTCGGCATTCGCCTGCGCCACCGCACCATCGACGGGCGAGTACAGATCGCTGACCGACTTGGTCGACTCGACCTCGCCGCAGGGCTGGCCCGCTTCCAGGGCCTGCCCGGCGGCCGGCAGGTCCACGAACACGACGTCGCCAAGGGCCTCGGTCGCGAACGAGGTGATCCCGAAGCGCAGCCGGGTGGGGCCCAGGACACGGACCCATTCGTGCTCGGGGGTGTAGCGAAGGTCCTCGGGGTACATGTCTCCTCCATCGGGGCGCGGGGGTGGATCAGCCCTGGTCGACCGGCACAGCGTACTCGGGCTGCTCCAGGGGGACGGTCGAGGTGATCTCCAGCTCATCGCGACGATCAACCTGGAACTCGGCACCCGCGGTACGGATCGTGTCAGCCACACCGCCGGGGATCTCCATGGCCGTGCCCAGGGTCTCGGGGTCCCCGATGGCGAAGATCGTGTAGGGGGACTTGCGCAGGTCCCCGGAGATCAGGATCCCGGGGCCCTGCTCCTCGCCCGGGTCGGCGAACCAGGTGTTGACCACGACCCGACGCTCGGCCACCTCGATGCTCTCGGCCCCCGCGTCGCGCAGCTCCTGCACCGCGTCCAGGATGGTTGGGGCATCGACTCCCCCGCCGGGGTCACGGATCACGATGCGCACCCCGGGGCCACGGACCGAGGTGGTCCCCGCCAGGACCTCGAGCGCTTCACGCCGGGTCCGGGCCTGCTCGAGTGCCGTGGCATCCAGGCCCGCTGCCAGCGAGTCGATCTCTGCGGCGAGCTGGCGCTTCTCCTGCTCCAGCCGATCGTTCTCAGCGTCCAGGCTGTCGAGGATGGCCACCAGCTCGTCGGGCCGCGCGCTGGCCAGAGCGTCGTCACTGGACTGCGCGAGGGCACCGGCCACGATCATGATCCCCAGCACAGCGAACAGGGCGGCGATCACCAGGCTTGCGCGGCCGCGCCAGCGGAACAGGGAGCTCTGGTGGAAGTCCTCCACCAGCGCGGCTGACTCGGCCGGGTCGGCCTGCGCCCCGGGCACGCTCTCAGTGGCTGGGCCGACCGCACCCATGTCCGGCTCTGCCTCGTGCTCGGAATCCTCGACCGCCATGGGTCAGGCCTTCAACAGGCGCCGGCGGATCGCGGCGGCGTTGGCGAAGATGCGCATGGTCAGCACGACCACCACCCCGGTGGACATCTGGGCGCCCACCCCGAGCAGGTCCCCGATCCACACGATGACCGCCGCCACGAGCACGTTGCTCAGGAACGAGATCACGAACACTCGATCGCGGAAGACCCCCTCGAACAGGGCCCGGGCAGCCCCGACCACCGCATCGAGCGCGGCAATCACGGCGATGGGCAGGTAAGGCTCCATCCACAGGGGAACGGTCGGCTCAAGGATCAGTCCAGCCAGGATCCCGAGGATCAGGCCCACGAGTGCGACCATCAGCCCTCCTCCTCCCCTGCTCGGACGACCTGCGCCTGGGTCGGCAGCGGGCCGATCGCCGAGCGCAGGGTGCTGCTGTCCATGGATGTCGTCTCGAAGCCTATGCCGAACTGTGCCGAGACCTCGTCCAGCGCTGCGGCGTCGGGCGTGGCCAGGAACGCCTCAGCCAACCCCGGCGGGCCGATCGCCTCGATGACATAGGGCGGCTTGAGCGGGCGGTAGTTGACCAGGATGGCGCTGGCCGCAGACCGGATCGCCGACCGAGCGGTCAGCCGCTGGCCGTTGACGCTGACGGCCTCGGCACCCGCCGACCACAGTCCGTTGACCGCCTGCTGGACGTCGGAGTCCAGCACCCGCTCGATGTCCTCGGCCTGCTCACCCTCGGCCACCTCGGCGTCGGTGAGCGTGACCGCGGTGCCGGGACCGGTCACGGTGGTGTAGCCGGTGGCCAGCTCGAGGTTGGCGATCTGGGTGTTCAGCAGGGTGCCCGCCTGGGTCTGGGCCAGGCTGTCTGCGCGTGCGGCATTCAGCTCCTCGCGCAGGCCGGTCACCTGCGCGACCACCTCCTCGTTGCGGGCGTCAGCGGCACTGATCCGCTCCAGAAGTGCGGTGCGCTGGTCGTTGACCACAGGGTCGTTGAGGATCCGCTCGGACACGCCGAGGGCAAGCACGAAGCCCGCCAGTCCCAGCGCAAGAGCTGCGACCAGCACACGCTGGCGGCGGGAGGCGGACTCGCTACCGGCTGGGGGCGGGGCGTAGTCACTGGCCACCGCCGTCCGGGTCAGGTCCTCGAGGAGGGTCGGGCGCTCCCGTGCTGCGGGTCCGCGCACCAGGGTGGCTCCTCCCCCAGCAGGGTCAGCACTCATGTGACCTCAGCCTCGATGAGTGCGTACCAGTCGGTGAGCAGCTGCTCAGCGCGACCGTCGTGGGCGGCCTCGACCCAGAGCCCGATCACGGCCTCGGACTCGTCTGGCACGGCCAGCACCCAGGCACCGTCGGGCTCCTCGATGCGCACGCCCTCGGCGGTGTCCACCGCCCGCCGGCCGGCCGCCTCGGCCAGGGCACGCATCACGGCCCCGCGCCGGGCCCACGGCGTGGGCACCGCCGCACGTGCCATGTGCACCTCAGGGATCCGTGCCTCGATGGCCGAGAGCGTCAGCTGGGTGCGCGCCACCAGGCCGACCAGCCGCACGAAGGCAGCCAGAGCATCGACGTCCGGGCCCATCTCAGGCACGATGAAGCCACCGCGGCCGTCTCCGGCGAAGATCAACCCCGGAGTGAAGCGAGCGGCTGCGGACAGCGCTGCCGAGGACGAACCCGTCCACGCCACACCCACGGAGTGGTAGTGCGCCACCTGCTGGGCCACACGTGTGGTGTTGACGGGCATGGCGACGGTGCCGCGGCGGCGCTCGGCAGCCACCAGGTCGAGCATGACCAGAAGCGCACGTCCGTGCTCCAGCGCGTGACCGGATTCATCCACCACGGACAGTCGCTCGCAGACCGGGTCGAAGCGCACCCCCAGGTCCGACTTCGACGAGGACACCAGCTCGGCCAGCCGATCCATCGCGGCGTGGTACGAGCTCGATGTCGAGGTCGGCTGGGCCTCATCCAGCCGGTTGTTCACGGTCAGGACGCTCACGCCCAGCGACGCGAGGACCCGAGGCAGCACGAGGGCTGCGGTGCCTGACCCGGTGTCGACCACCACCTTCAGGTCGGCCTGCGTCACCCCTGTGGTGTCGATGGAGGTGGCCAGCTTGCCCCGCGTACTCGTCCACCGATCGGTGCGGGGTGTGGATGTCGCCGATCTGGTCAGGCAGTGCCCGCCGGAAGTCACGGCGAGCCAGGATCCGCTCCAGTTGCTGCTGCTCGGCCACCGTCAGGTCCGAGCCGGACGGGCCGAGCAGCAGCAGGTCCAGGCTCTCGGGGGCGCCCAGCGTGGTGCGCAGGTAGACCCCGCCATCGGCGGCCCGACCCACATCCGAGCGCACGATCGGCAGCGGGGTGATCCGCAGATCGCGCACATTGAGCCCGGCCGCGGTCAGGGACCCGGCCAGTGCGCGGTTCATGGCCCGGGCCGCCCGCGAGTGGTCCCGGCCCAGGGTCACCGTGGAGCCGCTGGGCAACAGGGCGGCGAAGGCCGCAGCCAGGCGCACGACGAACTCAGGGGTGATGTCCAGGTTCATCACTCCACTGACCCCGCGCGGGCCGAACAGGGTCCGATGCGCCTGGCTCTCCCAGATCACGTGGTCGCTGACGACCGCCCCGGCCTCCACCTGCTTGGCCGGATAGATGTGCACTCCCGAGCGCACATGCGACTCCTCGCCCAGGAGGCACTCATCAGCGATCACCGCACCGGACTCCACCCGGCTGCGCGCCCGGACCTCGCAGGCACGGCCCAGCAGGGCTCCGGTGATCTCGGCGCCCGCGTCGACGAACACGCTGGCCCCCAGCAGTGATCCCACCACGTGCGCACCGCGGCGCAGGACCGCATTGCTGCCCAGGACTGTCCCGGGGCCCACCACGCAGGCCGACTCGACCCGGGCATTGGCCCCGATGAAGCACGGGGCGACCAGCGAGGCCTGCGGATCGACCACGGCCCCCTGCCCCAACCAGACCTGCGGGGCCACCTCGAAACCGGCGACCCGGGCCCCGACCCGGCCGTTGAGCACGTCAGCCTGGACCGCGAGGTAGCTCGGGATGGTGCCCACATCCTCCCAGTAGGCATCCATCACGCAGCCGAAGATCGGCTCCCCGGCGGCCATCAGGGCGGGGAACACGTCCGCCGACCAGTCCACCCGCTCGCCGGCCGGAACGAGGTCCAGGACACGTGCGTCCATCACGTAGATCCCGGTGTTGACCACATCGGACACGACCTGCCCCCATGAGGGCTTCTCCACGAACCGCTCGATCCGCCCATCCGTGCCCATGACCACGTTGCCGAACTCGATCACGTTCGGCTTGTTGACCAGCGCGACGCTGACCAGCGCACCGGTGCGCTGATGGAAGGCGATCAGCTCTGTGATGTCCAGATCGGTCAGGGAGTCCCCGGACACCACGAGGAACGGTTGCCCGGCCAGGCTCTTCTCGATGTTCTTGACGCTGCCCGCGGTCCCCAGCGGGATGGGCTCTGTCGAGTAGGTCAGGGACACCCCGTAGTCCGAGCCGTCACCGAAGTAGGAGCGCACAGCGCTGGCGAGGTACTGCACGGTGACCACGGCCTCGTCGACGCCGTGGAGGGCCAGCAGCCGCAGCAGGTGGCCCATGATCGGCTCCCCCACCACGGGCAGCAGTGGCTTGGGCACGTTGCTGGTCAGCGGACGCAGCCGGGTGCCCTCGCCGCCGGCCATCACGACGGCGCGCATGACTCAGGCGCCAGCCGCGAGCGACGGTCCGGCCAGCACGGTCCGCGCCTGGCGCAGGTAGAGCACGGCCGAGTAGAGGTACAGCCCAGCCCCCCAGAGGGCCAGCGCCCAGCCGAACACCCGTGCCACCTCCTGGAGCATCGACTGCGGGTCGGCACCCCAGAGCAGCAGCGGGAAGGAGAGCATCAGGTTGAAGGTGGCTGCCTTGCCCACGAAGTTCACGGGCAGGCCGGTGACCCCGTGGGACTTCAGCCGACCCATCTGGATCGACAGCACCACGTCGCGGGCCAGCAGCAGCACCACGAACCACAGCGGGACGACACCACGCACCAGGAAGACGATCAGCACGGCGAGGGTGGACAGCCGGTCGGCGATCGGGTCCAGGAGCTGGCCGATCCGCGACACCTGGTCCCAGCGCCGCGCCAGCATCCCGTCGAAGAAGTCGGTCGCGCCGCCCACGACGAGCACCAGTGCGGCCAGGCCGTCCTCCTGCGGCACCAGGGCCAGCCAGACGAACAGCGGGATGCTCAGAAGACGCAGGACGCTGAGCAGGTTGGGCACGGTCCAGACGAGGTTGCGCACCTGCGCCTGCTCTGCCTGCATGGCTGCCCCGATCCGACTGTGATGCTCGCCGGAAGCCTACCCCGTCGACGATCCACGGGCGTGCGGGCGAGCCCCGGTGCCACGCACGCCGCTGCCCCCGCCGACAGTCGACAGGGGCAGCGACACCTGAGGTGCAGCGGGGCGAGCAGGCCTCACCAGTTCGATAGCACCCGGCCCTGCTTGTCCTTGAAGGAGCCGACCAGGATGAGGATGAAGTCGATGAGGATCCAGACCCCGAGCCCGCCGAGGGTCAGGATCATCAGGATCCCCGTACCGACCTTGCCGACGTAGAAGCGGTGCACCCCGATCACGCCCAGGAACCAGGCCAGCAGTGCGGCGGCCAGGCGGCTCTTCGGGCTGGCGGTCTGGCCCGACGCGTCGAGCATCGGCTTGCCGTTCGGGTACACGGGAACCGCAGTACCGGCCGGAGCGCTCATGGAAGTAGCGGAGGGCACCGGCAGCGCGGGAGGCGCGACGGGCGGCGGGGGCGGCGGGAAGTCGCTGGTCGGGGGCACCTCGGGTGTGCGGTCATCGTTGCTGGTCATGGTGATTCCGATCTCATAGTCAGGCATTGCGGTGATGGTCCGATCCTGCCCGACGCGCGGGGATCCCAAACGCGGGCGCGGCCCGCCCGCGGGCGACGGCCCGCGGCGCACAGGTGGTATGAGCGAGCCGCCCCGCTTTCAGCGCCCTGTGAAGACAGCCTTGCCAGGGCCGTCGGCCAGGAACGACTCCATGCCGATCCGGCGGTCGTCGGTGGCGAACAGCCCGGCGAACTCGAGGCGCTCGATCTGGGTCCCGGTGGCCACGTCGACGTCCAGGCCCCGGTCGATCGCGCGCTTGGCGGCGGCCAGCGCCATCGGCGCACCGGCCGCGAGGGCCCGCGCCAGCTCCAGCGCCGTGTCATAGACCTCCTCGTCGGGCACCACCCGGTCGGCCAGGCCCAGCCGCAGCGCCTCGTCCGCGCCGACGTAGCGGCCGGTCAGGATCAGGTCCTTGGCCCGGGACGGCCCGATCAGGCGAGGCAGGCGCTGCGAGCCGCCGAGTCCCGGGATGACGCCCAGGAGCACCTCGGGCTGGCCCAGTTCGGCCCGCTGGCCCACGACCCGCAGGTCAGCGCACAGGGCCAGCTCGCACCCTCCCCCGAGTGCGTAGCCGGTCACTGCGGCCACCACTGGCATCGGCAGGCCGGCAACGGCGTTGAAGGAGTCCTGGAGCAGGTGCGAGGCCCGAGCCATGTCCTGGTAGCTCATGGCGGCCATCTCCTTGATGTCCGCGCCGGCGGCAAACATCTTGGGCCCCCCGTGGACGATCACGCAGCGGACGTCCTCGCTGGCGGCCAGCCAGCGCGCAGCGGCCAGGATCTCGGTCTGCATCGCGAGGTTCAGCGCGTTCACGGGGGGACGGTCCAGCCGCAGCGTGGCCACACCCGCCTCGAGCTCGACCCGCGTCAACTCACCCTGTAGGACCACTTCACCGGACATGGGCACCCCTTCTGTTGCTGCCTGCGTGGGAACACCCGCGAGCCTAGCCACGCCCTCTCGGTGCCTCGGCGTGGACCCACCTGCAGGATCGCGCCCGGCAGGTACCCTGTGCTGGTGCACGGATCGGTCGAGGGCGTCGCGGGCCCCCCAGGTGAGGGCGTGGCCTCGGTGGCCCCGCTGGCGCTGGCTGCCGAGCGCCTGCCCGACGCGTGGCCCGGCGCCTGGCACCCGCTGGGCGTGACCCTAGGGCCGGACGGCGCCAACGTGGCCCTGTGGGCTGCCGGGGCCGAGAAGGTGGACCTGTGCCTGTTCGATGACGCCGGCCACGAGCGCCGGGTGGCCCTGACCGAGACAACTTTCCAGACGTTCCACGGCTTCGTGCCGGGGATGAAGGCCGGTGACCGCTACGGCTTCCGGGTCGACGGCCCCTGGGATCCGTGGAACGGTGACCGCTTCAACAGCGCCAAGCTCCTGATGGATCCCTACGCACGAGCCATCGAGGGGCAGTACGTGCCGCACCCGGCTACCCGTGGGCATGTCGGCCACGACGACCTTGCCCGCGACGACCGGGATTCCAGCCCCTACGTCCCGCGCTGCGTGGTCGTCGGCGACGACGGCTTCGACTGGCGCGGAGACCGGTCACCGGGCACTCCATGGACCGAGACGATCATCTACGAGGCCCATGTGAAGGGCCTGACCCAGCTGCATCCGGGCGTGCCCGAGCACCTGCGCGGCACGTACGCGGGACTGGCGCACCCGGCGGCCATCGAGCACCTGGTCCGCCTGGGCGTGACCGCCATCGAGCTGCTGCCCGTGCACCACTTCATCAGCGAGGACCACCTGCTGCACGGGGGGCTCACCAACTACTGGGGCTACAACACTCTCGGCTTCTTCGCCCCGCATGCCGCCTTCAGCGCGTCGGGGACCCGCGGCCAGCAGGTCACCGAGTTCAAGGAGATGGTCCGCGCCCTGCATGACGCCGGCCTCGAGGTGATCCTCGACGTGGTCTACAACCACACCGCTGAGGGCAACGAGCAGGGTCCCACGCTCAGCCTGCGCGGCATCGACAACCAGAGCTACTACCGGCTGAGCAACGGCCGGCACTACGCGGACTACACCGGCTGCGGCAACACCCCGAACGCCTCGCAGCCGCACACGATCCAGATCATCATGGACTCGCTGCGCTATTGGGTCACCGAGATGCACGTCGACGGGTTCCGGTTCGACCTGGCCAGCGCGCTGGCTCGCTCGTTCCACGACGTCGACATGCTGGGTGCCTTCATGTCGACCCTGCAGCAGGATCCCGTGCTGCGGTCGGTCAAGTTGATCGCGGAGCCCTGGGATGTCGGTGCCGGTGGCTACCAGGTGGGCGAGTTCCCGCCGCTGTGGACCGAGTGGAACGACAAGTTCCGCGACGGGGTCCGCGACTACTGGCGCGGCTACGGGTCACTGTCCGAGCTGGGCTGGCGACTCACCGGGTCCGCGGACCTCTACGCCGGCGACGGGCGCCGACCCTTCGCGTCCATCAACTACGTCACCGCCCACGACGGCTTCACCATGCGCGACCTGGTCAGCTACTCGCACAAGCACAACAAGGCCAACAAGGAGCACAACCGCGACGGCACGGACAACAACCGCTCCTGGAACCACGGCGCCGAGGGCCCGACGGCCGACCCAGACATCAACGCCCTGCGCCAGCGCCAGATCCGCAACCTGCTCACCACCCTGCTGCTGAGCACCGGTGTGCCGATGCTCACCGCCGGCGACGAGTTCGGCCGCACGCAGCACGGTAACAACAACGCCTACTGCCAGGACAACGAGATCTCCTGGCTGGACTGGGAGCACGAGGCATGGCAGCGTGACCTGATCGTGTTCACGGCCGGGGTGATCCACCTGCGCCGTGCGCACCCGGTCTTTGCGCGGCCCTACTACTTCGACGGCTCCGCCCCGGACGCCGGCCGGCCCAAGGAACTGGCCTGGCTGCGCGGAGACGGCCGTGAGTTCACCGAGGTGGACTGGCACTTCAGCGACAACCGGATGATCGGCATGTACCTCTCCGGGGACCTGCAGGCGCGCGGCCCACGCGGCGAGCCCCGCTCCGATGCCCCCTTCCTACTGGTGCTCAACGGCGGCGCCCACGCGGGTACGTTCCTGCTGCCCGGCGAGCCCTTCGGCACTGACTACCAGGTGGTCGTGGACACAGTGGGAGGCTTCGCCGGGGAGTTCGGGCACGTCCGCGCCCACGGGACGCCGCTGCCGATGCCGCCGTTCAGCGCCAAGCTCCTGCGGGTCGTCTCGCGCTGACCGGCCCTGGTCGGGGGCCGGGCTCCTTACGACCTCGGTCTGGTGCCGGGTTCCCGGCACCACGGGGCCCTGGCACGGCTGCGGCAGGCACCGCTGGTTGCTGGCGCCCGTGAGCAGCGCGGCTACCCCTTGACCGAGCCGGCCAGTAGCCCACGGACGAAGAAGCGCTGGAAGGCCAGGAAGACCATCAGCGGCACCACCATGGAGATGAAGGCCCCTGCGGAGAGCAGGTGCCACTGGGACCCACGGTTGCCGGCCAGGTCGGCCACCCGGACCGTCAGCGGGGCGACCTCAGGGCTGGCGCCGAACGTCAGGCCGACCAGCAGGTCGTTCCACACCCACAGGAACTGGAAGATTGCGAAGGCCGCGATGGCGGGCACCATCAGGGGCATCATGATCCTGAAGAAGATGGTGAGGTGCCCGGCACCGTCCACCCGCGCGGCCTCGACAAGCTCCTTGGGCAGCTCGTTCATGAAGTTGTGGAGCAGGTAGATGGCCAGCGGGAGCGCGAAGATGCTGTGCGCGATCCAGATCGGACCGAACGGCAACGCCGTGTTCAGGCCGCTCTTCACGAACAGCGTGAGCAGCGGGACCAGCGTGACCTGGATGGGCACGATCTGGAGGGCGAAGACCGCGACGAACAGCGCCTTGCCACCACGGAAGTTCATCCAGGCGAAGCTGTAGGCCGCCATGCAAGCGATGCTGATCGGGATCACCACGGCAGGTACCGTGATGACGATCGAGTTCACGAAGTAGGACGCCAGATTGGTCGTCCCACCGAACAGCGCCTTCTCGTAGTTGTCCAGTGTGAAGGACGGATCCTGCCAGACGGTCCACCAGCCTGACTTGCGGATGTCGGCGGCGGGCCGGAAGCTGGTGATCAGCAGGCCCACGGTGGGAATCGTCCACAGGATGGCGATGATGGCCGCGATCACCGACGCCCAGACCGACTTCTGCCGCAGCGCGATGCTCGCCTGGCTCGACTTGGGAGCCTTGCCCTTGACGACCTCGACCTCGTCCTGCGTCTCGGGGACGGTGTGGGCGGCGGGATTCAGGGCCGACATCAGTGGGCCGCCTTCCGGAGCTGGGAGATGTTGTACACGATGATCGGGATCACCAGGATGAACAGCAGCACTGCGAGCGCGGCGCCGAGTCCGGCATTGTCGTAGCGGAAGGCCTGTGTGTAGAACTCGTTGGCCACGACGCTCGTCTTGAACCGACCGCCGGTCATCGTCCGGACGATGTCGAAGACCTTCAGGGTGCCGATGGCGATGGTGGTCAGGACCACGATCATCCCGGGCCGGATGCTGGGCAGCGTGATGAATCGGAACATCTGCGGCCCTGAGGCCCCGTCGAGCTTGGCGGCCTCGATGATGTCGTCGGGGATCGCCTTGATCGACGCGGAGAGGACCGTCATCGCGAAGCCCGCCTGGATCCAGATCATGACCACGATGAGGAAGAACGTGTTCCATGGTTCGGTCAGCAGGAACTGGTAGGTGTCCAGGCCCAGGGACTTGATGATCTGGTTGGCCAGGCCGATCTGGGTCACCTGGGTGGGCCGGTAGTCGTACACGAACCGCCAGATGATCGAGGCGCCGACCATGGAGATCGCCATGGGGATGAACACCAGGGCCTTGGAGATGGACTCCGTCCGGGTCCGGTCGACCAGGACCGCGTAGATGAGCCCGATCATCGTTGCGGCGATGGGGACCAGCAAGACCCAGACGGCCGTGTTGATCAGCACCCGCTGGTACTCCGGGTTCTGGAAGAGCGTCAAGTAGTTGTCGAGCCCGACGAACGACGTGCTGTCGGCGTTCTGGAAGGACTGCTTGATGGTCAGGACGGCCGGGTAGATCAACCCGATCGCCAGCATCACCAGGGTCGGGATGATGAACGCGCCCACCGTCAGGGGTTCCTGGGCCCGGCCGCGCACCCTGCTCACGACGAACAGCAGGATCGCGAAGAAGCCCACGAAGGCCCCGAGGGCCATGAACATCTGGATGAACTTCTCAGCTGTGCTCACAGCGAAGGATCCTTCCTCAGCCCCGGCCGCCAGTCGCGCTGGCGGGGACTCGTGCGGGTATATCGGTCAGGTGCTCCAGAGGCTGGGGGGCCGGCCCATCCGCCGACCCCCCAGTCCTCTGGTAACGCTCAGGCGATCAGGAGGTCGGCCAGGAACTCTCGATGAAGTCCAGCGTCTCCTGGGTGGACTTGCCCGTGATCCACTCGGTCATACCTGTCCAGAACGAACCAGCGCCCACGGCGGCCGGCATCGCGTCCGAGCCGTCGAAGCGGAACTGGCTGTTGGGATCCTGCAGCGTCTCCACAACAGTCCTGGTCAGGCCCGTGAACAGCGCGGCATCGGCGTTCAGGTTGGCACTGGCGATGCCGGTGCTGTTGCGGGCCAGGCTGTTGGCGTAGTCAGCAGTCGACAGCCACTCCTGGGCAGCAACGACCTCGGGACGATCCGCGTAGGCAGTGATGAACTCGCCGCCACCGAGGACCGGCTTGGTCGCCGGATCTGCCGAGGGCAGGTAGAAGGCGTACACGTCGCCGTCCTCAGCCACCGTGGTGCCCTCGGGGTACTGCGAGGCGTAGAACGTCGCCTGACGGTGCATCGCGCACGTGCCGTCGAGGATGGTGAGCCCACCGTCCTGGAACGTGGTCGAAGCAATCGACTTCACGTCGCCGTAGCCACCGTTGACGTAGTCGGGGTTCTTCAGGAACGCCCCGACCTCGTCGAGTGCCGCCACGACCTGCGGGTCGTTGAACGGGATCTCATGGGCAACCCACTGGTCGTAGACCTCCGGGCCGTTGACGCGCAGCATCACGTCCTCCACCCAGTCGGTGCCCGGCCAGCCCGTCGCGTCGCCGGAGCCGAAGCC
This sequence comes from uncultured Actinomycetes bacterium, assembly GCA_963788325.1. Classification (GTDB taxonomy): domain Bacteria; phylum Actinomycetota; class Actinomycetes; order S36-B12; family CAIYMF01; genus Prado023. The sequence continues at coordinate 82,106 of CAWBGJ010000001.1, forward strand.
GGCGCACCACGGCTTGTCGACCACGCCGGAGGCAGCGATGGTGTCCGACAGCGTCTTGAGCTCAGCCCACGTGGTGGGGATGGTCCACCCGTTGTCGGCGAACATCTGCGGGGAGTACCACACCAGCGACTTCATGTTGGAGCTGTTCGGCGGTGCGTAGAACACGCCGTCCACGGACCCGAGGGTCTTCCAGTCGGCGGTCCAGTTCTCGTCGACGTTCGCCTCGACCTGGGCCGAGGGCGTCTTCACCGAGCCGGTCGCGACCTGGTTGGCCAGCAGGCCCGGCTGCGGGATCAGCGCGATGTCCGGCGGGTTGCCGGCCTTCTCGCGGACCTTGAGCTGCGCCTCGAACTCCGACGAACCCTCGAACTTGAGGTCTGCGCCGGTGCACTCCTCGAAGGGCACGTAGGCAGCCTCATACATCTCCAGCTCGGGGCTGAGGATGGAGGCGTAGATGTTGACCGTCTTGCCGGTGAGGTCGCCGTACTGCTCGTAGGCAGCGCAGTCCGAGGCGCCCGCCGAACCGGATGCGCCATCGGTGGCCGTCTCGGAATCCGAGGAGCAACCGGACATGACCAGGGCGAGGCTGGACACGCCAGCCGCGGCCACCAGCCAGCGGGAACGGGGAGATCTGTTCATGTAGATGTGTCTCCTTGTATGCGGGGGTGGGGCGGGATGCCGCCCTAGGGCCAGCCTGTCCCTCGTGGGGGCCTCGATCAACGACTGAGCCCGTGCAACACGCGTGCAACACATAACGATTCGGTAACGCAGGCCTCAGGATCCAGTCACCTGCGCACGGCTCCCACCCCGCCGGCGACGCCCGGGTGGTCGGCCGGCCGGTGGGCCTGTCGACCCCCGCACGACCAGCATCGTGGGAACCAACACCCGACCGGCCGGATGTCCCTGGCCGCGGTCCCCGATCATGCCGGCCAGGTGCAGCGCCGCCAGCTCGCCCAGGGTCCGTACGGGCTGGGCCACGGTCGTCAGCGCGAGCGGCTCGGCGAGGTCGTGGTCGTCGATGCCCACCACGGAGAGGTCCTCGGGCACCCGCAGGCCGAGCTGGCGGGCAGCGGCCATCACGCCGAAGGCCATCTCATCGCTCTCGGCCAGCACGGCAGTCGGTCGGACCTCCCGACGCAACAGGTCCAGCGCTGCCCGCATCGCACCCCGGGCGGTGAAGTTGGCGCTGGCCTCCAGGTTCGGGTCCCAGCCCACGTGCGCCTCCGTGAGTGCCTGCAGCAGGCCGGCCTTGCGGTCCGGGGGTGCGGTGAACGGGATCCGCTCGAACTGGCGCCCTGACAGCAGCCCGATCCGGTGATGCCCCAAGGACAACAGGTGGGCCGTGGCTGTCCGGCCGGCCGCCACGTCGTCGATCTCCACACTGGGCACGCCCGGAGCGCTCGCGCCGAGCAGGACCAGTGGGATGTGCCGGCTGGCCAACAGCGCCACCTCGTCAGGGGCAGGTGGGACGTTGACCAGGAGCACCCCGTCGACCTCCCGGCGTGGGAGGTCGCCGAGCAGGGCCCGCCGGCGATCGTCGAGGTCGATGAGCCGATGCACCAGCACGACGGTGCCCTTGCTGGCGAAGGTCCGCTCGACCCCGTCGAGCACCTGGCCGAAGTACCACCTGTCCAGGTAGGGCATGGCCACGGCCACCCGGGCCCGGGCTGTGGCGGGCTGGGTCATGGAATAGCCGAGCTGGGTGGCGGCCTGCGCCACCTTGAGCCGAGTCGCCTCGGAGATGGCTGGATGCCCGTGCAGGGCCCTGGAGACAGTGGCCGTCGACACCCCGGCCAGCGCAGCCACATCGCGTGACGTCGTGCCCATCGGCCACCTCCGCGGGCAGGCTATCGGCCCTGCACTCCACACGTCGCCCCCGTCGGCCGGCGCAGAGGCCTGCCTCCCCCGCAGCCGCACAGCAGGACCGAGCGGGCCGGGCAGTAGTAGCGTCGCGGAGGTGATTGGTCGCTTCCCCATCGTGGACATCAGCCCCGTCGTCGAGGGCGGGCGCTATCCGGTCAAGGCTGTCGTGGGCGAGGCCTTCCCCGTGGCTGTGACAGCCTTCCGGGAGGGTCATGACGCCATGGGCGTCGAGGTCCAGTTCGTGCCGCCGGGCTCGAGCGCGGACGAGGTCGAGATCGGTGCCCCTGCTGGGCCCCTGGTCAGGCTCAGCGAGGTCGGGCCCACGGAGCCCGACCGGTGGAGCGCACAGGTGCGCCTGGACTCCGAGGGCGACTGGGCCTACCACGTCATCTCCTGGGGCGACCCGTACGGCACGTGGCTGCACAAGGCCGAGATCAAGCTCCCTGCCGGGATCGACGTCGAGCTCGAGCTCGAGGAGGGTGCGCGCGTGCTCGACCGTGCCAGCGCCCAGGCCACCGATGCCCATGCACGCAAGGTGCTGACCGAGGCAGCCGCCGCGATGCGCGACACCGAGGAGACCGCCGACCAGCGCCTGTACGCAGCCCACTCGCCGGCGGTCGTGGCGGCCCTGGGCCGCAACCCGTTGCGCGAGCATCCCACCTGGTCGGGCCCCTGGCCGGTCCGGGTGGAGCGCCAGCGCGCCCTCTACGGCGCGTGGTACGAGTTCTTCCCGCGCTCTGAGGGAGCCACCCTGAACCCGCCCCGCTCGGGCACGTTCCAGACTGCTGCCGCCCGACTGCCCGCGGTGGCCGCCATGGGGTTCGACGTGGTGTACCTGCCCCCGATCCACCCGATCGGACACGCCTTCCGGAAGGGACCCAACAACACGCTGACCCCCGGTCCCGATGATCCCGGCTCGCCGTGGGCGATCGGTTCGGAGGCCGGCGGGCACGACGCGATCCACCCGGACCTGGGCACGATGGCCGACTTCGAGCACTTCATGGCCGTGGCCGCCGAGAACGGGCTGGAGATCGCGCTGGACTTCGCGCTGCAGGCCGCGCCGGACCACCCCTGGGTCACCGAGCACCCGAACTGGTTCGTGACCCGCGCCGATGGCTCGATCGCCTACGCGGAGAACCCGCCGAAGAAGTACCAGGACATCTACCCCATCTACTTCGACGACGACTTCGACGGACTGGTAGCCGAGTGCGAGCGGATCCTGCGGCTCTGGATGGGCAAGGGGGTGCGGATCTTCCGCGTGGACAACCCGCACACCAAGCCGGTCGAGTTCTGGGAGGTGCTCTTCGCGCGCATCTACGCCACCGATCCGGACGTGGTGTTCCTGGCCGAGGCGTTCACGCGCCCGGCGATGATGCGCACCCTGGGAACGGTCGGGTTCCAGCAGAGCTACACGTACTTCACGTGGCGCAACACCAAGTTCGAGCTCGAGACCTACTTCACTGAGCTGAGCACGTTCGCCGCGGACTACATGCGACCCAACTGCTTCGTCAACACCCCCGACATCAACCCGTTCCCCCTCCAGTCGGGCAACCGGGCCGCTTTCGCGATCCGGGCGACGCTGGCCGCCCTGCTGGCACCGAGCTACGGCGTCTACGCTGGGTTCGAGCTCTACGAGCACGCGCCGCTCGCCCCGGGCAAGGAGGAGTACCTGGACTCGGAGAAGTTCCAGTACCGTCCCCGGGACTGGGCTGCCGCATCGCACTCGAGCCTGGTGCCCTACCTGACGATCCTCAACCGGATCCGGGCCGAGCACCCGGCCTTCCACGAGTTGCGCAACCTGCGCTTCGAGTCCATCGACAACCCGCAGCTGATCGCCTTCTCCAAGCGACACGAGGATGAGGTCGTGGTCGTGACCTGCGTGCTGGACCCGAACAGCCCTCAGGCCGGGACGTTGCACCTGGACCTGGCCGCCCTGGGCTTCGGTGCCGACGAGCGCGTCCTGGCTCGAGACCTGATCACCGGCCAGACGTGGGCCTGGGGAGCCCACAACTACATCCGGCACGACCCGACCTTCACCTGTGCACATGCCGTTGTTCTGGAGAGGATGCCATGACCCCGACCAACCCCCCCAAGGATCCCCGCAAGGAGGGCCGGTCCGAGCGGCCGGGCGCATCCGAGCCCGCCGCTGCGTCTGCTGGCCAGCCGATCGCGCCCGCGGCTGCTGGCCCAGAGCGCCACCCCCTGGAGACTGGCCAGATCGACCGCCTCGTCGACGGTGCCCACCACAGCCCGCACTCGGTCCTCGGCGCGCACCCGCACGACGGCGGGACCACGATCCGCGTGCTGCGGCCGATGGCCAGCGCGGTCGTGGTGGTGACCCCCGACGGGCGCCATCCGATGACCCACGAGCACCGCGGGGTGTGGGTGGTCGTCCTCGAGGAGTCGGTCACCCCTGCCTACACGATCGACGTCGACTACGGCCAGGGCCTGATCCCGGCCGATGACCCCTACCGGTTCCTGCCCACCGTCGGTGAGCTCGACCTGCACCTGATCGGCGAGGGCCGCCACGAGGAGCTCTGGACCACCCTCGGCGCCCATGAGCGCACCTACGACAGCCCGTTCGGCGCGATCACGGGCACCTCGTTCGCGGTGTGGGCCCCCAGCGCCGAGGGTGTGCGCGTGGTCGGGGACTTCAACGGCTGGGACGGCACCGGCCACCCGATGCGCTCCATGGGCGGGACCGGGGTCTGGGAGCTGTTCATCCCGAACATCGGGGCGGGCACCACCTACAAGTTCTCCATCCTGGGAAAGGACTGGGTGTGGCGCGAGAAGGCCGACCCGATGGCCTTCCACACCGAGCTCCCGCCGGCCACGGGTTCGGTCGTCTACACCTCGGACTACACGTGGGGCGACCAGAAGTGGCTCGCCGAGCGCGCAGAGGCCGATGTGATCAATTCGGCGATGAGCGTCTACGAGGTCCATCTGGGCTCTTGGCGCCTGGGCCTGGACTACCGACAGATGGCCGAGCAACTGGTCGACTACGTCGGTGAGATGGGCTTCACGCACGTCGAGCTGATGCCCGTGGCAGAGCACCCCTACGCCCTCAGCTGGGGGTACCAGGTGACCGGCTACTTCGCACCCACGTCCCGGTTCGGCTCGCCCGACGACTTCCGGCACCTCGTCGATGCCCTGCACCAGGCCGGGATCGGCGTCCTGCTGGACTGGGTGCCCGCGCACTTCCCCAAGGATGCGTGGGCACTGGCCCGGTTCGATGGCACGGCGCTCTACGAGCACGCCGACCCGCGCCGCGGCGAGCAGCCCGACTGGGGCACCTACGTCTTCGACTTCGGCCGCAGCGAGGTGCGCAACTTCCTGGTGTCCAACGCGCTCTACTGGCTCGAGGAGTTCCACATCGACGGCCTGCGCGTGGACGCGGTGGCCTCGATGCTCTACCTGGACTACTCCCGCGAGGACGGCGAGTGGCTGCCCAATCAGTACGGCGGCCGGGAGAACCTCGACGCGGTGGCGTTCCTGCAGGAGATGAACGCCACGGTCTACAAGCGCGTGCCCGGGGCGGTGACCATCGCAGAGGAGTCCACCTCGTGGCCGGGCGTCACCCGGCCGACCTACCTGGGCGGGCTCGGATTCGGCCTCAAGTGGAACATGGGCTGGATGAACGACTCGCTCGGGTACATCTCCCGCGAGCCGGTGCACCGGATGTGGCACCACAACGAGATGACCTTCGCCATGGTCTACGCCTGGAGTGAGCACTTCGTGCTGCCGATCTCCCACGACGAGGTCGTGCACGGCAAGGGCTCACTGGCGCAGAAGATGCCCGGGGATCGCTGGCAGAAGATGGCCAACCTGCGCGCCTACCTGGGCTACATGTGGGCCCACCCCGGCAAGCAGCTGCTGTTCATGGGGCAGGAGTTCGGCCAGTCGTCTGAGTGGAGCGAGGAGCGCGGCCTGGACTGGTGGCTGACCGAGTACCAGGACCACTACGGCGTGCAGCACTGCGTGCGCGACATGAACAACGCGTACCGGGCCACCCGAGCCCTGTGGGACCAGGACAACACCTCCGAGGGCTTCGAGTGGATCGACGCCAACGACGCCTCGGGCAACGTGTTCTCCTGGCTGCGGCTGGGCACCGACGGTTCGGCGCTCGCTTCCATCACGAACTTCTCCCCCGTGGTCCGTGGGGAGTACCGGGTGGGGCTGCCGAGCACGGGCAACTGGCGCGAGGTGCTCAACACCGATGCGGCCGAGTACGGCGGCTCCGGGGTGGGCAACTTCGGCGGGGTCAGTGCTGAGCCCCAGCAGTGGCACGGCCGACCGGCGTCGGCAGTGATCACGCTGCCTCCACTGGCGACCGTGTGGCTGCGCTTCGAGCCCGACGCGGACGAGGCGCTGCCCCTCGACGAGGGCTGACCCGACCGCTGGGGGCTGACCGTGTGCAGCGGTCGGTCCCCAGCGGTCGGGTAGCAGGGCGGATCAGAACCGTCAGAAAAGTGCGTTGGCGAGGTCGATCCGGGCCCGGGCCACCGAGGGATCCTCGGGACCGACGACCTCGAAGAGGTCCAGGAGGTGGGTCCGCAGCCGATCACGGTCGGCACCGCTGGTGAACCGGATGGCGCCGGTCAGGCGGGCGAATGCCTCCACCGGTCGACCGTCGAGGACCAGCACGTCCGCGGCGCGTTCCTGGGCCACGAGGTCATCAGGGGCGGCATCGGCGCCAGCCAGCACCTCGCCGTGCTGTGCCCCGTCGACCCGCTCGAACACGCCCACGAGTGCCAGTCCAGCCCGGGCCACCGGGTCGGACGGCGCCCCATCGAGGATCGACTGGTAGGCAGCTCGGGCCGCGGGCCAGTCACCTGCCTCGATGGCGTCGTACGCGGCCTCCATCCGCGGGTCGACCGGCGGCTCAGCGTCAGCAGCGGCCTCGGTGCGCTCGGCTCCCGGTCCGGTTCCCACCGTCCCGGTGATGCCGTTCTCCGCCGCAACCTTGAGCAGCTCCTCGAGGTAGGCCCGCACCTGCGGCTCGGGCAGCGCGCCCTGGAACAGCGGCATCGGCCGACCGCCGATCACGGCGAACACGCTCGGGATGGACTGCACCTGGAACGCCTGCGCGATCGCGGGGTTGGCGTCCACATCCACCTTGGCGAGCACCCAGCGGCCCGCGTACTGGTCGGCCAGCGACTCGAGGATCGGCGAGAGCGCCTTGCACGGGCCGCACCACGTGGCCCACAGGTCGATCACGACCGGGACGGACATGGACGCGGCGATCACGTCGGTCTCGAACGAGGCGTCGGTCACGTCGATGACGACGCGCGGGGCGCCGGGGTCTGCGGCACGGGTCGCCGCGCGCTGCTCGGACTTGGCCTGCGCCTCACGGGCGGCGGCGAGGGCGCCGAGGTCGATGGCGCCGTGCGTGGGGATGCTCATGGGCGCCATTGTTCCATCCGGGCGCGGCTGGGGCGCACCGTCGCCCGATGGCGGACCGGTGGTTCAGACCGGCTCGCTGTACGTCCCCCACTCGATGCGCAGCACGTCGCACATCTCCCCCAGGGTGGCCTCGGCACGTGCGGCGTCGATGAGCAGCGGAACGAGGTTCGTCTCGGTCCGCGACGCGTCGGCCAGGACGGCCAGCGCCCGGTCGACCGCCCCCTGGTCGCGGGCAGCCCGTCGCGCGCGGAGCGCCTCGACCTGGCTGGCCTCCACCTCGTGGGAGATCCGCAGCGTCTCCAGGGGTGTCTCGATGGCGTCGGTGTGCACGTTGACCCCGACCAGCCGCTTGCGGCCATCCTCGAGGGCGAGTTGGTGGTCGAAGGCCGCGTCAGCGATCAGGCCGGTGAACCAGCCCGACTCCACGCCTGCGAGCAGGCCCGAGGTGATCGGGCCGATCGGGTGCAGCCCGTCGGGGTGCCGTGCCTGGCCGAGCTCGCGGATCTGGGCGAAGATCTCCTCGGCCTGGGCCTCGATCCGGTCGGTGAGGGCCTCGACGAACCACGACCCGCCCAACGGGTCGGCGACGTTGGCCACGCCGGTCTCCTCGGCCAGCACCTGCTGGGTACGCAGGGCGATCTGGGCGGCCTTGTCGCTGGGCAGCGCGAGCACCTCGTCCAGGGCGTTGGTGTGCAGTGAGTTCGTACCTCCGAGGACCGCAGCCAGGGCCTCCACCGCCGTGCGCACGATGTTGTTGTCCGGCTGCGCCGCGGTCAGGCTGACCCCCGCGGTCTGGGTGTGGAAGCGCAGCCAGTGGGCACGAGCCGTCGTGGCGCCGTACTCGTCGCGCAGCCAGCGCGCCCAGATCCGCCGGGCCGCCCGGAACTTCGCGATCTCCTCGAAGAAGTCGATGTGGGCGTCGAAGAAGAACGACAGCCCAGGGGCGAACTCCTCGATGTCCAGGCCGCGCGAGAGCCCCAGCTCGACGTACCCGAAGCCGTCGGCCAGCGTGAACGCGAGCTCCTGGGCGGCCGTGGAGCCGGCCTCGCGGATGTGGTAGCCGGAGACGCTCAACGGCTTGTACTGGGGCACGTTCGCGCCCACCCACTGCATCAGGTCACCGATCAGGCGCAGGTGCGGCTCGGGCGGGAACAGCCACTCCTTCTGGGCGGTGTACTCCTTGTAGATGTCTGTCTGCAGCGTGCCGTCCAGGCGCGAGACGTCGGCGCCCTGGCGTTCGGCGGCCACCACGTACATCGCGAAGATCGGCACCGCCGGACCGGAGATCGTCATCGAGGTTGTCACCTGTTCCAGCGGGATGCCCGCGAACAGGACGTCCATGTCGGCCGCCGAGTCGATGGCGACCCCGCAGTGACCGACCTCGCCGCGGGCCAGCGCGTCGTCGGAGTCCCGGCCCATCAGCGTGGGCATGTCGAACGCGACCGACAGCCCGCCACCGCCGGCCGCGAGGATGTCGCGGAACCGGCCGTTGGTCTGCTCGGCGTTGCCGAACCCGGCGAACTGCCGGATCGTCCACAGCCGGCCCCGGTAGCCGGTTGGATGCAGGCCTCGGGTGAACGGGAACTGCCCCGGCCAGCCGATCGGTGCGTCGGGCTCGGACCCGTCCAGCGGTCCGTAGACGGGCTCGACCTGCTCACCGGACAGTGTGCTGAAATCGGCGTCACGCAACTGCCCGGACTCCAGCACCGCTGCATACTGGGCCTCCCACTGGGATCGACCGCCCTGCTCGTTGCTCATGACCCCAACCTACTCGGCGGCCGCGGGCCGGTCGGTGCGCAGGAGGCCTCAGGCGCCGTGGTCCGCCCGTGCGCTGACCAGCGCAGCCAGGACCTCGACCATCGCAGCCGGCTCGGCCACCCGGAACGCAGCCACCGTGTCACCATGCCCCACCTTGATGCCCACATCGCCGGGGCGCAGGGCGGCCAGCGCGGTCTCGTCGGTGACGTCGTCGCCGGCGAAGAGCACCCGTCGCCCCGGTTCGGCCTCGATCAGGGCTCGCAGGGCCGCGCCCTTGTCCAAGGGCCGGACGGAGACCTCGACGACCGACTTGCCCGCGATCGTGTGGACGTCGGGGTTCTCCTGCGCCACCCTGCCCATCGCAGCCTGCGCCGCCTGCAGATCCGCCGCCGGGCAACCTCGGACATGGACGGCCAACCCGGCCGGCTTGTGCTCCACCCGGACGCACCCGATCCCGTCCACGGCACCGGCGACCGCCGCGCGCAGCCGGGCCAGCAGCTCCATCTCATGGCTGTCGAGGGCCAGCGACTCGCCGTGCTCCTGCCCGTGCGAGCCGATCAGCACGGCGAGGTCCGCGGCGCCGCTGACCTCCGCGAGGTCGTGCCGGGCCCGACCCGAGATCAGGACCACATCGGTGTCGCTCGCGTCACCGAGACCGCGCAACCCGTCGAGCGCGCCGGGCACCGGTCGTGCGGCCGACGGGGTGGCCACGAGCTCGGACAGGGTGCCGTCGAAGTCCAGGGCGACCAGCAGCCGGTCCGCGGTCGCGAGGTCCGCGAGGGCCTGCGCCAGCTCAGGCGACATCATCGTCGACCTCCGCCAGGCTGGCCAGGAACTCCCCGGCCCATGCGATGACATCCTCGGAGACCACCCCTGCGCGCAGGGTGGCCATCCGCGCAGCGGCCGCCGGAGCAGGCTCGTGCAGCGCGGCCATGATGCTGCGCTTCATCCCCGCGATGTCGTACGGGTTGACCAGCCACGCCTGGCTCATCTGTTCAGCGGCCCCGGTGAACTCCGAGAGCACCAACGACCCGCTGTCCTCGACACGGGAGGCGACGTACTCCTTGGCCACCAGGTTCATCCCGTCGGCCAGCGGGGTGACCAGCATGACATCGGCGGCCAGGTACATCGCGACCAGTTCCTCGACGGGCATCGGCTGGTGCATGTAGTGGATCGGGTTGGTGCCGACCTTGCCCAGCGATCCGTTGGCGCGGCTGACGAGCAGCTCCACGTCGTCGCGGATCTTCTGGTACTCCTCTACCTTGGCCCGGGTCGGTGGCGCCACCTGGATGAAGGCGACGCGCTCCGGGTCCAGGTCGCCGTCGAGCAGCAGCTCGGTCACCGCCTGGATCCGGACGTCGATGCCCTTGGTGTAGTCCAACCGGTCGACGCCCAGGAGCAGCACGTCGGGATCGCCCACGTCGGCACGGATCTGACGCGCCCGGGCGCGGATCTCGGGCAGCGCGGCCCGCTCGGAGTAGTCCGTGGCCCGGATCCCGATCGGGAACGCGCGGACTGTGACCGCCCGGTGGCCGTCCGGCTCGGCGACCACGACACCGGTCTCGGTCTGCTCAGCGCCGGCGAACCGCTCGGCGATCCGCTGGAAGTTGCCGACCGCCTGCTGGCTCTGGAAGCCGATGACATCGGCGCCCAGCAGCCCCTCGACGATCTGCGTGCGCCAGGGCAGCTGGCTGAAGATCTCCGCCGGCGGGAACGGGATGTGCAGGAAGAACCCGATGTGCAGGTCTGGGCGCAGGGCACGCAGCATCGCAGGGACCAGTTGGAGCTGGTAGTCGTGGACCCACACGCGCGAGCCGACGTCGGCGACCTCGGCGACCTCGCGGGCGAACCGCTCGTTGACCGCCCGGTGGGCCTCGAACTGGCTGCGGTGGTAGACCGGGCTGACGATGCCACCGTGGTAGTTGGGCCACAGCGCGCCGTTCGAGAAGCCGTCGTAGTGCGCGGCCACCTCGGCATGGGTCAACGGCACCCCCCGCAGCGTGACCTCCCCGGTCTTGGCAGGCACGTCCGGCGGGGTGGATCCGTCCTCCGGGTCGCTGAACTGGCCGCTCCACCCCACCCAGAGGGCGGTGCGATCACGCAGGACCGCTTCCATCGCCGACACGAGCCCACCCGGAGCACGTCGCCAGCCCTCAGCCCGGTCGTACTCGACGGGCAGGCGATTGGCCACGATCACCAGGTCCCCGGACCCCCGCGCCTGCTTGCGCCGCCACCTGGATTCGCTCTTCATCTCGTCATCCCATCGTCAGGTTCCCAGCATCCGCCCCCGCGGCAGTCACCTGCCACCGGGCCCCTCCCCTACGCGCTCCCCCGCCTGCTAGTCGTCGGTGATCTCGAAGGTGAGGAAGCCGTAGGGGGGAAGCGTCAGCAGGTAGGGCAGCTCGCCGATCCGCGGGAACTCCACCCCGCCGAGCAGCTCGATCGGGCGCTGGCCGGCGTGCATGCCCAGGTCGAGCTCGACGGGCTGGGCATGGGCGGAGAAGTTCGCCACGCACAGGATCAGCCGCTCCCGGCCCGAAGTGGGCGTGCGCAGGTAGGCCATCACCGCGCCGTTGGAGACAGTGAGCAGGTGCAGGCCGCCGAGGCCGAGCACCGGGTGCTCCCGGCGCAGGGCGATCATCGCGCGCATCCACTGCAGGAAGGACGCGGAGTTGCGCCGGCTGGCCTCGACGTTGACCGACCCGAAGCCGTACACGGGATCCATCGAGGGCGGCAGGTACACCGAGGCGAAGTCGGCCTTGGAGAAGCCACCGTTGCGGTCCGGGGTCCACTGCATCGGGGTCCGCACCCCGTCACGGTCACCGAGGTTGACGTTGTCGCCCATCCCGATCTCGTCGCCGTAGTACAGGATCGGTGTGCCTGGCAGCGTGAACAGCAGCGAGTGCAGGAGTTCGGCCTGCCGGCGATCGCCCTCGACCAGGGGGAACAGCCGGCGGCTGATCCCCACGTTGCGCCGCATCCGCGGGTCGGCGGCGTACTGCTGGTACATGTAGTCGCGCTCCTCGTCGGTGACCATCTCCAAGGTCAGCTCGTCGTGGTTGCGCAGGAAGATCGCCCACTGGCATCCCTCGGGGATGTCCGGGATCGAGGACAGGATGTTGTTGACCGGGGACGCATCGCCCCGGCGCAGCGCCATGAACATGCGCGGCATCAGCGGGAAGTGGAAGCACATGTGGCACTCGTCGCCGTCGCCGAAGTACTCCACCACGTCCTGGGGCCATTGGTTGGCCTCGGCCAGCAGCACCGTGCCCGGGTAGCGCTCGTCGACGTGGGCGCGCACCCGCTTGAGGAACTCGTGGGTCTGGGGCAGGTTCTCGCCGTCGGTGCCGTCGGCCTCGAACAGGTAGGGCACAGCGTCGAGGCGGAACCCGTCCAGGCCCAGGGCCAGCCAGTGGTCGCAGACGTCGAGCATCGCCTGCTGGACCTCGGGGTTGTTGTAGTTGAGGTCGGGCTGATGGCTGTAGAAGCGGTGCCAGTAGAACTGGCCGCGCACGTTGTCCCAGGCCCAGTTGCTGGTCTCGGAGTCCACGAAGATGATCCGGGCCTCGGACCAGCGGCTGTCGTCGTCACCCCAGACGTACCAGTCGGCCTTCGGGTTGTCCCGGCTGGAGCGGGACTCCTGGAACCACGCATGCTGGTCGGAGGTGTGGTTCATGACCAGGTCCGCGACCACCCGGATGCCGCGCTGGTGGGCCTCCTCGATGAGGTTGGCCGCGTCGTTCATCGTGCCGTAGTCGGGATGCACGGACAGGAAGTCGGCGATGTCGTAGCCACCATCGCGCAGCGGTGAGTCATAGAACGGCAGCAGCCAGAGGCAGTCGACGCCCAGCCACTGAAGGTAGTCCAGCTTCGCGGTGAGTCCGCGCAGGTCCCCATTGCCATCGGCCGTGGCGTCGAAGAACCCCCGGACGAACACCTCGTACACCACAGCACTTCGGTACCAATGGGGTCCGGATTCACCGACGGGCAGCGGCATGAGGGAGGCGGTCACAGTCGCCAGCGTAGGGGCTGGGTCGTGTCGGGGTCGACCGAGGAGCCGGCCTGAGCAGACCGTTCAGGCGGTCAGGCCGGTCACGATCCGGTCTGCGGCGGTGAACGCGTCCGTGCTCCCGGCAGCGACATCTGCCGCGAGTTGATCGATGCCCGAGCCGGAGCCGATATCGGCGAACCTCGCCTGCAGCGCAGCCAGCGCAATGCCCTGGATCTCGGCCCGCGCCCGGCGCTGGCGCCGGCGCGCGCCCTCGCCGGAGAGGGCCAACCAGTCGCGGTGCTCATCGAGGGCCGCGACCAGCTCGGCCAGGCCCTCACCACGGGTCGCGATGACCTTGAGGACTGGTGGGCGCCAGGCACCCGAGGCCGCCGAAGGACCGAGGGAGATCATGTGGCGCAGCTCGCGCACGGTCATGTTCACCCCGTCGCGATCGGCCTTGTTGACCACGAACACGTCGCCCACCTCGAGGATGCCGGCCTTGGCAGCCTGGATCCCGTCGCCCATCCCGGGTGCCAGCAGGACGATGGTGGTGTCTGCCTCGCCGGCCACCTCCACCTCCGACTGCCCGACGCCCACCGTCTCGACGAGCACCGGGTCGCAGCCGGACGCCTCGAGCACCCGGATCGCCTGGGGGGTCGCCGAGGCGAGCCCACCGAGGTGCCCGCGGGAGGCCATCGAGCGGATGAACACCTCCGGGTCGGTCGCATGCTCCTGCATCCGGATGCGGTCACCGAGCAGGGCCCCGCCCGAAAACGGCGACGAGGGGTCGACGGCCAACACGCCCACCCGTCGGCCGGCCGCTCGGAAGCTGCTCACCAGCGCGGAGGTGGTCGTCGACTTGCCCACCCCGGGCGCCCCGGTCAGGCCGATGACGTGGGCCCGCCCGGAGTCGGGGGCCAGCCTCGCCATGAGGTCGCGCAGTTGCGGGGCACCGTCCTCGACGAGCGTGATGAGCCGTCCGACCGAGCGCGGCTCCCCCGCCCGCGCCCGATCGACCCAGTCGGCCAGATCCACTGTACGCGCCACGCGCACTCCTCGATGATGTCGTGCTGCGCCGGGCCGGACCCGGCAGCGCGCTCCTCAGGCTGTCGGCACGCGCAGGATCAGCGCACTGCCCTGGCCGCCACCGCCACACAGGGCAGCCGCGCCCACCCCGCCACCACGACGCTTGAGCTCCAGGGCCAGGTGCAGGGCGATCCGGGCCCCGGACATGCCCACTGGGTGGCCCATTGCGATTGCGCCACCGTTGACGTTGACCTTCTCCGGATCGACCCCCAGCTTCTTGGTCGAGACCAGGCCCACTGCGGCGAACGCCTCGTTGAGCTCGAGCAGGTCCAGGTCTGTGGGCGCCAGGCCCTCGCGCTCGCATGCCTTGAGCACCGCGTTGGCCGGCTGCTCCTGCAGGGAGGCGTCCGGTCCGGCGACGGAGCCGTGCGCACCCACCTCAGCCAGCCACTCGAGGCCAAGCTCCTCGGCCTTGACCTTGCTCATCACGACCACTGCCGCCGCGCCGTCGGAGATCTGTGACGCCGAGCCGGCGGTGATGGTGCCATCTTTGGTGAACGCCGGACGCAGCCGGCCCAGCGACTCTGCGGTGGTGTCGGCACGCACGCCCTCGTCGTGTCGGAACTCGATGGGGTCACCCTTGCGCTGCGGGATGGCCACCGGGACGATCTCCTCGTCGAACAGCCCGTCCTTGGCCGCGCGGGCCGCCAACTCATGGGACCGCGCCGAGAAGGCGTCCTGCTCGGCACGGGTCAGGTCGTAGCGCGCGTTGTAGGTCTCGGTGGACTGGCCCATCGCCATCTGGTCGATCGCGCAGAACAGCGCGTCGTGGGCCATCGAGTCCTTCATCGTCCAGTCGCCGTACTTCACGCCCTCGCGGCTGCCCACCAGCAGGTGGGGTGCGTTGGTCATCGACTCCATGCCACCGGCCACGACGATGTCGTACTCTCCGGCGCGGATCAGGTGATCGGCCAGGGCGATCGCGTCGATGCCCGACAAGCACACCTTGTTGACGGTCAGGGAGGGAACGCTCAGCGGGATGCCGGCCGCGATCGCGGCCTGGCGGGTGCTCATCTGGCCGGCACCTGCCTGGATGACGTGGCCCATGATCACGTACTCGACCTGGTCGGGGGCCACCCCGGCCTTGTCCAGGGCTCCCTTGATCGCGATGCCGCCGAGCTGGGCGGCGGAGAAGCCCTTGAGGGAGCCCAGCAGCCGCCCCATCGGGGTGCGGGCGCCGGCGACGATGACTGATGCGGGCATGGTGTTCCTCTTTCGGTCAAGGGTGAGCGGGACTGCTGAAGCCCACGATAGCCACGCCGTGTGACACGCGGAACACCGCCCGCCCGGCCCGGTCGGGCCGACTGGTCGATCGCGGCAGCCGCCGCCCACACGAGCGCCACCCCGCCCGCCCCACTCCACTGCGCAGGCGGCCGACACGTGCGTCCCGGGCGCGGCGTAGGCTGCAACGACCATGCGACGGCCGGTGTGGCCCGTTGCGGACCCTGCGTGCCGGGCGGCTGTCCCGGCGAGGAAGGTGGCCCCGATGGACGCCCAGAATCCCCCTGCCGACCCGGCCGCGATCGCCGCACTCGGCCCACTCGTGGAGCGCATCGACCATGTGGGCCTGGCGGTGGCCGACCTCGATGCCTCCCTGGCGTTCTACGCCCGAGCGTTCGGCCTGCACTCGGTGCACGAGGAGGTCAACGAGGAGCAGGGGGTACGCGAGGCGATGGTCGACATCGCCGGCTCGGGGTCGTTCCTGCAGCTGCTCGCGCCGCTGCGCCCCGACTCCCCCATCGGCAAGTTCCTGGCCCGCAACGGTGAAGGGCTGCAGCAGCTGGCGTTCCGGGTGGCCGACATCGACGCTGCGTCGGATCGGCTGCGCGCCGCCGGCGTGCGGCTGCTCTACGACGTCGCGAAGAACGGCACCGCGGGCTCGCGGGTCAACTTCGTGCACCCCAAGGACTGCGGTGGGGTACTTGTCGAGCTCGTCGAGCCGGCCGCCGGCGGTGCGGCCGCCCACTGAGCCTGTCCAGCGAGGATCGGGCGGGAGCCGCAACCGCCCGGAACGCCAGCCACATGGGCGCTCCGAGCTGATCCTGCGCGGTCTGGACCATGGGCCCACCCCCGTCGAGCAAGCCCAGTTACCCGCCGGTAGCCTGATTGACGAACCAGGCGGTTCACACACGTCCCAGGAGGTCCCCCGTGAAGCAGATCCTCGACGCCATCCTCGCCGACGAGCACCGCGAGGAGGGGTTCGCCGAGATCCCCCTCCCGGCGACCTACCGAGGCGTCACCGTCCACAAGGATGAGGAGAAGATGTTCGCCGGGATGGCGACCCGCGACAAGGACCCCCGCCAGTCGCTGCACCTCGACGACGTGCCGGTCCCCGAGCTCGGACCGGGCGAGGCCCTGGTCGCTGTGATGGCCTCGGCCATCAACTACAACACCGTGTGGACCGCGCTGTTCGAGCCGGTGAGCACGTTCGGCTTCCTGTCGCGCTACGGGCGTTCGCACGCCCTGGCCAAGCGACATGACCTCGCCTACCACGTCGTCGGCTCGGACCTCGCGGGCGTCGTGCTGCGCACCGGACCGGGCGTGAACGCGTGGAAGCCCGGCGACGAGGTGGTGGCGCACTGCCTGTCGGTCGAGCTGGAGCAGCCCGACGGGCCACAACGACACGATGCTCGACCCCGAGCAGCGGATCTGGGGCTTTCGAGACCAACTTCGGCGGCCTTGCCGAGGTCGCGCTGGTGAAGTCCAACCAGCTGATGCCCAAGCCGACGCACCTCACCTGGGAGGAGGCGGCTGCCCCGGGCTCGTCAACTCCACCGCCTACCGTCAGCTCGTCTCGCCGCAACGGCGCTGGCATGAAGCAGGGCGACATCGTGCTGATCTGGGGCGCGTCCGGCGGGCTGGGGTCCTACGCCACCCAGATGGCCCTCGACGGCGGCGGCCACCCCGGTCTGCGTGGTCTCCAGCCCCGAGAAGGCCGACATCTGCCGGGCGATGGGCGCGGAGCTGATCATCGACCGCAGCGCTCGAGGGCTACAAGTTCTGGAAGGACGAGCACAACCAGGATCCCAAGGAGTGGCAGCGCCTCGGCAAGAAGATCCGCGAGCTCACCGGCGGTGACGACGTCGACATCGTCTTCGAACACCCGGGCCGCGAGACCTTCGGCGCCTCGGTCTACGTCACCCGCAAGGGCGGCACGATCGTCACCTGCGCCTCGACCTCGGGCTACATGCACGAGTACGACAACCGCTACCTCTGGATGAACCTCAAGCGGATCATCGGCTCGCACTTCGCCAACTACCGCGAGGCCTACGAGGCCAACCGGCTGATCGACCGCGGCACTGGTTCACCCGACGCTGTCGCAGACTACCCGCTGGAGCGAGACCGGGCAGGCTGCCCACGACGTGCACCGCAACCTCCACCAGGGCAAGGTCGGCGTGCTGTGCCTGGCCCCGGAGGAGGGCCTGGGCGTGCGCGACGAGGCCAAGCGCGCCAAGCACCTCGACGCGATCAACAGGTTCCGCGGGATCTGAGGTCGTCCAAGCGGCACCAGGGGCGCGCGAAGCCTCCCTGGTGCCGCCGGCGCGTTCCGGTATCGGTCCGCGGCATTTACCAGTCCGCTGTGACTACTGCCGCAGCACTGTGGCCAGCCAGCCGAGCAGGGCGCGAGAGACCGCTTCCGGGTCTCGACCGCGCTCAGGTGCCCTGCCGCGGGGATCTCCACCACGGTCGTCGGACTGCCGCCCGAGCGGGCCGCCTCGGCGATGGCCAGGGCATCATGCGTCGGGGAGATCGTGTCCTCCTCGCCGTGCAGCACGAGCACCGGCCGGCCGAATCCCGCGATGTCGGACGTGGAATCCGGACGGTCCGCCATCGCTCGCTGCGCCCAGGCGACCCCGGCCGGGGGCTGAGCAGCGATCCAACGACGAACCATGTCCACGACCTCTTCGGAGTGCGACCGGGTGGTCTGGCCGAGCAGGTTGGGCAGCATCGCCTCCGCCAGCGCAGACGTCGACCCCGATGCCTCCACCGCTTCAGCCACCGACAGGCGGGTGGCGACCGCTGCCGGCGGGTCGGCCGACGCCTTGGTGTCGGCGAGGATGATGGCGGCCAATCGGTCCGGGTGGCGGCGCAGGAGGGCCATCGTCACGTAGCCGCCCATGGACAGCCCGCCCACGATCGCCCGCTCTAGCCCGAGGTGGTCCAGAAGGCCGGCAACCTCGTCGGCCATGACATCCAGCGCGGGCGCGGCAGCACTCGGGGTGCTCCCGCCGAAGCCGGGCAGGTCGGGCGTGATGACCCGCAAGCCATGCGCGGCGAGATCCGTGCGCTGGGTGGCCCAGAGCGTGCTGTCGATGGGGAAGGCGTGCAGCAGGACAACCGGATCACCGGTGCCAGTCTCGGTGTAGTGCAGCATGTCGGCCATGGTAACCACGACGGGCGCCTCGCGTGGGGGCCACGTTCCCACGACGGGCGCCTCGCGTGGGGGCCACGTTCCCACGACGGGCGGCTCGCGTGGTGGCCACGTTCCACGACGGGCGGCTCGCGTGGTGGCCGTCGTGCACCTGGCGTGCCGGCTGAGCCGTAGGGCGGGGTCTGGGTGGGAACGGGCCTTCGGCACCGACCACCGGGCGTCGCGGCAGGAGTTTCCCAGCCCGCGGGCGACCGGTACCGTGTGCGCAATGGGCCGCAAGAACCGCCGTACCCAGGAGGCCCCCGACATGCGTCCGATCGGGTCGGTGCAGGCCGCGCAGTCCCATCCCGACGGCGACTGGCATGTGCGTCGGATCACCGGCGCAACAGCGACCAAGACCTACCGGTGCCCGGGTTGCCAGCAGGAGATCCGTCCCGGGACCGCGCACCTCGTGGCGTGGCGGGCCGACCGCCATGACGGTGATGAGTACCGCAGGCACTGGCACACCCCGTGCTGGAACGCCCGCTCCCGGCGCAGCCCCACCTGACCCGCCGCCCCGGCCACACCACGGGCGGTTCCTCCACCACAGCGCCCCGCAGGGGCCGCTCCCTCGACGCCAGCGTCGTCCGGTCGACACCCACGAGGAGGAGTCGCAGGATCGGGAGGGGAACGGCGGCGGACGCGGGAGGCGGCAACGGCGCGGATGTGCAGGTGGACGGATGGACCAGCGGCCGCACTCCCCCAGCGCGCCTAGGCTGGGCGGGTGACACGAATCTCGGCCAACTCCGTCCTGCCAGCACGTCGGTATCCGGTCTCCCTTCTGACCGACGATGGGGTACGACTCGTCGGCGAATGGTCGCTGCCGCTGGACGAGGATCCCTCGGCGGTGATCGTGTTCTGTCATCCGCTACCCACGCACGGCGGGTCCATGGACAGCCACGTGATCCGCAAGGCGGCCTGGCGGCTGCCGGCGCTCGCGGGGATCGGCGTCCTGCGCTTCAACACGCGGGGCACCTCCGGGCAGGCCGGCACCAGCGAGGGGTCGTTCGAGGGCAACGCCGGCGAGGGCCAGGACCTCGCAGCCGCGCTGGACGAGGTAGGCATGCAGGGGTTCGTCGACCCCTGGGCCGTCGGCTGGTCGTTCGGGACCGATGTGATCGTCCGCTGGGGCAACGTGGATCCCGTCGCCGGAGCCGTGCTGCTCTCGCCGCCGGGCCGGTGGTCCGACGACGCCGACGTGGCCGGGTGGGCGACGTCCGGGCGACCGCTCACCGCCCTCGTGCCCGAACTCGACGAGTTCGCCTCCCCGCAGGACGTCAGCCGTCGGTTCGCCGGGGTGCCGCAGGCGCACGTCATCGCCGTAGAGAACGCCCAGCACCTGTGGGTCGGCGAGAAGTACGCCCGCATCGCCCTGGACGGGATCGTCGATGCGGTCCGCCCGGAGGTCGGGCCGCTGCCCACAGTGTGGCCCGGGCCCATGGACCGCTGGGACGATGTGCCGCCCTTCGCGAACATGGACCATCTGGCCTGACCAGGCTGGGGTACGGCACGTTGGTGTGTACGGAATCGACGAATTCCTGGTCGATTCCGTACACACCAACCGCTAGGGCTACTTGGCGTAGGAGCGGAACCCTCGACCGGTCTTGCGGCCGAGGTACCCGGCGGTCACCATGTGCTCGAGCATCGGGGCCGGGGCGAACCCGGGCTCCCGGAACTCCCGGTACAGGGTCTGCTGGATCGCCAGCGATACGTCGTTGCCGACCACGTCGAGCAGGGCGAAGGGACCCATGGGCAGCGCCGCGCCCTGCTTCATCGCGATGTCGATCTCGTCTGCGGTGGCGTAGTGCGCCTCGAGCATCTTCACGGCGTCGTTGAGGTAGGGGAACAGCAGCGCGTTGACGATGAAACCGGCCCGATCACCGCAGTGCACGGCGTGCTTACCGGTCTTGGCGCACACCTCGGCCGCCGTGGCCAGGACGTCGGGCGCAGTGGACACGTGGGCCACGATCTCGACGAGCTTCATGATCGCCGCCGGGTTGAAGAAGTGCATCCCGACCACGTCGGACGGGCGACTGGTCACCGCAGCCATCTCCACCACCGGCAGGCTGGAGGTGGTGGTGGCCAGCACCGCGCCGGGCTTGCAGATCTCGTCGAGGTTGGCGAACAGGGTGGTCTTGACCCCGATCTCCTCGACCACGGCCTCGACGACCAGGTCGACGTCGGCCAGGTCGTCCAGCGACTTGGTTCCGCTGACTCGGGCCAAGGCCTGGGCCTGTGCCTCCTCGGTCAGCTTCCCGCGCTGCACGGCCTTGGCCAGCGAGCGCTCCAGGGCCGCGCGCACCTGGGCGACCCGCTCATCGGAGCGTGCGACGTAGATCGTTTCGTAGCCCGACTTGATGAAGACCTCGATGATGCCCGTGGCCATCGTCCCCGAGCCCACGACGCCGACCTTCTCGACGGTGCGGCCGGCACCCAGCGCCCCCTCGGGGCTCGGGGTCTGGGCGTCGGTGACCACCGCGGACGAGCCAGGCGCCTCGTAGGTGTAGAACCCGGACCCCGACTTGCGGCCCTTCATCCCCGCAGTGACCATCTGCTTGAGGATCGGTGCCGGGGCATGCAGGCGGTCCCGGCTCTCCTTGTACATGGTGTCCAGGATCCGGTACGCGGTGTCCAGGCCGATCAGGTCCAGAAGGGCCAGCGGGCCCATCGGGTAACCGCACCCCAGCCGCATGGCCGCGTCGATGTCCTCGCGTGAGGCGTAGCGGGCCTCGTACATGCTCGCTGCGTGGTTGAGGTAGCCGAACAGCAGTGCGTTGGCGATGAAGCCGGCCCGGTCCCCGACCACCACCGGCGTCTTGCCCAGCTGCTCGGCGAACTCCACCGCCTCGTCGACAACCTCCTGGGTAGTCACGACGGTACGGACGACCTCCATGAACGCCAGCACGGGCGCCGGGTTGAAGAAGTGCATGCCCAGGACGCGATCCGGTCGGCCAGTGGCCACGGAGAGTGCCGTGACCGACAGGCTGGAGGTGTTGGTCGCGATGATCGCCCCCTCCGGGAGGATCCGGTCGAGGTCGGCCAGCACCGCCCGCTTCACCTCGAGGTCCTCGGTCACCGCCTCGATCGCCAGCTCGCGATCGGACAGCTCGGAGACGTCGGTCGTGAAACGAACCCGGCTCAGCGCCTGGGCGTGCTCGTCCTCGGAGAGCTTGGCGCGCTCGAGAGCACGGCCCATGGACTTCTCCAAGCGCCCGCGCCCCTTGGCCAGGGCCTCCTCGGAGACCTCGACGCCGATGACCTCGACGCCCGCGCGGGCCAGGACCTCCGCGATCCCGGCACCCATGGTGCCCAGTCCGACGACGCCCACCTTGCTGATCTGGCCCATGAGTTCCTCCCGAGAACTGACGTGCAACGCCCAAGGGGTGGCCGGTTCCGGCACTCCCGCGGCCAGTCTGCCACTGGTGATCAGGCCCCCCTGCGCCGGCCCCCGAGTGGCCTCGAGCACCGCGCCGGGGCAGCCGGACGGGGGCGCCGGGCACTGCCCGGTAGCCTGTCGGGATGCGACTGGTGGTGGCGGAGTGCTCTGTGGACTACGTGGGCAGGCTCTCGGCGCACCTGCCGCTGGCCACCCGGCTGATCCTCACGAAGGCCGACGGCTCGGTCTCGGTGCATGCCGACGACCGCGCGTACAAGCCGTTGAACTGGATGAGCCCACCATGCTCGACGCGTGAGGAGGTCGATGACCACGGCGTGGGCACCTGGACAGTGCTCAACCGGGCCGGGGAGCAGCTGATCATCACGATCACGGGAGTCCACCACGACTCCAGCCACCAGCTGGGCGTCGACCCCGGCCTTGTCAAGGACGGCGTGGAGGCGCACCTGCAGGCCCTGCTCGCCGAGCAGCCCACAGTGTTCGGCTCGGCATGGGAGCTGGTGCGCAGGGAGTACATGACTGCCATCGGGCCGGTGGACATACTCTTCCGCGATGACCAGGGCGCGACGGTGGCCGTGGAGGTCAAGCGCCGTGGGGACATCGACGGCGTCGAGCAACTCACCCGCTACCTCGACCTGCTCAACCGCGATCCGTTGCTCGCGCCCGTGACCGGGGTGTTCGCCGCCCAGGAGATCAAGCCACAGGCCCGGACCCTGGCCCTCGATCGGGGCATCCGCTGCGTCGTGGTCGACTACGACGCCCTGCGCGGGGTTGACGACCCGGAGTTCCGCCTGTTCTGACCCGCCCACCGCCCACGGCGCCAAGCAGAGGGCACCCTCGAGCCCGGCCGGACTTGCTGGCGCGGCAAGTCCCCGAACAGGGCGTGGGGATCAGACGGACAGTCCGTTGGCGCGCCGGATCGCGGCCACCACCCGGGCCATGACCTCGGTGGCGTCATAGTCCTTGGGCGTGAACACCTCGGCGACACCCTGCTCGCGCAGCGCGGCGCCATCGCTGTCGGGGATGATCCCGCCGACCACCACGGGCACCTCGCCCATCCCGGCAGCCCGCAGGCCGGCGAGCACCTCGGGGACCGCCACCATGTGCGAGCCGGACAGGATCGACAGGCCCACGACATGGACGTCCTCGGCGACCGCCGCGGCCACGATCTGTGCGGAGGTCAGCCGGATGCCCTGGTAGACGACCTCGAAACCGGCATCGCGGGCACGCACGGCGATCTGCTCGGCACCGTTGGAGTGCCCGTCCAGACCGGGCTTGCCGACCAGGAAGCGCAGGTGGCCGCCTCCGAGCTCTTCGCCGGTGGCCCGCACCCGCTCCTGCACCGCGGCCAGCTGCTCGTTGCCAGCCACCACACCAGCCACCCCGGACACGCCCGTGGGCGCCCGGTACTCGCCGAAGACCTCCCGCAGGGCCGCCGTCCACTCCCCCACGGTCACACCCGCGTGCGCGCATGCCAGCGAGGCCGGCATGAGGCTGCCGCTCCCGCGGGCGGCGTACGTGAGCGTCTCGAGCGCAGCACCGGCACGCTCCTCGTCGCGACCTGCGCGCCATTCCTGGACCGCAGCAGCCGCCGTGGCCTCGACCTGGGGGTCGATGACCTGGATGGCCGTGTCGAGATCTGCGAGCAAGGGGTTGGGCTCCGAACTCGTGAACCGGTTCACCCCGATGACGATGTCCTCGCCGGACTCCACCCGACCGCGGCGGGCAGCGTGCGCCCCGACCAGCGCGGACTTCATGTAGCCGGTGTCTACGGCGGCCACTGCCCCGCCCATCTCCAGGATCCGGTCGAGCTCCTCGCGGGCGCCGGCGATCAGCTCAGCGGTCTTGGCCGCCACCACGGTGGAACCCTCGAACAGGTCCGGATACTCCAGCAGGTCGGACTCGAAGGCCAGTACCTGCTGGATGCGCAGCGACCACTGCTGGTCCCACGGCCGCGGAAGGCCCAGGGCCTCGTTCCACGCGGGCAGCTGGATGGCCCGGGCGCGCGCGTCCTTGGACAGCGTCACGCCGAGCATCTCCAGGACGATCCGCTGCACGTTGTTCTCCGGCTGCGCCTCTGTCAGGCCCAGGGAGTTGACCTGCACGCCGTAGCGGAAGCGCCGCTGCTTGGGATCCGTGACGCCATAGCGCTGCGCAGTGAGCTCGTCCCAGAGCGCGACGAAGGCGCGCATCTTGCACATCTCCTCGACAAACCGCACCCCGGCGTTGACGAAGAAGGAGATCCGGCCGACGACCTCGCCGAACCGCTCGGCCGGGACCTGCCCGGAGTCGCGGACGGCGTCGAGCACCGCGATCGCGGTCGACAGGGCGAAGGAGATCTCCTGGACGGGCGTCGCCCCGGCCTCCTGAAGGTGATAGCTGCAGATGTTGATGGGGTTCCACTTGGGCACCTCGTTGACCGTGTAGGCGATCATGTCGGTGATCAGCCGCAGGCTCTGTGCGGGTGGGAACACATAGGTCCCCCGCGAGAGGTACTCCTTGATGATGTCGTTCTGGGTGGTGCCCGACAGGGCGGCCGGGTCGATACCGTTCTCCTCGGCGACGGCCACGTACATCGCGAACAGGTACATGGCCGTGGCATTGATGGTCATCGACGTGTTCATCCGGTCCAGCGGGATGCCGTCGAGCAGTGCGTGCATGTTGCCGATGTGGCTGATCGGCACGCCGACCTTGCCGACCTCGCCCCGGGCGAGCTCCGCATCAGGGTCGTAGCCGGTCTGGGTGGGCAGGTCAAAGGCCACTGAGAGCCCGGTCTGACCCTTCTCCAGATTGCGCCGGAACAACTCGTTGGACGCCGCAGCCGACGAGTGCCCGGCGTACGTGCGCATCATCCAGGGCTTGTCCTTGGCCGCCATGTCAGCCTCCGTAGGTGTAGAAGCCCTGGCCACTCTTACGACCGAGGTCGCCGGCGATGGCCATGCGGGTGATCAGTTCAGGTGGGTAGAACGACTGCTGCGCGGTCTCGTTGTAGATCGACATCGAGGCCCTCCGCATCACGTCGATACCGGTCAGGTCAGCAGTGGCCAGCGGCCCCATCGCATGACCGAAGCCGAGTCTGCAGGCGATGTCCACGTCCTCGGGGCTGGCCACACCGGACTCGACCAGGCGGATCGCCTCGTTGACCAAGGCCGTGATGATCCGGGTGGTCACGAATCCCGCCACGTCTCGGTTGACCACGATGCACGTCTTGCCGATGCCCTCGGCCCAGCTGCGGGCGGCGGCCAGGGTCTCATCGGAGGTCTTGAGCCCACGGACCAGTTCGCAGAGCTTCATCATCGGAACCGGCGAGAAGAAGTGCGTGCCCACGACGGCCTCGGGCCGCTGGGTCGCTGCGGCAATCCGGGTGATCGGGATCGCGGAGGTGTTGGTGGCCAGCACCGCCCCCTGCGGAGCCAGACGATCGAGCTCGGCGAACAGCTCGGACTTGAGGTCGACCTCCTCGATGATCGCCTCGACGATCACCTCCGCCTGAGCCGCGGCGTCGAGATCGGTCGTGCCCGTGATGCGGGCCAGCGCGGCCTCGGCGTCCTGCTCGGTGATCGAGCCCTTCGCGGCGAACTTCGTCAGGGAGGACTCGATCGCCCCGCGCCCGCGTGCGACCGCGTCGGTGCTGATGTCGCGCAGGATCACATCGTGGCCCGCGATCGCGCTGACCTGCGCGATGCCCGAACCCATCAGTCCCGCTCCGACGACCATGACAGTGGACATGCGAACCTCCTCGAGTTGCGATTCGCCCGATCCTATCGCCGTGGGTTACTGGGCAGTAACGTCAGGGTCGCCGCGCCCGCACCGCAGCGGACGGCGCTCAGTCGTCGAAGGGCGAGGGCATCTCGACGCGCTCGATCCGGGCGCCGACGTTGACCAGGCTCGGGACGAACCCGGCATAGCCACGCTCGATGTGGTGGATCTCGTAGACCGTGGTGTAGCCCTGCGCGGCCAGGCCCGCGAGCACCAGCCCGGCTCCGGCGCGGATGTCGGCCGCCTCGACGGGAGCGCCGGATAGCCCGGTGCGCCCGCGCACCAGCGCGTGGTGGCCGTCGGTGCGCACGTCGGCGCCGAGACGGGCCAGCTCGTTGACGAACCGGAAGCGCGCCTCGAAGAGGTTCTCAGTGATCATTGCCGTGCCCTCGGCGATCGCGTTGAGGGCGATGAACTGCGGCTGCAGGTCCGTCGGGAAGCCCGGGTAGGGCAGGGTGACGATGTCCACGGCCCGTGGCCGGTCCTCCATCCGGACGCTGAACCCGGCGTCCTCGATGTGGATCACCGCCCCGGCCGAGGCCAGCTTGTCCAGGGCCATCTCCAGATGCCGGCCGATCGCACCGCGCACGAACAGCTCGCCGCCGGTGATCGCCGCTGCGACCGCCCAGGTGCCGGCAACGATGCGGTCGGGCACAGTGTGGTGCTCCACCGGGTGCAGCGTGCGCACCCCCTCGACGGTGATCGTCGACGTGCCAGCGCCCCCGATCTGAGCCCCCATCGCGGTGAGCATCTGGCAGATGTCCACGATCTCCGGCTCGCGGGCGGCGTTGTCGATCACAGTCGTGCCGTGGGCGAGCACAGCGGCCATCAGGATGTTCTCCGTGGCCCCGACGCTGGGGAAGTCCAGCCAGATCTGGCCACCGTGCAACGACTTGGCCTTGGCCACCAGGAAGCCGTGCTCGTTGTCGAAGGTGGCACCGAGCTTCTGCAGCCCGGCGATGTGCATGTCCAGGCCTCGCGAGCCGATGGCATCCCCGCCGGGCAGGGCCACGTCGGCCGCACCGCACCGGGCGATCAGCGGACCCAAGACACAGATCGAGGCGCGCATCCGCCGGACCAGGTCGTAGTCAGCCTGATGGTGGGGCGTCTCGGGCACGTCGATCGTGACGGTGCCGCCCACCAGCGGTGACCCTGCCTCATGGACCACGTCGCAGCCGAGCCTGCGCAGCAGCTCGGCCATGATCGCCACATCCAGGATGTCCGGGACGTTGGTGATGGTGGTGCGGCCCTGGGCCAGGAGCGCGGCGGCCATGAGCTTGAGCACGCTGTTCTTGGCGCCGACCACGCCGATCTCGCCGGTCAGGCGATGACCACCCCGGACCCGGAACACCTGCTGCATGGTGGCCATCGTAGGGCCGCAACCGACATGGAAGTGCCCCGCGTCCGCCGCCGTGCCCGGCAATGCCCGACGCTCTGCGGCGGGGCACGCGACCCCGACATAGGCTGCCCACATGGTCAAACTCACGAAGATCTACACCCGCACCGGCGACGACGGGACGACCTCCCTGGGCGACATGAGCCGCACCTCCAAGAACGACCTGCGCCTGATCGCCTACGCCGACGTCGACGAGGCCAACAGCGCGGTCGGGGTCGTGCTGGCGTGCACCGAGCTGGCCGAGGACGTGCGCGGCCTGCTGCTGCGGGTGCAGAACGAGCTGTTCGACGTGGGCGCGGACCTCTGCACCCCGGTCGTGGCCGAACCGGCATACCCCCCGTTGAGGGTGGAGGCCGCCTACGTGGACCGGCTCGAGGAGGCGATCGACACCTACAACGCCGACCTGCCCAAGCTGAACTCCTTCGTCCTGCCCGGCGGGACTCCCGCGTGTGCCCACCTGCATGTGGCCCGCACCGTGGTGCGCCGGGCCGAGCGCTCGACGTGGGCCGCGATGACCGAGCATGCCGACTCGATGACCGAGCTGCCGGCGACGTACCTCAACCGGCTGTCGGACCTGTTGTTCGTGCTCGCCCGACACGCGAACCTGGCGGTGGGCGACGTCCTGTGGAAGCCCGGGGGCGAGCGCGCCTAGGAGGCAAGCGGCGACCCACAAGCAACGAGTGCCGCTACCCCTGCGGGCTCTGGGCCCCGGAGGGGGGATGGTCCACGGAGCTGGAGCCAGGATCGGGACCCTCGGTCGCCTGCGTGATCCTGACGGCCGCAACCATGGCAACGCCCAGCCCGGCGAAGGCAACCACCTTGTGCCACATCGGGTCGGCCAGCCGCTCCTGCAGGACAAGGATCCCGATGATGACGCTCACGATCGGGTTCCCCACGGACACCGTGGCCACGGTCGAGGCCAGGTGACCCAGCGCGAGGGACACCTGTTGGACGATGAACGCAACCAGAGCCGCACCAGCCCAGGCGTAGAACTCCCAGGAGGTGAGCAGCCCCGACACCCCGCCGGCCGACCATGCTTCAGAGGTGGGCTTCCACATGGCGGCCGACAACGCATACAACACGCCGGCCGCGGCACCGAAGTACGCGGCCCTGCGGCCCTGATCTGACCGCCGCCCAATGATGACGAAGGCAGCAGCGAGCGCACCGAAGATCAGGAAGGTCAGAGCCCATTGCCAGGTCGGGGCGCTCGGATTACCGGCGCCTTCCTCTCCGAAGTACGTGAAACAGGCCAGACCAAGCACGATCGCCCCGGCGGCCAGGACCTCGGTGCGGTTGACCTGCTGATCGGTCAGCCAGCGCCCAAGCGGGAGCGCGAACACGATCGTCGTGACCAGCAACGACTGCACGATGGCCAACTGACCCTCTGTGAGGGCGACCGCCTGGAACGCGTACCCGAACAGCAGGACCAGCGTGCCGACGAGCCACCACCCCTGGGTGACGAGCCGCAGGAAGCTGCGCCCGCCCTCAACAGGCGGACCCATCCCGAGGGCGCCCTTCTGCTGCAGAGTCGCGGCAAGGGCGAAGCAGAAGGCGGCGAGCAGGGCCAGCAGCTCAGGCATGGCGCCAGACGATACCCGCCCGGGTTCCCGCCCGGGTGCAGACACGCGTGACGGTCAGTCGCCGGGTCCCGACCGAAGTCCAGGGACTAGGCGGGACCCCCGGCAGAGCCAAGTCGTCCCCTCAGCTGCCCCGGTGCAAGGTCTGGCTCTCCACGGCCATCGCGGTCTTGAGCCGGGTCCTGGCGCGCAGCTCGGCAGCCTTCTCGCGTCGATCGACCGTGCCATCGGACAGGATCCGGTCCAGCGCTCGCTGGGCCCGCTCCACGTCGATCTCGGTGGCCAGCTCGGCAGTCTCGGCCAGGATGGCCACCTTGTTGTTGGCCACGGAGAAGAACCCGCCGTGCACGACTGCCCCGACCTTGGGACCCTCGATCGGCTCGATGCGCACTGCCCCGTCGGTGAGCAGGGCCAGCACGGGCTCGTGACCCGGCAGGATCCCGATCTCACCCTCGGGCGTGGTCGCCACGACCATCCGGGCCTTGCCCTCCCACAGCGGGCGGTCCATCGCGACCAGGGAGACGCTGAGCTCAGCCATGGCTGCCTCAGCCCTTCAGCTTGGCGGCGTTGCGCTCGACGTCCTCGATACCACCGGCCATGAAGAACGCGGACTCGGGGATGTGGTCGTACTCGCCGTCGGCCAGGGCCTTGAAAGAGGCGATCGTCTCCTCCACGGGGACGAACGAACCGGGCTGGCCGGTGAACGCTTCTGCCACGAACATGTTCTGGCTCAGGAACCGCTGGATCCGCCGCGCCCGGTTGACCAGGACCTTGTCCTCCTCGGACAGCTCGTCGATGCCCAGGATCGCGATGATGTCCTGCAGGTCCTTGTAGCGCTGCAGGATCTCCTTGGTCCGGGCTGCCACGGCGTAGTGCTCGTCGCCGACGATCCGCGGGTCGAGGATCCGCGAGGTGGAGTCCAGCGGATCGACGGCCGGGTAGATGCCGATCTCAGAGATCGGCCGGCTCAGCGTCGTGGTCGCATCCAGATGGGCGAAGGTCGTGGCTGGCGCCGGGTCAGTAAGGTCGTCGGCGGGCACGTAGATGGCCTGCAGGGACGTGATCGAGTGACCGCGGGTCGAGGTGATGCGCTCCTGGAGCATGCCCATCTCGTCGGCCAGGGTCGGCTGGTAGCCCACCGCTGAGGGCATCCGTCCCAGCAGGGTGGAGACCTCGGAACCGGCCTGCGTGAAGCGGAAGATGTTGTCGATGAACAGCAGGACGTCCTGCTTCTGAACGTCGCGGAAGTACTCCGCCATCGTCAGCGCGGTCAGAGCCACCCGCAGGCGGGTGCCCGGGGGCTCGTCCATCTGGCCGAAGACCAGTGCGGTCTTCTCCAGGACACCGGACTCGCTCATTTCCAGGAACAGGTCGTTGCCCTCACGGGTGCGCTCGCCGACCCCGGCGAAGACCGAGACGCCGGAGAAGTTCTCCGCGACGCGGTAGATCATCTCCTGGATCAGCACCGTCTTGCCCACACCGGCGCCGCCGAACAGGCCGATCTTGCCGCCCTTGACGTACGGGGTGAGCAGGTCGATGACCTTGATGCCGGTCCAGAACACCTCAGTGCGGCTCTCAAGCTGGTCGAAGGCCGGCGGCTGGCGGTGGATGCCCCAGCGCTCGGTGATCTCCAGCGACGACTCCTCGACGTCCAGCGGCTTGCCGAGGGTGTTCCACACGTGGCCCTTGGTCACGTCGCCGACCGGGACCATGATCGCGTCGCCGGTGTCGCGCACCTCAGCGCCGCGAACCAGGCCGTCGGTAGGCTGCATGGAAATCGCGCGGACCAGGTTGTCGCCGAGGTGCTGGGCGACCTCGAGGGTCAGCGTGTGGGTTCCGCCGCCCTCCTCTCCGGCGCCGAAGCTCACGTCGACATGCAGCGCGTTCATGAGCTCGGGCATGGCCTCGACGGGGAACTCCACGTCGACGACAGGGCCGGTCACGCGGGCGACGCGACCCACTCCCTGAGCGGTCTCAACAGAGGCGGTCATGGACGATCCTCAACTTCCTGCGGTGGCGGAGGCAAGAGCATCGGCGCCGCCGACGATCTCGGAAATCTCCTGGGTGATCTCGGTCTGGCGGGCCTGGTTGGCCTGCTGGCTGAGGCTCTTGATCAGTTCCTCAGCATTGTCCGTGGCTGAACTCATCGCGCGACGCCGGGCGGCGTGCTCAGAGGCAGCCGCTTCCAGCAGCGCGGTGTAGACGATGTTCTCCACGTAGCGCGGGAGCAACTCGTTGAGCACGGTGTCGGCGTCAGGCTCGAACTCGTAGAGCGGCATCACCGGCGCTGTGGAGCCCTGGCTGGCCTCGGGCTTGGTGTCCGGGTGCAGCTCCTGGTCCCAGTTGACGTCCACAACCTGCTCGACGACCTCGATCGGCAGGATCCGGCGGATCCGAACCTCCTGCCGGCCCATGTTCACGAAGTGCGTGTAGACGATGTGGATCTCGTCGGTCCCGGCCTCATCCTGGGATCGGGACAGGAACGAGGCCAACAGGCCGATGGCGATCTCCTTGGCGTCCTCGACGGTCGGCTGGTCGCTGAACCCGACGTACTCGCCCTCGATCCGCCGCTCGCGGAACTTGTAGTAGTTGACGACCTTGCGCCCCACGAGGAAGTGCACCGGCTCGATGCCCTGCTCGCGAAGATAGGCGTTGAGGCCCTCCCCCTCGCGGATGATGTTCGACGAGTAGGCACCGGCCAGTCCACGATCCGCAGCGACCAGCAGCACGGCTGCGCGCTTGTGCTCGTCGCGGGTCGAGGTCAGCGGGTGGTCGTCGGAGGCGGACATCGACACGGCCGCCGAGATCGCGGCGATCAGCTCGCGAGTGTAGGGCAGCGCCGCGTTGAGCCGGGCCTGGGCCTTGACGATCCGCGACGAGGCGATCAACTCCATCGCCTTGGTGATCTTCTTGGTCTGCTGGACGCTGCGGATGCGGCGTCGGAAGACCCTCAGTTGGGCGCCCATTCCGCTACTTCCGCACAACCTTGGTGATCTGGGTGACTTCGACGTCATCCTCGGTCACCGGCTCCACCGGGACATCCTTGACCAGCACATGACCCTCGCTGGTGGTGAACTGCCGCTTGAAGGCCTCCATCGCCGACTCCAGGCCGGACACTGTGTCCTCGGAGAGGTCCGAGGTGCCGCTGATCGTGTCGATGATCTGGCTGTGCTCGCGGTGGACGTACTCGAGGAACTCCGTGTCGAAACGGCGCACATCCTCGACGGGCACGTTGTCCAGCTGCCCGGTCGTACCGGCCCAGACGGAGATGACCTCATCGGCCAACGACTGCGGCTTGTACTGCGGCTGCTTGAGGATCTCCACCAGCCGCGTGCCGCGAGCCAGCTGGGCCTTGGAAGCGGAGTCCAGGTCGGAGCCGAACGCCGCGAAGGCCTCCAGCTCGCGGAACTGGGCCAGGTCCAGGCGCAGACGGCCGGCCACCTTCTTCATCGCCTTGGACTGCGCCGAGCCGCCGACGCGCGATACCGAGATGCCGACGTTGATGGCCGGGCGGACGCCCGAGTTGAACAGGTCCGACTCCAGGAAGCACTGCCCGTCGGTGATCGAGATGACGTTGGTGGGGATGTAGGCCGACACGTCGTTGGCCTTGGTCTCGATGATCGGCAGGCCGGTCATCGAGCCGGCACCGAGGTCATCGGACAGCTTCGCGCAGCGCTCCAGCAGCCGGGAGTGCAAGTAGAACACGTCACCGGGGTAGGCCTCGCGGCCCGGGGGGCGGCGCAGCAGCAGCGAGACCGCACGGTAGGCCTCGGCCTGCTTGCTCAGGTCGTCGAACACGATGAGCACGTGCTTGCCCTCGTACATCCAGTGCTGGCCGATCGCCGAGCCGGTGTAGGGCGCCAAGTACTTGAAGCCCGCGGAGTCCGAGGCCGGCGAGGCGATGATGGTCGTGTACTCCATCGCGCCGTACTCCTCGAGCACCCCGCGCACCCCGGCGATGGTCGAGCCCTTCTGGCCGATGGCCACGTAGATGCAGCGCACCTGCTTGTTCGGGTCCCCGGACTCCCAGTTGCTCTTCTGGTTGAGGATGGTGTCCAGGCACACGGCGGTCTTGCCCGTCTGCCGGTCACCGATGATCAGCTGGCGCTGCCCGCGGCCGATCGCGGTCATCGCGTCGATGGCCTTGATGCCCGTGGCCATCGACTCCTTGACCGGCTGGCGCTGGACGACGGTGGGGGCCTGCAGCTCCAGGGCACGGCGCGCCGAGGTCTCGATCGGGCCACGGCCGTCGATCGGGTTGCCCAACGGGTCCACGACACGGCCCAGGTAGGCATCGCCCACTGCCACCGAGAGCACCTCGCCGGTGCGCTTGACCACCTGGCCCTCCTCGATGGCCGAGCCATCACCGAGCAGCACGACGCCGATCTCACGCACGTCGAGGTTCAGGGCCAGGCCCAGCAGGCCGCCCTCGAACTCGAGCAGCTCATTGGTCATCGCCGAGTGCAGGCCCTCGACCCGGGCGATCCCGTCGCCGGTCTCGACCACGCGGCCAACCTCCTCGCGCGCGGACTCCGGCGCGAAATCGGCAACACTGCGCTCGATCGCCGCCCGGATCTCCTCTGGGCGGATCGCCAGCTCCGTCATCGTGTCTCCTCGTCCTTCCCGCAGGTGCGGGGCTTGCGGTATGGAAAGTGTGGGTGTGTCAGCCGGCCAGCGCGCGGCGGGCCTGTTCGATCCTGTGGGCCACGGTGGCATCGACGACCTCGTTGCCGATCCGGACGCTGATCCCGCCGATCACCTCGGGATCGACCGCGACGTTGAGCCGGATGTCGCGGCCGTTGAGCCGTGAGAGCGCAGCCGCTAGCCTCGTGGCCTGGTCCTCGTCCAGGGGGCGGGCGACACGGACCTCGGCCACGGACCGGCCGCGCTGCTCGGCGGCGAGGTCGCTGAGGTCCTCGAGCACCGCGTCCGCGCGGCGCCCGCGCAGGTGCCCCATCGAGTACGCCAGCACGTCGAGTGCCTGCGTCGAGGCGCGCCCTTCGAGCAACCCGCGCACCATCGCGGCCTTCTGCCCCGACGTCACCGCCGGGTTGGTCAGCGCCATCTGCAGGTCGGCCGAACCCGACACGGCCTGCGCGA
The DNA here is from genome assembly GCA_963788325.1 of uncultured Actinomycetes bacterium. GTDB lineage: Bacteria > Actinomycetota > Actinomycetes > S36-B12 > CAIYMF01 > Prado023. The sequence goes on from CAWBGJ010000001.1 coordinate 115,844, forward strand.
AGCCGAACAGCTGATCCTCGACCTCGTCCAACGAGCCGGCGCGGTCCGCGTCGAGGAACGCGGCCTGGGCGGCGATCCCCTCGAGGGACTCCAGCATCTCCACCGGCGCCGACCAGCGCTGGCCCACGACATCGGCAAGCACCTCGACTGCCGTGGCCGACAGGCGCGAACCGAACAGGGCGTGCACGGTCGCCTGGCGTGCCGCCACAGGCTGACCGGAGTCCGAGAGCGCCGAGCGGAGCTGGGCCTCGGCACCGATCAGGTCAGCAGCGGAGAACAGCTCAGCCGAGAGCCCGGACAGCGCGGGATCGTCGCGACGCTGGTCGAGGCGGGCACGAAGGCCCGTGTAGTTCGCCCGGCTGGAACCGATCATGGCGTGTCCGACCCCCGGGTGGCCGCCTGGGTCTCGAGGTCGCTGATGAACCGGTCGACGGTGGCCCGGGCGCGGGCATCGTCGGTCAGGCTCTCGCCCACGATCTTGCTGGCCAGCGCCAAGGCGAGGTCACCGACGTCGCGCTGCAGCGAGCCGATCGCCGACTCCCGCTCGATCTCGAGCTGGGCGTCTGCGCGGGCGGTGACGGCAGCGGCTGCCTCCACTGCCTGGGCACGCGCGGCTGCGACGATCTGCTCCCCGTCGCTGTGCGCCGAGGTGCGGATCGCCGAGGCCTCCTTGGCTGCGGACTCCAGCTGCGCTGAGTACGCCTCACGGCTGCGCGCGGCCTCGGCCTGCATGACCTTGGCCTTCTCGATGCCGCCCTCGATGTTCTCCGCACGCTCCGCCACGATCCGGTTGAACGTTGGCAGCACGTACTTCCAGAACATCACGAGCAGGACGACGAACGACAGCGTGCCCCAGATGATGTCGTAGGACGCCGGCCAGAGCGGGTTCGGCTCCTCCGACGCAACGATGAATACGGTGTCCATGGCCCTTCCAGATCAGCTTCGAGGGTTCAGCGTCCGATGCGCAGGCGTCGACGATCAGGTGAAGAGGAAGCCTGCGACCAGGCCGATGAGGGCAAGGGCCTCTGTGAAGGCGATGCCGAGGAACATGTTGGTGCGCAGGACGCCGGTGGCCTCGGGCTGGCGGGCGATGCCCTCCAGCGCCTTGCCGACCAGGATGCCGATGCCGATACCTGGGCCGATGGCCGCCAGGCCGTATCCGATCGCGTTGAGGTTGCCGTTGACTTCGGCGAGCAGCTCCACTGTGGTGGTTCCTTCCGTGTGGCCCGTGGCGGTCGCCCGGGAATCTGGGGTGGTGCGGGTACGCGGTCTAGTGCTCGTGACTCGTGGCGCCGTCGATGTACACGGCCGTCAGCAGGGCGAAGATGTAGGCCTGCAGCGGCGCGACGATCAGCTCGAAGCACACGAAGGCGAAGCCCATGAGCAGCGACGGGACCGCCGCCAACTTGAGCAGGCCCTGCGCCTCGAAGAGCAGGTAGCTGGTGGCTCCGAAGAACAGCACCAGCAGCAGGTGGCCGGCCATCATGTTGGCCAGCAGACGGATCGTCAGCGTGACCGGGCGCAGGATGAACGTGGAGATGAACTCGATCGGGGTGACCAGCACGTAGATCGGCTTGGGCACGCCGGGCGGGAAGAGGTTGAGCTTCATGTACTGCCCGAAGCCGTGTTCCTTGATGCCCGCGTAGTTGAAGGTCACGTAGGAGACGGTCGCCAGCACGAGGGGCACGCCGATCACGGCCGTGGCCGCGATGTGCATCATCGGCATGATGCCCGTGATGTTGAAGGCCAGGATCATCCAGAACAGCGTGACGATGATCGGCGCGAATCGCCGACCGCGCGTGCCCATCACCTCGTCGATGATGTTGACGTACACGAGGTCCAGGGCCATCTCGCCGAGGTTCTGCAACTTGTTCGGGACCATCGAGGGCTTCTTGAACGCCATCACGAAGAAGAGCGCGAGCACCCCGGCCATGAAGAAGCCGATCAGGTCGATCCGGGTGGGGCCCCACGCGGTGCCCTCGCCGAACAGCTGGGGCGGGAAGAACTCCATGATCGTGGGGGGCGCATAGCCCTCACCCTCGCCACCGGCGGAGCCGACGAGCGACCCGACGGAAGCTGCAACGTTCAGCACAGTGGGCCCTTCCGGGATCGCAATGGTCCAATTGACGCGCAGCGGTGACTACTCATCGCGTCCGAAGCGAAGATACACGATCCCGAAACCGACCATGAAGCCGGCCACGAGCCCGACCACCGTGAAGATTGGTCCGGTGCCCAGCCAGCGATCAGCAAGGGCGCCGAGGCCTCCCCAGACCACGACTCCAGCGACCAGCGACCCGATCGCTGAGTGGGCGACATGCTCGCCGGTGGGCACCAGAGCCGGGTGCATCGGGGGCTTGTCGCCGCCGCCCTGACCCGAGGGGGGTTCGTCGTCGGGGACCCGCTCGGGCATCAACTCGCTCATTGCCGCTCCGGCTCCAGGTAGGGCACCTGGGTCCGCAGGACGACCAGCGCCTCGAGCACCAGGCTGCCGATGGTCCCGACCAGCAGGGCGAGGAACAGGGCGGGCCGTGAGTAGTAGTCAGCGTCACGCAGCACCACCAGCACGAGGATCAGCAGGACCATCTTGACCAGCCAGGACCCGAGCACTGCGATCCCCAGGGTGCTCACGTCCAGGCCAGCCGTGCTCAGGGCCACCACCACGGTGATCGCGAAGAAGGCCACGGCGATGCCCATACCGGTCAGGGCGCCCCAGAGCCCGGGGCCGCCTGCCAGCAGGTAGCCCACGAGCGCCGAGAGGGGCAGCGCGATCAGCGAGGCCACGGCACCGACCCGCAGCGCCCGGCGCATCGGTGCGACCAGGGCTGTGGGGCCGGGCCGGCGACCCGGGGGACGGGGCTTCTGGGGGGGCTCCGTCGGTGCGGAATCGGGCCGGGGCTCGGGTTCGTGCGCTGCGGGCTCGGGGGCGAGGTTCATGCGACTCCTGCGCGATCGGTGCGGCGGACACTGGGCCATGCCACCGCGAGTACCAGCAACCCCGCGCCGATCAGGCTGGCGATCAGGGCCGTCGACAGCTCGACGAAGGCAAGCATGACCACGGAGAAGGCGATCAGGGCGGCCCAGGCGGTGAGGAGCACCACTGCGCGGCGCTGGGAGTGGCCCATCTCGAGCAGGCGGTGGTGCAGGTGCTGCTTGTCGGGGGCGAACGGTGAACGTCCGGCCCGGGTGCGCCGGACGACGGCCAGCAGCAGGTCCAGCAGGGGCACAGCCAGCACCCCGAGGGGGACCAGGATCGGCAGCAGGGCCGGCAGCAGCGTGGTCCCGGCCAGTGCGTTCGGGTCCACCTTGCCGGTCAGGGTGATCACGCTGGCGGCCATCAGGTAGCCGATCAGCATCGACCCCGTGTCACCCATGAACAGCCGCGCAGGGAAGGCGTTGTGCGGCAGGAAGCCCACGCACATCCCCACCAGCAGCGCTGAGACCAGCGCCGAGAGCGTGGCGCGCTCGACCCCGAACTGGACACTGAGCAGGTACGCGTAGACGAAGAACGCGGCCGCCGAGACGGCGGTGATCCCCGCGGCCAGGCCGTCGAGACCGTCGATGAAGTTGATGGCATTCACGCTCACGAGCACGATGATCACGGTCAGCAGCACCGAGGTGGTGGGGTCCAGGACGAGCACTCCCCCGATCGGGAGCCACAGGATCGTGATGCCCTGCAGGGCCATCACGCTGGCCGCCAGGACCTGGCCTGCCATCTTCGTGGGGGCGTCGAGTTCCCAGCGATCGTCGGCCAGGCCGAGCGCGACGATGATCGTGGCCCCCGACATGAGGGCCATCGCCTCGGTGGAGGACCCCTCGAACACCGAGCGCATCATGGGCAGCTTGCTGGCCAGCACCATTCCGCCGGCCATCCCGAGGAACATGCCCAGGCCACCCCAGCGCGGGATGGCGTGGTCGTGGACGTCGCGGTCGCGGACCCCGGCCACGGCACCGGCGCGCAACGCCAGCGCCCGCACGACCGGCATGACCAGGTAGGTCAGCGCGGCGGCGACCAGCAGGCTGAGCCCGTACTCACGCACTAGCTGCGCGGGTAGGCCGGGAAGGTGGTGACCAACTCGCTGACCTCGGCGCGGATGTCATGGGCCGCGGCCCCGTGCTCGTCTCGGATCGCCCGTCCGATGAGGTCCGCGATCCGGGCCATCTCGGGTCGGCCCATGCCCTGGGTGGTCACCGAGGGCGTCCCGACCCGGATCCCCGAGGCCACGCTCGCCGGACGCGGGTCGTTGGGGATGGCGTTCTTGTTCAGCACGATCCCGGCGGCATCGCAACGTGCCTCGGCCTCGGTGCCCGTGACCCCGGTGCCCTGCAGGTCCAGCAGGGCGAGGTGCGTGTCGGTGCCCCCGGTGACCGGGCGCATGCCGTGGCCGGCCAGACCCTCGGTCAGAGCCTGCGAGTTGGAGATCACGTCACGCGCGTACTGGGCGTACTGCGGGGTCGCGGCCTCCTTGAGCGCCACGGCCTTGGCTGCCACCGCATGCATCAGGGGACCGCCCTGCATCATCGGGAACACGGCTTTGTCGATGGCCGCCGCGTGCTCGGAGCGGGCCAGGATCATCCCGCCACGCGGCCCGCGCAGCACCTTGTGGGTGGTGAAGGTCACGACGTCAGCGTGCGGCACCGGCGAGGGGATCGCCCCACCTGCCACCAGGCCGATGAAGTGCGCGGCGTCGACCATGAGGATCGCTCCGACCTCATCGGCGATCGCCCGGAAGGCGGCGAAGTCGATGAGCCTCGGGATCGCCGAACCGCCGCAGATGATCATCCGGGGTCGGTGCTCGCGGGCGAGGTCACGGACCTGGTCGTAGTCGATGTCCTCGGTCTGCGGGTGGACCCCGTAGTGCACGGCATGGAACCACTTGCCCGAGAAGCTCACCTTGGTGCCGTGGGTGAGGTGGCCGCCATGCGGCAGGCTCATCGCCAGGACGGTCTCGCCGGGCTTCATGAAGGCCCCGTATGCGGCGATGTTGGCACTGGCCCCCGAATGCGGCTGGAGGTTGGCGTGGTCCGCCCCGAACAGCGCCTTGGCCCGCTCGATGCCGATGGTCTCGGCGTCGTCGACGACGGCGCACCCGCCGTAGTAGCGCCGCCCCGGGTAGCCCTCGGCGTACTTGTTGCTCAGCGTGGAGCCCAGCGCTGCCAGCACGGCTGGGGAGGTGAAGTTCTCACTGGCGATCAGCTGCAGGCCGGCCCGCAGCCGGTCGAGCTCGCCCAGGATGACACCGGCGATCTCCGGGTCCTCAGCCGCAAGGGAGTCGAAATCGGGGCCCCAGAACGGGGTCTGTGCAGGGCTCATGGGGTGGCTCCAGGGCACGGTCGGGGTCGCCGGACGCGCCAGAGTCTACGGGGCCGGTGGCAGGGGGGCCGCGCCCGCCACGAGGAGTCCCGGGCACGACCCGCGCAGGTCCTCGAACGCCAAGGGTCCGGGCCGGACGAGTACGGGCTGGGCGCCTGTGAGGTCCACGACGGCCGAGGCAGGCGCCGCGGGCAGCGCACCGGCGTCCAGCAGGACCGTCAGGCCTTCGCAGAGTTCCGCGGGGAAGGCCGTATCGGCGTCATGGCCGGCGCCGGCGGCGACCACGCCCAGCGGCCCGGTGCGCTCCAGCAGCTCGAGGGCCACCGGATGCAGCGGCATCCGCACCGCGATCCGTCCCGAGGCGTCGGTCAGCGACCAGGCCAGCGTGGGCTGCGCCTTCAGGATCAAGGTCAGCGGACCGGGCCAGAAGTCCGACATCAGCCCGCGAGCGAGCAGATCGACCTCGGCCAGGCCTGCGACCGTCGCCACCTTGGGCACCATCACAGGGATGCTCAGATCAGGACGGCCCTTCGCTGCGCGCACCGCCTGGGTACCGCGCTCGCTGAAGGCATCAGCGGCGATCCCGTACGAGGTGTCCAGCGGCAGGCCGACCAGCTGTCCGCGACGCAGCGCGGCTGCGGCCGCCCCGAGGCCGCGCTCGCGCTCCTCGGGATCGGCGGTGTGGATGCGGATCATGGGCCCATCCTGCCGGCCCTGATGGCGGTGGTGTGCCGGGGCAGACCGGCGAGATCACGACGGTCTGTGATGTCCCGCCACGCCGGCACACCGACCGGGGCCGTGGCCGGGGCGCCGAGCGCGGTGCCACCCGGGGCGTCGACGCGGTGGGCTCGAAGCACGCCGGGGACCCCTGCCGGGCCCGCCTGCTCGCCCTGCACATCCGCGTGCTCCACGACCAGCAGGCCGCCGGGGCGCAGCAGGATCGCCGCCTGCTCCACCAGCGCCCGGACGACGTCGAGCCCGTCGGCTCCCCCGTACAACGCCATGGCCGGGTCGTGCTCACGTACCTCGGGCTCGCGGGGGATGGCCGCGTCGGGGACGTAGGGCGGGTTGGTGACCAGCACATCGGCCTGGCCGCACAGGTGCAGCAGCGGCCCGTCAGTCCCGCTCACCGCGGTCGCGTCGGCCCGCACGAGGGTCAGCGAGCTGCCCACACGCGCCACCTGCTCGGTATGCGCTGCGATGTTGCGCTGGGCCCAGGCGATCGCCTCCGCGGAGACCTCCACCGCACTGACCTGGACCCCGGGGAGCTCGGTGGCCAACGAGATCGCAAGGGCGCCGGAGCCCGTGCACAGGTCCACCAGGACGCGCGCCTGTGACGTGGCGGCGAACCGCAGCACCTCGTCGACGATCAGCTCGGTCTCCGGTCGGGGGATGAACACACCTGGCCCGACCTGCAGCTCGAGGTGGCGGAACGGGGCGCTGCCGGTCAGGTGCTGAAGGGGCAGCCGCTGGGCGCGCTGGTCGATCAGGGCACGGAACCGGGCCGCCCCCGCCGGATCGACGTCAGTCCCGGACAGGCGGAGCAGCGCGCGTGGTCGCCCGGTCGCGTGGGCCAGGAGCAGCTCTGCGTCCACCATGGGGCTGGGCACGCCCGCGGCCGCCAGCGTCAGCGCGGCGTCGGCCAACAGCTCCCGGGTGTGCTCCACCGGGGAACCCTACGCCGGGCCCAGAGCGGCTGCCCTCACGGATCAGCCGCCGAGCGCAGAGCGGTCGGCCCTCGCGAGGCGGCCAGCGTGCTCTCCTGCGGCCCGGAATGTGCTGATCCGGACACCTCCCGACCCCCAGCGGACACAGGTGTCCGTCCCGGGTCAGGAGCTGTCCGGATCCGACAATTCCGCGGGGAGCGACCCTGCTAGTGCGCGAGCAGCTGCGCGGCGACCCGGCGGCCGTCGGCGATGCAGTCCGGCAGGCCGACGCCGTTGAGGGCGGAGCCGGCGACCCGCACCGACCCGGACAACTCCGCCTCGATCCGCGCCACGCGGTCCCGATGGCCGACGACGTACTTGGGCATCGCACCCGGCCAGCGCACGATATGGCGCATCGTGGGCGCGCCCGTGGCACCGAGGATCGCACTGACGTAGCCGGTCACCGCCGCCAGCACCTGTGCATCCGGTGCCTGAGCGAGGGCGCCCACGCGGTCCGGGACGAAGGCGCGGACCAGCACCGAGCCGACGGGTGCGCGGTCGACCCACTTGTTCGAGCTGATCGTGATCCCGCTGATGGGCGGGCGGTCCGGGCCTGCCTCGAGGTAGCCATGACCGGCCAGCGGCACCGGGAACGCCGAGGCATCGAACCCGAGGCTGATCGAGGAGGTCGTGCCCAGGGGGATGCCCGCCAGCTCGGTGGCGGCCACCTGCGCGAACGGTGCGACGAGGTCGGCGGTCGTGCGCACACCGCAGGCCAGGATGGCCGAGCCAGCAGTCAGGATCGACCCGTCGGCCAGCGTCACGCGCACCCCGCGACCGGAACCCGATGCAGGTTCCAGTTCGGCCACAGGCGCACCTGTGCGGATCTGCACGCCCTGCTCGATGAGTGCGTGGACAAGGCCGTCGATCAACGAGCCCATCCCCGCGCGCAGGCTGCGGAAGGGTGACCCACCCGACGATCCGGCCCGGCGCGCTGCCCGACCCTGGGCGAGGCTGGCCAGCATCAGGCTGCGGTGCTCGGTCTCACTGGCGCGCAGGGTGGGCACGACGGCGTCCACGCTGAGCTCATCGACACTGGCCCCATAGACCCCACCCAGCAGCGGGTCGACGAAACCTGTCACCACCCCGTCGCCGAGCCGCCGCCGCAGCAGCGTGCCGATGGCCATGTCCTCGTCGCCCAGGACCCGGGGCAGGACCAGGTCCGCGGCGGCGCGGAGCTTCTGCGGCCAGGAGAGGACCTTGGTGCTGACGAAGGGGCCCAGCTGGGTGGGCAGGACCAGGCCCATGCCCGCGGGCATCGGTCGCATGCGCCCCGCCACCCGCAGCGACACCTCGCGCGGCTCAGTGACACTGATGACCCCGTCGCCCAGCCCGAGCTCGCGGATCAGGGCCAGGGCCGCGGGCCGGTAGGTGATGACCGAGTCCGGGCCGTGCTCGATCCGGAACCCGTCGCGGACCTCGGTGTGCACCTTGCCGCCCGGGCGATCAGCTGCCTCGAGCACGATGACCTCGCGACCATCGGCCCGCAGCTCCCAAGCCGCGGCCAGACCCGTGATACCGGCCCCGATGACCAGGACGTCGGCGTCGGCTGGGCTCACAGCGCGGCGGAGTCGGTCAAGGCGTGCTCACCGCTGGGCGGCTCATAGGGGCACAGCGGGTCGGACTCCAGGGGGTCCCCAGTCCATGCGTAGGCCCGCGCGCGGGACCCGCCGCACCACTGCGCGAAGGAGCACCGACCGCAGCGGCCCTTCAACTGGGTCACGTCCCGGATCGCGAGCATGTCGGGGTGGTTGCGGTAGACCTCGACGAGGCTGTCCGTGCGCACGTTGCCCAGGGCAATCGGCAGGAATCCCGAGGGACTGATCGTGCCGTCCTGGGCGACGAACACGATGCCGTTGCCATCGCGGATCCCGAACGAGCGTGCGATCGGACTGTGCAGGATCTGTTCCTCGGTGCTGCCCTGATGGCGCATCTGGCGCACGGCGACCCGCCGGTAGGCCATCGCCTCGGTGGTGCGGACCTGGAAGGGGGCCTGGCCGGAGATGTCGAACAGCCAGCGCATGAGCCGCTCGGCGTCCACGGGCGCCATCTCGTGCAGCGCCGCCCCGCGACCCACCGAGATCAGGAAGAACAGGCTCCAGCGCAGCAGGGTCTGGTCCTTGAGCACCTCGTACATGGCCGGCAGGTCAGCCGCGGTCTCGTCGGTGACCAGCGTGTTGAGCTGCACCGGCAGGCCCAGTTCGGCGGCCCAGCCCAGGGCCTCCATCGTGAGGTCGAACGTGCCCGGCACACCCCGCACCCCGTCGTGGTGCTGCGGGTCCGACCCGTCCAGGCTCAGCGAGATCGCCTGGATGCCCGCGGCCTGCAGCTGGGCAAGGCGCGCCCTGGTCAGGTCCGCGGTCACCGCAGGGGCCAGCGAAGAGGCGATCCCGCGGGCGCCCGCCTCCCGGATCAACAGGTCCAGGTCGGCTCGGCGCAGCGGGTCCCCGCCGGTGAACACGATGTGCGGCAGCGGGCTGCCGAACGTGGCGATGTCGTCCAGGAGTGCCAGCCCCTCGGCGGTGCTCAGCTGGCCCGGGGCGGCATCGGGCATCGCGGTGGCGCGGCAGTGTCGACAGGCCAGGCCGCAGGCGGTGGTGACCTCCCAATACACGATCATCGGGGCGCGTGCGTAGACCCAGTCGGTCGGGGTGACCGAGCCGATCCCACCGGGATGCCCGCCCGGATGACCACCGGGATGCCCGCCCGGATGACCACCGGGGTGCGACCCCGGGTGCCCGCCGGGGTGCCCACCGGGATGGCTCGATCCGTGCGGATGCTGACCCATCGTTCCTCCTGGGGTGGCTGCGACCGGTTCGTCCGGCTGAGCCGCTCCCACGACCCTACGTCGCCCACCAGGAACTCCACCGGGACCTCGGTCCTGCGACTGGCGCCGGTAGTCCGGGCGCACCGTGATCTTGGGCACGCTCCGGCCAGATCTGGCCGATCCGCGCCCGGCGTTGGCCGGATCCGCGCGCCGTGTCCCAGCCCCGGTCAGGAGCCGGCCAGGCGCTCCGCGAGGTCGGCCTCGGTGAGCGCCTCGATCACCGGGTCGAGGTCCCCCTCGAGGACGGCATCGAGGTTGTGCGCCTTGTAGTTGACCCGGTGGTCGGCGATCCGGTTCTCCGGGTAGTTGTAGGTCCGGATCCGCTCGGAACGGTCCACGGTGCGCACCTGGGACTTTCGCGCGTCAGAGGCCTCGGCGTCGGCCGCCTCCTGGGCCGCGGCGAGCATCCGGGCGCGCAGCACACGCATCGCCGACTCACGGTTCTGCAACTGGCTCTTCTCGTTCTGGCAGCTGACCACGATCCCGGTCGGGACGTGGGTGATCCGCACCGCGGAGTCCGTGGTGTTCACGCTCTGGCCACCGGGACCGCTGGAGCGGTAGATGTCGATCCGCAGGTCATGTGGGTCGATCTGGACGTCGACCTCCTCGGCCTCGGGCAGCACGAGCACGCCCGCGGCCGAGGTGTGGATCCGGCCCTGGGACTCGGTCACGGGCACGCGCTGCACCCGGTGCACACCGCCCTCGAACTTCAGCCGTGCGAACGGGGCATCACCGGGCTCGGCGCTCCCACGCGCCTTCACCGCGACCTGCACGTCCTTGTAGCCACCGAGGTCGGACTCCTCGGAGTCCAGGACCTCGGTCCGCCACCCCCGCCGCTCGGCATAGCGCAGGTACATCCGCAGCAGGTCTGCGGCGAACAGAGCCGACTCCTGGCCGCCCTCGCCCGCCTTGACCTCCAGGATGACGTCCTTGTCGTCCATGGGGTCCCGGGGCACCAGCAGCAACGTCAACCGGTCGGCCACCTCGACGCGCTGCTGCGCGGTGGCGTCCGCCTCAGCGGCGAACTCCGGGTCCTCGGTCGCGAGCTCACGGGCAGCCTGCTCGTCGGCGCCCAGGACCAGCCACTGCCGGTAGGCGGCCACGACCGGACGCAGCTGGGCATGGCGCTTGCCGACCCTGCGCGCTGCCGCGGGATCCGCGTGCAGTGCTGGGTCAGCGAGCTGCCGCTCCAGGTCGTCGTACTCCGTCTGGAGCGCGACGCAGGACTCGAACATCGTCATCGGCTCGGCGCCGGACGACTACTTCGTGTCGGCCTTCTTGCCGAAGCGGGCCTCGAACTTGGCCACGCGGCCGCCGGTGTCGAGGATCTTCTGCTTGCCGGTGTAGAACGGGTGGCAGGCTGAGCACACGTCAGCGTGGATCGTCCCGTTCTTGGCAGTGCTGCGAGTGCTGAAGGTGTTCCCGCAGGTGCAGGTCACGTTCGTCTCGACGTAGGTGGGGTGGATACCCGGCTTCATGTCTGGCTCCTTCGTGCGCCGGGTCGCGAGGGCAGTCGTGCACGCGCGTGAACCGGCAGCGGTCACAGAAGTATCCCACGGTCGGCGGTCGGTCCCAAACCGACGGTCCCGAGAGGTCAGGGGGCTGTGGGACGGCAGAGCAGGCACGGGTCACAACGCAGGCAGGGGCACCGCGGGCCGCAGCGGGCGGCGCAGCGCAACTGCTCCGAGGCCCGCCGCGGCGAAGCAGGCCACGGCTGCCAGGACCAGGCCCCAACGGGCCCCGAACGTCGAGGACACCCAGCCCGCCACCGGGCCTCCGATGGGGGTGGTGCCCAGGAAGGCCACCAGCCACAGGGCCATCACCCGGCCGCGCATCTCCGGTGATACCGCCAGCTGCACCGTCGCGTTGCCCCGCGCCATCAACGACACGCTGGCCGCGCCGACCCCCACCAGCAACACGAGCACCACCGGGACACTGGGGGCAAGCGCCGCTGCAAGCACCACGATGCCGAACACCACCGAAGCCCGGACCAGTGTAGCCACCCCGGTACCGCCCCGCGTGGCCGTCCACAGGCCGCCGACCACCGCACCCACGCCCATGGCCGCAGTCATGAAGCCGAACGTGCGCGAGTCGCCGGCGAAGGTCGTGCGTGCCAGGTAGGGAAGCGTCACTTGGAACTCGTAGGCGAAGCACCCCATGATGGCCATCATCAGCAGGGGCACGCCCAGGCGCGGCTCCGCACGGACGTAGGCAAACCCAGCCCGCACCTGTCTGCGCTCATGCGGCTGCGGCGCAGAGGGGCGCAATGCGTCGGTGTCCATCGCCACCAGCATCGCCAGCACGGGCAGGAACGACACGGCGTTCAGCGCGAAGCACACCCCGGTGCCGCCGGCGGCGATCACCAGGCCGGCGATGGCCGGGCCGATCACACGCGCGGCGTTGACCATGACCGAGTTCAGGCTGACTGCGTTGCGCACCAACTCCGGACCGACGATCTCGATGAGGAACGCCTGCCGTGCCGGCTTCTCGAAGGCGTCGGCCAGGCCGAGCAGGCTGACCAGAACCAGGACGTGCCAGAGCTGGATCGCGCCACTGAGGCTCAGCCCGGCCAGGAGTGCGGCCAGCAGCCCCATCGTGACCTGCAGGACCATCAGCATCCGGCGCTTGTCCGCCCGGTCGGCGATCAACCCGCCGTAAGGGCCGACCAGCAGCATCGGCAACGTCTGGGCAGCCACGCTGACCCCGACCCAGGTGGCCGAGCCGGTGAGGTCCAGCACCAACCAGGCCTGGGCGACCATCGCCATCCAGGTGCCGGCCATGGAGATCGCCTGACCGGCGAAGTAGAGCCGGAAGTTCGCCACGGCCAACGCAGCGAACGTGCGCTGCGCCCCACTGCCAGTGCGCACCGCTTCCGAGGCCATGTCAGTCGTCGGACCTGGATCCCGGCGCCGACGGGGTGGTCTTCTGGACCTGGAGCAGGAACTCGTAGTTGCTGCGGGTGTCGCGCAACTTGCTCAGCAGCAGCTCCATGGCCTGCTTGGAGTCCAGCTCGTGCAGGACCCGGCGCAGCTTCCAGACGATCTTGAGCTCCTCGGGGCTCATGAGCAGCTCCTCCTTGCGGGTGCCGGAGGCATCGACATCCACGGCGGGGAACAGCCGCTTGTCCGCGAGCCTGCGGTCGAGCTTGAGCTCCATGTTGCCGGTGCCCTTGAACTCCTCGAAGATCACCTCGTCCATCCGCGAGCCGGTCTCGACCAGAGCGGTGGCCAGGATCGTCAGCGAGCCGCCGTTCTCGATGTTGCGAGCCGCACCGAAGAACCGCTTGGGCGGGTACAGGGCCGCGGAGTCCACGCCGCCGGACAGGATGCGGCCCGACGCCGGCGCGCTGAGGTTGTAGGCGCGCCCCAACCGGGTCATGGAATCCAGCAGCACCACGACGTCATGGCCGAGCTCGACCAGGCGCTTGGCCCGCTCGATGGCCAGCTCGGCGACCGTGGTGTGGTCCTCGGCCGGGCGGTCGAAGGTCGAGGCGATGACCTCGCCCTTCACCGAGCGCTGCATGTCGGTGACCTCCTCGGGCCGCTCGTCGACGAGGACGACCATGAGGTGGCACTCCGGGTTGTTCGTGGTGATCGCGTTGGCGATCGCCTGCAGCACCATCGTCTTGCCGGCCTTGGGCGGGGAGACGATCAGGCCCCGCTGGCCCTTGCCGATCGGGGCGACCAGGTCGATGATCCGGGTGGTCATGTTCGACGGCTCGGTCTCCAGACGCAGCCTGTTCTGCGGGTACAGCGGCGTCAGCTTGCCGAACTCGACGCGCACCTTGGCCTGCTCGGGGTCGGCGCCGTTGACGCTCTCCACCTTGACCAACGGATTGAACTTCTCACGGCGATCAGTCTCCCGGGCCTGCTTGACCTGGCCGGTGATCGCATCGCCCTTGCGCAGGCCGAAGCGCTTGACCATCGACAGCGCGACATAGACATCTGTCGGGCCCGGTAGGTAGCCCGTGGTGCGCACGAAGGCGTAGTTGTCCAGGATGTCGAGGATCCCTGCGACCGGCACGAGCACGTCGTCCTCGGTGACCTCGGGCTCGACGTCGCGACCAACGGGGCGCCGATCGGGGCGGTCGTTGCGGTCGTTGCGGTCGTTGCGCTCGTTGCGGTCGTTGCGGTCGTTGCGGTCGTTGCGGTTGCGGTTGCGGTCACGGCCACGGCGACGGCGACCAGTGCCCTCCTCCACCGTGCGGTCATCGCGGTTCTGGGCCTCGCGTTCGGCCTGGTTGTCCCGGCTCTGCAGGTCCCGGCTCTGCAGGTCCCGGCTCTGGGTGTCCCGGCTCTGGGTGTCCCGGCTCTGGGTGTCCCGGCTCTGGGCGTCGCGGCCCTGGGTCTCGCGGCCGTCGGCGTCGCGGTTCTGGACGTCCCGGTTGTCGCGGTTCTGGTCCGCGCGGTCCTGTGACGCCTCATCCTGGTCGACTCGGCCGGCCTTGCGTCCCTGCTGGCGGGCGTTGCGGCCACCGTCCCGGCCCGCCTGACCACGAGCCGCCTGCTCACCTCCCGACTGCTGTGCGCCAGTGCCGGTGCCCGACTGCGCCCCGGCATCAGCCTTCGGTGGCTGCTCGCCTGCCGGGGCCGGACCCTCCGCGCGCGGCGACTCGGCCGGGGGCGTGGAAGTGCCCTGCTGGCCGGTCTCGCCCGTACCGGCCCGACTGCGCTTGACCCTTCCCGTGGCCGCCGGGGGCGTCCCGCCAGCTTGGGCGGCGCTGATCGCCGACACGAGATCGCTCTTCTTCATGGAGGAGACACCGGTGAGCCCCATGTCGTGGGCCACCTTCCTCAACTCCGGCAGGAGCATCGAGGACAGTCCGGCACCGGCACGGCCGGTCTTCTGGTCGACCTTCGGGGCGATGCTGGTCGTCTCGGTCACGTGAGTCCTTGGGGTGCGAGTGCCGCCCACAGGGCTGTGGGCCCAGGGCGTGCAACGGTGCGTGGAAGCCGGACCGCAACGGCTGGTGGGGGTCGCCGCCCTGAGGTGCGATTCGGGGGGCTTGTCGGCAGGCCACCTACGGGTAGCGCCGTGCTGATCCACCCCAACGTTAGCATCCCGGCGGCCGGTGCGAGGCATCACCGAACCGGGCGGCGTGCCCGGGTTTGTCCGGATCAACCGGACTGGACGCCCAGACGCGCCACGCCGGGCCGGAGGATGCGCATGGAATCGCCCACCACATCGGCGATTCCGGCCGTCACCTCATCACCCTGCCCGTCAGCAGCGAAGGCGATGACCGTGGGCCCGGCCCCGGAGATCGCCGCCGGGATCCGCTGCGCCCGCATGGCGGTCACGAGCTCCATGCTACGCGGATACATGGCGCGACGCTGCTCCTGGTGCAGTCGGTCCTCGGTGGCCTCCAGCAGCAGTCGGGGATCCACCGAAAGGGCATGGACCAGAAGGGCGGCGCGCCCGGCGTTGAACGCAGCATCCGCATGTGGCACCGTCGGCGGCAGGGCCCCGCGTGCCGTGGTGGTGGCGGCATGGTCGGGTGGGATCGCCAGGACCGGCACGAGGTCAGGATGTACCTCGAAGCGCACCGCCCGCCCGACCGACCCGAGCGGACCCGGTGTCATCCAGGCGATCGTCGCGGCCCCCAGGATGCTCGGTGCCACGTTGTCGGGATGGCCTTCCAGCCGGCTGGCCAGGGCCACGAGCTCCGCGGGCGACACGTCGCCGGCCACACCCGCCAGCCGCGTGGCGACCACCAGTCCCCCCACGATCGCTGCGGCAGAGGATCCCATGCCCCGACTCTGCGGGATCGCATTGGTGCACTGCAGCCAGAGCCCGCGCCGGGCGAGCTCGCCGGTCTCGTCGAAGGTCGCAAGGCCCGTGCGCACCACGGTGGCCACCAGGTTGCGACCGTCCGCGGGCAGGACGCCCGCACCCTCACCGAGCACCTCGACCACGACGTCGTCAGAGTCCGTGAAGCGTGCGACGATCCGGTCGGTGAGATTCAGGGCCAATCCCACGGCGTCGAAGCCGGGACCCAGGTTGGCGCTGGTGGCCGGAACCTCGACGGTCACGGTGCCGGGGGCAGCTGCACCCGGCATGACGCCGGCCATCACCCTGCCAGGCCCAGCGCCCGCGCTGCGGCCGCGGCATCCACGGCGATCACCGTCGGGTCCTGGGCCTTGGCCAACGCCCACTGGGTGTCCTTGAGCCCGTGTCCGGTGAGCGTGCACACGATCGTCTGGCCCGCATCCACCTTGCCTGCGGCGGTCGCTGCCACCAGGCCGGCCACCGAAGCCGCCGACGCGGGCTCGCAGTACAGCCCGTCGCGAGCCGCCAGCGTGAGGTGGGCGTCGAGGATCTGCTCATCGCTGACCATGTCGATCAGCCCGCCGGACTCGTCGCGAGCCGCCACCGCGAAGTCCCACGATGCGGGATTCCCGATCCGGATGGCCGTGGCGATCGTCTCGGGGTGCAGAACCGGAGCGCCCCGCACGATCGGCGCGGCCCCCTCGGCCTGGAACCCCCACATCCTGGGCCGCTGGCCAGCGATCCCGTCGCGGTGGTACTCGACGTAGCCCTTCCAGTAGGCGGTGATGTTGCCGGCGTTGCCCACCGGCAGTACGTGCAGGTCCGGCGCGTCACCCAACGTGTCGACGATCTCGAAGGCCGCGCTCTTCTGTCCCTCGATGCGAGCCGGGTTCACGGAGTTCACCAGGGCCACCGGGTACGTGTCGGACAGCTCGCGCGCGACTCGCAGGCAGTCGTCGAAGTTGCCCTCGACCTGCAGCAGCGTCGCACCGTGGGCCACCGCCTGGGCCAGCTTGCCCATGGCGATCTTGCCCGCGGGCACCAGCACCGCGGGGGTCATCCCTGCCTTGGCGGCGTAGGCAGCGGCCGAGGCCGACGTGTTGCCGGTGGAGGCGCAGATCACGGCCCGGGCACCCTCGTGGGCCGCCATCGAGATGGCCATGGTCATCCCACGGTCCTTGAACGAGCCGGTCGGGTTGGCCCCGTCGAACTTCAGGAGCACCCGCGACCCGGTGAGCTCCGAGAGCCAGTTGGACTCCACCAGGGGCGTGCCCCCCTCGCACAGCGAGATCACCGGTGCCTGCTCGGGCAGGTCCATCCGGGCTCGGTACTCGGTGACCACGCCTCGCCAGGGCTGCGCCCCGGACCGCCGGGCACCCGCGGCACCGGGGGCGCTCACTGCTCGGCTCCGATCACGCGCATGAATCCCACGACCTCGGCCACCGCGGGCAGCGCCCGAAGTGCGGCCACCGTCGCAGCAAGGTCCGCCTCGCGGCCCGAGTGGGTCAGGATCAGCAGCTCGGCACGGTCCCGTTCGCCCTTCTGGGTCATGCTGCGGATGCTCGCGCCGTGCTCGGCGAAGGCGCTGGCGACCGCAGCCAGGACGCCGGGTTCGTCCAGGACCCGAAGGTGCACGAGGTAGGCCGTGGAGGCGGCGCCGACGGGCAGGAGCGGGAGGTCGGCATAGGCCGACTCCCCCGGGCCGGTCGAGCCAGCAACCCGGTGCCGGGCGGCAGCCACGATGTCGCCGAGGACCGCGCTGGCCGTGGGCTGTCCACCGGCCCCGCGACCGTAGAACATCACCTGGCCAGCGGCGTCGGCCTCGATGTAGACCGCGTTGAACGAGTCCCGCACCCCCGCGAGCGGGTGCGTGAGCGGCACGAGGGTGGGGTGCACCCGCACGCTGACCCCTTCCACGCCACGGTCGGTCAGGCGCTCGGCGATCGCCAGCAGCTTGATCGTGCAGCCCATCTCCTGGGCGGCGCTCACGTCGGCGGCGCTCACCGCGCTGATCCCCTGCACGTCGACGTCGTCGAGGACCACTCGCGTGTGGAAGGCCAGCGAGGCCAGGATGGCGGTCTTCGCCGCGGCGTCGAGGCCCTCGACGTCTGCAGTCGGGTCGGCCTCGGCGTACCCGAGGGCCTGTGCCTCGGCCAGCGCATCGGCGAACGAGGCGCCGGAGGTGTCCATCTGGCTGAGGATGTAGTTGGTGGTGCCGTTCACGATGCCGAGGACACGATGGATCCGGTCACCGGCCAGGGACTCGCGCAGCGGGCGCAGCAGCGGGATCGCACCGGCCACGGCCGCCTCGTAGTAGAGGTCGACGCCGGCCTCCCGGGCGGCCGCGTGCAGGTCCGCACCCTCCGTGGCGATCAGGGCCTTGTTGGCGGTGACCACCGACGCCCCACCCTTGAGCGCGCGCAGGATGAGGTCCTTGGCCGGGTCGATACCGCCCATCAGCTCGATCACCAGGTCGGGGTCGGTGTCCAGCAGCGCGGGCAGGTCTGAACTGACCAACTCGGGACGGATCCCGGGCCGCGGGCGTGTCACGTCGCGCACACCCACCGCCGTGACCTCGAGACGGGCCCCGATGCGCGCGGCCAGGTCCTCGGAGTGCTCCTCGAGGAGTCGCACCACTTGCGCGCCCACGGTGCCACCGCCGAGCACGACGACGGACAGTGTTCCAGGCGGCGGTGCCATGACAGGACTCCTCGCGGTTCGGTGCCGCCACCGGAAGGGCGCGGCGCAACGGCGCCGATTCTCTCACGGGACCGGAAGCGGCCCTACCTGCCGGCAGCCGGTCGACGCGCCCCGGCGTGTGCTCGCCGGCCCTTGCCTCATCGATCGAGCACGTTGAGTGCCAGATCGATGATGCAGGCTCCGGATCGGCGCCGTCGTGCCTACTGGGCGGCGGGGGTGAGGCCAGCGTCGAGGGCGAACAGATCCGCCTCGGTCTCCCGCCGCAGGACGACCCGGTGCGCTCCACCCCGGACGGACACCACGGGGGGCCGCGCAACCATGTTGTAGTTCGACGCCATCGCCCGGCAGTAGGCCCCGGTCGCAGCGACCGCCAGCAGGTCCCCCCGGGTGAGGTCGGCGGGCAACCAAGCATCGCGCACGACGATGTCACCGGACTCGCAGTGCTTGCCGACCACCCGGGTCAGCATCGCCGGAGCGCTGGACACCCGCGAGGCGAGCACGACGGTGTAGTCGGCGTCGTAGAGGGCGGTGCGGATGTTGTCGCTCATGCCGCCGTCGACCGAGACGTAGGTCCGCCACGCGCCGGTCCGGTACTCGACCGGCTTGATCGTGCCCACCTCGTAGAGGGTGATCATGCTCGGTCCCACGATCGCGCGCCCGGGTTCGACTGCGATCAGCGGCACGGCGATCCCTCGCCGGGCACACTCCCCCGCAACGATCACCCGGAGGGCCTCGGCCATGCCGACTGGGGCGACCGGGTCGTCTGTGGGCAGGTAGGCGATGCCCATCCCGCCGCCCAGGTTGAGCTCGGAGACCGCGATGCCGTCGTCCTGAGCGAGGTCCGCGATGAACCCGACCACCCGGTGGGCGGCGACCTCGAAGCCCGAGGTGCTGAAGATCTGCGAGCCGATGTGCGAGTGGATCCCCGCCAGGTGCAGGTCGGGCGCGGCATGCACGCGCAGGACTGCCTCGCGGGCGGTTCCCGAGGTCAGCGACAGGCCGAACTTCTGGTCCTCGTGGGCTGTGGCGATGAACTCGTGCGTGTGCGCCTCCACCCCGGTCGTCACCCGGACCAGGACCTCGGCGATGACGCCCGCGTCCCGGGCCAGGGCAGCCAGCCGGTCGACCTCCTCCAGGGAGTCCAGCACGAATCGGCCCACCCGTGCGGCCAGGCCCGCGCGCAGTTCCGCGTCGGACTTGTTGCTTCCGTGCATGGTCATCCGCTCGCCGGGGAAGCCCGATGCCTGCGCCAGGGCCAGCTCACCCCCGGTGCAGACATCGAGACCCAGGCCCTCCTCGGCCAACCAGCGTGCCGTCGTCGCGCTCAGGAAGGACTTGCCTGCGAACGAGACGCTGCCGGGGATGTCGCGGTCGGTGTACGCAGCCTGGAATGCGGCCGCCCGGGCCCGGAAGTCCGCCTCGTCAAGAATCAGCGCGGGGGTGCCGTGGGTGGCGGCCAGGTCGCGCACCGACAGCCCACCGACGACGAGCACGCCCTCGGCATCGCGACGCGCGGTGGCCGGCCAGATGTGCGGATCGATCCTGGCCATGGCAGCCGGCTCCGGGGCGGCCGAGACCGGCGTGGTGGGGACGAACTCCCCGTGCAGGGGTCCAGCGGGGTGCGCGCGCATGGGGGCGATCCTACGGTGGGCGGCCAGGCAGCGCCGGTGCCTCAGGCGACTGGGGGCTTGCGCGTCGGCCCCTACGACGGGGCGTTCGAGGGCCTGTCACGGCGGCGGAAGCCCTGCCGCATCCCCTCCACCTCGGCCGACAGCACGATCGCCGTCCCGATCAGGTACAGCCAGATCTCCAGGGCGATCACGCCGCCAAGCACCGCGACGATCTGGGAGTAGGTGTTCGAGGCCGTCAGGTACCAGCCCAGGCCCACGCTGCCCAGGACCACCAGCGCAGTGCCCAGTGCCGCGCCGAGGTTGACCCACCCCACGGCCCGGCGTCGACGGATCCCGAAGCGCATCGCCGCGGTGAGCATGAGATACACCACAAGGATCCCCAGCGGAGTCCTCACGACGCGCAGGTTCTGGCTCAGCACCTCACCGATGCCCAGGCGGTCCAGGACGCTCGGGATCAGCGTGAGGGCCAGCACCGACACGATGATGAGCATCTGCGCCAGCAGCGTGATCAGGATCGCTATGCCTCGACCGAGCAGGCTCGGGTACTCCGGCTCCTGCTCGAAGGCGACGTCGAGGACCTGTCGCCCCACGTACACGAAACGGCTGGCCGCGTACAGCGACAGGAGCACACCCACGGCGCCAGCCACTCCCAAGGAGTTCAGGCCGCCCGGCGGCAGGGCTGCGATCTGGTCGAGGAAGGGAGTCAGGGTCTTCAGCAGGTCAGGGCGCTCCTTGAGGAGCTCCTCGATCCGGGCCACGAACTCCGCCGGGTCCAGGAACACCGCCACCAGGGCGCCCAAGGACAGCACCGAGGGCACCAGGGACAGGAGCGCGAAGAACGCCAGGCCCCCGGCAAGCACGGAACCACGGTGTCGGGCATATCGGGCATAGACCGACGCCCAGAAGCCAGCCTGGCCCGCAAGCGGCGGAACCCAGGTCGCGACCCGGCCGGTCCACTTCACGACCGCCGGGGAGCCGCCCTCCTCCAGCACACGCTCCTGTGCCGACATCCCCGACCATGGACTGGTCGACCCCTGCGCCTCCTCGGCCGGCGGGTCCGGGGCCCCGTCCGGGGGCCCGGCCGCGGGCTCGGACGCGGGCGCGGGCGCCACGGGCTACATCCGCTCCGGAGCAGAGACGCCCAGCATGCCCAGGCCGTTGACCAGCACCTGGCGGGATGCGGCGCACAACCACAACCGGGCGATGTGCAGGTCGTCGACCGGTTCGTCGCCCATCGGCAGCACGCGACACACGTCATAGAAGCGGTGGTAGGCCGTGGCCAGTCGCTCCAGGTAGCGAGCGATCCGGTGCGGCTCGCGCAACTCGGCTGCAGAGGCGACCACGCGGGGGAACTCCGCCAGCACCCCGAGCAGGTCGTTCTCCCGCTCGTGGGCCAGCAGTGCCGGGTCGAACGCCTGGTTGCGCCAGTCGATGCCCAGGTCAGCGGCGTTGCGCAGCACCGAGGCGATCCGTGCTGAGCCGTACTGGACGTAGTAGACGGGGTTGTCATTGCTGCGCTTGAGGAGCAGGTCGACATCGAGCACCAACGGCGAGTCCACGGGGTAGCGGATCAGCGAGTAGCGGGCAGCGTCGACGCCCACCTCGTCGACGAGGTCGTCGATGGTGATGATGTTGCCGGCACGCTTGCTCAGCCGGACCTCCTGTCCGCCCTTGACCATCTTGACCAGCTGGCCGATGAGTACCTCGATGTGGCTGTCCGGGTCGTCGCCGGCACAGGCAGCCACCGCCCGCAACCGGTTGACATAGCCATGGTGGTCCGCGCCGAGAAGGTAGATGCACAGGTCGGCTCCACGCATCCGCTTGTCCACGTAGTAGGCGGTGTCGGAGGCGAAGTACGTGAGCTCCCCGTCGGCCTTGACCAGCACCCTGTCCTTGTCATCGTCGAAGTCGCTCGTGCGCAGCCACACCGCGCCGTCGGCCTCGTAGACGTGCCCCTGCTCGCGAAGCTTCGCGAAGGCGCGCTCGACTGCCCCGGAGTCGTGCAGCGCACGCTCGGAGGCCCACACCTCGAAGTGGGTCGCGAACCTGGCCAGGCTCTCCTGCTGGGCCTCGAGCTGGTGGCGATAGCCCAGTTCGCGGAACATGACCAGCTGCTGGTCGTGCGGCAGGTCCTTGATCCCCGAGTCGTTGGCGACGATCTCCGCGGCGATCCCCTTGATGTAGCTGCCGTGATAGCCACCCTCGGGCGCCGGGCGGCCCTGGGCGGCGTTCATGATCGACTCGCCGAACCGGTCCATCTGCACGCCGCGGTCGTTGATGTAGAACTCGCGGGTGACGTCGGCGCCCTGAGCCGCCAGCACCCGGGCGATCGCATCGCCGACTGCCGCCCAGCGCGTGTGGCCCAGGTGGATCGGACCGGTCGGGTTGGCGGAGATGAACTCGATGTTGATCCAGCGTCCGTGCTGGGTGGTGCCGTGGCCGTAGTGACCGTCCTCGGCGACGATCCGCGCTGCCACCTCGCCGGCGCTGGCTGTCTCGAGGGTGATGTTGACGAACCCGGGACCGGCCACCTCGGCACGGGCGATCGCCGGGCTCTGGACCAGTTGGGCCGCCAGGAGCTCGCCGATCACGCGGGGCGGGGTGTGCGCGGCCTTGGCCAGTGTCATCGCCACATTCGTGGCGTAGTCGCCGTGCTCACGGTTCTTCGGCCGTTCCACGGTGGCCACGACGCGGAAGCCCTTGGGCAGGCACAGCTTGCTGTCCGCGATCAGGTCGCTCACGGTGGCCGACACAAGGGCGGCCAGGGCGTCGGGGGTCATGCGGGAATCGTAGTGCGGCGACCAGGTGCCCCACGACGAACCAGCGCCCCACTGCCCGCCGGGCCGCCGCCCGTGGCCTCCACCAGCCCCGAGGACCGGTGCGACTACTCCGGGGCGTGGGATTTGGGGGGCGGTTGGGCGGCCGCTAGGATGGGCGGAGCCCTGGCCCCCGTAGCTCAGGGGATAGAGCGGTGCCCTCCGGAGGCATGCGCGCAGGTTCGAATCCTGCCGGGGGCACGTCGCGAGTGGGCCCCCGCTCGGGGCCGGCTCGATGCCTTCGAGCCCTGTGCAGGAGCCGTCGGCCTGACCCCGGGCCTAGGAGTCCGGCCGGGGGCAGGAATCGCCCGGGCGAGCGGACAGAGGAGAACCGTTGGCTGAAGCCCGCTCCCCCGCTGCCACCGTCGACACGATCGACCAGTCGGCCGTGGACAAGTCAGCCCTGCCCGGGTCCCGGCTACTCGTGATGTCGATCCTCGGAGGGATGCTGATCGCCGTCGGGGCGCTGCTGGCCGTGGTCGTCGCCGGAGGCGCGACCGGGCTGCAGGCCACCAACCCCGGCCTGGTCCGACTGCTGATGGGGGCGGTGTTCCCAGTGGGGTTCATCGCCATCATGCTCACCGGGGCAGGGTTGTTCACCTCGGACTGCGCCACCCAGATGGTGCCCTGGTACCGCCGACGGGTGACGGGCGCTGCGATGATGCGCGTGCTCGTGCTCGCCTACCTGGCCAACGTGGTCGGGGCGGTCGGACTCGCGGCGCTGGGCTGGGCCGGCGGGATCCTCCGAGCCGACCAGACGTGGACGCCCTTCCTGCTGGACCTCGCCGAGGGCAAGCTCTCCCACGGGTGGGGCGAGGTCTTCGCCAAGGGGATCCTGGCCAACATGCTGGTGTGCGTGGCCGCGTGGCAGGCCTACTCCGCGCGGTCCTCGACCGGGAAGATACTCGGGATCTGGTTGCCCGTGATGGCCTTCGTGGCGCTAGGCACCGAGCACAGCATCGCGAACCTGTTCTTCATCCCCGCAGCCATGTTCAGCGGGGCGGACATCACCGTGGTCCAGTTCGTGACTGCCAACCTGATTCCGGCCACGTTGGGCAACTGGGTCGGCGGCGCGCTGCTGATCGGGTTGCCCTACGCCTGGCTGTACACGCAGGCCCCAGCCCGGACCCCCCAGGTTGTGGGCGGCGAGCGGCACTGACGCGCCCACGCCGATCCCAGCCGGTCTTTGAGGGGCGTCGCGCTGTGGTCCGGGCCGGCATCCGAGGGATGTCACGAGGTGCACTGAGCCTCGATCGGCAGGCGGTCACGTCCACGGTCACCCCGGTGGATCTCACCGCCACGTCGCCCTGTCAGCACGCTCGGGACAGAGGTCACCAGTGTACGTCCAGCATCGCATCACCCTTGGGCATCACCCGGAGGCATCCGCCAATCGCGCGATCATCAGCACCTCGGCCAAGGTCAGCCGGCGCAGCACCTCGAGGTCCACGCTCTCGTTGGCCCCGTGCCAGCAGGCGGCCGGATCGCCCGGACCTACCACCAGGATCGTTGCACTGGGGAACTGCCCGGCGATGTCGGCGATGAACGGAATGGACCCGCCGATCCCCATGTGCACCGGCGCGGTGCCGTCCCACGCGTCGGTGAAGGCCGCCCTTGCGATCTCGGCGTGCGGGCCCTTGGGTACTAGCGCCACAGCATTGCCCGTCGGACCCAGCTCGCAGGTGACCTGCACGCCCCACGGCGCGCTCGTGGCGAGATGGTCGGCCAGCGCTCGCTGCGCCGCTAGGGGATCCTGACCCGGGGCGATCCGCATGCTCACCTTGGCCCGTGCGACGGGCAGCAGGACGTTCGCGGCCCGGTCCGTGGCCGGTGCGTCGACCCCGAGCACCGTGATCGAAGGGGAGGACCAGATCCGGTCGGCTGCCGAGCCCCCACCGATCGACGCCACGCCGTCGAGGACGCCGGCCTCGGCCCGCAGGGCCTGCTCATCGACCTCGACGACCGGCACGGGACCATGCACGAGACCGGGCACGGCAACCCCGCCCTGGTCGTCATGCAGCGCCCCCAAGACGCGCACGAGCCCCATCAGGGCGTCGGGGAACAGCCCGCCGAACACCCCGGAATGCTGCTCACCGGTGTGCGTGCGCACCTCGACGAGGACCTCGACGATCCCGCGCAGCGATGTCGTGAAGGCCGGTACGTCCACGGCCCAGTTCGACGAGTCGGCGATGATCACCACGTCGGCCTCGAGCAGGTCCTGGAACTCGGCCAGGAACTCGCCCATCGAGGGCGAACCGACCTCCTCCTCACCCTCGACGAAGACGGTGACCCCGACCGGCAGGCCGTCGGGATGGGCGGAGCGCAGCACCCGAAGGGCGCCGACATGTGCCATCACACCGGCCTTGTCGTCGGCGGCCCCGCGGCCGTACAGGCGCCCCGCCCGCTCGACCGGGGTGAACGGCTCGCTGTCCCAATCAGAGGCGTTGCCCGCGGGCTGGACGTCGTGGTGGGCGTAGAGCAGCACTGTCGGCGCACCCGGCGGACCCTCGATGCGCCCGACCACAGCCGGTGCGCCATCGGCGGCGTTGAGGACCTGCACCTGCGCACCGACGTCAGCCAGCAGCGTCGCCACAGCTTCGGCGCTGCGCGCCACCTCCGGAGAGGTGGCTCCCTCGCCGCTCACACTCGGGATCCTGACGAGCTCCTCCAGGCCCGCTCGGATGCCGGGGAATGCCTCGTCGAGGGCGGCGCGGAGCTGGTCATCGGTCGGAGCGGCAGCCATGCCGCCATCCTGCCAGCCCAGTCCTGGCCTACTCGACCCTGATCGCCGCCGGCGCCGACTCGTTTCCGGCCTGGTCGATCCCCACGACGCACACAGTGGCCGGGAGGTCCGCGGCCGGAATCGTCTCGGGGCCCCCGGCGTACTCCACGTAGCCCTCAACGCTCGCGCAGTCGGCCGACCCCGGTGGGGCGATCACCCACCGGAAGGCCGCTAGGTCGGGAGGTTCGACCACGAGCCCGACCTCCACCCCACCGGCCACCTCGACCTGGGTCAGCTCGATCGACGCGGGGTCCGGTGGCGTGGCATCGATGACCAGGACGATCTCGGTCGGATGTGCCGCCGAGCCGACGCACACCAGCGCCCTACCCTCCGTGGTGGGCAGCGTCACGGGGTAGGTCCACTGCGGGTCCTCTGCCTGCGGCGCGGGATCGGCGATGCCACCTTCCACCGCCTGCCAGCCCTCGAGCTCCCGACAGTCGACAGCCCCGAGCATCCCCTGCTTCACCTTCGGGTCCGGGTCCGGGGAGGTTCCGCGCAGGCTGACCTCGATGGGGCTCCCGGGCCGGCCGACCGGAGCGGCGGCCACAGCCGGGATCACCTCAGCCGGGTCCTCGAGCCCGCAGTCCCCCGCCAGGGCGAGCGACCCCTTCGGGAAGCACCCGTTGACGATGTCGACCGGGATCACGTACGAGGTGTCGGCCTGCACGGCCGCACCAGCCTGCGTGACCTCGCAAGGCCGGCCGGACTCGCAGTCAGGTCCCTCCGGCGCCCCGATCGTGGAGGAGATCACCATGGCCAGGATCTCGCCGGCCTGGTTCAGCGCCGCCGAGCCCTGGGAACCCTCCAGGATGCCGGGGCAATCGACCGCACGCGCATCGGGCCAGAGCAACGACGACTCGAGCACGTCCGTGGTCGCGCCGAGCTGGCAGCGGCTGCCACGCAGGTACTGCTGGTCCTCGGGAACCCCACCGACCGGCACGCCGGCGATCAGGATCTCGGCTCCCTGATCCGGCATGGCCACGGCGGTGATCGGTGCCACACCACGGCCCGCCAGGTCGCCCTCGGTGGCACCGAGCTCAAGGACCGCGAGGTCGGTGCCGCGGACCGAGGCCCAGAGGATCCGGGCGACCGGCACCGGGACAGCGTTGACCTCGCCGGCCGACGTCAGCCGCGCGAAGTCGTTGACCTCCAGGATCGCGCCCGACACGACCTGGTCGGTCAGGATGCTCGCGGGATCCGAGAACCCGACGCACCGAGCGGTGGTCACCGCGATCGCCGGGGCGTCGTCGTCGCCACCCGTCGCCAGCACCCACCCGGTGCACGTCTTGGCCAGCCCCGTCAGCCGGCCCACCGCGGTCAGCGAGGTGCCCTGCGACTGCTCACGCTCGAACAGGCCCCCGGGTGAGGTCACCTCGTTGAGGGCCTCCTGCTGGTTGACCTGCCCACGCCACACGCCGAACGCCGCGATGAACGTGACGGCGGCCGCCAGGGCGGCCAGCCAGATCGGGCGGCGAAAACGCGTGGGCGAGGGCGCAGCGTCGTCGTCCTTCTGCCCGTCAGCCATGCCGACACGTTACGCGAACGGGCCCCAGCCCAAGGCCGACGACGCGCCGCCCGGCGGCCGGACCGGCCACGCGACACCCTCGCGGCGCACCACCCCACGGGGCCCCACGTGGCACGAGCCACAGCCACGGCCCCCGGCCAGCGAGCATCCATCGCACAACACCCGGCACGCTTGCGAGCATGTCGTCGCAGATCCTCGCTGGAGCAGCCCTGGTCACCCCTGATGCGATCCTGCCCACCGGGTGGGTCGAGGTCGAGAACGGCCGGATCGCCGCGCTCGGGTCCGGCGCCCCGCCCCGGCCCGCGGACGTGGAGCTCGGCGGGGGCTACCTGTCCCCCGGGTTCATCGATATCCACACCCACGGCGGCGGTGGGGCCTCGGTCGTGGGAGCCGACCCGGAGGCCGTGCTCCAGTTCGCCGCGGCCCATCGCCGCCACGGGACCACCACCATCTGCGCCAGCCTGGTCTCGGGGCACTACGACTCGCTGGCCCACGACGTCTCGGTCCTCGCGGAGTTGGTCGAACAGGGCATCATCGCCGGCACCCACCTCGAGGGCCCGTGGATCGCGATGGAGTACAAGGGCGCCCATGACCCGGGCACGCTGCGCGATCCGGACCCCGAGGAGGTGGACAAGCTCATCGCGCTCGGCCGCGGGACGATCCACATGGTCACCCTGGCGCCCGAGTACCCACACGGGATTGACGCGGTGCACCGGTTCGTCGACGCAGGGGCGATCGCCGCGATCGGACACACCAACGCCACCTACGACCGCGTGCGGGAGGCCATCGAGGCCGGCGCCAGCTGCGCGACCCACCTGTACAACGCCATGCGCCCGGTCAACCACCGGGAGCCCGGACCGATCGTTGCGCTCACCGAGGACGAGCGCGTAACCAATGAGCTCATCCTCGACGGTGTCCACGTGCATCCGGCGTCGGCAGCCTTCGCCGAGCGTGCCGCTCAGGGCCGGATCCTGTTCGTGACCGATGCGATGACCGCTGCCGCCGGGAAGGACGGCGACTACATGCTCGGCGACCTCGAGGTCAAGGTCGTCGACGGCGTCGCCCGGCTCGTGGAGGGGGGCGCGATCGCTGGCTCCACGCTCACGATGGACGCCGCAGTCCGGTTCGCGATCGACCAGGCCGGATTCAGCGCGGAGGCGGCCTTTGCCGCGGCGACCAGCACGCCGGCCCGCATGATCGGCGCGACCGATCGGGGTCGGCTCGAGGTCGGCCTGCGCGCGGACCTGTGCCACATGGCCCCGGACCTCTCGCTGGCCGGCGTCTGGCTGGCCGGGGAGCCCGTGGCCCGGTAGCCACGGGGCGCCCATGCGGCGCCGAACCTTGCCGCCGATGTGGTCGTGGTCCGCCCGGTCGCCCGGCGATGCACCGAACCCTGCCGTAGAGATGGTCGTTGTAGGCGCTCAGAACGAGCCCAACAACGACCAGATCTGGTGCAAGGTCCCCGGCCAACGTAGTCCGCAGGGCCTGACACGACCATGTCGACGGCAAGGCTGGCCTTGCCACCCGGTGCGCGCGCTGGCATGCGTGCTGCGCGAGCGCGAGGAGCCCACCTCATCCGAGCCAGCCGCCGGGCGGCGGGCGCAGTGCGGCCTTCATGGCCTGCTCCTCGCGGGCCTTCGCGTCGGCGATCGGCAGCCGGGCGACGGTGACGGTCTCCCGGAAGGTGGCTTGGGCGAAGGTCTGCATGCCTGCGCCCAGGGCCAGGGCCGCACGCAGGCCGAACCGCAGGTGCCGATCGTGGCCGAACCGCTGGACCCGGCCGCTGCTGGGACCGCGCACCCGCTCGGGGACCAGCACCAGCTCCAGCCGGAGGTCCCGATCTCCCATGGAGGCCATCAACCGGTGGAACCCGGCCACCATCGCCTCTTCGTCGAAGCGCTGCCCGCGCTCGACCGCATCGGTGATCGCGGTCACGATGCGCACGCGCCGGCCCGGGGTCATGCCCACCCGGGCCAGGAACCACGTCAGGCCGTCCCCGGCGCCCTGGCTGTACAGGTAGCGGCGCACGGTCTGCTGGCCGACGAACTTGTCGTAGATGACCAGCGGCCTGCTGTCGGTGCACAGCGGCCCGAACCGCTCCTGCCACTCCACCTCGCGGTTGACCCCCTGGCGCAGCGGCGCGTCCAGGACCTGCCGAGCGGCCATCAGCACCGAGGTGCGTCCTGCCGTGGTGATCCGGCCGATCTCCACCAGGCCGGCGGGGGTGGTCGCCGAGAACTGGTCCTCGCCGACTCCCAGCAGCTCGGCCTGGTCGGCCTCGACCAGCACCAGGACGAGGTCGTCGGCGAGCTCAGACTCGATGAGGTTCGGGTCGAGGATCTGGCCCAGCATCTGCGCCAGCGGTGGCTGGGCGAAACCCACCTGGACCGTCCGGCTGGACAGCACCACCTCCCAGGCCTTCGCCAGCGACGTGGGCAGCTTGGCCACCTCCGCCAGGAACAGGTCCAGGTGCGCCTGCGAGGTGAACACGAGGCGACCGTGCACGCTCAGCGCCTCGAGCAGCTCCTCGTGGATCGCCCGGCGCAGGGCCGCATCGTCGGCTCGCTCGGCCAGCGCAGGTGTCGAGATGGTCACCCCGAAGACCGTGCGCCGAGGTAGCGGCTGCTTGTCAGGCTGGTAAGGGCGGCCGCGCGGATCGGAGCCGCCGGGGCGGTCAGGCATGGCATCCCCCTCGATCGTGCAGCGGCCCGAGCAGCCCGTTGGGCCGACGCCTCACGTGCGACCGCCGAGCACCTCGGCCAACCGCTCGTCGAAGAATCCCCCGGGCCACCCGTCGGCGAGGTCCCCCTGCGCGTCGACGTCGAGGCGCCGGACGAACGCCACGCCGTGGTCGTCGAGGTCGACGTAGAGGATGGCGAGGTCTGCCGGGTCGAGCGCGCCCTCGCGCACGCGGCGCAGCAACCGCAGGACCAGGTGCTCGGAATGCGTCTCGACCAGCACCTGCGCACGACGCGAGGCGACCGTGTCCAGCAGCAGGTCGCCCACCGAGGACTGCAGGCGGGGGTGCAGGTGCACCTCGGGCTGTTCGACGAGCATCAGGCCCGAACGGCTGATCAGCGACTGCACGATGATCGGCAGCAGCTGGCTGATCCCGTAGCCGACACCCCGCGGGGAGACCAGCACCGGGGGGTCGTGGCGCACGTCCTCGAGGGCGAGCACAGCGAACTCACCTGCCGTCATCACGATCTGCTCGCTGACCGGGTCGAGCATGCGCACGTGGTAGCCCAGCCCCATCCGGTCGCACCACGAGTTGATGTCCGGTACGAGTTCCGGGCGGGCGTGCAGGATGGCGGCCATGTCCTGCCCAGCGGGGCCCACGTCGTCCGGGGCCCCCTGACCCACGCGGATGGCATGCGGCGAGCGCTCGCGGATCGGGCCCAGGAAGTGGACCTCGTCCAGCGCTGCCCAGAACTCCTCGGTCACCCGGTGGTGCAGCGCCACAGCTGGCTGGTCCCCCCACGGCCGGGCGCCGAGGATGACGCCGGACTCGCTGCCGTCGGCCAGGTGAGTGCTGCTGCGGATCGCCGCCCGGCGCTGGGGATCCCAGGCGAAGGAGATCGCTGCCTCGCGCGCGTTCCCCTGCGCCGAGGTCCACCCGAAGCCGAGGGTCATCGCGGTGCGCAGGTCGTGACGGTGGACGGCCATCCGGAACGAACCGCCCTCGACGAGGTCACCGGTCATGGCCAGCACGTCGGGGCGCGCGGCGGTCTGGGCCAGCATGGGCAGGACCGACAGCAGCGAGGACTTCCCCGCCGAGTTCGGTCCGAACACCAGAGTCAGGGGCGCGAGGTCGATGCGCTGCGGCTCGGGGGCGTAGGAGCGCAGACCGCCGAGGGTCAGGTGTGTGATCCGCACGCGGCGCAGCCTACGGGCCCCAGTAGGGTCGAGGTCATTCCGACAGGGCGCACCGGGCGCTGCGCTCGTCGGCCAGCTATACCCCCTGGGGTATCATGGTGACAATGCACGAAACGACCGAGGAGCATCCCATGAAGACCATCATCATCGGCGGGGTCGCCGGTGGCGCCTCTGCCGCCACGCGCCTGCGCCGGCTCGACGAGTCCCACGAGATCGTCGTGCTCGAGCGCAGCGGCTACGTGTCGTTCGCCAACTGCGGGCTGCCGTACTACATCGGAGGCACCATCGCCGACCGCAGGTCCCTGCTGCTGCAGACCCCCGCGAGCCTGCACGCGCGGTTCGGCCTCGACGTCCGGGTCAGGTCCGAGGTGGTGGCCATCGACCCGGCCGCGCGGACCGTCACCGTGCACGACCTGAACGCAGACCGGACCTACACCGAGTCCTACGACAACCTGATCCTCTCGCCGGGCGCCTCACCCATCGTCCCGCCGATCCCCGGCGTCGAGCGCGCGCTGACGCTGCGCACCATCGAGGACACCGACCGGATCAAGGAGCGGGTGGACAACCTCCTGGCCGCCGTGGACTCCAGCGAGGAGGCCGTCGGCGGTCAGGCGCTGGCCGCCGTCGTGGTCGGGGGTGGCTTCATCGGCCTGGAGATGGCCGAGAGCCTGCGCGAGCGCGACATGGAGGTCACGGTCGTCGAGTTGGGCAGCCAGGTGATGGCCCCGCTGGACCCGGAGATGGCCGCTCTGGTGGCCTCGGAGTTGGCTCACAACGGCGTGGAGGTCGCCCTGGGCGTGCAGGTCACCGAGGTGCGCGAGCAGACTGTGGTCCTCTCCGATGGCCGCGAGATCGACGCCGACCTGGTGATCATGAGCATCGGCGTCCGCCCGGACGTGACGCTGGTCACCGCTGCCGGCCTGGAGGTCGGCCCCCGGGGCGGGATCAAGGTTGACGCCCAGATGCGCACCTCGAACAGGAACATCTTCGCCGTCGGGGATGCCGTGGACAAGACCGACGCCACGACCGGTGAGCCGACCCTGGTTCCGCTGGCGAACTCGGCCAACCGTCAGGGCCGGCTCGTGGCCGATGTGATCGGTGGTCGCTCGATCCGATTCGGCGGGGTGCTGGGCACGGCCATCGTGAAGGTGTTCGGCCTGACTGTGGCTGCCACGGGAGTCAGCGAGAAGCGGCTGAAGGCCTCTGGGCGCACCTACCAGGTGATCCACACCCACCCCGGCTCGCACGCCGGCTACTACCCCGGCGCCGAGCGGATCAGCCTCAAGCTGATCTTCGACTCGTCGACCGGGCAGATCCTCGGCGCCCAGGGCGTCGGGGGCGTGGGCACGGACAAGCGGATCGATGTGCTGGCCACCGCGATCATCGGCGGCATCCGCGCCGACGAGCTCGCCGACCTCGAGCTCGCGTACGCGCCGCCCTTCGGCTCGGCCAAGGACCCGGTCAACCAGTTGGGGTACGTCGCCGAGAACATCATGAACGGCACGACGCACGTGATCGGCTGGGACCAGGTGGACGCGACCGACCGGTTCCTGGTGGACGTGCGCACCCCCGGGGAGCACCGTCGCGGCCACCTCGAGGGCTCGGTGAACATCAGCGTCGACGAGTTGCGGGAGCGCCACACCGAGATCCCCAGGGACGCGGCCGGGCGCCCCGTGCCCGTGGCGGTCTACTGCCAGGTCGGCCAGCGCGGGCACACCGCGGCCCGGCTGCTCACGCACCTGGGCTACGACGTCGTGAACCTCGACGGGGGCTGGCTGACCTACAGCCTGGCCCACGCACGGTGACCGGCTGACCCACTAGCTTGGCCCACGCACGGTGACCGGCTGACCGGCGCCGGGGAACTACTCAGCGCGGTCGAGCACCGCGCAGCGCGACCCCGGACACCACCATGGTGGCCACTCCCCCGACGAGCAGCGCCAGGGCGGGTCCCACCACGTCGCCGGCCACCGAGGCCGCCAGCGCGGTGGCCGCCCCAGCCCCCAGCGCGAGCCAGGCATTCGCCCGACCACGCAGGAACGCGACCAGCCCGACGACCGCGACCACTGCCAACGCCGCGCGCGTCGGCCACGCCCACGGGCCGGTCGCCATCCCCACAGAGCAGGCCAGCGCCATCCCCGCGCCCAGCACCACAGCGGTCCGGCGCCCCCGCGCCCAGCGCGAGCCCAGAGCAGCCCAGGCCACGCCCAGACCGGCAAGGACCGCCCACGTCCCGGGTCCGGGTGGGACCACCACCCATGCGGCCCACGCCAGGGCCAGCAGCAGCCCGCACTCGGCCAGCGGGCTGCGCGCCACCACCGTGACTGCCAGTATGGCGACCGCTGCACACACGGCGGCCACGGCCAGGCCCCCCTGCCCGGACCCGGAGGAGCCCGGGCTCCCGAGCACCCCTGCGGCTGCCCGGTCGGGTGCGACCGCGACGGCGATCCCGGTGGTGGCCACGACCACGCCTGTGGTCAACAGCGCGGACACCGCACGCCGACGCTCGTCGCCGGGCACACGGCGCCAGGGCAGCCGCAGGAACAGGCCCGCGGCCAGCAACGTCGAGGTGCTCAGGGCTGTGAAGGCCACATGCAACGTGGCGTCCCACGCCGACCAGCCCCGGACCACCACCCCGAGGATGGCAACCAGCACCAGCCCTGCTCCGCAGTACATGCCGATCTCCGCCGCGACCCGGCGACTGACCAAGGCTGCTGGGGGTACGGGGCCCGGCGCGCCGGGGTCCTGGCCGCTGCCGTCGGCTGAGCCCGCGTCGGCACTGATCACCGCAGCGCGCGGGAGCACTTGGGTCGAGGCGCCGGGGTCGGCCAGTGCGCCGGCCCGGACGGTGTCCAGGACTGCAGTGTGCAGCGGTGCGAGGGCACCCGGCGGGGTGCCCGGCGGGGTGCCCGGCGAGACAACGGGCAGGACGACCGTGACGGGCTCCGGCGCCGACTCGGCACCGCCAGAACCCCCGGAAACCACCGCGCCCGCATCACGAGCCGAGCCGGGAGGCGTTCCCTCCGACTCGCCGCGGCGGCGCAATCCACGCATACCAGCAGCGTAGGCCCGCATCAGGCCCTTCGGTGGCAGCACACTGGGCTGCGTGCGGAAGAACCGACGGGCGCCGAGCTACAACATCGCGCGGGTGCGTGGGTTCGACCGGTCCTGCCTGCGCCCGGACGTCTTCGCCGGCCTGGGGGTGGCGGCCTACCTCGTCCCCCAGGTGATGGCCTACGCGACGCTGGCCGGACTCGAGCCCGTCGTCGGCCTCTGGGCGAGCCTGGTCCCCCTGATCGTCTACGCGGTCGCCGGGACCTCGCGGCTGCTCAGTGTCGGCCCCGAGTCGACGACCTCCATCCTCACGGCGGCCGCGCTGGCACCGCTGGCCCTCGGGGATCCGGCCAAGTACGCGGCCATGGCAGCCATGTGCGCCCTGGTGGTCGGCATCCTGGCCCTGCTCGCAGGGCTCCTGCGCCTGGGCTTCATCGCGCAGCTGCTCAGCCGGCCCGTGCTCAGCGGCTACCTCGCTGGGGTCGCAGTGATCATGATCGCCGGCCAGTTGGGCAAGCTGCTCGGGGTGCCCGTCGACGGCGGTGACCCGATCCACCAGATCATCGCGGCCCTGCGCGCCGCCGAAGGCACCAACGCCCCGACACTGCTCCTGAGCCTCGCGGTCATCACGACCCTGCTGGTCGGCACCCGCCTCGCGCCGAAGCTGCCCTGGCCGCTCCTGGCCGTGCTCGGCGCCACGGCACTCACCCTCATCATGGGCCTGCAGGAGCGCGGGGTGCAGGTCGTCGGCGAGATCCCGAGCGGGCTGCCACCGTTGAGTCCACCGACGGACTGGTCACTGCTGCCCCAGATCCTAGGCCCGGCCGTGGGGATCGCGCTGGTGGCGTTCGCCGACAACTCCCTGGACGGTCGGGCTTTCGCCGATGACGGGGAGGAGATCGACTCGGACGCGGAGCTGATGGTCCTGGGCGTGTCCAATATGGGCACGAGCCTGCTGTCCGGGTTCCCGATCTCCAGCAGCAGCAGCCGGACCGCGCTGGCGAAGGTGGCCGGCGCGCGGACACCGGTGTACGGATGGATCACGGCTGCCTCGGTGGTGCTGGTCCTGCTCGTGGCCGGACCAGTCCTCGAGTACTTCCCGATGGCCGCCCTCGGGGGTCTGGTCGTGTTCGCGGCGGTCAAGATCGTCGATGTCCGGGAGTTCCGTTGGCTCTGGAACTTCCGGCGCAGTGAGTTCTGGCTGGGGATCGCCGCAGCGGTCGCAGTGCTCACCCTCGACCTGCTGGCCGGCATCGCGTTCGCCATCGCCCTGTCGGCCGTCGTGATGCTCGCCCGGGTGGCCCGCCCGCACTCCGCGGTCCTGGGCCAGGTGCCCGGCCTGGCCGGGATGCACGACATCGGCGAACACCCCGATGCGGTGCAGGTCGAGGGCCTGATGGTCTTCCGGTACGACTCCCCGCTGTTCTTCGCCAACGCCGAGGACTTCCGCCGAAGCGTCCTCGAGGCCGTGGATGACACGGTCGCCGCCGGCCAGCCGGTACGCAGCGTCCTGCTCAACTGCGAGGCCAACGTGGACGTGGACTCGACCGCAGTCGAGGCACTGGGCCGGCTGGTCACCGAACTCGATCGACGAGGCATCCGCCTCATGCTGGCGCGCGTGCACGTGGAGCTGGCGGTGCTCCTCGAACGCGCCGGCATCCTGGCCCGGATCGGCCCTGACAGCGTGTACCCGACCCTGCCCACCGCGGTGGCCGGACACCAGACGCACCCGCACTGGTCCAACAAGCCTTCGGACCCGCCGAGTACCTGAGAGGTCCCGCGGGCCCGCACACCGGAATGCCGGTGTGCCCCGGATGGTCCGCATCAGGAGGCCTCGCGCAGCGTGCCCGGGGTACGGTCGGCCCCGAGTGGCACGTTCGAACCAGGAGGGGCTCATGCTCGAAGCGTCCGAGGTCGGCAACACCCTGTCCAAGGCGGACTTCAAGGCCCAGGAGCCGCAGCTGCGCGTCGACCTGGTCAACGCCCAGTACGACCTGCGCGACGCCGACTTCGGCGTCCAGCTGTTCATCGCTGGCGACGACCGGATCGCCGGCAACGAGGTGGTCAACCGGATCAACGAGTGGATGGACGCCCGCTTCATCCAGACCCATGTGATGGGGCCGCTGAGCGCCGAGGAGTCGATGCGCCCGCGGTTCTGGCGGGTGTGGCGCGACCTTCCGGCCAAGGGCCGCATCTCCCTGATGGCTGGGGGGATCATGCGCCTGCTCAACGAGAACCTGGCCGGCGAGTTGTCCGACGAGGCCTACGAGAGCGCGATCGATCACCTCGAGACCCTGCAGGATGCGCTGGTCGCTGACGGCACGCTGATCATCAAGATCTTCCTGCACACCCCCGCCAAGATCCAGCGCAAGCGGATGAAGCGCGCAGGCGAGGACCGGGGCGAGGGCTGGCGCATCGACCAGCGCGACTGGGCGATGCTCGACCTCCTCGAGGACAGCGGCCGCAAGCTCGAGAAGCTGCTCCGTCGCACCTCGGTGGCCGGGGCCCCGTGGTCGGTCATCGAGTCCACCGACGCCCGCTACCGCGACATCGCGGTGGCGCGGACCATCCTCAACGCGTTGACCGCCCGGCTGGCGGAGGCGCCGCCGGTCGGGGTTGCGGTCAGCGAGGACCTGTTCGCACCGGCCGACCGCTCGGCCACCGTCCTGGACACCGTGGACCTGTCGCGGCGCATCGAGAAGAAGGCCTACACCAAGGACCTCAACAAGCTGCAGCGCGAGTTGCACGGCTTGGCCCACCAAGCCCGGGAACGGGGCCTGTCCTCGGTCCTGGCCTTTGAGGGCTGGGATGCCGGTGGCAAGGGTGGCGCGATCCGCCGGGTCACCCAGGCCCTCGAGGCTGGCGACTACCGGGTCATCTCCACCGCCGCCCCCACGCAGGAGGAGCTCAAGTACCACTACCTCTGGCGGTTCTGGCGCGACCTGCCACCGGCTGGGCGCTTCGTGCTCTACGACCGCACCTGGTACGGCCGGGTGCTCGTCGAGCGCATCGAGGGGTTCGCCACGCCGGCCGAGTGGCAGCGTGCCTACGACGAGATCAACGACTTCGAGGACCAGCTCGTCGAGCGCGGCTTCTACGTGGCGAAGTTCTGGCTGCACATCTCCCCCGAGGAGCAGCTGGCCCGGTTCCAGGCCCGGGAGAACACCCCGGAGAAGGCCCACAAGATCACCGAGGAGGACTACCGCAACCGCGAGAAGTGGGACGACTACGTCCAGGCGGTCGACCAGATGGTCGTGCGGACCTCGTCGGCGGACGCGCCCTGGCACGTCATCGCCGCCAACGACAAGCTCAGCGCGCGCCTCGAGGTCCTCGAGCACGTGACCAAGGGCCTGAAGAAGGCACTGCGTCGGCTGCCCTGAGCTGCTCGACCTGGTTGGTGTGTACGGAACCGACCATCTGCCGGTCGGATCCGTACACACCAACCGCTCGCCCAAGCGCTCGAGGCTGCCTCAGGCGTCGCGCGCGGCGATCTCGGTGAGCACCTCCGCGACGCGCCTGCCCGAGGTCCCGAAGTACTCCGGGGCCAGGTAGTCGGCCATGAACGCCTGCACGTCGGGGGTCAGCACCGGGCCAGCCCGCACGATGTCGACCAGCTCGTCGAACGACTCCGGGTGGTAGCCGATCCGCTCGGCGAAGATCAGCGACTCGGCACTGCCGGGCATGTGGTCGGCGATCCGGTCGGCCAGCAGCCACCTCGGGAAGATCACCGGCTTGCCCAGCGCCCACGCCTCGTAGACGGTCGTGCCGAAGTCGGCCACCACGATGTCGGCCGCAGGCATGGAGGCCCCCGTGGGCGTGTGGTCGACTCGGTTGCGCGGGTGCACCGAAACGTCGATCCAGGCGAACCGCGACAGGGCACGCAGGTAGTTCTCGAACTCGGGGAAGCTCGAGGTCGACCGGGCTGTCTCACCGCGCTTGCGCCGGTTGTGGGTCGGCGCCCACAACACCCGGGGCTTGGCTGGCCCGATCCCCCGGCGGCGGGCCTTGGGCACCTGCCCGATCAGCAGGTCCAGCCGTGGCCAGCCCACCACGTGGATGCGGTCCTCGTCGAGCTTGATGGCCGGCGAGGCCAGCAGGCGCCGGCGCAGCCACTGGCCGGGCACGAGCAGGTGCTGGCGCTGGTTGGCCAGGCGCTTGCCCTGCCCATCGGAGGACCACAGGTAGTTCTTGTCCGCCACCCCGTGGCTCATCACGACGTCCGCCTCAGGCCGGATGAACAGGCAGAGGTTCAGCGCCCCATGCTGGTAGTCCGGGCTGCGGGTCGGCACGGGTTCCGGCAGGTGCGGATCGATCAGGTCGAACAGCTGGGACTGCACCGCCTGGTAGGAGCCGGCTCGGTCGAGCACGAAGTGGATCGGCCGGGGCATGACGCACAGGGTAGCGACTCCTGGACCCCGGTCGGGAGAACTCGACGTGCCGGTCCTGGTGAGTCAACCCCCCGGGGGTCGGGCAGCTCCAGGCGCCCGGTCTGGCGCAGCTGGCTGGCGACACGCCGATCTCAGCATGCGGACAACGATGGACTTCACAGGTTCAGTAGGTCAACCTGTGCGACATGGCAACGGCGGCTCGCGCGACGGACACCCTCGTGGTGCGCCGTCATGTCGACCTGTGCCTCATGTGCTCCGCCATGTGTTGCGCCTGATCCCGCACCTTCCTTCCGGACGCTGCGGTCGACCAGGCGCCGGAATGCCCTCTCCCGCGTCCTGAGCGAGCGCACGCGTCCTCCTACCCACGGAGAACGCCATGCCAGACACCGACCGACCGACGCAGGCTGACCCGGCCCCCGGGCGCCGGCCCTCGCGCGACGAGGGTCAGTGGGCCCTGGGGTCGACATCGCCGCTGAACGCAAACGAGGCCTTCAAGGCCGAGGACAATGGCCTCAACGTGCGCGAGCGCATCGAGGCGGTCTACTCCCGCGAGGGCTTCGCGAGCATCCCGGAGCAGGACCTGCGCGGGCGGATGCGCTGGTGGGGCCTCTACACCCAGCGCCGCCCGGGCATCGACGGCGGGCGCACCGGGAGCCTGTCCGACGAGGAGCTCGACGACGAGTTCTTCATGCTGCGGATCCGTTCGGACGGCGGCGCACTGACCAGCGCCCAGGCCCGCACGATCGCCGGGATCTCCACCCTGTTCGCGCGCGGGACCGCCGACATCACCGATCGGCAGAACATCCAGCTGCACTGGATCCGCATCGAGGACGTCCCCGAGATCTGGCGTCGACTCGAGGAGGTGGGCCTGGGGTCGACGGAGGCCTGCGGCGACACCCCCCGGGTCGTGCTCGGCTCGCCGGTGGCCGGGGTCGCCGCGGACGAGCTGATCGACGGGACTCCTGCGATCGACGCGATCGTCGCCCGCTATGTCGGCGACCCCGAGTACGCCAACCTCCCCCG
The DNA here is from genome assembly GCA_963788325.1 of uncultured Actinomycetes bacterium. GTDB lineage: Bacteria > Actinomycetota > Actinomycetes > S36-B12 > CAIYMF01 > Prado023. The sequence continues at coordinate 155,243 of CAWBGJ010000001.1, forward strand.
CAAGTTCAAGTCCGCGATCTCCGGCTCGCCGCGCCTGGATGTCGCCCACGAGATCAACGACGTGTCGTTCGTGGGTGTCGTGCACCCCGAGCACGGCCCGGGGTTCGACGTCTGGGTGGGAGGTGGGCTGTCGACCAATCCGATGCTGGCCCAGCGACTGGGCGCCTGGGTGCCGCTGGCCGACGTGCCGGCGGTGTGGGCCGGGGTGATCGAGATCTTCCGCGACTACGGATACCGGCGGCTGCGCAATCGCGCTCGGCTGAAGTTCCTGGTCGCAGACTGGGGCGCTTCGCGGTTCCGGGAGGTCCTGGAGACCGAGTACCTGCATCGGGCGCTGCTCGACGGACCGCCGCCGGCCGACGTGCCGGTCGGTGCCCGCGATCACGTCGGGATCCATCCCCAACGCGACGGCCGCGTCTACGTGGGAGCTGCCCCCACCGTGGGCCGGATCGACGGGCCCACGCTGGGCGCCCTGGCGGATCTGGCCGACGCGTACGGGTCTGGTCGGGTGCGCCTGACGGCCCAGCAGAAGCTGGTCATCCTCGACGTCGACCCGGAGCGGGCGCAGGCGCTGGCCGATGAGCTGGGCGTGATCGGCCTGCAGGTCCATCCGCATCCGGTGCGCCGGGCCACCATGGCCTGCACCGGCATCGAGTTCTGCAAGCTGGCGATCGTGAACACCAAGGACACCGCCCGGACCCTGATCGAGGCGATCGAGGTCCGCCGTCCGGAGTTGGACACCCCCCTGGCCGTGCACGTCAACGGGTGCCCGAACTCGTGCGCCCGGTTCCAGGTGGCCGACATCGGGCTCAAGGGGATGCTCGTGGCCGACGAGTCCGGCACCCCGGTCGAGGGATTCCAGGTGCACCTGGGCGGTGCGCTCGGCCACGCGGCCGGGTTCGGGCGCAAGCCCCGGGCGCTGAAGGTGACTGCCGCACAGCTGCCCGACTTCGTCGACCGGCTCACGGGCCGGTACCTGGAGCAGCGCACCGGCGGCGAGCCGTTCGCCGCATGGGCCCTGCGCGCCGACGAGGAGGACCTGCGATGAGCACCACCCGTGCGGTGCCCTACCACTGCCCGTTCTGCGCCGGGGAGGACCTCCGCCCGGACGATGTCGACCCCCGGGGCTGGCGCTGCGCGGCCTGCCTGCGGCGCTTCTCGGTGACGTTCCTGGGCCTGGCCAGCCCCACCCGGACGCCGATCCCGACAGGAGACCCAGCATGACCAGCACGCGCACGATCCGCACCGGACCACGCCTGGCCGCGGAGGGCGCGACCGCCACCGCGGGACTGACCGACCCGATCGACCAGGCCCGGATGGCCCTGGCCTGGGCCCACGACACCTTCGGCAGCGAGCTGGTTCTCGCCTCCAGCATGGGTGACGAGGTCCTCGTGCACCTGGCCAGCGAGGTGATCCCGGACGTGGCGGTGCTGTTCATCGACACCGGGTACCACTTCGCCGAGACGCTCGGCACAGCGCAGGCGGTCGCGGTGACCCGACCGGTGCGGTTGCTCACCGTCCATCCGGTGCGCACCGTGGCCGAGCAGGATGCCGAGGAGGGACCTGCCCTGTACGCCCGCGACCCCGACCGGTGCTGTGCGCTGCGCAAGGTCGAGCCGCTGGAGCGTGGCCTGGCCCCGTTCCGCGCCTGGATCACCGGCATGCGCCGGGCCGATGCCCCCACGCGGACCGACATCGACGTCGTCGGCTGGAACCCGCGTCGGGAGATGGTCACCCTCAACCCGCTCGCGGGTTGGAGCGACGAGGACGTGGACACCTACGCGCTGGTCAACGACGTCCTGGTCAACCCCCTGCGGCAGGCCGGCTACACCTCGATCGGCTGCCAACCCTGCACGACCCCACCTGCCCCTGGCCACGACCCCCGATCCGGGCGCTGGCCCGGTCGGGCCAAGACGGAATGCGGACTGCACACATGAGCACAGTGAGCCCGACCCAGACCACCTCGCGCCCCGACGCGCCCCCGATCACCGGGGCCATGAGCGCGCCGACCCTGCACCTGGACCATCTGTCGGCGCTGGAGAGCGAAGGCATCCACATCATGCGCGAGGTCGCCGGGGAGTTCGAGCGCCCAGCCCTGCTGTTCAGCGGCGGCAAGGACTCCGTGGTCATGCTGCACCTGGCCATCAAGGCGTTCCACCCCGCGCGGGTTCCGTTCACCCTCGTCCACATCGACACGGGCCACAACTTCCCCGAGGTGCTGGACTACCGAGACGCCACCGTCGCGCGCACCGGCACCCGGCTGGTCGTGGCCCACGTCCAGGACTGGATCGACCGCGGTGTCCTGCGCGAGCGATCCGACGGCACCCGCAACCCGCTGCAGACCGTCCCGCTGCTCGACACGATCAGCGCGCATCGGTTCGACGCAGTGTTCGGCGGGGGACGGCGCGACGAGGAGAAGGCGCGCGCCAAGGAGCGCATCTTCAGCCTGCGAGACGAGTTCGGCGCGTGGGACCCCCGCCGCCAGCGCCCTGAGCTCTGGGACCTCTACAACGGCCGGCACGCCCCCGGCGAGCACGTCCGGGTGTTCCCGCTGTCGAACTGGACCGAAGTCGACGTGTGGCGCTACATCGAGCGCGAGGCCATCGAGCTGCCCAGCATCTACTACGCACATGACCGGGGGGTCTTCCTGCGCAACGCGATGTGGCTCACCCCGGGCACGTGGGGTGGGCCGCGGGCCGACGAGGCCTTGCAGGTGCGTCGGGTCCGCTACCGGACCGTCGGGGACATGTCCTGCACCGGCGCGGTCGACTCCCACGCCACGACCGTGGCCGAGGTGATCGCCGAGGTCTCCGCGAGCCGGCTGACCGAGCGTGGGGCCACTCGCGCCGATGACCGCGTGTCCGAGGCCGCCATGGAGGATCGCAAGAAGGAGGGGTACTTCTGATGGCCCACGAACTGCTGCGCCTGGCCACCGCCGGGTCCGTCGACGACGGCAAGTCCACGCTCGTGGGACGACTGCTCTACGACACGAAGTCCATCCTGGCCGACACCCTCGACGCCATCGAGCAGGTGAGCCGTGACCGGGGTGGCGCGGGCGCCGCCCCGACCTCGCGCTGCTCACCGACGGCCTGCGGGCAGAGCGCGAGCAGGGCATCACCATCGATGTGGCCTACCGCTACTTCGCCACGCCGCGACGCTCGTTCATCCTCGCCGACACCCCCGGGCACGTGCAGTACACGCGCAACATGGTGACCGGGGCATCGACCGCCGAGCTCGCCCTGATCCTGGTCGACGCCCGAGCGGGGGTGATCGAGCAGACCCGCCAGCATGCCGCGATCAGTGCCCTGCTGGGGATCCGGCACATCGCCCTGGTGGTCAACAAGATGGACCTCGTCGGGTTCGACGAGTCCGTGTTCGACCGGGTCAGCGCGGAGTTCAGCGCCTACGCCGCCAGCCACGGGGTGGCCGATGTCGTGGCCATCCCGATCAGCGCGCTGGACGGCGACAACGTCGTCGTCCCCTCCCAGCGGACTCCTTGGTACACGGGACCCACGCTGCTCGAGCACCTCGAGGCGGTGCCGGTCGGCTCGGCGGCGAGCGCACAGCCGTTGCGGCTGCCCGTCCAGGTGGTGATCCGGCCACAGGACCCGCAGCACCGCGACTACCGCGGGTACGCGGGACGGGTGGCCGCCGGCCGGGTCGGTGTCGGCGACGAGGTCGTGGTGTGCCCGAGCGGGTTGCGCAGCCGGGTCGTGGCGATCGACACGTTCGATGGCCCGCTGGCGTGGGCGCAGGCGGGACAGTCGGTCACGCTTCGGTTGGCCGACGACATCGACATCTCCCGGGGCGACCTGATCGCGGCAGTGGGTTCGGCGCCCGCATCGACGCGGGAGGTGTCGGCGACAGTGACGGTGCTGGCCGACGAGGCTTTGGTGACCGGGCAGCGGCTGCTGCTGAAGTCCGGTGCCCGGACGGTGCGGGCGATCGTGGCCGGCATCGGCCACCGACTGGACGTGGACACGATGGAGGTCGACACAGGGGTCGCGCAGCTGGTGCTCAACGACATCGGGCAGGTCCACCTGCGGCTGGCCGAGCCCGTGGCGTTCGACGCCTACAGCGACGTCCGGGCCACAGGTTCCTTCCTGCTCATCGACGCTCAGTCCGGGGCGACGCTGGCCGCCGGGATGGTCCGGGGGGCCGACGGATGAGTCGCGTGCAGGTCGGCGAAGCGGTCAGCGCGCCCGAGCCACCATGGCGCTACCCGCTCATGCTGGACCTCACCGACCGCGCCGTGCTGGTGGTCGGCGGAGGCCCGGTGGCAGCTCGGCGGGCTCTGGGCTTGGTCCAGTCCGGCGCCCGGGTGCATGTCATCGCCCCGGACGTGTGTGAGGATCTCGCCGATCTGGTCGCCGAAGGTGCGGTCATCTGGTGGCCGCGCGAGGTCAGCCTCGGGGACCTGTCCGGGCCTGCAGCCGAGCACCCTGGGGATCGGTGGTGGCTCGTGCACACCGCCACCGGCGATCACCTGACCGACTCCGCAATCGCCCTCGAGGCGGAGCGCCGGGGCATCTGGTGCGTGCGGGCGGACCGGGCGCACGCCTCAGCAGCGCACACGCCCGCGGTGGCTCATGGGCCCGACGGTGTGCAGATCGCGGTCTCCGGAGGCGGGGACCCAGGGCGGGCGCGGTCCCTTCGTGACGCGATCAGCGACCTGCTCGCCACCGGCACCCTCCCACTGCGCCGGACCCGCCGCTCCTCAGGCAGATCGCTCCAAGTTCGAGGGGCGTGGGGGCCAGCGGACTTGGATGAACTGCCGCGGAGTCCGCTCGGACTTGGATCGATTCCGCGAAACGACCGTGCCGGTGGCGGCGCGGGGCGGGTGGTTCTGGTCGGGGGCGGGCCCGGCGACCCGGGGTTGCTCACCGTAGCCGGGCGGCAGTGGCTGGCCCGAGCCGACGTGGTGGTCGCCGATCGACTCGGCCCCGTCGAGGTCCTGTCTGAGTTGGATCCCACCGTGCAGGTCATCGACGTGGGCAAGTCCGCCGGCCATCACCCGATCCCCCAGACCGAGATCAATGACCTGCTCGTGGAGCACGCCCTGGCCGGTCGGCTGGTCGTCCGGCTCAAGGGCGGCGACCCGTTCGTCCTGGGCCGGGGCGCAGAGGAGGCGCTGCACTGCCGGGCGCATGGCGTGCCCGTGGAGGTCGTCCCGGGGGTCACCTCGGCGATCAGCGTGCCTGCGGCGGCCGGTATCCCCGTGACCCATCGGGGCATGACGACGTCCGTGGTGATCGCCAGCGCCCATGCCGGCGCCGGTCCGGCCGTGGACGCCGCCCGGCATGCTCCTGCCGATGCCACTGTCGTGCTCCTGATGGGCCTGGGCGGGCTGGCGGGCACAGCAGCCGAGCTGGTCGCCGCCGGCCGTCTCGCGGACACGCCGGTCGCAGTGATCAGCCAGGGCTGGACCCCCGGGCAGCGCACGGTCACCGGCACGCTGGGCACCATTGCCCGCGACGTCGCGGCCGCCGAACTGCCGGGGCCCGTCGTGATCGTCGTGGGTGAGGTCGTTGCGCTGCGTGCGCAGATCGGTGACCTCGCTCGGCGTGCCGGGAGTCCAGATCCGCGTGCCGGGGTCACAATCGGATGATGGCACTCACCCTGCTGGCGCACGGATCGCCTGACGCCCGCCACGCGCGCGACGTCGGGTCGCTGGCTGGACGTCTGAAGGTGGCCGGGGTTCCGACGTCGGTGGCCTACCTCGACCACCACGCCCCCAGCCCGGCTCAGGCTGCGCGCGCCTGGCTCGACGCCGGCGCGCTCGCGACCACGGTGGTCCCGCTCCTGTTGGCTCCCGCATTCCATGCCCGCGTCGATGCGCCGGCGGCGGTCCGCTCGATGCGCGCTGCGGCCCCTGCCCTGGCGGTGTCGGCCAGTGCACCCATCGGCGTGCACCCGCTGCTGGTTCGCGCCGCTGCCGAGCTCATCGCTGCCTCCGGTCTGTCGATCACGCCCGACACGGGCATCATCCTCGCCGCCGCCGGCTCACGCGACGTCCGTGCGGTGGCCGCCATGGAGGCTGTGTTCCGCTCCGCCGCACCCGCCCTTGCCGAGCAGGTGGGTGCCGGAGCGGTGCGTGCGGCCTACCTCGACGGGGGTCGGCCTCTGGGCCGGATCCGTACGCTCATGCGCTGCATCGACGGTGCGATGTCGTTCGTCGTCGTTCCCATGGTCATCGCCGACGGCATCCTGCGCGACCGCATCGTCGAAGCCGCCGACCGGTACGACACTCCGGTCGCTCCCGGCGCGCTGGCCGACACGAACGCCCTGGCCGACCTCATCGTCCTGCGGGCCCGGACCGCCAGCGCACCACTGCCCAGTCAGCGCAGCGCGCGCGCCACCGCAACGCTCTGACGACCCCACCCCAGCGCCCCTACCGCGCCGCCGGCCAGCGAGAGTTCCTCCACGTCAGCGCCGCCCAAAGTCCGGTTACTCCACCGGGGCGACGCCCCGACGACCCCAGCGAGGAGGAAGTCGGGCGGAACCAGGCTCGGGGCACGGGCGGGGAGGGGCACCGGGGCGGGCACCGCCCGGTCAGACCGTGATGCCCATCGCCGCGAGGATGATCGCCTGGGTCTGCGCCTGCTCATCGAGGGCGGCGTACCGCCCAGCGGCGCCCCCGTGCGAGCCCTCCTCGAGGGCCACGCGCAGCAGCACCCCACCACGCTCGCCCACCCCCTGTCCGGCACCGTGCACCGGATCGGTCGCCCGCAGGCGCGCCACCCATTTGGCAGGTTCGTGCACGAGCACCCGGGGGTCGTGCACGGCGCCAGTCGCCAGGACGAACGGCCGCCGGCCGGCCGGGGGCACGTTGTCATAGGGCGAGTAGGCCGACATCCACCCGAAGTGCTGGGGCAGGGATGGGTTGCCCCACTCCTCCCACTCGCCCACCGTCAGCGGCAGTTCAGCATCGAGCATGGAGTTGACCACGTCGACGAAGGGGACCTCAGCGATCACTGCCGCGAACAACTCCGGCTCGAGGTCCATGCTCGCGGCCACCAGCAGGCCGCCCGCGGATCCGCCGCGCGAGACGATCCGCGCGCCATCGACCACGGCTTCCGGGCCCGATCCCAGGGCCCGGGCCACATCCACGAAGTCGGTGAACGAGTGCGACTTGGTGGCCAGGTGCCCGTCATCCCACCAGCGCCGGCCCAGCTCGCCCCCGCCGCGCACGTGCGCGTGGGCGTACACCACTCCCCGGTCCAGCAGGCTGGTCAGGGCCCGGCTGAAGGCCGGCTCGTAGACGTACTCATAGGCGCCGTAGCCGTAGAGCAGGCAGGGCGCCGTGCCGTCCCACGGCGTCACCCGGTGCGACACGAGGGTCACCGGGACCTGCTGGCCGTCGCGCGCCGTCACCCAGCGTTGGGAGAACACGTAGGCGCCCGGGTCGTGGTTGGGTGCCTCCGCCCGGTGCCGCGGCGTCGGGCTCCCGTCGCCGAACAGGGGGACGTCGACCCAGGTCGGCGGGTCGACCATGCTCTGCTCGAGGACGGTGACGAACGGCGCGGAGAAGTCCTCGTTGCTCGCGAGCTCCACTGTCGCCCCAGCGGGTGCCCGGACCGCGCGCGACCTCGGCCAGTCCAGTCCCGAGGGGACCACGGGGACCAGGTAGAGGACCGGTCGCCCCGCCTCGCGCAGGGTCACGACCACATGACCGGCGAACGCCTCGACGCCGGTGAAGCGGCGGACGAGGTCCGGGCTCCCGGGAGGATCATCGGGTGATCCGCCGGTCACCTCCACCGGCGAAGCCCAGTCCGGGTGCCCGGGATCGCCGGGCAGCGGTCCGTCGAGGGCCTCCCGCCATTCTGCCGGCTCCGACTGGCCCATCCCGACCCAGCTCAGCGTGAACTCCCGGGCACCGCCGTGGTTGGACACCACCAGGAACAGCTCAGGGCCCCCCGGCACCGACTCGACCAGGTACTCATGGCCCTCACGGCGCCCGCCCACGCTGACCGGAGCCGCGGACGCCACGTCCGCGGGGATGGCCCAGGTCTCACTGGTCTGGCGGCTGCCGGCGTGGATGAGCACCCAACGCCCACAGCGGGTGCTGCGTGCCGAGAGCTCGAAGCGTCGATCGTCCTCCTGGTACACCAGCACGTCGGTGCTCGGGTCACTGCCCACCTCATGGCGCCACACCTGGTGAGGCCGATACACGTGGTCGACGACGGTGTAGAACAGATGCCGGCTGTCAGCGGCCCAGGCCGCACCGTAGTAGGTCCGGGGGATCCGCTCGGCGTGATCCTGGCCCGTCGCGAGATCCCGGATCCGCAGCTCGTAGAGCTCCTCGCCGGTGCTGTCGATCGACCAGGCCAGGAGCTGACCGTCCGGACTGACCTCCCGCACCCCGTACTCGGCGAACGTGGAGCCCAGCGCGGCGGCCTCGACATCGAGGTCCACCATCGTGCTCCAGTTCGCCTTGTCGCCGGTCCGCCGCTGGAACTGCCCGAGCTGGGCCCCCTCGCCCACCACGTCACGGAACTGCGCGTCGCCACAGGAGTGCGCCGGGCCCACCTGCGCCAGGGGCGTCCGGGCGACCATCTCGGTGAAGAGCCGGCGGCGCAGGGGTTCGAGCCCGGCCGTGGCGGCTGCGTAGTGGTCCTGCTCGGCCGCGAGGTAGTCACGAAGCGGCTGGTCGCCCTCGGCCATCCACGCGAACTCGTCGGGGATGTCGTGCCCGTGCAGGTGCCGGACGAAGGGGTGCCTGGGGGCCACAGGAGGCGTGAGCATGGCAACGAACCTAGCAGCGGCCCAGCGCGATCCGCACCGCACGCACCCCGGCTCGGTCCGAAGGAATCTTCGGCCCGAGCAGCGCCAGCGCAAGGATTCGCCGCCAGCACCCCGGCAATGTCGCAGAAGTGTCGCAAGATCAGCGAGAGCCTGCAGGCACCATGCCGGAATCACCAAGTACGTTACCCTGCGCAGGTCATGCACCCCCGGGGGTACCCGATCCCCCTGTGGAGCGAGCCTGCGGCCGACCGGCCGCTGTACAAGGAGGCACCATGGATCGACGGCTGCGACGCAGCACGGCAGCGCTCGTGGGGGCGACTGCGCTGCTGCTCAGCACCGCTGCGATGACCGTGGCCGAGGACAGCCCCTCGGCCTCGCCGGTTCCGATCGCCGCGACCACGGCAGGAACCCTCACGGTCGGTGTCACCGACGACGTGGACTCGCTGAACCCCTTCACAGGCGTGGCGGCCAGCTCGTATGAGATGTACCAGCTGATGTACCCCAGCCTCACCTCGAGCTCGCAGCAGGACTTCTCGGCCGTCCCCGACCTCGCCGAGTCCTGGGAGGAGTCGGCTGACGGCAAGACCTGGACCTACAAGATCCGCTCTGGGTTGTCCTGGAGTGACGGCGAGCCGCTGACCGCCCGCGACGCCGCCTACACGTTCAACCGGGTCCTTGACGGCGACTACGAGCAGACCAACTTCGGTGGCTACACCGCCAACATCACCAAGGCCGAGGCCACCGACGACACCACCTTGGTGCTCACCGTCGACAAGCCCTCACCGATCATGCTCCGGCTGGCCCTGTACATCCTGCCCGAGCACATCTGGAGCAAGATCGACGAGAAGGCGGTGCGCTCCTACACCAACGAGCCCACCCCGGGGAACCCCATCGTGGGTGCCGGGCCGTTCATCCTCACCGAGCGCCAGAAGGGCCAGTTCATCCGGTTCGAGGCCAACCCCAACTACTTCCGCGGCAAGCCCACCATCGACGAGCTGGTCTTCCGCGTCTACAAGAACCCCGACGCCGTGGCCCAGGCCCTGCGCAAGGGTGAGGTCGACTTCGCCAACGACATGCAGGCCAGCGTGTTCAACGCGATCAAGGGCCAGGAGGGCATCGAGGCGTTCCCGGCGGCCTACTACGGATTCAACGAGATCGGCTTCAACGCCGGTGCGGCTCTGTCCGACGGAAGCCCGATCGGCGACGGCAACCCCGCACTCAAGGACGTCAAGGTCCGCCAGGCCCTGAACTGGGCGATCGACCGCGAGGCACTGGTCACCAAGGTGCTCTCGGACTACGGGACCCCCGGCTCCACCATCATTCCGCCGCTGTACACGACGCTGCACCTGGACCCGGCCAACCCGTACGCCTACGACCCGGTCAAGGCCGGGGCGCTCCTCGACGAGGCCGGCTACCCCCTCGGGGCTGACGGCAAGCGCGTGGACAAGGACGGCACGCCGCTGACGTTCCGCCTGCTGGGTCGCCAGGAGTCCCAGCAGTCCCAGCAGACTGTGCAGTTCGTGCAGTCCTGGTACGAGGCGCTCGGCCTGACGATCGAGACGAAGATCGTCTCCGAGGACACGCTGATCGAGCTCAACGGTGAGGGACGCTTCGACATCTTCGAGTGGGGCTGGGTGGTCGAGCCGGACCCGGACTACCAGTTGTCGACGTTCACCTGCGATCAGCGCTCGTCCGAGGAGGACGGCACCATCTACGCAGGGTTGTCGGACTCGCACTTCTGCAACGAGGAGTACGACGCGCTCTACGCACAGCAAGCCTCGGAGACCGACGTGGCCGCCCGGGCAGAGATCGTCAAGGCGATGCAGCAGATCCTCTACGACGAGGCGCCATATGCGGTGACCTTCTACTACGACAACCTGCAGGCCTACCGCTCGGACAAGTTCACCAACTACGTCTCGCAGCCGACTGAGCCCGCCGGCCCGCTGCTGTTCCAGTACGGGGTCTGGTCCTACATGTCGGTCACCCCGGCGGGTCAGGACACGGCTGCCGGCGGCACCGAGGGCGATGGCTCCACGGAGGACTCGGGGTCCAACGTCGCCCTCATCGCCGGCCTGGCTGGCGTGGTGGTACTCGGCGCAGGTGCCGCAGTCCTGTTCGCCCGGCGCCGGTCGACCGACGAGGACGTCGAGTAGCCATGGGCCCGGGCGCCCGGTACGTCGTCAAGACGATCACGTCCGGCGTGGCGACGCTGCTCTTCGTCGTCGTGTTCAACTTCTTCCTGTTCCGGTTGCTGCCCGGGGACCCGATCGGGCTCTACACGCGGGGCCGCAACGTCCCGCCCGAGCAGATCGCGGCCCTGCGCGCGGAGTTGGACAAGCCGATCGGCGAGCAGTTCCTCACCTACCTGGCCAACCCGTTCTCCACGACGATCAACTCGGCACGGTTCAACCAGCCTGTGTGGACCCTGATCGGGGAGCGCATCGGGGCCACCCTGCTGCTGGTCGGCACCGCGATGGTCCTGGCCTCGGTGATCGGCACCTGGTTGGGCATCCGGTCGGCCTGGAAGCGCGGCGGGACCTTCGACCGGGTCAACACAGGGGTCACGCTGACCCTGTACTCCATGCCGGAGTTCTGGTTGGGCATGATCCTGCTGATCGCGTTCGGGGTGGGGGCGGGGTTCATCCCGGGCATCTTCCCGATCGGGGGGATCATCAGCCCGGGAGTCGACCCGAACAGCGTGGCGGGGTGGCTCGATGTCGCGTGGCACATGGTGCTGCCCGTCACCACGCTGGTGGCCGTGTACCTGGCCGAGTACGCCCTGGTCATGCGCGCCTCGCTCATCGACGAGATGGGTCAGGACTACCTGGTCGTGGCGCGGGCCAAGGGCCTGATGGACAGGGTGGTGCGCCGCAGGCACGCGGTGCCCAACGCGATCCTGCCCACACTGACCCTCATCCTCATGAACCTCGGGTTCGTGGTCTCCGGGGCGATCACCGTGGAGACGGTGTTCTCCTGGCCGGGGCTGGGGCTGCTCTCCTATGACGCGCTGCGGGGTCCCGATATCGCCCTGCTGCAGGCAATCTTCCTGCTCTTCTCGATCGGGGTCATCGTGGCCAACACCATCGCCGACCTGCTCTATGCCGTCCTCGACCCGCGGGTGCGCGCATGACCACCCCGGTGGCCGCCTCCGACCAGGATCGCAACCTGGCCGGCCACCACAGCGGCGCGCGCGCCACGGTCTCAGGGTGGGCGCAGTTTCGGCGCAACAAGACCGGGATGGCCGGCGTCGCAGTGCTGGTGGGGTTCACCCTCATGGCCCTGCTGGCACCGCTGATGTTCGGTCCCGAGACCATCAGCGTCACCGGCTCGACCGGCGTGCCGCTGAGCCCACCCACGGCCGGATTCCCCCTGGGCACTGATGAGAGCGGGCGCTCGATCCTCGCGCTGCTGGCGTGGGGTGCCCGGGTCAGCCTCACGGTCGGCTTGGCCGCCACGGTGGTCTCGATGCTGATCGGGACCTTCATGGGTGTGAGCTCCGGGCACTTCACCGGCTGGGCCGGGGGGCTGCTCAACCGGTTGACCGACTGGTTCCTGGTCATCCCGTTCCTGCCGCTGGCCATCGTCCTGGCCACCGTGCTCGGTGCGTCGCTGATCAACATCATCATCGTGATCGGCATCACCTCCTGGCCGGGCACCGCGCGGCTGGTCCGCGCACAGACGTTGTCGGTGTCCGCTCGGCCCTACCTGGAGCGGGCCCGCGCCCTGGGGGGTGGCGACCTGCACCAGATGCGCCGGCACGTGCTGCCCAACGTGATGCCGCTCGTCCTGGCCAACACCACGCTGATGGTGGCGCTGGCGATCCTGTCCGAGACCACCTTGAGCTTCCTGGGCCTGGGCGACCCGACGCGACCGTCCTGGGGGACCATGCTCGACGGAGCCTTCACCAACGGCGCGATGACCGTCGGCGCGTGGTGGTACGTGCTCCCGCCGGGCCTGTGCGTGGTGGCCGTCGTGCTGTCGTTCACGCTGATCGGCCGCGCGATGGAGTCCATCGTCGACCCACGGGCAGGGGGTCAGTGATGGCCACGGATCCGCAGCCCGCCCGCAGTCCGGACGGCGGTGCCACCGGGGACCCCTCGCCCCCGGCTCTGGAGTTCCGTGATGTGCACATCACCTACAAGGCCCGCTCCGGTGACGTGCCGGCGGTGCGCGGGGTGAACCTGAGCCTGCCTGCGGGGGCCTCGCTCGGCATTGCCGGGGAGAGCGGCAGCGGGAAGTCGACCCTCGTGTCGACCGTGCTGCGGCTGCAACCCAAGTCGGCCACCGTCACCGGTGAGGTCCTGGTCGAGGGCACCGACGTGCAGTCCATGTCGTTCAAGCGCTTGCGGGCGCTGCGCTGGGCCGAGGCCAGCGTCGTGTTCCAGGGCGCCCTGCACGGGCTGAACCCGATCCAGCGGATCGGTGTGCAGATCGCCGAGCCGATCGAGCTGCATGAGCCGAAGGCGAGCAAGTCCGAGGTCGCCGCCCGGGTCGGCGAGCTGCTCGAGCAGGTCGGGCTGCCGGCCTCCCGAGGACGGTCCTACCCGCACCAGCTCTCCGGGGGGCAGCGCCAGCGCGTGATGATCGCGATGGCCCTGGCCTGCCGGCCGCGGATCATCATCGCCGACGAGCCCACCACAGCCCTGGACGTGATGGTCCAGGCCCAGGTGCTGCGCGTCCTGGTCGACCTGGTCGACACCCTGGGTCTGACTCTGGTCCTGATCTCCCACGATCTGTCCGTGCTTGCCGACACCTGTCAGCAGGTGGCGGTGATGTACGCCGGCGAGGTGGTCGAACTCGGCCCCTCCGCGCAGGTCTTCGACAACCCGACCCATCCGTACTCCCGGGCGCTGGCCGGGGCCTTCCCCAGGATCGGCGACCAGACCTACCGCTACTCCCCCACGGGCCTGGCCGGGGACCCGCCGTTCCCCGGGGAGATCACCGAGGGCTGCCCGTTCGCGCCGCGCTGCCCGGTCGTCCACGACGACTGCGCCACCGGATCGGTTGCTCTCGTGGAGGTCGCTGCGGGCCGGCTGACCTCCTGCCGCTACCCGTTGACCCACGCGGCCGGCACGACGCCCGACTCCACGGGAGGCACCGCATGACCACCCCCGCCCTCGAGGCTCGCGACGTCGCCGTGTCGTTCCCCACCGGCCGCGGCAAGGCCGCCCGCGCGGTCGACGGGGTCAACCTGTCCGTGCAGCCCGGCCAGATCGTGGCCCTGGTCGGCGAGTCCGGCTGCGGGAAGTCCACGCTCGCCCGCGCGCTGATGGGCCTGCAGCCGCTGACAGCGGGGTCGATCCAGGTGGCGGGCGAGCCCCTGGACCGCTCGCGGCGTGGGCTCAAGGCCTACCGCCGCCGCGTCCAACTCGTGCTGCAGGATCCGATGGGCTCCTTGAACCCACGCCGGACCGTGTACGAATCGGTGGCCGAGGGACTGGTGATCCATGGCGTGGACCGCCAGGAGGAGCGGGTCACCGAGGCGCTGTCACGCGTGGGCCTGCGCCCACCGGAGCGGTTCCTGGACCGGTACCCGCACGAACTGTCCGGGGGCCAGCGCCAGCGCGTCGTGATCGCCGGCGCACTGGTCCTCGAGCCCACCATCCTGGTCGCCGACGAACCGGTCTCCAGCCTCGATGCGTCCGTGCGCGGCGAGATCCTGGCCCTCTTGCTGCGCCTGCGTGAGGAGCTCGGGCTCTCGCTGCTGGTCGTCACCCACGACCTCGGCCTTGCGTGGAACATCGCCGACCGGATCGCCGTCATGTACCTCGGTCGCATCATCGAGGAGGGCACCACCGAGGATCTGCTGGCTCACCCCCAGCACCCGTACACCCAGGCCCTGCTGTCGGTGGTGCCCGAGATCGAGCGCCTGGAGCCGATCGTGCTGGTCGGCGAGCCGCCGGACCCCACCCAGGTGCCGGCCGGCTGCCGGTTCCATCCGCGCTGCCAGGTGCTGCAGGCCGGCCTGCCTGACGAGGTCGCGGCGCGCTGCCGGGGCGAGTCGCCCGGCGTCCTGCCGCTGCAGGGGGCGCATGCGGCCGCCTGTCACGTGGCCGGCTGACGGCAGGCCGCTGACAGCCGGCCGCCCTGGTCAGGGACGGGAAGCCACCGCGGTCATCCGCTGCACCGCCTCGGTGAGGACCTCCTCGGCGCAGGCCAGGTTCAGGCGGGCGTGGCCCTGACCGCCGGGGCCGAACGCCACTCCTGAGGTGAGGGCCACCTGCCCACGCTCGAGGAAGCCCGCAGCCGGGTCCTCCCCCAGGTCCAGCGCCCGGCAGTCCAGCCAAGCCAAGTAGGTGGCCGCCGGTGGTTGGTAGCCGATCGCCGGCAGACCCGAGGCGAGCAGCTGGCGCAGCCGCTCGGCGTTCGCCGCGATGTTGGTGTTCACCGCGTCCAGCCAGCTGGGGTCGCTGAGGTAGGCCGCAGCGTGGCCGACGATGCCCATATGACTGGCGCCGTAGCGCACGGAGTCGGGCAGCCGGGCCCACTGCCCTGCGGACCCGGGCCCGGCGATGAGCAGGCCGGCCTTGAGCCCGGCGAGGTTGAACGCCTTCGCGGCGGACGTGACGACGAATCCGTCGTGGGCCACCGACAGCCACGGCACGAACGACCCGGGGCCCGAGACCAGCGGCGCGTGCACCTCGTCGACCACCACGTGCGCCCCGGTCTGCGCAGAGAGCTCGCGGATCGCGACGAGCTCCTGCTCGGTGTGCACGACGCCGGTGGGGTTGTGCGGGCTGCAGAGCAGGAGCACGGCGGCCCCCGCAGACCCAGCGCCCGCGCCGCCTGCTGTGGCCCGGGCGGCGTCGGACAGCGCCTCGCCGATGGCCACCACGTCCAGGCGTCCCGTCTCGGTCAGCGCGACAGCGACGACCCGACGACCCAGCTCGCGCGCCGTGGCCGCGAAGGGCGGGTAGACCGGCGAGGGGATCACCACGGGGCCACCGGGGTCGGTCAGCTGCTCGAGCAGGATGCGGATCCCGGTCATCACGTCGGCACACACCACGGTGTGCTCAGGGTCGGGTGCCCAGTCCCAGCGGGCGCCGGCGAACGTCGCGAAGGCCTGCGCGTAGCGGCGCCCGGGACCGGGGTAGCCGGTGTCCCCGGTGCGGATCGCCTCGGTCAGGGCGGCCACCACCTCGGGGGCGGGCAGGACGTCCATCTCCGCAACCCACAGGGGCAGCACATCCGGGCCGTACATCTGCCACTTGACGCAGGTGTGGCCGCGAAGGTCGGCTGGGCGGAGGACCTCGAAGGGACGGGTCACGAGGGGCCCTGCGCGTCTGGCGCACCGGCCCCGGTTCGCCACGTGCCCGCCGAGAGCACCGCGGCGAGGTCCGCGTGCGGCAGCGCGCGCGCCCGGTGCCCGCGGGTGCCCACCGTGTCGGCGGCGTTGAGGATCGAGTCGAGCACCGCCTGTTCGGCGGCGTCCACGCAGGCCTCGAACAACGGGTCGAGGTCCGACCCCCCCAGACCCGACGACTCCGGGCGGGTGCCACGCGCTGCGCGCAGCCCCACGGACAGGCCCAGGAAGATCTCGCCGGACCCGTGGTGGGCCACAGACCCCGCCCGGGCCAGGCCCAGGCCGATCCGGGTGGCCAGCCGACGGCAGCCATGGGTGTCCAGCGGCGCGTCGGTCACGACGATCCCCAGGCACGAACCGCCCGGCGCCCGTGGGTCCGGGGTGACCCCACCCCGCCCGAGCATGCGCCCCACCGGGGCGCCACCGACTGTCAGCCGGTCGGCCTGACCGAAGTTGGTCAGCAGCACCATACCCACGGTGTACCCGGCAGGGGTCACCCTCGACGAGGTGCCGATCCCGCCCTTCCACCCCAGGCACAGCATCCCTGTGCCCGCCCCGACCGCGCCCGTCCGGGGTCGGGTGCCCGCTCCGATCGAGTCCCGGGCTGCGGCGCGTGCAGACTCGACATCGGCGAACTCGACCTGCATCGCGCCGGCGTAGTTCAGCCACGAGTCATCGCACTCGCCGACCAACGGGATCACGACCTCATCAGCCACCTCGGAGGTCTCGGCCAGCGCGATCCGGCAGGCCGCGTCGTACACCCGCCCGAGCTGCATCGTGGAGGTCAGGTAGACCGGCGTCTCGATCAGGCCCCACTCCTGGGCCGACTGCCAGCCGGTGCACTCCCCGGCACCGTTGAGCACGGAGCCACCGGCCGACACCGGCCTGGCCCAGAGGTCCCCACCGAGGTCGAGGACCGTCACGCCGGTTCGGGCTACCCCACGGCCCTGCGGGGGTGCCGATTCGTCACGCACGATGGTGGTGTGGCCCAGGCCCACCCCGGGGACGTCACACACGGAGTCCGTGGGTCCACTGGGCATCGCCCCGATCGTCACGCCGAAGTCGGCCAGGCTCGTCATGGACGCCAGCATGCCAGCCCTGCGGCGAGGTTGGCTGCAGGGCGCATCGCCTGCGGCCAGTGGGAGGATGACGCCGTGACCCCGCCCGCTGAGCCTGCCAACCCTGTCCCGTTCGTCTGGCACCCCCGGACCCGCCGGCACCTGCCCGGAGCGGAGATCTGGCTCGGGGTCCGCACCCCGGGCACTGAGGTCGTGGAGCGGGTCAACGTCATCCGTGAGGCCCTGATCCGGGCTGGGCACCCTGAGGTCACGGCCGGCGACCCGGCCCCCGACGCGCTGCTCGCGGTGCACGACCACGGCATGATCGAGCATCTGCGCAGCATCCACGACGCGTGGGTGGTCGGTGGCTACGCAGATGACCCGGGACAGGACCGCGTGGTCCCCTACGTGTTCCCCACTGCCGGGATGCTCGGCGGGCTACCCGTGCGCCGCCCCACTGCCACCCACGCCCGGGCCGGCCAGTACTGCTACGACACGATGACTCTGATCGGGCCCGGCACTTGGGACGCAGTGGAGGCGTCGGCAGGCGCGGCCCTGACCGCGGCGGACATCGTGGCTGACGCCGCGTGGGTGTCGAGCCCGGCGGGCGATACCGGCCCCGGCTCCCGGACCCCTGCGCCGCTGGCCTACGCCCTGAGCCGACCCCCGGGCCACCATGCCGCCCGCGCCGCGTTCGGCGGGTCCTGCTACCTGAACAACGCGGCGATCGCCGCCGAGCGGCTGCGTGAGCGCGGTGCCCGGCGCGTGGCCATCCTCGACATCGACGCCCATCACGGCAACGGCACCCAGGCGATCTTCTACCACCGCGGCGACGTGTTCTACGGCTCGGTGCACGTCGACCCAGGCGCGGGCTGGTTCCCGCACTTCCTTGGCTTCGCCGACGAGGCGGGCCTCGGGGCCGGCGAGGGCACCAACCGCAACATCCCCCTGCCCGCGCGCTCCGGGGACGACCGCTGGCTGACCGCGGTCGAGGAGCTCATGCGCACGACGCGGCAGCCTTCGGAGCCGATGCCCTGGTGGTGTCCCTGGGAGTCGACAGCGCGATCGACGATCCGGAGAGCCCCCTGCGCGTCACCGGCGACGGACTGCGGCCACCGGGATCCTGCTCGGCGGCATGGGCCTGCCGACGGTGGCCGTCCAGGAGGGCGGCTACCACCTGCCGTCGCTGGGCACGCTGGTGACCGGGACTCTCGCGGGCCTGACCGAGGGCGCGGCACGCGCCGGCCGCTGACTGCCCCGCACCGCCGCGGCACGCCCGCGCAGCACGGCACCGCCCGCCCGACTGCATCCAGGATCGCTGGGTCGACAGGCCAGCGGACTTGGCTGAATCAGCTCATGGGCCAGCCGAGTTGGATGGATCGCCGGGATAGGTGGGCAGGGCGCTGAGCTACTCGTCGTCGTCGCGCGCCAGCCAGCTGGCCAGGCGGTCCACCGCGTTCTCGAACTGCGGGTGCAGGTCGACGAACGTCACCAACTGCTCGCCCAGCCAGGCCAGGCTGACCTCCTCGTCGCCACGCCTGGCGACGAGCTCCTCGATCCCGCGGTCCGTGTCGTACATCGCTGCAGGCCTACGCGAACGCGCGATCCATGAGGGCGCGCTGCTCCTCCTCATGGCGGTGCAGGGAGCCGACCGACGGCGACGAGCTCTGCGACCGAGTGACGCCGCGGATGGTTCGCGAGATGGCCGTGGGCAGGTGCTGGTTCATGAACGGCCAGGGCCCCATGTTCTCGGGCTCGTCCTGCACCCAGACGATCTCCGCGTCGCCGAAGCGCGCGAGGGTGTCGATCAGCGTGCGATGCGGGATCGGGTAGAGCCGCTCCATGCGCAGCACGGCCACGTCCGCGCGCTCCCGCTTGTCCCGCTCAGCCATCAGGTCGTAGCCGACCTTGCCCGAGCAGAGCAGCACGCGCGTGACGGCAGCCGGATCGATCCGGCCGGCCGTGATCCCCCGGTCGTCGAGCACCGCACGGAAGTAGCCCTCCGTGAAGTCCTGGGTCAGCGAGGTGGACACCTTGGCCCGCAGCAGCGACTTCGGGGTGAACACGATCATGGGTCGCGTGAGGCGTGAATGGACCTGCCAGCGCAGGAGGTGGAAGTACGACGCCGGCGTGCTCGGCTGGGCGACGGTCATGTTGTCCTGGGCGCACAGGGTCAGGAAGCGCTCGATCCGGGCCGAGGAGTGGTCCGGGCCCTGCCCCTCGTAGCCGTGCGGCAGGAGTAGCACGATCGACGAGCGCTGGGCCCACTTCTGCTCCGCCGAGGTGATGAACTGGTCGATGATCGTCTGCGCGCCGTTGGTGAAGTCGCCGAACTGCGCCTCCCACATGACCAGGGCGTCGGGCCGGGCCACGCCATAGCCGTACTCGAACCCCATGGCCGCGAACTCGCTGAGCAGGGAGTCGTAGACGAACAGCTTGCCGCCCTTGGCGTAGCAGTGCTTGAGCGGCTTGTACTGCCACCCCGTGCGCGCATCGACGATGACCGCGTGCCGATGGCCGAACGTGCCACGCCGGGAGTCCTGGCCGGCCAGGCGGACCCACTTGCCCTCGTTGACCAGCGAGCCGATGGCCAGGGCCTCGCCCATGCCCCAGTCGATCGCGTCGGTGGCCACCATCTCGGCGCGCCGGCGCAGCTGCGGAACGAGTCGCGGGTGCGCGGTGAACCCCTCGGGGAGGTCGATCTGGCTACGGACGACCAGGTCCACGACCTCCCGGCTGATCGAGGTGTCGACATCCCACGCAGGGGTCTGCGGGGTCAACTCCTTCTGCCCGGTGGAGATGACCTCCGCGGAGTTCGGGTTGAACTGCTCGTCGCCGCCGGCCCGGGCCTCCTGGAACACCCGCTCGAGGCGCTCCTGGAAGTCGCGCAGGGCCTCCTCGGCCTCCTCCACGCTGATGTCCCCGCGCCCGATGAGGGCCTCGGTGTAGAGCTTGCGGACCGAGCGCTTCGCGTCGATGACCGCGTACATGCTCGGCTGGGTCAGCGATGGGTCATCGGCCTCGTTGTGCCCGCGGCGGCGGTAGCAGATCATGTCGATCACGACGTCCTTGGCGAACTCCTTGCGGAACTCGTAGGCCATCCGCGACACCCGCACGACCGCCTCGGGGTCATCGCCGTTGACATGGAAGATCGGCGCCTGGATCATCCGCGCGACGTCGGTGCAGTACACCGAGGAGCGGCTGTACTTCGGTGACGTGGTGAACCCCACCTGGTTGTTGACGATCAGGTGCACCGTGCCACCGGTGCGATAGCCCTGCAGCTGGCTGAGGTTCAGCGTCTCGGCCACGACGCCCTGGCCCGCGAAGGCCGCATCCCCGTGCATCAGCACCGGCAGGACGGCGAACTTACGGCTGGGATCCTCATAGGCCAGCTGGTCCTGCTTGGCCCGCACGATGCCCTCCAGCACCGGGTTGACGGCCTCGAGGTGGCTCGGGTTGGCGGCCAGGGAGACCCGTACCTCGTGGCCTCCGGGGGCGGTGAACGTGCCCTCCGTGCCCAGGTGGTACTTCACGTCCCCCGAGCCCTGGACGCTCTCGACGCCGTAGTTGCCCTCGAACTCGTTGAAGATCCGCGCGTAGGACTTGCCGGCGATGTTGGCCAGCACGTTGAGCCGGCCGCGGTGCGGCATCCCGATGCAGACCTCCTCGAGCCCGTCCTCGGCCGCAGCCGAGAGCACCGCATCCACCATCGGGATGGTCGACTCGCCGCCCTCGAGGGAGAACCGCTTCTGGCCCACGTACTTGGTCTGCAGGAAAGTCTCGAACGCCTCAGCGGCATTGAGCGTGCGCAGGATGCGAGCTGCTCGGCTCGGTCGGGCTTGTCCGGGGTCGCCTCGATGCGCTGCTGGATCCAGTGCCGCTGCTCGGGGTCCTGCATGTGCATGTACTCGATGCCGACCGTGCGGCAGTAGGCGTCGCGCAGCACGCGCAGCACCTCGCGCAGGGTCATGAACTGCCTACCCGCGAAGCCGGCGACCGCGAACTCCCGGTCGAGGTCCCACAGCGTCAGGCCGTGCTGGTTGACGTCGAGGTCGGGATGCTTGCGCTGCTTGTAGTCCAGGGGGTCGACGTCGGCCATCAGGTGCCCACGCACGCGATAGGCGTGGATGAGCTCCTGCACCCGGGCGGTCTTGTTCAGGTCCGAGTCGTGGCTGACCGCGATGTCGGTGGCCCACCGGACCGGCTCGTAGGGGATCCGCAGGGCGGTGAAGATCTCGTCGTAGAAGTCATGCTCACCCAGGAGCAGCTGGTGCACCCTGCGCAGGAACTCCCCGGACTGGGCACCCTGGATGATCCGGTGGTCGTAGGTGGAGGTCAGGGTCAGGATCTTGCTCACCCCCTGGCGGGCCAGTGTGTCGGGTGCCGCACCCTGCCACTCGGCTGGATAGTCCAACGAGCCGACCCCGACGATCAGGCCCTGGCCCGACATCAGCCGCGGCACGCTGTGCACCGTGCCGATCGTGCCCGGGTTGGTCAGGGTCACGGTCGTGCCGGCGAAGTCGTCCGCGGTGAGCCCACCGGTGCGGGCCTTGCGGACCAGTCTCCTCGTAGGTGGCCCAGAACGAGGCGAAATCCATCTGCTCGGCGCCGCGGATGCAGGGAACCGGCAGCTGGCGCGTGCCGTCGGGCTTGGCCAGGTCGATCGCCAGACCGAGGTTGACCGACTGATGGGTCACCACTGCGGGCTTGCCCTCGACGGTTGTGAATCCGACGTTCATCTCGGGCATGTCGGCCAGGGCCCGGACCAGTGCGTACCCGATGAGGTGGGTGAACGACACCTTGCCCCCGCGGCCACGGCTCAACTGGTTGTTGATGACCTGGCGGTTGTGGATGAGGAGCTTGGCGGGCAGCCCGCGCACGGAGGTCGCCGTGGGCACCTGCAGGCTGGCCTCCATGTTGACCACGACCCGTGCAGCGGGGCCGCGGAGCACCCGCGGGGGCAGGTCGCGCTCATCGGCGACGGTGGGGATGCTGGCCAGGTTCGGCTGCGGGGCGATCCGGTCCTGCGGGCTGGCGGGTGCCTCCATCTCCGAGCCCGAGACGGTGTGGCCCAGCTGCGGGACGACGACCTTCGGGCCCGTGGGTGCAGGGGGTGCGGCGGGTGCGGCGGCGGCCTTGGGGCGAGGCTCGGCGGGAGCTTGCGGGGCGGCAGTCGCGGCGTCGGCCGGCGGCGGTGGGGCCACGGGAGTGATCCCGGCCATCGAGTCCTGGATGCTGGCATCCCCGGGCGCGGGTGGGGCGGCCGAGGGGGACGGTGTCGGCAGGGCGCCGGTGGACTCCCCGGGACGGTAGTCGGCGAAGAAGTCCCACCACGCACGATCCACCGACTGCGGATCCTTCAGGTACTGCTGGTAGATCTCATCGACGAGCCACTCGTTGGTCCCGAATGCCACCATCCGGGATCCGATGTCACTGGCCACGTCCGGCACCCTCTCGACGATTCTGGAGCTGCTGTGTCGACCCCGACCCGCTGGTCGCCACACAGGTCTCAAGGCTACCCCCCGACGGCACGTGCGACTCTGGCAGGATCGGGTCATGTTCGCAGCCAGCGCCGTGTCGTTCAGCTCCGAGGATCCTCTGTCCGGGTTGCGCCTGGGCGAGCATCCCGAACCGGTCGCCCCCGAGGGCTGGGTCACTATCAACGTCCGCGCGACCAGCGTCAACCACCACGACCTGTGGACCCTCAAGGGCGTGGGGATCGGCGCAGACCGGCTGCCGATGATCCTGGGCTGTGACGCCGCCGGAGTGGATCCGCAGGGCAACGAGGTCATCGTCCACGGCGTGATCTCCTCAGGCGGGTACGCCGACGAGACCGTCGACCCGGGTCGCTCGCTGCTCTCCGAGAAGCACCAGGGCACGTTCGCCCAGCCAGTCGTCGTCCCAGCCCGCAACCTCGTGCCCAAGCCGGCCGAGCCGACCCGGGCCGAGGCCGCCTGCCTGCCCACGGCGTGGCTGACGGCCTATCGGATGCTCTTCACCCGCTCCGGGCTGGTGCCGGGTCAGACCGTGCTGGTCCAAGGTGCCGGGGGCGGGGTCTCCACCGCGCTGATCGTGCTGGCCCGGCAGGCCGGCTTCCGGGTCTGGGTCACCTCACGCGACGCGACCAAGCGTGAACGTGCGGTGCAGTTCGGTGCACACGCGGCCTTCGAGTCCGGGGCGCGGCTGCCGGACAGGGTCGACGTGGTGATGGAGACGGTGGGGGCTGCGACCTGGTCGCACTCCCTGCGCTCGCTGCGTCCCGGCGGCCGGGTGGTCATCGCCGGGGCGACGTCGGGCTCCCAGCCGCCCGCTGACCTGTCGCGGGTCTTCTTCCTTCAGTTGTCGGTGGTGGGCTCCACGATGGGCACCCGGGACGAGCTCGAGCGCCTGGTGGCGATGTGCGCGGCCACCGGTGTTCGGCCCCTGATCGACCACGAGTTCCCGCTTGCCCAGGCCGACGAGGCGCTGCGGCACGTGGCGGCCGGCGACCTGTTCGGCAAGATCGTCCTGATCGCCTGACCCCGCCACCGCTGCTGCTGGCCTCACCGCCCGCCGCCCGCCCACCGCCCTGCCGCCCTGCCGCCCTGCCGCCCTGCCGCCCTGCCGCGAGCAGATACTCCACCCGAAGGTCACCCGACCCGTGGTTGCTCCACGTGGGCATCGAACGCAGGTCGCTGTGGTGGAGGAACAGCCAACGCGCGGGGGCGGCTGGTCAGCCGAGCGAGATGGCGGAGGCGGTGGGCGAGCGTCTGGCGCAGGACGGCCTCCACATGGTCCGGCGGAGGCAGCCGCAGAGTCCTGATCGGCGGTGTCGAGCACGCCACGGCGCAGGGCGTCAGTCACGCACTGGATCGAGGCCAGCTAGTTGCCACCGCTCAGGAGCTCTGCCAGCGTTCGCTGCGCGCTGGTCGCCCGCAGCCCGCCCACAGCGAGCACCTGTGGGGCTCCAACCGGACACGATGGTCGCGGAGCCCACGGACTGGCCGCCCGCGATCGGCGATCGCGTGCATGCTGCTGGGGACCTCGAGCCCCCCAGAGCGCGGCGGCCGTCCCATGGCTCACGACCCGGTCGTGGCCCTGGCTCACAGCGCACGCCCTGGGCCAGGGACCGGCGGGCTGATCGAGATGAGCCACGTCAGAGCCCACGACCGGTACCCACAGTCCGGTCTGGAGCGACCGGCGCTGCCGGGCAGCACCGAAACCCGGCCCGAACCCGGCTGCGCTTCTCCTCACTGGCGCAGCCCTTCCCCGGGTTGCTCCACGTCGGAGTCCTGAGATCGACGCCGGTGAGGAGGAACCGCACGGGGCGGCGCGGGGCGGGGCGGCGCGGGGCGGGAGTGGGATCAGCGGATCCGGCCCCAGGGGCGGACCCGCCAGACCACCCGACCGATCACGCTCGGCACGGCGCCGAAGTGCCGCGAGTCGGTGGACTGATCCGGAGCATCGCCGAGCACCCAGAACCCGTCGGACGTCGCCCCCGCCAACCGCTTGACGATCAGCAGTCCCGGACGTTCCGGGTGCTCGAGGACGACGATGTCGCCCACGCCCGCCCGTCCATCGGTGCGCGCCAGCACCCAGTCACCGGCAGCCAACGTCGGGTGCATCGACGCGCCGGCAACGCTCAGGTACCGGTAGCCGCGCACTGGCGTAGTCTGGCGCACACGCCCCGCGGGACCACACCCGACGGAGGCTCACCCGAACCCCTTCAGGAGGACCCATGCTCTCGTTCCTGGCCCCCCGGACCACCGTCCACGCGCACTGCGACCTCCCCTGTGGGGTCTACGACCCAGCCCAGGCCCGACTCGAGGCCGAGTCGGTCAAGGCGTGCATGGTCAAGCACAACGACTCCACCGACCCGGCCTTCCAGGCGCGCGCCATCTCCATCAAGGAGGAGCGCAGCCACATGGTCAAGGAGCACCTGTGGGTGCTGTGGACCGACTACTTCAAGGCCCCGCACTTCGAGAAGTACCCCGAGCTGAACGCCCTGTTCAACGAGGCCACCAAGCTGGCGGGCGCGGGTGGCACGAAGGGCACCAACGACGTCGCCGTGGCCGACGAGCTCCTGGCCAAGATCGATGCGATCGCCGAGATCTTCTGGGCGACCAAGGCCGCGTGAGCTCCGCTGACCCCACCTCGGGGGCGCCCGGCCGGACTCCGGTCCCCGGCGCCTCCGAGGCACGCATCAGGCCGGCCACCCGTGCGGACGTGCCCGAGATCCTGGCCATGGTCCACGAACTCGCCGAGTACGAGCGCAGCTCGCACGAGGTGCAGGCCACCGAGGCCCTGATCGAGGCGCTGCTGTTCGGCGACAACACCCCGCACGGCCAGCCGGGAGCGTTCTGCCACGTGGTCGAGGCACCCGAGGGTACGGCGTCGGACGCCGGTGACCTGGCGGGTTTCGCCCTCTGGTTCCTCAACACGTCGACCTGGCTCGGGCGTCACGGGATCTACCTCGAGGACCTGTACGTGCGTCCCGAGCACCGTGGTCGAGGCTTCGGCCGCGACCTGATGGCGGTCCTGGCCCAGATCTGCCTCGAACGCGAGTACGGCCGCCTCGAATGGTGGGTGCTGGACTGGAACACCCCAGCGATCGACTTCTACCGCGCGCTCGGGGCCACGGGCATGGACGAGTGGACCGTCCACCGGTTGGCGGACCGCGATCTGGGCGCCCTGGCCGCGCACGCCCCGACGACTCCAGCCCCACGCCACGCAGCCCGGACCCACAGCAGGCGGCCCTCGGGTGCCAGCATGGGCTAGCGTGCGCTGCGTGCAGATCGATCCCACAGTGACGTTGCGCATCCCGGCGTCCACTGCCCACGTGGTCCTGATCCGTGCGGCCGTCTCAGCGATGTGCGCCCGGCTGGACTTCACGATCGATCGGATCGAGGACGTGAAGTTGGCCGTCGACGAGGCCGCCGCCCTCCTCCTGAGCGACACCCCCGCGGGCGGCTACCTGGACATCCGCTTCACGCCCGACGACCCCGCGGGCCTGCGGGTGCAGATGTCTGCTCCCACGGTGCACGGCCGCTCGCTGCAGCGAGACAGCTTCACCTGGACGGTCCTGACCGCCCTGGTCGACGAGGTCGTGGCCACGGTCGGCGCAGACCGCACCCTGACCGTGACCATGTCCGTCCACCGGTCCGAGGCGATCCGGCCGTGACCCAGCCGACCACCGGCACCGGCCTGCCCGACGCACCCGCGACTCCCCCCGCGCAGCCGCGCTGGTCGGATCGCGACCGGGACCGCGAGCGCGAGCTCCTGGCACTCCTGGCCGAGCTGGACCCCGAGGACCCCCAGCGCATGGCTGCCCGCGATGAACTCGTGACGATGCACCTGCCGCTGGCCGGGTTCCTGGCGCGGCGGTTCCGCGATCGTGGCGAGAGCCTCGATGACCTGACCCAGGTGGCCCGACTCGGCCTCGTCAAGGCCGTCGATCGGTTCGACCCCGAACGCGGCGTCGAGTTCTCCACGTTCGCCTCCCCCACCATCCTCGGGGAGATCAAGCGGCACTTCCGGGACAAGGGCTGGGCCATCCGGGTGCCCCGGCGCCTGCAGGAGCTGCGGATCTCGATCAGCCGCGCGACTGCCGAACTGGCCCAGGAGTCGGGCCGCTCCCCGACAGTCGCCGAGCTCGCGGCCCACCTCGGGATCACCGAGGACGAGGTCCTGGAGGGCCTCGAGTCGGCCCAGGCCTACTCGACGCTCTCCCTGGATGCCGGCTCGTCGGACTCCGAGGACGAGGTCAGCGCGCTGGCTGACTCGCTCGGCGCCGACGACCCCGGCCTTGAGGACGTGGACAACCGCGCGACGCTGCACCCGCTGCTGGCCACGCTCGCACCGCGGGAGCAGCGGATCCTCTACCTGCGCTTCTACGAGAACATGACCCAGGCCCAGATCGCTGAGCAGGTCGGAGTCTCCCAGATGCACGTGTCACGGCTGCTGGCCAAGTCCCTGGCTCAACTGCGCACGCAGATGACCGCCACGCCGTCCTGATCGGCGAGGGCCCCGGTTCAGGGCTGGTAGCCGGGATCGGAGTCTGCCCCCGGACGACCCAGCGCCAGGGAGTCCACGACAGCCGGGCGCAGGCCCAGCACGAGCCCGACGACGCCCATGGCCCCGAGCAGCACGCCGGCCGCCTGGTCCACGGCGACATCGGAACGGACCAGCAACCAGGCCACGACCAGCGCCAGCGCCTGGGCGAGCAGGAACGGCGACTGCGCCGCGCGGCGCCGGCGGAACAGGCCCCACCACACCAGGCCCAGCCCGGCGCTCAGGGTCAGCCAGATCAGGACGGTGGCCAGGGGGATCCCCTGGCCGAGATCCGATCCGGTCGCCGCGAAGCCCACCACCATGGTCATCGCGAAGGCGGCCACCGCTTCAGCGCCAGCGATGAGCACCAGTGGGCGAACAGGGTCAGCCATGGGGCAAGGGTACGGGCCTAGAGTGGCCCGCATGAAGCCGCGCGGCCTGCTGATCGCGAACCCCAACGCGACCAGTACCTCACCCGGCCTGCGCGACGTCCTGACCCGGGCCCTGGGCCACGACCTGGACCTGGAGGGGGTGACCACCACCCACCGCGGGCACGCCCAGCAGTTGGCCGCGGACAGCGCCGGAGTCGACGTCCTGGTCACCCTCGGTGGGGACGGCACCATCAACGAGGTCGTCAACGGGTTGCTGGGCACCGGGCGCGAGGACCTGCCGATGCTGGCCACGATCCCGGGTGGCTCAGCGAACGTGATGGCCCGCGCCCTGGGGTTCCCCAATGACGCACTCGAGGCCACCGGCATGATCCTCGAGTCCCTGCGCACTGACGCCAACCACGACATCGGTCTGGGCAACGCCCAGTACACGGCGCTGGAATCCGGTCAGGACTGCTCGCACTGGTTCACCATCAACGCCGGCGTGGGCATCGATGCCGAGGTGATCGCCGCGATGGAGGAACAGCGCTCTGCGGGCAAGGCTGCCAGCCCCACGCGCTACGCCTGGACCGCCGCCCAGGCGTACCTGAGTGACTTCGGTCGTCGGGGCAAGCCCCTGAGCCTCAAGCTGCCGGGCAAGGAGCCGATCGAGGGCCTTGCGATGGTCATCATCCAGAACACCTCGCCATGGACGTTCTTCGGGTCGTTCCCGATCAATCCGTGCCCAGGGGCCTCGTTCGACCTGGGCCTGGATGCCTTCGCCCCGCACTCCCTGGGGCCGCTGTCGACGACTCGCTACGGGCTGCGGATGCTGCGCAGCAGCCGCGCGGGTGCCGTCCCCGGCCAGCTGACCCTGCTGCACGACGAGGCCGCCTTCACGATCTGGGCCGAGGAGCCGATCAGCCTCCAGCTCGATGGCGACTCGATGGGGCTGATCGACCGGGTGTTCTTCCGGTACGCGCCCCACGCCCTGCGCATCGTCGGCTGAGTCGCGGCTGCAGCGGCGGCCGCGACCGCGGCTTGGTGGTGTCCCGAGCGGCGGGCATCAGCCGAAAACGCCCATGCACTGGGCACTATCGCCGGTACTTCGGGTGGAGATGGGGGGTTTGCAGTGCGATTGCCCGATCTCGGACCGCCAATGTGACGCACACGACAGCGTGAAGGGCCACCACACCGGGCACAGCCCTTGTGACAGGGCGCTACGTCTGCGACCCTTGAGCACAGTCAGGACGGATCGGGCACACCCCGGCGACCGTCGCGAGTTTACCGGAGGCATTGCCGGGCTGATGAACCGGCCCCGATGCCTCCGGCCATGTGAGGCAGCGCCCCGAGCTGGGGTGCGGGAAAGAGGAACCATGGACTGGCGCCACCGGGCGGCATGCCGTGATGAGGACCCCGAGCTGTTCTTCCCGATCGGGAACACCGGGCCCGCACTCATGCAGATCGAAGAGGCACGAGCGGTCTGCCATCGTTGTGAGGTCGTCGATGTCTGCCTGAAGTGGGCCATCGAGAGTGGTCAGGATGCCGGCGTGTGGGGCGGGATGAGCGAGGACGAGCGCAGGGCGCTCAAGCGTCGCAACGCCCGGGCCCGCGCTCGCGCGCTCAGCTGACCCTGCACGGTCGACGGTCGCCACCGGCGTCGGCGCAGTTCCCGCGGTATCCCTCGGTGCGACGGCGCTGGTCGACGCGTCGGTGTTGCTCCACCTGAGCGCAGCCCACATCCCAGTTCCTCCACCCCAGCAACGTCGGCCTGACACTGACGTGGAGGAACGTTCCTCAGGGGACGACCGGAAGGTCCAGGCGCACCTCTGTGCGGGTGCCGGCCCTGCCGATGGTCAGGGCGCCGTCGAGCTCCTCGCGCACCAGCGTGTCGACGATCCGCAGCCCCAGCCGCGGCGAGGCGGCCACGTCGAACCCTTCTGGGAAGCCCGGTCCGGCGTCGCGGACCGCCACGTGCAGGCCCGCGGAGTCACGATGGCTCTGGAGCTCCACGTCCCCTGATCCATGTTCCACGGCGTTGGCCAGCAGCTCCACCAGGGCCATCGCGAGCGCGGTGGCTCGCTCGGCCGGAACCTCTGCGAAAGTGCCGTCGCGCCGGATTTGCCGCAGGCCCATGTCCGGGGCCGAGGTCTGGTGCATCATGGCCACAAGCCGATCGGCCACGGCATCGAAGGGGACCTCCTCGCTGCTGGCCTGCGCCAGCAGGTCGTGGACCACCGCGATGGCCCCCACCCGGCGCTCGGCCTCGGCCAGGGCTGCAGCCGCACCTGGCTCGGCCAACCTCCGCGACTGCATCCGCAACAGGGCAGCCACGGTCTGCAGGTTGTTCTTCACCCGGTGATGGATCTCGCGGATCGTGGCGTCCTTGCTCAGCAGCGCACGCTCACGGCGCCGCAGCTCGGTGACATCACGGACCAGCACCAGCGCGCCCGGCGTGGCCGCCCGATGCAGGGGCAGGGCACGCACGGTCACGGTCGCGGTGTCCGAGGCCAGCTCGACCTCGCCGGGGATCCGACCCCCGCACACGAGTGCCACATGCGCGTCCACCGCTCCCCCGCGGCGGGCGATCCGGCCGCTGACCAGCCCCAGGTGCGCGCCGACGAGGTCCGTGGACAGTCCGAGTCGCCGGAACGCCGACAGGGCGTTCGGGCTGGCGAAGCCGACCACGCCAGCGGCGTCGAGACGGATCAACCCGTCACCGACCCGGGGCTCGGCCCCCGTGGAGTCGATGATCTCCGGGTAGGGGAACTCGCCGCTGCGGATCATGGTGAACACGTCGTCGGCAGCCCCTAGGTAGGCGCGCTCCAGGGTGCCCGTGGCCCGGGCCGCCGGCACTGCGGAGCGGGTCAGTGCCGCGATCCAGGGCCCGTTCACGCTCAGCCCCACGCCTACGGCCTCCCCTGCGGCGGGCAGCAGGGGATCCGTGCGCGGGGTCACCATGCCCAGCCCCGGCGCAGCCCAGGCGCGGTCCAGCTCCGGGCGCCGCCCACGCGGGGTGAAGGTGCCCACCAGATCATTCGGGTAGCGGGTGGCGGCGGTGGACGGTCGGATCTGGGCGGCGGCGACGTACCCCCCGGAGTTCCACACCGGTAGCCACAGGATGAGGTCGGAGAAGGCCAGGTCGGCCAACAGGCCCAGGTCACGCAGCAGCATCTCGCAGTGTGAGATCCCGGCGGGCTCGAGGTCAGTCCGGTCCCGGGCGATCTCCGCCAGCGTCCGTACCGCCACCGCGCCTGCCCTCCTTCACGCTGCGCTGCTCCAACCGTGTACCAAGCCGCCCTGTGCCACGCCACCGCGCGCCACTGGCAGACCCACCGACCGGGCCTGTACCGAGTGTGCCTCGTCGGCCACCCTCAGAGCGTCCTGGTCTCCTTGGTCAATCCCCTCGGAGTGTCGGGGTCGTACCCGCGAGCCAGCGTCATCTCCAGCGCGAGGTGCTGCAGTGCGATGATGTCCACCACCGGATGCAGCTCCTCGGCCAACGATCCGCAGCCCAGGTCGAAGGCCATCGTGCCCAGGTGCGTCGACTGCTTGCCGCCGAAGACCGTCACGTCAGCGCCGCGGTCGGCCAGTCGATCGAGCACCGGACGCATCGCGTCGGCCCCCCGACCGTCCGGGACGATAGCCAGGACCGGATGGTCGTGGTCGATCATCGCCAACGGCCCGTGCAGCAGGTCCGCCCCGGAGAAGGCGTGCGCCCCGACGTAGGAGGTCTCCATGAGCTTGAGGGCCGCCTCGCGCGCCGTGGCGTAGGAGTAGCCACGGCCGGTGGTCACCAGCCGATCGGTGAACCGGTAGCGGGAGGCCAACTCCGCCACCTCGGCCCGCCGGGTGACCAGTGTCGCGGCCGCGTCGGGCACGGCATGCGCAGCGCCCCCGTCGCGGCCGAGCATGCCCTCGATGATCAGCCACAGCGAGAGCAGTTGCGCCGAGTAGGACTTGGTCGCGGCGATGGCCAGCTCCGGGCCCGCGAGCACGTCGAAGTGGAACTCCGCCGCGCGGGCCAGCTCACTGCCCGGGCTGTTGGTCAGCGCCAGCGTCGTCGCCCCGCCGGCGCGCGCGGTGGTCACCGTCTCGAGCAGGTCCGGCGAGGTCCCACTCTGGCTGACCGTGAGCAGGAGCACGTCGGAGAGCTCCGGACGCGCCCCGTAGGCGGTGATCGTCGAGGGTGAGGCGAGCCCGGCCGGCAGGCCGAGGTACACCTCGATGAGGTACTTGGCGTAGAGCGCAGCATGGTCGCTGGTCCCGCGGGCGGCCAGTAGCACGAAGCGCGGATCGCGCGCCATGATCGTCGTGGCCAGTTGCCGGACCGTCGCCATGGGACCGGGCTCGAGCAGTCGGGCCAGGGCCTCGGGCTGCTCGGCGATCTCGGCAGCCATCAGGGCGCCACGCTGGTCGGTCATCGGACCTCGTTCGTTGGGGGTTGGCCCAACTCTATCGGTCACCACGGACACGGGGCTGCTCCCGGGAAACGGGCGCGGACCCGTGGCAGCGGGGTCCCGACTGCTGCCCCGGGTACCCGATCAGGCGACCGGCGAGCGCAGGATGTTCACTCGCGACACGTCGCTGCGGGCGGGCGCCAGCGCAGGCGTGGAGGTGGCAGTCACCTTCGTGGCGCCCGCCCCCAAATAGTTGTCCAGCGGGGCCCGGCCGGTGACCTTTCCGGTGCTCGCGTCACCCACCACCTCCCATGCGGTCACCACGACGCGCCCCGCACAGCCAGCCTGGAAGTTGATCCCGTCGATGTATCCACCGTTGACGAACCGGAAGGTCTGGGGGGTTCCTCTCGAGACGGCGGCCCGCGCAACTGCGGGCCATAGCCGGAACCTACGGCCGCTGGGCAGGGCGGCGCCCCCGGCGCGCACCATGCCCCGGCTAAGGCCCCCACATGCCGATGCGGCGGCTCAGCCGCTCGCTGCGCGCCGAGGCGGCGGGTGATCTGGATGGGGCCAGGTTCCGTGCCCGATCCAGCAGGCAGGACGGCTCGGCGCTCCGGATCAGAGCCGCGCGAGGAACGCGGAGCGGTCGACCACCGCCCGCACCACGTGGGCGGTGGCGATCACCACGGGCCCGTCCTGGCCCGCGAGCGCCGGGGCTGGGAGCTCGCGGGCCACGACCTCGAACCCCAGCCCGCGGTCCTGCTCCTCGACGTGCGTGACCTCGACGGCCACCAGCGCCCCCACTCCCGAGGCACGCCGATGGCGCATGGACACCTCCACCCCGACGCTGGTGCTTCCCGGGTCGACCAGGTCGATCGCGGCAACCACCGTGGCGGCCTCCAACCAGGCCAGGAGTCGCGGGGTAGCCAGGACGGGTACGTCCCCGCTGCCCAGGGCGATCGCAGTGTCGTCGTCGGTCACGGTGAAGCGCAGCTCGGTCACGCAGGAGAGCGTAGTGCGCCGCCGAGTCCGCGGTTCAGGACACCAGGCCCAGCCGGCGCAGCTCGACCATCAGGTCATGGGGGTTGCTCGAGGCTGCGAGGGCTGCGTCGAGGCTGACGGTCCCGTCCCGGTACAGGCCGGTCAGGTGCTGGTCGAAGGTCTGCATGCCGTAGTACCCGCCCTCGGCAACCAGGGTCCCGAGCATCGAGGTCTTGGCGGGGTCGGCGATCGCGTCGGCCACCCGGCCGGTGTTGACGCACACCTCCATGACGACCGCGCGACCGCGGCCGTCGGCACGCAGCACCAATCGCTGGCACAGGATCCCGCGCAGGGCACCGGCCAGCGAGAAGCGCACCTGCTGCTGCTCGTGCGGGGGGAAGAAGTCGATGATGCGCGCCACCGTCTCCTGGGCGTCCACGGTGTGCAGCGTGGACATCACCAGGTGCCCGGTCTCCGCGGCGGTGATTGCGGCCTTGACCGTCTCGAGGTCGCGCATCTCACCGACCATGATCACGTCGGGGTCCTGACGCATCGCCCCGCGCATCGCCGTGGCGAAGTCGTCGGTGTCGACGTGCACCTCGCGCTGGCTGATCATCCCGAGCTTGTCGAAGTGCACGATCTCGATCGGGTCCTCGATCGTGACGATGTTGACCTCGCGGTTGCGGTTGACATGGTCGATCATCCCCGCGAGCGTCGTGGACTTGCCCGAGCCGGTCGGGCCGGTGACCAGGACCAGTCCGCGGGGCTCGGTGGCCAGCGCGGAGACCACCGCCGGCAGGCCGAGCTTCTCCAAGGGCTCGGCACCGATCGCGACCCTGCGGAACACCATGCCCGCCGAGCCACGTTGGCGGAACGCATTGACCCGGAACCGCCCGAGGCCCTCGATGGCGTAGGCGAAGTCAGCCTCACAGGTGCGCTCGAAGAACTCCACGAGATCCGAGCGCAGCACCTGGCGCACCATGTGCTCGGTGTCGTGCGCGCTGAGTTCGGGGGCCTGGAGCTTGCGCAGGCGACCATCGATACGTACGCGCGGGGGCGAGCCGACCTTGATGTGCAGGTCCGAGCCCCCCGACTCGACCAGTGCGCGCAGGTACGGCTCTACCGACCGCGCAGCTGGGGTGCTGCTCGATCGTTCCGGCATCCCGAACGACACCGAACCCACGGATGTAAGGCTCACCCCCGTCACTTCGACCCCCGCAGGGCAGCTCTTGACGGTTACCCCGATCGGAGCAGTCCCGTGCGGGGTAGGACATGCCACGAGGAGGGACCGGCAGGTCCCTCCTCGGCGCGGGCAGCAGCGTGCGCGTGCCCTGGTACTGCCGTGCTGTGCAGCTGTGCGGCGGTGATCAGGCGTTCGGACGACGGCCGTGGTTGGCCCCGTTGCCCTTGCGTGAACGGCGCTTGCGGGCACGCTTGCTCATGGAAGACTCCTCCGGTCCGGGAAGTGCCCATGGTCGCACAAGGGCGATGGGCCCGCGAAATCCCGTCCGTGCATCGTGCCGGTTCGCCCGCTGCCAGGGCAGGCCGCAGGGGCCTAGAGCGCTGCTGTGTGATCCGGGGTGTGCGCGTCGATCAGCGCCGCGATCCCGGGCGCTGCGGCCTCCACGTAGCCCAGAGCCGTCCCGCGCACGCCCTGGTAGGCCCGCCGTACGGTCGTCTGGCTGGTCCGCGCGGCGCGCTCGTCGGTGATCGACAGCAGCGCGTGGGCCATGGAGCGACGGTCCTCGACCAGGATGTCGGCCAGAGGCCGACCGGTCGCCAGGCTGCGCTGGTAGAACGGATCCAACCGGTCGGCGAACGAGTCCAAGAGGCCATCGACCGAGGTCGCCACCATGCCCGGGCGGACGCCCGTGAGCACCTTGTAGGCCGAGCGGATGGCCAGCCCGGAGAGCCCCGAGGTCCGGGCCACCTCCCGATCGACGAGCGTGCAGGCGTCGCTGACCACGGCGGGACGCACGTCGGGCGGGGTCAGGTACGAGGCGAGGTCCACCCGCTCATCCTGCCGGTCGCAGGCGTCTGCGCGCGAGGGAAACGCCGGGTCAGTCGGCGGTCTGGATCTGCACCCGGACGCTGACGATCTCCGCGAGCAGCCGGGCGCGCAGCTGGGCGGGAGCGGCCTGGCAGCAGGACCGGGCAACCACTGCCTTGACGATGCGCTCCACGTCGAACTCCGCCAGGCAGGGCCCGCACTCCTGCAGGTGGGCAGCGATCCGGGCGTGGTCGGGAGGGCCGATCTCCCCGTCGAGGAACTCGTAGAGGTGATCCAGGGCCTCGCCGCAGTCGAGCTCGTGGGGGTTGCCGCAACTCATGAGCCCACCTCCCCCGGCGCCACGCGGATGAGGCCACGCTCGACGGCGTAGTCGGAGAGCTGGGCCCGCAGGAGCTTGCGCCCGCGGTGCAGGCGCGACATCACGGTGCCCACCGGGGTACCCATGATCGCCGCGATCTCCTTGTAGGCGAAGCCCTCCACATCGGCGTAGTAGACAGCCATCCGGAACTCCTCGGGCAGGGCCGCCAGAGCAGACGTGACGTCGGTGTCGGGCAGCCGATCGAGGGCCTCGGCCTCCGCGGAGCGCAACCCGCCGGGCAGGTGGCCCTCGGCCCGGGCCATCTGCCAGTCCTCGACCTCGTCGGTGCGCGGCTCGCTTCGGCTCACGCTGCTTCTTGCGATACGTGTTGATGAACGTGTTGTTCAGGATGCGGTACAGCCAGGCCCGCAGGTTGGTCCCGTCGGTGTACTGGTGGAACGAGGCGAACGCCTTGAGGAACGTCTCCTGGACCAGGTCCTCAGCCTCTGAGGGATTGCGCGTGAGCTTCAGTGCCGCGTTGTACAGCGCGTCGAGGTGCGGGAGGGCGTCGCGCTCGAATCGCGCCGAGCGCGCTGCGTCGCTCTCGGGCGGCGGATCGGACACGGTCATGGCACCCGAGCCTAGCGCCTGCCCGGTGGCGGCCCCGCGGATCCGGGGTTCGTCGCGTACATGCACCAGCACTGGACCCTCCTGTCGTTGCCTGCCTCAACGCGGCCCCGCGTACCGGCATTCCCGCGCCGGGGCGAGCCCTGTGCCCGAGCTGCCGGCGCCGTCCTACGCTGACGCCGTGAGCGACGTGATGCCGGACCCCCAGCGCGGCCGTGGCTCCCGGCCCTGGCTGACCCGCAACGTCAAGGTGCTCTCCGCGGTATCCCTGGCCCAGGATGCGGCCAGCGAATTGATGTACCCGCTGCTGCCCATCCTGCTGACCACCGTGATGGGGGCTCCGGCGGCGGTGGTCGGCCTCGTGGAGGGGGTCGCCGAGGGCGTGGCCGCAGCGATGAAGTACCTGGCTGGGCGCTGGTCGGACCGGTTCGGACGCAAGCCCGCCGTGGCCACGGGCTACGGCCTGGCCGCCGTGGGCAAGGTCGATCATCGCCGCGGCCAGCATCTCGGCCGTTCGTGCTCGTCGGCCGGGTCGTCGACCGCATCGGCAAGGGCATCCGCAGCGCCCCGCGCGATGCCCTGCTCGCCGACGGCGTGACCCCGGCCGACCTGGGCAAGGTGTTCGGGTTCCACCGCGCAGCCGACACCCTCGGGGCCGTGATCGGGCCACTGATCGGGCTGGTCATCCTCACGGCGACCGGCAACAACATCGGCCTGGCGCTGTGGATCGCGGTCATCCCCGCCCTGATCAGCGTGGCGCTGGTCAGCCTCACCCGCGAGTCCCGGGCCAAGACCCGCACGCGCCCCACCCCACGCGCCCGCCCGGGGCAGCTGCCGGCGGGCCGCCTGAGGCGCACGCCGATCCCAGCCCGGTGGGCACCCCCGCTCCCCCCGTCGTGGCGAGCCCGGCCCGGGCACCGCTGCCCGGCCGGGTGCGCGCCCTGGCCACGGTCCTGGGCGTGTTCGCCCTGGTGAACTTCCCGGATGCGCTGATCCTGCTGCGGGTCAGCGAGCTCGGGTACTCCGCGGCGCAGGTGACCGGCGCCTACGCCCTGTTCAACCTGGCCAACGCGGCCATCGCCTATCCGGCCGGCGCGCTGAGCGACCGCTGGCCACGGTCGCGGGTCTATGCGATGGGCCTGTCCTGTTTCGCGGTCGGCTACCTGGGCCTCGGGCTGGTGGACGGCGGCTGGCAGGTCGCGGCACTTCTGGTCGTGTACGGCGGATTCGCGGGGATCACAGACGGGGTGGGCAAGGCGTGGATCAGCGCGTTGGCCCCGCCCGAGGTCCGCGGCCACGCCCAGGGCCTGTTCCAGGGCCTCGGCGGTGCCGGGATCCTCTTCGCGGGCCTGTGGGCCGGTCTCGCGTGGACGGCGGGGCCGGGCAACGGAGTGTTGCCGCTGCTGATCTCCGGCAGCATCGCCGCGGCGAGCGCCCTGGGCCTGTGGGTGCTCGGCGGCCGGCTGGACGCCCCGCCGGCGCGCCACGACGCCGCCGGAGTCAGCCCCGCCGGATGAGGGCGGCGAACATCCCGTCCGTGTCATGCTCCGCGGGCCACAGCCGCAGGAACGGCCCCGACAGGGCCCGGGGCGGCAGCGTCAGGCCGGGCACGTCCCACAGCGGCACGACCGTCCCCCCGCAACGTCCTGCGGTGGCCACCACTGCGTCGGTCTCGGCCAGGTGCGGCGAGCAGGTCACGTAGAGCACCAGCCCCCCGGGCCGCAGCACCGACAGTGCACGGGCCAACAGCCGGCGCTGCAGGTCGGTCAGCTCGGCCAGGTCCGCGGGGCTGCGCCGCCAGCGCGACTCGGGCCGCCGGCGCAGCGCACCGAGACCGGTGCAGGGCGCGTCGAGCAGCACACGGTCATATCCGGTGCCGATCTCGTCGCGGGTCGCATCCGCCACCCGGACCTCGTGCCGGCCACGGATGGGGCGCAACGAGGCCCGAACCAGGTCCGCTCGGTGCGGATGCAGCTCGACGGCGGTCAGGCTGCCCCCCCGGGCCGCCACCTGGCCGGCGAGCAGTGCGGCCTTGCCCCCCGGGCCCGCGCACATGTCCAGCCAGCGCGTGTCCGACCCCTCGATGTGCGCGTCGGCCAGAAGCAGCGCCACGACCTGGCTGCCCTCGTCCTGCACGCCGGCCGCCCCGGTGGCCACCTCCGGGATCGAACCCGGGTTGACTGCCGAGACGCGGACGGCCATCCGGGACAGGTCACCCGGCTGGCTGGTCACGCCGGCCACGTGCAGCCTGTCGAGCAACTCGCTGCGCTCCAGCGTGCGCGCCACGAGGGTCACGGCAGCTGAGGCGTTGTCCGCCTCGAGCTCGCGGGCGGTGTCGGCCCAGGTGCGTCCCGGGTCCGTTGCTGCCAGGGCATCGTGCAGGGCGCTGACGATCCACGCCGGATGCGAGTGGGCCACCGACAGGTGCCCGACGGGGTCGTGGTCCAGCGCGGGGACCACACCGCGGGCCACCAGGTCCTCGAGCCACTGCCCCGCTAATCCGCCGCGCGCCACCCTGCGCAGCACTGCGTTGGCCAGTCCGGCCGCCCCCTGGTTGAGCACAGCGCGCACCAGCTCGACGGTCTCGCCGACGGCTGCGTGGTCACCGACCCGCATCTCGTGAAGCTGGTGGACGCCCAGGCGCAGCGCGTTGAGCAGCTCGGGCTGCAGGCTGTCCAGGCCCCGGTCGACGCACTGGGCCAGGATCACGTCGTGCCGGCCGCGCCAGCGCAACGTGCCGTAGCCCAGCTCGGTGGCGAACCCGGCATCCCGGCCGCTGAGCCGGTGATGGGCCAGGATGCGCGGCCAGGCGATGTTGGCGTAGGCGCCGTCGAGCTCGACGTCGCGCAGCAGGTCCAGGGCGGCCAGCCTGCTGCGGTCCAGCTTGGCCGCGGGGCGGGGCGGCTTCGAGCCCCCGGCAAGGGGACCGGATCCCGACGTCCCGGCGCCATGCCCCGGACGCGTGGGCGGGTGGGATTCAGCCACAGCGCTCGCCCTGCTCGACCCGGACCCCTCGAGCCCAGTCGGCAGCGGGCATCGCGCGCTTGCCCTGCGCCCGGACCTCCCCGAGCAGGACCGCATGGGTGGCGGTGCCCACCCACACGCCGGACTTGGTCGCCCGCAGTTCGCCGGCAGCGAGGTCTGCAACATCCGGTGCCGGGCGGACCGGTCCGAGCTTGATCCGCTCGCCACGGAACTGGGTCCAGGCCCCCGGCGCCGGGGTGGCGCCCCGGACCAGCCTGTCCACGCGCATCGCCGGCGCGGACCAGTCGACCCGCGCGTCCTCCACGCTGATCTTGGGTGCCAGGCTGACCCCGTCGCCGGACTGCGGCACGGCGACCAGCGCGCCGCTGGCCAGGCCATCGAGGGTGGCGACCAGCAGGCCGGCCCCGGCCTGGGCCAACCGGCCCAGCAGGTCCCCGGCCGTGTCGGTCGGGCGGATGGCATCGGTGAGGACCCCGTACACCGGCCCGGTGTCCAGGCCTGCCTCGAGCCGGAACGTCGAGGCACCCGTGACCTCGTCGCCGGCCATGATCGCGTGCTGCACCGGGGCTGCGCCACGCCAGGCGGGCAGCAGCGAGAAGTGCAGGTTCACCCAGCCGTGCCTGGGCACAGCCAGCGCTGCCGGCGGGATCAACCCACCGTAGGCCACGATCGGCGCCGCGTCGGGGGCCAGCTCCTCGAGCCTGGCCTGGAAGGCCGGGTCGCTGGGCCGGTCGGGGGTGAGCACCTCGATTCCCTGCGCACGGGCGACCTCGGCCACGGGCGATGCCACCAGGGACCGGCCGCGGCCGGCGCGGGCATCCGGGCGGGTCAGGACGGCCACGACCTCGTTCGGAGAGCACAGAACGGCGTGCAGCGCGGGCAGCGCCACCTCGGGGGTGCCTGCGAACAGTACGCGCATCAGCCCAGGCCCGGGCGTACCGAGTGCGGGCTGAACCGCACGGTCGGGGCCGGCTGGCCGAACCACTCGGCCTCCCGGATCTCCTTCATGGCCAGCTTGCGCGCCACGGGGTCGAGCCGGTCGATGAACAGGATCCCATCGAGGTGATCGGTCTCGTGCTGGACGCAGCGCGCCAGCAGCTCCGAACCCTCGACCACCACCGGTTCGCCATGCATGTTCATCCCTGTGGCCACTACCGCCATGGCGCGCGTGGTGTCGTAGGTCAGGCCGGGCAGGGACAGGCAGCCCTCCTCGCCGAACTGCTCCTCGTCGGAGAGGTCGAGGCTCGGGTTGATCAGGTGCCCCACCACGTCGTCGACCCAGTAGGTGAACACGCGCAGCGACACGCCGATCTGGGGCGCGGCCAGGCCCACTCCGGGCGCGTCCATCATCGTGTCGGTCAGGTCGGCGACCAGCGTGCGCAGCTCCTTGTCGAAGGTCGTCACCGGTTGGGCCGGAGTGCGCAGGACGGGGTCGCCGAACAGGCGGATCGGTTGCAGCGGCATGTCCGCATTCTAC
Source organism: uncultured Actinomycetes bacterium (assembly GCA_963788325.1). Lineage (GTDB taxonomy): Bacteria > Actinomycetota > Actinomycetes > S36-B12 > CAIYMF01 > Prado023. Next base: position 195,525 of record CAWBGJ010000001.1, read on the forward strand.
GGTGGCTCAGCGCCGGCCGACCGGATCGATGCGCACGCCCACCTGCACCGCGCGGCGGGCGCTGCGCACGGACTGGGCCCGGGCCAGCGCGCCAACCAGGCGCGGGCCATCGGCGAACGACACGGCCAGGTGCCACGTGACGTCGGACTCAGGGCTGGGGCCCGGCAGCGGCCCGGAGCGCCGCAGCACCGCCGATCCGAGTTCGGCGGCGATCGCATCGGTGAGTTCTGCCGTGGCCAGTGCGGGTCCGGTCAGCTGGGCCACCCGGACCGCCGGCGGCAGGTGCAGGCCTGCCCGCTCAGACAGCTCGCGCTGGGCGTAGCCCGACGGGTCCCAGCGGATCAGGGCCTGGACCTCACGGATGTCGGGCTCCCCCACCACCAGCACCCGGCCGCCCCGGTCGGCCGGCCGGACCAGGGCGGCGATGTCGAACCAGCGCCGCAGGACCTCCTCGGCCACCCGCAGGCCCGGGCGGGACAGGGCCGCCGCGGCGTCGAGCAGCAGCAGGGCGCCGTATCCCTCGGGCCCCGGATCGGGCTCGGCACCTGGCGTGGCCACGACCAGCGTGTCCGGGCGGGTCAGCGCCCGGACCGGGGCCTGCCCCGAGGAGGTGACCACGCTCAGCCCGGGCAGCGCACGACCGAACTCCTCGGCCGTACGGCGGACCCCGACCACCGCGGCCCGCAGCACCTGGCCACCGCAGAACGAGCAGCGCCAGTCGGCGACGACTCCGTGCGTCGTGCACGAGGGTGCCCGGTCGGGGCCCTGGGCCTGCATCGGCCGGGCGCACTGCGGACAGCCGACCGGCTCGCGGCAGGCCTGGCAGGCCAGGACCGGCAGGTAGCCGGCCCGGGGCACGCTGACCAGCAGCGGGCCGGCATCCCGGGCGGCCCGGAGCAGCTCCAGTGCCACCGGCGGGATCCTCGACCCGGTGCGGGCCGGATCGGCGACGAGATCAGCGGCTGCCTGGATGCGGGGCACCCGGCCACGCAGGACGAGCCGCGGCAGACCTACGTGCGCCAGCCATCCGGAGGCGGCCATCCTGGCCCCTTCGAGGGTCACCGGATGCCCGCCGAGCACCAGGGAGACCTCCTGCGCCGAGCTGCGCAGCGCCGCCACCTCGCGCGCGTGCCAGCCCGGCGCCTGCGGCTCGGCCAGGGAGTCGTCACCGTCGTCCCAGACGACGATGAGGCGCAGGTCGACCACGGGGGCGAACACGGCCGCGCGTGTGCCCACGACCACCCGGGACGCACCGGTGAGCACGTCCAGGAACGCCCGGTAGCGAGCCTCGGGCCCGAGATCGGCCTCCAGGCGGGTGACTGCCACCTGCTCGGCCGCCAGTTCGCCGGCGATGCGTGCGACGTCCGCCGCATCGGGGACGATGAGCAGCGCGCCGCCGTCGCGGGCCCGCACGGCGCGCACCAGCTCGGCGATCCGCTGGCCGACCGGCTCACCTGGGCCAGCTGCCCACAGTGCGCGGGCCGGCTGGGCGCCCCCAACCTGCTCGAGCAGGTGTGCCCCTCCGGTGTACGCCGCCCAGCCGGCCGAGTCGATCGGCTCGGCCAGCTGGGCGTGGGTTGGGGGCTGCTCGGGACGCGTGCGCCGCTCGGCTCGCGCATGCCGTGGTGGTACGGCGAACCGCAGCACGTCTGCCAGCGTGCCGGCATACCGGTCGGCGACCGCCCGACAGAGGGCTGCCACCTCTGGGGTCAGGACCGGCGGGCCGTGCACGGAGACCAGGGGCTGCAGGTCGCGCTCCGAGGTGGCCACCCGTTCGAGGACGAACCCATCGACCAGCCGCCCGGCCAGGCGAACGCGGACCCGGACCCCGGGCTGGGCGGTCTCGGCCAGCGTCTGGGGCACCTCGTAGTCGAACTCGCGGTCCAGGTGCGGCAGCGGGGTCAGCAGGGCAACCCGAGCCACCGGCAGGTCCTCAGCGGCCGGGTGCCGGCGCGGGCGCCGGGCCCGGGTCCGGGTGAGCCCGGGGTCAGGCAGCAGCGGAATCTGCCCGGTGCTCATCGGGGTCCGGAACCGTCGGCCAGGGGGATCGCCCAGTGCGTGAAGCTGCGGGCCACCCGCATGCCTGCCCGCTCATAGAACGGCAGGGCACCGGTGTGCGAATCGGTGGACAGTCTCACCCGGGGGCGACCGCGGGCCTGAGCGATCGCGAACGCATGCCACAGCAGGGCGCTGCCGATGCCTCGGCCCTGATGCTCCGGGTGGGTGGCGAGCTTGTCGATCCACAACTCGGTGGGGTCATCGAGGAGGAACGCCGCCCCCACGATGTGACCCTGCGCGGTGACGGCGAGCTGGAGCTGGTCGAACCTGAACCCCGCCCGCCCGGTCACCATCGCCTGCCAGGTGGACACCTCCGAGGGCGGTCGGTCGGGCCACTGGCTGAAGGCGAGCTCCATCATGCCCAGGGCCGCGATCTCGTCGTCGGGGGTCGCGGCGCGCAGGACGATCCCCGCGGGCCTCGGTGGCTCATTCAACGGTGCGGCTGCCGGACCCAGGTCCCTGTGCAGGATCCACGCAGTGCGCACGGCTACGGCCCCCGAGCGTTCGAAGAGCTCGATCGCATCGGCGCGGCAGTCCTCCACGGTCTGGCCGATCCGATCCGCCGCCACGGCCTGCGCCCGCCGGACGGACCACGCGATGAGGGCTGCTCCCAGGCCCTGCCCTCGCGCATCGGGGTGGACGTCAGCCCACCGGGTACGACGTCGCAGCACCATGCCCCAGGCCACGATGCGCGCAGGTCCAGGGCTGCTCGGCCGCACCACGACGGCGTCCTGGTCGCGATCCATGCCGTGCGAACCCAGGTCGGCCAGGAGATCGGCGCGCTCGTACAGGGCCACGCCGGAGTCGTTCAGCTCGCAGGCGCGCACAAGGCTGACCACCTCGTCGAGGTCAGCGTCAGCCAACGGGGCGGTGGTGAACCCCGCCGGCAGGTCCATCAGAGGCCGGCGGCGGCCCGTAGGTCCTCGACGCGGTCCAGGCGCTCCCAGGTGAACGTCGAACCCTGGGCGCCGTCGCGACCGAAGTGGCCGTAGGCGGCGGTGGGCCGGTACTGCACCACGCTGGTATCCAGCAGCGCCAGGTCGCGGATGATCGCGCCGGGCCGCAGGTCGAACACCTCGAGCACCGCGGCCTGGATCGCCTCGTCGGGCAGAGCTCCGGTGCCGAACGTCTCGACGAACAGCCCGACCGGGTGGGCCTTGCCGATCGCGTAGGCGACCTGCACCTCGCACTTGGTGGCCAGACCCGCGGCGACCACGTTCTTGGCAACCCAGCGCATCGCGTAGGTCGCGGAGCGGTCCACCTTCGACGGGTCCTTGCCCGAGAACGCGCCACCACCGTGCCGGGCGAACCCGCCGTAGGTGTCCACGATGATCTTGCGACCGGTGAGCCCCGCGTCACCCATGGGTCCACCCGTGACGAACCGGCCGGTGGGGTTCACCAGCAGCCGGACGCCGGAGGTGTCGAGCTCGAGGCCCTCGAGCACCGGATCCACGACGAACTTGCGGACCTCGGGGGCCAGCTGGGCCTCGAGGTCGACATCCGCTGCGTGCTGGGAGCTGACCACGACTGTGTCCAGGGACACTGCCCGGGTGCCGTCGTAGCCGATCGTCACCTGGGTCTTGCCATCGGGGCGCAGGTAGTCCAACTGACCGGACTTGCGCACCGCGGTGAGCTGCTCGGCCAGCCGGTGGGCCAGGTGGATCGGCAGCGGCATCAGCTCCGGGGTGTCGGTGCAGGCGAACCCGAACATGAGGCCCTGGTCACCGGCGCCCTGCCGGTCCAGGGCGTCCCCCGAGCCCTCCACGCGCTCCTCGAACGCGTCGTCCACGCCCTGGGCGATGTCCGGGGACTGCCGCCCGATCGAGACCTGCACCCCGCAGGACTCGCCGTCGAAGCCTTTCTCCGAGTGGTCGTAGCCGATGTCGAGCACCACGCGGCGGATGACGTCCATCACCTCGGAGTAGCCCTCGGTGGTCACCTCACCGGCGACGTGCACCTGGCCGGTGGTGAGCAGGGTCTCGACTGCGACGCGGGACCGGGGGTCCTGCCGCAGGAGATCGTCGAGGATCGCATCGCTGATCTGGTCGGCCATCTTGTCCGGATGGCCCTCAGTGACTGACTCGGAGGTGAACAGGCGCGTGGTCATGAAGTCTCCTGGAGGGGTTTCCTGGGGCAGCGCCGCCCCGTGGTGGGCTGAGTCTAGTGCCCGCGCGAGCGGACCCCGGCGACGCCATCCCACACGGCGTGGGCGACCTGCGCCTTGCTTCCGACGTGCGGACCGGCCACTGACCCGTCCCGGGTGAGCAGGCGCACCGAGGTGTCGGGCTGCCCGAAGACCGCCCCGCCGGAGACGTCGTTGAGGACGAGCAGGTCCACGGCCTTGCGGGCCAGCTTGGCCCGGGCATGGGCCAGCGGGTCGCCGTCCGCGTCGCCCGTCTCCGCGGCGAAGCCCACCAGGGTGGTCTGCGCGGCGAGCTCACCCGAGCTGCGCGCGGCGACCAAGCCAGCCAGCACATCGGGGTTGGCGAGCAGCTCGATCGGGGCGGGAACCGCCTGGGCGGCGGACTTCTTGATCTTGTCCGTGGCAGGAGCAGCCGGGCGGAAGTCCGCCACTGCCGCGGCCATGACCACCACGTCGGCGCCGGGTGCAGCAGCCCGCACGGCCTCGTCGAGCTCGACGGCGGTGCCCACCCGGACGACCTGGACCCCAGCGGGATCGGGCAGGTCCACGTGCGCACTGATCAGGGTGACCGATGCGCCGCGAGCGACCGCCGCAGCGGCCAGGGCGTACCCCTGCCGACCGCTGGAGCGATTGCCCAGGAACCGGACCGGGTCGACGGGCTCACGAGTGCCGCCGGCGCTGACCAGCACGCTCAGCCCGGCCAGGTCACGCGCCCCGCCGGTGTGCAGCACGCCCGCCAGGACGGCCGCGATCGACTCCGGCTCGGGCAGACGCCCAGCACCGGAGTCGGTGCCGGTCAGCCGACCCGACGCCGGCTCCACGACCAGCACGCCCCGCTCGCGCAGGGTCGCCACATTGGCCCGGGTGGCTGGGTGCTCCCACATCTCGGTGTGCATCGCGGGGACCATGACCACCGGACACGTGGCGGTCAGCAGCGTGGCCGTGAGCAGGTCGTCGGCCCTGCCGGCGACGGCGCGGGCCATCAGGTCGGCAGTGGCCGGAGCCACCACGACCAGGTCCGCGGACTTGCCCAGGCCGACATGCTCGACACCGGCAACGTCCTCCCACACCGTGGTGTGCACCGGATGCCCGGACAGGGCCGCCCAGGTGGCCGCGCCCACGAAGTTCAGCGCCGACCCGGTCGGAACGACGCGCACATCGTGACCGGACTCGGTGAGCAGGCGCAGCACGTGCGCCACCTTGTAGGCCGCGATCCCCCCCGCGACTCCGAGGATGACCTGCGGACCAGCCGGGATCAGGAGGTCTCCTCGACAGGCTCCTCGATCTTCTGGATGCTCAGCAGGTCGCCGTCGATCTCACGCAGGGCCACCGACAGCGGCTTCTCCTGCGGGTGGGTCTCCACGAGCGGGCCGACGTACTCCAGCAGGCCCTCGCCGAGCTGGGAGTAGTAGGCGTTGATCTGGCGCGCGCGCTTCGCGGCCTCGATGACCAGGGAGTACTTGGAGTGGGTCTTGCCCAAGAGGTCGTCGATGGGCGGGTAGGTGATGCCCTCGGGGCGGATGCTTGTGCCGGACACGGTAAATCCTCCTGTGTGGAACGTCGACCCCGCCGGATGACTTCCCGGGTCGGGAGAGGGTTCTCGCAGCCGGGCTCAGGCCGAGCGGTCCGGATCTTGGAGAAAGTCTACCAACTGCGCGGCTGCACGGGCGACATCGTCGTTGACGATGACGGCGTCGAACTCGGCCGCGGCAGCGAGCTCATCGCGGGCTCGGGCCAGCCTCCGCGCGATGGCCGCCTCGTCCTCGGTCCCCCGGCCACGCAGCCGAGCCTCGAGCTCAGCCGCCGAAGGCGGGCTCAGGAATACCATCAGCGCGCCGGGCATCGCTGCCTTGACCTGACGGGCGCCCTGCAGCTCGATCTCGAGCAGCACCGACTCGCCGGCGTCCAGCCGGGCCTGCACCGGCGCCAAGGGCGTGCCGTAGCGGTTGCCCGCGAACTGGGCCCATTCGAGGAAGCCGCCGGCTGCGATGGTCGATGCGAACTGCTCGGCGGTCCAGAAGTGGTAGGCCTGTCCGTCCACCTCCCCCGGCCGTGGCGCCCGGGTCGTGGCCGACACCGACACCCACAGCCCCGGGCGCAGGCTGCGCGCGGCCGCCACGACGGTGCCCTTGCCGACTCCGCTGGGACCGCTGAGCACCACGAGCCGCCCAGTCATCAGTCGGTGTCCTGGCAGCGCACCTCGAGCAGGTCGGTGAGCTCCGCGACCTGGCGGGGGCCCAGCCCGCCCACCCGACGGTTGGGGGCGATGCCGATGGCCAGCATGATGTCGGCGGCCCGGACCGGGCCGATGCCGCGGAAGCTGGACAGCAGGTCCATGACCTTCATGCGCGCGATCATCCGGCCGCGATCGTCGCGCTGCGCACCGGCCGTCAGGACGTCGGCGACCTCGAGGCGGCCCGCGGCCAGGTCCGCACGCACCTGCGCGCGCAACTGCCGCGCGGCGACGCCCCGAGCGGCCGCCTCCGCACGGGCCTGCGTGGACAACGGCGGGGGCGGGGTCCTCACCGCAGATCCAGGGCGGCCGCGATCTGCTGGGCGGCAGCCGCCGGGTCGGCAGCGGCGGTGATCGGTCGGCCGATGACGAGCAGGTTCGCACCGTCGGCCAGCGCCTGCTCGGGGGTGGCGACCCGCGACTGGTCACCCACCGCACTGCCCTGCCCGCTGGCCGGCCGCACCCCGGGGGTGATCAGGGTGACGTCGGCGGGCACCGCCGCGCGGATCGCGGCGACCTCGTGGGGTGAGCAGACGATGGCCCGGGCCCCGGCGCCGACCGCCAGTCCGGCCAGCCGGACCGCCGCGTCGAGGGCCGGACCGCGCAGGCCGACGGCGTCGAGGTCCGCCTCGGACAGCGACGTCAGCACCGTCACGGCCGTGACGCGGGTGCCGGGCAGCGCCTGGGCGGCGGCCGCGACCATCGCCGCACCTCCGCTGGCGTGCACGGTCAGGTAGTCCGGGGCCAGGCCCGCGATGCTGCGCACCGCACCGGCGACGGTGTTCGGGATGTCATGGAGCTTGAGGTCCAGGAACAGCCCGCAACCGGGTGCCGCCACCCGGACGGCCTCGAGGATCGGGGCGCCGTCGCGCAGGTAGGTCTCCAGGCCCACCTTCATGACCGACACGTGCGGGGCGGCGGCTGCGGCCCAGGCCAGCACGGTCGCGCGGTCCGGGCCATCGAGGGCCAGTGCGATCGGTGCACGGGCGGGGGTCTCGCTCATCGCTGGCTCTCCTGTCCGGCCGCCCGCCGGGCGTCCATCGCGGCGACGTGCCGCGCCTGCATCGTGTGGCCCAGGCCGACCGCATCACGCACGCGCGTGAGGCCCCGAGCGGCCAGGATCTCGCCGAGCTCGGCCGAGATCCTGGCGGGGGCGCTCGGGTCGTTGAAGACCGCGGTGCCGACCGACACCGCACTGGCGCCGGCGAGCAGGAACTCGAAGGCGTCCTGGCCGGTGCGGATCCCGCCCATCCCGAGGATGGGGACCTTCGGGTAGGCGGCGTGCACCTGCCAGATCGCGCGCACCGCGACCGGGCGGATGGCTGGCCCGGACAGGCCCCCGGTCATCCCGCCGAGCATCGGGCGCATCGTGCCCGGGTCGATCACCATGCCGAGCAGCGTGTTGATCAGCGACAGCCCGTCAGCGCCGGCCTCGAGCACGGACTTCGCGATGGCCACGATGTCGGTGACGTCCGGGCTGAGCTTGGCCAGCACCGGGACGTCCGGGGGCGTGTGCCGTCGGACCACCCGCACCACCGAGGCGGCCGAGAACGGGTCGCAGGCGAACACCTGGCCGCGGGACTCGACGTTGGGGCACGAGATGTTGACCTCGATAGCGGCGATCCCCGGCTCGTGGCGCAACCGCTGGGCGAGCTTCTGGTACTCGGTGACCGATCCGCCGGCGATCGAGACCACGATGCGGATCCCGCGCTCACGCAGCCAGCGCAGGTCGTTGGCGATGAAGGCCTCGATCCCCGGGCCCTGCAGCCCGATCGAGTTCAGCATCCCCGAGGGGGTCTCGGCCATCCGCGGGGTCGGCCGGCCCGAGCGCGGCTCGAGCATGATCGACTTGGTGACCACCGCACCGATTGCGGTGAGGTCCAGGAACGGCGCCAGCTCGCGGCCGGCCGCGGCACACCCCGAGGCGGTGAGCACCGGGTCGGGCAGCTCAAGACGGCCCAGGGTGGTGGACATGTCCACGGTGGGGGCGCCGAGGCGGCCGGCCGACGCCGTCATCAGTGGCCTCCGGGGACGGGTGCGCCGAGGGTGTCTGCGGGGACGGTGCCGACCTGCGACCACCGCACATCGCTGCCCCGGAACACCGGACCGTCGGTACACGAACGGACCATCCGGGTGATCCCGTCGGTCCCCCGCACCGGCAGCACACACGTCATGCAGACCCCGATGCCACAGGCCATCGCCTCCTCCACGGCGCACTGGCTGTGCACGCCGACCCGCTCGGCCACCTCGGCGACCGCCGCGAGCATGGGCATCGGCCCACAGGCGTAGACCACGTCCGCGCCGGCCGCTCGGATGATCTCAGGCAGCGGATCGGTGACACGGCCCCGCAGGCCGGCGGAGCCGTCGTCGGTCGTGACCGTCACTGACGCCGAGCTGCGCTTGGCCTCCAGCACCCCGAAAAGCCGGTCCTCACTTGCCGCGCCGAGCACCATGTCGACCCGCGAGCCGCGGGCGCGCAGGGCTTCGGAGAGCATGAACAGCGGCGCGGCGCCGTAGCCGCCAGCGACCAGGACGCACGCGACCGGCTCGGTGGGCAGGGTGAAGGGCCGCCCGAGGGGCCCGATCACGTCGAGCTTGTCGCCGCGACGACGATCGGCCAGCCAGCGGGTGCCCTTGCCGTGGGTGGCGAAGACCACCTCGACGGTGCCGCCCGAGGACCCGCCGGGGGTGACCCGATGGATCGAGAACGCCCGCCGCAACAGCATCCCGGAGCCCTCACCCCCGACCGCGAGGGCCACGAAGTGCCCTGGGCGGGTGGCCTCGGGGATACCGGGGGCCAGCAGGGTCAGGTGGTGGTAGGCACCCGTTCGACGCAGGGAGACGACCTCGGCGGTGACCTGGACCGGCATCACGCCTCCGAGGTCGACGAGCCGCCGGCAGGTGACGTGCCCGCCCGCTGGGCAGCACGGCCCGCGTGGAGCACGCGCAGCTCGGCGAGCTCGATCGAGTGCTCCTGCAGGGACCGGACCCCGATGTCCCCGGAGATCAGCGCCTCGATGCCCTGGACTGCGGCGCCGAGCCCCTGCACCGTCGTGATGCACGGCACTCCCCGCATGACCGCTGCGGTGCGGATCTCGTAGCCGTCGACGCGGGACCCGACGCCGTAGGGGGTGTTGACGATCAGCGCGATCTGCCCACCCATGATCGCGTCGACGGTGTTCAGGCCCTCGCCGGGCTCGTGGATCTTGCGGATGTCGGTCACGCTCACGCCGTTGCGGCGCAGGACGTCGGCGGTGCCGCCGGTCGCGGTGATCTCGAAGCCGAGGTCCACCAGGCGCTTGAGCGGGAAGATCATCGAGCGCTTGTCCCGGTTGGCCACCGAGACGAACACCGTGCCACTGGTGGGCAGGCCTGAGGAGTACGCGGCGATCTGGGACTTGGCGAACGCCGTGCCGAACTGGCGGTCCAGGCCCATGACCTCCCCGGTGGAGCGCATCTCCGGGCCGAGGATGGTGTCGACGCCGTGGAACCGGCCGAAGGGCAGGACCGCCTCCTTGACCGCGATCATCCCGCCGTCGGGCAGGTCGGCCGCATCCCCCACCGAGGGCAGGGTGCCATCGGCCCGCAGGCCGGCGATGCTCTCCCCCAGGGCGATCCGGGCTGCGGCCTTGGCCAGCGGCACGCCGGTGGCCTTGGCCACGAACGGCACGGTGCGCGACGCCCGAGGATTGGCCTCCAGGACGTAGAGGATGTCCGCAGCCATCGCGTACTGCACGTTGAGCAGGCCCAGGACGCCGACGCCACGGGCGATCGCCTCCGTGGAGGTGCGGATCCGGGCGATGTCGGCCCGGCCGAGGGTGATGGGCGGCAGCGCGCACGCGGAGTCCCCGGAGTGGATCCCGGCCTCCTCGATGTGCTCCATGACCCCGCCGAGGTAGAGCTCGGTGCCGTCGAAGAGCGCATCGACATCGATCTCCAGCGCGTCGTCGAGGAATCGGTCGACCAGCACCGGGTGCTCGGGGCTGACCTGCGTGGCCCGGTCGATGTAGGAGACCAGCATCGCCTCGTCGTAGACGATCTCCATGCCGCGACCGCCCAGGACGTAGGAGGGACGCACCAGCACCGGGTAGCCGACCTCATCGGCCACGGCCTTGGCCTGCGCGAACGAGCTGGCCATCCCGAACTTGGGCGCCGGCAGGCCCGCTGCAGCCAGGACCCGGCCGAATGCGCCCCGCTCCTCAGCCAGGTCGATGGCCTGCGGGGACGTGCCGACGATGGGCACCCCGGCTGCCTGCAGGCCGTGGGCCAGGCCCAGGGGGGTCTGGCCACCGAGCTGGCAGATGACCCCGGCGACCGGGCCGGCCTCGAGCTCGGCGTGGTACACCTCGAGGACGTCCTCGAGGGTCAGCGGCTCGAAGTAGAGCCGTGAGCTGGTGTCGTAGTCGGTGGAGACGGTCTCGGGGTTGCAGTTGATCATGATCGTCTCGAAGCCGACCTCCCGCAGCGTCAGCGACGCGTGCACGCAGGAGTAGTCGAACTCGATGCCCTGGCCGATCCGGTTGGGTCCCGAGCCGAGGATGATCACCGCTGGGACCTCGCGCGGCTCTACCTCGGTCTCCTGGTCGTAGGACGAGTAGTGGTACGGGGTCTTCGCTGCGAACTCCGCGGCGCAGGTGTCGACGGTCTTGAACACCGGCCGGATGCCCAGGGCGTGGCGCACCCCGCGCACGACGTCGGTGGACATGTTCCGGGACAGGCCGATCTGGGCGTCGGAGAAGCCGTGCCGCTTGGCCAGGCGCAGCAGCTCGGGAGTGAGCATCGGCGCGGTGCGCACCTGCTCGCCCACCTCGTTGAGCAGCACGATCTGGTCCAGGAACCAGGGGTCGATCGAGGTCGCGACGTGCACGTCGTCGATGCTCGCCCCCGCCCGCAGCAGCGCCTGGACCTCCTCGAGCCGGCCGTCGTGGGGCACGCGCACCGACTCCAGCAGGCCCTCGCGGTCGAGGTCGCGGGGGTCCCCCACCCAGTTGAAGCCTGCGTCCTTCTTCTCCAGCGAGCGCAGGGCCTTCTGCAGCGCCTCGGTGAAGTTGCGTCCGATGGCCATGGCCTCGCCCACGCTCTTCATGTGGGTGGTGAGCTCGTGGTTGGCCGCCGGGAACTTCTCGAAGGCGAACCGGGGTGCCTTGACCACGACGTAGTCCAGTGTGGGCTCGAAGCTGGCCGGGGTGCTCTGCCCGTCGGCGCGCGTGGTGATGTCGTTGGGGATCTCGTCGAGGGTGTAGCCCACCGCCAGGCGTGCGGCGATCTTGGCGATCGGGAACCCGGTGGCCTTGGAGGCCAGCGCCGAGGACCGCGACACCCGTGGGTTCATCTCGATGACGATCATGCGGCCGTCGGCCGGGTTGATCGCGAACTGGATGTTGCAGCCGCCGGTGTCCACCCCGACCGCCCGGATGATCTCGATCCCGACGTCGCGCATGTGCTGGTACTCGCGGTCGGTCAGGGTCAGGGCGGGTGCCACGGTGATCGAGTCACCGGTGTGCACACCCATCGGGTCCACGTTCTCGATCGAGCAGACGACGACAACGTTGTCCATGCGGTCGCGCATCAGCTCGAGCTCGTACTCCTTCCATCCCAGGATCGACTCCTCGAGCAGGACCTCGGTGGTCGGCGAGGCCTGCAGCCCGGCACCGGCGATCTCGTGCAGCCCAGCCTCGTCGTGGGCGATGCCCGAGCCTGCCCCGCCCATCGTGAACGAGGGACGCACGACCACCGGATAGCCCAGGTCGGCAGCACCGGCCAGGCATTCGTCCATCGTGTGACAGACCACCGAGCGCGCGGACTCGGCGCCGATGTCGGCGACGATCTCCTTGAACCGCTCGCGGTTCTCGCCACGCTCGATCGCCTCGGTGTTGGCCCCGATCAGCTCGACGCCGTACTTGGCCAGCGTGCCGTCGGCGTGCAGTGCCATGGCCGCGTTCAGCGCGGTCTGGCCGCCGAGCGTGGGCAGGAGGGCATCGGGGCGCTCCTTGTCGATGATCCGGGTGACGAACTCCGGGGTGATCGGCTCGATGTAGGTCGCGTCGGCGAACTCCGGGTCGGTCATGATCGTGGCCGGGTTGGAGTTGACCAGGATCACGCGCAGGCCCTCGCTGCGCAGGACGCGACAGGCCTGGGTGCCCGAGTAGTCGAACTCCGCGGCCTGACCGATGACGATGGGCCCGGACCCGATGACCAGGACCGAGGAGATGTCAGTGCGCCGAGGCATCGCCGGCCCCCTCGTCCACGGGGATCACAACGGCCCTGGGGATGGGCATCGCCCACTCCTTCCCCGCCTCACAGGACGGCATTAAAGGAGGCTTCCGGCAGGAGGCTTCTGTAGGCCCCGAGAATACCGTCGGCCTCCGACGTGCTGTAGTCGCGTGCCATGGGCCCTGCGTCGTGGCCCTCACAGGATCGCCTCCACCTCAACGACGGCCCCCGGCGGGGCGTAGGGCACGGTCCGGCCCTGGACCGGGTCCCCATCGACGACGAGGCGGGCGCGAGCCCCCGGGGTGCCGGAGTTGGTCACGCGGATGCGGTACGTGGCCCCGCGAGCGATGCGCGTGATCTCCCAGCTCGGGACCTCCGGACCGATCTGCGGGTCGATCACGAGGCCGTCGTAGTCGGGTCGGACCCCGAGCAGGTACTGCGAGGCGGCCACGAAGTTCCAGGCCGCCGTGCCGGTGAGCCAGGAGTTCTTGGCCTCGCCGTGCCGCACGGCCTGCTTGCCGGCGATCATCTGGGCGTAGACGTAGGGCTCGAGCCGGTGCACCTCGGAGATGTCCTCGCGGTAGGCCGGAGTGATCCGGCGGTAGTAGTCGAAGGCCTGCGCGCCGCGACCGACCATCGTCTCGGCGATGATCACCCACGGGTTGTTGTGGCAGAAGATGCCGCCGTTCTCCTTGTACCCCGGAGGGTAGGTGGAGACCTCGCCGAGCTCGATCCGGTAGCGGGTATAGGCCGGGTACTGCAGGACCAGCCCGTGCGGGGTGCCCAGCAGCTCGCCGACCGAGTCCAGGGCCCGGACAGCCACGCTGCCGGCGTGCTCGGGATCCGCGGGATCCGCGCTGGTCAGGCCGATGCCGCCCATGATGGCCATGCCCTGCGGCTCGATCCAGATCTTGCCCTCAGCGTGCTCGTCGGTGCCGACCTTGGTGCCGTCGTAGTCATAGGCACGCAGGAACCACTCCCCGTCCCAGCCGTGGTCGAGGACGTCCTGGCGCATCTGGTCCACCGCGGCCCGCGCCTGCGCTGCCACCTCGGGCAGCCCCCGGCGCTGCGCGATCTCGGCGTACTCGGGGCCGATGGCCGCGAACATGGCGGCGATGAACACCGACTCCGCCACCCGGCCGGTCTTGTTCCCGGTGGTCTGGAACGACTCCTCGGGCTCGGTGGAGAAGCAGTTGAGGTTCAGGCAGTCGTTCCAGTCGGCCCGGCCGATGAGGGGCAGGCCGTGTGGACCACGATGGGCCAGCGTGAACTCGAAGGACCTCGTGAGGTGGTTGAACAGCGGTGCGGCCAGCGACTCGTCGTCGTCGAACGGCGACCCTCTCGTCGAGGATCGCGCAGTCGCCGGTTTCCTGGAGGTAAGGCGCGACACCGAGCGATGAGCCAGAGGGGGTCGTCGTGGAAATGCCCGACCCCACGCGTTGTTGCCCCTCTTGGTGAGGGGCTGGTACTGGTGGTAGCAGCCGCCGTCGGGAAACTGGGTGGCCGCCACGTCCAGGATGCGCTGCCGGGCCCTGTCGGGAATCTGATGGACGAAGCCCAGGAGGTCCTGGGAGGTGTCCCGGAACCCGATCCCCCGGCCGATGCCGGACTCGAAGTAACTGGCCGACGGGCCAGATTGTAGGTGACCATGCACTGGTACTGGTTCCAGATGTTCACCATCCTCTCGAGCTTCTCGTCGGTGGACTTCACGGTGTAGGTGCCCAGCAGGCCATCCCAGTAGGAGCGAAGCTCCGCGAACGCAGCGTCCGTCTGCTCCTGCGTGGCGAACGCAGCGAGCAGCTCGTGGGCCCGGGACTTCTCCACGACCTGGTCCGCGGCGATCCCGCGTCCCTCGTCGGCCGGCGCCCACTTGGCGTCCCGGGGGTTCTCGAGGTAGCCCAGGACGAACGTGAAGCTGCGCGCCTGGCCCGGGGCCAGCTCCACGGCCAGGTGGTGGGACCCGATCGGGTACCACCCGGAGGCGATCGAGTCCGCGGCCACGCCTGCTCGCGGCACGGCGGCCTCCCCGAGTCCGTTGTACGGGCCGACGAAGGTGTCGCGGTCGGTGTCGAAGCCAGCGGCTCGGGCGTTCACCCCGTAGACCGCATAGTGGTCGCGGCGCTCCCGGTACTCGGTGCGGTGGTAGATGGCTGACCCGTGGGGCCCGTCCAGCTCGACCTCGACCTCGGCGATCGACAGGTTGCGCTGGTAGTTGGTCTGGTCGTCGTGGGCGTTCCAGAGCGCGAACTCCAGGAAGGAGAAGAGCCCGATCGACTTCGGCTGGTCCGAGTCGTTGGTCAGCGTCACCTGCTGGACCTCGGCGTTGCGGCCCAGGGGCACGAAGTACAGCACCGAGGCGCTCAGCCCACCCCGGGACGCGGTGATCCGCGTGTACCCCATCCCGTGCCGAGTCTCGAAGGAGTCGAGCTCTGCCTTCACCGGCAGCCACGACGGAGTCCACACGTCGCCGCCGTCGTTGAGGTAGAAGTACCGGCCGCCGGCGTCGTTGGGGATGTTGTTGTAGCGGTAGCGGGTGAGCCGACGCATCCGGGCGTCACGGAAGAACGTGTATCCGCCGGCCGTGTGGGAGATCAGCGAGAAGAACTCGTCGGACCCGAGGTAGTTGATCCACGGGTACGGCGTGCGCGGGGTCGTGATGACGTACTCACGGGTCTGGTCGTCGAAGTGTCCGAAGCGCACGTCAGGCCCCCATCAGGTCCACGAACCGGTCGAAGAGGTAGGCCGAGTCGTGCGGACCGGCCGCGGCCTCAGGGTGGTACTGCACCGAGAACGCGGGCACGTCCAGGCAGCGCAGGCCCTCGACGACGTCGTCGTTGAGGCACACGTGGCTGACCTCGACCCGGCCGAACTCGGTGTCCGACACGTGGTCGAGGGGGGCATCCACGGCGAACCCGTGGTTGTGCGCGGTGATCTCCACCCGGCCCGTGGCCCGGTCGGACACCGGCTGGTTGATCCCCCGGTGTCCGTAGCCGAGCTTGTACGTGCCGAACCCGAGGGCCCGGCCCAGGACCTGGTTGCCGAAGCAGATGCCGAACACAGGGATCCGGGCGGTCAGGACCGCGCGCATCTGGGCGACCGCATGATCGGCCGTGGCCGGGTCCCCGGGACCGTTGGAGAAGAAGACCCCGACGGGTCCCTGCACGGAGCCGGCCCGGGCAACCAGGTCCTCCGGGGAGATGCCCGCGGGCAGCACGTGCACCGCCATCCCGCGCTGGGCCATCTGTGCGGGGGTCATCGACTTGATCCCC
The DNA here is from genome assembly GCA_963788325.1 of uncultured Actinomycetes bacterium. Classification (GTDB taxonomy): domain Bacteria; phylum Actinomycetota; class Actinomycetes; order S36-B12; family CAIYMF01; genus Prado023. The sequence goes on from CAWBGJ010000001.1 coordinate 211,441, forward strand.
AGGTCCAGTGCCAGGACCGTGGCCACCTGGGTGCCGAGCGCCGGCACGAGGTACTCCTTGGCGGTCGTGACCTGGGCGGTGAGGTCCGCCCCCGCCATCGGGGGGCTGGCCAGGACCGCTGCGTGCTGTGCGGCGAACCCCAGCGCAGCCGCCTCGCCGGAGAAGATCCCGACGCGCATCGCGCCGCGATCGCGCAGGTGCCGGGTCAGCGCGCGGGTGTCCACGCCGCTGATCCCCACCACGCCGTACCGGGAGAGCTCCTCGTCGAGGCTGCGGGTGGCGCGCCAGTTCGAGGCGCGGCGGGCCGGGTCGCGCACGACGTAGCCCGCCACCCAGATCCGCCCGGATTCGGGGTCCTCGTCATTGACGCCCGTGTTCCCGACGTGCGGGGCGGTCATGACCACGACCTGGCGATGGTAGGAGGGGTCGGTCAGCGTCTCCTGGTAACCCGTCATCCCGGTGGAGAACACCGCCTCGCCGACGGTCGTCCCCACTGCGCCGTAGGCCTGGCCGGCGAACGTCCGGCCGTCCTCGAGGACGAGCACCGCCGCGACGGGCGGGTCGGTGTGGGTCATCGCGATCCTTCCTCAGTGCTGACCAGCAGGCTCAGTGCGTGCGCGGTCGCGACGTGCTCCTCGGGTTTGTCGGCGCGAAAGCCGGTCTCGACCCCGCGCGGGCCCCACTGCCAGCCGATCAGGATCAGCCCGCCGGCCTCGAATGCCTTCTGCGCCTGGCCCGAGCCCAGCCGCACGTCGGTCACCGCGCTGCGCGGGATCCACAGGTCCACCTCGCCCGTGCGCTCGATGAGAACGCCGTCCTCGGCGATCCGCAGGGTCGCTCGGCTGCGATGGCCCAAGCCGTGCGCCACGATGCGGTCGAGCAGGTCCCCGGCGGTGGTGGTCGCCACGTACAGCCCGGTCACCCCGTCAGGCAGTGCTGCGCCACCGGCTGGCGTGGTGTCGGGACCCTCGTCGGCGCCGACCAGTGCAGAGAGCAGCTCAGCCGGGACCTCCGGAAGGGCGGGCAGGTCGGCCTGGCGGGCCTCCCGGGCGGCCCACCCCCGGCGCATCCCCCACACGGCCAGCGCGATCACCGCCAGGGTGAGGACCGTCAGGGCCAGACGCGGACCCCACTGGGTGACGGGCGCTGACTCCGCCGCCCGGACGACCGCGCCGATCACCGGGCCTCCACGAGCGCCCGGTCCAGCACCGTCGGTCGCCCACGCAGGAACGTGGCCACCACCGGAGCGGGCAGGTCACGTCCGCCGTAGGGGTTGTTCCGGCTGCGCGAGGCCGAGGCGCCCGGGTCCACGGTGCGCCGCGACTCGGGGTCGACCAGCACCAGGTGCGCCGGCTCCCCCACGGCCAGCGGACGCCCGTGCCCGGGGCGCCGGCCGATCCGGGCCGGGTTCGTCGACATCACCCGGGCCACGTCGGCCCAGTCGAGGCGGCCCGGGAGCACCATCGTGTCGATGACCACCGCCAGTGCCTGCTCGAGGCCGAGCATGCCGAAGGCCGCCACGGCCCACTCACACTCCTTGTCCTCCATCGGGTGCGGGGCGTGGTCGGTGGCCACGATGTCGATGGTGCCGTCGGCCAGGCCCGCGCGCACCGCCTCCACATCGGCAGCACTTCGCAGCGGCGGGTTCACCTTGAAGATCGGGTCGTAGCTGGTGGCGAGGTCCTCGGTGAGCAGCAGGTGGTGCGGGGTCGCCTCAGCGGTGACGTCGATGCCCCGGGACTTGGCCCACCGGACGATCTCCACCGAGCCGGCCGTCGAGAGGTGGCAGACGTGCAGCCGCGAGCCGACATGCTCGGCGAGCAGCACGTCACGGGCGATGATCGCCTCCTCGGCGACCGCCGGCCAGCCGCGCAGGCCGAGCACCCCGGAGAGCTCGCCCTCGTTCATCTGGGCGTCCTCGGTCAGCCGGGGCTCCTGGGAGTGCTGGGCGATCACACCGTCGAAGGCCTTGACGTACTCCAGCGCCCGGCGCATCAGCACCGCGTCGGACACGCACTTGCCGTCGTCGGAGAACACCCGGACGCCAGCCTCGGAGTCGGCCATCGCGCCCAGCTCGGACAGCCGCTGGCCACCCAGCCCCACGGTCACGGCGCCCACCGGGTAGACGTCCACGAGTCCTGCGCGCCGGCCCAGGTGCCAGACCTGCTCGACCACCCCGGCGGTGTCGGCGACTGGATCGGTGTTGGCCATCGCGTGCACGGCGGTGAACCCACCGAGCGCGGCGGCCCGGGACGCGGTCAGGACCGTCTCCGCGTCCTCGCGGCCAGGCTCGCGCAGGTGGGTGTGCAGGTCGACCAGGCCGGGCAGGGCGATCAGGCCCTCGGCAGCGATCACGGTGGCGTCGCCGGCATCCAGGGATCCGGGCTCGCCGATGGCGGCAATCGTCTCGCCGTCGATGAGCAGGTCCACGGCCGAGCCGCCGAGCGGGCTGGCTCCGGCGATCAGGTACGACATCAGATCTGTCCTCCCAGGAGCAGGTAGAGCACGGCCATCCGGATGCTCACGCCATTGGTGACCTGTTCGACGATCACCGACCGGGTGCCGTCCGCGACGCCCGCAGTGATCTCCATGCCGCGGTTCATCGGGCCGGGGTGCATGACGATGGCGTGCTCGGGCAGCATCGCGGCCCGACGCTCGTCGAGGCCGTACCGGCGGGAGTACTCGCGCTCGCTGGGGAAGAACGCGGCTCCCATCCGCTCGCGCTGCACGCGCAGCATCATCAGGGCGTCGGTCCCGGGCAGGGGCGCGTCGAGGTCGTAGGACACCTCGCACGGCCACGTCTGCACCCCCACCGGCAGCAACGTGGGCGGGGCGACGAGAGTCACCTGGGCGCCCAGGGTGGCCAGCAGCAGGACGTTCGATCGGGCCACGCGCGAGTGCAGCACGTCACCGACGATCGTCACGCGCAGCCCGGCGAGGTCCCCGTCCCCCTCGCGCAGATGCGCCCGCATCGTGTAGGCGTCCAGCAGGGCCTGGGTGGGGTGCTCGTGCGTGCCGTCGCCGGCATTGACCACGGCGGCATCGATCCACCCGGAGTTGGCCAACCGGTGCGGCGCCCCACTGGCTCCGTGGCGGATGACCACCCCATCGGCGCCCATCGCCTGCAGCGTCATCGCGGTGTCCTTGAGGCTCTCGCCCTTGGACACGCTCGATCCCTTCGCGGAGAAGTTGATGACGTCGGCCGACAGTCGCTTGGCCGCGGCCTCGAACGAGATCCGGGTGCGGGTGGAGTCCTCGAAGAACAGGTTGACCACGGTCCGCCCGCGCAGCGTGGGCAGCTTCTTGACCTCCCGGCTGCTCACCGCGGAGAGCTCACGCGCGGTGTCCAGGACCAGGACCGCGTCCTCGTGGGTCAGGTCGGCCGCGGACAGCAGGTGGCGGTTCATGCGTCCTGCCCGATGATGACCTCGTCGACCCCGTCGGTCTCGAGCAGGCGCACGGCCACCGACTCGCGCAGGGAGGTGGGCACGTTCTTGCCGACGTGGTCGGCGCGGATCGGGAACTCGCGGTGGCCGCGATCGACCAGGACCGCCAGGCGCACCGCGCGGGGCCGGCCGATCTCAGCCAGGGCGTCCAGAGCCGCTCGGACGCTGCGACCACTGAACAGCACGTCGTCGACCAGGACCACGGTGCGGTCGTCGATCCCGCCAGCGGGCACGTCCGTGCGTTCCAGGGCGCGGGCCGGGCGCATCCGCAGGTCATCGCGGAACATGGTGATGTCCAGGGAACCGACCGGGGGGGCGCTGCCCTCCTCGATGCTGGCGATCCGCTCAGCGATCCGATGCGCCAACGGGACCCCGCGGCTCGGGATGCCCAGCAGGACCAGGTCCTGGGCCCCCTTCTCGCGCTCGAGGATCTCGTGGGCGATGCGGGACAGAGCACGTTGGATATCGGACGAGTCGAGCACGCGGGTGGACACACCCACTCCTTCCCCGCCTCACTGGACGGTCGTTAAAGGAGATTGTTGGGGAACGGGCCTCATCCTAGCCGGGGTGACCCGGGGCGCCCACAGGGACGCCCGGCACCGCGCGGGCGGGACAGTCAGGCGACCCGGGTGCGCCGACCGTCAGTCGACCATCCGACGGGCCTCCGCGTTGAGGACCCCCCAGGCCACCAGTTGCTCGGCCAGGGCACCGGGTGCCTCGTCGTAGATGACTGCCAGGGTGCGCAGGTCGTCCTGCCGGATCGACAGGACGCGGCCGTTGTAGTCCCCCCGTTGGGCCTGGATCGCGGCCACGTAGCGCGCGAGCGGACCGGCTCGGTCGGCGGGAACCTGACCGAGACGCTCGAGGTCCAGGATCAGCCTCGGCGGAGCCTCACTGAGCGCAGGTGATGCCGGCTCGGGCAGCAGCTCGGCCATCGGCACGCCGTAGAACTCGGCCAGCTCGGCCAGGCGCTGCACGGTGACCGCGCGGTCACCACGCTCGTAGGAGCCCACGACGACGGCCTTCCACACACCCTGGGACTTCGCCTCCACTCCCTGCAGGGACAACCCCTGCTGGTTGCGGACCGCGCGCAACTTGGCGCCCAGCGCCTTGGCGTACTCGTGGGACATTGCCGCTCCTCGTGGGTCGAGCACACGCTACGGAGAGTGACGGCAGGGATGCAAGCGGGCGGGCGCTCCGGGGCGGGGTGATCTGGGGGACTTGTGGTCAGGGGGGCCGCGACGAGCCCGGGCGCTGCTCTCGGTGCGCCGCTCGAACGAGCCGCGCGAGGGGTTAGGCGCGCCGCTCGACGGAGCCCGCGCCCACCCGATGGACGCGGATGGAGTTGGTGGTGCCTGCGATGCCCGGCGGGACACCCGCGATGAGGATCGCGATCTCCCCCTCCTTGCCCAGACCCGTGGCCAGCAGTTCGGCGTCGATGAGCTCGACCATCTGGTCGGTGTGACTCGCGGGCGGGACCAGGAACGTCTTGATCCCCCACACGACGGACAGTTGCTGCTGCACCGCGATACTCGGCGTGAACACGATCATGCGCATCTTGGGTCGCGTCGCAGCCATGATCCGGGCCGTGACCCCCGTCTCGGTGAAGGCCGCCAGGTAGTCGGCCTTCAGGGACTTGGCCACATCCACCGCGGACTTGGTCACCGCCTCGCCGACCCGCAGCTCCTTCTTCTTGGGCAGCTTGGGCATGCGCTCGAGGCCGTTGTCCTCGGTGTAGGACACGATCGAGGCCATCGTCTGCACCACCAGGTTGGGGTGCTTGCCGACGCTCGTCTCCCCCGAGAGCATCACCGCGTCCGCGCCGTCGAGCACGGCGTTGGCCACGTCGGAGGCCTCCGCCCGGGTCGGGCGCGAGTTCTCCATCATCGACTCGAGCATCTGGGTGGCGACGATGACCGGCTTGGACGCCTCCCGGCACATCTGCACCGCGCGCTTCTGCACGATGGGTACCTCGGCCAGGGGCAGTTCGACGCCGAGGTCGCCCCGGGCCACCATCACTCCGTCGAAGGCGTCCACGATCCCCTCGAGGTTCTCCACTGCCTGGGGCTTCTCCACCTTGGCCAGCACCGGGATGCGTCGGCCCATCTCGTCCATGATCGCGTGGACATCGTTGACGTCCTCCGCCGAGCGCACGAACGACAGGAACACGAAGTCCACCCCGATGCGCAGCGCCCAGCGCAGGTCCTCCATATCCTTCTCGGACAGGGCCGGGACGCTCACGGCGACCCCGGGCAGGTTGATGCCCTTGTTGTTGCTCACCATGCCGCCCTCGACGACACGCGTGTGCACCCGCTGCCCCTGGACCTCGACCACCTCGAGCTTGACCTTGCCATCGTCGACCAGGACCGTGTCGCCGGGGTTGCAGTCCCCCGGCAGGCCCTTGTGGGTCGTGCCGCACTGGGTGACGTCACCGAGGATGTCCTCAGTGGTGATCACGAACGACGCCCCGTTCTCGAGCATGACCGGACCGGCCTCGAACCGGCCGAGCCGGATCTTGGGGCCCTGGAGGTCGGCCACGATGCCCACGCCGCGGCCCAGCTCGCGCGCGGCACGGCGCACGTTGGCGTAGGAATCGGCATGATCGGCGTAGTCGCCGTGGGACATGTTCAGCCGGGCCACGTCCATCCCCGAGTCGATCAGCTCCTTGATCTGCTCGTAGGAGGAGGTGGCGGGACCCAGGGTGCACACGATCTTCGCTCGACGCATGCGCCGAGAGTAGCCAGCCACAGCCAACTCGGCGCGCCGAGCGAAGGAACCCGCCGTGAACTCCTGCTGGCCGGCGGGCGACCCCTCACTCGGCCGAAAGGACTCCGGCCGTACCCGGCGACGCGCCGCGGGCGCGGGCCCGGAGCACGCGGTCGGGGGTGCCGGTCAGGGCCCGCAGCAGCCAGAGGTAGGTCACGACCAACCCGTAGCCGACCACTTCGACGGTGCTGACCGAGTCCGGGGTCACGGCGGCACGCAGCAGCGCCCAGCCCCCCGCGACGGTGGCGATGATCGGCCAGATCCACGTGCGCCTGCGCAGCCGGCTCGGCAGCCCACGCAGGGCACGGCGCTGCCCGGTGGTCAGGGCCCGCCACCAGCGCAGGCCGACCAGCGGCACGCCCACCGCGGCCAGGCCAGCCAGCACCCGGGCCAGCACGGGCAGCCCGGCACCCGCGGCCACGAGCGCGGGCAGCGGAGCCACCAGGAGCCAGGCAGCCGCCCGCCGTGCCACGAGCACGGCCAGTGCGTCGAGGTTGTGCCGGGCTGACCGCCCCTGCGGATCCTGCGCCAACGCCTCGGCCAGCCAACGGGCGGCGTCCGCGGGTGAACCGGCCGCCATCTCCAGCACCGCGAGGTTGTTCAGCGCCGCCGTGTTGCCGGGATCTCGGCGCAGGGCCTCTCGGTAGGCCTCCCGGGCGGCGTCGGGGTCACCCTCCGCAGCCAGGGCCACGCCGATCTGCAGCTGCGCGTCCACACTGTTGGGCTCGAGCAGGACCGCCTCCCGGGCCGCGGTCAGCTGGTGGGCGATCGCCTCGGGGCGCGAGGAGGACCCCCACGCCCGCGACAGCGCCAGGTGGTTGGCCGCGTTGGTGGGATCGGACTCGACGGCCCGGCCTGCCAGCGCGATGGCCTCGTCGATCCAGCCGACGTCGAGCAGGACCAGGGTTGCCAGGCGCAACGCGTACGGGTCGGCAGGGGTCACCGACAACAGGGTGCGCGAGGTGTCCAGGGCCTCCTTGCGCGCACCCTGGGCCCGGAGCGTGCGTACGAGCAGGCCCAGCAGGCGGGGGTCATCAGGCGACCTGGCCAGCTGCGCACCGAGCGTGTCGCGGGCGGAGTCCCACCGCTGGGCGGCGACCAGCGCCTCGGCCAACTCGTAGCGGTCGGTGCTCACAGCAGCCGATGGGCCCGCATATACTGCGCCAGGGCCCGGTACTCGCCGGCGGCGTCTGCGAACAGAACGACGTTGCGGGCCGCCCCGAACCATCGGGAGGTCGACGGCGTCGTGTCCGCGATCGCCTCGGCGACATCGTCGGCGGTGACCAGCCGGTCGGCGTCGCCCGTGCGGGCTGCGGCGACCAGAGCACCCTGGGCGGCTGCGCGGCACACGTGCGCGAGGTCGGCACCGGAGAAGCCCTGCGTCTGCGCCGCGATCGCGGCGGGGTCCACGTCCGCGGCGACCGGCAGGTCACGCAGCGCAGCGGCGAGGATCTGGGTGCGCGCCGCGAGCTCGGGCGGCTCCACGAAGACCGCTCGGTCGAAGCGCCCGGGCCGGCGCAGCGCCACGTCGACGTCCCACGGCGCGTTGGTCGCGCCGAGCACGAACAGGCCCTCATTGGTGCTTGCCACCCCATCGAGCTCGGCCAAGAGCTGGTTGATGACGCCCCGCAGCGCCGAGGCGGAGCGGCCCAGGCCCGAGCGGCTGCGGCCCAGGGCGTCGACCTCGTCGAAGAAGAGCACGACCGGGGCCTGGGCGCGGGCGTAGCCGAAGAGCTCGGAGATGTTGGCTTCGCTCTGGCCCATCCAGCGGCTGAGCACGTCGGCCAGGCCCACGGAGATGAACCTCGCGCCGAGTTCGCCGGCAACCGCCCGGGCCAGATGGGTCTTGCCGCAGCCGGGGGGGCCGTAGAGGAGCATCCCACCACGCAGCGTCGCGGCGTACCGCTCGCGCAGCTCCGGATGGCGCAGCGGGGTGAGGAACGCCGCCTCGATGGTGGCCTTCGCACTGTCCAAGCCGCCGACATCGGCCAGCCGCAGCGACGTCTCGACGGGCTCGTGGGCCAGGCCGCCCACGAGATCTTCCTCGGCGGCTCCCCAGTCGAAGCCACGGCCCTCGGATCGCGCGGCACCGACCGAGGGGGGCTGGGTTGCGCCGGGCTCGGCATCGCCTGGCTGACCGGCTGCGGGCCGACCTGTGGCGGGCCGCGCAGGATCGGTGCTACCTGCACCGGGGCCAGGTGCCCCGAGTGCGCGGGCCATCAGCGCTCGCAGGCCCGGGTCCCTGGGGTCGTCGGCCAGCAGCTGCCCGACGTGGCCGACGGCCTCCTGACCCTGCCCGGCGTCGATGAGCAGCGCCGCAAGATGCTCGCGCAGCACCGGGTCCCCAGGATCCCGGCCGACCGCGCGCCGCAGGGCATCGAGCAGCCGGTCTGTTTCCATGGCTGCGAGGCTACCTCGCGCCCCAGTGCTGGGCGTGACGAGCCGAGCACCCCGGGCCGGGTACCGCTAGACGACCAGGGGGCGCTCGGTCGGCGGGACCGGTGCGGGCAACGCGGTGGAACCCATCAGGTGGGCGTCGACGGCAGCGGCGGCCGCGCGCCCCTCGGCGATCGCCCACACGATCAGCGACTGGCCACGACCGGCGTCCCCGGCCACGAAGACGCCCCGCGCCGAGGAGGCGTAGTGCGCGTCCCGGCGGATGGCGCCCCGCTCGTCGAGCTCCACGCCCAACTCCGTGACCAGCGGTCCCCGCTCCGGGCCGGTGAAGCCCATCGCCAGGAACACCAGATCAGCTGGGATCTCGCGCTGGCTGCCCGGAACCTCCTGGAACCGCCCCTCCACCAGCTCCACGTCGACGAGCTCCAGGGCTCGCAGCGCACCGGACTCATCAGCCAGGAACTGTCGCGTGCTGACCGAGTAGACCCGCTCGCCGCCCTCCTCGTGGGCGGAGGTCACCCGGTAGAGCATCGGGTAGGTGGGCCACGGGGCTGCGTCGGGCCGGGTCGTCGGTGGGGTCGGCAGGATCTCGAGCTGGGTCACGCTGGCCGCGCCCTGGCGGTGGGCGGTCCCGAGGCAGTCGGCGCCGGTGTCCCCGCCGCCGATGATGACCACGTGCTTGCCGGCCGCATCGATCGTCGTCGCCTCGAGGGACCCCTCGCACACCTGGTTGGCCAGCGGCAGGTACTCCATCGCCTGGTGCACGCCGACCGCCTCGCGACCGGGGACCGGGAGGTCGCGCGCGGCGGTGGCACCGACGGTCAGCAGGATCACGTCGTGGCGTCGGCGCAGGTCAGCGGTGCTCAGGTCGATGCCGACCTCGACGCCGGTCCGGAACGTCACACCCTCAGCCTCGAGCTGGGCCAGCCGCCGATCGAGGTGGCGCTTCTCCATCTTGAACTCAGGGATGCCGTAGCGCAGCAGGCCACCAGCCCGATCGGCACGCTCGTAGACAGTGACCGTGTGCCCCACCCGGGCCAGCTGCTGGGCGGCGGCCAGCCCGGCAGGCCCGGACCCGACCACCGCGACGCGCTTGCCGGACAGCCGCTCAGGAGCGGCGGGGACCACCCACCCGGACTCCCAGGCGCGGTCGATGATCGAGACCTCGACCTGCTTGATGGTCACCGGGTCGGCGTTGATGCCCAGCACGCAGGACGCCTCACACGGCGCCGGGCAGAGCCGGCCGGTGAACTCCGGGAAGTTGTTCGTGGCGTGCAGCCGCTCGGAGGCCTCACGCCAGTCGTCGCGCCAGACCAGGTCGTTCCACTCCGGGATCAGGTTGCCCAGCGGGCAGCCCTGATGGCAGAACGGGATGCCGCAGTCCATGCACCGACCCGCCTGCTTCTCCAGGTGATCGGCCGGGAACGGCTCGTAGACCTCCTGCCAGTCGCGGATGCGCACATCCACGGGCCGCCGCTGCGGCAGCTCCTTCGGGGTGGTCAGGAAACCCTTGGGATCAGCCACGGCTCATCTCCTCCATCACGGCCTCGATCGGGTCCCGGCCCTCGGCACGGGCCTTGTCCTGGATGTCCAGGATCCGGCGGTAGTCGGTCGGCATGACCTTGGCGAACCGCGCCAGGGCGGCAGTGCCGCCTTCGAGCAGATCGGCCGCCACCGACGAGCCGGTCTCCTCGGCGTGCCGCCGAAGGATGTCGGTGAGCCAGTCCTGGTCGTCGGGGCCCAGCGGTTCGAGGGCGACCATGTCCAGGTTGACCCGCTGGGGTGCCAGGTCCAGGACGTAGGCCACCCCACCGGACATCCCGGCGGCGAAGTTGCGCCCGGTCGGCCCGAGCACCACCACCCGGCCTCCGGTCATGTACTCGCAGCCGTGGTCGCCGACCCCCTCCACGACCAACGTGGCGCCGGAGTTGCGCACCGCGAACCGCTCCCCCACCCGGCCGCGCAGGAAGGCCTCGCCCGAGGTGGCGCCGTAGCCGATGACGTTGCCGGCGATGATCTGCTCGTGCGCCACGAACGGCGCTGCCCGGTCGGGCCGGATCACGATCGTGCCTCCGGACAGGCCCTTGCCGACGTAGTCGTTGCCGTCGCCCTCGAGGCGCAGCGTGATGCCGGCCGGCAGGTACGCGCCGAACGACTGTCCCGCCGACCCGGTGAACGTCAGGTCGATGGTGCCCGCGGGCAGGCCGTCCCCCCCGTGCCGGCGGGTGACCTCGGCTCCGAGCATGGTGCCGACCGTGCGGTTGACGTTGCGGATCGAGAGCTGGGCACGCACAGGCTCACCGGACTCCAGCGCGGGAGCGCAGAGCGCGATCAGCTCGTTGTCCAGGGCCCGGTCCAGGCCGTGGTCCTGACTGGTGGTGTGGTGCAGCGCCGCGCCGGTCGGCACATCCGGGACCGCGAGGATCGGTGAGAGGTCCAGTCCGGAGGCCTTCCAGTGCTCCACCGCGGGTCGGGTGTCGAGCATCTCGACGCGGCCGATCGCCTCGTCGAGGCTGCGGAAGCCCAGCGCGGCGAGGTGCTCACGGACCTCCTCGGCGATGAACTGGAAGAAGTTGACGACGAACTCCGGCTTGCCCGCGAACCGGGCGCGCAGCTCGGGGTTCTGCGTCGCCACGCCGACCGGGCAGGTGTCGAGGTGGCAGACGCGCATCATCACGCAGCCCATGACGACCAGCGGTGCGGTGGCGAAGCCGAACTCCTCGGCGCCGAGCAGCGCGGCCACCACGACGTCCCGGCCGGTCTTGAGCTGGCCGTCGGTCTGCAGGACCACGCGGTCGCGCAGGCCGTTGAGCAGCAGCGTCTGCTGGGTCTCGGCCACGCCCAGTTCCCACGGACCGCCGGCGTGCTTGAGCGAGGTCAACGGCGAGGCGCCGGTGCCGCCGTCATGCCCGGAGACCAGGATCACGTCGGCATGGGCCTTGGCCACGCCCGCCGCAACCGTGCCGACGCCCACCTCGGCGACAAGCTTCACGTGGATGCGCGCCTGGTCATTGGCGTTCTTCAGGTCGTGGATCAGCTGGGCGAGGTCCTCGATGGAGTAGATGTCGTGGTGGGGCGGCGGGCTGATCAGCCCGACGCCCGGTGTGGAGTGCCGCGTCTTGGCCACCCACGGGTAGACCTTGTGTCCGGGCAGCTGGCCACCCTCGCCGGGCTTGGCACCCTGGGCCATCTTGATCTGGATGTCGTCGGCATTGACCAGGTACTGGCTGGTGACCCCGAACCGGCCGGAGGCCACCTGCTTGATCGCCGAGCGCTTGGAGTCGCCGTTGGGCATCGGCTCGTAGCGCTCGGGATCCTCGCCGCCCTCGCCGGTGTTCGACTTGGCGCCGAGCCGGTTCATCGCGATCGCCAGGGTCTCGTGGGCCTCCTGGCTGATCGATCCGTAGCTCATAGCGCCGGTGGAGAACCTCCGGACGATCGCGCTGGCCGGCTCGACCTCGTCCAGCGGCACCGGCGGGCGCTGCCCCTCGGCGAAGCGGAACAGCCCGCGCAGGGTCATCAGCCGCTGGGACTGGTCATCGACGCGGGCGGTGTACTGCCGGAAGATGTCCATGCGCCCCGAGCGGGTCGAGTGCTGCAGGCGGAAGACAGTTTCCGGGTCGAACAGGTGCGGCTCGCCCTCGCGGCGCCACTGGTACTCGCCGCCGACGGGCAACGTGCGGTGCGCAGGCGCGATGCCGTTGGCCGGGTAGGCCAGGGCGTGCCGGCGGGCCACCTCCTCAGCGATGGTGGACAGGCCCACCCCGCCCAGGCGCGACGTGGTCCCGGTGAAGTACTGGTCCACCAGCGAGTGACTCAGGCCGATCGCCTCGAAGATCTGCGCACCTCGGTAGGAGGCCACCGTCGAGACGCCCATCTTGCTCATCACCTTGAGCACGCCTTTGCCCAGGGCCTTGACCAGGTTGCGCACCGCCTTCTCCGGCGGCACCCCGGCGATCACCCCGCGGCGGGCCAGGTCCTCCACGGACTCCATGGCCAGGTACGGATTGACCGCCGCCGCGCCGTAGCCGATCAGCAGCGCGACATGGTGGACCTCGCGGACGTCGCCGGCCTCGACCAGCAGCGAGACCTGGGTGCGGGTCTTGCGTCGGACCAGGTGGTGGTGGACCGCGGAGCAGAGCAGCAGCGACGGGATCGGTGCGAGGTCCGGGTCGGAGTCCCGGTCCGAGAGGACGAGGAAGCGCTTGCCACCGGCGACATGGCGGTCGACCTCGGCGCAGATCTCGCCCAGGCGCTTGCGCAGCCCGGGCCCACCGTCGGCCACTCGGAACAGCCCGGTGATCTTGGCCCCCGAGAAGCCGGGTGCGTCACCATCGGCGTTGATCTCACGGAGCTTGGCCAACTCGTCGTTGTCGATCACCGGGAACGGCAGCAGCACCTGCCGGCAGTGCCCGGGAGTCGCCTCGAGCAGGTTGCCCTCGGGGCCGATGTGACTGCCCAGCGAGGTGACGATCTCCTCGCGGATGGAGTCCAGCGGGGGGTTGGTGACCTGGGCGAACAACTGGGCGAAGTAGTCGAAGAGCAGCCGGGGCCGGTCGGACAGCACGGCCAGGGGTGTGTCGGTGCCCATGGATCCCAGGGCCTCCATGGCGTTGCGCGCCATCGGGGTCAGCAGGATCCGCAGCTCCTCCTCCGTGTAGCCGAAGGTCTGCTGGCGCCGGGCGACTGACTTGGTGGTGTGCACGACGTGCTCGCGCTCGGGCAGTTCTTCGAGGTGCACCAGCCCGGCGTTGAGCCAGTCGTCGTAGGGGGCCTGGTCAGCCAGCTCGGACTTGATCTGGTCGTCCTCAATGATCCGTCCAGCGACCGTGTCGACCAGGAACATCCGACCGGGCTGCAGCCGGCCCTTGCGCACGACGGTGGCGGGGTCGATGTCCAGGACGCCGGCCTCGGAGCCCAGGACGACCAGCCCGTCGTCAGTGACCCAGAAGCGTCCGGGGCGCAGGCCGTTGCGGTCCAGCACCGCCCCGATCACCGACCCGTCGGTGAAGCTCACGTTGGCTGGGCCGTCCCAGGGCTCCATGAGGTTGGCGTGGAACTGGTAGAAGGCCCGCCGCGCGGGGTCCATCTCGTCGTGGTTCTCCCACGCCTCGGGGATCATCATGAGCACCGCGTGCGGCAGCGATCGGCCAGCCATGTGCAGCAGCTCGACGACCTCGTCGAAGCTGGCTGAGTCGCTGGCCCCCTGCGTACAGATTGGGAAGATCCGGCGGATGTCGCCGGGGATCAGCTCGGAGTTCAGCTGGGCCTCGCGGGCCTGCATCCAGTTGCGGTTGCCGCGCACGGTGTTGATCTCGCCGTTGTGGGCGATCAGCCGGTAGGGATGCGCCAGGGTCCAGCTCGGGAACGTGTTGGTCGAGAAGCGCGAGTGCACCAGGGCCAGCGCACTGGCCATGCGGGGGTCGACCAGGTCGGGGAAGAACTGCTCCAGCTGCCCGGTGGTGAGCATGCCCTTGTAGACCAGAGTGCGCGTCGAGAGGCTGGCGAAGTAGACCTCGACCTCGCGCTCGGCACGCTTGCGCAGGCAGAATGCCATCCGCTCGAGGACCATCTGCCCGGAGATCCGGTGCTTGGCGGCCACGAACAGCTGGCGGAACCGCGGCATCGTGCCGCGGGCTGTGGCCCCGATCATGTCCGCCACGATCGGCAGGTCGCGCCAGCCCAGGACGACGAGCTCCTCCTCGTCGGCGATCCGCTCGATCGCAGCCATCGCGTGCCGCTCGCCGGACGCCTCGTCGGGCAAGAACGCCAGGCCGACCGCGTACGAGCCCACCGCCGGCAGGTCGAAGTCGACCTCGGCACGCAGGAACGCATCAGGGACCTGCACCAGGATCCCGGCGCCGTCGCCGCTGTCGGGCTCGGCCCCGGAGGCTCCGCGATGGTCGAGGTTGCGCAGCGCGGTCAGCGCCTTGACCACGATGTCGTTGCTGGCAATGCCGGTCATCGTTGCCACGAAGGCCACGCCACAGGCGTCCCGCTCGAAGGCGGGATCGTAGAGGCCCGTGGCCGGGGGAACGGCGGAGAAAAGCGACATGTCTGCTCCTCAACGTCATCGCCGGCCTGTTCCTGCGGGCCAGCGCGACGCGGCTGGTGCGGGAGTTGAGGTCGGCGGGACGACGTTGGCCCGCCGGGGCACACTGTAGGACATGTCGGGTACCCGCCGCACGCGCTCCCCAGTCCTGCAGGCACCGGGGCCACGCGCCCGGGCGGCGCTCGCCGGGCTGTGCGCCCTGGCGCTGCTGGCCGCCTGCAGCGCGGCGTCCGAACCGCCTGCCTCCCTGTCCACGCCTGCGGACCCCCCAGCGCCGTCCGGGTCCGCCTCGACGGCTGCGGCCGCACCCACAAGCCCGGAACCTACGATCGCTGACATCGCCGGCGTCGAGGTGACCAC
Source organism: uncultured Actinomycetes bacterium (assembly GCA_963788325.1). GTDB lineage: Bacteria > Actinomycetota > Actinomycetes > S36-B12 > CAIYMF01 > Prado023. Next base: position 226,462 of record CAWBGJ010000001.1, read on the forward strand.
CGGAGTCGGGGGCTTCCAGACGCCGTGGGACCTGCGCTTCCTGCCGGACGGGACCCCGCTGGTCACCGAGCGCCCCGGGCAGCTGGCGGCGATCGTTGGCGGCCAGCGCAAGGTGGTGGCGACGGTGCCGGACGTGGTGGCCCAGGGTGAGGGCGGGCTGATGGGGCTGGCCCTGGACCCCGGGTTCGAGGACAACCGGCGGATCTACCTCTGCTACGCCTCGGGATCCAACGGCACCGTCGCGGACGTGCGGGTGGTGCGGTTCCGGCTGGCCGAGGGACTGGACGGGCTCAGCGACCCGACCCCGATCCTCACCGGGATTCCGGCCGGTGCGGGCAACCGGCACCTCGGGTGCCGTGTGGAGGTCGGCCCGGACCAGATGCTCTGGGTCACGGCCGGGGATGCCGTGCAGTCCCGCGCCCCGCAGGACCCCTCGCAGCGGGCCGGCAAGGTGCTGCGCGCAACCCTGACCGGCCTGCCGGCGCCGGCCAACCCGGGCGGTGACTGGGATCCCTACGTCTACACGCTCGGTCATCGCAACCTCCAGGGCCTGTCGTTCCGACCTGAGGACGGCACGCCGTTCAGCGTGGAGCACGGGACCGGCTGCGACGACGAGATCAACCGGCTGGTCGCCGGGGGCAACTACGGCTGGGACCCGGTCGGGCGGTTCGGCAGGTATGCCGAGGATGCCCCGATGACCGACCCGGACATCGAGGGTGCGCGCGGCGCCGTCTGGTCCAGCGGGTGCCCAACGATCGCGCCCTCTGGTGCGGAGTTCATCACAGGAGCCCAGTGGGGTCAGTGGACCGGCGCGCTGGCCGTGGCCCTGCTCAAGGATCGCCAACTGCTGCTCGTCGGGATCGACGGGGATTCGGTGACCAGCACCCGGGCGGAGCTGGTCGGTGAACTGGGCCGGCTGCGGACTGTGCGCAACGCCCCGGACGGCAGCCTGTGGCTGACGGTGGACGCCAACCCGGGGTCGGTCGTGCGCGTGGTCCCGCAGGGGTGAGGTCGGCGCGATCCGCTCTCGTGGACCACGTCGCGTCGTTGTCCGGGCACCGACACCGCCCCTAGGCTGCGCGTGTGACTGCACTGGACCGGGCACCCGTGCTGGACCTGACCACGGCACAGGCTCTGGTCACCGAGCTGTGGGGCCTGTCCGGGACGCAGCTGCGCGATCTGGCCAGCCATCAGGACCGCAACGTCCTAGTCGACTCCGGGGGCACGCGGTTCGTGCTCAAGGTGGCCAACTCGGCGGTCCCCGCCGAGGCACTCGATGCCCAGAACGCGGCGATGCTGGCGCTGGCCGACCTGCCCCTGCGCAGCCCAGTGCCGGTGGCCGCCCGCTCCGGCCAGCTGCGCACGCAGGTGGAGCTCCACGCCACGATGCACCACATCCGGATGCTCACGTGGGTGCCCGGGGATCCGTTGACGTCGCGCCCCCACCTGGCCGGCCCGACGGCCCGCAGCCTCGGCGCCCTGGCCGGGCAGGTCAGCGCCGCCCTGGCTGGATTCGACCATCCGGGCGCGCATGCCGACCAGCAGTGGGACGTGGCGCGCTCGGCGGTCGTGGTGGCCGATCTCGTCGACGCGCTCGACCCGCCGCTCGCGGTCCGGGTCCGCGCCTTGTGTGCGGCCGCCCACGACGCGATGGAGCCCGTCGCCGGCACCCTGCCCCGACAGGTGGTGCACGGTGACATCACCGACTTCAACGTGGTCAGCGACCCGGGGGTGGATGGCCGGCCCGTCCCTGCCGGGCTGATCGACTTCGGCGACCTCGTGCACACCTGGCGTGCCAGCGAGGTTGCTGTGACCATCTGCGCGCTCATGGCCAAGGACCACCGCGCCCCGCTTCGAGTCGCTGAGGATGTCCTCGCCGGCTACCTGGGGGTGGCACCCTTGGACGACACCGAGATCGAGGCCCTGTGGCCGATGGTCACCGCGCGTGCGTGCGCCGGGCTGGTCAGCACCGCCCACCAACTGCTCAGCGAGCCGGACAACGCCTACCTGCACGAGAACCTGGCGGTGGACCGGGCCGCCTTCGAGGTGGTCGAGTCCCTCGGGCTGGCGCTGGGCACCCAGGCCATGCACCGTGCGTCCGGCCGCCCGGCTGCGCCCCTGCCGACGATGCCGGTCCGGACCCCGATGCTCCCCCAGGTGGACCACTGGGTCGACGTGGACCTCTCGAGCACCTCAGCCCTGCTCGACGAGGGTGCGTGGCTGGACCCGGGCGCGCTGCGCGCAGCGGTCCTCGCGCAGGTCGGGGCACTGCCCAGCGGCACCGTGGGGGTGATCCCGCACGGTCAGGGGCACCCGCACCGAGCGCCGGCCTACGCGCTGACCGAGCCGGCGACGGTGCACCTCGGGGTGGACGTGCTCCTACCCCGGGGCAGCACGCTGAGCGCGCCCTGGGCCGGTGCGCTGGTCGCCGACGAACCGTGGGTGACCCGCCTGGTCGGCGACGAGGGCTGGGACGTCGTCCTGGCTGGGACCCGACCGCTGCGGACCTCCGGTGCCCGGGTCGAGCCCGGGGCCGCGATCGCGGAGGTCACGCGCTCCCGCGACCCGGCCCTGCCCGACCACGTCCATCTCGTGGTGCTGCCCACGGGGATGTCGGCGCCGACTCATGTGCCGGCCTCCCAGGCCGACCTCTGGCGTGCCCTGTGCCCGGACCCGGCGCCGCTTCTGGCCCTGCCCGCCGCGGCGGCGAACGCCGACCCGCAGGGCCTGATGCGCCGCAGGCATGCGGTGCTCGCCGATGTCCAGGAGCACGACCTGGGCCGACCCACCCGAGGTGGAACGCGGCTGGCGGCACCACCTGGTCGACGTCTCCGGCCGGGTGTACCTCGACGGGATCAACAACGTCGCGGTGCTCGGCCACAGCCACCCGGCGGTGGCCGGGGCGGTCCAGCGAGCGCTGCGGACGCTGAACACGAACTCCCGGTTCCACTACGCCGCGCACGTGGAGTTCGCCGAGAGGCTGGTGGCCACGATGCCCGCCGGGCTCGACCGGGTGTTCCTGCTCAGTTCGGGGTCCGAGGCCGTGGACCTCGCCCTGCGCCTGGCGCGGGTGCACACCGGCGCCCACGACACGATTGCGCTGCGCACGGCCTATCACGGGTGGACCACCGCCGCCGACGAGGTGTCCAGCGCCCTGATGGACAACCCACGGGCCCTGACGACTAGGCCGCCGTGGGTACACCTGGCCGAGCCGCCCAACCTGTACCGGGGGCCGTTCACCGGCCCGGACGCGGGGCAGCGCTACGCCGAGGATGTGGTGCGGATCCTGGCGGAGCTGGCCGGGAGTGGGCGCCGCCCCGCAGCGTTCATCTGCGAGACGCTCAACGGGAACGCCGGGGGCATCGAGCTCCCCCCGGACTACCTACCCGCCGTGTACGCGCAGGTGCGCGGCGCCGGGGGTGTGGTGATCGCCGACGAGGTGCAGGTGGGCTACGGCCGGCTGGGGTCGCACTTCTGGGGCTTCGAGATGTTCGACGTGGTACCCGACATCGTGTGCCTGGCCAAGGCCACGGGCAACGGCTACCCGGTCTCGGCGGTCGTGTGCACGTCGGCCATCGCACGATCGTTCGCCGCGGAGGGGTCGCTGTTCGCCTCGATGGGGGGCACCCCGGCCGGGGCAGCCGCAGCCAGCGCCACCCTGGCGGCCCTGCGCGAGGAGGACCTCATGGGCAATGCGGCCGCCATGGGCGCCCGGTTGCGCGCCGGGCTGGTGAGCCTCGTGGAGCGCCACGAGATGGCCGGCGCGGTGCACGGGCGGGGCCTGTACCTCGGTCTGGAGATCGTCACCGACAAGGCCACGCGCCGCCCGGCGACGCGGGCCACGGACGCGCTGTGCGAACGGCTGCTGGGCCTGGGCGTCGTCATGGCTGCGACCGGCGACCACAGCAACGTGCTCAAGGTCAAGCCGCCGCTGTGCATCGACGAGGCGGGCGTCGACTTCCTGCTCGAGGCCCTCGAGGTGGCGTTCAGCGAGGGCTGGTGACGCGCGCGACCCCCGCCGCTGCCGTCAGCGCGCGCCGGACTCCTGCTCGTCGGAATCCTGCCGCTCATCCTGATCCTGCTGCTCGCCGCTGTGGGCCCGCCGCAGGGCAGCGGCGGGCTCCCGGCCCGGCTGCCGGCGAGCGCTGATCACGAAGTAGGCCACGGCCCCCATCCCCACCAGCACGGACGTGAACACGTTGATCCGGATCCCGTCGATCTGCGTCGCTGGGTCGATGCGCAGCAGTTCCATCCCGAGCCTGCCCACACAGTAGGCAGCGACGTACAGCGCGAAGGCGCGTCCATGTCCCAGTGTGAAGCGCCGGTCAGCCCAGGCCACCAGGATCGCCACGGCCACCAACCAGAGCGACTCGTAGAGGAACGTCGGATGGAACGTGGCGTACTGCTCGTACCCGGCGGGCCGATTCACAGGGTCGATCTCCAGGGCCCAGGGCAGCTCCGTGGGCTTGCCGAACAACTCCTGGTTGAACCAGTTGCCCCAACGGCCCAGTGCCTGGGCCAGCGGGACCCCCACCGCCAGCGCGTCGGCGAAGGGCGGCAGTGGGACGCCTTGTCGCCGGCAGCCGATCCACGCACCGACAGAGCCCAGGGCGATCGCGCCCCAGATGCCCAAGCCGCCGGACCAGACCGCCAGTGCCGCCACGAAGCCCGATCCGCCCGCGCCGAAGTACGTGGGCCAGTCGGTCAGGACATGGTAGATCCGCCCGCCGATGATGCCGAAGGGCACCGCCCAGATGGCCACGTCGTAGACCAGGCCCCGTTCACCGCCTCGGGCCACCCAGCGCCGGTCCCCGGACCACATCGCCACGACGATGCCAGCCAGGATGCACAGCGCGTAGGCGCGCAGCGGGAAGGGCCCGAGGTACCAGACCGACTGGTCCGGGCTGGGGATCGATGCCGGGAGCGACAGGACCGGGGTGGGAGTCACTGGGCGGTCGCGGCGTCGATCTTCTCGGTCATCAGGGCCACGTCAGCCAGGTCTGACGAGCTGATCTCCACCCCGTTGAGGTAGGCCGTGGGCGTACCTCCGGCGCCGGACTCGGAGAACGCCTGGTTGCTGTTCGCAGACCACGCGAGGTAGGTCCCAGCCTCCACGCAGGTGGTGAAGGTGGTCAGGTCCTCACCTGCGATGCCGACCGTCGTGCCGAGGTCGATCAGCTGCTGGTCGGAGAACCCGACGCCCTCCTCAGCGGGCTGGATGGCGAAGATCGCTGAGTGGTACTCGGCGGTCCTGTCGGCGTCCACTGCGCACCCCCAGGCGCTGGTCGCCCGCGCCGAGGAGTTCGGGTTGCCGTTGGCGGCGTTGGGCTGCGTGAGGCCGTTGTCCAGGAAGGTCGCGGGCCGGTACAGCAGCTTGACCCGACCCTCGTCGGCCAGGGCCTTGATGCCGTCGGCGGAGGCTGCCTCCACCTGCGCGCACGCCGGGCACTGGAAGTCCTCCCAGATCTCCAGGGTCGGCAGCTTTGCCTCATCGGCCGATGTCCAGCCGGCCCCGTAGGGAACCCCGTAGGTCGGCGCGGTCACCCCGGTCGGAAGGGCAGCATTCGGGTCCGCCGTGGGCGCGGGCGTGCCCCCGTTGGCCGTGTTGTCGTCCTGGCCGGCGAAGAAGCCGACAGCGAGCAACCCGCCGACGATCAGCAGCACGACGATGCCGCCCACGATCCGGATCAACCGTTCGCGGCGACGTTCGGCGGCCTCCGTCTCGGCGCGCGCCTGATCGGCGAGCTGCTTGGGCGTCATACCCGACTTGGGCTTGTCCTTCTCGGCTGCCATGGCCACCTCCGTGAGTCTGGGCAAGATTACCCGAATTGCCGCGGATCGGACTCGACCGGCGTTGACCGCGCGTGCCGGACCCGGCACTGCGCCCCAGCCGGTCCCCGTGCGGCTGCCGTGTCGCGGGCTCCGCGCTCAACTACCATCGGGATGCCGGGGGGCACCCGCACCCGGGCAACGCCCGGGCCAGCGCTCCGGAGCCTGCCCCCCCGTCTCCCGCACGACGGATCGATCAAGGGAGTTCCTGCCGTGGCCATGCGCACCGACACCAGCACCCCGACGCGCCCGACCCCCCAGACTCGGCACACGGGCGCGTACCTCGCCCTGCTGGTCTCCGGGGCCCTCGGGCTGTGGGCGTCGCTGGTGCTGGCCATCGACGCCCTGGCCCTGGCCGAGGATCCCCTGGCCGACCTGTCGTGCAACATCTCCTCGACGATCTCGTGCGCTGCTGTCGGAGTCACCTGGCAGGCCAGCCTGCTGGGGTTCCCGAACGCGTTCATCGGCCTGATGGGCGAGCCGGTCGTGGTCACCCTCGGTGTGGCCGGGCTGGCTGGGGTGCGGTTCCCGCGCTGGTTCATGCTGTGCGCCCAGGCCGCGCTGACGGTGGGCCTGGGCTTCGCGGTGTGGTTGTTCGCCCAGTCGTACTTCGTCATCGGGGCGATCTGCCCCTGGTGCACCGTGCTCTACCTCACCTCGGTCACCGCCTTCGCGGCCATCACCCGGATCACCATCCTCGATGGCCTGTACGGGCCATCCGTACGGGAACGGTGCGAACGCCCGCTGCGCCTCGGGGTGGACGTCGCGGTGGCGGTGCTCATCCTCGCGGTCGTCGCGGCGATGGTGGTCTACAAGTACTTCTGACCCCCCGGCCTGCGCCTGTGCGGGGCGGGTCCTGTGATCCGATGCACACCTGTGGCCCGCAAGGCGCTACCGTATGGGCACTGATCCGTGGCGACGGGAGTCCTTGCCCACTCATGGACGACGCCGCACGGACGGTGCACCGACCACCTGCTCTCGGTCGGACCGGCCCTCCGGGGCCACGTCGTCGGGGCTCCCCCGCACCGGTCCGCACGGACCCGTGGGGCTGCTGTCCTTCTTCGCAGCCAGCGGGCCGTCACGGCCAGCGCTGGTTGCGTTGATCCTCGGCCGCAGGAGTGTGCATGGGTCCAGCACCCCGCGCATGAAAGCGCCGAACACTGCAAGGGGAGGTCTCCTTGGCTCGTCAAGGCCAGCGTCGGTCCACTGCGCAACGCAGTGCCCCGCGTACGCAGGGGCGCGCCCAGCCACGCCACAACGAGGGCCTGATCCCCGTGCTCGCCCAGGAGGTCCGCGCCGTCGAGGCGGCCGTGCAGCGCGGCTCGGTCAAGCCGTCAGTGCGCACCAAGTTCCAGGTCGTCGCGCTGCTCGTGCGCCAGGAACGCGCCCGGGTCAAGGCCGACAGCTCGAGCACCGAGTCGCACCGCGGGCAGGAGCGAAGCGACTCGACGGGATCGCCACCATCCTGGCCACAACTGCCGCGCGCCGGCCCTCCCTGCTGGCGCTGCTCGCTGAGGACGCCGAGGTCTCGGAGATCGGCCAGGGCGCTCATGATCGAGATGCTCCAGGAGGCCGGATCAGCCCCCCGCTGAGCTCACCGCGCCGGTCGAGCCCGAGACACCGGAGCCGCCCGACGAGCGGTCGTGCCGCAGGCCATTGTCTCGCGGCAGCTGGCCAACCCCTTCCTCGCGCCGGACTTCGCCGCCGCCCAGGAAGGCCGGGTCAGCGCCCAGCGGCTGGCCGGCTGGGAACTGCTCGGCCCGTTGTTCCGCTCGTTCGAGTACGGCGGCAGCGGGGCGACCTCGTGCATGCCACTGCCCGCCCCGGTCCCGGTGCCGGTGCCCGGGGCGCTGAGCCTGATGGCCACCAGGCGCAGGTGGTGGCCGCCGCAGCGCAGGGGCATCGCACCTTCCTGCTGGCCGACGAGCCGGCTTCGGCAAGACCGCCCAGGCGCTGCTGGCGGCCCAGGCCGCGGACGCCTACCCCCTGCTCGTAGTCGTGCCCAACGTGGTGAAGACCAACTCGGCCCGTGAGGCGGGGCTGTGGACACCGAACCGACCCGCGACCGTCGTGCATGGCGACGGCGACACGATCGACGGCTTCGCCGACATCGTCATCGTGAACTACGAGATCCTCGACCGGCACCTGGGCTGGATGAGCGGCTCGGCTTCCGCGGGATGGTCGTCGACGAGGCGCACTTCATCAAGGACAAGTCCTCGCAGCGCTCGCAGCACGTCCTGGAGATCTCGGCCCGCATCCGCTCCCGGATCAGCCGGCCGCTGCTCATGGCGCTGACCGGAACTCCGCTGATCAACGACATCGAGGACTTCCGCGCCATCTGGCAGTTCCTGGGCTGGATCGATGACACCAAGCCCGTGGGCACACTCATGGCCGAGCTCGAGTCCCACGGACTCGTTCCGGGCGACCCTGGCTTCACGGCCACGGCGCGTCGCACCGTCACGGACATGGGGATCGTGCGGCGCCGCAAGATCGACGTGGCCGCCGACATCCCCGCACGCCGGGTGGCCGACCTGCCCGTCGAGCTCGACGACGACGCCGGCCGCTCCATCCGCGCGGCCGAGCGAGAGCTGGCCACCCGGCTGGTCGCGCGCTACGACGACGCCCTGCTCCGGCGCAGCGCAGGGGCCACCGTCGAGGGCGTCGACCACGAACTGGTTCGGCGGGTGGCCGCGTGGGAGCGCGAGGACGCCAACGATGCCGCAGCCGGTGAGAACGTGTTCAGCATGATGCGCCGGATCGGCCAGGCCAAGTCCGGGCTCGCCGCGGACTACGCGGCCCAGCTGGCGCGCAACGTGGGCAAGGTCGTGTTCTTCGCCAAGCACATCGACGTCATGGACACCGCGGAGGCAGCTCTTCGCCCAGCGCGGCATCAGGTACTGCTCGATCCGCGGCAACCAGAGCACCAAGGTGCGCCAGGCGAACGTCGATGCGTTCGTCAACGACCCCGATGTGGCAGTCGCGGTCTGCTCGCTGACCGCGGCCGGGGTCGGGCTGAACCTGCAGGTCGCGTCCAACATGGTCCTCGCAGAGCTGTCGTGGACGGACGCCGAGCAGACCCAGGCGATCGACCGGATCCACCGCATCGGCCAGGCCGAGCCCGTGACCGCCTGGCGGATCATCGCCGCCCAGACCATCGACGCGAGGATCGCCGAGCTGATCGACGGCAAGGCCAACCTCGCCGCACGCGCACTCGACGGGTCCGACGAGGAGGCGACCTCAGCCGATGTCCAGCTCGAGGCACTCATCAGCCTCCTGACCGATGCGCTGGAGGCCCGGTAGCCATCCGTCCCTTCGCGGCGCTGCCGCTCACGTACGCCTATCAACCACAACTCGGCGTTCGGGCCCGGACCGGCCGTCAGCGGCGCCCAGCCGCTGCGACCGCACGCTCGCTCAGCCCTGCGCGGCCCGGACCTCGCCACGCACGCCGGCGGCCAGTTCGCGGGCAAGTTCGCTGACCGAGGCCAACGCCTCCGCGTGGTCCGCAGCGGCCAGGATCCCGGCGATGAACGCCGAACCGACGATCACGCCGTCGGCGTACTGGGCGACCTCGGCGGCCTGCGCCCCCGTCGAGACGCCCAACCCAACCGCAACGGGCAGGTCGGTGACCGCGCGTACCCGCGCCACCAGCTCTCGGGCACCGGAACCCACACTCGCCCGAGCACCGGTGACGCCCATCGTCGAGGCGGCGTACACGAATCCGCTGGTCACCGCGGCCACGCCGGCGATCCGTTCGTCCGTGCTCGACGGGGCCACGAGGAACACCCGCTCCACGCCCGCGGCATCGGTGGCCGCGCACCAGTCGGCGGCCTCCTCGGGGATCAGGTCCGGGGTGATCACCCCGGTGCCACCGGCAGCCCGCAGGCGCGCCGCGAACGACTCGACACCGATCCGCTCGATGGGGTTCCAGTAGGACATGACCAGGGTCGGGGCGCCGGTCGCAGCCACCGCCGCGACGGTGTCGAACACGTGGCTCACCGTGGACCCGGCGACCAGCGACTCGGTGCACCGCCGCCTGGATGGTCGGGCCGTCCATGAGCGGGTCGGAGTAGGGCAGACCCACCTCGACGATGTCCACGCCCGCCGACACCATCGCGACCGCCAACGAGATGCCCTGCGCCTGCGTGGGGAACCCGCTGGGCAGGTAGCCGACCAGCGCCGCGCGGCCCTGGGCTCGCGCCCGGGCGAACGCCTCCTGCAGCGCGCTCATCGGGCGGGCCTGGCCAGGTCGATGCCGAACCACTCAGCCGCGGTCTCCACGTCCTTGTCGCCCCGGCCGGAGAGGTTGACCAGGACCAGTCCGTCGGGGCCGAGCGCCCGGCCGACATCCAGCGCCCCCGCCAGGGCGTGCGCGCTCTCGATCGCCGGGATGATCCCCTCGGTGCGACACAGCAGGGCGAACGCGTCCATGGCCCGCGCGTCGGTGATCGGGTGGTAGCTGGCCCGCCCGATCCGGGACAGGTGCGCGTGCTCGGGCCCGACACCGGGGTAGTCCAGGCCCGCTGAGATGGAGTGCGACTCGATCGTCTGCCCGTCGTCGTCCTGCAACAGGTAGGACCGGGTGCCATGCAGCACCCCGATCGATCCGCCGGTGATGGTGGCCGCGTGCCGGCCGGTCTCGACGCCGTCCCCGGCCGGCCTCGAAGCCGTGCAGCGCCACCTGCTCGTCGTCGAGGAAGGCGATGGAAGATGCCGATGGCGTTGGAGCCGCCGCCGACGCAGGCGGCCACCGCGTCGGGCAGCCGCCCGTCAGTCTGCGAGCATCTGCGCCCGGGCCTCGACGCCGATCACCCGGTGGAAGTCGCGGACCATCGTCGGGAACGGGTGCGGTCCGGCAGCCGTCCCGAGCAGGTAGTGGGTGTCGTCCACGTTGGTGACCCAGTCGCGCATGGCCTCGTTGATGGCGTCCTTGAGCGTCTGCGAGCCGGTGTTGACCGGGACGACCTCCGCGCCGAGCAGCTTCATCCGGGCGACGTTGAGCGCCTGGCGGCGGATGTCCTCGGCGCCCATGTAGACCACGCAGTCCAGGCCGAGCAGGGCCGCAGCGGTCGCGGTGGCGACGCCGTGCTGGCCGGCACCGGTCTCGGCGATGACGCGCGTCTTGCCCATGCGCACGGCGAGCAGGGCCTGGCCGAGCACGTTGTTGATCTTGTGCGAGCCGGTGTGGTTGAGGTCCTCGCGCTTGAGGACGATCCGTCCCGACACGTCCCCAGCCGCGGCGAACCGCGGGACCTCGGTCAGCGGGGTGGGCCGGCCGGTGTAGGTCCGGGCCAGTCGATCGAGCTCGGAGAGGAACCCCGGATCGACCCGCGCGGCGTCGTAGGCAGCGGTGAGCTCGTCGAGGGCTGCGATCAGCGCCTCGGGGACGAACCGACCGCCGAACGGACCGAAGTGCCCGGCAGCGTCGGGCACTTCGGCCTCGGAGGGCAGCAACCCCAGGTTGGGCAGGTCGAAGCTCATGAGCGACCGCCGTGGCGCAGGGCGGGATGTGCGCCGGCCGTGACCAGGTCGTGCACGGCCTGGCGCGGGTCGCCCCCGGTCACCAGGCTCTCGCCCACGAGCACGGCATCCGCGCCGGCGTTGGCGTAGGAGATCAGGTCATGGGGTCCGCGGACTCCGCTCTCGGCCACGCGCACCACGCGATCGGGGATGTGCGGCGCGACCCGGGCGAAGTGGGTGCGGTCCACAGTCAGGGTGCGCAGGTCGCGCACGTTCACGCCGATGATGCCGGCCCCGGCGTCCAGTGCCCGGGCCACCTCGTCGACGTCGTGGACCTCGACCAGCGGGGTCAGCCCGATCGACAGCGCGCGCTCGTGCAGGCTCAGCAGCGCCTGCTGGTCCAGCGCGGCCACGATGAGCAGCACCAGGTCAGCGCCGGCCGCGCGGGCCTCCCAGAGCTGATAGCTCGAGACGATGAAGTCCTTGCGCAGGACGGGGGCGTCCACGGCCTGACGCACCGCGACCAGGTCAGCCAGCGAACCGCCGAACCGCCTGCCCTCGGTGAGCACCGAGATGGCGTGCGCACCACCGGTCTCGTACTCACCGGCCAGCGCCGCGGGGTCCGCGATCGGGGCCAGGGCACCCCTGCTCGGCGAGGAGCGCTTCACCTCGGCGATGACGGCCACGCCGTCGTCTCGACGCAGGGCGTTGACCGCGCTGCGGGGAGCCGGCGCATGCGCAGCGCGTTCCTTGAGCTCGGCCAGTGGGATGGTCGCCATGCGTGCCTCGACGTCGGCGCGAACGCCGACGAGGATGTCGTCGAGAACGCTCATGCAGCCCTCCGATCCAGCTTCTGTGGGGTCTGGTCCAGAGGGTACGCAGTGGCGGTGCACTGCGCCGAATCGCCCCATGCCTCGCGGGTGCTGTCCCCTGCCCGTCGCGTCACCGGCGGGTACCCTGTCGCCATGACCGGCAGCCCCACCCCCGTGCTGGCGCAACCTCGCAGTCGAGGCCGCGAACTGGCTGGGCCGGTGACCACCTTCGCGGTCGTCGCCGCAAGCTGGGTAGCGGTGGCCGCGCTGCGTCCCGGGGACTCCGGACCCACACCCTGCCCGTGGCGGACCATCACCGGCCTGGACTGCCCGTTCTGTGGCTCGACACGCGCCGCGGTGGCCCTGGCCAACGGCGATGTGGGCACGGCCCTGGACCACAATGCGCTGTTCGTGCTCGGCGTCCTGCCCCTGGCGCTGCTGGCCTGGCTCCTGTGGCTGACCAGCGCGTGGCGCAGGCGCCCGACGCCGAGTGTGTCGACCCGCGTGGTCGGAATCCTGATCGCCATCACGCTGGGCTGGTGGGTCCTGCGGCTGGCAGTGCCGTGGCTGGGCTCCGCGGCGAGCTGACCACCGCGGCCGAGCCCTGGGCCACCTCGGGCAGCACCACCAGGAAGGCCGCCCCGCCCTCCGGCGCGGTCCCTGCCTGGGCGACCCCGCCGAGGCGCTGCGCGAGCCGGGCGACCAGCGCGAGCCCGACCCCCGAACCCACCTTGCGCACCCCGCGATAGCGCGCGTGCAGCTCGCCGGGCTCGAAGGCGACGGCCAGGTCAGCCGCGCTGAGCCCGGGGCCGCCGTCGCGCACCTCGACGACGAACTGCCCGGGTGCCGGTCCGGGTCCCACGTTCAGCACGACGGGCGCGTCCTCCCCGGTGACCCGCAGGGCGTTCTCCATCAGGTTGTCGATGATCTGGCGCACGCGCACCGGGTCGGTGCGCACCACGTGCGCAGTGCGGTCCACCTCGTCGATGAACCGGACCCCCTCGCGAGCCGCCCGGCCCGCCCAGGCGGCCGCGGCGTCGGCCCCGAGCAGGGCCAGGTCGACGTCCACGGGTTCGATGGCGACGTCGACGGCCCCCAGGCGCGCGAGGTCCAGCAGGTCAGCCACCAGCCGATCGAGGTGGTCGGCCTCAGCGCTGACCACCCCGGCCACGGCCACGACGTCCTGCGCAGGCACCACTCCATCGGCCAGCGCCTCCGCGTACCCCTTCACCGAGGTCAGGGGCGTGCGCAGCTCGTGCGAGACGGTGAGGAAGAACTCCCGCTGGCGCTCCTCGCTGGTGCTCAGCGCCTCGGACAGCCGGTTGAGGGCCACCGCGATGTCAGCGACTTCGTCGGGGCCGTCGGGGTCCACGCGGATGTGTCGCTGCCCGGTGCCCATCGCGTGGGCCGCGGCGGCGGCCTGGGCCAGCGGCCGGGTGAGCCTGCGGGCCACCAGCGTCCCGATCACCACGGCCACCGCAAGGCCCAGGGCCAGGGCCAGGGCCAGGCGCCACAGCGCGGGGGAACTCAGGTCGCTGGCAACCGCGGCTGGTTGCACCAGGAGAACCCCGACGCCGTCGGCGACGGGCCGGCCCTCCACGTAGCTCGCGCCTGCCAGGTCGGTGCGCCGGTCACTCACGGAGCCGCCACTGGTGACGGTGGCCACGTCCGAGGCCCGCAGCGGCTCGGGAGCCCGGAAGTCGGGGCCGACGATGTAGGCCGTCACCCGCTGCGGGGCCAGCAGCGCCTCGAGCCGGCCGACGACTCCCCCACGCAGGGTGCCCCCCTGCCCCCCCGAGAAGTTCCCCTCGAGCAGCTCCTCGGTGAGGTCGGCCGTCCGGGTCAGTGCCTGGCGCGCCGACGTGTCAGCCGCCGAGCGCAGCAGCGGCCACGCGACCAGCGCGGCGATCAGCACGGCCAGCGCGGCGACCGCGGCCATGACCAGCGGCAGGCGCCGGGACAGGCTGGTCCAGCTCATCGGCCATCAGCGCTGTAGCCGACCCCACGGACCGTCCGGATCGGGCTCGCCTCGCCGAGCTTCGCGCGCACCTGCGCGACGTGCACGTCAACCGTGCGGGTACCGGCCGCGGCCGAGTAGCCCCAGACCGCCGAGAGCAGCTGGTCACGGGTCACCACACGTCCTGGTCGGGCCATCAGGTAGGCCAGCAGGTCGAACTCGGTGGCCGTGAGCTCGATCGGCTCGTCGGACACAGTGACCCGGTGCCGCGCGCGGTTCAGCGACACCTCGCCGAGCACCAGCGGACGGTCGCCGTCCTCGAGCGCCCCCGACCCGCGACGAAGGACCGCCTTGACCCGAGCCACCACCTCGCGCGGGCTGAACGGCTTCGTGATGTAGTCGTCCCCGCCCATCTCCAGGCCCAGGACGCGATCGATCTCGTCGTCCCGAGCCGTGCAGAACAGGATCGGCACGGGATCGCCGTCCGCGCGCAGGGTCCGGCACACCTCGGTGCCATCGATCCCGGGCAGCCCGACGTCGAGGATGATCGCCACTGGCCGCAGCCTGCGGGCCATGGCCAGTGCCTCGGGACCAGTGGCCGCGACCTCGCAGCCGAAGCCCTCCCGACGCAGGTACATGCCCAGCAGGTCGGCGATCGACTTCTCGTCCTCGGCCACGAGGACCAGCCCACGGCCGTCAGCGCTCATGGTCGGCCATCCTCCACCAGGTCGGTACGGATCGCTGCCCGGTGCCTGTACGGACCAGGTCAGAGCGCGTCGGTCGGCTTGGACTCCATGCCCGCCATGACCTTCCACGCCCCGATCCCCACGAGGATCAGCAGCACGCCGAGCCAGAACACCCACGGCTGGGCGAGGACGACTCCCACTGTGCCCACAATGAAGGCAAGCGTGATGATGCCCGCCCCGGTCCAGTTGGCCGGCGTCTGCCCGTGGTTGTCGTGCTCGGTACTCATGAGGCTCCTCAGGTCGTCAGTCGTGCGCCATTGTGGCACCGATGGGTCCCGCAGGGCGCAACCCCTCGGCCATGGTGATCGCGGCGAGTACGGCGGCGGCCTTGTTCCCGCACTCCTCGTGCTCGGTGGTGGGCACGGAGTCGGCCACCAGGCCGGCGCCCGCCTGCACGTGGGCGACCCCGTCGCGCAGCACGGCGGTGCGGATCGCGATGGCCGCGTCCAGGTTGCCGGCGAAGTCCAGGTACCCGACCGCACCCCCGTAGAGCCCCCGGCGGGCGGGCTCGAGATCGTCGATGATCTCCATGGCCCGGGGTTTGGGCGCCCCCGAAAGGGTGCCGGCAGGGAAGGTGGCCGCGAGCAGGTCGTAGGCCGTGCGGCCGGGGGCCAACCGACCGGTGACCGTCGAGACGATGTGCATCACGTGCGAGTACTTCTCGACGGACATGAAGTCCACGACCTCGACGCTGCCCGGCTGGCAGACCCGACCCAGGTCGTTGCGACCGAGGTCGACGAGCATCAGGTGCTCGGCCCGCTCCTTGTCGTCGGCGAGCAGCTCCTCAGCCAGCGCCGCGTCCTGCTCCGGGGTCTGCCCCCGCGGGCGGGTGCCGGCCAACGGGTGGAGCATCGCGTGCCCCGCGGTCAGCTTCACCAGCGCCTCCGGGCTGGATCCGACCACGTCGAAGGCCACCTTGTCGCCGAGGTCGGGCCCCGTGCCCGGCTCAGGGAAGCGGAACAGGTACATGTACGGGCTCGGGTTGTTCACCCGCAGCATCCGGTAGACGTCCAGCGCGCTGGCGGTGGTGGGGCGGTCGAAGCGCTGCGAGAGCACGATCTGGAAGGCGTCGCCGGCGCGGATGTGCTCCCGAGCGGCCTGCACCCCCTGCTCGTAGTCGACCTGGCTGGTCCGAGAGCGCACCGCCGGGGTGTCGGGCCCGGGAGGGTCTGCCAGGGCCACCACCGTGCCCGGGCTCGGGGCAGCCAGTGCGGCTTCCATCGCGTCCAGGCGGGCCACGGCATCCACCCACGCCTGCGCGGCCCGGGCATCGGTGGCGTCGTAGTTGACGGCGTTGGCGATCAACAGCACGGAGCCGTCCCAGTGATCCAGGACCGCGAGGTCGATGGCCAGGAGCATCGCGATCTCCGGCAGGTGCAGCTCATCGGGGTTGGCATCGGGCAGCCGCTCCCAATGCCGCACGGCGTCGTAGCTGATCATCCCGACCAGGCCGCCGGTCAGCGGCGGCAGGTCCGGATCCGGGTCGGCGGTCGGCTCGGTGTGCAGCAGCGCCAGCGTGTCGCGCATCGCGTGCAGGGGCTCCCCGGACAGGGGAACGCCCAACGGGGCACGCCCGCGCCAGACGGCCTGACCGTCGACCTCTGCGAGCATGGCGGCGGCCTGGACGCCGATGAACGAGTAGCGCGACCACACCCGACCGTGCTCGGCGGACTCCAGCAGGAACGTGCCCGGGCGCTCACCGGCCAGCTTCCGGTAGAGGCCCACGGGCGTCTCGCCGTCGGCCAACAGCCGGCGCATCACTGGGATCACGCGCCGGGGTGTGCGGGCCAGGGCCCGGAACTCCTCGAGGTCGGGGCGGGTGCTCATGGGATCTCCAGGGTGTCGAAGCAGGAGGCCAGGCCGGTGTGGCAGGCAGGACCCGCGGGGCGGACCTGCAGGAGCACGGCGTCCGCGTCGCAGTCCAATGCCACGGACAGCACCTGCTGGGTGTTGCCCGACGTGGCCCCCTTGACCCAGAGCTCGGCTCGGGAGCGCGAGTAGTAGGTGGCCACCCGGGTGGCCAGCGTCCTGGCCAGGGCCTGGCCGTCCATCCACGCCACCATGAGCACCCGACCGGTGTCAGCGTCCTGGGCGACGGCGGTCACCAGCGGACGACCATCAGCGGCGTGCGCCGCGGGCCGCAGGCGCCCGGCCAGCGCCGGGTCCAGCTCGGAGTCGGTGAAGTCCACGCGGGCCATTCTGGCGCACGCGCCGGGGTGGGGTCGTCCGGCCCGCACCGGACGGGCACCCGAGGGCCCGGAAGGAGGTCAGCGTCGGACCGTGACCCCAGCGTCGGCCAGCGTGTCCTTGACCTGCCCGATCGCGAGCTCCCCGAAGTGGAAGACGCTCGCGGCCAGCACGGCATCGGCCCCGGCCCGCACGGCGGGGGCGAAGTCGTCGAGCTTCCCGGCACCGCCGCTGGCGATCACCGGGACCCGGACCTCCGCGCGCACGAGCCGGATCAGCTCGAGGTCGTAGCCGGCCTTCGTGCCGTCGGCATCCATCGAGTTGAGCAGGATCTCTCCGGCGCCGAGCTCGGTGGCGCGGATCGCCCAACCGATCGCATCGATCCCGGTGGAGCGCCGCCCGCCGTGCGTGGTGACCTCGAACCCTGAGTCGGTGCGCACGTCCGGAGCGCCGCTGCCCGGTCCGCACCGCCGGGCATCGACCGACAGCACGACGCACTGCGCCCCGAACCGGTCCGCGGCCTCGGCCAGCAGCTCCGGGCGGGCCAGCGCCGCCGTGTTGACCCCGCACTTGTCGGCCCCCGAGCGCAGCAGCGCGTTGAAGTCCTCGACGGTGCGCACGCCGCCGCCGACGGTCAGGGGGATGAACACCTGCTCCGCGGTGCGCCGCACGACCTCGTAGGTGGTGGCCCGGTCCCCGGAGGAGGCTGTGATGTCCAGGAAGGTCAGCTCGTCTGCACCGGCGGCGCCGTACGCCGCTGCCATCTCGACGGGGTCCCCGGCGTCGCGCAGGTCCACGAAGTTCACGCCCTTGACCACGCGGCCCCCATCGACGTCCAGACACGGGATCACACGCACGGCCACGGGCATGTGCCCAGCCTAGTGAGGCCGCCCGATGCGAGCCGCCAGCGGCGGGCCAGCTGCGTGCAGGCACCTCGGCTCGGGTGGGACCCGGCGGGTCCCTCGCTCAGGCCGCGGAATCGTCCTCGGGACGCCAGGCAACCACCTCGACCTCCACCAGCATCAGGGGGTCGACCAGCGCGGTGACCCCCACCATGGTGGCAGCCGGGCGCACGTCGCCGAAGAGCTCGGCGTGGGCCTGCCCCACGGCATCGGCATGGGCGGCGATGTCCACCACGTACATCCTGGTCTGGACGGCGTCGGCCCGGTCGAAGCCAGCCCGCTCCAGGGCGAACAGCGCGGACTGGAACGCCACCAGCGCCTGCCCGTGCGGGTCGCCGGGGTGCTGAACGATTCCGTTGACCTGGGCGGTCGTGCCGGCGGTCCAGCCGGTGCTCCCGGCAAAGCTCGAGGCGACCACGACGCGGCTGTAGCCGACCAGGTCCTCGTAGATGCCGCCGCTCGAGATGCGCTCCACAGGCATGTGCACCCCTTCCGCGGCCAGTGCCGAGTGCTCAGAGGAAGTTCCGGCGCGGGGACACCGCGGCCAGAGCCTCGGCCAACGTGAACGCCCCCGCGTACAGCGCCTTGCCCACGATCGCGCCCTCGACACCCTCTGCCGTGAGCTCGGCGAGTCGGTGCAGGTCATCGAGGACCGCAACCCCGCCGCTGGCGATCACGGGCGCGGCCGTGCGGGCGCACACCTCGCGCAGCAACTCCAGGTTGGGCCCGCGCAGGGTGCCGTCCTTGGTCACGTCGGTCACCACGTACCGGGAGCACCCGTCGGCATCCAGGCGGGCCAGCGTGTCCCAGAGATCCCCGCCCTCGCGGGTCCACCCACGGGCGGCCAGGGTCGTGCCGCGCACGTCCAGGCCCACTGCGATCCGGTCACCGTGCTCACCGATCACCCGCCGGGTCCACTCCGGGTCCTCCAGCGCGGCAGTCCCGAGGTTGACCCGACGGCAGCCGGTGGCCAGGGCTGCGGCCAGTGACTCGTCGTCGCGGATCCCGCCGGAGAGCTCCACCTGCACGTCGAGCTGTCCGATCACCTCGGCCAGCAGCGCGGCGTTGCTGCCGGTGCCGAATGCCGCATCGAGGTCGACCAGGTGGATCCAGCTGGCCCCCTGGGCCTGGAAGTCCAGCGCAGCGGCCAACGGTGAGCCATAGGCAGTCTCGGTCCCCGACTCCCCCTGGACCAAGCGGACGGCAGTGCCGTCACGGACATCAACAGCGGGCAGGAGCGTCAACAGGTGCATGGGGGTCAGGCTAGTGGGTGGGCCACCCTGCACCGGGGCGACCCGCAGACGAGGGGTGCCCCCCGCCGAGATCGACGAGGGGCACCCTGCGCTGCGCGGATCAACCGGCGATCAGCTTGGCCTTCGCGGCCTCGAACTCGGCGTCGGACAGGATGCCGGCCGACTTGAGCTCGCCCAGCTTCGTGAGCTCGGCCACGAGATCGACGCTCGGGGCGGCTGCCGGTGCCGGTGCCGCGTACTGCGGGGGCGGCGGCGCGTACTGCTGCGGCGGCGGCGCGTACTGCTGGGCCATCTGCTGCTGCTGGTAGGCCTGGGCCTGGGCAGCCTGCTGGTCCTTGGCGGCCCACTTCTGCTGCTGGCGGTGGTTGACCGCACCTGCGGTTCCCACAACGGCGGCTGTGCGGGCAACCCCGCGGACTAGTCCTGGCATGTCAGTTCCTCTCGGTCTTGAAGTGAATCAGTCTGCGGTGATGGAGTCGGCCCCGACAGCCTCGAGCGCTGCGACCACATCGCTGACGCCCACCCGCTCGAAGGCCACGACCTGACCACCGGCCTCGAGCATCGCGGCCGCGAAGGGCGCTGCCCAGGAGTTCTCGTAGACGATGATCGCCGCAGCGGATCCCGGCGCCAGGATGGCACCGACCTCGTCGAAGTCGTCCTGTCCCAGGACATCGGTGCCCCAGCCGGCGATGAGCTCCCAGGCCCCGCCCCCCGTCGCGTCGAGGTCCTCCAGGCTCAGGCTCACGAAACTGCCGTCGTCGTTGGCCTTGATGACTACCGCGTCGATGATACGGATGACGCCCTTGGCCACCAGGTCCAGGAGGATCGGCAGGCCCTCACCGTTGAAGTTGGCTTCGGGGAACTCGATGACCACGTAGTCGACGGGACCAACCTGGATCGCCCCCGTGGGGTCGCTCTGCTCTTGTGTCACTGCGTTGAACCTTTCCGGTCATGGCCCGGGACGGTCCCGGGTCCTCTGGTTGTCGATGATGACCGCTGGGCCGGACCCGACTCCGGGGCGACCACGCGGTAAGGGCTGTCTACCACGCTTCGAACCCTAGCGCTGCCGACTCGATCGGAACAGCCTGATCACGTAGGTGACGAGCAGCACCGCGCCGACCGTCAGGGAGCCGAAGAAGCCGATCGTGCCGTAGCGCTCCATCGCCGTGCCCGCGAAGGCCGTCGCCGCGATCGCCGAGCCGATGATGCCGCCACAGACCAGCAGGGCCACGACCACCATCGTCGTGATCGAGCGAACCTCATCCATCTGCTGGTCGAGCTGCGAGGTGTCGACCACGACGGTCAGCTTCCCCTTCTTGAACTGCTCGTTCCAGCCCAGTGCGCTCTTGAGGTACTCGGGCGCCGCGTGCAGCGCCCGCAGGGCCACCTGCTTGGCCTCCTTGGTAGCCATCTCCTTGACCATGGCTTCCGTGGAAGGGGCCTGCGCCTGCTCCAGGGCCAGCTGCAGGGCGGTGCTGGAGAAGGTCTGGCCCGCCGGAGCCAGGGGTACGAAGAACGCCGAGGCCTGCATCATGGCCTTCATGGCCAGGGTGAGGGCCGGGTCCAGCCGCAGCCCGGCATCACGCAGGACGGCCATCCCCGCGGTGAACACGTCGGCGTAGTCCGCCCCGGAGCCCTTGCCGTACCGGGCCATCCGCCGCTCGAACGTCCGCACGAAGTTGGCATCGTCGACGGGCCGGAACGGCACGCTCAGGGAGCGCAGCTGCGATGCCATGGCGGTGATGTCCCCGTTGACCACCGTCCACAGCAGGGCGATCATGTTGATCCGCTGGGTGACCGAGAGCTCCCCGACCATGCCGCAGTCCAGGAACGTCACATCGCCGCTGGCAAGGTCGACATAGAGGTTGCCCGGATGCGGGTCGGCGTGGAAGAACCCGTCGATGAGCAGCATCTTGATCGCCGCCCGCAGGGCGTTGGTGCCCAGGACGCCGCGGTCAAGGCCGGCGGAATCGATCGCCTCAAGATCGGAGATCTTCACCCCGATGATGAACTCCTGAGTCAGGACGCGCCGTGCGGACAGCTCGCGGTACAGCTTCGGGACAGCCACCCCGGGCAGGGTCTCGAGGTTGGCTGCCAGGCGGGTCATGTTGTAACCCTCGCCGTAGTAGTCCAGCTCCTCGATGAGGTTGGTGCTGAACTCGTCGAGCATCCCGCGCAGGCCCACCTCGCGTGCCCACTGGCTGCGTGCCTCCATGGCCCGGCCCAGGGTCTTGGTGACCCCGAGGTCGGCCTTGACCTGCTGGTCGAGATTGGGCCGCTGCACCTTGACCGCCACCTCGCGGCCATCGTGGAGCCGCGCCCGGTGCACCTGCGCCAGCGACGCTGCGGCCAGCGGGATCTCGGAGAACTCCGCGTAGAGCTCCTCGGGCGGGGCACCGAGCTCCTGGATGATGATCTCGCGGACCATCGGGAACGGGAAGGTCGGGACCTCGTTCTGCAGGCGATCGAGCTCGATGCGCCAGTCATCGGGCAGGACGTTGACCTGGCTGGAGACGATCTGGCCCATCTTCACGTAGGTCGGGCCGAGGCCCTCGAGCAGGATGCGGGTCCGGGTGGCCGCTGCGTACTCGGGCACCGGCTCGGGCAACCCATGCACCCATTGCTGCATCCGCCGGCGAGGCCCTGCCGCCTGGGTGCCGTCCAGCAGGGAGTCTGCGGCGAAGGCCCCGAGCGTCGAGTAGATCTGCTGGAGGCGAAGGTTCTCGCTGATCGTGTCGAAACCGCCGCTCATGCCAGGCCGTTCCTCTCCTTGTAGTCGCGGTCCAGCATCGGGTAGTCAGCGCCGAGCAGGGCGTCGATGGTGGCACCGATCAGGCCCACGAGGGCAGCCACCAACAACAGCGCGAGCACGGTGGTGATCTCCAGCCGATCGCCCAGGATCCAGTTCAGGAGCATGAGGAGCAGCGCGTTGACCAGGACGATCACGATGCCCATCGAGCTGAAGATGAAGCGCAGGGACAGGAACTGCAGGGCTGGTTTCACGAAGGCGTTGAGCAGGGCGAAGACCAGCGCGACCTCGAGCCCCTGGCTCCAACGCCAACCGGCGAAGGTCACCCCCGGGACCAATGCCACGGCGATGATCACCGACAGGCCGGCGGAGAGGAACCGGACGAGGTACAGCCGCCAGTTGGCCCAGTGCCCGCGCGCCCACGCCCGTTGGGCCCCAACAGCCGGGATGCTGCCGACCTTACCCACGCCTTCGGGGAGGACCTCTGCCTCGACCGCGTCCGCCAGGCGGGCGCCCGGCGTGGCCGTCCCGGTCGTGGCCGGAGCTGCCGTGACCGTGCCTGCCGGGGCAGCCGTGCTGGGGACGGCGGGCAGCGGCACGATCGCATCCCGATCAGGCTCGGCCCCGGCGATCTGCACGAGGTTCGGTGGGTCGGACATGGCGGGCGTGGGTTGCTCCGAGCTGGCGCCCGGGGTGGTGCCCGGGGTGGTGCCCGGGGTGGTGCCCGCAGTCGCGCGCACGGTGTCGTCCGCGGCTGGAGCACTCACCTCGTCGTGCGCAACCGGCATGCTCACGGTGTCGTCCGCGACGGGCATGCTCACGGTCGCATCCTTGGCATGGCCGGTGAACGGCTCAGCTGCAGCCCCGGTCGTCTCGGTCTCCGGCGGGGTTGCTGCCACGGGCTCGGCCCACGACTCCGGCGTCCCATCAGCCGGCTCCAGATCGCCCGACGGCGATTCGGATGGTTCCTCCTGCATTGCCTACCTCCCAGTGTGCGGGCCCACTGTGTCACATCAGCGTAACCACGTGGTTCACGACGCGTCCAAGGCTCGCCGCAGGCTGGTCAGCGCAGGGTGTGCACCCAGTTGCCCAACAGCCGCAGGCCGTCCTCCCCGGACTTCTCGGGGTGGAACTGGGTGGCGCTCAGCGGCCCGTTCTCGATGGCCGCCACGAACGGCGCCCCGTGCGTGGTCCAGCTGACCAGCGGCGCGTGGAAGGGCTCCTGGGCGATCCAGTCCCACCGCTGCACCGCGTAGGAATGCACGAAGTAGAACCGCGCATCGGCGACGCCGTCGAAGAGCACCGAGCCGTCGGGCACGTCGACGGTGTTCCAGCCCATGTGCGGCAGCACCGCAGCGGGCAGCTCCTCCACGATGCCGGGCCACTCCCCCAGCCCGTCGGTGACCACCCCGTGCTCGACCCCTCGGGTGAACAGGATCTGCATTCCGACGCAGATGCCCAGCACGGGCAGGCCGCCGGCCAGGCGATGGTCGACCAGCTGCGGGCCGCGGACTGCACGGAAGCCTGCCATGCATGCCGCGAAGGCCCCCACCCCCGGTACGACCAGGCCGTCGGCTGCCATCGCCGTGTCGAAGTCCGAGCTGACCTCGACCGTGGCCCCGGCCTCCTCCAGGGCACGCGCTGCCGAGCGCAGGTTGCCCGAGCCGTAGTCCAGGACGACGACACGACTCATCGCGGGTACCGCGCATAGCCGCTCACCAGGGCGATGCCCATGAGGACGCCTAGCCACAACCAGGTGGCCTGGCCGGTGCGCCGGTACTGCCGCACCCCCCAGATCATCCAGCCGACGAGGAACAGGGCTGTGACCGCGAAGCTGATCTGCACCGAGGTGGGCACCCCTGGGTCCGTGGCAGACGGGGCCACCTCGGGCAACCACCCGAGGAGCGCGCTGACGGCCGCGATCACAGCGCCCCCTTCGTGCTGGGCACCCCCACCACGCGCGGGTCGAGCTCCACGGCGGTCCGCAGGGCACGGGCCACGGCTTTGAACTGCGCCTCGACCATGTGATGCGGGTTGCGCCCGTACAGGCAGTGCACGTGCAGGCAGATCTGGGCGGTGGCCGAGATGGACTCCCACACGTGTCGTGTCAGTGTCGTGTCATAGCTGCCGATCATGGGCGCCATGGGTGGCTCGTCGTGGACGACGTAGGGCCGTCCGGACAGGTCCACGACGGCTCGGGCCAGGGATTCGTCGAGGGGTACCAGCGCGTCGCCGAACCGCCGGATGCCGACCTTGTCACCCAGGGCCTGGCGCAGCGCGGCCCCGAACGCCAGCGACGTGTCCTCGACGGTGTGGTGGCTGTCGACCTCGATGTCCCCGGTGGTGGCGATCTGCAGGTCGAACCCGGCGTGCTTGCCGATCTGGGTCATCATGTGGTCGTAGAAGGGCACACCGGTGCTGATGTCGGTGACCCCGGAGCCGTCGAGCTCCAGCGACACGCGGACATCGCTCTCCTTGGTGGTGCGTTCCACGGTGGCGAACCGGCCCATCAGATGCCCTCCTCGGTGGCGTGCGGCAACCCTCTCACGTCGGGCCGCCCGGCTGGGGCCACGGAACGCAGATCGCTGACCCCGGCGAGGTCGAGCACGTCGGCCTGCGTGTACGACGCGCTCAGCGCGGCCCGGAAGGCCGCCATCTCCTCAGGTGTGCCGGCGCTGACCCGCAGCCAGCCCGCCGGGCCAGTGGCTCGGACCAGGACCCCGTGGGCGAGCAGGCGCGCGAACACCGCGTCCCGGTCGATGAACCGGCCGAACAGCACGAAGTTGGCATCGGAGTCGGCCGCGACCAAGCCGGGTCGGGCACGCAGCCAGGTGACCAGGTCATCACGTTCCCCACGCAGCGCGGCCACGGTCCCCAGGAGGTCCGCGGCATGCTGCAGGGCGGTCCGGGCAACTGCCTGGGTCACGGCCGACAAGTGATAGGGCAGGCGGACGAGTTGCACGGCGTCCACGACCTGTGGGCTGGCCACGAGGTAGCCCAGTCGGGCCCCGGCCAGGGCGAAGGCCTTGCTCATCGTGCGGGTCACGACCAGTCGGGGGTGCCCCGCGAGCAGCTCGACGGCCGAGGCGGTGCCCGGCCGGCGGAACTCGGCGTACGCCTCGTCGACGACCACGATCCCCCGGCTGGCGGCGCAGATCTCCTGGATGTCGGCCAGGCCCAGCGCGGTGCCGGTGGGGTTGTTCGGGCTGGCGAGCAGGATCACCTCGGGCTGCTCGGCGTGGACGTGCGCCACGGCGCGGGGCACGTCGATGGTGAAGTCAGCGCGCCGGGGCAGCGTGCGGTAGCCGGTGAACGTGTCGCGGCAGTAGTCGGGGTACATCGAGTACGTGGGGTCGAAGGAGACGGCGATCCTGCCCGGGCCGCCGAAGGCCTGCAGCAGCTGGACCATCACCTCGTTCGAGCCGTTCGCGGGCCACACGTGGGCAGCGCTGATCTCTGGCGCGCCCGGCACATCCCTGACGATGTAGTCCGCGAGGTCCGCACGCAGATCCAGGGCGTCGCGGTCGGGGTAGCGGTTGAGCCCAGAGGTGGCCGTGGCGACCGCCCGCGCCACGTCGGCAACCATCGCGGGCGAGGGCGGGTAGGGGTTCTCGTTGACGTTGAGCCGGTGGGCGACGTCGAGCTGAGGGGCGCCGTAGGGCACCTGTCCGACCAGTTCCGGGCGCAGCGGAAGCCCCGCCAGGTCCACCGGCCCGCCTTGGGGCGGGGTCACGGAGCGAACCGCACCGTGATAGCAGCACCGTGCGCCGGCAGGTCCTCCGCGTGGGCGAGGGTCACCACGTGATCGGCCACGTCAGCCAGTGCATCGCGGTCGTACTCGATGAGGTTGACTCCGCGCAGGAACGTCGCAACGCCCAGCCCGCTGGAGTGACACGCACAGCCGCCGGTGGGCAGCACATGGTTGGAGCCGGCCGCGTAGTCCCCGAGCGACACCGGCGCCCACGGACCGACGAAGATCGCCCCGGCGTTGCGCACCCGCATGGCCACCGCACGGGCCTCGCGGGTGTGGATCTCCAGGTGCTCAGCAGCATAGGCATTGACGATCGCCAGGCCGTCGGTGATCGAGTCGACCAGGATGACCGCACTCTGCGTACCCGACAGCGCCTCCCGCACGCGCAGCGAGTGCTTCGTGGCGGCCACCTGACCCTCCAGGGCCGCTGCCACGTCGGCGGCCAGCTTCACCGAGGTCGTCACCAGCACCGAGGCGGCGATCACGTCGTGCTCGGCCTGGCTGATGAGGTCCGCAGCCACCACGTCGGCCTGCGCGGTGTCGTCGGCGAGGATCACGATCTCGGTCGGGCCCGCCTCCGAATCGATGCCGATCCGACCCTTGAGCAGGCGCTTGGCGGCCGTGACCCAGATGTTGCCCGGGCCGGTCACGAGGTCGACGGGCCGGCACACGGTGCCGTCGTCCAGCGGGGCGCCGTAGGCGAACAGCGCGATCGCCTGTGCCCCACCGGCGGCGTACACCTCGTCGATGCCGAGCAATGCGCAGGCAGCCAGGATGGTCGGGTGCGGAAGGCCGTCGAACTCACGCTGCGGAGGCGAGGCCACCGCCAGGGAGTCGACGCCGGCGATCTGCGCGGGCACGACGTTCATGATCACCGACGAGGGGTACACCGCCCGGCCGCCGGGCACGTAGAGGCCCACCCGCTCGACGGGCAGCCAGCGCATCGTGACGGTGCCACCGGGGACCACCTCGGTGGTGTGCTCGGGGCGCACCTGATCTGCATGCACGGTCCGAACCCGCTCGATGGCGACCTCAAGTGCGCGGCGCACCGCCGGGTCGAGCTCCTCGAGGGCCTTGGCCAGGGCAGCGGCCGGGACCCGCAGGTGGGTCGGGCGGACCCCATCGAGGCGCTCGCCGTGGTCGAGAACCGCCTCAGCACCGCGCGCGGCCACGTCGGCGACGATCGGTCGCACGACGTCCAGCGCGTGCTCCACATCCATGGGGGCCCGGGGCACCACAGCCTCGAGGTGCACGGGCAGGCCGGCGCGCAGGTCCAGTCGGCGGATCATGCCCACGATTCTAGGCCGCGGGCCGGGCGGCGGCTGGGCGGTGCGCTCAGTTGGCCCAGAGCCGGGCACTGGCCAGGTCGACGGCCGGCATCGACGGCAGAGCGCCCATGACCTCGATCTCCCGGCGCAGGACCTCGCACACCCCTGCCAGGCGCGACTCAGCGTCGGCGATCCCCAGCAGGGCCTGGCGCTGGGGCAGGTCGGTGACGATGGCCGCCGAGATGAGGTAGCTCAGCACGACCGGATCGTCGGGCAGGTGGTCGATCGGCGCCATCTGGATCACGCCCCACGCGGCGATGACCTCCCGGTAGGCGCGCAGCAGGCGGATCGCCTCGTGGGCCAACTCCGTGGTGTGTGCCTCGTCGCCGAGGGGCTCGGCGTGCAGGCTGACCTGGGCCTGGGTGTAGGGCAGGTCATGATCCAAGGCATCGATGGAGAACCGGCGTGCGCCGACGGTGACGATGTCGTAGCGCCCGTCGGGCAGCTCCTGCACCTCGGTGATGCGGGCCATCGTGCCGAGTTCGTACACGCCGGACAGGCCGTCGCGTTCGTGTGCACCCGGGCGCATCGCCACGATGCCGAAGCCGCGCTCGTCCTCCGGCGCCTGCGCCAGGGTCCGGATCATCAGCCGATAGCGCGGCTCGAAGATGTGCAGCGGCAGGACCAGACCGGGCACCAGAACGGTCCGTAGCGGGAACAGCGGAACCGTGGGCACCTGCACAGGCTAGGGCCGAAACGCCGGTCCCGCTCGGGGGATCGGGCCCACACCGCTCGCAGGCAGGGACGCCGGGCCGGGCACCGGCTCAGGTGGCAGGATCGAGCCATGGCGAAGAAGTCGGGCGGTTCCACGGGCACGCCGGCCACCCGGCTGCTGGCCGAGGCCGGCGTCGCGCACGTGCTGCGCACCTACCGGCACGATCCGCGCAGCACGTCCTACGGGCTCGAGGCGGCCAGCGCGCTCGGAGTGGACCCCGAGCGCGTGTTCAAGACCCTGCTGGCCGACGTGGACGGGACCCTGGTGGTCGGGATCGTCGCCGTCGGCAGCCAGCTGGACCTCAAGCTGCTGGCAGCAGCAGTCGGCGGCAAGCGCGCGTCGATGGCCGAGGTGGACCGCGCCGAACGCGCCACTGGCTACGTGGCAGGCGGGATCTCCCCGCTGGGGCAGCGCACGTCGCACCCCACTGTTCTCGACGAGTCCGCGTTGGGCCATCCCAGCGTGCTGGTCTCCGGCGGTCGTCGAGGCCTGGACGTGGAGCTGGCCCCCGACGACCTGGTGCAGCTCACGAACGCCCGCGTGGCCCCGATCGCCCGCCTGACCTGACCTAACCCGGACCGGCGGTGACCGGCGCTGAGCCTGCGGCAACTCAGGCCAGGCAGTTGGGCCCCAGCATCGCCTTCAGGTCCCCGGACAGCGATGGGGAGGGCGTGACCCGCAGCCGATCATCGATCGACAGCACAGTGGTGGTCGCCCCGTTGCGCAGGTGGATGTGCACCTCCACCGTGCCCGGGTGGTTGCCCAGCACCTCGCGCAGCCGCGCGACGACCGGCGGGGTGCAGCGGTTGATGTCGAGTTGGATGGCCACCGGCCCGGAGCTCCCGGTCTCGGAGATGGTGGGCACGCTGATGTCCATCGCCCGCAGCTTGGCTGTGTCCTCGCCCTTGTCCAGGCGGCCCCGGACGACCACGACCACGTCCTCAGCCAGCAGAACCCCGGCCGTGGCGTAGAGCGTCGGGAAGCACATGACCTCCACCGTGCCGGCGAGGTCCTCAAGGGTGACGATGGCCCAGGGCTCCCCCTTGGCCTTGGTCATCTTGCGCTGCACCGAGGTGACCAGGCCGGCGACGGTGACCATCTGGCCGTCCGTGCGCTCGTCGGCGGCCAGGGCCGCGATGGGCATCTCGGCCAGGTTGGCCAGCACGTGCTCGAGGCCGAACAGCGGGTGGTCACTGACGTAGAGGCCCAGCATCTCGCGCTCGTAGGCCAGCAGGGTCTTCTTGTCCCACTCGGTCGGCGGGGGCACCAGCCGGGAACCGGGCGCTGCCTCGACCTGGGCGGCTTCGCCCCCCATGCCGGCGAAGAGGTCGAACTGGCCCACGGCTTCTGCACGCTTGGTGTCCAGGGCGGCGTCGATGGCCTGCTCGTGGATGGCCAGCAGGCCCTTGCGAGTGTCCCCGAAGCTGTCGAAGGCACCGGCCTTGATCAGGGACTCGACCAAGCGCTTGTTGCACACCCCGATCTCGACCTTGGCGATGAAGTCGCCGAAGTCCGCGAACCGCCCCTTGGCGATGCGGGTGGCGATGATCGACTCGACCACATTGACGCCCACGTTGCGGATCGCCGACAGGCCGAAGCGGATGTCGGTGCCCACCGGGGCGAAGTCCGACTGCGACTCGTTGACGTCCGGGGGAAGCACCTTGATGCCCATCCGGCGGCACTCGTTGAGGTAGATCGCGGACTTGTCCTTGTCGTCGGCGATCGAGGTGAGCAGGCCCGACATGTACTCGGCCGGGTAGTTGGCCTTCAGGTAGGCCGTCCAGTAGGAGACCAGGCCGTAGCCGGCGGTGTGCGCCTTGTTGAACGCATAGTCCGAGAACGGGACGAGGACGTCCCACAGCGCCTTGATCGCGGCCTCGGAGTAGCCGTTGGCACGCATCCCCTCGGCGAACGGGATGTACTCCTTGTCGAGGATCTCCTTCTTCTTCTTGCCCATCGCGCGGCGCAGGAGGTCCGCGCTGCCCAGCGAGTAGCCCGCCAGCTGCTGGGCGATCGCCATCACCTGCTCCTGATACACGATAAGAGAATGACTCTCACCAAGAATCGGCTCCAGGGCGGCTTCGAGCTCCGGGTGGATCGGGGCCACCTTCTGGCGGCCGTTCTTGCGGTCGGCGAAGTCGTTGTGCGCGTTGGCACCCATCGGCCCGGGCCGGTAGAGCGCCAGCACCGCGGAGATGTCCTCGAAGTTGGTCGGGCCCAGCCGGGTCAGCAGCGCGCGCATGCCGGAGTTGTCCAGCTGGAACACCCCGAGCGTGTCGCCGCGGGACAGTAGCTCGTAGGTGGGCACATCGTCCAGCGACAGGTCCTCGAGCACGACCGTCTCACCCCGGTTGGTCGCGATGTGGCGCAGCGCATCGTCGAGGATGGTGAGGTTGCGCAGGCCCAGGAAGTCCATCTTGAGCAGGCCCAGGGACTCACAGGCCCCCATGTCGAACTGGGTGATGATCGCGCCATCCTGCTCGCGGCGCATGATCGGGATGACGTCGAGCAGTGGCTCGGCCGAGAGGATCACCCCGGCGGCGTGCACCCCCCACTGCCGGCGCAGGCCCTCCAGCCCGCGCGCGGTGTCGACCACCTCGTGCAGGTCGGCCTCGGAGTCATACAGCGCCCGGAAGTCACCGGCCTCCTTGTAGCGGGGGTGCTCCGTGTCGAAGATCCCCGCCAGCGGGATGTCCTTGCCCATCACCGCCGGGGGCATCGCCTTGGTCAGCCGCTCCCCCACGGCGAACGGGTGCCCGAGCACTCGGGCCGAGTCCTTGAGCGCGGCCTTGGCCTTGATGGTCGAGTAGGTGACGATCTGGGCGACCCGCTCCTCGCCGTAGCGCGCGGTGGCGTAGCGGATCATCTCGGCGCGCCGGCGCTCGTCGAAGTCCATGTCGATGTCGGGCATCGAGACGCGCTCGGGGTTCAGGAACCGCTCGAAGAGCAGGCCGTGGGCCATCGGGTCGAGCTCGGTGATGCCCAACGCATAGGCGATCAGCGCGCCGGCTGCCGACCCGCGACCCGGCCCGACCCGGATGCCTACCTCCTTGGCGTGGGCCACGAGGTCCGCGGTGACCAGGAAGTAGCCCGGGAAGCCCATCTGGTTGATGACCCCGAGCTCGTAGGCGGCCTGCTCCCGGCGGTCGGCCGGCACGCCCTCGGGGAACCGCGTGGCCAGGCCGCGATTGACCTCCTCGACCAGCCAGGACTCCTCCGTGTGCCCCTCGGGCACCGGGAACCGCGGCATCAGGTTGCGTCCCTCGGTGAAGGAGACGTTGCACCGCTCGGCCACGAGCAGTGTGTTGTCGCAGGCCTCTGGGTGCTCGGCCCACAGCTCGCGCATCTCGCGCTGGGGCTTGAGGTAGAAGTCACGGGCGTCGAACTTGAAGCGGTTCGGGTCGGCCATGGTCTTGCCGGTCTGCACGCAGAGCAGGACCTCGTGTGACTCCGCGTCCGCAGCATGGGTGTAGTGCAGGTCGTTGCTGGCCAGCAGGGGCAGCTTGAGGTCCTTGGCCAGGCGCAGCAGGTCGGGCAGCGTGCGTCGCTCGATCTCGATGCCGTGGTCCATGACCTCGCAGAAGAAGTTGCCCTCCCCGAGGATGTCGCGGTAGTCGGCGGCTGCCTGGCGCGCCTTCTCGTACTGGCCGACCTGCAGCCAGCGGTTCACCTCGCCCGAGGGGCAGCCGGTGGTGGCGATGATGCCCTTGCCATGCTTCTCGAGCAGGTCGCGGTCGAACCGCGGGTACTTGCGGTACTGGCCCTCGAGGCTGGCCAGCGACGAGATCCGGAAGAGGTTGTGCAGGCCCTCGTTGTTCTCGGCCAGCAGGGTCATGTGCGTGTAGTTGACCTTGCCCTTGACGGTCCCCTCGTCGCCGACGTCCTGACCCACATCCGCACCGAACGAGAACGGCGCCCGGTCGAAGCGCGACCCGATCGGGACGTAGTACCCCTCCATGCCGATGATCGGCTTGACCCCCGCCGCGGTGCCCGCCTTCCAGAACTCGAAGGCGCCGAACAGGTTGCCGTGGTCGGTGATCGCCAGGGCCTTCATCTCCATGCGCGCGGCCTCGGCGAACAGTTCCTTGACCCGCGCGGCACCGTCCAGCATCGAGTACTCGGTGTGGGCGTGCAGGTGGACGAAGTCACCGCTCGGGGCGTTCGACACGGATAGTCCTCCAGAGCTGGCCACGGTCCATCGATGCGCCGTGACCTGACGGGGAAGGCGGACTCGGCAGGCGTCGATCGTACCTCCGGGGGCTGACAGGCCGACCGCGCGACATCCCCGCGGGCTGGTGCCAGCATGGCCACTGTGCCCCACCTGCGCCCGATGCCCGAGGTCGCCGCCGAACTCGGGATCGCCCCCGAGCACGTGATCGAATGGGGTCCCGACCGGGCCAAGATCGACTTGGCTGCCCTGGCCGACCGCCCGCCGACCGGACGGCTCATCCTCGTCTCGGCGATCACCCCGACCCCGCATGGGGAGGGCAAGACCACCATGGCGATCGCGCTGGCGATGGGGATGCGCGCCCGCGGCCGGCACGCCGTGCTGGCCCTGCGCGAGCCCTCGTTGGGCCCGGTGTTCGGGATGAAGGGCGGCGGCACCGGCGGCGGGGCAGCGACCCTCGAGCCGGCCGAGGCGATCAACCTGCACTTCACCGGGGACATGCACGCGATCACCTCGGCGCACAACCTGCTCTCGGCCTTGGTCGACAACAGCCTGCAGTTCGGTCAACCGGGTCCGATCGACCCGCGCCGAGTCACGTGGCCGCGCGCAGTGGACATGAATGATCGGTTCCTGCGACACGTGGTCATCGGATTGGGTGGCCCGGCCGATGGGATCCCACGGGAGGCCGGCTTCCAGATCACCGCGTCCAGCGAGGTCATGGCCGCCCTGTGCCTGGCCAGTGACCTGACCGACCTGGAGCAGCGACTGGCCCGGATCGTGGTGGGCTGGACCGCTGCGGACCAGCCGGTGACCGCCGGGGACATCGGTGCCGCCCCTGCGATGACCGTCCTGCTGCGCGACGCCCTGATGCCCAATCTCGCCCAGACCGCCGAGGGCGGCCCGGCGCTCGTGCACGGCGGGCCGTTCGCCAACATCGCCCACGGCACCAACTCGATGATCGCCACGCGGCTTGCCCTGGCCACCGGAGCTGACGTGATCACCGAGGGTGGATTCGGCTTCGACCTCGGCGGCCAGAAGTTCCTGGACATCGCGTGCAGGTCGGCCGGTATCTGGCCGCGCGCGGTGGTGCTCGTCGTGACCCTGCGCGCACTGAAGCTGCACGGGGGCGCCCCGCTGGCGCAGGTGGATCAGCCCAACCGGGACGCGCTTGTCGCCGGACTTCCCCAGTTGGAGCGGCACCTGTTCAGCATCGGCGCCTACGGCCTGCCGCCTGTGGTCGCGCTGAACAGGTTCCCCGGAGATCCCGACGACGAGGTGGCGCTGCTGGGCGCCTGGTGCGCCGGGCGCGGGGTGCCGATGGCGCCCTGCACCGGCTTCAGCAACGGTGGCGCGGGATCACTGGAGCTGGCGGAGGCGGTGGGCCGGGTTGTCGACGGCACGGATGTCGAACCTCCGGCGCCGTGGCACCCCTACGCCGCCGACGACCCCTACGAGGCCAAGATCACCGCGATCGCCTGGCACGTCTACGGCGCCGATGGGATCGAGATCGCCCCGGCGGCAGCGCGCGAACTGGCCCGGATCACCGCGGCGGTCGGAACCGGCCTGCCGGTCTGCATCGCCAAGACCCACCTGTCGTTGTCCGATGACCCCAAGCGCCGCGGGGTGCCCCACGGGTTCACCATCAACGTCCGCGAGGCACGACTGGCGGCGGGTGCCGGCTTCGTGGTGGCCAGCACCGGGTCGATCGTGACGATGCCGGGGCTGCCGCACGAGCCCGCCGCGCTGCGCGTGCACGTGCGCCCCGACGGGTCGATCACCGGGCTGATGGCCGGCGATCGGGACTGAGCTCCCGGACGCCGGCGTGCCCGCACCGACCTACGCGTGCGCGCCGGTGTCAGTGCCCTGGCCCAGAGCAGAAAGCTCGGCGAACGTGGCGTCATCGAGCACGACCGCCGCGGCAGCGCAGTTCTGCTCCAGGTGCTCGATCGACGACGTGCCCGGGATCGGCATGATCACCGGGGAGCGGCGCAGCAGCCACGCCAGCGAGAGCTGCGCGGCGGGGATGCCGGTGCGCGCCACGATCGGGGCCAGCGGACCGTCGGGACGGGCCAGCGGACCGGCGGCGACCGGGAACCACGGGATGAACCCGATGCCTGCCTCCTCACAGGCGCCCAGCACCTCCTCCGAACTGCGGTCGCCCAGGTTGTACAGGTTCTGCACGGTGGTCACGTCGATCAGGTCGGTGGCCGCCTGGAGTTCCTGGATCGATACCTGGGACAGCCCGAGGTGGCGGATCTTGCCCTGGTCCTGGAGGTCCTTGAGCGCCCCGAGCTGCTCCTCGAGGGGGACGTTCGCGTCGATCCGGTGCAGTTGGTAGAGGTCGATGCACTCGACACCCAATCGGCGCAGCGACATCTCCACGCACTGGCGCAGGTAGTAGGGGCTACCCACGGGCGCCCACTTGTCCGGTCCGGACCGGGTCAGCCCACCCTTGGTGGCGATGACCACGCCCGCGTAGGGATGCAGCGCCTCGCGGATGAGGTCCTCTGAGACGAAGGGTCCGTAGGAATCGGCCGTGTCGATGAAGTCCACGCCGAGCTCGACGGCCCGGCGCAGCAGGGCGATGGCGGCGTCACGGTCGGGGGGATCGCCCCAGATGCCGTGGCCGGTGATCCGCATGGCGCCGTAGCCGAGCCGACGCACGGGCAGGTCGCCACCGATCTCGAACACTCCGGCGGCGTGGACAGGGGTGGAGTTCTCGATACTCATGGCACCACTGTGCCACTGGGCGCCCGGACCGAACACGCCGCCCTGACCGGAGGGGCCAGCCGAGGTCAGTCCGGCTGCAGGGTGCGCAGGGCGTGATCGAGGTCTGCCGGGTAGGGCGAGACGAACTCCACCCAGTCACCGCTGCCCGGGTGCACGAACCCGAGGCGCACCGCGTGCAGCCACTGACGCTCCAGGCCACAGCGAGCGGCCAGGACGGGGTCCGCGCCGTACATGAGGTCGCCGACGCAGGGATGGCGGATCGCGGACATGTGGACCCGGATCTGGTGGGTCCGACCTGTCTCGAGGTGCACCTCCAGCAGGCTCGCGTAGCGCAATGCCTCGAGCAGCTCGTAGTGGGTCACCGAGGGACGGCCGTCGGCGACGACGCCGAACTTCCAGTCGTGGTTCGGGTGCCGACCGATCGGGGCGTCGACGGTGCCGCGGACCGGGTCGGGCAGGCCCTGCACGAGGGCGTGGTAGACCTTCTCCGGCGTGCGGTCGCGGAACTGCTGCTTCAGGTGGCTGTAGGCCGGCTCACTCTTGGCCAGGACCATCACCCCGGAGGTCCCGACATCCAGGCGCTGGACGACGCCGCGGCGCTCCGGTGCCCCCGAGGTCGAGATCCGGTAGCCGCGCGCCCGCAGCACGCCTGTGACGCTGGGGCCGACGAAACCGTGGCTGGGGTGGGCGGCCACGCCGACGGGCTTGTCGACCACGACGATGTCCGCGTCGTCGTGCAGGACCACCAGTTCCGGGACATCCACGGCGGGCTGGTCTGCGGGTTCGACGCGCTCAGGGATCAGGACCTCGACGAGCTGGCCCGCATCGACCCGAGCGCTCTTACCAAGGCTGCGCCCGTCGACCTGGACGTGGCCGGACTCGGCCAGCTCGGCGGCCCGGGACCGGGACAGCCCGAACATCCGGGCCAGGGCGGAGTCGACCCGCTCACCGGCCAGGCCGTCGGGGACGTGGGCCAGCCGAGGTTCAGCCATCGGTGCTGCGCTCCCCCGACTCGGTGGCCGGCGCACTCCCGGTGCCCGGCTCACTCCCGGTGTTGGCATCGGGGCCGGAGTCCGGCTCACCCATCTCCACACCCTTGATGCTCAGCAGGACGGCCAGGATCGCCGAACCCACCAGGGCCATGTCTGCCACGTTGAAGACAGGCCAGTTCGGCAGCTCGAGGAAGTCCACCACGTGGCCCCGGAATGGCGCTGGGGAGCGGAAGACCCGATCGATGAGGTTGCCCAGTGCGCCGCCCAGGATGCCACCGAGGACCACGGCCCACCAGGTGCTGGTCAGGGTCCGCGAGGTCCGCACGATCGCCACAGCGACGATGATCGCTATCGCACTGATCAGGATGGTGTAGTTGCCTGCCAGCGAGAAGGCTGCGCCCGGGTTGCGGACGAAGGTCAGCTGCAGCCACTGTCCGACCACCTCCACGGACGGCTCGCCCTCGAGCCGGGCCACAGCCAGCGCCTTGGTCACCTGGTCGAGGACGACCACGGTGGCCGCCACACCGAGGGTCAGGGGCAACCGACTCACGTCAGCGGCGCTCCTCGGACTGCTTGCACGGGAT
Organism: uncultured Actinomycetes bacterium; assembly: GCA_963788325.1. Classification (GTDB taxonomy): domain Bacteria; phylum Actinomycetota; class Actinomycetes; order S36-B12; family CAIYMF01; genus Prado023. Next base: position 262,622 of record CAWBGJ010000001.1, read on the forward strand.
GCACAGGGTGGCACGCGGGAACGCCTTGAGGCGGGCAGCCGGGATGGCCGTGCCGCACGACTCGCAGATGCCGTAGGTGCCCTCGTCCAGACGCACAAGCGCATGCTCGGACTGCTCGAGCAGGTCCAGGGCATTGGCGTTGACGCTCATCTCCTGCTCGCGCTCCAGTGTCTTGGAGCCGGCGTCGGCCTGGTCGTCGCCCGCGCCGTCGCCAGAATCCGAGAGCAGGTCCTCCATGTCGGCCCTGCCCATGTTGAGCTCCTCGCGCAGCCGGATCACGTCAGCCTCCAGCGCAGCGCGGAAGGCCGCGAGTTCCTCGTCGCTCCATTCCGGGAGGCTCGAGGACGGGGAAGCCGCAGCCGGGGGCTCCGCCACGGCAGCCGGCTTGGCCGGCGCCTTCTTGGTCGGCGCCTTTGTTGCCGTCGCCTTCGTGGCCGGCGCCCTCTTGGCGGGCGCCTTCCCGGCCGAGGCCTTAGTCGCGGGGGCCCTCTTGGCGGGCGCCCTCGTGGCCGGCGCCTTCTTCGCCGGGGCCTTCTTCGCCGGGGCCTTCTTCGCCGGGGCCTCCTTCGCGGGGGCGGCCGGCACGTCGACAACGAGTTCTGCGGGCTCACCTGCGGGCGCAGACGCCGACTCGGCGGGCTGATCAGGGGACCCTTGGACAGCCGATCGGACGCCGGACGCCGCCCTGCGCAGTCCCCCGGCCACCCAGTCCCCTGCACCCATCATGACTCCCGCCCTCGTCGGCCAGCGCCCACCGGCGCGGATCAAAGGCGAGGATATCCCCCGTGCACACGTTCCAGGGTTCGATCCGGGTCCGGCCCGGGTCACGGGCGGACGGCGCCGGCGGCCGGGCGCCAGTCCGGGATGCCGTTGCTGGGCCGGTCCTGGAGGTGCGCGTCCGAGCTCGACCCGTCGAGGGCGCGGCGACGGCCGCGGCCGAACGAGTCCTCGCCGGGGCCCTCGGCCTGCGCTCGCGCCAGGTCCGGGTCGTGCGCGGTGCCACGACCCGGGACAAGCGTGTGGAGGTCAGCGATCCACCCGACGACATCGCCCTGCGCTGGTCAGCGCTGCTTGATCGCACGCGCTGATTCCCACGCCGACGCGGGCGGCGGTGTACCAGAACCGACTCGGGCCGGCCGGTCGATCGGTCAGCGAGTGATTCGCCGGGCGACCACCCACCCCAGCCACGCCCCCAGGGCTGGACCCGCGACCAGGATCACGAGGTCGATGACTCCCCCCAGGGCGCTGTACTGGAACACCTCGAGGGGGCCGGCCTCATACCCATCTGGGTGACCCACCACGAAGATGACGAAGTTGACCGACACGATCACAGCAGCGAACAGGCCCAGCAGCGCGCCACCCAAGGCGCCAATCCCGACGACCACGGTGGAGAACGCGCCGCCCTGTGGCGCCTTCCGGGCTGCGGACCCAGTCACGACGCACCCCCTGACCCACGAATCACGCTAGCACCGGGACCAGTCGCGCGAACACGGCCAAACGTCCCCCCGGTTCCGCCCCCGCACGTGGTGGACGACCATGTGACCCGGTCGCTGTCTCACGGTCTTTGCTCGGGCTTGCAGTCGGTGGCGTGCAGGAAGACGTACGCACACGTGGTGTCGGCCAGGGACCGGTCCCGGACGCGCCGACCCCGGTCTCTAGTTCAGCGCAGATCCGCGACACCTCGCTCGTGGAGATCCCGGTGTCAGCACCCAACGCCTTGACCAGGTCGTCGACCTTCTGCGTACTCACCCCGTGCAGGTAGGCCCCCATCACCGGCACCGATCACCTCCGTGGCCTCGGCGTCGATCAAAGCCCGACACAGGTTCTGGGTCGCCAACCGGACACGATCATCCACGTCGGCAGCCTTGAGTTCGTCGAGCAGTTCAAGCAGGGCAGACTGGTCGCGGTGGTCGCGGTGGTCGCGTGCGTTGGACGACGAGGCGCTGCCACCCCTCTGATGGGGTGAGGATGCACCATCTCCGGGGCGCACCTGGGATTCTCGACGTGTCCGTGGTCGATCCAGTGTGGCTCAAGCCTCACCGTGGGGCAGTGGCACGCCCACAGCCAGGAAGTCCGTCAGCGCACGCCGACACACGGCCTCGATTGCGTAGGGGAGCCGATCGGCGAGCGTCGTACTCCCGCGGAGCTCCTGGCTCACTCCTCGCACCAGGGACTCCACGTCGGGCGCTGGCACGGCTCCGGCGTACTCCGTGGCCAGGCGAGCACTCAGGGCCTGTTCGGCGTCGCGGGACGCGGTCGCACCCGGCGCCGTGGCGGCCAAGCCGGCCGGCTCCGACGGCGCCAGTGGTGCAGCCGAGGAAGGGGGGCCGGCGAAGAGGGTCGAGGCAACCAGAACCAAGGCTGCCGCCGCCCGCTTGCGGCCAGGCTTCCGCGAGCCTGGGGCAGGGCTCGTCGCTGTGCGAGGCGCCGAAGCCGCCGGCCACGTCGCGGCGGACTGCGGGATGCTGGGGCTGGGTGTCGAGGCCATGGCTGGAGCCTCTCGCCCATTCCTGTGGGGAACCTGCGCGTCGGCTGTCAACGACAGACGGATCGTGGGTCCAGCCACGCAACAGGCTCTCGGCCGGCGTCCACAGCCTCTTCACAGGGTCGTCGCAGGCTGGGCACAGCGAGTCCGGTGAGACTCACACGCATGGATCGTCGTAGACGCAGGAACCTGCTCAACATCGGCCTGGCTGTCGCGCTGGTGGCAGCCATCATCGCTGCCGGAATGGTGCTTCTGCGCCCCGAAGCCACATCCGCGGCGAGCGCTGGAGCCGTGCGGACGGTTGCGGTGACCACGGGATCGGTGAGCTCAACGGTCACCGCCGATGGAAGCGTTCAGCCGGCCAGCGACGTGGCAGCCAACTTCGAGACCTCCGGGACCGTGGACAGCGTGAACGTCGAGGTGGGTGACCAGGTCACCAAGGGCCAGGTCCTGGCAACACTGGACACCGCAGATGCCGAACGTGCCGTCGCGATGGCCGAGCTGTCCCTGGAGGCCGCCCAGGAGGGCCTTCAGGCCGCGCAGGAGGGACAGACGACGACGGAGCCGGACTCCCAGGTGGTGAACCAGACCAAGGTCGCCCGGCGCAAGGCGGTCGTGACGAAGGCTGAGAGTGCGACCCAGACGGCGCAGAACCAGCTGCAGGCGGCCCAGGAGGCGCTGAAGGCGGCGGAGTCCGCGAGTCCAGCTGACCCGGATGCGGTCGCCGCAGCGCAGGCTCAGGTCGATGCTGCCAGCTCGGCCTACGACAAGGCCCTCTCCGCGCAGACGAAGGCTGAGATCTCCCTGGCGACCGCGCAGCAGGGGACGACGGTGGAGGGCGATTCGACGACCACAGTCGATGACGCGGCTGTGGCCAGCAACCGTGCGAAGGTACTCGAGGCCCAGGCAGCCTACGACGATGCCCAGGCCGCGCTGGCTGCCTGCGTGCTCAAGGCCCCCGCCCGGGGCACGGTGCTTGAGATCAACGGCAAGGTCGGCTCAACGACGGGATCCAGCACTGCCTCGGGAACGGGAGCCGCGGCCACGACCTCCTCGACGTCCACCGACTTCATCGTCATCGCGAACCTGAACGACCTCGAGGTGTCCGTGGCCTTCGCTGAATCGGACGTGACCAACCTGGCGGTCGGCCAAGCGGCCACCCTGACGTTCCCGGGGCTCGATGACGCCACCGGTGCCGGGGAGGTCACCTCGATCGCGCCCACGGCCACGACGTCGTCCAGTGTGGTGACCTACGCCGCACTCGTGGCGATCACCGAGGCTCCCGCGGACCTCCGCCTGGGCCAATCGGCCTCCGTCACGATCGTGACCGCGAGTGTGGAGGACGCCACCACCGCGCCCACCGTCGCGGTCACCACCACGGGTGACCGGAGCACAGTCGTTGTGGTCAGCGACGGGCAGGAGACCGTCACCCCCGTTGAGGTGGGGGTGGTCAGCGCCGACGCCACGCAGATCATCTCCGGGGTCGAACCGGGGCAGGACGTTGCGCTGACGTCGGCCACGAGCACCACGGAGACAGATTCCAGCCAGAGCCCGGGTGGATTCCCGGGCGGGGGCGTCGGAGGGCCACCCGCAGGCGGCGGCGGTCCGCAGGGAGGTGGCGCGCCATGATGGCGCCTGTTCTCGACGTCCGCGATGTGACCAAGGTCTACGGCGAGGGGGATTCCCGGGTTGACGCGCTGCGGGGGGTCAACCTGACCGTGGGCGCGGGGGAGTTCCTGGCCGTGATGGGCGCCTCTGGGTCGGGGAAGTCGACTCTCATGCACGTCCTGGGATGCCTGGACGTGCCCACCTCAGGCCAGTACCTGCTCGACGGCCTCGACGTGGCGGCGATGGGGTCCCGTGAGCTGGCCCTGGTACGCAATCGCCGGATCGGCTTCGTCTTCCAGTCCTTCAACCTCGTGCCCCGCACGACTGCGCTGGCCAACGTGGAGTTGCCCATGGCCTACGCGCGCGTCGGCCGCCGGGAGCGCCGCGAACGGGCGATGGCCGCCCTGGAGCTCGTCGGGCTCGCCGACCGCGCGGGGCACATGCCCAACCAGATGTCCGGGGGGCAGCAGCAGCGGGCCGCCGTGGCCCGCTCCCTGGTGATGTCGCCCTCGCTGATCCTGGCCGACGAGCCGACAGGGAACTTGGACTCGGCCTCCACCGACGAGGTACTGGCCGTGTTCGACCGGGTGCACCGCTCAGGGCGCACGATCGTGGTGATCACCCACGAGGATCACGTGGCCAGCCATGCCAGCCGGGCGATCCACATCCGGGACGGACTGATCATCTCGGACAGTGCGCGCGACGAGGTCGTGGCATGAGTCCGCTCGACGTGCTGCGCGCCGCGGCTCACGGGCTGCGCAGCAACCGGCTTCGCTCCGCCCTGACCATGCTGGGCATCCTGATCGGCGTGTCGGCGGTCATCCTGCTCGTCGCGGTCGGCAACGGCTCGTCGGTGGCCATCCAGGAGCGCCTGCAGTCCCTGGGGACGAACACGCTCACCGTGTCGGCGAATGCTGGTGGCGGGGCGAACAGCACGCAGACCGCCAGCCAGACGCTGACCCTGGAGATCGCCGATGCCATGGCTGACCCGGACACCGCACCCGATGTGCTCACGGTCTCCCCCGTGGCCTCCGCGTCGACGACTGTGGCGTCCGGCAGCACCAGCTCGACGGTCACCGTGACCGGCACCACGCCCAGCTGGTTCGCGGCCACGAACTCCCCCATCGCGAGCGGAGAGGCATTCACCACGGACCAGGTCGACAGCCACGCCCGCGTCGCGGTCCTGGGATCCAGCACCGCCGAGGACCTGTTCAACACCACCGACCCCATCGGGCAGCGCGTCCTGATCGATGGTTCCGGCTGGGAGGTCATCGGGGTCCTGGAGGAGAAGGACTCCGTTGGGCCCACCGACTCCAATGCGTCGATCGTTGCCCCGATCACCACCGTCCGCGACCAGGTCGCCGGCTACGGCGGGCTGACCAGCATCACCGTCCAGGCGACCGCTCCGGACACGGTCGATGCCGCCCAGGGTGAGATCACCGCGATCCTGGACAACCACCTCGGGCTCAGCGACTCCGACACGTCCACCTACCGGGTGCTCAACCAGTCGCAGCTGCTCGACACCGCCACCGAGACCGCCGACACGTTCACCGTACTCCTGGCGGCGGTGGCCGCGATCAGCCTCCTGGTGGGAGGGATCGGGGTCACCAACATCATGCTGGTGACGGTCACCGAGCGCACCCGGGAGATCGGCATCCGCAAGGCCCTGGGTGCCCAGCACGCAACGATCCTCGGCCAGTTCCTGGCGGAGGCGACCATCCTGTCGCTTCTCGGCGGCAGCCTCGGCGTGGTGGTCGGCGTCGTGGCCTCACAGTTCTCGATCTACGGCGTGGACCCGGTCATCGTGCCGGCCTCGATCCTGCTGGCCTTCGGTGTCTCGGCGGCCATCGGGCTGTTCTTCGGCAGCATGCCGGCCAACCGCGCCGCCCGAATGCTCCCCATCGATGCGCTGAGGTACCAGTGATGACCACGGACTGGGCTCCCGAGCCCACCACCCCCGAGCCCGATACCACGAGCTCCCAGACCGCGGATCTCAACCTGCTGGCCGAACCGCCGAGCACCGCCTCAACTGCCGACCTCCATGTTGCCCTGTCCGGTCCGCCAGCGTCGGCCCGTGCAGTGAAGGCCACACGGGTCCTGATCGGGGGGATGGTGCTGGTGCTGGGGTTCCTGGCCGGCGTGCTTGTGGACCAGCAGTGGGGTGCGGCGGACACTGCGATCTCAGGTCCCCCGGCTGACCGCGGCTCGGGAATCCCCGGGGGGACCCTCGCCGGGGATGGCGTTCCCGGCGCCGCGGGCAGCGGGTCGGCGGGTGTCGCGAACACCGCGGGCACCACGACGACCGGGACCGTGACCCTGGTCGACGGATCGGTGATCTACGTGACTGACCCGGCCGGCACCTTGGTCCGGGTCGAGGTCAGCGACAGCACCGACGCCACCGAGACGGCAAGCATCTCAATGAAGGAACTCAGCGAGGGAGACACCGTGACAGTGACAGGCACCACCAGTGATGACGGCCTGACGGCCACCAGCGTGGAGGTCCAGCGATGAGGCGGGTCTGGCTCGTGGGGGCCACCGCGCTCCTGCTCGCCGGCTGCGCGGGCACGAGCGAGTCGGGATCCAGCCCGGACGCAGCGGCAAGCCAGCCAGCAGCCGCCCCGGCCGCGGGCGCTGCGGACATGGCGGCCTACCAGCAGTGCCTCTCCGAGAACGGTGTGGAGGTGCCCACGGGAAGTCCTGCGGATGGGAACCTGCCGGGCGGCCCCCCGTCGGGGATTCCCACCGATCAGCCGAGCGACCTGCCGTCCGGCGGTCCCGGCGGTCCCGGCGCAGCGGGGGGTCCCGCAGGCGCACCAGGGGGCCAGGCGGGAGCCCCGCCGGGAGTCGACGACGCGACGTGGCAGGCAGCCCAGGCTGCCTGCAGTGATCTGGCACCCACGGGTCAGCCCGGGCAGGGAGTCGGCGTGGCGCCGGGCCCCGGTTCGGCGGCAGGCCAGTTCGATGTGTTCTGGTCGTGCATGTCCGATCACGACGTCACGGCACCGACCTCGGGGCTCCCCGCTGACCTGGACGCCGCTGACTCGACTGTGTCAGCGGCCCTCGCGGTGTGCGATGCCCTCCTGCCGGCACCGGCGACCGGCTGAGCGGCAGGGTGGGCGGCACGCGTTGCTCGTCCGGCACAGATCCGCCGAGGTGGATGCCAGTTACGCCATGTACGACCAGCACCCGGTGGACGAACCCGATGCGTGGGGGGGACCTCGCCTCGTGGCGAGAGGCGGCTGCCGCCTCGTGAGCGGTGTCCCGGCCGCTGCGATCGGCGGTCGACCTTGACGCGATCGAAAGCGCGTCCGTCGCTGTCCTCGTCGAGAGGCTTGGCCGCCTGGCGGATGTGCGGATGAACGAGATCTGTGCGGCTCTCGCCGTAGCAGTGGACTGCAGTTGACGCTGGGCGTTTCGACGCCTGCACGTCGCCCGCGGAGACGCCGAGCAGCATCAGCAGGCAGGCGGCGCCCCATCCGGTGCGGTCCTTGCCGGACGTGCAGTGGAACAGCAGCGGGCGCGAGGGGCCCTGGGCGATCCGGGTGAAGAACAGGTGGTAGGCGTCCAGGGCGCTGGGGCTGCTGACGATCTGGCGGTACCCCGTCTCGAACATGGCCACCGCGCGGCCACCACCCAACATCTCTGCTGCCCTATCCGGGTCGGCCAGAGCGCCGAGCACCCGAGCTGGTGCTGCTCCGGGGGAGTCGCCCAGGACATCGACGATGATCTCCTCGACTCCGTCCAGCGATCGGTCCGGTGCCTGCTCCCGCTCCGCCTGCGTGCGCAGGTCCAGGACTGTGCGTACGCCCAATCCGTGCGCCGTGCCCGCATCGGCCTGCGTCAGCCGGCTCAAGTCCGTGGAGCGGTACACGAGCCCGCGGCGCACCTGCCCATCCGGGCAGGACCAACCACCAAGGTCCCGCAAGTTCGGCAGAGAGGCCACCTGGATGCTCGCCCCTGGGACGGGGTTCGGCCCTTTTCGCGGGCACTGTCATGGCGGACCTCCAGCTCAGAAGGGGCCTTCTACCTGGGAGCCGCCATCGGGCTGATGGCCTCCCATCTGCCCGGTTCTCGCTGACACCAGCGGTGGCTGTGGCAATCGGCGCAGCCACGGTGGCCATCCTGCGGTTGCCGTGGACCGCGGTTGCGGTCGCCTACATCACCGCAGTCGCTGAGGCCCGCCCACTTGAGGCTCCCCCGCCCACCTCACGCGGGCCCCCTCTCCACCACCGCACCAGCCGACGTACCCACCTGACGATCAGGACCGGCTGGCGATGCCCACCCTCGCGCCGGCCGCATCCCCCACCGACGCCCCGGCGCGGCTCATGGCTGCGCGCCAGACATCCCTGCCAGCAGCCCCGCTCAGGGCTCGCGCAGTCCATGGAAGGCGAGCACGGTGTCGCCACGCCGCAGGAGCGGCGGTTGGTGGCCCCGCCATGCTCCCGGGCGTGCTCCACCCGCAGGATGCACCCGACGACGTGCAGCGACCCGCGCCACCGACGGGAGCACGCAGGAGGCCGGCGATGGTGCACGCCTCGCCCTGACCAACGCCCCAGTCACCTGCTGCAGTGCTGGACACATGCAGGGTGTCCCCGGCACTTCCCGGACTGGGCCGCGGGCGGGGCACCAGAACCGACCAGCGGGCGGGCTACGGGGGGTGCCCTGAGATGCGTGGAACACCGCGATCGCCGGGCTGACCCTGCCCGGCGGATTGGCCAAGTGCGTGCCGAGACCTGCCTTTGCCACTCACGAGTCCGAATGCCCGGCCACCACCAGTCGACCAGGCACCAACCCCAGAGCTCCAGTGCCGCGCGACAGCCCACCCCAGGTGTGCTGTCGCAGAGATATGCGTCATAGTGGGTGTTCTCTTGAGTTGGCGGGGCTTGTCTATGACGTCGCCTGACTGCGTCCTGAGCCCCTCCGTGGACACGTTCCCTTGATCTGTCTCTGCCGTCGTCTAACCCGTCAGAGCGTGCCGTCCGGTCGGTGGTTCGCGTGCAGCCTGCCTGACCTGCCCGGACTTCCGACGCGTCGCCGAGGAGGCCGGCGTATCCCGCGCCTGGCTCTACCGCCAAGACCAGCTGCGCGCCCAGATCGACCAGC
>CAWBGJ010000002.1:0-69581 GCA_963788325.1 uncultured Actinomycetes bacterium
GGCGACCACCTCGTCTGCGGCGGCAAGGTCGGCCGGGGTGGCCAGCGCGCTGGGCAGGGTGTCGAGCACCGCACTGCCCGCCTCGGTGCCGACCTCCACGAGGAACCGGTGCGGATCAGTCAGCTCGGTCAGGGTCAGGTCGGCGCCGTCCCCGGGCCGCGGGCCGGTCTCCATCGAGGCGCAGAAGCAGGTGCCCGCCGGTGTGCCGCAGGTGACCGCCACCAGGAAGGTCCGCGCCCGCCGCCGGCCGTAGTCGGTGTCGCTGGCCGCCCGCTGGAGGAGGACCTGGTCGTGGATGGCCACAGCAGCCAGGTCACACGCACGGATCCCGAGCACGGCGACCGGCTGCTCCGACTCGTCGGGAGCCTGCACCGAGAAGTCCGCGCCTGTGCGGATCCCGGACCAGAGCAGCACGTCGGCGGGGAACAGCACCGGTTTGGCCGCCTGCGGCGTGGCGGCGAACCCGAAGTACGCGTCGCCGCGTGAGGTCGTCCGGTAGTGGCCGGGGCCCTGGTCGTCGCCGATTCCCTGGGGGAGATCCTCGATCCTGGTGATGGGTCCGAGCGTGATCGCCCCGTCGCGCACCGTCGGGCCCAGGACCCGGTAGCCGCGCGCCGACAGGCCAGCGATCAGCGCCTGCAGCCCGTTGGAATCAAGCACCGCACGATCCGCCATCTGGCACCTCCGAGGCAGCACCGCCAGCCTAGGGCGGCGCCCGGATCGGCCCTAGGGTCCTTCGTCACCCCCCTGGGGCTCGGAGGTCACTTGTGCAGTGGGTCGCGTCCCGGAGCGCACCTGTGCTCGGCGCGGCGGCGCGGTCCAGCCCGACCCCAGCGGCGCCCACAGCAGCAGGGCCGCGGTCAGGGTGGCGGTCGAGCCGAACGCCCAGCCACCCAGGACGTCGCTGGGCCAGTGCACCCCGAGCACCAACCTGCTCAGCCCGATCACCGGCCCCAGCGCCACCAGGGCCCAGCCAGCCGCACGCTGGGCACCGCTGCCCCGGGCCCGGCCGAGCTGCAGCAGCACCATCCCGAGCGTCAGGTAGGCGTAGATGCCCGCCGACGAGTGCCCGGACGGGAACGACTTGAGCAGATCGGACTCGAACGCCTCGGCCCCGGGCGGGCGCTCGCGCCCCACCGAGACCTTGGCCAGCTCGACCACCAGCACGCCCGCGGCGCCGGACAGCGCCACGTAGGCAGCGGCGGCCCGGTGCCCGGTGTAGGTGAGCAGGAGCGCGGCGACCACGATCAGGATCGTGGAGGTCAGTGGGCTGGTGGCCAGGCCGATCGCATGGGCGAGGTCGACGGGCCAGCCGAGCGGGTCGGCCCAGTCGCGCGTGAACTGCTCGAGGCGCTGGTCGGCGCTGAGCAGCCACGACCATCCGCTGGCCACGCCCACGGTCAGCAGCAGCGCGCTGGCGGCCGCGACCGCCAGGCCGATCCACGCCGCCCGCCTGGCCGGATCGCTGCCCGACCCGTCCCCGTTCCCGTGCTGTGCGACGTTCGGCATCCGTGCACCGTAGCCCGGTCAGCTCGTGATGTCCTTGTTCGCCAGCCGCGCCCAGGCGAGGGTCCCGAAGACGACGATGTAGCCCAGGTCGACCAGCAGGCCGCTGCGCATCCCCTCCCAGAAGATCGGGTCCCGGAACGCATCGGCGAACGCCGGCCAGCGGGTGACCAGCAGCCACGGGTGCAGCCAGGCCACCTGCGAGATGCCGGTCAGGATCCACATGGCGCTGGCGACCACCGTCGTGGCGATCATCGCGGCGATCGGCTGCTCGGTGAGCGTGGACAGGAACAGCCCGATGGCCGCGAGCCCGGCCAGGCCGGCGGCCAGGTAGAGCACCGCGATGGCCAGGCGGACCAGCGCAGCCCCGAGGCTGATCTGGGTGCCTGAGAGCAGCGTCGTCGGGCCCAGGCCGAGCAGCGCGCCCCCGCACGACGACCCCGGTTCCGGCCACCACCAGGACCCCCAGGATCGAACCGATCACGAGGGCGAGGTACTTCACGACGAGCAGCCGAGTGCGGCTCACCGGGACGGTGAGCAGGTAGCGCAGGGTGCCCTGGTTGGCCTCACCGGCGATCGCGTCACCTGACAGCATGGCCACGGCCAGCGGCAGGAACAGCGCCATCTCGATCGACATGGCAGCCAGCGCGACGAAGACCCCGTTGTTGGTCGCGGCGGACAGCAGGCCCATCCCGCCGCCGTCGGAGTCCCGCCCCTGCGCGCGCAGGGCCACGGCCAGCAGCACCGGCACGCTGGCCAGCACGAGCAGTCCCGCCTGGTTGCGGCGTCGGCCCAGGATCAGGCGCAGCTCGGAGCGCAGCAGCCGCCTCGAGGCCGCCAGGGTCCCGGACCCGCCCGAGCGCGCCGGCGCGATGTTGGGCTCAGCCGCTGACATCGAAGCCCTCCCCGGTCAGGGCGACGAACAGGTCCTCCAGGCTCGGGGAGGCCACCGTGAAGCCGCGCACGCCCACCCCGGCAGCGACCAGGGCTGCGACCACCTGCTCGGGCTCCAGCTCGTTGGGGGCGGCACGCACGCCGGTCGCGGTGCCGGTGATGGCGGTCAGGCCGAGCCCGGCAAGGACCTCGGCGGCCAGCTCAGGCGCCGAGGTGGTCACGTCCACCACGGCCTGGGAGCCAGCCGCGCGCACCTCGGTGACCGTCCCCTGCGCGACCAGCCGGCCCTCGCGCATCACGCCCGACGTGCGTGCACATCTGCTCCGACCTCGGAGAGCAGGTGGCTGGAGACCAGCACGGTGGCGCCCTCCTGGGCGAGGCCGGCCACCAGGTGGCGCACCTCGCGGGTGCCCTGGGGATCGAGTCCGTTGGTCGGCTCATCGAGGATCAGCAGGTCGCGCGGGGCGAGCAGGGCGGCGGCGATCGCCAGACGCTGGCGCATGCCCAGCGAGTAGGCGCGGTAGCGCTTGGTGGCCGCGGCGAGCAGGCCCGACCCGATCCAGCGCCTCGTCGATGCGCCGGGCCGCGGTGCGGGCCTGCGCCAGGCGGTCGGCCGCGTCCAGGCGGGCCAGGTTGGCCCGACCCGACAGGTAGGGGTGGAACGCCGGCCCCTCGACGAGCGAGCCGACCCGCGGCAGCACTGCGATCGCCGCCTGCCGGCATCGGCGCGCCGAGCAGCGTGACCGCACCCGCGCTCGGGTGGACCAGGCCCAGCAGCATCCGGATCGTGGTGGTCTTGCCCGAGCCGTTCGGCCCGAGGAAGCCGTACACGGCACCGGTCGGGACCGCCAGGTCGATGGCATCGACCACGGTCTGGGTGCCGAACCTCTTGGTCAGGCCCGTGGTTGCGACAGCCGTCGCGGAGGCGGGCGCGGGCGGCGCTGCTGGCTGGGCTGTCATAGGGAGCCAAGGCTACGCCGGTGCAGCCGAGCTGGCGCCCCATCGCCGGACGCCGGGCGCCGCACCACCACACGGCCGGGTCATCGCACGCCGCATACGATCCCGTCATGACATGGGTGACGCGGATCCTTGCTGGGCTGGGCATGGTGCTCGTCGCCTGGGTGCTGGTCACGGCACTGCCGGCCGTCGTGCACGGTCACCCGGCCTACGCGATCCTGCTCGGCCTCACTGTCCTGGGCTGCGCCTGGGCGCTGTGGCTGCATCGGAGCCGACGTCCGGGGCTGCACGGCTGGCGGCGGGTCGGGTCGATCGCCCTGACCCTCGGAGCCGTCGGCTGGCTGGTGCTCATGGCCTGGCTCCGGCCGTTCGTCGCCCAGGAGCCGGCGTTGGCCGCGATGACCTCCGATGCCCGGGTGACCGTGACCGAGTCGGCCACGAGGATCGTCCTCGAGCCGGTGGGCGAGATCTCCCCGACGTCGGTGTTCTTCCAGCCGGGGGCCCTGGTCGAGGCACGTGCGTACGCAGCGGTCCTGCGTCCGATCGCCGAGGCGGGCTCCCGTGTGGTGGTGATCAAGCAGCCACTGGGGATCGCCTTCCTCTCCCTCGGAGCATTCGACAGCGTGCAGGACACCTACCCGGAGGTCACCGGATGGGTCCTCGGCGGGCACAGCCTCGGCGGCACCGTGGCCGCAATCCAGGCCGACGACCACGACCAGGACCCGGACGCACCGGTGCGGGGCCGCTGTTCGCACGCCTCCTACCCGGCAAGTGACCTCAGCGACTCCCTGAGCGCCGAGGTGCTCAGCATCTCGGGCACGCGTGACGGCCTGGCCACGCCCGCCGACATCGAGGACTCCCGGGCGAACCTGCCCGCCGACGCGCGCTTCGAGGCCATCGACGGGGCCATCCACTCGTTCTTCGGCGACTACGGGCTCCAGCCCGGCGACGGCCAGCCGACGATCAGTCGCGACGAGGCGCGCGCGCGGATCTCGCAGGCCAGCGCGGACTTCGTCGAACTGGTGGCCGCGGAAGGCCTGATCGGCCCCGCGCCGGCCCGGGCGACGTCGGACCGTCCAGAAGCAGCCTCGGTCAGGAGGCCTCAGCCAGAGCGGCGCTCAGTGCGTCCGTGTTGACCGCCCCGATCGCGAGCCGGCCGTCGTCGGTGAGGATCGCGGAGAACAGCGTCCCGGCCAGCACCCGGCCGGTGCCCCACGTGCCCGACGTCGCGGGCAGTGCCTCGATCAGGGACAGAGCCGTGGCAGCACCGTCGGCGCTGCTCGGGCCGCGGGGGCGATCCGATTCCGCGCGGCTGCCCTGCTCGGCCAGGTCGGCCAGGCCCTCGGCGGGCAGGTCAGCGATCACGACCGTGCTCCAGCCCTCGCCGACCACGGTGGGTAGCTCGCCGGACGGACCGTCAGCTGCGGACTCCTTGCCCGCGGCCCACCCTTCGAGGTCGGGCGCCGGGTGCTCGGTGACGGTGGCCCCGGGCGGGGGCGTGAAGTCGAACAGGGCCGGGTCAGGTGTGGCGAAGTCCACGGACGTGAAGCCCACCTCGAAGGCGGGGTCCGGCGTGGTGGTGGAGTAGATGCGCACCCGCAGCGGGGCCGAGGTCTGCGCGTCCATCGACAGACTGACCCGGGCGACCAGGGTCTGGTCGTCGCGGGGGGTCAGGACCAACTCGTAGGAGTCCCGGCCGGCGACGGTGCCCACCCCGCTGGTGGTCACCTCGGTGGTCGGGTCCAGGGCCTCGAGGGCCATCGCGGCGGCTTCCTGCGGCGTGCTCGGCAGGTCGCTGGGCAACTCAGAGGACTTCTCCTGGGATGCGGGCAGGTCGTCGGGGTCGGGGAGCAGGTAGGAGTCGGCCGTCGCGTCCGCACTGGACCACACCCAGACCTGCTCGCCGTTGCGGATGACTGTCTGCTCGGAGGACGGCCCCAGCAGGGCCAGGCGCTGGCGGGTCGGTCCATCGGTCCAGACCCGCAGGGTGTTCTCGCCCATGGCCAGCCCCGCGGTGCTGCCCGAGGCCATCATCCCCATCGGCAGGTCGGGCAGGCCGAGCTCGGCGCGAGTGGTGACGGTGCCCGAGAGCGCCTCGGTACTGGGAGCCTGCAGCGCCACGAGCAGTTCCTCGGCGGTCCGCGGTTCGAGGCCGGAGTCAGCAGAGGCGGGCAGGCTCACCAGGGATCCGGCCAGGATCGCGGCGCCCGCTGCGGCGGGTACCGCCCAACGAAGTCGAGGATGCCGGTCGAAGAGGCTCATGTGTCCATCATGCGCCTGTTCTGCGATCCCGTCCTCTCGCGGGTTGCCCACGAGCTGGCGCTAGGCCCCCAGCTCGTGGGCGAGGTCGGCCAGCTCGGCGCCGCCGGCCATCGTCGCGAGCGAGCTCGTCGAGGTCGACATCGTCCGCTTCTTGTAGCCAGCGACGGCTCTTGCCGCGGCTTGAGCAGCACGAAGTCGGTCGCCGACCAGGTAGGCGTGGTGCGGGTTGTGCGTGATGAAGCACGACGCCGAGCCCGCGCGTCGCGCGGCCGCGGCGATGTACTTCAGCACGACGCCGGACTGCTTGACGCCGAGCGCGGCGGTCGGCTCGTCGAGGATCAGCACCCGGGCGCCGAAGTAGACGGCCCGGGCGATCGCGACGCACTGGCGCTGGCCGCCGGACAGCGTGCCGATCGGCTGGTCGATGTCGCGCGACGTCGATGCCCATCTTGCGGCAGCTCGTCGTCGGCGATCTCCCGTCATGTCGCTGATCTCCAGCGCGACGCAGCGGGCCCCAGCCCTTGGTCAGCTCCGAGCCGAGGAAGAAGTTGCGCCACACCGCCATCAGCGGGACCACCGCGAGGTCCTGGTAGACCGTGGCGATGCCGTGCGTCGCAGCGCCTCGCGGGGCGAGCCGAACGTGCGCTCGGCTCGCCGTCGACCAGCAGCGCGCCCTCGTTGTGCGGGTGCAGCCCGGCGATGATCTTGATCAGGGTCGACTTGCCGGCGCCGTTGTCGCCGAGCACGCAGGTGACCTCGCCGGCGTTGACGTCCAGGTGATGCCCGTTGAGGGCGACGACGCTGCCGTAGGTCTTGCCGACGTCTCGAGCGCAGGTACTGCTCGGCGCACTGGGCGCCCTCGGCCGCCGCGCGTCGTGCACCTCGGCCGAGATCTCGTCGGCTGGCGGGGTCTGCTCGCTCATCGCTTGCCTCCTCGCGGCTCGATTCCGGACCCAGATGTTGACCATCACGGCGAGCAGCAGCATCACGCCGAGGAAGGCGAACCAGTTGGGGTCCCACCCGGCGTAGACGATGCCCAGGCTGGTCATGCCGAAGATGAACGCGCCGATCGCGGCGCCGATCGCGGTGCCGTAGCCACCGGTCAGCAGCGCAGCCGCCGACGACCGCGGCGATGATGTAGAGGAACTCGTTGCCGATGCCCTGGCCGGCCTGACCGAGGTCGAACTCGAACAGCGTGATGATGCCGACCAGCGCCGCGGCCAGCGAGACGCGCCATGAACAGGCCGATCTTGGTGCGCCGGACCGGCACGCCGGTCGCGCGCGGCGTTCTGGTCGCCGCCGACGGCGAAGATCCAGTTGCCCATGCGCGTGCGTTGCAGCACCCAGGTGCCCACGACGATCGCCAGCGAGCCACCAGCCGCACCGCGACGCGTGAACGGCCACGCCGTGTCCAGCCGGGAGCCGAACACCCACTGGGCCAGCGCGAAGCCGTCGGCCTCGTCGATACCGCCCGACCCGCGACCTGGCCGGTGATGGCCTTGGTGACCCCGGAGTTCAGGCCCATGAGGACGAACATCGTGCCCAGGGTGACGATGAAGCTGGGCAGCCGGGTCCATCACCATGTAGCCGTTGATGAAGCCGATCAGCGACCGCGAAGACGATGACGCACAGCAGCGCCAGCCAGACGTTCAGTCCGCACCTCGGAGACCAGGATGCCCAGCAGCAGCCCGGTCGAGCCGGTCATGACGCCGGCGGACAGGTCGAACTCACCGCCGATCATGAGCAGGGCGACCGCGCACGGCCATGATCCCGTAGGAGGCCGACACCCCCATCCAGGACGCCACCCCGCTCGGGGAGTGGAACGTGCCCGTCGAGTCGGCCAGCGAGAAGAAGATGAAGACCACGATCGCTGCGATCGCGGCGCCCACCGAGGGCCTGATCAGCAGCTTGCGCCACAGCGGCTCCCGGCGCAGCCGCTCATCGGTCGCGGCCGATGCCCCGCCCGCCGTCGGTGCGGTGGTCGAGGTGCTCACCGGGTGCCCTCCTCTGCCAGGGCCGCAATCGCCTCGACGTTGTCCTTGGTGACCAGGGCCGGACCGGTGGCCACCAGCTCGACCGGCACCCACCTCGTTGCGGTTGCGCACCGCGAGCTCGAGGAAGACGACCGGGAGGTAGCCCTGCAGGTAGGGCTGCTGGTCGACGGCGAAGAGGATGTCCCC
Organism: uncultured Actinomycetes bacterium; assembly: GCA_963788325.1. GTDB lineage: Bacteria > Actinomycetota > Actinomycetes > S36-B12 > CAIYMF01 > Prado023. The sequence continues at coordinate 7,800 of CAWBGJ010000002.1, forward strand.
CGCGGAGATGGCGTCGAGCACGTCAGGGGACAGGTCGAAGGTGGCCAGGATCTTCTCGCGCGAGGTGACCTCCTTGCGGGCGGCGCTGGCGATGTCGGGATCCAGGGTCAGCACGGCGTCGGGGGACTGGGCGTCGATGGCGGCCCCGATCTCGCGCGCGGTCGACGCGGGGTCGGCCGCGCCGCTGACCTGCACCTTGATCAGCTCACCGCCCAGGCCCTCGGCCGCCCCGGCGCAGCGTTCCTGCAGGCCCGTGTTGTTCTCCTCGTGGATGATGCACAGAACCTTCGAGGCGCCGGCTTCGGCTAGCGCCGCACCGGCGGCCACGCCCGCGCTGCTCTCCGTCTGGCCGACGTGCGTGATGACCCCTTCACGCTCATCGAGCAGCTCCGAGCCGGAGTTGAGCGTGATCACCGGGTATGCCGGAGGCCGCCGCGCGGTCGCAGCGCGCCGCTGATGGCGCCCGGGTCAGGGGCGGAGAGACCGCAAGCGCGTCGGCGCCCTGGTTGATCGCGGCGTTGATCATGTCGGACTGCAGCTTCAGGTCACCCTCGCTGCCCTGGTAGTCCAGGGTGACGTCGGGCAGCGTGGCGGCCGCGTCCTCGGCCCCGCGGCGGACGGTGGACCAGAAGCCCCCGGCATCCCCATGGGTGATCACCGCGATCCGCATCGGGCCGGTGTGCGGGGCGTCGCTGGCGTTGGTCTGGGCAGTGGAGCTGGTCTGGTCGACGGTGCACGCCGAGGCCAACGGCACCAACAGGAGTGCTGCGGCCAGGGCTAGGGGGGCTCGCCGCAGCGACAGCGGCGCGCGGAACGAGCGCATCGGTGGCCTTCCGGTCGGGACGGTGCTCACTGTGGCAGAACGTGCCTCAGGCTGCCTGCTCGAGCGCCCCCGACGCGCGGGTGGGATGCGGAGTGGACTCCTACAGGTGACCGTGCTCCCGTTCGGCCTCGAGTCGTGCTGCGTAGGCCGCCACCTGGGTGCGCCGCTCCATGCCGAGCTTGGCCAGCAACGATCGACACGTAGTTCTTCACCGTCTTCTCGGCCAGGTGCATCGCGTCGCCGATCTGGCGGTTGGTCAGCCCTCGCCGATGAGGTCGAGGATCCCGCGCTCCTGCTCGGTGAGTGCGTCGACCTTGGCGTCGGACTTGGCACGCTGGCGCAGCCGATCGCAGCACCCGCGGGTGGCCCGTGGGTCGAGCAGCGACTGCGTCCGGCCGCCACCGAGCGGACGGCCGTCGACCAGGTCGTTGCCCCGGATCTGCTTGAGCACGTAGCCCGAGGCGCCGGCCATGATCGCGTCGAACAGCGCCTCGTCGTCGGCGAACGAGGTGAGCATCAGGCACGCGATGCTCGGGCAGCTTCGAGCGGATGTCGCGGCACACCTCGATGCCGTTGCCGTCGGGCAGGCGCACGTCGAGCACGGCGACGTCCGGGCGCGAGGCGGGGATGCGGTGCAGGGCGTCGGTCGGCCGAGCCGGCCTCACCCACCACCTCGATGTCGTCCTCAGGTCGAGCAGGTCCGCGACGCCGCGGCGCACCACCTCGTGGTCGTCGAGAAGGAACACCCGGATAGTCATGGCGCAAGTGTGCCCCATGGGTGCCCGCACCGGCACGGATCGGTCCGTGGTATACCCGCTGTCCACTATGTGGACGGTTCGGCATTCCCTTTTTGCTCCGCGCGTGCGGCCGACTTAGCCTGACGACACCTGCCCAGACGGCCTATACCACAGGCCCTTTCCCTCGGGAGCAGCGTGTCCGGTACATGGCGCGATCCAGCCCTCTGCGGGCGCGGCCGCGGTCATGGAACGGACGGCCTGTGCATGCCCCGGTGCGGCGTCGGGAAGGGCGGGCAACGGGGCCGCCGACCGGACGCCCAGGCTCGGGGCGGGGTGGCTGGCCGCATGACCCTCCTCGTCCTGGGCATCAGCCACCGCAGCGCCCCCGTGGCCGTCCTCGATGCGCTGGCGCTGACCCCGGACGACGCCGACCAGCTGGCCGCCGACCTGTGCGCCACCGACTCGGTCGCCGAAGCAGTCGTGCTGGCCACGTGCAACCGGGTCGAGGTGTACGCCGACGTCGCACGGTTCCACCCAGCTGTCGCAGCCGTGGCCGACGCCCTGGCCAAGGCAACCGGTGCCGACCGCGCCAGCCTGCTGGGGCACAGCTACCTGCACTTCGACTCCGCCGCGCTGGCCCACCTGTTCACGGTGGCCTGCGGCCTGGACTCGATGGTCGTGGGTGAGGCCCAGATCCTGGGCCAGGTGCGCTCGGCGCTGGTCCGTGGCCAGGACTGCGGCACCGCGGGCCGCGAGCTGAACAGCAGCGTCCAGGCGGCCCTGCGCGTGGGCAAGCGGGTGCACACCGACACCGGGATCGACAGGTGCGGGGTGTCGCTGGTCTCGGTGGCCCTCGACGCTGCCGCCGAGGTGGTCGGTGACCTCGCCCGCCGGCGGGTCCTGATCGTCGGTGCCGGGTCGATGGGCGCCCTGGCCGGGGCGACCCTCGCGGCGCGCGGGGCCGCGTCCGTGGTCGTGGCCAACCGCACCGCGGCAAGTGCCCAGCACCTCGCCGACTCCGTGCCCGGTGCCAGGGCCGTGGACCTGTCCGCCGTTGCCGAGGAGCTCGCGGCCGCGGACGTGGCGGTGTTCGCCACCGGCGCCCAGGACACCCTGATCGACCGGGAGCTGGTCGAGGAGGCGCTGCGCGGCGCAGCCCGGCACGCTCCGGACCACCCGCTGGTGGTCCTGGACCTCGCCCTGCCGCACGACACCGACCCGGGCGTGGGGGACCTGCCGGGGTGACCCGGATCGACCTGGCCGGCCTCGCAGGACTGCCCGCGACCGCGGCCTCGCAGGAGGACGCGGCTGCCGCTCGCACGATCGTCGCCGACGAGGTCCAGGCGCACCTCGCGGCGATGGCTGCCCACCAGGTCGAGCCCACGCTGGTGTCCCTGCGGCGCACGCGGGCAGCGTGCTGGACGCTGAGATGGCCCGGTTGCGACTGCGGTTGGCCGCGGCGGACGGAGCCACGTTCGCCGAGGTGGAGCGCTCCATGCGCCGCGCGATGAACACGCTGCTGCACAACCCGACGGTGCGGATGAAGCAGCTCGCCGCTGAGCCCGGGGGCGACCGCTACGCCGCGGCCCTGTCCGCGCTGTTCGACCTCGACCCGAGCCTGCCGGCCTCGGTGGCCGACCCCTCCGGCGAGTTCGACTCCCACGCCGAGTTCGGATCCGCCGGTGAGTTCGACCCCGCGGCGCAGATCGGTGGGCAGCTCCCATGAGCATCCCACGCTCGGCGCGGACACTGCGCGTGGCCACCCGTCGCTCCGCGCTGGCGATGGCCCAGTCCACGATGATCGGGGAGTGGCTCTCGGTACTCACGGGCCGTCCCCTGGAGCTCGTCGAGGTCACCACCCAGGGCGACGTGGACCCTGCACCACTGGCCCAGATCGGCGGCACCGGGGTGTTCGTCGCTGCGGTACGCCAAGCGGTGCTCGAGCGGCGCGCGGACGTTGCCGTGCACTCCCTCAAGGACCTGCCGACCGCCCCCGATGAGCGATTGCACCTGGCAGCGATCCCCCGCCGCGTGGACCCGCGCGACGCGTTGATCACCCGGGACGGGGTCGCGTTGGCCGACCTGCCCGAGGGCGCCCGGGTCGGCACCGGCTCGCCCCGGCGCCGGGCTCTGCTCGCGGCCGCCCGTCCGGACCTGGAGCTGGTCGACATCCGCGGCAACGTGGACACCCGGCTCGCTCGGGTCAGCGCCGACCTCGACGCCGTGGTGCTGGCCGTGGCCGGCCTGACCCGGCTCGGCCGTGGCGAGCAGATCTCCGAGCACCTCGATCCCCAGCAGATGCTCCCCGCCCCCGGTCAGGGCGCGCTGGCCGTCGAGGTGCACGCCGACCTCGGGCCCGGTGCCCAGTCCAGTGACGGCGCGGACCCCCCGTTGAGCCTGGCCCTGTCCACACTCGACCACGCTGACACCCGGGCGGCGGTGGTGGCCGAGCGAGCCCTGCTGGCCGCGCTGGAAGCGGGCTGCTCCGCCCCGGTCGGCGCGCTGGCCGAGGTCCGCGAGGGCGAGCTGCGCACCCTGCACCTGAGCGCCGTGCTGGCCCAGGCCGACGGACGCCTCGTCCGCGGCGAGGCGAGCGCGCCGGTGCCCGAGGCCGAGCTGCTCGGCCACCGTCTGGCCCAGCAGCTGCTGGGCGGCACCCACGATCCGATGTACGGCACCAGCCCGAGGTCCATCCACAGAGGGAGCAGGCAATGAACGCGTCGCACACCAACCAGGTATCTCTGGTCGCTGCCGGGCCTGGGGACCCGGGCCTGCTCACCGTCTGTGCCGTCGGGCTGCTGCACGCCGCCGACGTGATCGTGACCGACCCGGACTGTGAGCCGATGGCCGCAGTGCACGCGCGTCCCGACGCCCAGATCGTGGTGGCCGTTGACGACGACGGCCAGATCGCCGACCACGTGGACCGGGTGCGGCTGATGCTGGAGCCGGCGCTGGCCGGTCGCAACGTGGTCCGGCTGATGGCCGGGGACCCGGTCCTGGACGGCTCGCTGGCCCTCGAGGCCGCGGCGCTGACCAAGGAGGGCATCGGCTTCGAGATCGCCCCCGGGGTCTCAACCGTCACCGGATCGGCTGCGTACGCCGGGTTCGCCCTGACTGGCGGACAAGCCCGTGAGGTGCGGGTGGTCGATGCCCACGACCCGGACGTCGACTGGCCCAGCCTGGCCGACCCGCATGCGACTGTCGTGGTGCTCGACGGCGCCGAGCAGGCCCTGGACATCTGTCGGGTGCTCACGATCGCCGGCCGGGACCCGCGCACGCCGCGTGGCCATCACCCGCAACTGCACGACCGTCGACCAGCGCTCGATCCTGACCACGCTGGGCGAGGTGTCCGGGGCGCTCAAGGCCAACAAGTCCCAGATGGGCCGCGGCGTGCTGGTGATCGGTGAGGTCGTCGGCCAGTGCGCGCAGCTGGCCTGGTTCGAGAACAAGCCACTGTTCGGCTGGCGCGTGCTGGTGCCGCGGACCAAGGAGCAGGCCGGCGTGATGAGCGACCAGCTGCGCCGCTACGGCGCGGTGCCCGTCGAGGTGCCGACCATCGCGGTCGAGCCGCCGCGCACGCCGCAGCAGATGGAGCGTGCGGTCAAGGGCCTGGTCGACGGCCGCTACCAGTGGGTGGTCGTTCACCTCGACCAACGCCGTCCGCGCGGTGTGGGAGAAGTTCGACGAGTACGGCCTGGACGCCCGCGCAGCTTCGCCGGGCGTGAAGATCGCCGCGTCGGCGAGCCGACCGCCGACGCTGGTGCGCGCGTTCGGGATCGTGCCCGAGCTGGTGCCCGTCGGCGAGCAGTCGACCGCTGGGCCTGCTCGAGGAGTGGCCGCCGTACGACGAGGTCCTCGACCCGGTCGACCGGGTGCTGCTGCCGCGCGCGGACATCGCCACCGAGACGCTGGCCGCCGGTCTGCCCGAGCGGGGCTGGGAGGTCGACGACGTGACCGCCTACCGCACGGTGCGCGCCGCCCCGCCGGCCGCCGAGATCCGCGAGGCGATCAAGACGCGGCGGCTTCGACGCGGTGCTGTTCACCTCGTCGTCGACCGTGCGCAACCTGGTCGGGATCGCTGGCAAGCCGCACGCCGCGCACCGTGGTCGCCTGCATCGGCCCGCAGACCGCCGAGACCGCCGAGGAGTTCGGCCTGCGGGTCGACGTGCAGCCCGAGACGGCCAGCGTGGCCGCGCTGGTCGAGGCGCTGGCCGAGCACGGCGAGGCGCTGCGACGCAACGCTGCCGAGCATGGTGAGACCGGCTGGCGGCGCGGGTCGTCGGCGAGGGGGCTCCCGACGCCGGGCCACCTGATCGATGGGGTTCGCCCAGCAGCGGCCCCGCCGGCTGCGGGGCACGCCCGCGCTGCGCCGGCTGATCGCGCAGACCCGGCTGGATCCCGCCCAGCTGGTGCTGCCGCTGTTCGTGCGCGAGGGCATCGCTGAGCCGGTGCCGATCACCTCGATGCCCGGGGTGGTCAAGCACACCCGCGACATCGCTGCGCGCGGCTGCCGTGGAGGCAGCGGCAGCAGGGGTGGGCGGCGTGATGCTGTTCGGCGTGCCCGCGACCCGGGACGCCACTGGGCTGCGGTGCCACCGACCCGCAGGGCGTGCTGAACGTGGCCGTGCGCGACGTGCGTGGCCGAGGTCGGCCAGGACTTGGTGGTGATGGCCGACCTGTGCCTGGACGAGTTCACCGACCACGGCCACTGCGGCGTGCTTGGCCGCCGACGGGACGGTGGACAACGACGCCACGCTGCCCCGCTACGCCGACATGGCGGTGGCGCAGGCGCAGGCGGGGGCGCACGTGCGTGGGGACCTGCCGGGATGATGGACGGCCAGGTCGGTGCGGTCCGCGCAGCGCTGGATGGCCGGGGCACGCGCGACACGGTCGTGCTGGCCTACGCCGCCAAGTACGCCTCGGCGTTCTACGGGCCGTTCCGCGAGGCGGTCGACTCCGCGCTCGACGGGCGACCGGCGGACCTACCAGCAGGACCCGGCCAACCGCCGCGAGGCGCTGCGCGAGGTCGCGCTGGACGTGGCCGAGGGCGCCGACATCGTGATGGTCAAGCCCGCGCTGGCCTACCTGGACGTGATCGGCCGACGTGGCCGCGTCGGTCGACGTTCCGGTGGCCGCCTACCAGGTGTCCGGTGAGTACGCGATGCTCGAGGCGGCCGCGGCCCAGGGGTGGATCGACCGGGAGCGCGCGATCCTCGAGACCCTGACCGTGATCCGCCGGGCGGGCGCGGACGTCGTGCTCACCTACTGGGCGGCCGAGGTCGCCGGGTGGCTGAGCGACGGTCGGGCCGACGCCCTGCGTGGCCACCGATCAGCCGATGGTCCGATCCGGACAGCTGGCGGTGCGATCCGGACACAGGTGTCCGCCACGGGACGGACGTTGTCCGGATCCGACAATTACGCACCGGGAGGTGGTGGGTGATGGACCAGGGCGCCCGCCCCCGGCACGGCTCCAGCCCACCTGCGAGCCAGGCATGGTTCGACCGTGCCCTGGCCGTCTCGCCGGGAGGGGTGAACTCGCCGGTGCGCGCGTTCCGGGCGGTCGGCGGCACGCCGCGGTTCATGGCCTCCGGAACGGGTGCGTACCTGACCGATGTCGACGGCACCGACCTACGTGGACCTGGTCTGCTCGTGGGGCCCGATGATCCTGGGCCATGCGCACCCGGCGGTCACGTCCGCGGTCGCGCAGGCGATGCACGCGCGGCTTCTCATTCGGCACGCCCGACCCGGCCGAGGTCGAGCTCGCCGAGGAGATCGTGCGCCGGGTGGCCCCGGTCGAGCTCGTGCGCCTGGTGTCCTCGGGCACCGAGGCGACCATGTCCGCGATCCGGTTGGCTCGCGGGTTCACCGGCCGGACCCTGGTGGTCAAGTTCGCCGGCTGCTACCACGGCCACGTCGACGCGCTGCTGGTGGCGGCCGGTTCGGGGGTGGCCACGCTCGGGCTGCCGGACTCCCCGGGCGTGACCGCGGCCCAGGCGGCGCAGACGATCGTGCTGCCCTACAACGATCTGGCCGCCCTCGAGGTGCTGTTCGCCGAGCGCGGCGATCAGGTGGCTGCCGTGATCACCGAGGCGGCTGCGGCCAACATGGGCGTGGTGCCGCCGGACCCCGGGTTCAACGCGGCGATCGCGCGACTGTGCCGCGAGCACGGCGCGCTGTTCGTCTACGACGAGGTGATGACCGGGTTCCGCGTGAGTGCCGCGGGGCATTGGGGGATCAGCGGCGCGCACGAGGGTTGGGCGCCGGACCTGTTCACGTTCGGCAAGGTGATGGGCGGTGGGTTGCCCGCGGCAGCCTTCGGGGGTCGCGCCGACGTGATGGGGATGCTCGCCCCGGCCGGTCCGGTGTACCAGGCCGGAACGTTGGCCGGCAATCCGATCGCCACGACCGCTGGTGTGGCCACGCTGCGCGCCTGCGACGACGAGGTCTACGCGCGTCTGGACACCGCCGCCGCACGCTTGGGCGCCGAGATCTCGGCCGCGCTCGGTGCGGCGGGGGTCGCCCACCGGGTCCAGTCGGCCGGCAACCTGTTCAGCGTGTTCTTCACCGAGGGGCCGGTGCGCTCGTGGGCGGACGCGTCTGCGCAGGAGGCGTGGCGCTACCGGCCGTTCTTCCACGCGATGCTCGACGCCGGGGTGTACCTGCCGCCCTCGGCCTTCGAGGCGTGGTTCGTCAGCGCCGCCCACGACGATGCCGCGCTGGAACGGGTGGTCAGCGCGCTGCCGACCGCCGCACTCGCGGCTGCGGCAGCCACGCCATGACCCACAATGGGGGGATGCGTGCCCGCAGGTCGGGTCCGCAGCCCCAGGGGCCCATCACAAGGGAGCAGCCATGACCGAGCGCACGACCGTCCACCTGCTGCGCCACGGCGAGGTGCACAATCCCGAGGGACTGCTCTACGGCCGGCTGCCGGACTACCACCTGTCTGACCTCGGCCGGCAGATGGCCGACCGGGCCGCCGAGGCCCTTGCGGGCCGGGACATCACGGTCGTCACCGCGTCGCCACTCGAGCGCGCCCAGGAGACCGCCGGACCGACCGCGGCAGCCTTCGACCTGCCCATCGGCACCGATGCGGACCTCATCGAGGCCGGCAACATCTTCGAGGGAACGCGGGTCGGGGTGGGCGACGGCATCCTCAAGCAGCCCGCCTCCTGGCGGCACCTGTGGAACCCCGTGCGGCCGTCCTGGGGCGAGCCCTACGCCGACATCGCCGCACGGATGCGCCGGGCGATCCGCCGGGCTCGCGACGAGGCCCGCGGCCACGAGGCGCTGCTGGTCAGCCACCAACTGCCGATCTGGGTGACCCGGCTCGACGCCGAGGACCGCAGCTTCGTGCACGACCCCCGCAAGCGCCAGTGCAACCTCGCGTCCCTGACCTCTTTCACCTTCGACGGCAACCGGTTCATCGCCGTGTCCTACACGGAGCCCGCCGCCGACCTGGCTGCATTGGCCTCCAAGGCCAAGGGAGCCTGATGTCCCGTCGCCCCCTCCTGCGCCACGCCATCGCCCTTGGGGCCAGTGGCGTGCTGCTGGTCGGGTGCGGCACCGACGAGGTGGGCGGCGGCCAGCCGGTGGGCAACGTCGCCGAGCAGGGCTACGTGTCCGGGGACGGCACCACCACCATCGTCGCCGAGGCCGACCGCGTGCCAGCACCGGCGCTGACCGGCACGACCCTGGATGGGGAGCCGTTCGCGCTGGCCGACCACCTCGGGGAGGTCGTCGTGCTCAACGTCTGGGCCTCCTGGTGCGCCCCGTGCCGGGCGGAGGCGGCCGACCTGCAGGCCGTGTGGGCGCAGTCCGAGGACCAGGGCGTGCAGTTCGTCGGGCTGAACACCCGCGACTCCGAAGCGGCCGCGCAGGCGTTCGTGGACAGGTTCGAGATCACCTATCCGAACGTCGTGGACACCGATGGGTCCCTGCAGCTGCAGTTCCACGAGACCCTTCCACCGCAGGCCATCCCCTCGACGCTGATCGTCGATCAGCAGGGTCGGGTCGCCGGCCGGGCGATCGGAGAGGTGGACCGCTCCCGGCTGCTGGGCATGATCGAGCCAATCCTGGCTGAGGAGTCCTGATGCCCAGCGTCGTGCTGGCTGCCGGGGCGCTGGCAGTGGCGCCGACCGGCGTCGGCGAGGTGGTCACGTCCGGATCCCTGCTGCTCGCGATCCCGTTGGCGGTGCTGGCCGGATTGGTCAGCTTCGCCAGCCCGTGCGTGCTGCCCCTGGTCCCGGCCTACCTGTCCTACGTCACGGGTCTCACGGGGACTGAACTGGCCCAGGCCACCGAGGCCCGCAGCGCAACCCGGGACCGGGTCGCCAGCCCCTCGACCGCGGGGGGCACCGCCACCCTGGGCGACCCGATCCAGGCTGCGATCCCCGCGTCGACCGGGTTGCACCCGCGGCACCGCGTCTGGCTGGGCACGGTGGGCTTCATCCTGGGCTTCAGCGCCGTGTTCGTCTCCTACGGCGCCCTGTTCGGCGGCCTGGGCGCGACCCTGCTCACCCATCAGGACACCATCACCCGCGTACTGGGCGTGGTCGTCATCGTGCTCGGCATGGGCTTCCTGGGCGTGATCCCGGCGCTGCAGCGCGAGGCCCGCCTGCACCATCGACCCGCCCGCGGCATCTGGGGCGCGCCCCTGCTCGGCGCCCTGTTCGGCCTGGGCTGGACCCCGTGCATCGGCCCCACCCTGGCCGCGGTGCAGAGCCTGGCGTTCACGGAGGGCTCGGCAGTGCGCGGCGCGCTGCTGTCGGTGGCCTACTGCATCGGCCTGGGCCTGCCGTTCCTGGTCGTCGGACTGGCCATGGAGCGTGGCCTGACCGCGCTGGCCTGGGCCCGGCGGCACACCCGGGCGATCCAGGTGGTGGGCGGTGCGAGCCTGGTCGTGCTGGGGGTGCTCATGGTCACGGGCCTGTGGGGTGAGGCCACGATCTGGCTGCGCGGCTGGATCAGCGGGTTCGAGGTGGTGCTGTGAGCGCCGGATCGACGACCGACCGGGAGTCCAGCGACCCGGGCGCCGGACTCCCGGATGCCGGCGTGGCGCTGACCGAGGAGCAGGTGGCGCTGACCGCGGACTGGGGCGGGGCCCGTCGGGTGCGCGCCACACCGGCCGGTCCCCGGCTGGGTCCGGTCGGCTGGCTGCGGTGGGCCTGGCGGCAGCTGACCAGCATGCGCACCGCACTGGTGCTGCTGTTCCTGCTCGCGCTGGCCGCCATCCCGGGCAGCATCCTGCCCCAGCGCGGCACCAGCGACCTCGACGTCAACAGCTGGATCGAGGCGAACCCGGGTGCCGCGCCCGTGCTGGAGCGACTCGGGCTGTTCGAGGTGTTCAGCTCGCCGTGGTTCTCAGCGATCTACCTGCTGCTGTTCGTGTCGCTGATCGGCTGCGTGCTGCCGCGGATCGGCGCGCACTGGCGCTCGATGCGGGCGCCCACCCCACCTGCGCCCCGGCGCATGGACCGCATGGCCGGCGCGCGGACCTGGACCACCGACGATCCCGACGTGCTGGCGCGGGCCGCCGAGGTGCTGCGCGCCCAGCGCTGGCGGGTGACCCCGGGGCGGGGGGCGCATGTGGGCTCCCTGGCCGCCGAGAAGGGCTTCGCGCGCGAGACGGGGAACCTGCTGTTCCACATCGCGCTCGTCCTGGTCCTGATCGGTGTCGCGCTGGGCGCGCTGTTCGGTTGGAAGGGCACGGTGATCGTCCGCGAGGGCAGCGGGTTCTCGAACACGCTGACGCAGTACGACTCATTCAACCCCGGCCGGCTGGCCGGCTCGGAGAACCTGCCCCCGTTCTCGTTCACGATGAGTGACTTCACCGCGTCCTTCGAGCGCGAGGGGTCCCAGCGCGGCGCGCCCCGCTCGTTCGGCGCGACGCTGCAGTACTCGCCGGCCCCCGGCGAGCCGGTGGCCGAGAAGGTCGTCTCGGTGAACGCCCCACTCACCCTCGATGGGGCGAAGGTGTTCCTGGTCGGTCACGGCTATGCACCGCACCTGCGCATGACCGACTCGACCGGTGCGGTCGTGTTCGACGACACCGTGGTGTTCCTGCCCCAGGACGGCAGCTTCACCTCCACCGGGGTGATCAAGGCTCCCGATGGCACCCCTCAGCTCGGGGTGCAGGGCCTGTTCCTGCCGACCGCAGCGGTCGACGACGTGCGCGGGCCGCACTCCACGTTCCCCGCTCCCGATGACCCCGCCCTGTTCGCGTCCGCGTGGTCCGGGGACCTGGGCCTGGACTCCGGGGCCCCACGCAACGTGTTCACCCTCGACACCGAGCAGATGACCCAGATCGGCCTGCAGGGACTTCGGCCGGGCCAGACCTGGACGTTCCCGGACGGCCAGGGCAGCCTGGAGCTCGTCGGGTACGACCGCTGGGCGTCCTTCACGATCTCGCACGACCCGGGCAAGGGCCTGGCCCTGGCTGCCGCGATCGCCGCGATCGTGGGCGTGATGCTCAGCCTGTTCGTCAAGCGCCGGCGGATCTGGGTGCGGGCCGATCCGAGGGGCGCCGACGGGCCGGGGGCCGCTGGTCCCGACGGTGCGCCAGCACCCGGGACGGATACCCTTGGCGCCATGTTCCGGGTGCAGGTCGCTGGCCTGTCTCGCTCGGATTCCGCGGACGTGACCGACGAGGTGGCTGAGTTGGTCGCCGCGCTCGGCGGGCCCACCGACCAGGAGGACGCGACATGACGATGGCCCAGTGGAGCAACCTGCTCGTCTACGCCTCGATGGGCATCTACGCGCTGGCCTTCATCTCGTTCGCGGTGTCGTTCGCGGCCACGCGCAGCCCGGATGATGGGTCCGACTCCGATGCAGCCCCCGTAGCCGGGCAGGAGTCGGCCCCGGTCAACGACGAGTTGGCCTCGGTCGGGGGCGGCGCGGCCAGTTCCACCGTGCCCCACGTACCCGCGGACGCTGCCGCCCAGGCGCGGGCAGCCGCGCGGGCGAACTCCGAGCAGATCGAGGCGCAGATGGCTGCGCAAGCCCGGCGGCGGGGACGCCGGGGTGAGCGTGCGGCTGGTCAGGGCCCGGATCAGCGGGACCTCGACGCACTGCCCCCGGGCCGGCGTGCGGGCAACATCGCGATGTCGCTGACCTGGTTGGCGTTCGGCCTGCTGGTCGCCGGGCTCATCGCCCGCGGGTTGTGGGCCGGCCGGGCGCCGTGGGGCAACATGTACGAGTACTCGCTGGCCTCCGCCGCCGCGATGACCGGCGTCTTCCTGGCAGTCTCCGTTCGGCGCGACGTGCGCTGGCTGGGCCTGCTGGTGACGATGGCCAGCCTGATCACCCTCGGCGTGGCCGTCCTGCTGCTCTACAACGACAGCCCGCAGCTGGTGCCGGCTCTCAAGTCCTACTGGCTGGTCATCCACGTGTCCGCGGCGATCATCTCCGGCGGCGCATTCACGGTGGGTGCCGCGGCCACCGTGCTCTACCTGGTCGCCGACCGGGCCGAGCGCAACCCTGACGCGCGCGTCGCCGGCGCGATCGCAGCCCGGGTGCCTGACTCGCGCACGCTGGACACGCTGGCCTACAAGGTCAATGCGTTCGTGTTCCCGCTGTGGACCTTCGCGGTGATCGCTGGGGCGATCTGGGCCGAGGACGCCTGGGGCCGGTACTGGGGCTGGGACCCCAAGGAGACCTGGGCCTTCATCACCTGGCTGGTCTATGCCGCGTACCTGCACGCCCGGGCCACAGCCGGGTGGAAGGGCCGCAAGGCCGCGGTGATCGCGCTGGTCGGCTTCGCCTGCTTCCTGATCAACTTCTTCGGCGTCAACCTGTTCGCCAGCGGCCTGCACTCCTACGCCGGCGTCTGAGCGCGGCAGGCTGCGGGGCGCGCGACGGGCCTCGGTCAGGAGGCCTCGGTGGCCTCAGCGTCCTCGTCGATGTCCTCGTGCTCGTGACGGTGCTTGCGCTGCTCGATGTTGCGCTCGAGATTCGCCGCGGCGTCATTGCGCTGCTTCGCGAGCAGGAACAGGCTCACGATCCCGGAGATCACGACTGCGGCGAACGCCAGCAGCCAACCGCGCATCCCGATCAGGTACAGCAGGCCGCCGACCACGACGAGCGTGAGCAGGCGCAGCAGGGCGTACCGGCCGCCGGCGTGGGGTACCGGAGCGGGCATCGGGTGCCTGTCGTGACCGTGGCTGGTGCCCACCGGGGCCGAGTCAGGCAGGGCAGGACTTGGGGACTCAGGTGCGGACTGGGACTGGGACTGGGACTGGGACTGGCCGGCGCCCTCGGCCGGGCCGCCCGAGATGTCGGGGTCGCTCATGGGCAACGAGCCTACGCCCGCCACACGGCTCGGGCCCGCGAGGGTCTGCTGCGCCTACCGGCCCGCTCTGGCGTCTTGCCTCATGTCAAGTTGATCGCGAAGGGTGAGCGCGTGCCTCACGTGTTTTGATCGCGAACTGGGGGCGTCAGGCTTGGGCTCGGGTGGTGGTTCGGTCGCGTGCGGAGTCCAGCAGCCGGTTCTGGATGGTGTTGATCTTGCGGGTGATGGCGGCGGGGTTCAGGTCGTGGTGGGCGGCGGCGAGTTGTTGGGCCTTCGGGCCTGTGAGCGTGCCGCTGGCTAGGAGTCGGGCGTAGGGGGTGGCTGGTTGGTCGTAGATCCGCTTCTTGCGCCCGGTGCTGGTTTCGGTCCAGCCGATGGCCTTGACGCAGGGCAGCAGGTGGTTCTTGCGGGCCATGACCTGGGTCCAGAGCAGGTTCAGGTCCTCGAGTTCGGCGGGGGTCTCGTAGCGGTATCGGAAGGCGTGTCTGCGTACCCAGTCGCCGTTTCGTTGCTCGACGTGGGCGTTGTCGTTGTGTTCGTAGGGTCTGGATCGGGTGATCGTGGGGATGTCGTGGTCATCGCACCAGGCGAGCATGCCCCAGTTCAGGAACTCGCTGCCGTTGTCGAAATCGACTCCCGCGAGGGGGATCGGGTAGGTGGCCAGGATGTGGTCCATGCCGGTTTTCATGTGCACGAATGCCTTGTTGCGCACGGTCCGGGTCACGCCCCAGCCGAGGTGGGGGTCTGTCGCGTTGATGGTGACCAGGTAGTCGCCCTCGTTGCGGTGCCCGCAGTGCGCGACGGTGTCGATCTCCAGATAGCCCGGTGTGGCGGGGAATCCGTCCATCGCGGTCCGCAGCGGGATCGAGGCGCGCAGGATCAGCCCTGGGCGGGTCGTGGACTTCGCCGCCGGGTAGCGGGCGGCCTTGATCGGGGCCAGGTATCGATCGATCGTGGCCGGTGACATTGCCTGCACCTCGGCCAGGACCTTGTCGTTGATCCGGTGCGCGACCTTGCCCAACTCATGGAATCGGAGCAGGCGTTCCAGGGTGTCTTCCATGACCGGGGCCGAGAAGTACTTGCCGCACGGCTCACCGCTGAGGGTCCACACCTGTTCCAGGACCTTCAACGCGTCATAGGAGTACTTCCGCGGGCGCGGCTTGCGTGGCTGGCCGGCTCGCCCCTTGCGGACCAGTGCTTGGCGGATCGCGCGGCGGGCGTTCACCCGTGACCAGCCCGTCGCTGCGCACAACTCGTAGCGAGAATCACCCCCTTGGCCTTCTTGCTCGCCCGCTGGTACTCACGTGCGTACGCCTTGGTCAGTTCCCGTCTGGTGGCCATCGACAGCTCCCTCACGACCCGAGAGCGAACCACCAGACCCACCCCTACCTGCCCACCGCGACACGCACACACGTTTCGCGATCACAGACATCTGAGGCAAGCGCTCCAGTTCGCGATCATCTTTCGTGAGTCAAGTCGTCTGGTGGCCGGAAGCATCCGCGCGGGTTAGCCTTGAGCCCGCGCTGGAGAGGGGTGGCTCATGGGTAGGTTCGTCCTCGTCCTTGCCGTGCTCACCCTGTACATCTACGTGCTGATCGACCTGGCCCGCGCGCCCTCGGGCGAGGTGCGCATCCTGCCCAAGTGGCTGTGGGCGGCCGTCGTCGTGCTGGTGGTCATCCTCGGCCCCGTGCTCTGGTTGGTGCTGGGACGCCCGAAGGCGGCCTACCCCCCTGCCGGCGGTGACGGTGGGGGTGGCGGATCCGCAGGCCGACGGCCCGGACCCCGTGGGCCGGTCGCCCCTGACGATGACCCGGAGTTCCTCAAGCGCATCGACGAGCAGTCCTGGGCCAGCCGGATGGAGCGGCTGCGCCGAGAGCGGGAGGGCGGTGGCGGTGCGGCCCCGTCCGGCGATGGCACCGAGCCAGGACCCGGCTCCGCGCCGAGCAACGACGAGTCCGACCACTCGGGCGCGTAGTCGTCCAGTGCATTTGCAGTGCACAACTAAGTTGTGCACAATGTAGTCATGACTTCCACCATCTTCGACCTGTCCGCCACCTCCAACCGCGGCGAGGAGCTCGACCTCGACCAGTTCCGGGGCCGCCCGCTGCTCATCGTCAACACCGCCAGCAAGTGCGGCTTCACGCCCCAGTACGACGGACTGCAGGCGCTGCACGAGGAGTTCGGCCCGCAGGGCCTGGTCGTGCTGGGCTTCCCGTGTGACCAGTTCGCCCATCAGGAGCCCGGCGATGACGCGGCCATCGAGGAGTTCTGCAAGGTCAACTTCGGCGTGACCTTCGGGCTCATGAGCAAGGTGGACGTCAACGGCAAGGGCACCGACCCGGTGTTCGCGTTCCTCAAGGAGCGCACCGGGGGCCTGCTCGGCTCGGCCATCAAGTGGAACTTCACGAAGTTCCTGGTCGCCGGCGACGGGCAGACGGTCACGCGCTACTCACCGAAGACCGAGCCGGCCGCGCTCGCCGAGGACATCCGCAAGCTCGTGGCCGACCGCGCGGCGTGAGCGCCATAGCCCCCCGGATCGCCCGAAGGGGTCCGACCTCGAGGGCGCTGCCATGACCCTGCCCCAGCTGCGCCTGGAGAACCAGCTCTGCTTCCTGTTCCACCGGATCAGCCGGGAGTTGACCGCCGCGTACCGGCCGTTGCTGGCTGACCTGGGACTGACCTATCCGCAGTACCTGGTCATGCTCGTGCTCTGGGAGGACGACGGCCAGGGCGTCGGGGAGATCGGGCGACGCCTGGACCTCGACTCCGGCACGCTCTCACCGCTGATCCGTCGCCTGGAGTCGGCCGGGCTGGTGCGCCGCGAGCGCGCCGAGGACGATGAACGGCGGGTCACGGTGCACCTGACGGCTGACGGTCGGGACTTGGAGCTGCGCGCGGCCGACGTGCCCGGTTCCCTGGCTGCCCAGCTCGCCGACGACGCCACCGGCTACGAGCAGGCCAAGGCCTCCCTCACGGCCCTGGTCAACCGCCTCGAGGCAGCCCAGGGCCGCTGAGGTCAGGGGGTCATCGTCCAGGCACCGTCGTAGGACAGCACCTCGGCGACGAAGGTCGCTTCGGCCTCGGCAGGCAGTGCCGGGCGCTTGATCAGCGCCAGGGCACCCTGCTGCTGGGCCGCGGTCGCCGCTGGCTGGCCGTGCAGCGCCACCGCGAACTCCGACACGTCCTGCACGAACACCGCGAACATCCGGTCGACGTGGGCCTCGGTCAGGTCGCTCAGGTCCGAGACCGACCCGGGCCGGGATCCCTCGGGGTCCTCGGACAGGGCAAGGTCGGCCGCCTCGGCGACCAGCTGGGCGTACACCACCTGGGTGAAGAGCTGTCCCAGGGTCAGCAGGAAGTCGAGGTCCTCAGACTGCTCGGCCGACGGCGGCGCCGTCATCAGCAGCGCCCCGAGCGAGGTGATCTGCTCGGTGAACGTCGCGACGTTGGGCAGGTGTGCGAACCGGGCGAACGCCGGGCGCGGGTCGTGGAACTCGATCTTCCCCAGGCCCGAGGCAGGGCCCTGGGCGAACAGGTACGCGTCGTCGGCAGCCTCGCGGCGCACGCCGACAGGTGCGTACTCACCGGCCCCGCCGGCGGCGGCCATCATGTACTTGGGCAGGAACTTCAGCACAAGGGCGAGGTTGACGTGCACGGTGCCTTCGAGCTTGGGCAGCGCCCGAATGTCGCGCACCGCGGACTCGAAGTAGGTGTCCTTCTCGAAGCCACGGGCGGCGATGACCTCCCAGAGCAGGTTGATCACGCGCTCGCCCTCGGAGGTGACCTTCATCTTCATGATCGGGTTGTAGAGCAGGAACCGGCGGTCCTCGGCTGACGCCGCGCGCAGGTAGTCCGCAGAGCGCGCGGCGTAGGACTTCATCGCCAGCAGCCGGGCGTAGGCGTCGGCCAGCATGCGACGCACGTGCGGGAACGTCGTGACGCGCCGGCCGTAGAGAACGCGGTTGTTGGCGTGGGCGACCGCCTCGTAGAACGAGTGCTCGGCGATACCGATCGAGGCCCAGCCCAGGTTGACCTTGCCCACGTTGACCGTGGCCAGCGCGGCGTCCCAGGCGGGCCGACCGACGTGGAGCAGGTCCGCCGCGGTCACCGGGTAGTCCTCGAGGGCGAACTCCGAGACGTACATCTGGGCAGCCACGGTGTTCTTGACCAGGGCGTAGCGGGGGTGCTGGGTGTCGGCCAGGAAGAACACGTACTCGCCGGGGTGCTCGGGGTCGTCGTCGGCGAACTTGCCGAAGACGCTCAGGCGCGCGGCCTCGTTGCCGTTGCCGATGTAGTACTTGCTCCCGTTGGCCACCCAGCCCTCACCCGAGCGGGTCAGGATCATGTCGGTGGAGTAGATGTCGGCGCCGTGGGTGCGCTCGGAGAGGCCGAACCCGAAGATCCCCCCGTCGCGCAGCAGTTCGCCGACCAGCCTGCGGGCGCCCTCGTTGGCGCTGAGCCACACCGGTCCGAGGCCCAGCACGCTGACCTGCCAGGCGTACCAGTGGTCCAGGGAGTAGAAGCCCAGGATCTCGTTGAGCTCGTTGATGCGCGCGGTGTCCCAGTGGGTCTTGGGGGCGCCGTCGAGCAGGGCGCCGACGTTGGCGGGCGTGGCCACGCCGGCGAACAGGCCCTTGTCGCGGTTGAACTCCAGGAAGTCGGAGTACCAGGTGCCGGCGTGGTACTCGGCCTTCATCTCGGCCAGGCCCTTGGCCTCGAAGAAGCCCACCAGGTCGGTCATCGCGGCGCTGCTCGCGTCGTCGAGGAAGTGGGGCTTGTAGCCGGCGGGGTTGAACAGCAGCATCGCGAGGCCTCCTGGCGCACCGGGGGAGTGGACTGGCTTTGAGGTTACTTGCCAGTAGCCGGACCCGCCCCCGCGGGTCCTGAAACCGAAACGCCGGGTTCTGGTCGATAGGCGGGTTCCGCGAGCAGCTGACCCGGCCGAACGCCGAGTTCTGGTCGAAAGGACCTTGGCCCCGACGGCAGGTTCCACCAGAACTCGGCGTTTCGCGCCGCAGCCGACCGGCGACCGGGCCCTATCGACCAGAACTCGGCGAACGGGCTGCCCAGGTCGTCTGCGCGGGCGGCGGTCCCACAAGCACTCAGCCGGCGAGCACGGCTCCCAACCCGATCCCCGCCGCGAGCAGCACTCCGTAGCCGAGCAGCAACCGACCGGTCGCACCGAGTACGGGGACGAGCGCCGCTCCGAGGGCGCCGGCCCGGACATCCCGCAGCGGGACGAGGGCCAGGGCGAGGGCGCCGAGGCCCGCCAACGCGGCCACGGGCCAGTCCAGCAGGCCGGTCAGGCCGACCAGGCCGATCAGCGCCGGAACCAGCAGAGCGGCCCAGATCAGGGCTTCGTAGAGCCCGCGGGTACGGGCATCGCCCAGCCGGACGGCCAACGTGCGCTTGCCGGCCACGGTGTCCGCCGGGATGTCGCGCAGGTTGTTGACCACGAGGATCGCGCAGGACAGCGCGCCGACGCCCACGCCGCACAACCACGCCAGCGCGCTGCCGAGCCGACCTGACGGCCGCAGTCCCGCCCACGGCCACCAGGCCGAAGAACACGAAGACGAACACCTCGCCGAGCCCCGCGTACCCGTAGGGCCGCTGCCCGCCGGTGTAGGTCCAGGCGGCCACGATCGCCAGCCGCGCCGACCACGAGCAGCCACCACAGGCCGCTGAGCAGGACCAGCGCGAGCCCGGCCGCCGCGGCCACCGCGAAGGAGGCAACGCGGCACGCTTGACGGCCCCGGGCTCGGCCAGCCCCTGCCCGACGAGTCGGACCGGACCGACCCGGGCATGGTCGGTCCCCCGGACCCGTCGCTGTAGTCGTTGGCGTAGTTGACCCCGACCTGCAGGGCCAGGGCCACGACCAGGGCCAGCAGCGCCCGTCCACGACCGGGGTCGCCTCCCAGGCGGCCACCGCGGTGCCGACCAGCACGGGGGCGAAGGCCGCGGGCAGCGTGCGCGGGCGGGCACCGTCGATCCACTGCCGGGCGCTGGTCATGGCGCGATCCTGTCACGGTCCTCGGGAGGGCTGACGGCGGCGAGGCGGCCCTCGGCCAGCGCGGCCAGCGCGGCCAGCTCGGCCAGCGCTCGACGATCCGGCTTGCCTGCCGCCAGCATCGGCACCGCCTCGATCCGACGGACCAGCCGGGGTCGGGCAGCACTGCCCAGCCGGGCTGCTACGGCATCCGCCAGCTCGACGAGGGGCAGGTCCCCGCCCTGGCCCGCAGCGGCGACCACGAGGGCCGCCACCGTGACCCCGAACCGCTCGTCGGCGAGCGCCACCACCTCGGCGTCCGCCAGTCGGGCATCGGCGAGCAGCACCGCACGCACCGCGGCCAGTGACACCGATGCACCGCCCACCTGGACGACGTCGTCGACCCGACCGGTCACGGTGACCAGTCCGTCGGGATCGACCTGACCCAGGTCCGCGGTCTGGAAGCAGCGTCCCCCGCTGGCGCCGGTCTGCCAGCGCCCGGCGTCCCGCCCGTCGCGGTAGCCGGTCGCCACCTGGGCGCCGCAGATCGTGAGGTGGCCCGTGGGGTCGGTCCGTATGGTGGTCCCGGGCAGCGGCCGTCCGTCGAGGACCGCACCCCCACAGGTCTCGGTCATCCCGTAGGAACGCACGACATTCACCCCGGCCGAGCGCAGCCGGTCGACCAGGGACGCCGGGGTGGCCGCCCCGCCCACCAGGACGACCGAGTACTGCGCCAACGGTGCCCAGCCCGGCCGCCCCGCCGCATCGAGCAGTGCCAGCATCGCGGGGACCAGCGACACGGCCAGCGGGCGTTGCTCGCCAGCCGCGTCGAGGGCGCGGGCCGTGGCGGACGCGAATTCCTGCACCGTGAAGGGCTGCGCCCCGCCCAGGCTCGCCATCGCGACCGGCGAGGTCCCTGCCTCGATCGAGCGCACCGCCACCATGAGCCCGCCCGCGTGGTGCAGGGGCAGGGCGGCGACCCAGCGGTGGCCCGCGGGCTGGCCGGCCCACTGGCGCATGCTCGCGGCCGCGGCCCGCAGGGCAGATCGTGGCAGCAGGACCCCGGCCGGGTTGCCGGTGGAGCCGGAGGTGGCGGCCACGAGGGCGATGTCCCCGGCGACGGGCCGCTCGGGTGCGACAGCGGCCCGGATCATCGCGCGGTACCCCGGTGACCCGCTTCCCGGGAGCAGGGCGAGGGCCGGACCGTGGCCCCGCATCGCGCTCGCCAGCGCCGGCATGAGCACGTCCAGCCCCGCGGGCCCCGCCGGGATCTCCAGGCCCCGGCACGGGCGCACCGCAGCCCTCGCAGCGGGGTCGGGGCCGTCGGCGTCCATGGCGATCACAGGGTAGGTGGCAGCGGGCGGTTCCTCCCACTCGCTCAGCGTGCGCGCAGGCTCATGCGATGGACCCGCGGGGCGCGGGGGAGCGACCCGCACACATTTCAACAGGCGTTGATAACGAAGTTCGGTCGGCGTAGTCTCGCGGGCATGCGCGCCATGATCCTCAAGGAGTTCCGCGAACTGCGTCGTGACCACCGCACGGTGGGGTTGTTGATCGGGATGCCGCTGATGCTGCTGATCGTCTTCGGCTACGCGGCCAACTTCAACGTGTCCAGCGTCGAGACAGCCGTGGTGGGGCCACAGGCCGAGCAGGTGGCAGCCACGCTCCCCGAGTTCTTCGACGTCACGGTGATCGAACCCAGCGCCGACCGCGCGCAGACCGAGACGCTCATCGTCGACAACGAGGTGGATGTCGCGATCGTGACCGGCGCCGTGCCCCCGACCGCCCTGGTCGACGGCTCCAACCTGTTCGGGGCACAGGCGGCGGTGTCGGTGCTCAACAAGTCCGGCGACGCGATCACCACCGAGATCATGTTCAACCCCGAGCTCAAGACGTCGTGGGTGATGATCCCAGCGATCATCGGGCTGATCCTG
Source organism: uncultured Actinomycetes bacterium (assembly GCA_963788325.1). Classification (GTDB taxonomy): domain Bacteria; phylum Actinomycetota; class Actinomycetes; order S36-B12; family CAIYMF01; genus Prado023. Next base: position 29,566 of record CAWBGJ010000002.1, read on the forward strand.
ACGTTCATCGGCACGATCGTCACCAGCATCGGCATGGTCCGCGAGCGCGAGACGGGCACCCTCGAGCAGCTGGCCGTCATGCCCATCCGGCCCAGTGCCGTGATCCTGGGCAAGATCACGCCCTATTTCGTGCTCGCCTCGATCGACATGCTGGTCGTGACGATCCTCGGGATCCTGCTGTTCGACGTGCCGTTCAACGGCAGCCCGGCGGTGTTCGCCCTCGGCGCGGCGCTGTTCCTGTTCGTGGTCCTGGGTCTGGGGATCTTCATCTCCACGATCTCGCAGAATGCCGGCCAGGCCATCCAGACCGCCTTCTTCTTCCTGCTCCCCCAGATCCTGCTTTCCGGGATGATCTTCCCGCTGGTGGCGATCCCGTGGGGGGTTCGCTGGATCTCCTACCTGCTGCCGCTGACCTACTTCACGATGATCAGCCAGGGGGTGATGATCCGCGGTGCGGGGCTGGACTCGCTGCTGCTGCCCTTCGCCGCGCTCACCGTGATGGCGATCGTCGTCTTCTCCGGAGCCGTGCTGAGGTTCCGCCGCGACCTCGCCCCGGGCCACCCGGGTCACGGAGCCGGGCCGGCGGTGGATCAGGGCGGTGGCGCGCCGGCCGCTGCGGATGGCCAGGATGCGCGGCCGTGAGCACCGCACCAGCCGAGCACGCGCCCGTGGCAGTGCGCGGTGCCGTCGTGGAGTACGCGACCAAGCGGGCGCTGGACGGCGTCGACCTCGACGCGGCCGCGGGAGCGGTCACCGCGGTCATCGGAGGCGACGGCGCGGGCAAGACCACGCTCCTGCGGCTGCTGGTCGGCCGGGCGCCGCTGTCGGCGGGGACCGTGCGGGTCCCCGAGCTTCCCCAGATCGGCTACCTGCCCGCCACCCTGGGCAGCTGGGCTGGCCTGACCGTCCAGCAGAACGTCGAGTTCGTCGGGGGCACCTACGGCGTGCCCACGCAGACCCTTGCCGACCGGGGTCAGGAACTGCTCCGCGCGGCGGGCCTGGAGGCGTTCCGCGACAGGCCGGCGAGCCAACTGTCCGGTGGCATGCGCCGCAAGTTGGGCGTGGTCCTGGCCCTGCTCCACGAACCAGCCGTGCTGGTCCTCGATGAGCCGACCACCGGCGTGGATCCCGTCAGCCGGGTCGAGCTGTGGCGACTGGCTGCCCAGGCTGCGGCCAGGGGCACGTCGGTCGTGATGAGCACGACCTACCTGGACGAGGCGCAGCGCGCCGGGCAGGTCCTGGTCCTCGACCAGGGGCGCGTGCTGGTCGCCGGCACGCCGGCTGAGGTCGTTGCCGGGATGCAGGGGGTCCTCACCGAGGCGGCCAGACCGCATCGCCGCGAGTGGGCGTGGCGCCGGGGACGGGTGTTCCGCGAGGTCTGGCCCGAGGGTCTGCCCGGCGAGGTCCCCGAGGGCCTCACCGTGGTCGCGCCCGAGCTCGAGGACGTCGTGATCTCCCGAGCACTGGGCGTGGCCAACGCGCAGGGAGGCACCCCATGAGCGCCGCCGGATCAGGGGACACCGCCCTGCTCCAGGTCCAGCGCGTGACCAAGGAGTTCGGGTCGTTCGTCGCCGTGGACGACGTGTCGTTCTCCGTGGCTCCCGGCGAGGTCGTCGGGCTGCTCGGTGCCAACGGCGCGGGCAAGACGACCGTCATCCGGATCGCCCTCGGGCTGGTCGCGGCCACCGGGGGCGACGTCCGGCTGCTGGGCAGCTATCCCGATCGCGCGGTCCGCCGACGGATCGGCTACGTGCCCCAGGGCCTGGGGTTGTATGCCGACATGAGCGTCCAGGAGAACCTGGAGTTCGTCGCCTCGGTCTACGGCCACCCCCGCCCCAAGGCTCCCGAGTCCTTGGCTGAGGTCGCCGACGAGCTGGTGGGCGCCCTCTCGCTGGGCAGCCAGCGTGAGCTCGCGTTCGAGTGCGCCCTGCTGCACAGCCCCGAGCTGGTGGTCCTCGACGAGCCCACGTCAGGAGTGGGCGCGCTGACCGCCCACGCACTGTGGGACACGATCCATGAGCGTGCCGAGGCCGGCCTCGGCGTCCTGGTCACCACGCACTACATGCAGGAGGCCCAGCAGTGTGACCGGCTCCTGCTGATGGCCGGCGGGAAGCTCGTCGCCCAGGGCAGCGAGGCTCAGATCGTGGGCGACACCACCGCCGTGGTCGTGGTCACCGAGCAGTGGGCGCTGACCTTCGACGCACTGTCCCGGGCCGGCCTGCCGGTGACGCTGTCCGGCACGGACGTGCGGGTGGCCGACGTCGGGGCCGCCGACGTCGAGCGCGCCCTGGCCGCCGCGGGCATTGCCGGGCAGGTCCACGCGGTCCCCGCCACCATCGAGGAGCGGATGACGGTCCTGGCCGCGAGGTCGGACTCGGCGGCCTCCTGATCCGCGGGCAGACGGCTGCCCGATTCGGGGCCGCCGCCGGCCGTCTCACTGCCGGTATGTCCCGTCGAGGTAGCGCTGGATGGTGGGGCCCACGTCGTCAGCCAGCTCATCGAGACTCGGGTCCGTCAACGGCGGGAGCAGCAGGGCGTGGCGGCCCAGGACGACCCCGAACAGGTGGGTCATGGCCAGCGCCACCTGTCGTGTCGGGTCCGGGCCCCGGGTGACCGCCCGGACCTGCGGGACGAGCCGGGCGAACGCGAACTCGCGCAACAGCCGTCCACCGGTCGGCTCCTCGCCGGCCGAGCGCAGGATCGCCAGGACCGGCTCGCGGAAGCCCGGCTGCTCCCACACGCCGAGCACATAGACCGCCAGACGCCGGCCCAGGAGCTCGCGGGAACCGGCGAGCACCTCCCCGAGTCCGACACCTGGGTCGAACGGGATCTCGATGACCTCCTGGAAGAGCCCGGCCTTGCCACCGAAGTAGTGGTTGATCATGGCCGCATCGACCCCGACCCGAGCCCCGATGGACCGCACGGTCGCGCTGGCGTAGCCCCGTTCCGCGAACTCCTCGCGGGCTGCGGCGAGGATCTCGGCCCGGGTGTCCGAACCGTCCGAGCGTGGGCCCCGCCGACGGCTGGGCGTTGCCGGGGTGTCGCTCATGGGGTCATTGTCCCGCCTGGTGCCCCGGCAGGGAATCCGCCGGGGTCCCTGCCGGAGCCGAGTTGCTAGCCTGCCCGCATGTCGGTCGAGCCTGTTCTCCGCGCGGCCACCCCGGCGGACGCGCCCTTCATCGCGTGGGGCCTGGACGAGGCCTCCGGGGGCTTCTTCACCACGATGCTGGGACGGCCCGCCCACGAGGTCCTCACCAGGGTCGCCGCCCAGCCGAGGCACGCCTTCTCGTTCGCCCACGTGGTCATCGCCGAGTCCGACGGTTCCGCGATCGGGCTCTGCCAAGGCTTCGGCTACGGGACCCCCGACGGGACCGCCGAGCTGGTGCGGGCTGCGGGGGTGCGGGCGCTGCGGCTCGGTGCGGTGGCGCTGGCAGGTCGCCGCCTGCTGGCTGCCCTGGACCACCACGAACCTGGGCAGTGGTACCTGCAGGCCATCGCCGTGCGACCCGAGGGTCGTGGCACGGGGGTGGGTCGCCGCCTGCTGGCCGACGCCTTCGATCGGGCGCGAGGCTCGGGGTCCTCGGAACTGGCCCTCGACGTGGATGTCTCGAACACCAGGGCGGCCGACCTCTACCGTCGGGTCGGTCTCGAGGTGGTTTCGACCTCGAAGCCGGCTCGGCTGCTGGAGGGAGCCTCCGTGCACCGGATGCAGGCCCGGCTCGAGGGCCCGACGCCCTGATCGGTGTCCCGCGGGCGGGCGGCGTGCGGCGGTTCCCAGCCGGGCGCTGGAGCGTGCCCTACCCTGTGCATCGTGGACACCCGTGACCGCTACGCCTCGATCCCCGTCGTCACCGCGGACAGCCCGGCATACGCCGACCCGGCCGTCTCCACCGTCCGTCCCGGCGCGGACTGGCAGCCCATGGGTGACTGGAGCGACATCCGCTACGAGCTCTCCGGCGACGGCGTGGCCAAGATCACGATCAACCGTCCCGAGGTGCGCAACGCGTTCCGCCCGCAGACCCTGTTCGAGCTGCAGGAGGCCTTCAACCTCGCCCGCGACGACGACCGGGTGGGGGTCATCATCCTCACCGGCCAGGGCGACTGGGCGTTCTGCTCGGGCGGCGACCAGCGCATCCGCGGCAACGACGGCTACATCGGCGACGACGAGGTCGCAAGCAAGGGGATCGGGCGCCTGAACGTGCTCGACCTGCAGGTCCAGATCCGTCGGCTGCCCAAGCCGGTGGTCGCGATGGTGGCCGGCTACGCGATGGGCGGCGGGCACGTGCTGCACATCTGCTGCGACCTGACGATCTCGGCGGACAACGCCCGCTACGGCCAGACCGGTCCGAAGGTCGGCTCGTTCGACGGCGGCTACGGCTCGGGTCTGCTGGCCCGCCAGATCGGCCAGAAGCGTGCCCGCGAGGTGTGGTTCCTGTGCCGGCAGTACGGGGCCGAGCAGGCCTACGAGTGGGGCCTGGTCAACCAGGTGGTCCCCCTGGCCGACCTCGAGGAGGAGACGATGCAGTGGGCGCGCGAGATGCTCACGATGTCGCCCCTGGCGCTGCGGATGCTCAAGGCCTCCCTGAATGCCGCCGACGACGGCCTGGCCGGCATCCAGCAGCTGGCCGGCGACGCCACCCTGCTGTTCTACATGACCGAGGAGGCCCAAGAGGGCCGCGACGCCTACACCGGCAAGCGCACTCCGGACTTCGCCAGGTTCCCGAAGCGGCCCTGACGTGATGGCCGGGGATCCCACGACGACCGTCCCGCCCGCAGCGGTACCGCCCGGGCCGGGTCCGGTCCGGGCACGCGCGGCCACCGGTGCTGTGCCCGAGCTCACCCCGGCGCAGCTGGGCGCGGTCGCCGTGCCGTTCCGGGTGCCGCTGAACCGGCGCTTCCGGGGCGTGGAGCACCGCGAGGGCCTGCTGTTCTGCGGACCTTCGGGCTGGTCTGAGTGGGCCCCGTTCCCGGAGTACGACGACTGGGAGGCGGCCCGCTGGCTGGCCGCAGCGGTCGAGGCGGCGTGGGGCAACTGGCCCGAGCCGGTGCGCGCGAGCGTGCCGGTGAACGTCATCGTGCCCGCACTGGCCCACGAGGACATCGCGGGTTTCGTCACCAACTCGGTGGCCCGGACCGGGGCCACGACGTTCAAGGTGAAGGTCGGCGAGGCGGGTGCGGCCCTGGCCGATGACCTGTCCCGGGTGGCCACCGTGCGCGCGGCACTGTCCGAGGCCGGCGTGCGCGACCCGCTGATCCGCCTGGACGCCAACGGCGCCTGGACCGTGGCCCAGGCGCGCCGCGCAGCGCGGATGTTCGCCGCGGAGTTCGGCTCCGTCCTGGACTACTTCGAGCAGCCGTGCCGGACCACCACCGAGCTCGCCGAGCTGCGCTACCGGCTCGTGGACGACGACGTGCATGTGCGCATCGCCGTCGACGAGGGACTGCGCCGGGCCCGCGACCTGTACGCCGATGACCTGGCGGCCTCCCTGCGCTCTGCCGGTGACGTACTGATCGTCAAGGTGGCCCCGGTGGGTGGAGTCGCCCGCGCACTGGCGCTCATCGAGGAGATCGGACTGCCCGTGGTCGTCTCCGGGGAGATGAACACGTCCGTGGGGCTCTGCGCAGGGCTGGCACTGGCCGCCGCGGTACCCGACCTCGCTGGTGCTGCTGGCCTGGGCACGGGCCTGCTGCTGGCCGACGACGTGAGCGCCGGGACGCTGATCCCCCGTGACGGGGAGATGGCCGTGACCCGACGGCTGCCCGACGAGCAGGCCCTGGGCCGTGCGGCGGGTGCGCTGGGCGCCGAGGGTGCGATGTGGTGGCGCGAGCGGCTGGCGCGGTGCGCGCGGCTGCTGGCCGTGATCTGAGCCGTGGCCCGCTGACCATGAACCCGGCCACCGCGCTGGCCCGCGCACTGCTCGACGAGCTCGTGCACCAGGGCGTGCGCGAGCTCGTGCTCTCGCCCGGATCGCGCTCGGCGCCGCTGGCCTTCGAGGCGCTGCGCCTGGCCGACCTCGGTCGGATCCAGCTGCACGTGCGCGTCGACGAGCGCAGCGCTGGTTTCCTGGCCCTCGGCCTGGCCAAGGTGTCCGGACGCCCGGTGGCCGTCGCCTGCACGTCGGGCACCGCGGTGGCCAACCTCACGCCCGCGGTCGTGGAGGCCTCCTACAGTGCCGTGCCGTTGGTGGTGCTCACCGCTGATCGTCCGGCTGAGGCGCGGGGGGTCGGGGCACCGCAGACCATCGACCAGGTGGGCTTCTTCGGCGGACTGGTCCGGTTCTCCGTCGACCTTGCCCAGGCGCGGCGGTCGCAGGCCGAGGAGCTCACCGCGGCCGATCGGGCCGCCCGGGCGTCAGCGGGCATGGCGATCGGCGCTGCTCTCGGTGCGCCGGCCCGCTCGGCCGCGTTCACCTCCCCACCGGGTGGCGCCGTGGCGCACGCCGGCCCGGTGCACCTCAATGTGGGCTTCCGGCTGCCGCTGGTCCCCGACCTTCCCGCGGCCGACCAGACCGCCGCGGACCGGACCGAGGCGCTGGCCCCCCGGCCGCCCTCCCCGCCGCGCCCCCGGCTGCCACCCCTGGCCGGCTGTGACCACCGCGACGCCCGTGAGGTGCTCGGCGACCTGCCGGCGCGCGGGATCCTGCTCGTGGGCGACCTGCCGTGCACGTCACTGCGGGGCCATCACCAGTGGCTCACCGAGCTGGCCACCGCCTGCGGTTGGCCGATCGTGTCCGAGCCGTCGGCCAACATGCACGCCGCGCCGACGGCGCTCGCGCACGGGGCCCTGATCCTGGGCAGCCCCGAGTTCGTCGCTGCACACCCACCGGACCTGGTGGTCAGCGTGGGCCAGTGGGGCCTGTCCCGGTCCACCATGCAGTTGGTGCGCAGCGCCGCTCGACATGTCGCGATCGAGTTGCCCACCTCGGGTCGCGAGGTCTGCGATCCGCTGCGGACCGCGCAGCAGGTGCTGCCCGGGATCCCGTTGCCGCCTGCGCAGGCACACCCCGACCCAGCCTGGTGGGCGCGCTGGCGGGCCGCTGACGCGTTCGCAGCCGAGGTGGTGACGGCCAGGCTGGCCGACCCGGGTGCCCCGCAATCAGGGATACGCGCTGCCTCCCTGCGGGGGTCGTCAGCGGCCGCTCGGGTGTGGTCGGCACTGCCCGAGGACGCCCTGCTGCTGGTCGCGGCATCCTGGCCGGTCCGTCAGGTCGAGGCGTTCGGTGCGGCGCGCCGGGGCCTGCGGGTGATCGGCAACAGGGGTGCCAACGGCATTGACGGACTGGTCTCCACGGCATGGGGCGCAGCGCTGGCCCACCAGGAGGCCGGCGGCGGACCGGGAGTCGCGCTGCTCGGCGACCTGGCGTTCCTGCACGACCACAACGGCCTGCTGGTCGGTGCGCAGGAGCCCACCCCGGACCTGGTCCTCGTGGTCCTGGACAACGACGGTGGCGGGATCTTCCACCAGCTCGAGCAGGGCCGCCCGGAGTACGCCAACTCGTTCGAGCGGGTCTTCGGCACTGCCCTGCACCGGGATCTGGTCGCAGTGGCCCAGGCGGCGGGAGCCCCGGCCGTGCGGGTGACCGATCTTGCGGGCCTGGACCGGGCGCTCGCCGCCGCAATGGCCACTGGCGGCATCCAGGTCGTGGTGGCCCACACCCCCGATCGAGTCGCGGAGAACGACCTGATCGCTGCGATCAGCAGGGATCTGCACGCACGAATCGCAGGGATGTGACGTAAGTCACTGCAGCGCTCGCCCCCGTGGGCCCATGTACACGGTGGAGGGCGAGGGCCGGGGACTCGCCCTCCCACATCGTGCTCGGCCCATGCGCAGCTGGCTCGCAGGACGAACTCAGCGGCAGGTCAGGGTCCGACCTTCCAGCCGTTGGACTGCATCTTGCTCATCCCGCCCCCGTCGAGGACGGTCAGGCCGGCAGCCCGCATCGCCCCAGCAGCCCGGGAGGAGCGACTGCCGCTCTGGCAGTAGACGAGGTAGGTGTGCTTGACGTTGAGCCGCTTGACCGCCTGGGCGAAGTCGGCACCGCTGACATCCATGTTCTTGGCCCCGGAGATGTGCCCGCCCTGGAACTCGCCACGGGAGCGCACGTCGAGCAGGCGCACGCCCTGCGGCTTGAGGGTGGCGGCACTGGTGTCGACCTTCTCGCCCTTGCCGAACATGGTCGCGAAGAATCCCATGGCGTCTCCGATCGTGGTGGTGGTGCGCCTGGCGGTCGCACGGAACGTCCTCCAGCATACCCTATGGGGTATATGGATCAGTCCGAGCCGAGCGCCCTGCGGACCGCATCGAGCTTCGCCTCGGACTCCGCGATCTCGGCCTCCGCAGTCGATCCCGCCACGATGCCGCAGCCTGCGTACAGGCGCAGCTGGGTGGCGGGGCCGCGGTCGGAGTCCTCCACCGCCGCGCAGCGCAGCGCGATCCCGAACTCGCCGTCCCCGCGGGCGTCGATCCAGCCCACCGGCCCGGCGTAGCGCCCCCGGTCCATCGCCTCGAGCTCGCGGATCAGGCTGGCGGCCCGTTCGGTCGGCGTCCCGCAGACGGCCGCGGTCGGGTGCAGCGACGCGGCCAGGGCCAGGGCTGAGGCGCCGTCGGCGAGCATGCCGGTCACGTCGGTGGCCAGGTGCTGGACGTTGGCCAGCGAGAGGACGTGCGGCGCGCGCGGCACGTCGAGGTCGGTGCAATGCGCAGCCAGTGCCTCGGCCACCGAGTGCACTGCGTACTCGTGCTCCTCGAGGTCCTTGTCGGAGTCCAGCAGCGCAGCGGCATGCGCGGCGTCCAGTGACTCCTCACCACGGGAGCGCACGGTGCCGGCCAGCACCCGGGAGGTGACCCGGTCGCCGTCCCGGCGCACGAGCAGCTCGGGGGTGGCGCCGAGCAGGCCGTCGACCTGGAACGTCCAGCACTCGGGGTAGGCCCCGGCCAGCCGGCCGAGCAGTGCGGCGCTGTCCAGGGGTCCGGCCAGCGTGGCCACGACATCGCGGGCGAGCACGACCTTGTCCAGCTCACCTGCGCTGATCCGCCCGATCGCCTCTGCCACCGCCCGTGCCCAGTGCTCCACGGGTCGGGTGCCCGGCGTCCAGGTCACCGGCGCTCCGGAGACGGTCGGTCGCCCAGCAGGGGTGTCAGCCCCCGAGACCAGGTCGCTCGGCTGCCCCGGGGTCTCCACGGTCGTCAGCCAGGTGCGCCCGGCCCGGTGCCCCACCACGACCGACGGGACGATCACCACCGATTCCTGCGGGCCCGCATCGAAGGTGAACGAGGCGAACGCCACCGGGCCGGTGCCACGCACGCCCACCTGGTCCTCGACGTGGGCCGCCTCGCACCAGGCGCTCCACCAGCGCTGCGCTCGGCTGAACCGCTCGGGTCCGGCGATCTCGAAGCGGGCCGCCTCACCCCAGCCGACAAATCCGGCGTCGTTGCGCACCCAGGCGAACCCACCCGCAGTGGGCAGCAGCGAGAGCAGGTCGGAGTCGATCCCGTCGAGCGTCACGGTGCGCACCACAGCTCCGTGGGTCGTCCGCAGGTCGGTCACGTGCGAATTCTACCGAGGTTGGCCGCCCCCGCCGCCCGACGCCGGCGCCCGCTCGGAGCGGAGTCGACCGGGGCCCCCGGCGGCTCCCGCGCCCCGGCCGGGGAGGGCTACGCCGTGGCCCGGTGCAGTGCGACGATCCCGCCGGACAGGTTGCGCCAGGCAGGGCGCTTCCAGCCAGTGCCCGAGATCCGCGCCGCGAGTTCGGGCTGGGTCGGCCACGCCCGGATGGACTCGGCGAGGTAGACGTAGGCATCCGGCGCGCTGGAGATCTTGCGGGCCACTGGGGGCAGCGCCCGCATCAGGTACTCGACATACACGGTCCGGAACGGGGCCCACGTCGGGTGGCTGAACTCGCAGACCACCAACCGACCGCCGGGCTTGGTCACCCGGTGCATCTCGGCCAGGGCGGCATCGACATCCACGACGTTGCGCAGGCCGAACGAGATCGTGACCGCGTCGAACGAGCGGTCTGCGAACGGCAGGGTGGTCGCGTCCCCGGCCACGAACGGCAGCTGCGGATAGCGCCGGCGCCCTTCGGCGAGCATGCCCAGCGAGAAGTCGCTGGAGACGACGTCCGCGCCCCCGGAGGCGAACGGCAGGGAACTGGTCCCCGTGCCCGCGGCGAGGTCGAGCACGCGCTGGCCGGTCCGGGCGGCAACCGCGCGCACGACCTCGCGCCGCCAGTACCGGTCCTGTCCCAGGGACAGCACGTCGTTGGTCCGGTCGTACTTGGCTGCGACGTCGTCGAACATCGACTGCACGTCCTTGGGCGCCTTGTCCAGGCTGGCACGCGTCACGGGCACATCATCGCCGCCCGGGGCGCCGGCGCCCAAACCGCCCCGAGCGTGGCACCCCGTGCAGCGGGATCCCGCACGGCCAGGTGGGCTGCAGTGGTCAGGCGACCAGCCGGCCGAGCCGGCGCAGCTGGAACGCCCGGATCGCGTCGCCGACGCCGTGCATGATCGCCCAGATGCCGGCGAACACCAGCAACGTGATGGCCCGGGCGAGCAGGCCCTGGCTGCCGACCCAGATGCCCATGCCGAGCATGACCAGCGCGGAGATCAGCGTCAACAGCCAGAACGGGTTGTTCGCCCGCGTGCTGATCGCCTCGACGAACCAGAAGATCGCGATCAGCACGAACAGCAGGCCCAACGAGGAGGCCAGCGCCGCCGAGGTGCCGATCGGGTTGAACACCGCCCACACGCCGCCGACCAGGAAGAACACCCCGAACACGACCCAGACCCACTTCCAGCCCTCGACCGCACCGGCGACGAAGAACTGCTCGATGCCCGTGAAGATCAGCATGAAGCCAACCAGGTAGCCCACGGTGGCAAGCGAGCTGGTGTTCATCTGCAGCAGGCTGATCCCGATGACCACCCAGAGGGCTGCGGATAGGAGCAACAGCCACCACCACTTGGCGGCACTGGCGACGGCTGCGCGCTCCTGCGGGCCGACCGAGATGGCGCTCGCTGGATCGAACGGGTTGGACGCGGACATGGCAACCTCCTCGTGGACGTGACGATGGTCTACCACGGCACTGGCGAGCCCGTGGGCAGGCGCGCAGGCGCGGGCGTGGGCCGGCCGTCCCTGCCCTCGGCGTCCGCCTGGCCTGCGCGCAGAGCGATGTGATACCCCGTGGGGTATCCTGTTCTGGTGAACAACTGCTTCATGGCCGCCTTCCTGACCTGGTCGGTCCGTCGCTGGGTCGTCGCGGCCGCGGTGGCCGCAGCCACGTACCTCTTCTTCGGGCTGTCGACGGCCGTGCTGGCCAATCCGGTGTTCGGCCGCTCGATCGAGCCCACCGCGTGGTCGCCCAACGTGCTGATCGTCACCTCAATCCTCTCGGGACTGCTCAGCGCCACCTACGTGCGCAACGCGGGTCCGGCCCCGCTGCGCCTGGCCGCGACCGACGGGATCGACCCCGCGCCCGGCACCCGGACCGCTCGGGCGGGTGCGGTCGGCTCGCTGCTGGCGTACCTGGCGATCGGCTGCCCGGTCTGCAACAAGCTCGCCCTGCTCCTGCTCGGCACCACTGGAGCCCTGAACATCTACGCACCGATCCAGCCCTACCTGGGTGCGATCGGGATCGCGCTGCTGGCGGTCGCCCTCGTGGTCCGCCTGCGCGGGGAGATCAGCTGCGCGACCCTCGCCGCGCACCGAGCCGGACCGGCCGAGGCCGGCCCGCTGACCACCGAGAGCATCCTCGCGGGACTGGCAGAGTCGCAGTCCCTCCACGTGGGCGCCGCCGATCCGGAGGTTCCTCCTCATAGGCGTCGCGGTGATGACGCTGCGGTGGAGGAGGTCCGCACCGACTGAAACCCGGGCGCGCTCAGGTCAGGGCCCGCTGGGGTCAGGCCAGGGCGTAGAGGCCTCGGGCGGTGAAGACGTCCACGGCTCGCGTGACGGACTCGCGGGTCGGGGGTTCAGTGCCCAGCAGGGGGTACGCACGCCCCAGCGCGACGTACTTGTCGACGCCGAGGCGGTGGTAGGGCAGCACCTCGACCCGCTCGACGATCGGGCCCAGCTCCGCGGTCAGGTCGGCCACGGCGGCGATGGCCTCGGGTGCGTCGGTCAGGCCGGGTACGAGCACGAACCGGATCCAGACCGCGACCCGATGCTCGACCAGGCGCGCACCGAACGCCACCACGTCGGCCAACGATCCGCCGCCGCTGACCTTCTCGTAGAGCTCGGGCGTGCCGGCCTTGATGTCCAGGAGCACGAGGTCGGTGTTCGCCAGCAGCTCGTCGCTGGCTCGATGCCCACCGTTGGCCGACGTGTCCAGCGTGGTGTGCAGCCCGTAGGCATCCTTGACCCCGACGAACAGGTCCTCGACGAACTTCGGCTGGAGCAGCGGCTCGCCGCCGGTCACCGTCAGCCCACCGCCCCGGGAGATGAACGCCCGGTACCGGCCCGCTTCGGAGATCACCTGACGTGCGGTGGTCCGCTCGCCCAGGCGCATGGTCTGCGTGTCGGGGTTGTGGCAGTACAGGCAGCGCAGCGGGCAGCCGGACAGGAACACTGTGTAGCGCAGGCCGGGTCCGTTCACCCCAGAGGTGGTTTCAGCCGAGTGCACGAACCCGATCCGGGACCCGTCATGCAGGTCGGCGGCCAGCGCGGCATCGTCCTGTGTCACGTTCGCCCTTCCTGATCGTTCCCGGGGCGTCCGGGCGGGGCAGCCAGAGCCTGCCTACACGCTCATGTGGAATGTGCGGTCGATGACGTCCTGTTGCTGTTCGCGGGTCAGTCGGACGAAGTTCACTGCGTAGCCCGAGACGCGGATGGTCAGTTGTGGGTAGTTCTCGGGGTGTTCCATGGCGTCGAGGAGCATGTCGCGGTTGAGGACGTTGATGTTCATGTGGAAGCCGCGGCTGTCGACGTAGCCGTCGAGGACGCCGATCAGGTTGTCGACGCGTTCCTGGGTGGTCTTGCCCAGGCCTGAGGGGATTACCGAGGCGGTCATTGAGATGCCGTCCTGGGCGTCGGCGTAGGGCAGGTGCGCCACGGACAGTGAGGCGGGGATCAGGCCCTTGTGGTCGCGGCCGTGCATGGGGTTGGCGCCGGGGGCGAACGGTTCGCCGTGCTTGCGCCCGTCGGGGGTGGATCCGGTGGCGGCGCCGTAGACGACGTTCGAGGTGATCGTGAGCACCGACTGGGTGTGTGTGGCGTCGCGGTAGGCCGGGAAGGCCCGGACCTTGTCCATGAACACGGTGACGATCTGCGCGGCGATGGCATCGACGCGGGGGTCGTTGTTGCCGAACGCCGGGTACTCACCGTCGAGGATGAAGTCGGTGATCAGCCCGGTCTCGTCGCGGACTGGGTGGACCCCGGCGTACTTGATCGCCGACAGGGAGTCGGCCACGATCGACAGCCCGGCGATGCCGCAGGCCAGTGTGCGTTCCGGGTTGTAGTCGTGCAGGGCCATCTCGAGGCGCTCGTAGGCGTACTTGTCGTGCATGTAGTGGATGACGTTCAGTGCGTTGACGTAGACGTCGGCCAGCCAGGTCATCGCGTTGTCCAGGCGGGTCCAGACGTCGTCGAAGTCCAGGGTGTCGGCTGTGACCGGCGCACCGAGGTCCACGATCTGCTCGCCGCTGACCTCGTCACGCCCACCGTTGATCGCGTACAGCAGGGTCTTGGCCAGGTTCACCCGGGCTCCGAAGAACTGCATCCGCTTGCCGACCGGCATGCTCGACACGCAGCACGCGATCGCGCAGTCGTCGCCGCCGGTGTTGAACTCGCGCAGCAGTTCGTCGGACTCGTACTGGATGGCCGAGGTGTCGATCGAGACCTGGGCGCAGAACTCCTTGAACCCGGTGGGCAGGTTCGGCGACCAGAGCACGGTCAGGTTCGGCTCGGGCGCCGGCCCCAGGTTGTACAGGGTCTGCAGGAACCGGAACGAGGAACGGGTGACCAGGGGGCGCCCGTCGTAGCCCATGCCACCGATCGACTCGGTGACCCAGGTGGGGTCCCCGGAGAACAGGGCGTCGTAGGCCGGGGTGCGCAGGAACCGCACCATCCGCAGCTTGATCACGAAGTCGTCGACCAGTTCCTGGGCGGACTGCTCGGTCAGTGTGCCGGCGTCGAGGTCGCGCTGCAGGTAGACGTCGAGGAACGTCGAGACCCGGCCCAGGCTCATCGCCGCACCGTTCTGCTCCTTGATCGCACCCAGGTAACCCATGTAGAGCCACTGGATCGCTTCCTGGGCGGTGACCGCCGGGCGGCGCAGGTCCAGTCCGTGCATCTCACCGAGCTCGGCCAACTCGCCCAGGGCCCGGATCTGCTCGTGGAGCTCCTCCCGATCGCGGATCACCTCGGCGGTGCTCAGCCGGTCATCCAGCGTGGCCAGCTCGGCCTTCTTCGCCGTGATCAACCGGTCGATGCCGTACAGCGCCACCCGGCGGTAGTCACCGATGATCCGGCCCCGGCCGTAGGCATCGGGAAGCCCGGTGACGATATGGCTGGAGCGAGCCGCCCGGATCGCGGGGGTGTAGGCGTCGAACACACCCTCGTTGTGGGTCTTGCGGTACTTGGTGAAGATCTCACCGACCCTCGGGTCGGGCTCATAGCCGTAGGCCTTCAGCCCCGTCTCGACCATCCGGTAGCCACCGTTGGGCATGATCGCCCGCTTGAGCGGGGCCTCGGTCTGCAGGCCCACGATCAACTCAGGGATGTCCGGCGTGATCCGGCCCGGCGCATGCGAAGTGATCGAGCTCGGAGTGTGTGGGTCCACATCCAGGATCCCGCGCTCACGCTCGACGATCATCAGATCCGCGACGAACCGCCACAACGACTCAGTGCGCTCGGTCGGACCCGCCAGGAACGACGCATCCCCCACATAGGGGGTGTAGTTGCCCCGGATGAACCCCGCGACATCAACACCCTGGCGCCAAGCACCCTCATCGAAGCCGGCCCACGGATCGGCGCTGGTTGTCGGTAGTTCTGGTGCGATGGTCATGTGGCTCCCAAGGTCGGTGCGCAGGACTCGTGGTCCGTGCTGGTGCGTGCGTGGGTGTGCGCGGAGGTCCATTCTCCCGCGATCTGCACCGTTGTCCTTCCCGAGGACGGACCCGACCACCCGGGACCTTGGTCCCTGATTCGAATCAGCGGGCCCGGTCGAGGGCCGCGCTGATCTGCTCGGCGTGATCGCGGGCGTGCGCTATGTACGTGTCCAGCCAGTCGGCCAACGTGTACGGGCCGGAGTCCGTGTGCACCCCGGAACGAGCCAGGTCAACTAGCCCGATCCGGTCGAGCAGCTCCGCGCTGGACACCCGAACCGCCTCGATGACCGCCAGCGATCCCTGCACTGGCCGGTCGTAGTGCAGCACCCGTGCCCATTGGGCCTCGTCATAGCCCTGGATCGCGCTGCCGGGTGGCTCGGCCAGCAGGCGGCGCAGCCGCACGTGGGAGTTGGTCTCCGAGTCGGCCATGTGATGGATCACCATGCGCGCGGTCCACCCCTCGGGGTCGGGCGGGGTCCGGTCCAGGTCGGACTCGGCCACGGCCCGGGCGGTGGCCAGGAACCGGTCGGTGGCCTCGCGGTACGCGGCCACCCGAAGGCGCAGGTCGCTGTCGCTCATGGGATGGGTCTCCTCGGGTCGGCATCAGCAGGTGCCCCATGATGCCCCCGATCCCCGCCAGTGGCTGGGCGTTGCTCCACACCAGCGCCACAGTCCGGGCGGTTTCTCCACCCTGGCGATCATGCTGAGAA
Organism: uncultured Actinomycetes bacterium; assembly: GCA_963788325.1. Taxonomy (GTDB): domain Bacteria; phylum Actinomycetota; class Actinomycetes; order S36-B12; family CAIYMF01; genus Prado023. Next base: position 45,322 of record CAWBGJ010000002.1, read on the forward strand.
GCTGGAGTGGAGGAACTGCCGGCCAGGAGCGGGCGGCGGGCTCGCGGCCGCGGGGATACGATCGGGGCAATTCCCCCACGTCCCCCGAGGTACGCCCATGTCCGACCATGTGCAGGATGCCGATGTCATCGTCGTCGGTGCTGGGCCTGCGGGATCGGCCACTGCGCACCGGCTCGCGAGCGCCGGGCGCGACGTCCTGCTGCTGGAGAAGGCTGCCTTCCCTCGGGACAAGGTCTGCGGTGACGGCCTGACCCCGCGCGCCGTGCGCTCGCTGATCGACATGGGCGTGGACATCTCCCCGGAGAACGGCTGGGCGCGCAACAACGGACTGCGCATCGTGGCCAACGGGCGCACCTACGAGCTGCCCTGGCCCGAGCTCGATCGCTTCCCGAACTACGGGCTGGTCCGCTCCCGGATGGAGCTCGACGAGATCCTGGCCCGGCACGCCGCCGCGGCCGGTGCCCGGCTGGTCGAGCGGACCAAGGTCCTGGCACCCACCCGAGACGAGCGGACCGGTCGGGTGACCGGGGTCCTCGCCCAACCCGTCGACGATCGTGGCCGCGCGTCCGGCCCCAAGGTGACCTGCACCGCCCCCGTGGTGGTCGCCGCCGACGGCGTGAGTTCCCGGATGAGCGTGTCAATGGGCGTGGATCGCCGCGACGACCGACCGATGGGCGTCGCGGTGCGCGCCTACGCGCCGAGCCCGCGTGCGGCCGAGCCATGGATGGAGTCCCACCTCGAGCTGCGCTCCGACGGGGCACTGCTGCCCGGCTACGGCTGGGTGTTCGGCCTGGCCGACGGCACGATCAACATCGGCCTGGGGATCCTGAACACCTCCGAGGCGTTCCAGAACGTGGACTACCGCGACCACCTGCGGCGCTGGATGCGCGAGACCCCGGAGCACTGGGCGCTGCGCGACTACGCCGACACCGTGAAGATCGGCGGGATGGCACTGCCGATGGGCTTCAACCGCCAGCCGCACTATGCCAAGGGGATGCTGCTGGTCGGCGACTCCGGCGGCATGGTCAACCCGTTCAACGGCGAGGGCATCGACTACGCGTTGGAGGCCGGGTCGCTGGCGGGTGCGCGCATCGACGCCGCCCTGGCCGAGCCCCGGGTCGAGGGCCGCGAGGCGCAGTTGCACGGCTACGCGCAGGATCTCAAGGCCCACTACGGCGGCTACTACACGCTGGGTCGCTGGTTCGTGAAGGCGATCGGAAACCCCAGTGTGATGAAGATCGCAACCAGCTACGGGATGCCCGTGCCGGTCCTGCGCCAGCTGGCCCTGAAGCTGATGGCCAACCTCACCGACACCTCAGATCCGGACCCGATGGACCGCCTGATCAACACCCTGTCGCGGATCGCCCCGGCGGCATGAGGCGACCACGCGGGTGGGAAGGCCTCCCGGGGTGCCTAGGATGTGACCGCTCGGGCCATGGCGACCCGGGTGCCGTGATGGGAGGTCCGGTGATCGCGCCGTGAATGTCTACACCCCGATCCTGATCCTTGGGCTGCTTGCCTTCGCCTTCGCCATCTTCTCGGTCACCGTCGCCGGCATCACCGGTCCCAAGCGCTACAACCGCGCCCGCCTGGACGCCTACGAGTGCGGCATCCAGCCGACCCCACAGCCGATCGGCGGGGGCAAGTTCCCGGTCAAGTACTACCTGACCGCCATGATGTTCATCATCTTCGACATCGAGATCGTGTTCCTCTACCCGTGGGCCGTGACCTTCGACGCGCTGGGCATCTTCGGCCTGGTGGAGATGCTGCTGTTCATCGCAACCCTGCTCGTGGCCTACCTGTACGTATGGCGGCGCGACGGACTGGAATGGGACTGACATGGGACTCGAGGAACAACTTCCGGCCGGCATCCTGCTGACCAGCGTCGAGAAGCTGGCCGGCTACTCACGCAAGAGTTCGATGTGGCCGGCGACCTTCGGCCTGGCCTGCTGCGCCATCGAGATGATGGCCTCGGGCGCCCCGCGCTACGACCTCGCCCGCTTCGGCATGGAGGTCTTCCGGGCCTCGCCGCGCCAGGCCGACGTCATGATCGTCGCCGGCCGGGTCAGCCAGAAGATGGCCCCCGTCCTGCGCCAGGTCTATGACCAGATGCCCGAGCCCAAGTGGGTCATCGCGATGGGCGTCTGCGCCTCCAGCGGCGGCATGTTCAACAACTACGCGATCGTGCAGGGCGTGGACCACATCGTGCCCGTGGACATCTACCTGCCCGGCTGCCCGCCGCGCCCGGAGATGCTCCAGGACGCGATCCTCAAGCTGCACGACCAGGTGATGAACACCAAGCTCGGGGCGCATCGCGCCGCGGAGATCGAGGCGTTGGAGGCCCAGGCGCTGACCGCCGCACCGACCATCGAGATGAAGGGTCTGCTTCGATGAGCGAGCAGGGATCGGTCGTCCCCCTGGGTGCTGTGGACCTGGGCCTGAGCCCCGTCGACGACGCCGTGGTCGACACCGTCGGAGTCCGGGAGGGCGCCTTCGGCGCGTCGGGCTCCGGGGACACCAGCGGCTTCGGCGGCCTGGTCCGCCCGATCGAGATGCCCGGGGCCACCCCGCGGCCCTACGGCGGGGACTTCGACGCTGTCGCCGACGAGCTCGAACTGGCCCTCGTCGACGCGGGGCTGCCCGCTGAGTCGGTCATCGAGAAGGTCGTCGTCGACCGCGGCGAGCTCACGCTCTACATCGCCCGGGAGCACCTGCTGGCCGCGGCCAGCGAGCTGCGTGACGAGCCGGGCCTGCGCTACGAGATGTGCCACTCCGTCTCGGGCGTGCACTACCCCGCCGACACCGGCCGCGAGCTGCACGCCGTGCTGCACCTGATGTCCTTGACCCACAGGCGCCGGCTGCGCCTGGAGGTCACCTGCCCCGACGGCGACCCGCACGTCCCCTCGGTCACCTCCGTCTGGCCCTCGGCGGACTGGCACGAGCGCGAGACCTGGGACATGTTCGGCATCGTCTTCGATGGCCACCCCGCGCTGACCCGGATCCTGATGCCCGACGACTGGCCGGGCCACCCGCAGCGCAAGGACTACCCACTCGGCGGCATCCCTGTGGAGTACAAGGGCGCCACGACGCCACCGCCCGACCAGCGGAGGTCGTACAACTGATGAGCACCACCTACGAGTCCGGCGAGGACTTCGACGCGACGGCCGACGCAGCCACCGACGCCGACCCCGGCACCCCGGACGCGGCGCCCGGCTACGACACCACCGAGGGCCGGGTGTTCACCGTCACCGGCGGGGACTGGGACACGATCACCGTCGACCCCGAGGTCGCCAACGAGCGCATCGTGGTCAACATGGGCCCCCAGCACCCGTCCACGCACGGCGTGCTGCGCCTGATCCTCGAGCTCGACGGCGAGAACGTCGAGGAGGCCCGCTGCGGCATCGGCTACCTGCACACGGGCATCGAGAAGAACCTCGAGTACCGCAACTGGACCCAGGGCACCACGTTCGTGACCCGCATGGACTACCTGTCCAGCTTCTTCAACGAGACCGGCTACTGCCTGGCGGTGGAGAAGCTGCTCGGCATCACCGACGACATCCCGGACCGGGCCACCGTGATCCGCGTGATCCTCATGGAGCTCAACCGGGTCGGCTCGCACCTGGTCTGCCTGGCCACCGGCGGCATGGAGCTCGGCGCCCTGACCGCCATGACCTTCGGCTTCCGCGAGCGTGAGCTCGTGCTCGACATCTTCGAACTGATCAGCGGTCTGCGGATGAACCACGCGTTCATCCGGCCCGGGGGCCTGGCCCAGGACATGCCGGCCACCGATGACAAGGGCCAGGACATGAAGGTCCGCATCCAGCAGACGATCGACCTGCTGCGCCACCGGTTCAAGGACACCGCGAACCTGCTGGTCGACAACTCGATCTGGATGGGCCGCACCTCGGGGATCGGCTACCTCGACCTCACCGGCTGCATGGCCCTGGGCATCACCGGCCCGATCCTGCGCGCCACCGGCTACCCGTGGGACCTGCGCAAGGAGATGCCCTACTGCGGCTACGAGCGCTACGAGTTCGAGGTGCCCACGCAGACCAGCGCGGATGCCTACGGCCGCTTCCTGATCCGCCTGGCCGAGATGCAGCAGAGCCTGAACATCGTGGAGCAGGCCCTGGACCTGCTCCAGCCCGGCCCGGTCATGGTCGATGACCCGAAGATCGCCTGGCCCGCGCAGCTGGCGATCGGCACCGACGGCATGGGCAACTCCCTGGACCACATCCGCCAGATCATGGGCACCTCCATGGAGGCCCTGATCCACCACTTCAAGCTGGTCACCGAGGGGTTCTCCGTGCCGGTCGGCCAGGCCTACCAGGTCATCGAGGCGCCCCGCGGTGAGCTCGGCGTCCACGTGGTCTCCCACGGCGGCACCCGGCCCTACCGCGTGCACTTCCGTGAGCCCAGCTTCAACAACCTGCAGTCCGTGGCCGCGATGTGTGAGGGCGGCCAGGTCGCCGACGTCGTCGCCGCCGTGGCCAGCATCGACCCCGTGATGGGAGGCGTGGACCGCTGATGTCCATCTCCGAGACCACCCGCGCAGAGCTCGCCGAGCTCGCCGGGCGCTACCCGCAGGCGCGCTCGGCGCTGCTGCCGATGCTGCACCTGGTGCAGTCCGAGGAGGGCTACGTCAGCCCGGAGGGCATCGCGGCCTGTGCGGCGACCCTGGGCCTGAGCACCGCCGAGGTGGCGGGCGTCTCGACGTTCTACACGATGTACAAGCGTCGCCCGGCAGGCAAGCACCACATCGGGGTCTGCACCAATACGATGTGCGCGATCCTGGGCGGCGACGTCCTGTGGGACGCAGTCAGCGAGCACGCGGGCGTCGGCCACGACGAGGTCAGCGCCAGCGGCACGTTCGACCTCGAGCGGATCGAGTGCCAGGCCGCCTGCACGCATGCGCCGGTCATGACCGTGGACTGGGAGTTCTTCGACCGGATGACCCCCGACGAGGCGATCGCCGTGCTCGACCGGCTGGAGGCCGGCGAGGAGGTCGTGAGCACCCGTGGCCCGGTCGTGCGCGGGTTCCGCGCGGCGTCGCGGACCATCTCGGGCATCGACGATGACGGACTGACCGGCGACGGTGCCGCCGCCGACGAGCTCATGCTGGCCAACCTCCGCGCCGCCGCCGAGCGCGGCGTCGGCCCGGCAGACGGGGGACGCTGACCATGACGCTCACCCCGGTCCTCACCGCCCACTGGGACGAGGCCGACTCGTACACGATCGCCGGGTACCAGCGGCACGGCGGCTACGAGCAGGTCGCCCAGGGCTTCGAGCTGGGCCCCGACGCCCTGATCGCGTTGGTCAAGGAATCCGGCCTGCGTGGGCGCGGCGGCGCTGGCTTCCCGACCGGCATGAAGTGGGGCTTCGTGCCGCAGGGCGACGGAAAGCCGCACTACCTGGTGGTCAACGCCGACGAGTCTGAGCCGGGGGCCTGCAAGGACATCCCGCTCATGCTGGCCAACCCGCACGCGCTGGTCGAGGGCTGCATCCTGACCTCGTACGCGATCCGGGCCAACCACGCGTTCATCTACATCCGCGGCGAGGTCCCGCACGTGCAGCGCAGGCTGCGGGCCGCAGTCCGCGAGGCCTACGCCGCCGGGTTCCTCGGCACGAACATCCAGGGATCCGGCTTCGACCTGGACCTGATCGTGCACAGTGGGGCCGGGGCCTACATCTGCGGTGAGGAGACCGCCCTGCTCGACTCGTTGGAGGGCCGCCGCGGGCAGCCGCGCCTCAAGCCGCCGTTCCCGGCTGTGGCAGGCCTGTACGCCTCACCCACGGTCGTCAACAACGTCGAGACGATCGCCAACGTGCCGTACATCGTGCGCAACGGCGCGCAGTGGCTGACCCAGTGGGGCACCGAGAAGTCCCCGGGCTTCAAGCTGATGGCCGTCTCGGGCCATGTTCGCAATCCCGGCATCTACGAGGTCGCACTGGGCACCACGATGCGCCAGCTGCTCGAGTACGCCGGCGGCATGCGCAACGGCGGGGAGCCGAAGTTCTGGCTGCCCGGGGGTTCGAGCGTGCCGATGCTGACCGCCGAGCACCTGGACCTGCCCCTGACCTACGAGGACATGGCCGCGGCCGGCACCATGCTCGGCACCGCCACCCCCATGCTGTTCGACGACACCGTCTCGGTGGTCCGGGCTGTCACCCGCTGGCTGGAGTTCTACGCCCACGAGTCGTGCGGCAAGTGCACCCCCTGCCGGGAGGGCACCGGCTGGATCGCCGGGACGCTCGAGCAGTTCGAGGCCGGCCACGGCAGTGAGCCCGACCTCGCGATGCTCGGGGAGGTGTGCGGCCAGATCCTCGGCCGTTCGTTCTGCGCCCTGGGCGACGCGGCTGCCACCCCGTTCCCGGCCGCGCTCAAGCACTTCCCCGAGGAGTTCCTCGCCGGGACCCACACGGCGGCCCACGTGGCCTTCGACCCCGTCGCCGCCACCGCCTTCGCTGCGGGAGCCACCCGATGACCGTGACCACGCCTCCGCCGGCCCCCGGTACCCCGGTGCCCGGTGTTCCCGCCACCCCGGCCACCCCGGCACCGTCGGACCAGGTGACCGTCGCCATCGACGGCATCGACGTACTCGTGCCCAAGGGCACCTTGATCATCCGCGCTGCCGAGCAGGTCGGCGTGGAGATCCCGCGGTTCTGCGACCATCCGCTGCTCGAGCCGGTCGCGGCGTGCCGAGCCTGCCTGGTCGAGATCGAGGGCCAGCCCAAGCCGCAGCCTGCGTGCGCGATCCCGGTCTCCGAGGGCATGAAGGTCCGCACGGCAGGCACCTCGGACATGGCCGCCACCGCCCAGCGCGGCGTGCTGGAGTTCCTGCTGATCAACCACCCGCTGGACTGCCCGGTCTGCGACAAGGGCGGTGAGTGCCCGCTGCAGAACCAGGCCATGAGCCACGGGCACGGGCAGTCCCGGTTCACCCTGCCCAAGCGGACGTTCCCCAAGCCGGTGGCGCTGTCCTCCCAGATCCTGCTCGACCGAGAGCGCTGCGTGTCCTGTGCGCGCTGCACCCGGTTCGCCGACCAGGTGGCCGGTGACCCGTTCATCACCCTGCAGCAGCGCGGCGGCAAGCAGATCGTGGGCATCGCGGCCGACACCCCCTTCAACTCCTACTTCTCGGGCAACACCGTGCAGATCTGTCCGGTGGGTGCCCTGACCAGCGCCGCCTACCGGTTCCGCGCCCGCCCGTTCGACCTCGTCTCCACCCCCACGGTGTGCGAGCACTGCGCCAGCGGCTGTGCCCTGCGCACCGACACGCGCCGTTCGACCGTGCTGCGCCGGCTGGCCTGGGATGACGCGGAGGTCAACTCGGAGTGGAACTGTGACAAGGGCCGCTTCGCCTTCCCTTACCTGAGCACCGCTCGGCTCGAGGCGCCGATGGCGCGCACCGACGGCGAGCTGGTGGAGGCCTCGTGGCCTGCGGCGGTCCGCCGCGCGGCCAACGCGCTGGCCGAGTCCGGCGGGCGCACCGCGGTGCTGCTCGGTGGCAAGCTCACCCTCGAGGACAGCTACGCCTACGCGCGCTTCGCCCGCGCTGTCCTGGGCACCGACTCGATCGACTTCCGGATCCGTCGCTCGAGTGCGGCCGAGGCCGACTTCCTGCGGTCGGTCGTGGCCGGATCCGGGCTGTCGGTGACCTATGCCGACCTCGACTCGGCCCCGACGGTGCTGCTGGTCGGCCTCGAGGCCGAGGATGAGTCGCCGATCATCTTCCTGCGCCTGCGTGCCGCCACCCGGTCGCGCGGCACCCAGGTGATCAGCGTGGCCCCGTTCGCCTCCCCCGGGGCAGCCAAGCTCAACGCCCACGTGCTCGGCGCCGTACCCGGCCAGGAGGCGGCCGTGCTGGCCGCCCTGGCCGCCGGCGAGGGCCCGGCCGCCGAGGCACTGGCCGAGCCCGGTTCGGTCATCCTGGTCGGGGAGCGGGCAGCTGAGTCCCCCGGCACCCTCGACGCGGCGGTCGCACTCGCCCAGAGCACCGGAGCCACGCTGGCCTGGGTACCTCGACGGGCTGGGGACCGGGGTGCGCTGGAGTCAGGTGCGCTGCCCGGGCTGCTGCCCTGGGGTCGGCCCCTGGCCGATGACCAGGCGCGCGCACAGGTCGCGGCGGCTTGGGGTATTGAGGCGACCGACCTGCCCACGGAGCCCGGGCTGGACCTCGCCGGCATCGTCGCGGCCGTGGCCGCCGACCGCGCAGCCGCGGAAGCGGCCCACGAGGCCGGGGAGGAGCCGGCGCCGCGTCAGGTGGCTGCGCTCATCGTCGCCGGCGTCGAGGCCGCCGACACCCCGGATCCGCACGCGTTCGCCGCTGCGCTGGCCGACGTGCCGTTCGTGCTGGCCCTCGAGACCCGGGCCACTGAAGTCACCGCCCTGGCCGATGTGGTGCTCCCGGTCGGGGTCATCACCGAGAAGTCCGGCACGCTGCTGGACTGGGAGGGCCGTGCCCGCCCGTTCGGCAAAGTCATCCGTGAGGCGACGAGCATCACCGACGCCCGTGCGCTGGGCCTGGTGGCCCAGGCCATGGGCCGCCCGATGGGCACGATCGAGGTGGCTGACCTTCGCGCGGAACTGGCTGGTCTGGGCCGCTGGCAGGGCCCCCGGCCGACCGCAGAGCCGGAGCTGGCCAGCCCGACGCCGGCCGTCGAGAAGGGGCAGGTCGTCCTGGCCAGCTGGCGGCACCTGCTCGACGAGGGACTGCTCCAGCGCGGCGAGAGCGCCCTGGCCGGCACTGCCCGCCCAGCCCTGGCCCGGCTCTCGCCGGCCACCGCTGCCGAGTATGGCCTGGTCGAGGGCGAGCCGGTGACCGTCGCCTCCGAGCACGGGGCGATCACGCTCCCGCTGGCCCTGACCGAGATGGTCGACGGCGTGGTGTGGTTGCCGGGCAACTCCACTGCCAGCGCCGTCAACGCGACGCTGCGGGTGGGCCCGGGGGCCGTCGTGGCCATCAGTGCAGGAGGTGCGCGATGAACACCCACGCCATCAACACCCAGGTGCTGGCCGAGTCGTTCGAACCGTTCGGCGTGGACCCGTGGTGGCTGGTGATCCTCAAGGTGGTCGGGCTGTTCCTGGGTGTGGTCGTGGTCGTCCTGCTGACCATCTGGGGCGAGCGCCGCGTGGTGGCCCGCATGCAGATGCGCCTGGGCCCCAACCGGGTCGGGCCGTTCGGCGTGCTCCAGGGCCTCATGGACGGCATCAAGCTGGCCCTCAAGGAAGACATCATGCCCACGGCGGCCGACAAGGCCGTGTTCTTCATCGCCCCGATCATCTCGGTGGTGCCGGCCTTCCTGGCCCTGGCGGTCATCCCGTTCGGACCGGAGGTCTCGATCTTCGGCACCCGGACGCCACTGCAGCTGACCGACTTCCCGGTGGCGGTGCTCTACGTGCTGGCGATCGCCTCGATCGGCATCTACGGGATCGTGTTCGCCGGGTGGTCCTCGGGCTCGACCTACCCGCTGCTGGGCGCGCTGCGCTCCTCGGCCCAGATGATCTCCTACGAGATCGCGATGGGACTGGCCTTCGTGGCCGTGTTCCTGCACGCCGGGTCGATGTCGACCTCCGAGATCGTCTCGGCCCAGCAGCCGATCTGGTACGCGGTGATCCTGCTGCCCTCGTTCATCATCTACGTCACGGCCATGGTCGGTGAGACCAACCGGGCCCCGTTCGACCTGCCCGAGGCCGAGGGCGAGCTCGTGGCAGGCTTCCACACCGAGTACTCCTCGCTGAAGTTCGCGCTGTTCTTCCTGGCCGAGTACGTCAACATGGTCACCGTCTCGGCCCTGGCCACCACCCTGTTCCTCGGCGGATGGCAGGCACCGTGGCCGATCTCGGCGATCAACGACGGGATGTTCAACCAGAGCTGGTGGGGCCTGCTGTGGTTCATGCTCAAGGTCTGCGGCTTCCTGTTCATGTTCATCTGGCTGCGCGGCACGGTGGCGCGGTTCCGCTACGACCAGTTCATGGCGTTCGGCTGGAAGGTCCTGATCCCCGCCTCGCTGGCCTGGATCGTGCTGGTCTCCACCTTCCGCGCCCTGCGTGACGACCTGCCCAGCAACACCCTGGCGGTCGGCGCGGTCCTGATGGGCACGCTGCTGGTGGTCTTCGCCGGCTCGTACCTGATCGAGGCCAGGCGCGAGAAGGCCCGGGAGCTGGTCACCGAGCTCGCGGAGGCCGAGGAGGCCGAGTTCCGCTCCCAGCCGGGTATGCACCCCGTCCCACCGATGCCCGGCGAGCGGTTCGAGTACACACCGCGTGCCCGCCAGACCGTGCCCAGCGCACTGGCCACCGACGAGGCCCCCGATGTGGCCACCGACGACACCGAGGAGGCACCCCGTGCCTGAGCTGCCCCAGCCCGTCCGGGGCTTCGGCACCACCTTCCTGACGATGTTCAAGAAGGTGGCCACCGAGCAGTACCCGGAGGAGAAGGACAAGTACCCGCCCAAGCCGCGCTTCCATGGCCGCCACCAGCTCAACCGGCACCCGGACGGACTGGAGAAGTGCATCGGCTGCGAGCTGTGCGCGTGGGCCTGCCCGGCCGACGCCATCTACGTCGAGGGCGCCCAGAACACCGAGGAGGAGCGCTTCTCCCCCGGAGAGCGCTACGGGCGGGTCTACCAGATCAACTACCTGCGCTGCATCCTGTGCGGCCTGTGCATCGAGGCCTGCCCGACCCGCGCGCTGACGATGACCAACGAGTACGAGTTGGCCGACCACACGCGTGAGTCGCTGATCTACGAGAAGGCCGACCTGCTCGGCCCGCTGATGCCCGGGATGGTGCCCGCACCCCACTCGATGGTGGAGGGCACCGACGACGGCGACTACTACCGCGGTGAGGTCACGGGCGCCACGGAGGCCCAGAAGGCGGAGGTCGCGGCGCGTGAGGCGGCTGCGGCTGCGGCTGCGGCCGCCGCTGCCGAGGCTGCCGGCGCTGACCCGGGGCAGGGGGCGCAGGCATCGTGAGCGCACTGGCCCACCTGGGGGCACTGGCCGCGAACGGCCCGGTCGACGTTGCCCCGAACACTGGCGAGACGGTGACGTTCTGGATCTGCGCGACGCTGGCGGTGCTCGGCGCGGCCGGCACAGTGCTCTCGCGCAAGTCGGTGCACTCCGCGCTGTTCCTGGCACTGACGATGATCAACCTCGCGGTCCTCTACGTGGCCCAGAGCGCCCCGTTCCTGGGCATGGTGCAGGTGATCGTCTACACCGGCGCGGTCATGATGCTCTTCGTCTTCGTCCTCATGGTCGTGGGCGTGGATGCTTCGGACAACCTCGTGGAGACCATCAAGGGCCAGCGCATCTGGGCGGGCCTGGCCTTCCTGGGCTTCCTGGGCCTGCTGCTCGCCGGGCTCTCCGGCGTGCTCGATGGGACCACAGTGGTGGGCCTCGACGAGGCGAATGCCGCTCAGGGCGGCAACGTGCAGGGCATCGGGTCGCTGATCTTCACCCGCTACCTGCTGGCCTTCGAGGTGACCTCCGCCCTGCTGATCACCGCCGCACTCGGGGCCATGGTGCTCACGCACCGCGAGCGGCTCGAGGCGCGCAAGACCCAGCCGCAGCGCTCCACCGAGCGGTTCGTGCCCGGGACGCACCCGGTCAACAAGCCCAACCCCGGGGTGTACGCGCGCAACAACGCCGTCGACATGCCGGCGATGCTGCCCGACGGGAGCACCGCGGAGGAGTCCGTGCCGGGCCCCCTGCGCGTGCGCGGCCAGGGTGGCGATCCCGACCGGCTGGCGCTGGCCGAGGCCGAGCACCTGCTGGCCCACGAGGCAGTCGTCGTCGCCGACGAGGTGTCCTACGTGGGGCACGACGAGGTGGCCGACGAGGCGCCATCCCTCGATGATCCGAACCCACCCGACGAGCCCGGGCCGGGCACCGATCCGCAGAAGGGACCGGAGCTGTGAACCCCACGAACTACCTGGTGCTCTCGGCGGTCCTGTTCTCCATCGGGGCGGCCGGCGTGCTGGTGCGCCGCAACGCGATCGTCGTGTTCATGTGCATCGAACTCATGCTCAACGCCTCGAACCTGGCGTTCGTCACCTTCGCGCGCACCCACGGTGTGCTCGACGGACAGGTCGTGGCCTTCTTCGTCATGGTCGTGGCCGCGGCGGAGGTGGTCGTCGGGCTGGCGATCATCGTGACCATCTTCCGCACCCGCAACTCGGCCTCGGTCGACGAGCCCAACCTGCTGAAGCTCTGAGGGGATGATTGTGAACACCACCCTTGCGGTCCTCGCCTCCGGGCCGGCGTCCCCGGGCGAGGTCGTGACGGCCACCGGGACGTTCAGCCTGACCGCAGCGCTGATAGCGATCCCGCTGGCCGGTGCGGTCATCCTGCTGCTGGCCGGCAAGCGCTCCAATGCCTGGGGCCACTGGCTGGCCGTGGGCGCGGTGCTGGCCTCGTTCCTCATCGGGCTCGTCCTGCTCGTGGCGCTGCTCGGCCAGGCCGAGGACGCCCGCACGATCAACCAGCAGCTGTGGATGTGGATCGACGTGGGCATGTTCCAGGCCCCGTTCGCCCTGCAGCTGGATCCGCTGAGCATCTGCTTCGTGCTGCTGATCACCGGGGTCGGCTCGCTGATCCACATCTACTCGGTCACCTACATGTCCCACGACCCGGAGCGGCGCAAGTTCTTCGCCTACCTGAACCTGTTCATCGCCGCGATGCTGCTGCTGGTCCTGGCCAACAACTACCTGCTGCTCTACGTGGGCTGGGAGGGCGTGGGCCTGGCCTCGTACCTGCTGATCGGGTTCTGGTTCGCCAAACCGTCGGCGGCAACGGCGTCCAAGAAGGCCTTCGTGGTCAACCGGGTCGGCGACTTCGGCCTGAGCCTGGCGATCATGATGATGTTCGCCACCTTCGGCACGTTCACCTTCGAGGGCGTCAATGCCAGCGTCGCCCAGGCTGACTCCAACACGGTCACCTGGATCGGCCTGGCGCTGCTGCTGGCGGCCTGTGGCAAGTCCGCGCAGTTCCCGCTGCAGTCCTGGCTGCTGGACGCCATGGAGGGCCCGACCCCGGTCTCGGCCCTGATCCACGCGGCCACCATGGTCACCGCCGGGGTGTACCTGATCGTGCGCTCGCACGAGATCTTCAACCTCAGCGAGACCGCCCGGCTCGCGGTGGTGATCGTCGGCACGATCACGCTGTTGATGGGTGCGGTCATCGGGTCGGCCAAGGACGACATCAAGAAGGGCCTGGCCGGATCCACGATGAGCCAGATCGGCTACATGTTCCTGGCCGCGGGGCTGGGGCCGGTGGGCTACATCTTCGCGATCTTCCACCTGCTCACCCATGGCATCTTCAAGGCGCTGCTGTTCCTGGGGGCCGGTTCGGTGATGCACGGGATGGACGACCAGGTCAACATGCGCCGCTACGGCGCGCTGCGCACCTTCATGGTCGCCACCTGGGCCGTCTTCGGCATCGGCTACCTGGCGATCATCGGTGTCCCGCCGTTCGCCGGCTTCTTCAGCAAGGACGAGATCATCCACGCGGCCTGGGCCGAGCAGCCCGTGGCCGGCTTCGCGGCGCTGATCGGTGCCGGGGTCACGGGCTTCTACATGACGCGCATGATGGCCATGACCTTCTACGGCAAGGCCCGATGGGAGGACGGCGTGCACCCGCACGAGTCATCGCGGTGGATGACCATCCCGATGATCATCCTGGCCGTCGGCGCCGTGCTGGCCGGCTTCCTGATGCTCTACGTCGGCAACATCGAGGAGTGGCTGGCGCCGGTCGTCGGCTACGAGGAGGTGTCCGGAGGCCTGCCCACGCCGGTGATGATCGTGATGACGCTGAGCGTGGTCGCCGTCGGCGTGGTCATCGGGTGGCGGCAGTACGCGATGCGTGAGGTGCCCGAGATCGCCCCGACGCAGGTCTCGGCGCTGACCGTGGCCGCCCGCAACGACCTGTACGGCGACGCGTTCAATGAGGCGGTGTTCATGCGTCCCGGCCAGCACCTGACCCGGACCCTGGTGTGGACGGATGCGAAGGTCGTGGACGGCGCGGTGAACGGCACCGCAGCGGGCATCGGCGGGCTCAGCGCCCGGATGCGCCGCTGGCAGACCGGCAACGTGCGGTCCTACGCCCTGACGATGTTGATCGGTGTCGTGGTCGTCGGCGCCATCCTGGCCCTGGGAGTTGTGCTGTGAGCGCCGACTACTACCTGGTCGCGCTGATGGCGCTGCCGATCCTGGGCGGGCTGTTGGTGGCCCTGCTGCCCAGGGACAATCCGGGCCTGGCCAAGAAGGTGGCGCTGGGCGTCTCGCTGCTGGTCGCGGTCCTGGGCATCGCTGCCGCGATGGCCTACGCGCTGCCCCAGGACGGCGGGACCCCGTTCCAGCTGGGGATGTCGTGGGACTGGATCCCGGCCTGGGGCGTGAGCTTCTCCCTCGGTGTGGACGGCATCTCGTTGGTGCTCATCCTCATGACCGTGATCCTCGTGCCGGTCTGCATCCTGGCCGGGTGGGCCGACGCGGAGGAGACCACCGGCTCGGTGCGCGGGTACTTCGCCTGGATCCTGGTCCTCGAAGGCCTGGTCCTGGGTGTGTTCGCGGCCACGGACGTGTTCCTGTTCTACGTGCTGTTCGAGGCGATGCTGATCCCGATGTACTTCCTGATCGGCCGCTACGGCGGGCCGCAGCGGCAGTACGCGGCCGTGAAGTTCTTCCTGTACTCCCTGGTGGGCGGGCTGCTCATGCTGGCCGCGCTGGTCGGCGTCTACGTCCTGTCGGCCCAGCAGTACGGGCAGGGCACGTTCGACTACGCCGCCCTGGTCGGCCTGGAGATCAGCCCCGACACCCAGAAGTGGCTGTTCCTCGGGTTCTTCATCGCGTTCGCGATCAAGGCCCCGATGTGGCCGCTGCACACCTGGCTGCCCGACGCAGCGGCGGAGGCCCCGCCGAGCTCCTCGGTGCTGCTGGTCGGCGTGCTGGACAAGGTCGGCACGTTCGGGATGATCCGGCTGTGCCTGCCGATGTTCCCCGACGCCTCGAAGTACTTCGCCCCGGCGATCATCGTCCTGGCCCTGGTCGGCATCATCTACGGGGCGCTGGTGGCCATCGGCCAGACCGACCTCAAGCGCCTGATCGCCTACACGTCGGTCAGCCACTTCGGGTTCATCGTGCTGGGCATCTTCGCGATGACCAGCCAGGGCCAGAGCGGCTCGACGCTGTACATGGTCAACCACGGGTTCTCGATCGCGGCCCTGTTCCTGATCGTGGGCTTCCTGGCCTCCCGGCGCGGGTCGCGGATGGTCGCGGACTTCGGGGGCGTGCAGAAGGTCGCCCCCGTGCTGGCCGGGTTCTTCCTCGTGGCTGGCCTGTCCTCGCTGGCCCTGCCCGGCCTGAGCTCGTTCGTCTCGGAGTTCCTCGTCCTGGCCGGCACCTACACCCGCTACCCGTGGGCCGCGATCGTGGCCACGCTCGGCATCGTCCTGGCCGCGCTGTACATCCTGCTGATGTACCAGCGCACCATGACCGGTCCGGTGCGCGACGGTGTGGCCGGCATGCCCGACCTGCGCGGTCGAGAGGTTCTGGCGCTGGCCCCGGTCCTGGCCATCATCGTGGCCCTCGGGGTGTTCCCCAGCGCCGCGCTCGACATCATCAACCCCTCCGTCGACCAGACGATGTCCGTGATCGGGTCCACCGACCCGGCCCCGGTCGTCGCCGAGTCCGGGAAGTGAGCCCGCGATGATCCACACCATCGTGCCCCTGGCCGACACGCTGACGTTCCCGTCATTCCAGTACCGGGCGATGGCCCCGGTGCTGATCGTGCTGGTCGCCGGCGTTGCTGCGGTCCTCGTCGAGGCACTGGTCCCGCGGGGGGCCCGGCGCGGCATCCAGCTGATCCTGGCCGGCGCCAGCCTGCTGGCCGCCCTCGTGCTGACCATCGCCATGCCAGCCTCGGAGAAGGGCCCGGTGGCAGCTGGGACGCTCGCGGTGGACGGCCCGGCCCTGTTCGGCTGGATGACGATCCTGATCGTGGCGCTGCTGGCGATGCTGGTCATGGCCGAGCGACGCGTGGACCCGGCCGGCGATGCATTCGCCCCGCGGGCAGCCTCGCTCGTGGGCTCCACCGAGGAGCAGGAGCTCACCCGGCGCGGCTGGGAGCAGACCGAGGTCTGGCCGCTGTTCCTCTTCGCGGTCACCGGCATGATGCTGTTCACGGCGGCCAACGACCTGCTCATGCTCTTCGTGGCACTGGAGGTCATGAGCCTGCCGCTGTACCTGCTCGCGGGGATGGCCAGGCGGCGACGGCTGCTGTCCCAGGAGGCGGCGCTGAAGTACTTCCTCCTCGGGGCGTTCGCCTCGGCGTTCCTGCTCTACGGCTCGGCGATGCTCTTCGGGTACGCGGGGTCGTTGTCGTTCGGGGCCATCGCCGACGCCTTCACCAACCGCCCGGGTGCCAGCGGCCTGCAGCTGCTCGGCATCGGCCTGGTCTCGGTCGGGCTGCTGTTCAAGGTGGCGGCCGTGCCGTTCCACATGTGGACCCCGGATGTCTACCAGGGCTCGCCCACGCCGGTGACGGCGTTCATGGCCGCGGGCGTGAAGGTGGCCGCGTTCGGTGCGCTGATCCGCGTCATGTACGTGGCCCTCGGCGGCGCCGCGTGGGACTGGGCGCCGATGATGTGGGTCGTGGCCATCGTCACCATGCTGGTCGGCGTGATCCTGGCGGTCACCAGCGCGGACATCAAGCGGATGCTGGCCTACTCCTCGATCGCGCACGCCGGGTTCCTGCTGCTGGGCGTGATCGCGTACTCGCGCGAGGGGCTTGCCGCGACGCTGTTCTACCTGCTGGCCTATGGCCTGACGACCATCGGCGCGTTCGCGATCGTGATGCTGGTGCGCGGACCTGCCGGCGAGGCCGGCCACCTGTCGGCCTGGGCCGGCCTGGGCCGGACCTCACCGCTGCTGGCCGGGGTGTTCGCGTTCCTGCTGCTGGCGCTGGCCGGCATCCCGTTGACCAGCGGGTTCACCGCCAAGTTCGGGGTGTTCTCCGCAGCGATCGCCAGCGGCGCGGTCTGGCCGGTCATCGCGGCCGCGCTGGCCTCGGCGATCGCGGCCTTCTTCTACCTGCGGATCATCGTGCTCATGTACTTCGCCGAGCCCTCGGCGGACGGGGCCACCTCGGTGGCGGTGCCCAGCGTGCTCACGCAGGGAGCGATCGCAGTGGCGGTGGCCGCGACGCTGGTTCTGGGCGTGTTCCCGCAGTCGGTGCTCACCTTGGTCAACGACTCCGCCATCTTCGTGCGCTGACGGGCTTTCGCGTCAGGAGACGTCGACCGTCGACCGGCTGCCATCAGCCGACGACCGGCCGGCGGGCCCACGTCACTGGTGAGCCAGTGCACCCAGGGTGGGGCTGGGTCGGTCGGTCGTGCTAGGCCGAGACCCATTCCGTGGCTTCGGCGAGCTCGGCCAGGGTGAACACCTTGGCCTCACCGGGCATCAGCCAGCCCAGGGCCTTGATGGCCTCGGTGATCGCGGTGCGGTCGGTGACCAGTGCGATCCGCTCGAACGAGGACCACTGCGACAGGCCAACCTTGGTGTCGGCCCACAGGGCCCCACCCGAGTAGCCCTCGAAATCCTCACCGAGGACATAGAGCAGGCGGACCTTGTCGGAGGTCGCCAGCGCGGCCTCGAGGGCCGGGTCGAGCACGTTCTTGTAGTCCACGGAGTGCACTGTGCCCTCGGCGCGCATGCCGATGACGTTGCCCGGCAGTCCCTCAATGGTGGTGATCATCGTCTTGCCCTCCTTGTTGTTGGTGTGATTCGTACATCTGTGGCGTATCGCCGGGGTTCGTACCCGCGGTGGTTCAGGTCCGATCGATGTCGCGGCGCCGGAGGGCGGCCAGGCCGCCAGCGGTGAGTGCAACGGCAACGAGCAGGAGCAGGGCGACGGGCTCCCAGGCGAAGTCCTCGAGCGGCATGGCGGGCACGTGTTCGAACGGCGAGAGGTTGCGCAGCCATTGGGGCAGTTGCAGGGTCTCGCCGAGGAAGCCGACCAGGGTGCTCAGGATGACGCCGAGCCAGGCCAGCGGCCGACCATTTGGGGACGACGCCGATGAGGGCGACCGCGACGGCGATGAGGACCAGGACGGCTGGGAGCAGGACCAGCGAGGCTGCCAGTGAGTGCAGGCACCTCGTCGGCGTCGCCGGTGGTGATCGCGTACCCCAGTCCGGTGCCGATCCCGGCCAGGGCCAGCATCATCGCCGCGCCCAGGGACGCGACGGCGACGTGGCTGCCCAGCCAGCGGGTCCGGCTGATCGGGGTGGCCAGGACGGGGTCGGCCCGGCCACCGCTCTCCTCGCGGCTGACGGTCAGGACCGCGGAGACCGCGAACCCGGCGACCAGCAGGCCGGTCATCAGCAGCATGGTGGCGAAGAAGCCGTCCGTGGCTGAACCACCGGTGAGCGCGAACATCTCGGCGACGGCCTCGTTCTCGGCCAGCGTGTCGGCCAGGTCGGCCAGCGAACCCGAGAAGAGGCCGGTCACCACGATGGCCAGCGTCCACCCGATCAGGGGGCCGCGCTGGAGCCGGGCGGCCAGGGCCAGTGGACTGGTCAGCCAGCGTGAGGCCTGCGAGGCGCCCGGGCGTTGCGCGAAGGAACCGGCTCCGAGGTCCCGACGGGTCGACAGGACGAAGGCGATCGGCCAGCAGGATCATCCCGGTGGCGAACAGTGGCAGCAGCATCCACCACCGTTCGTCTGCGTAGGCGCGCACGCCTTGCGCCCAACCCAGGGGCGAGACCCAGGTCAACCATCCCTCGCGCATGTCCCCGACAGCGCGCAGCAGGTAGGAGATCCCGAGCACGACACCGGCGGCCGACGTCGCAGCCCGGGCACTGGCTGCCACCTGGGCCGTGACCGCGGCGACACCGAGGTACACAGAGCCCGATCCCTACGGTTGCGGCACCGAAGGCCACTGATCCAGCGGTCGGCAGGCCCACGGCGATCATGCCCAGCGTGAGGCCGATCCCGATGGCAAGCACGACGGTGAAGACCCAGGTGCTGGCCGCGGCCAGGGTCGCTGTGCCGACCCACGGGCCCAGCGCGCAGGAGGTCCGCGCGGTTGTCCTCCTCGTTGGCGCGGGTGTGACGAACGAGCAGGAAGACGGCCATGAGCGCCACGCACGATGAAGGTGAACAGGTTGATCTCGTCCATGACGACCGCGCCCTCGGTCGGGTCGTCCAGGCCGTAGCCGCGGCCGAGGATCGCCGAGATCGCGACGTTGGAGTGCACGAGTTCGGCGTAGTTCGCCAGCTGTTCGGGCGTGTGATAGAGCGCGATCACGCTGGCCGCGGAGGCGACGACGAGCCCGACGACCGCGGCGAACCAGACCGGGGCCCGCAGCCGGTCCAGGCGCATCATGAACCGGAACATGATGGGCGAGCCCGCCAACGGATGCGGCTGTGCCTCCCGGTCCTGATCGGCGATGGACGGCAGCCCGCGTGGTGGCGGTGCTCACGACCGGCCACCCGACGTTGACTGCGCAGCGTCGCGCGGGCCGAGGTCGTCGCCGTACTCGCGCAGGAACAGCTCCTCCATCGTCGGCGGCTGGGAGACCAGGGACCGGATGCCGAATCCGGCCAGGTGGGCCATCGCCGCGTCCAGGTCGTCACCCTCGACCTCGATGTGCAGCCGGGTGTCGTCGGTGCGCACCGAGTGGATGCCCGCGAGCGTGTCCAGCCCCTGCACCGGGCGTGCGGTGGCCACGGAGATGCTGGTGCGGGTCCGGTCGCGCAACTCGTCGAGGGTGCCCGACTGCACGACGCGACCCTTGCGGATGATGGTGACCCGGTCGCAGAGCTTCTCCACCTCGGCCAGGATGTGGCTGGACAGCAGGACGGTCCGGCCCTGGTCCTTGACCTCGCCGATGCAGTCCTGGAACACCGTCTCCATCAGCGGGTCCAGCCCGGAGGTCGGTTCGTCGAGGATCAACAACTCGACGTTGGAGGCCAGCGCCGCGATGAGCGCCACCTTCTGTCGGTTGCCCTTGGAGTAGGTGGCGCTCTTCTTGGTCGGGTCGAGCTCGAAGCGTTCGATGAGCTCGTCGCGCTTCGCGGTGTCCACTCCGCCCCGGAACCGGGAGAGCAGGTCGATCGTCTCCCCACCGGACAGGTTGCGCCACAGGTTCACGTCCCCGGGCACGTAGGCCAGGCGGTGGTGCAGCGGTACCGCCTCACGCCACGGGTCCCCGCCGAGCAGGCGGACCTCACCGCTGTCCTGGCGCAGCAACCCCAGCAGGGTGCGGATGGTGACGGTCTTCCCGGCCCCGTTCGGGCCGAGGTAGCCGTGCACCTCCCCGGTCGCGACTTCGAGGTTCAGCCCGTCGAGGGCCGTGGTCGACCCGAAGGTCTTGACCACCTCGCGCATGGTGATGGCAGCGGTCATCGTTGCGACCTCTCGTTGCGCCCTGACGTGCGGGCACGGGTGGTGACACATGGGGTACACGACGCGAGGGGGACGCGGTCGGGTGTGGGGGCGTGGCTGCCGGTCAACCACGCGGCACGACCTTCTGGTCGCGATAGCGGGCCAGCAGCGCTGGCATCTCCTGCTCGAGGAAGGCGAAGAAGTCCGTCATCTCGACCAGCCGGGTCCGGCGTGACGGCGGGAATCAGAGAGCAGCGCGAGTCCCTGATCACCCAGTTCCCGGAACCGGTTGATGTCGGCCTGCTGCGATGCCAGCACCCGCTCCCAGGCCCCGGGGGCGACCTGATAGAACGCGCGCCGGTCACCGGGCCGACCGAGCCGCTCGACGAACTTGAACTGCATCAGCATGCGCAGGTTCTGGCTCACCCCTCCCGAACTCGACTGCAGCGCCGCACTGAGTTCGGCGGCCGTCTGCTGCGGGCGGGTCGCATACCAGCAGCCAGGCGAACAACCGACCGGCTGCTCGCGGCAGGCCGACGACGTCCATCGCCAGCCCGAAGTCCTCCACGAACTCCCCCAAGGCAGCAGGATCCGCTCCGGTCCCGTGTGCGACTCCTGAACCGGGGCCGGACCCGGGCAGGGCAGACGGTGGTGCATTCACAAATTTCAGCATACGCTGAAATTACGATGCACGCCAGGGCCGAGATCAACTCAAGGTGACGGTTGTGGCTCACGGGGCTCCACGCAGTTCGTTGCCGGCCCCGGTGTCTGGCCGCCCGGAGTGCCGGGGAAACAGCGGTCAGTGGCGTTCGGTACCTTCGGTCCATGACTGAGGCCGCGCGTACCCACAAGTTCCTCCTGACCGAGGACGAGATGCCCACGACCTGGTACAACCTGGTCGCCGACCTGCCGGTGCCCCCACCCCCGCCGCTGCACCCGGGCACCCACGAGCCGATCGGCCCGGACGCCCTCGAGCCGCTGTTCCCGATGGAACTGATCATGCAGGAGGTCACCGACCAGAAGTACGTGGACATCCCCGGTGAGGTGCTCGACGTCTACCGGCAGTGGCGCCCGGCCCCGCTGATGCGTGCCTACCGGCTCGAGGAGTCCCTGGGCACCACCGCGCGGATCTACTACAAGTACGAGGGCGTGAGCCCTGCGGGCTCGCACAAGGTCAACACCTCCGTGCCGCAGGCGTACTACAACGCCAAGGCCGGCACCCGCAAGCTCACCACTGAGACCGGCGCCGGGCAGTGGGGAACGGCGCTGAGCTACGCGAGCGCCCTGTTCGGCCTCGAGTGCGAGGTGTGGCAGGTGGGCGCCTCGTTCGACCAGAAGCCCTATCGGCGGATGATGATCGAGACGTTCGGGGCCACGGTGCACCGCTCGCCCTCGCCGCTGACTGAGTCGGGCAGGCACTTCCTCGAGGCTGACCCGGATCATCCGGGCTCGTTGGGGATCGCGATCTCCGAGGCCGTCGAGGTGGCGGCTGGGGACCCGAGCGTCAAGTACGCGCTCGGATCAGTGCTCAACCACGTGATCCTGCACCAGACGATCATCGGCGAGGAGGCGCTGCTGCAGATGGCCAGGGCCGGGGACACCCCCGACGTGGTCATCGGCTGCACGGGCGGGGGCTCGAACTTCGCCGGCCTGGCCTTCCCGTTCATCCGCGAGACGCTGGCCGGGAAGATGAGTCCCGTGATCCGCGCGGTGGAGCCCGCGAGCTGCCCGACGCTGACCCGCGGGGAGTATGCCTACGACTTCGGCGATGCCTCGGGGATGACGCCGTTGATGAAGATGCACACGCTGGGCCACAACTTCATCCCGGATCCGATCCACGCCGGAGGCCTGCGCTACCACGGCATGTCGCCGCTGCTGTCCCACGCCTACGACCAGGGCCTGCTCGAGGCACAGGCCGTGCCGCAGACCGAGTGCTTCGACGCGGCGATCCGGTTCGCCCGCACCGAGGGCATCGTCGCTGCGCCCGAGTCCAGCCACGCGATCGCTGCGGCGATCCGGGAGGCGCACCAGGCCACGGAGGCCGGCGATGAGCGGGTGATCCTCATCGCCCTGTCCGGGCACGGGCACTTCGACCTCGCGGCCTACGACGCGTACCTCAACGGACGGATGGTCGACACCGACACCCCGGACGAGAAGTTCGCGCCGTCGCTGGCGGAGCTGCCCGTGATCTGAGGCTCGGCGCCGGGGGCGATTCGGCGCAATCGAGGTACGTGGGTCAAACTTGGGCCTGTGCCGTCCCTGATCTCCAGCCGCGCCGAGGGCGTGCTGCTGCCCGACCCGGAGCTCGACGCCCGGATCGCGGCCAGCATGGCCGAGGTCGAGGATCTGCTGCGCCACTCGGTGGTCAGCGAGTACCCGTTCGTCACCAGCGCCGCCCGGCACCTTGTCGATGCCGGTGGCAAGCGGTTCCGGCCCTTGGTGACCCTGCTCGCAGCCCAGTTCGGAACCCCCCAGGAGCCTGGCGTCGTGCCTTCGGCGGTGGTCGTCGAGCTGACCCACCTGGCCACGCTCTACCACGACGACGTGATGGACGAGGCCCCCCTGCGGCGTGGTGCGGCCTCAGCCAACGCCCGCTGGGACAACACGGTGGCCATCCTCACCGGTGACTTCCTGTTCGCCCGGGCCTCGGACCTGTTGGCCGACCTCGGCCCGGAGGCAGTGCGCATCCAGGCTCGCACCTTCGAGCGGTTGTGCACCGGCCAGATCCGCGAGACCGTCGGCCCTGCCGAGGGCGAGGACCCGATCGACCACCATGTGTCGGTGCTGGCGGACAAGACCGGCTCGCTGATCGCCACCGCCGGCCGGTTCGGGGCGATGATGTCCGGCGCGGACGAGGCCACGGTCGAGACGCTGGCCACCTTCGGTGAGCGGATCGGAGTGGCGTTCCAGCTCGCCGACGACCTGGTCGACATCGGCAGCGAGCGGGCGCAGTCGGGCAAGACCCCCGGCACCGACCTGCGCGAGGGGATCGCGACCCTGGCTGTCCTCTACGCGCGGTCCTCGCAGGACCCTGCCGACGCACGCCTGCGTGAACTGACCTCCGGGCCGATCGACGACGACGCCGAGCACGCGGAGGCCCTGTCCCTGCTGCGGGCGCACCCGGCGATGACGCGGGCCCGCGACGAGGCCCACCGCTGGGCCGACGAGGCCCGGGCCGCCCTCGCGCCGTTGCCCGAGGGACCGGCGCGCGAGGCGCTGGAGATGCTCTGCGACTACGTGGTGGACCGGACGGGCTGATGGCCGTCCGCGATCTCAGCGGACTGCGCGCCGGGGTCGCCTCCGGGTTCGCCGCCTACATCCTGTGGGGACTGTTCCCGCTCTACTGGGGATTCCTCGAGCCGGCGACCCCGGCCGAGGTGCTCGCGGCCCGCGTCCTGTTCTCGCTGGTCTCCCTGGCCGTGCTGGTCACTGTCGTGGGGCAGTGGGTCGACGTCCGCGCGGTGCTGGCCGACCGTCGGCGCCTGGGCATCCTCACGGTGGCGGCATTCATCGTCTCGGTCAACTGGGGGGTGTTCATCTGGGCCGTCGACAACGACCACGTGGTCGATGCCTCCTTGGGCTACTTCATCAACCCGCTGGTCTCTGTGGCGCTCGGGGTCGTGGTGCTGCGCGAGCGATTGCGGGGGCTGCAGTGGCTGGCCGTGGCGATCGCAACGGTCGCGGTGGCCTACGCCACGCTCGCAGTGGGTCGGGTTCCCTGGATCGCCCTCGTGCTGGCGTTCTCGTTCGGGATCTACGGGCTGGCCAAGAAGCTCGCAGGCGTGGACGCGATCGCCAGCCTGACCGTCGAGATGCTGGTCCTCACGCCCGTCGCGCTGGCCTACATCGGCTGGCTGGCCAGCCGTGGTGCTC
>CAWBGJ010000003.1:0-135000 GCA_963788325.1 uncultured Actinomycetes bacterium
CCGCAGGAGCCGCGGCATTCGCTGTGAGCGCCGCGGGGCGCGTCGCGCGGACGAATCCTTCGAGCCCCGCCGCGGGCCGGACGGGTCGTGTTGCTCCTGATGGTCGTTGAGTTCTCCGTGCCGGTCGGCTACCTGCTGGCCGGGATCGCCCTGCTGCTGGCGATCCTCCTGCCCAGGCTGCTGCATCGCTGGGCGTTGAGCCCGGCGCTGGTCTTCCTCGCGGCCGGGGTGCTGGCGGGGGTGCTGCCGATCACAGCGCCCCTGGATGTCGAGCTGCACCGCAGCTCGATCGAGCACCTCACCGAGCTGTGCGTCATCGTGTCGCTGATGGGTGTCGGCCTCGCCCTGGACCGCCCGCTGTCGTGGCGCGCCTGGTCGAGCACCTGGCGCCTTCTCGCGATCGCCATGCCCTTGTTCCTCGCCCTGATGCTGGTCGGGGCCTGGATGCTCGGGGTGGCGCCGGCCACCGCGCTGCTCCTGGCCGCGGTGCTCGCCCCCACAGATCCCGTGCTGGCCACCGACGTGCAGGTCGGCGAGCCGACCTCAGACCCGGGCAACGAGGACGAGGTGCGCTTCGCCCTGACCTCCGAGGCCGGGCTCAACGACGCGCCTGGCGTTCCCATTCGTCTACGCCGCACTCCTTCTCGGCCGCCGCGGGATCCCTGGAATGGGTGGGCGGCTGGGTCGCGTGGGAATTGATCGGCAAGGTGGTGATCGGGCTGGTCTGCGGCGCGCTCGTGGGAGCGGCGTTCGCCCAACTGGCCTTCTGGGCGCCGATCGAGTCGTTGCGGCTGGCCGGCACCGCCGACGTGGCCGCGGTGCTCGCCGCCACGTTCCTGGCCTATGGTGCCGCGGAACTCGTGGGCGGCTACGGCTTCCTCTCAGTGTTCGCCGCCGGCATGGCGCTGCGCGGGCGAGCCCGCGAGCACGACTTCCACCGGGCATCCCACACGTTCATCACGCAGTTCGAGCGGATCCTGACCATGGGCCTGCTGGTGGCCCTGGGGTACGCGGTGGGCAGCGGGCTGCTGTCCGGGCTCACCTGGCAGGGCGCTGTGATCGCTGTGGTCGCCGTGCTGGTCCTGCGGCCGCTGGTGGGCTGGATCGCGCTGCTCGGGGCACCGCTGGCCCGCCCGGACCGAAGCGCGATCGCGTTCTTCGGCGTCAAGGGCATCGGGTCGTTCTACTACCTTACGTTCGCCCTGGGCAAGGGCAGCTTCGAGGACTCCGGCATGCTCTGGCCGACGGTGACGCTCACCGTGCTGGTCTCGGCGGTCGTGCACGGGATCTCGGCCACGCCCATCCTGCACAGGATGGATCGCCGGATGGGCCGACCGACTCCCGAACCGGTCTGAGGTGGCCTCGGGCGCGATCATGCCCGCCGGTCCTGGGCGCCCGTCCTGAGCGCCCAGGACGGCCCGGGTCAAGCGATCAGGCTCACCCCACCGGGCCCGACGAGCAGGCCCACCACGATGAGGACGATGCCCCACAGCACCTGACTGCGCACGATGGCAACGATGCCCGAGACGACAAGGACGACGGCGAGGATCCACAGTAGGAGTGTCATGTGGGGCCCCTACCCCTGCGGTGCCGATGTACACGCAGGATCCGCAGGAGGCGAGGGCCGACCTCAGGCACGGCAGCGGGATCGCCGGATGCGGATGGGCGCGGATTGCCCGGGTAGGAGGACACCATGGACCTCGCGGCGCAGACTGTGCTGGCCAGCGGCCTTCAGGACGTCATCGATGAGTTGGCTGCCCACGTGGCCGTCCTGGACGCCCGGGGCACGATCGTGGCCGTCAACGATGCGTGGGTCCGCTTCGCCGACGAGAACGGTGACCCGGGTAGCCGGCGCAGCGGGCTGGGCCGCAACTACCTGGCGTCCATCGACAGCGCCTCGCCACTGGACGGGTCGACCGCCCGCAGCGCAGCCGACGGGGTGCGCAGCGTCCTGACCGGCCAGCAGGCCAGCTTCGCGCTGGAGTACCCGTGCCACTCGCCGGGGGCGCAGCGTTGGTTCGTCATGCTGGTGTCCCCGTACGGTAGCAACGGCGCAGTGGTGGCCCACGTGGACGTGACCGCCGACCACCGCCCGCTGTCAGACCCTCTGAGCCCGACCCCCAGCGGGGCCCTGGCCACCGGTCAGGTCGAGCTCGCCATCGCCGCGGCCCACCCCGCCGCCGCTGAGCTCGCGGTGTTCTACGTCGACGTCGACGATTTCAAGGAGGTCAACGACACCCTGGGTCACGAGGCAGGCGACGCGCTCCTGCTCGAGGTCGCCGAGCGTCTGCGCGCCGTGACCCCCGACGGGTCCATGGTGCGTCGGTTCGCCTCCGACGAGTTCGTCGTCGTCGTGCCCAGCCTGGTCCGCGCGGAGTCCGGGGACCTGGCCGAGCGGATCGGTGCGGCCATGCGTCCGGCCTTCGAGCTCGGCTCGGTGACGGCCCTGGTCACAGTGTCGATCGGTGTCGCGCACTACCCCGATGATGCCAGTGGCGCCCGCGACCTGGTCCGGTATGCCGACGACGCGATGGGTGAGAGCAAGCGACAGGGCCGCGACACCTGGCGGTTCCACGACGATCGGGTTGCCCGGCGCCGCTCCCGACGACTGGCGGTGGCGCGTGGCCTGCGCCGGTCGCTGGCCGACGATCAGCTGCGCCTGACCTACCAGCCCCAGGTGCGTCTGGCCGACGGGGCGCTGGTGGGCCTGGAGGCACTGATGCGCTGGGACTGCCCAGAGCTGGGCAATCCCTCGCCCAACGAGTTCGTGCCGGTGGCCGAGTCGACCGGGCGGATCCTGCCGATGGGCTGGTGGGCCCTGCGCACGGCCGTGGACCAGATGGCGCGGTGGCGCGCCGAGGGCCTGGATCCCGGGGTGCTGGCGGTCAACGTCAGCGGTCGACACTTCAGCCAGCCGGAGTTCGCTGACCGGGTCCTTGCGCTGCTCGAAGGCTTCGAGCACCCTGCGCAGGCCCTGGAGATCGAGGTCACCGAGCACTCCGCGATGCGTCAGCGCGCAGCCAGCATCCGGGCCATGGGTCGGCTGACCAGCGCCGGCGTGCGCATCGCCCTCGACGACTTCGGCACGGGCTACTCGTCGTTGGCCAACCTGAGCGCGTTCCCCCTGAGCACCGCCAAGATCGACCGCAGCTTCGTCGCCCAGCTGGACACCGAACCGGAGGTCCGGCGGCTGGTCGCGGCCATGGTGGAGCTGATCAGGTCCCTCGGGCTACGCTGCGTGGCCGAGGGCGTCCAGACACATGCCCAGGCCGACTTCCTGCGCCAGCACGGATGCGAGGTCGTCCAGGGGTTCCGCTACGCCCCGCCCCTCACCCCCCAGGAGTTGGTCGCATGGGTTCACGACCGGAGCTGACCCCCTTGGGCCTGGGTCCTGCCGGCGAGCTGATGGCGCTGGGCATCGACGAGATCCCGGGGGCCGCAGTCGTCGTCTTCGACCTCGACTTCTGCTACGTGCTGTTCCGTGGTCAGGCAGTCGCGGACAACACCGTGAGCACTGCCCAGGCCGAGGGGCGCCTGGCCAGTGAGGTGCTCTCCGCTGAGCGTTGGGCCGAGTTCGAGCCCATCTACCGTGCGGCTCTGGAGGGCCGGGAGACCACCGTTGAGCTGGAGGCCGAGGACGGCCAGCGCGCGTACCTGATCCGCACGGCCGGAGTACGTCGCCCCGCCGACGGTCAGGTCATCGGCGGGGCCTCGGTCGTCACCGACGTGAGTGCGCTGCGTGCTGCCGAACGGGCGCGTGCGGACAGCGAGCGGCGCTCCCGGCTGACCTTCGAGTCCGCACCGATCGGCATGGCGCTCGAGGACCTGGAGGGCCGCTTCCTCGAGGTCAACCCGGCGCTGTGCGAGATGCTCGGTCGACCAGCGGACTGGCTGCTCGGACGCGGACTGGCCGACCTGCTCGATCCCGGGGACCTGGTTGCTGATCAGCAGCTGCGCGAGTCGGTGCGGCGCGAGGAGCTCGAGACCGGGGCAGCTGAGCGGCGGCTGCTGCGCCCGGATGGCGCGGTCGTCTGGGCGCTGCACTCGATCGGGCTGCTCACCGATGACGGCGGTACGGCACTGCACTACGTGTCGCACTACCTCGACATCACCGAAGCCCGGGGCACCCGGGAGCGGATGACGTACCTGGCCACGCACGACGGCCTCACCGGGTCCCTCAACCGCGCCGGCTTCGCGGCCGCGGTGGCCCCCCTCCTGGGCCACCCGGGCCGGGCAGGGGCGGGGCTGGCGCTGCTGTTCCTGGACCTCGACGACTTCAAGGCCGTCAACGACTCACTGGGCCACAGCGGCGGCGATCGGGTGCTCGCCGAGGTGGGGGCCCGGCTGCGCGATGCCCTGCGTGCCGATGACCTGGTCGCCCGTTTCGGCGGTGACGAGTTCGTCGTGCTCCTCACCGGCGTCGGCCGGGCGGCTGACGCGCAGGCCGTGGCCGAGCAGGTGCACGAGCGCGTGGGTGCCGAGCTGGAGATCGACGGTCAGTCGCTGAGCCTGCGCCTGAGCATCGGCCTGACCGCCGTGGGCGCAGATGAGCTGGCCGACGTCGCCCTCAAGCGGGCGGACCTGTCGATGTACCGGGCCAAGGGCCTGGGCGGCGGCCGGACGGTGCTGGCCGATTGATCCGCGGCTTCGGCTGCCTCAGTGGGCCAGGCCCAGGCGGTCGTGCAGTCGACGCAGCGGCGCTGGCGCCCACCAGTTCCACTCGCCGAGCAGGGTCATCGTGGCCGGCACGAGGATGATCCGCACGAGGGTTGCGTCGATGAAGACCGCTGTGGCCAGGGCGATCCCGTTCTGCTTGATCGCCAGCAGGTCGCCGAGGGCGAAGCCGGCGAACACGATGATGATCAGCAGCGCGGCCGAGGTGATGATCCGACCTGTGCGCTGCAGGCCCAGGCGCACCGAGTCGTCGTTGCTGGCGCCCTGGTCGTGGAACTCCTTGATCCTGGCCAGCAGGAAGACCTCGTAGTCCATCGACAGGCCGAACGCGAACGCAAAGATGATCACCGGCAACGTGGCCTCGACACCTGCTGTGGACTGGAAGCCGAGGACCGACTCGAAGCGGCCGTCCTGGAACACAAGGACGAGGATCCCGAACGTGGCGCCCAGGCTGAGCAGGTTCATCAGCAGTGCCTTCACCGGGATCAGCACCGAGCCGGTCAGCAGGAACAACAGGATGAACGTGGCGGCCACGATGAACAGCAGGGCCAGGGGGATGTCCTGGCGCAGCTGCCCGGTGAAGTCGACCAGGATCGCCGCCGGTCCGGTGACCCAGGTCTGGGGTGACTCGGCGCGCAGGTCCCGGATGGCGCGGACGGTGTCGGG
Organism: uncultured Actinomycetes bacterium; assembly: GCA_963788325.1. GTDB lineage: Bacteria > Actinomycetota > Actinomycetes > S36-B12 > CAIYMF01 > Prado023. The sequence continues at coordinate 5,341 of CAWBGJ010000003.1, forward strand.
GGCGTCCTGCTCGGTCGTGAAGACGGGCAGCTGGGCGATCTCGCCGGTGGTGACGACCTCCCCGACCCGTTCGACCTCGGGCAGGTCGCCCACCGCCGCGCCGAGTTCGGCCAGGGCGTCGGTGTCCCCGGCGTCGGCGACCACCGTGACGGTCGGGGACGCCAGCGCGGGGAAATCGGTGTCGATCTGCTCGTAGAGCATCCGGGTCGAGTTCTGCGGCGGCAGCAGCTCGATCCCGGAGTTGACCAGGTTGATCCGCCACGCCGGCAGCGAGAGCAGCACCAGCAGGGTGGTGACCCCGATGAAGGCCAGCCAGGCATGGCGCTGCACCGTCGCGGCCCAGCGCGCGAACCAGCCGTCGTCGGACGGGGAGTGGTCGAACATACCGGCGAACCGCCGGAAGAAGGGCGCCGAGGCGAGCATGCCGGCCCCGGCGACGTGCTTGGTGCCCAGCACCAGCAGGGCCGGGACGAGCGTCGTGGCCACGATGACGGCGATCACGACCACGCTCAGGGCACCGGCCCCCACCGAGGCGATGATCGTCATGTCGATGAGCAGCAGGCCGCTGACGGCGATGGCGACCGTGACCCCGCTGAACAGCACCGTCCGTCCGGCGGTGGCCATGGTGATGGCCATGGCCCGTTCGCGGGCCTGCGGCGGGACCTCCAGGTGCCCACCCGGAGCGGCCAGGTCGTGCAGGTCATGGAGCTGCTCCCGGTAGCGGGAGACGATCAGCAGCGAGTAGTCGATGCTCAGGCCCAGGCCCAGGACAGTGACCACGTTGACCACGGTGATGTCCAGGTCGATCACGTAGGTGAACAGCAGCAGGGACATCAGCCCACCCGCGATCGCGGCCACTGCCCCGGCCATCGGGACGCCCGCGGCCGCGAACCCGCCGAAGATGAGCACCATCACCAGCAGGGTCAGCGGAAGGGTCAGGCCCTCACCCTTCTTGAGGTCGGCCTCGACCTGGCCGGTGATCTCCTCGACCAGCTCGGCCACACTGGTGACCTGCACGGTGGAGCCCGGCACGTCCAGGGGCAGACGCTCCAGGCGTGCGCGGACCTGCGCCTGCGCGCTCTCCTCCTGCGCCTCGGCCAGGTCGGCCTCAAGGACCACCGTCACCAGGGCGGCGTCACCGGCCGTGGAGATCGCTGCGGGTCCCACGGTGGTCGGGTCGATCACCTCGGCCACACCTTCGATCGCCGCGAGCTCCCCGTGCGCGGCGGCCGAGCCGGCCAGGAACGCGGGGGACTGCGGGTCCACGTCGGCCCAGAGCGCCTGGCTGCTCGCGCCGGCCGGATCGTTGGCCTGGATCAGGTCCCTGCCCTCGAGGGCCTCGCCGGCCACCACGGGCTCCCCGAGCTCCAACCGGGAGAACAGCGAGGGCCCGCCCACGCCCAGCGCGGCCACCAGGTAGGCGCCCACCGTGAGCAGCACGCCGACCAGCGCCACCGCCCGGGCGTGCCGGGCCATGGCGGCCCCGTGTCGGGCCAGCAGCCCGGCCGGCATCGGCGGATCCGGGGTGTGGCCAGTCAGTCCCGAAGCATCGGTCACCGTCACGGTGCCAGTGTCCCAGCGGGCCCGCGGCCCTGATCATCGGGTCGGGCTGCCGATGCCCAGAGCGGTTCGTGTCGGCATTGCGAGAGGGCGTCTGCCACAATCCCAGCCGTGGAGGGAGCACTAGTGACGACTTTTCCCCATTCCCTGCGTCGCTTCTCGATGCTCGCGGTGATGGTTCTGCTGCTGGGACTGATCGGTGTGCCGGGCGTGCGCGCCGAGGAGCAGCCGTCGAGCGTGAGCATCGACAAGGCGGTGTCGCGCGCCGAGGTGGGCCCCGGCGACGAGTTCCAGTACACCTCACGCTGTCCTGCTCCGGGCTGACCACCGACTGCCTGTCGGCCACGATGACCGATGTCCTGCCCGCCGGGCTGGAGGTCGTGTCCCTGCCCAGCAGCGTCGACGGCCAGCAGCAGGTCACCTACGACGAGGGCACCAGGACGCTGACCGTGGCGTTCATGATCCCTCTGGCCAGCCCACCGAACCCGCCCGGCTCGGTGGGCCTGCCCGCTGGGGCTACCCGCAAGGTCGTGGTCTCGATGCGGGTTGCCGGTCGACTCCGACCTGGTCGACGGGACGGTCATCACCAACAGCGCCGAGTTCGAGGGAAACAACACGAACCTGGCCACCGACGATGCCGACATCACCGTGACGGTGCCGCGGACGGTGACCCCGGTGGCCACCAAGACCTGGACTCCGGACTCCGCGATCGCCGGATCCGGCGCCGAGAGCACGATGACCCTCGGGGTGCGCAATGCGTCCTCCTCCTCGGCCGAGGTGACCGCACTGACCCTGACCGACACCGATGCCGAGACGTTCGAGCGCTTCGACGTGACCCGGGTCGGACCGGTCGTCTACCCACCGGGGACCAACCAGGTCGAGATCACCTGGCTCGTCGGAGCCGGGGGCTGCCCCGCGACCCCCAGTTCTGCGCCGACACGGACACCGACTTCGAGTGCGGCGGCACGGCCGTCGCGGGCCAGGCGCTGGCGTCCTGGCGGTTCCCGGACTGGGACTTCCTTCCCGGCTCGCGCATCGTGATCACCTTGCAGGTCTCCCTGGCCCCCGGGGCCCCGGCCGGATTCGAGGCCGTCAACCAGGCCCTGACCACCAGTGCGGAGCCCGACTTCGAGATCAGCGGCTGTGACTCGATCGAAGACCAGCCGGTGGATGAGGTCGTCATCAAGGGCGTCCTGTACTGCCGGGACGAGGCGATCATCACCTCGCTGGAGGGCACGTCCTTCGACGCCAACAAGTGGTCGGCAGGCGCGGACTCCTTCGGCTTCCTCAACACGCTCACCGGTGAGATCGTGAGCACGAGCGACCCGACCTGCCCGAGGATCGTCCAAGGGGACCGCACCTACACGCGCTACCCGTGCGTGGCCCGCAACTTCCCGGGTCAGGGCTTCGACTTCATCCTGCGCCTGACCAACGCGAGCAACAACGCCGCGGGCCGCGCGGTGAAGCTCATGGACACACTGCCCGTCGTGGGCGACCGCGGGATCATCCTCAACGACCAGTCTCGCGGCACGCAGTGGAGCACGCCGCCGCACCTGCTCGGGCCCCCGCGTGAGCTCACCAGCTACGGCCTGGGGTCGATCCGCTACACCACGTCCGACACCGTCGGCCAGGACATCTGCTTCGAGTTGAGCGGGTCCCCGGACCCGGTCCCGGCCGGCTGCACGCCCGCGGACTGGACCGGCGACGTCAACGAGGTCGAACTCGACGAGGTGACTGCGTTCGACGCCACGTGGCTCTTCACCCGGTTCCTGCTCCCCGGGCAGACCGCGGTGATCTCGCTGCGCATGGACTCCCCACTGGACCTCGAGGATCCGCAGTCCACCCCCGTGGCGTGGAACTCGTTCGCCCAGGAGGACTACCTCTTCACCACGACCGGCCGGCTCACGCTGCCGGCCACCGAGCCGATCAAGGCCGGGATCGCTGTGGTCTACGGGAAGGTGGCAGTCGAGAAGGTGGTGACCGGGAACCCGCCGGAGGGTCCGGACCTGTCGACGTTCCCGGTCGACTACGAGTGCACCGCCACCCAGGAGCAGCCCGGTGGTGCGCAGGGCCCGCGTCAGGTCGTGGCCTCCGGCACCGTGCAGGTCCCGGCGGGGCAGACCGTGGACGTGCCCGACCTGCTGCCGGCAGGAGCGGTCTGCACGTTCTGGGAGCCCGACACCCTGGGTGCCGTGTCCAACGCGGACGGCAAGGTCAACGCCCAGCGGGTCGTCGTGCTGCCCACCGAGCTCCCCGGCCGGGAGCCCACGCCCGCGCAGGTCGTGCGGATCACCAACGACTACCCGTTGGGCTCCCTGGAGCTGACCAGGGAGCTGACCGGTTCCGGCGCGCAGTTCGCCACCGGGCCATTCACCTTCGACGTGGCCTGCACCTTCCTCGGCACCCAGACCGTGACCGAGCAGGTGATCCTCACCGCCCCCGACGAGCTCTCGGCGAGCGTCGAGGGGATCAACGTGGGCGCGGAGTGCACCATCACCGAGCAGGAGCCCTACGGCGGTGCCGACGGCCCGGCGACGTTCTCGCCTGAGGGCCCCTACGTGATCACCTCCGCGGAGGACGGCCCCGTGCAGGTCACTGCCACCAACGAGTTCACCGCGGGCGCGCTTGTGATCGAGAAGGTGGTCGAGAACGCGGAGCCCGATGCCGGTCCGTTCACCTTCCAGGCGACCTGCGTGGCTGCCGACGGGACACCCGTGGAGCTTCCCGACGGTGGCCAGGTGGACATCTTCGGAGGCGAGCAGGTCGGCACCGAGGTGCCCCTGGGCAGCTCCTGCACCGTGGTGGAGGTGGACGTGCCCGACGAGGTCTCGGTGAGCATCGAGGACAGTGACCCGAGCACGCCGGGTGGTGCCACGGACGGAGTGGTGGTCATCACGGCGGCCGCGTCTGTGCAGTTCGTGTCGGTCACCAACCTGTTCCCCGAGGTCATCGAGGGCGGCACGACCGACCCCCTGGCCAGGACCGGTGCGGGGACGTCGATCGACTGGCTGCTGGTCAGCCTGGGGCTGCTGGTGACCGGTGGGGTGCTGACCTTCCTCAGCAGGCGGCGCCGGAGCGCCTGAGGGACCTCGTCGCTGTGTACGGAATCGACCGTTCGCTGGTTGGTTCCGTACACAGCAACGGCACGGCTGCCCGGATCCCTCAGGCAGGGGGGTCGGGCAGCGTCAGCGCCAGTGTCAGTTCGAGGGTGACCCGCGGGTCCTCGAGGGCGGCACCGTAGAGCGCACGGACCTGGCCCATCCGGTACCGCACGGTCTGCGGGTGCACGAACAGTGCGGCGGCCACCTCGTCGCGTCGGCCCCGGTGCAGCAGCCAGGCGCGCAACGTCTCGGTGAGGCGCTGCGCCACGGCCGGGCGCAGGTCTGCCAGCGGGGCGAGCGCGCGGGTGCGCAGGTCGGCCAGCACCCCCGGGTCGGCGCCGACGAGCAGTTCGGGCAGGTGCTCCTCGGTGTCGAGGACCGCGCCCCGGGCAGCTCCGGCCGCCAGCCCGAGCTCCCACCCGCGCAGTGCACGCAGGTGGGACTCCCGCACGCTCGCCCAGGGGCGCACCGGCCCCAGGACGGCGGCTCCCGGGCCCAGCCCACGGATCAGGCCGGCGCGCAGTCGCTCGTCGGGGTCGGGCACCAGCAGGACCGCGGCCCCGTCAGGCAGGTCGGGGAGGTCCCGGCTGGGCACCAGCGTGCGCGGGTCGATCCGGGCGAGGACGCCATCCACGCGGGCGGCGGGCAGCACCACCGCGGCCAGCGCCACGGGCGGATTCCAGGCAGCCTCCTGGGCAGCGGTGCGCAGGGCCTCCTCCGGGGCGCCGAGGACCAGCACCTGGGCCAGCCGTTCGAGGGCGCGCTGCCGGGCGCGGTGCGAGATCGCCAACTCCTCGGCGTGCCCGGCCACGCTGGCCGCGGACAGGGCGTCGATGTAGGCGAACACCAGCTCGGCGAACACCACGACGTCCTCGGCGGGCAGGCCCGACTGCGCCGCTGTGCCCGCCAGCCCGCGCCAGGCCACGCGGGCGCCGACCCGGTATGCGGCCAGCAGTGCGTCCATCGAGCGGCCCTGCTGGGCCTCGACCCGGCCGAGCGCCAGGGCGCCGTCGAGGGCCGGGGCCAGGGGCGCGCTGGCATCGCGCTCGGCGGCGGCCAGGCTCAGGAAGCCCCCCAGGGCGGTCTCGACAGCTTGGGCCAGCGTTGCCTGCGCCCCAGCATCCAGGGTGCCGCGGTAGCCGGGAACCTCGGCGGTGACGGCCGCGATCGTCTGCTCGGCCACGTCGTGCAGGCGCCCGTGCAGCACAGCGAGGGTGGCTGCTTCCAGGTGCGGCCGGGGCTGCCCCTGCAGGGGCTGCGTGTCGGTCATGACGACTCCGATTGTTCGGTGAGTACATTTATCGAGGCAAGATTCACCATGAGCGGTCATGAGATTATCCCGAATGTGTTCAAGGATGGGGACATGTTGACTCATGCCACCCCATTGCGCACCGGTCTGCGCCGCGCGCTTGGTGCCGTGACGACCCCACTGCTGCCCGCGGACTACCTCGACGTGGTGGCCCCGCTGCGCGGTGGCGCTGCCCTGCGGGCCCGGATCGAGTCGATCCAGCCCGAGACTCCCGACGCCGCAACACTCGTGCTGCGCCCGGGCCCGCGCTGGGCCGGGCATGTGCCCGGCCAGTACGTGCGCATCGGGGTGGATGTCGACGGAGTGCGCTGCTGGCGCGCCTACTCGATCACCTCCGGCCCGCGCGTCGACGGGCTGATCAGCATCACGGTCAAGGCGATGCCCGACGGCCGGGTCAGTCCCTACCTGGTGCACCAGGCACGTCCGGGGATGATCGTGCAGCTGGACCAGGCGGTCGGGGAGTTCACCCTTCCCGACCTCGCGCCCAAGCGCGTGCTGTTCCTCACGGCCGGCAGCGGGATCACGCCCGTGATGGGCATGCTGCGGCACAGGGTGGCCGACCTCGCCGATGTCGTGGTCCTGCACAGCGCCCCGACTGCGGCCACGGCGATCTTCGGACCTGCGCTGCGTGACATGGCGACCGCTGGCCGGATCGGGCTCGTCGAGCGGCACACCGACACCGACCGGATCCTGCACCCCCGCGAGCTCGACGCGCTGGTGCCCGACTGGCGCGAGCGCCAGACGTGGGCCTGCGGGCCGACCGGGATGCTCGATGCGCTGGAGGCGCACTGGTCGGCCGCCGGTGTCCCGGACCGGCTGCACACCGAACGGTTCCGCACCCTCGTGCTGGTGGTCGGCGACGGTGGCCCGGTGACCTTCACCCGGACCGCGACTGAGGTGCACTCCGACGGTGCCACGCCGCTGCTCGACGCCGGGGAGGCCGCCGGGGTGCTGATGCCCTCAGGCTGCCGGATGGGGATCTGCATGGGCTGCGTCGTCCCGCTGGCCTCCGGTGCGGTCCGCGACCTGCGCACCGGCGACCTGACCACGGCCATGCCCGGCGACGGCGTGCAGGTCCAGACCTGCATCAACGCAGCCGCCGGCCCCTGCCAGCTCGATGTCTAGCCCGCCGCACACCGACCCATGCCTGTTGGCGTGCATGGAATCGACAAGTAGATGGTCGATTCCGTGCACACCAACGCAGACCTTGACCCAGGAGACCCCATGACCGTCATCCAGAAGCGCACCGACAACCCTGTCGAGCACCTGACGGACGCCGACATCGAGGCGATCGGCCGCGAGCTCGACGCCCTGCGCGCGGAGGTGTTCGCCAGCCTCGGTGAACGCGACGCCGCCTACATCCGGCGCGTGATCAAGGCCCAGCGGCTCCTGGAGATGGGCTCGCGCGGGGTCCTGCTGTTCGCGCTCTTCCCGCCGGCGTGGATCCTCGGCACGGCGGGTCTCTCGGTGGCCAAGATCCTGGAGAACATGGAGATGGGGCACAACATCCTGCATGGCCAATGGGACTGGATGCGCGACCCGACCATCCACTCCACCACTTGGGAGTGGGACAACGCCGCGCCCTCGGACATGTGGAAGCACTCGCACAACGAGATCCACCACCGCTACACCAACGTGGTGGGCCGCGACAACGACCTCGGCTACGGGATCATGCGGGTCGATGAGGACCAGCGCTGGACGCGGCTGACCCTCGGCCAGCCGCTCTACAACGTCGTCAACATGGTCTTCTTCGAGTACGCGATCGCCGCCTACGACCTCGAGCTCGGCGCCTACTACAAGGGCAAGAAGAAGGTCGATGAGGACTTCAAGCGTGACGGCCGGAAGGTGCTGGCGAAGATCGGCCGGCAGGTCCGCAAGGACTTCCTGCTCAACCCTGGACTTGCTGCGCTGGTCAACCCGTTCGCCGCCCTCCCGGCCTTCGCCGCGACGCTCACCGCGAACCTCGTGGCGAACCTGGTGCGCAACGTGTGGACGCACTCGGTGATCATGTGCGGGCACTTCCCCGAGGGCGTCGCGACCTTCTCCAAGACCTCCATCGAGGGGGAGACGAAGGGTGAGTGGTACGTGCGCCAGATGGTTGGGTCGGCCAACATCTCCGGCAGCCCGGCGATGCACCTGATGACTGGGAACCTCTCGTTCCAGATCGAGCACCACCTGTTCCCCGACATGCCCAGTACGCGTTACAAGGAGATCTCCCCGCGGATCCAGGACCTCTTCGAGCGCAACGGCCTGCCGTACGTGACCGGCTCGCTGCCCCGGCAGGTGGCCTCCGCCTGGCACAAGGTGGTGCGCCTGGCCCTGCCCAACAACGCGTTCGGCCGGTTCAACCGCGCCCCGGAGTGGGTCAAGGAGTCGGCTGCCGCTGAGGCCCCCGAAAGCGATGCCCAAGCCGCCTGAGCCCCGCGTTGTTGCTGTGTACGGAATCGACCGCTTTCCGGTTGAATCCGTACACAGCAACTGCACGACCGCCCCCGTTCGTCGGGTGACCGCGCACTAGCATCGGCGCGGTGAGCACTTCGAAGCCGGCCGCCTCGGCAGACCGGCGCTGGGCGCTGGTGGCCCTCGCGTACGCGGTGGTGGCGTTGCTGGTCGGCTACCTCGCGGCCACCGCCCTGAATGCCACCCTGGCCATCTCCTACAGCGACAAGGCGCTGCCCACGGAGCCGGTGATGACGGCCGCCGGATCGTCGCCGGTGTCGTCCGCCCCGATTGCGCTCACCTCGATCGCCATGCCGGTGGGCTACGCCCAGGACCCCCTGCTCGCCGAGGCCGTGGACCGTCTGGCCGGCGCTGTCGCAGAACGGACCGGGTCCCGACCCTCGGTGTCCTCGGACGCCCAGGCCGACTTCGTCGTGGCCCAGGACCCCGCAGTGCCCTCGGAGGGCTATCGGCTCGACACAGGCGGCGTGTCGGCCTCGGACCGCAACGGACTCGCCGACGGGATCTTCGCCGCTGCCCTGGCGGTTCGGGCGGGCCGAGACCTGCCCGACGTGAGCGCCGGGCCGATCGTGGCGGACCTGGAGTACCGGTACGTCGACATGGGCTCCGTCGGCGTCCGCCCGGACCCGGCCGCCTGGTCGGCCCAGGACGACTACTCGCACAACTCGGGTGCCTTCGCCGACGTGATCCTCGCCGAGCCGCCCTACATCGACCCCGCGGGGATGGAGCAGGCCCGCGCGGACTGGGAGCAGTACGTCAAGCACATCCGGGCCTACGGCTACAACGGGATCGTGGTCGACGGGTTCCTCGAGTACGTGAACTTCGACGGCGTCGGCCAGGGCACCGACGTCTACCCGGCGGACAGCGCGTACCGCGCCCGGCACGACGCGATGGTCGAGCAGTTCGGTGCGATGTGGCAGTACGCGGCCGACATGGGCATGGACGTCGTGTTCCGGACCGACATGCTCGCCCTGACCGGCCCGCTCGAGGACTACCTGGACCGCGAGCTCGGTGGGATCGACGTCGATGACCCGCGGCTGTGGGCGGTCTACCGGGCGGGGATCGACGAGTTCCTCACGAAGATGCCCTTCGTCACCGGACTCATGATCCGCATCGGCGAGGCCGGCACCATCTACAACCTGGAGGGCTGGGACTACTACTCGGCACTGGAGGTCACCACCGTCGCCGCCGTGCGGACGATGCTCGAGGAGTTCACCGCCGCCGCCGCGGAGCACGACCGGACCCTCTTCTTCCGCACGTGGTCGGTCGGCGTCGGCGAGGTCGGCAACATGCACACGAGCACGCAGACCTACGACGCCGTCCTGGACGGGATCGACGCGGACAACCTGGTGGTGGTCACCAAGTACACGATGGGGGACTTCTACTCGTGGCTCCCCGAGAACCCCACACTCCGGCACGGCGACCAGACCCGCGTCGTGGAGTTCCAGGCGCGTCGGGAGTTCGAGGCGTTCAGCTCGATCCCGAACCACCTGACCAGCCACCAGCAGCAGGCCCTGCAGGGGTTCGCCGCGGACAACTCGAACATCGCGGGGATCTGGGTGTGGACCCAGTACGGCGGCCCGGTGCGGGCGGGGCCGATGTCGCTGTACCTCAAGAGCGGCTTCTGGCAGCTCTACGACGCCGACGTCTATGCCACGGGCAGGCTGGGCTGGGACGTGGACTCCGATGTCGCGGCCGACACCCGCGACTGGATCGCCAGCAACTTCTCCGAGGACCCGGCCACCGTGAACGCGCTGATGCAGGTGTTCTCGGCGTCCCGAGAGGTCGTGCGCGACGGCTTGTACGTGGCCCCCTACGCCCGTGAGCAGGTGCTGGCCCTGGGCCTGGAGCCGCCGCCGATGCTGTGGGTCTTCGAATGGGACATCGTCTCCGGGGACAGTGCAGCCCTCAGCGCGATCCATCACGTCAGCCGCGACTCCCTGGACGAGGCCATCGCGCGCGGCCGTGACGCAGTCGTCGGTGCCGAGCAGATGCTGGCTACGGCGCGGGCAACCGACCCGGCCACGTGGCGCGACCCCGCCCTGCGCGATCAGCTCCTGCATTCGCTGGAGTACGAGGTTGACCTGCTCACCACGCTCGGGGCATTCCGCGAGGCCTTCCTGTCCTACTACTCCTGGTTGGACGGCGGTGACAGTGCGGACTGGCAGCGCTGGACGGCCGCCAGGGCCGAGTACGACGTCGCCGTGGAGCGCCACCTGGCCACGTACACAGGCGACCTCGACACCCCGGCGTACAGCTTCTTCGCCGTGGACGCCGGGTTCGCGCACGCTGAGCGCACCCGCAGCGCGCAGGTGGCGACCGCCCTGGTGCTGCTGGCCATCGTCGTGCTGGCACTGCTCGGGGGGCGGCCGGGGCGGCGGTGGCGTGCGAGCGCACTCGGCGCTGCGGCGCGGGGTCTGTGGCTGGGGGCGACGCGGCCGTGGCGCCTGGCGGCGGATCCGCCACCGCCCAGGCCCGCCGGTGCGCGCGTGCTCGCCTGGACGATTCCGGCGTTGCTGCTGGTCGCCAGCCGTGGGGCCTTCAGCAACTGGTTGTCGTGGGCCTTCCTGCTGGCCACCCTCGGCTCGATGGTGGGGTACGTCGTGGTGATCCGGCTCCTGCTGCGGCGGGTGGATGCGTTCGCCCTGTACGCCGGTGTCGGCGGGGCCCTGCTGGCCAAGACCCTGCTGCTGTCCGCGGTGACGGTGGCCCGGGGTCCGCTGGGCTACTGGTACCGGATGTGGACCGACGAGACGTGGCGCACCCTGTACGCGACCGTCTCGGTGGCGGCCTTCCTCTGGCTGTTCGGGGTGACGTACATGGTGCTGCGGACCTCGTACGGGCGCACGCGACTGCGAGCGCTCGGGATCGTGCTGGTCGGCATCGCCACACCCATGCTCGGGCTGGGTGCGCTAATGGCGGCATCGGGGCTCGAGGCGGCGCTCACCACGTTCAACGACCAGATGGCGCTGCTTCCACTGGGGCTCTCGCGGATCCTGGGCATCACGGTGCACCTGGGCATCCCGACGGAGATCCCGTTGTATGTGCTCGCCCTCGGCGGGGTGCTGGCGGTCGTCGGACTCGCGCTGGGCGCGGCCAGGGGGCCGAGAGCCGCCGCGTGACGAGCAGGCGCTGGTTGGTGCGTACGGAACCGACCGTCTTCTGGTCGATTCGGTACACAGCAACGGCCCGGCCGCCGGGGATGGCAGGCTTGAGCCATGACTGCGGACCCTGAGGTGGACATGCGCTTCGATCCCGAGGCCGGGGTGGTGGAGGTGGTGGGGCTCTCCAAGCGGTTCGGTCCCGTGCCCGCGGTGGAGGACCTCAGCTTCACCGTCGCCCCAGGCCGGGTCACCGGCTTCCTCGGTCCGAACGGCGCCGGCAAGACGACCACGCTGCGCCTGCTGCTCGGCCTGGCCACCCCTGATGCCGGGACCGCGACGATCGGCGGGCACCGCTACGCAGATCGGACCCAGCCGGCGCGTCACGTGGGGTCTGCCCTCGAGGCGTCGTCGTTCCATCCGGGTCGGACGGCGCGGGACCACCTGCGCGTCTTCGCCCCCCAGATCGGTGTGGACGATGCCCGCTGCGACGAGGTGCTGGCCACTGTCGGGCTCACCGACGCCGCCGATCGGCGGGCAGGCGGGTTCTCACTGGGCATGCGCCAGCGGCTGGCCCTGGCCACCACGCTGCTCGGTGACCCCCAGGTGCTGCTGCTCGACGAGCCCGCCAACGGTCTGGATCCGGAGGGGATCGCGTGGCTGCGCCAGTTCCTGCGGTACCTGGCCGCGCAGGGCCGCACGGTGCTGGTCTCCAGCCACGTGCTCTCCGAGGTCGAGCAGACGGTCGACGACGTCGTGATCATCGCGCGCGGCCGGCTGGTGCACGCCTCCTCGCTGGTCGAGCTGGAGGCGATGGCCAGGCCCGCTGTGCGCATCAGCTCCCCGGATGCGGCCGGCCTGGCCGCCCTGGTCGCCGAGCAGGGCTGGGGGCCGGCGACCCGGTTCGACAGCCCGACAGTGGCCGTGGTCTTCGATCACCAGTGCCCGGAGGTCGGGGACGCGGCCCACGCCCGCGGCCTGTCGCTGCACGAGCTCTCCCCCGCCGGCACCAGCCTGGAGGCGCTGTTCCTGCAGCTGACCGCCGATCCGGTGGCACCGCCGGGGGGCCATCCGGGCGCACCGGCGGAGGTGGCCCGATGATCGCCGCGCTGAGCACGGAACTGCGCAAGGTGGCCACCACCCGCACCTGGTGGCTCACGGCACTGGTGTTCGGCGGCTACATGATCGTCATGGGCATGATCATGGCGTTCTCGCTGGTGATGGGCATGCGGGCCGCGCAGGAGGCGGGGGACGCCAGCGCCGGCACCGGCGGGTTCGGCGAGGCGATCCTGGACCCCACCGCGATCGCGACCTCGGTCTACACGCTGGCCGTCGCCCTGGGCTACATCTTCCCCGCGATCCTCGGGGCATTGAGCGTCACAGGCGAGTTCCGCCACCTGACCATCACGCCCACGCTGCTGGCCGAGCCCCGGCGCAGCGTCGTGCTCGGTGCCAAGCTCGTGGCGATCCTGCCCTTCGCCCTGGTCCTGGCGCTGGTCGGGGTCGTCGGCACAGTCCTGGGCGGGGCGGTCACCCTGATGGCCATGGGCGAGCCCACGTTGCTCGGGGACAGCGCCGTCCAGCGGACCATCGCGCTGTCGGTGGTGGCGCTGGTCCTGTGGGCCCTGGTCGGCGTGGGCTTCGGGTCCGTGCTGACCAACCAGGTGGCGGCCATCGTGGTCCTGCTGGCCTTCACGCAGTTCGTCGAACCGCTCCTGCGGCTGCTGCTGGCGCAGTTCGACGCGACCGCGGAGCTGAGCAAGTTCCTGCCGGGCGCAGCGGGGGAGGCGATCGCCGGGTCGAGCCTGTACGTGAGCACGGGCCTGGCGGATCTGCTGCCGGCCTGGGAGGGAGCGCTGACCCTGCTGGCCTACGCGCTCGTGCTGGTGCTGATCGGCCGGTTCACGACGTTCCGCCGCGACATCGGGTAGGAGCCCGGTGGCGGGTGGTCCGCAGGGGGTCCATGGCTGTGGCATCCGCACGGGTAGCCTGCTGGTCATGAGCGACGCACCGGCCACAGTGGGAACCGACCTGATCGATGTCTGGCGCGATGCGATCGCCGACCTTCGCGACGCCGCCGCCCGCGCCCCGTGGCGGGCACCCTCGATCCTGCCGGGCTGGAGCGTCGCGGACGTCGTCGCGCACACGCTGTGGATCGAGCGGTCCCAGCTGGGCCTGGCCGACCCGCCGCACGAGCCGGACTGGGCTGCGCTGCCCCACGTGAGCTCGCCGTTCAGCCGGATCACCGAGGTGCCGGTCGACCTGCGCCGCACCCGCACGCGCGACGAGGTGCTCGCCGAGTTCGACGAGACCATGAGTGCCCGGGAGGCGGCCCTGCGCCACCTGCGGGCCACCGACCCCGACGGGCTGGTCATGAACCCACTCGGGTCGATGACCACCCTCGACGACCTGCTCTCGATGCGGATCTTCGACGTCTGGGTCCACGAGCAGGACATCCGGCTGGCCGTCGACGACCCAGGCCACCTGGACACACCGGCGGCCCACGTGGCCGCGGCGCGCATGCGCAACGCCCTGGGCCGGGTCTGGGGCAAGGGCGTGGATGCACCAGTGGGTGCCACGGTCCAGGTGACCTGCACTGGACCGGGGGTGACGTTCAGCGATGCCGTCGTGCGCAGTGCGGACGGCCGCGCCCGCCCGATCTCCCCGGTCACCCAGCCCACAGTGGCGCTGACGATGACGTTCCCGGCCTACGTCGCGCTGGCCTGCGGCCGGGGCCCCGCGCCGGTCGAGTCCGCGGGGGACCCCGAGCTCGCGGCCCTGACCATCGCGCGGTTCAACATCGCCCCCTGACTGGGCGGGGCGCCAGGGGAGGCATGCACGGGCCCGGCGGCTCGCGGCGGGCGTCAGGGTTGACGCGTACGCTGGGCGCACCCGGTGAAGGAGCCCCGCATGCAGCCCGATGACCTCGAGTTCACCGGCACGTCGTCCTACCTGACCGACCCGGCCCTGGAGACCGCCGTGCGCTGCGCGCTGGTGCTCCAGAAGCCGTTGCTGGTGCGCGGCGAGCCGGGCACTGGCAAGACGCTGCTCGCCGAAGCCGTCGCCCAGGCGCTGGGCATGGAACTGATCACCTGGAATGTCAAGAGCACCACCCGCGCCCAGGATGGGCTCTACACCTATGACACCGTGCAGCGGCTCTACGACAGCCGGTTCGGCGATCACGACGTGCGTGACATCAACGACTACATCCACCTCGGCCCGATGGGGCAGGCGTTCAGTGCCCCGGCCCGGGCGGTGCTGCTCATCGACGAGATCGACAAGGCCGACCTGGAGTTCCCCAATGACCTGCTCCACGAGCTCGACCGGATGCGGTTCACGATCCCGGAGACCGGTGAGACGATCGCCGCCGAGCGCCGGCCGGTGGTCATCATCACCAGCAATGCGGAGAAGGAACTGCCCGACGCGTTCCTGCGCCGCTGCGTGTTCCACTTCATCGACTTCCCCACCGCCGAGCTGATGGCACGCATCGTCGAGGTGCACCATCCGGGCCTCGATGACGTGCTCCTGGCCCAGGCCCTCGAGGCGTTCTACGGGGTGCGCGGCATGGACCGGGTGCGCAAGAAGCCCTCGACCAGCGAGCTCATCGACTGGATCGCGATGCTGCGCCTGGCCCAGCCCGACGCAATCGCCCTCGACGAGAGCACGCCGTTCCTGGGCACCCTGCTCAAGAAGGAGCAGGACCTCGCCGCCTTCACCGACCAGATCACCGGTCGCAACCGGCGCCGGTACTGATGTACCTGGCGCTGCTGTACCGGTTGCGGGCCGAGCGCGTGCCCGTCGGGACCACGGAGGCGCTCGCCCTCGGCCGAGCCCTGGCCGCCGGTGCGCACCGCAACAGCGTCACCGGCTACTACCACGTGGCCCGGGCGATCCTGATCCACCACGAGGGCCACCTCGACGCCTTCGACCGCGCGTTCGCCGCTGAGTACCGCGGCGTGCTCAGCCTGTCCGAGGAGATGCGCGAGTGGCTCGACGAGGTGGCGGCGCGCGGTGAGCGGGCGCCCGGCGAGGCGGACGACGGACTGCCCGACCTCGACGAGCTGCTCGCCGAGTACCAGAAGCGCCTGCGCGAGCAGACCGAGCGCCACGATGGCGGCCCGTACTGGATCGGCACCGGCGGGACGTCACCGTTCGGCCAAGGGGGCAGCGGGGCGGGCGGCCTGAGCACCGGCTCCTCCGGTGGCGGTCGCGCGGCCATCAACGTCGCCGATGCGCGGCGCTACCGCGGCTACCGGTCCGACGTGACACTCGACATCCGCCAGCTCGAGGTGGCCCTGCGCCGGCTGCGCGCGTTCGTGCGCGACGGGGCGGCCGACGAGCTGGACATCAACGCCACCATCGACGCGACCGCCCGCAACGCCGGTGAGATCGAGGTGGTGACCCGTCCACCGAGTCGGCCCAACACGCATGTCGTGCTGCTCATCGATGTGGGCGGGTCGATGTACCCCTACAGCGAGCTGATGTCCCAGCTGTTCAGCGCCACGAAGAAGGCCACGCACTTCAAGGAGCTGCGCATCGGCTACTTCCACAACGTGGTCTACGGGCAGGTGTACGCCACCACGGAGTTCTCCGAGCCGACGACGATCCCGGACCTGCTGCGCCAGTGCGCCCCGCACTACAAGCTGATCATGGTGGGCGACGCGCTGATGGCGCGCTACGAGCTGCACTCGGGTGGGCACTGGTCCGTGGCCGGGTCGGACAGCATCTCGGGCCTGGGGTGGCTGCGGATCCTGGCTGAACACTTCACCGATGCGGTGTGGCTGAACCCCGAGCCCCAGCTCAGTTGGCCGGGCACGACCATCGAGGACATCGCCGAGGTGCTTCCCATGTTCGGGCTGACCGTCGATGGCCTCACCGAGGCGATGGCCCTGCTCAACCGCGGAGTCCGCCGCTGAGGGTCGTCCCCTCGCCGACCTGCGCCGCCTCGGGGGCGCGAGGTGTCCCTATGTCTGTGGTCAAGTCCGAGGAGCGTCCCGGGGGAATCCGCTCCCGTTCGCCCGATCTGCTCCCCGAATTCCGGGAGCGGATCGGCGAGAGGGGAGCAGATCCAGTCGGCCGACCAGCGGGGGCTCAACCGTCTCGGCCAGCGCGCTGATCACGCCCGCGTGGACAGGCGGCTCCGGTCAGCCCGCCGCCGCCGAGCACGAGTCCCACCCGGGGGCCGGCCATGCTCAGTGCGCCCCGGAGGTCAGGACCTCACGCAGCTTGACCCGGCGACCGGTCACCACCAGGGCCCGCCGGTACACCCGTGCGCCGAACCACGCGACCAGGACCGCAGTGACGATCGCCAGCAGCAGGCTCGTCGCCAGCTGCCAGACCGGGACCGTCCCCGAGGCCCACCGGACCGGCATCGCCATCGGCGAGGTGAGCGGGAACATGGACACGAACACGCTGAGGCTCGACCCGGGGTCCAGGGGGACCGCTGTCACCGCGGCCAGGTAGGCCACGACCAGCAGGATCATCACCGGCATCGTCGCGGCGCCCACGTCGGTGACCTTGTCCACGAGGACCGCCGTGGCCGCGAACAGGAAGGCATACACGAAGTACCCGACGACGAACCACACGACGCCCAGTGCGATGTCGGCCGCGGTCGCCGTCGGCAGGTCAAGGCCGTCGGTCAGCGCGATCGCGGTGAGGATGGGCACCGCCAGGGCGAGCAGCTGAATGAGCGTGCGCAGGCCCATGCCGATCACGTTGCCGACCAGGATCTGGCTGGGGCGCAGGACGGCCAGCAGGACCTCGGCGATCCGGGTGGACTTCTCCATCCCCACGTTCACGGCCAGCGACTGGCCCGCGACGATCAGGGCGAGGTACAGCACGATCCCGACGACGAAGCCGACCCCCGCGCGGCCCTCGTCGGTGGCTGGGCCCACCTCCACCTGCTCGGGTGCCGCGATGGCCGACAGCTCGGCGATCTGTTCGGGGCTCAGGCCTGCCTCGGCCAGCTTCCCGGCGGACTCCTGGGAGACGACCGCCTGGGAGACGACCGCCGCGAACGTGGCCGGCGCGTCGCTGCGCACGTAGAGCGTGTCACCGGCGAGCGCGACCGTCGCGTCACCGGATCGGACCGCGGCCTGCGCGCCCGGGTCGTCGTCGACGGTCAGATAGGCCACGGCGAAGCCGGCCGTCTGGCCGGCAGCGTCCACCTGGGCGCGCACGGGGCCGCTGACCTCGCCGACGGTGGCCAACGTGTAGGTCGGCTGGTCGCTGCTGAGCAGGCGCGGCACGAACACGACGGCCAGTCCGATCGCCAGCAGGATCAGCGTCGTGATCCGCAGGGCCTTGGACGCCAGCCCCTCAGAGACACTCCGCCCGGCCACCAACCACACGCCGGACCACCAGCTCGAGCCTGCCATCAGCTCACCTCCGAGAGTTCGCCGGCCGCGGCCATGAAGAGCTCCGACAGCGTGGGTAGGTCCAGGCCGAAGTCAGTCACCACCCCGGCCCGCCGGGCGGCGTCGAGCACCGCCAGGGGGTCGGTGCCCGGCGGCAGGTCCAGGCGGAGCACGTCGGCCCGGTCTTCGACGATCGTCACCTGCGGGTGGGCGGCCAGCCACTGGTGATCGGTGCCGGACAGGGTCAGCCGCAGCTGCCGCCGGCCCGACGAGGCGCGCAGGTCCGCGACCCGGCCCTGCAGGACTGTGGTGCCCTCGTGCAGCATCACGATCGACTCGCAGAGGTCCTGGACCAGGTCGAGCTGGTGGCTGGAGAACAGCACCGTCATGCCGGCTCGGACCCGCTGGGTCAGGGTTGCGGACAGCTCGTCTACGGCGACCGGGTCCAGCCCAGCGAACGGCTCATCGAGCACGATGACCTCCGGCTGGTGCACCAGAGCCGCGGCCAGCTGGAGGCGCTGCTGCATGCCGCCGGACAGCTTGTCCGGGCGGTCGTCCCATCGGTCGCCCAGGCCGAGCTCCTCGAGCAGGTCGCGTGCCGAGGTGGTCGCGTCCGCACGCGAGACGCCGTGCAGCCGGGCCAGGTAGACCAACTGGTCCCCCGCGGGCATGGCCGGGTAGAGGCCGCGCTCCTGGGGCATGTACCCCCATCGGTGCCGGTCGACGGGCATGACCGGATTGCCCCGCCAGCGGACATCGCCGCCGTCGGGGTCGATCACGCCGAGCAGCACCCTCATCAGCGTCGTCTTGCCCGCCCCGTTCGGCCCGAGCAACCCGGTCACGATGCCGGGCGGGACGGCGAAGGTCACCTGGTCGAGTACACGCCGGGTGCCGAATGCGTGCGACACCTCGCGGATCTCCAGCATGTCGACCACCCTAGCCAGCACGCTGCGCACCGGCGTGGGGAGAAGTGCCGACCCGGCCCGGGCCGCAGGACACACCCGCGCTCGCAAGGGCTGGATCGTCCGGGGCAGTGGCGGAATCCGCCGCGGGCACTACCGTCACCGCTGTGATCCGACGCCTGAACCCCACCGTGGCACTCCCGCTGTTCGGCTTCGTCCTCGTGGTGCTGACGTGGGGTCGCGAGCTGCACGGGGTGGTCATCGCGCTGTGTGCCCTGGCCCTGGCCGGCTCCGTCCTGGCCGCTGTCCACCATGCCGAGGTGGTCGCCCACCGGGTCGGCGAGCCGTTCGGATCCCTCGTGCTGGCCGTGGCAGTCACGGTGATCGAGGTGGCGCTGATCGTGACGCTCATGATCGCCGGCGGAGAGGGCAAGGAGTCCCTGGCCCGCGACACGGTGTTCGCCGCGGTGATGGTCACCACCAACGGGATCGTCGGCGCCTGCCTGCTGCTGGGTGCCCTGCGCCACGGCACGGTGGCGTTCAGCGCGGAGGGCAGTGGGGTCGCGCTGAGTGCCGTGGCGGTGCTGGCCACCCTGAGCCTGGTCCTGCCCACGTTCACCACCTCCTCACCGGGCCCCACGTTCACCGGGTCCCAACTGGTGTTCGCTGCCATCGCCTCGCTGGTCACCTATGGCGTGTACGTGTTCGTCCAGACCGTCCGGCACCGCGACTACTTCCTGCCCGTGGGCAGGGAGGCCGACGAGGCCGAGGTCCACGCGCAGGCGCCGAGCGACGCCGCAGCGTGGACAAGCCTGGGACTGCTGCTGGTCGCGCTGGTTGCCGTGGTGGGCTTGTCCAAGGCGGTCTCGCCGACCATCGAGTCCGCGGTCCGTGCCGTCTCGGCCCCGTTGACGTTCGTGGGCGTGGTGATCGCACTGCTCGTGCTGGCGCCTGAGACGCTGGCCGCCGTGCGCAGCGCCCAGCACAACCGGGTGCAGACCAGCCTGAACCTCGCCTACGGCTCCGCGCTGGCGAGCATCGGGCTGACCATCCCGGTGATCGCGATCGCCTCGTTCTGGTTGGAGGGCCCCCTGGTGCTCGGCCTGGGCGCCACGCAGATCGTGCTGCTGGTGCTGACCGGGATGGTCGGCATCCTCACGGTGGTCCAGGGCAGGGCCACGGTGCAGCAGGGCAGCCTGCACCTGATGATCTTCGGGGCGTTCCTGTTCACCGCGCTCGTGCCCTGAGAGTCGGCACACATCGGGGACCGCCCGTGCGACTCGGTCCTGCACAGGGTCGTTTCGATGTGCAAGGGATGGTTCCATGTCTAGACAAAGGGTGGACCTGGGCCACTTCGATGTCCTGGTCGTGGGCTCCGGATCGGCGGGAAGCACGGCTGCGATCGCCGCCGCCCGGTCCGGCGCGCGGACCCTGCTCCTGGAGAAGCTGCCCTCGTGGGGCGGCTCGTCGACAGCCGTGCTGGACACGTTCTACGGCTTCTACACACCCGGATCGACGCCGCTGAAGGTGGTGGCCGGCATCGGCGACGATGTGGTGGCTGCCCTGCGCAGGCCGTGGAGTACACCCGCTTCCTGGTCGATCGCGTGCCCGGGTTCGCCGGGGCCACGCTCGGTGGGCTGGCGATGCAGGTGGGCGTGCGCGAGACCCGGCGGGTCTACGGCGACTACCGCCTCAGCGCCCAGGACGTGCTGTCCGCGCCGGAGTCCGACGACCAGGTCGGCCAGTGCGGTACGCCGATCGAGGACCATCGCAGCGGGCCGGACACGGTCTGGAAGTACCTCCCCGACGGGCAGGTCGTGGGGATCCCCTACCGCACCCTGCTGGTGCGCGACGCAGCCAATGTCCTCGTGGCCGGGCGCTGCTCCTCGGCCACGCACGATGCCCGACACCGGGGCTGCGGTCGCCGAGGTGAGTGCTGGGGGACCGAGCCCGCGCGACCTGGGCACGTAGGGCCAGCCGCTACCCGACCAGTGTGGGGTGGGCAGAACGTGGCGGACTCGGCGGATCCGGCCTCCTGATCGGGCGCCGACGACGCCGGGCCCGCCGGCCGGTCCGATCCTGACATGATCGCCGACATGGACAGTCAGTGGTGGGACGCCCTCGACCCGGCAGTGGCCCGCAGGCAGGCGGCGCACGTCAACCGCGAGCTGTGGGCGATCGTCAACGACCAGTACACCGACGCCCAGGCCGAGGCCAAGTGGCGCGCGGAGCGGATGCGATGGGGCATCTTCGACATCCCCGACGAGGAGCTGGGTGCCCTCGGCGACGTGGTCGGGCTCGACATCGTCGAGCTGGGGTGCGGCACGGCGTTCGTGTCGGCGATCCTCGCCCGGGCCGGTGGACGCCCGGTCGGGGTGGATGTCTCGGGGGCGCAGCTGGCGACGGCGCACCGCTGCCAGGAGCTGTTCGGCCCGACGTTCCCGCTGGTGAATGCCGATGCCACGGCGGTGCCGCTGGCCAGCGCGAGCTTCGACCTGGTGGTCAGCGAGTACGGCGCCAGCCTGTGGTGCGACGCCGAGGGCTGGATCGGCGAGGCTGCCCGGCTGCTGCGGCCAGGGGGTCGGCTGGTGTTCCTGACCTCCAGCCCGCTGGTGACCATGTGCGTGCCCGCGGCCGAGGGGCTCGCGACGCGCGAGCTCCAGCGCGCCCAGCGCGACATCGATCCGGTCCGCTGGCCCGGCGGCGGCGTCGAGTTTCATCCCGGACACGGCGAGCGGATCCGCGTCCTGCGACGACATGGCTTCGTCGTCCACGCCCTGCACGAGCTCTACGCCCCGCCCGGCGCGTCGACCCACGAGTACTACGAGATCGCTGACCCGCAGTGGGCCCAGAAGTGGCCCGCCGAGGACCTGTGGGTGGCCCAGCTGGCCTGACCGGGGCGGTGCTGGCTACGGGTGGGTGTGCACGACGTCGATGAGGTGGCGCTCGGCGGCGTAGTGCTCGGCGGCGTAGCGCGCCTCGGTCCGCTCGAACACCTGCCCATGCTGGTCGAACAGGATCCGGACCTCCACGAGCAGGGACGCGTGCGCGGGCAGCTCCAGCGCCCGGCGCTCGTCGGCGCGGGCCGGCCGGGCGCTGATCGAGCCCACCGCGCGGGTGGCGACCACGTCGAGCTCGAGCAGGACCTGGTGCATGGAACGCGCCGACAGGTCAGCGCCCAGGACGGGTTCGAGCTCGGGGCGCAGGGCAGCCTCCTCGAGCGCGATCGGCACGCCGTCAGCCAGGCGCACCCGCGAGAGCCGGACGACCTCGGCGCCCGCAGGCAGCCCCATGTCGCTCAGCTCCTGGACGGTCGCCGGTTCCAGTGAGGCCGAGATCAGCCGTGAGCTGGGGGCCAGCCCTCGACGGGTCAACTCCTCGGTGAACGACAGGAACAGGCCCGGGCGGCGGTGCATGGGGGACTGGCCACGAACGTCCCCTGGCCGCGGCGCCGTTCCAGAAGTCCCGCGTTGTCCAGCTCGGCCATGGCCTGGCGGACGGTCATCCGGCTGACCGAGAACTCCTCGCACCGCTCGGCCTCGGTCGGCAGGGGGTCGCCGGGCTCGGATCGGTCGATGATCGCCGAGAGGTGACGTTCGATGGTGCGGTATCGAGGTTCGCGGCTCTTGGGCATAGCCGTCGAGGGGCCGCGGGCAGTCAGTGCAGGCACCTGCTGGGGATCTCGCAGGACCGGGCCGTGTGCGGGTTGGCCTCAGGCGGTGCTGGGGCCCTCCCAGAGGTTGATGCCGCCTTCGACGGCGTGGGTGTCGATCGCGGCCAGCTCGTCGTCGGTGAAGTCCAGGCGCGCCACCGCGGCCAGGCTGTCTTCGAGCTGGGTGACACTGGAGGCGCCGATCAGTGCGGAGGTGACCCGTGGGTCGCGCAGCACCCATGCGATGGCCATCTGTGCCAGGGTCTGGCCGCGCCCGGCCGCGATGTCGTTCAGTGCGCGGATGTGCGCGAGGTTCTCCGCGGTCAGCAGGCCGGCGGACAGGCTCTTGTCCTGGCTCATCCGCGACCCCGCCGGGATGTCGCCGAGGTAGCGCGAGGTGAGCATGCCCTGGGCCAGCGGTGAGAACCCGATGCAGCCGACGCCCTCCTCGCCCAGGACGTCGAGCAGGTCGGCCTCCACCCAGCGGTTGAGCATCGAGTAGGACGGCTGGTGGATCAGCAGGGGAGTGCCGAGTTCGCGCAGGATCGCGACGGCCTGACGGGTGCGGTCCGCTGAGTACGACGAGATCCCGACGTAGCGCGCCTTGCCCTGGCGCACCGCGTGGTCCAGCGCCCCCATGGTCTCCTCGAGTGGCGTGTCCGGGTCGAATCGGTGGTGGTAGAAGATGTCGACGTAGTCCACGCGCAGCCGCGCCAGCGACTGGTCCAGCGAGCCGAGCAGGTACTTGCGCGACCCGAGGTCACCGTAGGGGCCGGGCCACATGTCCCAGCCGGCCTTCGTGGACAGGACCAGCTCGTCGCGATGCCGGGCGAAGTCCTCGGCGAGGATGCGGCCCACATTGGTCTCGGCCGTGCCGTAGGGCGGGCCGTAGTTGTTGGCAAGGTCGAAGTGCGTCACACCCAGGTCGAAGGCACGGCGCAGGATGTCGCGCTGGCGCTGGATCGGGGTGTCGTCGCCGAAGTTGTGCCAGCAGCCAAGGGAGACCGCCGGCAGCTTCAGGCCGCTGCGCCCCACGGTTCGGTACGGCATGTGCTCATAGCGGTCGGGTGCGGCTGCGTACAGGTCCAGCATGGTGACGACGTGCCCCTCTCTGGGTCCGATCGTGGTGGTGTCCGCGAGAGGCCTGCGCGGAACCCCACGATCAGGGCCCACGCTGTCATGCCGCGAGCGATGGTCGCCCGGTGGCCGCTACCCGGCCTGCGGATCGGGCTGGTGGATGCCGAACGTGTTGCCCTCGCTGTCGAGGTAGTAGCCCTGCCACGCCATGCCGGGCAGTGCGTACTTGGCCATGACGACGAGCCCCCCAGCCGCGAGGATCCGCTCATGCGTGGCGTCGTAGTCCGCCACGCCGAGGGTGCAGACGAAGGCGTTCGTCCCCTGGCCGGCCTCGGGCGGGGGAAGTGGGCGCAGCAGCAGGCCCCCGTCGATTCCCGGCTCGTCGGCCGTGCCGGTGCGCACGCCCCAGTACGGGGCATCGACCATGTGACTGAAGTCCTCGAAGGTCCATCCGAACGCGTTCGCGTAGAAGGCCTTCGCTCGCTCGAGGTCTCCGGCCTGGATCTCGAAGTGCACCACTCGTGCCATGTACGGTCCCCGCTCCTGAGTGACTGTTGGGTCTGTGCCGAGGTTAGGCCCGCTCACCGCGCGGGTCCATACCGCAGTGGGCATCGGCGGCAGACCCGCGCCGCGTGCTACCCGTCGCCGCGGCGACGCCAACGGAAGAACGCCGCCGCAAGTATCGCGCTGAGCAGGGTCCAGGCGACCAGCACGAGTGCCACCCGCGGCATCTCGAACGAGCCGACGACCTCGAGTGCCCCGGCCTCCTCGGGCAGGAAGACGTAGCGCATCCCCTGGGTGAGCCACTTGAGCGGGAACAGCGCCGCGAACTGCTGCATCCATTCGGGCAGGTCGTTGTAGAGGAAGAACACCCCCGAGGTGAACTGCAGCACCAGGATGATGGGCGTGACGATGGCCGAGGCGCCCTTCCCGGACTTCGGCACCGAGGAGAAGGCCAGGCCCAGCAGCGTCCAGGTGGTCAGGCCCAGCAGGCTCAGCCAGCCCAGCGTGGCCCACTTGGCCGGTGTGCTGGGCAGCTCGATGTCGAACAGCACGACGCCGATGGCCATCAGCAGGATCAGTTGGCACACGTAAACGACGCACACCGCTCCGACCTTGCCGATGAAGTAGGCGGCCTTGGGCATGGGCGTGCCCTCCAGGCGCTTGAGCGCCCCCTCGTCGCGCTCCTGCGGGATCCCGATGGCCAGGTTCTGGAAGCTCGTGTAGAGGATGCCCGAGGCGATCATCCCTGCGACGAAGTACTGCGCGAAGGTGATCCCCGTCGGCCCGAGCTCCTGGCCGCCGAACACGGAGCCGAACACGATCATGAGGATCATCGGGAACGCCAGGCTGAACACCGCCGACTCACGATCGCGGAACAGCGTCTTGAGCTCGACACCGATCCGGGATCGGCCGATCGCCAGTGCGCCCGGCGGGTGTGCGGTGCCCGGTCGGGGATTCGGGCCGCTCATCGTGGGTCCTGCCGGGGGTCGACAACCGGCCCTGGGCCCTCCACGGAGGGGTCGTCCACGAGGCGCAGGTAGGTGTCCTCCAGCGAGGGCCGGCTGACCGTCAGGTGGGGCACCTCGCCGCCGAACCGGGCGGCCAGGTCGGTGACCAGCGCGGTCGGAGCGTCGGTGCTCTGCGTGCGCGACACACCTTCCTCGGTCCAGGAGACCCGGGCCTGTCCCTGATGGCGACCACCCAGCTCGCCCGGCACGTCGAAGGCCACGACCCGACCTCGGTTGATCACCCCGACCTGGTCGGCCAGCGCCTCGGCCTCGTCGAGGTAGTGCGTCGTGAGCAGGATCGTCGTGCCCTCGGCCCGCAGGGTCTCGATCAGCGCCCAGAACTCCCGACGGGCCTCCGGGTCGAACCCCGTCGTCGGCTCGTCGAGGAACAGCAGCTCGGGTCGGCCGATGATGCCCAGGCCCACGTCCAGGCGCCGGCGCTGACCGCCCGACAGGGTGCGACCGCGCGCGCCCGCCTTGGCCATGAGTCCGACCTGGGCCAGGACCTCGTCGACAGGGCGGGGATCCGGGTAGTAACCGGCGAAGTGCGTCAGCGACTCAGCCACGGTGAGGTCCCCGAGGTCGTTGACCTGCTGGAGGACGATCCCGATCCGCGTGCGCCATCCCCGGTCGGCCCGGCCGGGATCGACCCCGAGCACCGAGACCTCCCCAGCGTCCCTGGCGCGGTACCCGGCCAGGATCTCGGTGGCGGTCGTCTTGCCCGCGCCGTTCGGGCCAAGCAGCGCGACGCACTGGCCGTGCTCGACCCTCAGGTCGATTCCGTCCACAGCGCGCAGCGCGCCATACGCCTTGGTCAGTCCGCGGACCTCGATCGCCGGAGCTTCGCTCATGCTCAGGAGTCTGCCAGCGCGCGGGGGCTGGCGCGTGGGTGACGGGGGCGTTCCACGATCCGTGCAGGTTCGATGCCGGGAAACCGTGCCCCCCACATGGATCAGGCCACATGGATCAGGGGCTTCGTGGAGCCAGGGCCCCCTCCCCGCGCCACACTGGCCATGCGTCGGCGGCATATGCTCACCGGCCAACAGCCAATGACCAGTGGAGAAGGTGCGTGATGGGCGATCGGGTGGTTTCCGAAGGGCGGGAGCGTCTACGCAGGCCGGCGGCCATCGTGGCTCTGGTCTGCGCAACGCTGGCCCTGATCGTTGTCCTCGCCCTGCTCCTCGGGCATCTCGGGGCGGTCCTCATGGGCGTGTTCGCGGCGGGTCTGGCCGTGACCGGCGGCTGGTACGTCCTGGCCCGTCGGTCCTCGCTGCGGGCCGTGGGTGGTCTCGTGCTGGTCGTCGGGCTCGGCCTGCTGGTCACCGCGTTCGTGGTTGCCGACGGCAATCCGTGGGTACTGCTCGTGGCTCTCGGCCTGGGGTTCGCCTCGGCGCTGCTCGCCCGGCGCGCCCTGCGCTCTCCCACCGGTGACCCGGTCGCGGCCGACCTGGCCCCGGCGCGGCCCCCGGCCCGCCACCCGGTCCTGATCATGAACCCGAAGTCCGGCGGTGGGAAGGCCACCGAGTTCGACCTGGTCGGGAACTGCCACGCGCGAGGCATCGAACCGGTGGTCCTGGCCGAGGGCGACGACCTCGTCGCGCTGGCGCAGGACGCGGTGGCGCGCGGTGCCGACGTGATCGGGATGGCCGGTGGTGACGGATCGCAGGCCCTGGTGGCCAAGGTCGCCATGGAGCACGGGATCCCGCACGTGGTGGTCCCCGCCGGCACCCGCAACCACCTCGCCCTGGACCTGGGCCTGGACCGTGAGGATGTCGTGGGGGCCCTGGATGCCTTCACCGGCGGCATCCCGCGGACCATCGACCTGGCCACCGTCAACGGGCGGGTCTTCGTGAACAACGCCTCCCTGGGCCTGTACGCCGAGATCGTCGCGTCGCAGGACTACCGCGACGCGAAGGTGCGCACGGCGCTGGACACGCTGCCGGACCTGCTCGGCGACGACACCAATGCCCTGGACCTGCAGTTCGTCGATCAATTGGGCGCTGCCCACGACACAGCCGACGTGGTGCTCGTGTCGAACAACCCGTACGTCCTGGACTCGCTGGGAGCCGTGGGTACCCGTGCGCGGATGGACACCGGCGAGCTGGGCGTGGTCTGCCTGACGATCAACAGTGCGACCGAGGCCCGTCGGTTCCTCGCCCTGCAGGCCGCCGGCCAGGTGAGCAAGTTCCCCGGCTGGCAGGAGTGGAGCACGCCGAGGTTCGAGGTGGACTCCGGTGCTCCCGTGCGGGTCGGCCTCGATGGGGAGGCGCTGACCTTCGAGGCTCCGGTGGTCTTCGAGATCCTGCCCAGTGCGCTGACCGTGCTGCTGCCGCCGCACGCCCCGGGCCGTTCGCCGGCGGCCCGCTCGATTTCGGGCAACATCCCCCGGGAGCTCTGGAGGGTCGCCGTCGGTCGCGGGTGACGGGGTCGAGGGTGACGGGGTCGCGGGTGGCCGGTCGAGTTCGTTCAGCCCGGCGCGGGCCCAGCAGGGCGGTGCGAGCCCGCAGTGAGTGGGTGTGACTGCGGGTCGGCCGGGCGCCACCGGCCCGAGTCGGCGTAGAACTCGGTCACCGTGAGGGTGCTGGGCGTGATCTCGAGTAGGGACCACGAGGCCGCGACACCGCGCGTGCGGTGGCTGGTCGCCGTGCCGGCCACGACCTCGATGATCGTGCGGGTCCGCGAGCCCGATCCCACGGTCAGGGCAGTCACCGCCGGCACGTGCGTGTGCCCGGCGAGGATCACGTCGACCTCGGCCTCGACCATGGCCCGCTCGAAGCCATCGCCGCCGGCGATGGTTTCCAGATCGTCCGAGCTGGGCGGGTGGTGCAGGGCCACGATCCGCGCCGCACCGGCGGGGGAGTCGGCGAACGTGTCCCGGATCAGTCCGGCCTGACGATCAGAGATCCGCCCGGACTTCCACCGCCATCGCGGCATCGACCCCAGGCCCTGGATGCGCGCGACGCCCAGGTCCAGGACCGGGTCGAGCTCGTCGGTCACGGCGGTCTGGTACTTCGCGTAGGGCGAGGACATCCTGCGCACGGGGTTGGTCAGGGGCAGGTCATGGTTGCCCAGGACGACCATCGTCGGCGTCGGGAACTGGTCGATGACCTCCTTGGCGCGCGCGAACTGGTGGCTGCGGGCGCGCATGGTCAGGTCGCCGGTGACGACCGTCGCCGCGACGTCGGCCGCGTGCAGCTCCTGAGCGAGGCCGGCCAGGGTGATCTCGTCATGGGCCCCGACGTGGATGTCCGAGACGTGGGCGATCCGCAGCGGGGTTCGTGCCTGCGTCACTGCGCCTCCTGGGTGTGCCTCTGGTCGGCAGGATACGGCGGGCACGTGCGTACGGCCCATCGAGCGTGGCTGATCGGGCCTGGCTGATCAGGTCCGGCTGATCGACCGCCAGGCGGACGGCCGGGTCGACGACGGGCTGGCGACCGTATGGCGCGGCGTGCACACTGGGCGGGTGCAGTCGGTCGAACAGCTCGGGGCGGACCTGCGCGGGTTGGGGGTGCGTCGCGGCGAGGTCCTGATGGTGCATGCGTCCCTGCGCCGGGTCGGCCCAGTCGCCGGGGGTGCCGAGGGGGTGGTGGCCGCGATCGAGTCGGTGCTCGGCCCGGACGGGACCGTGCTGATGGTCCTCGGTGCGCGTGATGACCATGCGTGGGTCAACGAGCGCCCGGAGGCGGATCGGGTCGCGCTGCTGGCCGATGCGCAGCCCTTCGACCACCTGCGCACCCCGGCGCTGCCCGAGGTGGGGGTGCTGGCCGAGGTGCTGCGTACCATGCCCGGGACAGTCGTCAACGACCATCCCGAGGGGAGGTTCGCTGCCCGTGGCCGGCGCGCCGAGGCCCTGCTGGCCGACCTGCCGTGGGACGACTACTACGGCCCTGGGTCCGCGCTCGACCGGCTGGTCGCCGCCGGTGGTCGGGTGCTTCGGCTCGGGGCGGACCTCGACACCGTCACCGTGCTGCACCGCGCGGAGTACCTCGCCGACGTGCGCGACACCCGCCGGGTTCGGCGGTTCCGCCGGGTCCGGGGGCCCGACGGGCCTCAGATCGTCGTGGTCGAGTGCCTGGACGACGAGGACGGGATCGTGCCCGAGGCGCGCCAGCCCGCCGAGGATTACTTCGCGGTGATCCTCAAGGCCTACCTCGCGCTCGGGCGGGCGTCGGTGGGGCAGGTCGGTGGGGCGCAGTCCGACCTCCTTGACGCGGGCGACCTGGTGGCCTTCGGCGCCCAGTGGATGACCGAGCACCTGACGTGAGTCGGTCGCAGCGGGTGCTGCAGGTGGCGAGGCGACCGCTGCGCATCGCCACCGCAGGTGCCACGCTGTCCTTATGACCGAGCTGCTGGCGGCCGCGGAGATCGATGCCCGACTCGGGACGCTGCCGAACTGGACCCGCGTGGGCGAGACGATCGTCGCGACCTACGCCATGGGGAGCTTCCCGCACGCCATCGCCCTGGTCTCTGCCTCGGCCGCCGTTGCTGAGGCTGCCCAACACCATCCCGACATGGACATCCGGTGGCGGCGGGTGACGTTCACGTTGACCACGCACGACGCCGGCGGACTCACGGCCAAGGACCTGGAGCTCGCGGCAGCGATCGACAGGGCAGCCGTCGGTCTCGGGTGGGTGCCTGATGCCTGAGGGGTCGATGCCGGAGCGCACCACGCCCGAGTGGGTGGCGCGAGAGGGGACCGCCGGCTCTGCGCAGGGTGGCCTGTCTGACGGGGCCGCTGTGTCTGCGGTTCATGACCCCGGATCCGGGCCGGCTCCGTCCTCGAGCCTGGATCCGGCTCTGGCCAGGGCTGGCGGTCGGGATCGGGACCCGGCCGGGCGGCCACGACAGGATCGCCCGCGCGATGCCCTGGGTCGGCCGCTTCCCTACGGCGCGCCGGGGGTGGAGCCTGTGTCCGAGGAGCCCCTGCCCGCAGAGCGGACATTGCAGCGGGCCCGGGAGCTCGCGGCCGAGGGTCGACCGTTCTCCGCGCACGAGGTGCTGGAGGCGCGGTGGAAGCACTGCCCGCCGCAGGAGCGCCCGTTCTGGCAGGGTCTGGCGCAGGTCTGTGTCGCGCTGACCCATGCCGCACGCGGAAACCAGGTGGGCGCGGCGCGGATCCTCGACCGAGGGCTGGGCCGACTCGCGGAGTACGCCGCGGCGGAGTCGGTTCCGACCTACGGAGTGGACATCGCCGAGGTCGCGGACTGTGCGCGGCAGCGGGTCTCAGCCGGTCTGGACCGTGGCGCAATCGACCTCGGCGTGAGCCCCGGTGAAGGGCCCTCGGCGTAGTCCGAGGCTGCGACGGCCCCGCCTCCACTACGAGGTCTGCGACCAGCGGAGCAGGCAGGCCCCGAACCCCAGCGTCCACCTTTCAGGGTGAACGTCCGGGGTGGCGAGCCAATGGGCGACGGTCCCCAACACGGTGTCACAAAGCAATGTCATCTCCCCCTGATACGTTGCGAACAGGTGTTCGAGAGATGGGGGATCGACATGGAACTCCACGGGGGACGGGGGACCGTCGCAATCGGCCTCGCCGAGGCCTCGCCGGCGGTGGTGCAGCTCGCCGCGGCGGTCGAGGCGTTGGTGGTCGAGGGCGTTCCCCCGGTTGGCCTGGATGCGGGGGATCGGCCGGTCGCGGATGTGGCCGCCCTGCTTGAGCTGCTGCCCCGGGTCGAGGCGGTCCTGGGCATGCGCATGGCGCGCGCGGAGGCTGGCGGCTGCTTACCCTTCCTGACCGCTGGCGGGATGGCCTCTCATCGCTGGTGGTCCCGGTCACGGGCTCGGGGACTGTCCCGGGCGGGGCACCTGGCCAACCGCCACCCTGAGATCGCGGCCGCGTGGACCGCGGGGACGGTCACCGGTGAGCACGTCGATGCCGCGGCAGTCGGTGTGCACGGGCTGCCCGACGGCCGGTCTGACGCTGTGCTTGCAGCGCTGGATCCGTTGTGGGGGCGCACGACCCCGGCTGACGTTCGTCGGTTCTGCGCCCGAGCCCGGGCGATCGTCGATCCGCCGGCCGATCCCGACGAAAGTGCCGTCCGAGCGCACGCCCAGCGGTTCGTGTCGTTCGCGATCCTCGACGACACCGTGCACATCACCGGGCGCCTGCCCCGGATGGAGGGCGAGCTGCTGATGAACACCCTGCACGCGACGGCCGAGTCGCAGCGTGTGGCCGGCGACGGGGTCACGGCTACGCAGCGCCGAGCCGACGCGCTGATGGTCCTGGCGGCCGGTGGGGCCTCCTACGCTCCGATCGCAGTCACGATCACCGCCGAGGGCGAGGCGCTCACCAGTGGCGGCTACCTGTTGACCCCCGGCGAGACCCGCCACGCGCTGTGCGACCCGCAGTTGACCACTGTCCTGACTGCACCCTCATGGCCGCACCGCAGCGCATGTGGCCCGCCCGCCGGAGGCCTCGCAGCCACAGGTGCCCCGCCGCCCAGTGCGCCGGGCATACGGGGTTCTCGTGTACCGGCGCCAGGGAGTCCGCAGGCGGGGCGCCCGCCCGACGGTCCCGATCCCGGGGGTGGGGCCTGCGGGTCCGAACCTGGGGGTGCCCCTCCCCGGGGCCTGGGATGCGGCGACCCACCTCGTGGTCCTGACCCGCAACGCCTGGCAGCGGCGAGCGATTCCTGGGCGCTGGTGCTTGCCCGGGTGACCGCCGACACCATGGCCGCACCGCAACCCCTCGCGGTGGGGCGGACCCAGCGGATCGCCACGGCGGCTCAGCGTCGAGCCCTGGCCCTTCGCGATCGGGGTTGCATCATGCCCGGCTGCGAGGTCCCGGCTGAGCGCTGCCAGATCCACCACCTCACGCCCTGGACAGAGGGCGGGGCGACGGACCTGCCGAATCTGGCCAGCCTCTGCTGGGCCCACCACCGAGTGGTGGACCTCGGCCGCTGGGATCTTCTGCCCGCTGCCGACCACGCCTCACGCGGCGGTCAATCCGAGGGAGGTGAGCCTTCTGACGGACGTGAACCCGCTGACGGAGGCGCACCTGCCGTCGCGGGCGTGACCGCACCGCGCGGTACCCCCGCCAACCACGGCGCACCCTTCACGATCAGGACCCGTCCCCGGCGTCGCTGGGGGCGATGACCGTGTCAGCGTCGCCAGAGGTAGGGGGTCGTGGTCGAGACCTTGACCAGTCCGGAGCGTTCGAGGATCGGTCGCGAGAAGTCGGTCGAGTCACTGTGGATCAGCGTCCTGCCCACTGCGAGGGCAGCACGGGCCCGAGCGGCGGTCAGCGCGCGATAGATGCCCCGGCCGCGCCAGTCCGGCAGAACCGCGCCTCCCCAGATGCCCGCGAAGTCGCAGTCCGCCACCGGCTCGAGCCGGCCGGCGCCCACCATCTGTCCGGCCACCTCGGCGACCCAGAGCTGCATCCCGTCGCCCAGCGACAGGCGGTACAGCAGCGAGTCGGCCATCTGCTCGGAGACCGGGTCACCGAACGCGAGGTCCGCCATCGCGCTCATGGCCCGGACCTCGTCGTCGTGAGTGACCACGCGCAGCCGAACGCCCGCAGGCAGGGGCAGGTCGACATCGAGCAGGCGCGCCTCGCCGATCATGATCGACTCGGTCCCCTGCGCGACGAAGCCGGCGGCCAGCAGGGCCCCGTGCAGGCCCGGGGCCAGGTCGTGGCCACGGGTCTTCCACTCCACCCGGGCAATCTCCGGGTCTGCCCGGAAGTGGTCCAGGGCCAGGTCAACCCACTCGGCGACCTGCTCGGCCCCCGCACCGGCCAGGTCGCGGTAGGTCACGAAGCCGCGTCCGCCCAGGAAGGTCGCCAGTCGCAGCGAGCCCAGCTGCGTGACCCGCAGCGCGCTCGGCGTCTCAGCATCAGTGCGCAGTTGGTCGTCGTATGCGCACAGGTACCTCTGGGCATCGGTCATGGAGCACATGATGTGGCAGTCGCACAGCACCAGCACAGGTCAGACCACCAGCACCACCACCGGTCAGAGCGGCAGCACGTCGGCATACACCAGCCGCGTGGAGGTGCCTTGCGGGCCGTCGGCGGGCAGTGTCTCCCATTCCTCGAGCACGACCCGCCACGTCTCATCGTCCCCCGGCCTGCGCGGGGGCAGGTCCTCGGGCAGGTCCAGGCTCCCCGACCAGGTCACGACCGTCCCCTCGAATCCGAGAATGGGCAGGTCCACCGCCGCCACGGTGCGCCAGCCGAGATCGGACGGTACCTCTGGCACGCGGGTCTCCAGCCGCGCCCGCATCCGTCGCGACGCGGCGAACATCTGCGCGAAGTTCGCACCGTGCACGGCGTGGACCAGTCCACCGGGCACCCCGACCGGGCCGGTGACCTTCACGCGCGTGGTCTGCGCATCGGGTCGGGACAGCGAGGCCGTCCGCTCCAGCGGCAGCGGCACGAAGTCGCAGCGCACCACCGGAGACAGGTGCAGCCCGGGCAACGAGCTGGGCTGGTAGCGAGCCACGGCCAGCCGCACGAACGGGGCGAACGCCGTCCCCGGGTCCAGTGCCACGTCGACGAACCACTGGCCTCGCTCCAGGGAGTACTCCGGGCGGTAGCCGAGCGCCCAGACCGCGGGCTGGCCGGGCACGTCGGTCAGGGTCCGCGACACCGGCGGGCCGACTGGCCGACCACCCTCGGCCCGGTCGTCGAGGCCCACGAGGTGCGCGATGTCGACCAGCGGGAGGACCGAGCGGTTCGCCGGGCCCTGCTGCAGGAACACCGGATCGCCACCCCACTGGCTGACGTGGTCCTCGGCCAGCGCGTTGCCCGCAGCCAGGACCACCGCCAACAGCTCGCCGTCCCCGGAGGAGTACCACGGCCGCTCGAGGTAGATGCGCAGCCCGGCCCGGCGCTCCCGACGCAGCGCGAACGGCTGCTCGGGCTCGGTGTGCTCGTACCACCGGAACAGCGGCAGCACATCGGCGATGACGGGCTTGGCGGGGCGGGCCGTGCTGGGCACGTCCAGCGTGCGGCTGGGCCCGAGCATGGACACGTCGTCCACGCTGGGCAGCACCCGTGGGTCGAAGTACTCGCGATAGCGCGTGGTGGCCCGCATCCGGTAGTCGATGCTGCGGTGGCGGGTGTCACCGAGCTGGTGCACGCACTTGTGCAGGTGCATGACGCTGCCGTCGGGCAGCGGCAGGTCGTTGTCGACGCCGCCGAGCACGACCAGGTCCTCCTCGTACCGGACGATCGTGTCCGCGGCCGCCGCCACCACGTCGCGTCGCGTCGGCGCCGGCTTGGTCGGGTCATCGACCCACTCACTCCACGCAGCCTCCACATCGAGGCGCTCCGTGCTCGGGCCATGCAGGTCGACGCCGCCGAACAGGGTCACCGCCGTGTCTCCGGCCGTGCGGATCGGCACCAGCACGGTCGGGCGCGGCACCTCCACCGGCCGGGGCACCGCGTGCACCAAGCGGACCTCGGTCGCCGGCGTCAGCCACCACAGCCATCCGTCGGCAGCAGCCTCGGCCAGCAGGTCGTTGGTGCGCAGTGCCGCGGGCAGCGAGCGCCAGAGCCCGATCAGGTCCAGGGAAGCGCGATCCAGTGCTGAGGACAGCCGCATCCGCAGCTGCTCGCCGGGTGGCACCGCGAAATGCACAGCGTCGCCGTCCACCCGGGCCGCCAGCTCCGGGCCGCCTTCGAGCACGAACCGCAGGGGCGCCAGTGCCGGCCACGTGCCCGAGTAGCGCAGGGTGACCCCTTCGATGGCCAGCAGGCCGGTCAGGTGATGGCCGGTGCCGGCGTCGGGGAAGACCAGGGACAGGCCCGTGGCCAGGGGGTCGGGCAGGTAGGGCAGCACGAGGTCGTCCACGTCGTGCACCACGTACTGGCCCGGCGTGAGCGGCTCCCCGCGCGGCAGGTCTGCGGGGGTGGCCGCGGCGGGCACCTCCGCGGTGGGGGAGGCGTGGAACTCGATCCCGGGCTGCGGCAGCCGCGCGCCGGGCGTGACCGGGTCGGCCACAGTCGGGTCCAGGAACGTCCCGGACTCGCGCAGGGCCACGGCCAGGGCGGCCGACACCGCAGCAGGGTCGCCGCTGCCCATCGCCGCGTCGAACATCCCGTGCAGCTCCGCGTCGAACTGGCTGGTCTTCGGCGGGGCCACGTGGCGCTGCGAATCCGCGCGCCAGGCCAGCGGCAGCTCGGGATGCTCAGCCACCGCCTGCGTGCTGAACTCGTCCGGCGCGACGATCGTCAACGTCAGGCCGTCCTCGGCGGGGCCCTGCACGCCGGAGCGGACCACCAGGGTCGTCAGGGACTCAGCCTCGGTGTAGGCATGACGCGGCACCAGAGCCGGTTCGATCACCGGGTCCCAGCGCAGGAACGGGCGGGGGGTGGTGATCAGGTCCGCGGCAGCGCTCAGCAGCGCAGCAGCGGCACTGGCCGAGATCCGCCCGCCGGCCCGCACGGAGCTCACCAGTGCGTCGGCGTACGCGGTGTCAGGCGTCTGGGCGTCGGTGCGCTCCAGCAGCCGCGGGAGGGTCGCAGCGCTCTCGCCGAACAGGGCCTCGATCTGCCCCCGCCGGTTCACCGCGACCAGCCGGGCGCGCTCCCCGCGTTGGACCATCCGCTGTCGCACCAGCAGGTCCACGAGCTCCACGCCGGTGGGCCGGAACTCGCTCAGGTCCAGACCGGCAGCGCCGTGGCCCTCCTGTGGCCCGGGTTGGACCACGGGTCGCAGGATCCGGATCTGGTCGCGCACCGCGCCCAGCCCCACGGTCGCCTCCGGCTGGTCGGCCCCCGTCGTGGCGTCCAGGGGCAGTGCGGCCAGTCGAGCCGCGGCGATCCGCTGGGCCACAGCGTGCAGTCGCGGGTCGAGGTCCTCCCGGGCGTCAGAGTCGATCCGGCCAGTCGCGGGGCCGGGACCGGACCGCTGCACCGCTGGGCCGACCACCTGGTGCGGGGCGCTGTTGCCAGCCAGGTCCACGGCCCACGCGCGCAGGGCGTAGCTGCGCCCATAGCGCAGACGGGGCAAGGTACCCGGCTCCACCCGCGAGGTGGTGGATACCGGGTTCACCGGATCCGGGTCAGGTTCGGGGGCGTCCTTGAGCACCTCCTGGCCGTCCTCGTGGACGATGAGCTTCCCCGGCCGCGGGGCGGCCAACGACCAGCCGTCCCAGCCGGCCAGCACCTCATGGGCGTGGTAGGGCGCACCGGGCACACCGCCGTCCGGCCCGTCCGAGCGGGTGAGGGCAGCCCCCTGCAGGAAGCCCACGTCTGGGGTCTCGTCCAGCACCTGACCGGCCCCGTCAACCTCCACGTCGATCAACCGCCGATGCAGGGAGTGCCACGCGCCCGACACGTCGTCCCAGACCTCGAGGCGAACCCCGCGGGCGACATCCTCGAGGTGCAGGTCCCCTGCCGTCCCGGCCAGCAGCGCTGTATCGCGGGCGGGTGCCCCGGTCAGGCGCTTCTTGAGGTCGGCGGCGCGATCCACCCGTGCCACCGCCAGGCCTGTGGCACGCAGCGTCGGCGGTGCGGAGTTGGCGGGGTCCCCGTTGGTCTCGGTGGCCATCAGTCGGGGCAGGGTCCGCATGTAGGCCTCGAGCTTGAGCCCGGAGGCGTCCGGGTCAAGGTCCAGCACCCGGAAGCGTTCCTCGTCACCGAGGCGCAGCAGCGGCCCGAGGTAGTCCCCGCTCGCGGAGGTCGCCGAGAACGTGACACCAGCCACCGCGCAGGCCGTCCACGGCTGCTCGACCACGGGGTTCTCCAGCCGGGGAAGGCGGAGCAGGGCCTGGACCGCGACGACGCCGTCCAGTGCGCCGAGGTCGTCGATGCGCAGGTCGATCACGAGCCCAAGCCTGCGCATGAGCGGCGACAGGTCGCCGAGCATGGCAGCCCGGGCATGGAAGTCCGGATCGGGCTTGGCCAGGGGGACCCCGGTGGCCCCTGGCGTGGGTCGGTCCTGGTGTGGGGTCGCATCCTCGGGGCGCTGGTAGTAGCGCCGCGCCCGGTGCACGTCGGCGGCCAGCAGGCTCAACGGGTCCAGGCCGGCTCCGGTCAGGTTGCCCGCTGTGCCCAGGCCCTGGCCGACCAGCCCGCCTCCGGAGAGCGCGTCCAGGCGTTCGGTGGCGCGGGCGTCCAGGTCCGGGGCCATCCGCAGCAGCGTCTCCACACCGAGCCGGCGCTGGAACTCGCCGTAGCCGATGGCCTTGAGCAGCGGTGCGGTCAGGGCGTTGCCCCGGACGCTGGGGGGCGTGACCGGGGAGGAGAACATGGCGGCGGCGTGCACCAGGGCCGCGTGCTGCTGCATCCGGTGCGCGGGGAACGTCCGCCACGGCGCAGCGGTGAGGTCCGGGGTCGCCCAGGGTCGGACCGCGAGGTCAGCCGGGAACACCGCGGGCCAGAGCCCGGGCTCGGTGACCCCCAGCTCAGCGGTCACCGGGATGCGTACCAGGCCCCCGCCGGCGGTACGCCCGAGCAGGCGGATCCGCGCATCGGCCAACTCGGCGGTCCAGGCGCTGACGGTGGGGAAGTCCCCGACGACTCCCGAGGGGCCGTCCGGGGTCAGCCGGTGCGTGACGAACAGCGACAGGTGCACGTCGCGCGCGGGGTCGGCGCTGTGCGGCAGTGCGGTGACGAGGAAGGACTCGGTGGCCATCGTTCACGCTCCTGCGAATGCGGCGCAGTAGTCGGCCCAGGCGTCGGGCACCCCCACCAGGGGAGTGCCGTCCTCCGGGACGCCCAGCACTGCGGCGAAGGTGGGGTCCCCGTTGGAGCCGGCGAGTCGGCGCTCGCAGCTGACCTCGACGGAGAACGAGAAGAACAGCACCTCGACCTCGATGCTGATGCTGGCCCGGCCGACCATCTTGCCGGTTGCGAACTCGTAGGTCAGTGACAGCTCGAGGGTGATCGAGGCCGAGATCAGGCCCAGCACGTCCATCTCGCCGCGGATCCGGAAGTACCCGGTCAGCGACCCCTCCTCGCCCTCGAGGCGCAGGTACAGCCCGACCATGATCGACACCGATCCGGAGGCCACCCCGAGGTTGATCGACAGGCTGGCACCGGCCTCCAGCGACATCTCGAGCACGACCAGGCCCTTGGGCGACAGGCGCAGGCCGACGAATCCGCCGCCGCCGATGCACATGACGGTCATCCGGAACGGCTTCTCCCGGGTGCAGAAGTTGAACCCGACCGTCACGGCATCGCCCAGGAACGGCACCCGCACGTCCGCGCCGAGGCTGATGTTCTCGAGGCTGAACACCCCGACCGCCACGTTGGGCAGGGCCAGGTCGAAGCCGGCGGTGACCCCGTCGGTGCTCACATCCACGTACGGCGGGTCGGAGAAGCCGTCGAAGGGTACGAGCTCCTTGAGCGTCTCGATGAAGCTCAGGACCCCCTCCCATCGCATCCCGGTGAAGACCACGTCCACCTCGGGCTTGCGCCCGCTCGAGGCGCGGAAGGCCAGCCGGTCGAAACCCATTGTCAGCAGCGAGGCACCCGGGAACAGGTTGAGCCCGAAGTCCGCGAGCTCGGCCAGGACGTCGACGCCCACCCCGTCGCTGCCCGAGGCGCGCGCCTCGACCGAGAGCAGGAATCCGTCGGGCTTGACGAAGAAGAGAGCGTCGTCGGCGGTTGTCGCCGAGCTGGGGAAGTTCGTCAGGGTCGGGCGCCACTGGAATCGCGCCCGCACGGAGCCGTTGGCCGGGTCCAGGCCGTTGACGAAGTCCGCGATGGCCTCGAGCGTGTGTGCGACCTCGGCGGCGTCGAGCACAGGTGCCAACGCCCCGACGAGTCGTTCCAACTCGGCCTTGACCGCCGGGGGCAGCGGCACGGTGCGCACCGTCGTGGCCAGGTCCGTCACGAAGCCCGCCAGGGTGTCCAGAAGTCCGGACACCGCGGCGGTGACGGCCGGCAGGTCGCTGGGATCGCCCAGGGACATCAGGTCGTCCAGGGCGTCGTGCAGGTCGTTCACGCGGGCGGCGAAGGTGCCCTGCACGGCCGCGATCTGTGACTGGGCCGCCGCGGCCTGGTCCTTGAGGGCGGTGGTCGGCGCCGTCGTCGCATCGTCGGCAAGGCGCGTGACGGCACGCTGGAGGGCACCGGTGAGGTCGTCGAGGTCGGCGAGCAGGGCCGCGACCCGGTCGAGCTGCTCGGTCACGAACGAGGGCGCCTTGTCCAGGCCGGCGAGGGCGAGGATGTCGGTCAGCTCGAACAGCCCGAACAGCTTGGGCAGGGCGCCGGCGAGGAAGGCCTGCGGGTCGAACGCCTGCGCCGGGCTGGGTGGATTGACCACCGAGTCGATGTCGCCGACGACTCCGATGGCGCGGGACAGCCCACGCACCGGGAGGTCGGGCTGGACGAACCCGCCGGCCTTGTCCGTGCCGCCGCCGAACGAGATCTGGGTCATCGTCTTGAGCGCGAGCAGCACCTGCGCCGAGGAGTTGTTGCCCGTGAAGCCACCGGCCAGGTAGGCGTCCGCGTAGGACACGGTGACCGGGTCGCTGCTGGGGGCCAGATGCCGCATCGCCGGTATGACGAGGTCGGACTCCGCCAGGTGCGGGACCGAGCTCTGGTCGCCCGGTGATCCGGGGTCGCCGGTGAACCGCAGGGTCACGGTCTCGAACGCCGTGTCCCCCGGTAGCGTGCTCGGGGCCATGGCCACCGACTGCCCGTCGGCGGGGATCGGGCGCTCCGGGTCGGTGGTGTACGCGGTCACGATGTCGGTCTTCTGGGTGGCATTGCCCAGGTGCGCGGCCACTGCCAGCAGCGGGGCTCGCAGGATCACCCGGCGGCCGTCGTGGTCCAGGCAGTCGAGGACGAACCGGTACTTGGCCCCGGCAACGATCGGCCAGAAGAGGTCGTCGCCGTAGGCGCCCACGGTGCCGGCCACGTTGGGCGGGGAGGCCAGGGGCAGCTTGAAGTCCAGGTTGGGCGTCACCAGCGGTCGGATCCGGACCTGCAGGAACGGCATCGTGCGGTCGTCGAACCCGCGGACCGGCTCGGCGATGGTGATGAACTTGCGCTGGTAGAGCCTGGCCTGCGGCCCGAGCTGGTCCTTGATCTTGCGCTCGGTGATGGTGATGAGGCTGGCCCGGTGCCCGAACGGGAAGAGGTAGTAGGGCTCCACGACGCGGACGTACTGGTCGCGGCCGCTGGTGGCCTCGTGGTCCCAGGCCTCGATGCTGGGCAACTGCGCCTGCGCGTAGGGCTTGATCTCCCACCGGCCGTGCAGCTCGAGCCAGGCGCCCAGGGCGCTGAGGTAGAGCCGGTCGGCGTCCACGGGCTGTGGCGGGGCGACCCGCGGGTCCGCGCTCTGGCGCACCAGCACCTCGCGGTTCTCGCCGGTCAGCGAGGTCAGGAATCCGATCGTGCCCGGGGCGGGCTGGTCCAGGTCGCGGGTCCACACCGCGCGCACCGCCTTCTGCGGGTCGCGGGTCTCGTCGACGTGGACGGTCCCGTCCGGGGCCACTCGGCGCACACCCAGCCGGCTGTGCCACAGCTCGATCCGCTCGGGGTCGCGCGGCCGGCTGGGATCTGCCGGGACGCCCACCGGCGTGGTCGCGTGGGCGAACCCGCCCAGCGAACTCGGGGAGAGCAGGAGCCGGAACGGCGCCTCGATCGCAGTCTCGTCAGCGCGCGGGGCCCGGGGTCGTTGGCGCACCGGCCGCACGATCGGGGGCCGGAACGTCAGCTCACCGACGCTCAGGCCGGCCGTGCTGAACTCCAGGCCACTGAGGTCCACGGGGCGCTCCGCGGCCATGAGCACGCGGGCGGTGCGCAGCGAGGTGGCCGCCGAGATCAGGGCGCGGCCCCGATCGATCTGGCGGGCGCCACGCTGGCGTCCCGCAGGTGCCAGCACCAGGCCGACGGGGGTGCGCAGCAGCCGGATCCCCCCGGGCAGCTTCACCGATCCCACCAACTGCGCGAAGTCGCTGGGCCGGAACTGGCGGGGGAACGTCCGCGGAGTGGCCAGCGGCACCACGATCAGCGGCAGTCGGCTCATCGCGGCGAGCACGCCCGCGACGCTGTACTCGATCCGGTCGTCGGCTGCGACGGCATACACGAGCCGGCTGCCCCGGGCGGCCCGGGCCTGGACCGGGACGGGGGTCGGTGGGGGCGGAGCGGCCATCTCCGGCTCGGCGGTCTCGATCGCGTGCTGGAACGAGTAGCGGACCTCCAGGCGGGCACCCGCCCCGCGGGGCACGAGCGCGACCTCCGACCCGTCAGACACTAGATCCATGCCGTGCGCGCGCACGTCCAGGGCGACGAGATCGCCGGGGCGCAGCAGGCGGAACCAGTGCCCGTCCACGGACACCGGGGGCAGCGCGAGCTCGCCGGTGAGTGTGGCCAGCGGCTCATGCGCAACGTCCAGGACGTGGCCGTCCCTGGGCTGCGGGGTTGCAGGGCGCCGGCCGGCCGGCCGAGGGGTGGACTTCCGGGTGGGTCGCGACGTGGTGGCCATCGGGCATCGCCTCTCCCAGCAGGCCGACGGGGCGAGATCGTGCGAGCCTGCCGTGCGTTCGAGGCTAGACCTGTGACCTGGGCCACTTCAAGAGCCGGAAGGTGAACAGTGCTTCACATCGTTGCCGACGCTCCCGGACCCGTTCGTGCTGCCGGTGGTCAGGGCGGGGCGACAGTGACCTGCGCGTCACCGCACCGCGCCGCACGGACTCACCACCAGTCGGTGCCCGGTGAGCCCTTCCACGGACCGGCGATCCGGCTGGTCGGCCAGTCACCGTAGAAGCTGCTGGCCAAGGGGACGACCACCTCGCCGCCGACGGTGCACCGGTCCACGCGTTGCGGGTAGAAGCAGATCGCGCCTGCCATCGGTGCGTACCCAGTGGTCGGCTCCGGGTACCACCAGCATGCGTCGCGCACGACCGGCCGGCCAGGCACGGCGAGGTGTGCGTAGGCCGCACGCCCCTTGAACTCGCAGGTGCTCGAGGCGTTCGAGGCCACCAGGAACTCGGTACGCACATCGCGTGCCGGGATGTAGTAGGCCGGTGCGTGGGCCGTCTCGAGGATGCGCCAGGCGGCCCGGGTGGCGGCGATCACGACGCCGCCGTGCTCGACCACCACATGCTCGGTGCTGGCCACAAGGGCCGGTGGGCGAGGGTAGTCCCACACGGACTCCTGGCCGGGGGCGACGAGGTCACGGGTCGGTCGGCGCAACATCTGCCCAGTCTCGGTCAGGGCCTGCTGGCTCGCCAGCGCTCGCCAGCGCACGCCAGGCCTCTCGGGCTGGGGCAACTGCTGGGGGAGGGACGGTCGCGGTGGCACGACAGCTGCCACCGGGTGACGATGGGCCCATGCCTGAGGGGGACGCCGTGCGCCGGACCGCTCGCCGGCTCGATGACGCGCTGGCCGGTGGGGTCCTGACCCGGGCCGAGCTGCGGGTGCCGCGCTTCGCCACCGTCGACCTGCGCGGGATGCACGTGCTGCGCACCGAGGCCGTCGGCAAGCACCTGCTGACCCGGCTGGCCGACGACCGGCGTGCGCTCACGCTGCACCACCACCTGCGCATGGACGGTCGGTGGCGCACCGGGCCGATCGGTGCGCCCGGGGCGCCCGCCCACCTGATCCGCGTGTGGCTGGCCACCGCCGACCAGCAGGCCGTCGGCGTGCACGTGCACATGGTCGAGGTCCGTCCCACGCGTGAGGAGGCGCACTGGATCGGTCATCTGGGACCGGATGTGATGGCCGACGACTTCGACGTGGCCGCGGGCGCTCGAGCCCTGACCCAGGCGGACCGGCCGCTCGTCGAGGGCCTGCTCGACCAGCGGATCGTCTGCGGGCTGGGCACGATGTGGGCCGCCGAGCTCGCCTGGGCGGCGCGGGTGCACCCGCGCATCCGGACCGCGGGTGCACCGGACCTGTCCTTGGCCCTGTCCGGGATCCGTGATCGGATGCGCCGCGCGGTGGAGGTGCCGGCGGGAAGGGCTCGCGGGGAGTTGCAGGTCTTCGAGCGGAGCGGCCGGCCATGTCCGCGCTGCGGGACGCCGATCCGCGCCGGCCGGGTGGGGGTGGCTCCGCTGGACCGCCCCACCTACTGGTGCCCCCGCTGCCAGCCCGAGCCCACCTGAGCCGCCTGGCACTCCCCAGGACCTGCGCCTCTGGCGTCGCCGTGGTCCCCCGCGCCAGCATGGGCCCATGGCCGACGCCGCTGACCGCCTGCACGCGATCGACCTGGTGTGGCTGGAGATGCAGGGCGACGGCCCGCCCATCGCGATCGGCACCGTGGCCGTGGCCGAGGGACCGGCTCCTGGCGACGACGAGCTGCTCGCGCTGCTCGCAGACCGGTTGGCGCGGATGCCCCGGTTGCACCAGGAGTTGACCGCGCCGGGCCTGGGCATGCGCAGGCCCGCGTGGGTCGAGGCGCCCGGGCTCGACCTGACCCACCACCTGCATCGGCTGGACGCGCAGGACCTGGACACCGCGGTGGCCCACGTCATGGAGCAGCCGCTGCCCCCGGGCCAGCCGCTCTGGGACACCTGGATCATCGACGGCCTGCCCCAGGGTTGGGCGCTGGTCTGGCGGGTGCATCACACGATCGCCGACGGCGTCGGTGCCCTGCTGATGCTGGGCCACGGGTTCGACGTGGCGCCGGGAGGTGGAACGACCCTCACCGACGCTCTCATGAGCCCAGCACCGGGCGCAGTCGGACCCACCGCGGTGCCTGCGGGTGGCCCGAGCGAGCGCGTGCCCGCCAGGGATCTGGGCCGCCTGCTCGGCGTGCTGCGTGCAGCGGTGCCGCAGGTGATCCCCGCCCTGTCGGACCTGATGCCGCGACCGCCGAGCTCGCTGACCGGTCCGGTCGGTGCCCGGCGTGCCTGGGTCTCGGTCGATGTCCCGCTGGGCGAGGTGAAGGCGGTCGGCCGGACCCTGGGCGCCACAGTCAACGAGGTGGTGCTCACAGCCGTTGCCGGCGGCTTCCGCGACCTCGTCGCGCATCGTGGCGAGACGGTGGAGGGGCGGGTGGTCCGCAACCTCGTCCCCGTCTCGCTGCGCGCCCCACGCGACGGCACCTCGCACAACCAGCTCAGCGCCCTGCTGGGGCACCTGCCGATCGGGGTCGAGGACCCGGTCGATCGGTTGCGTGCCGTGCAGGCCGGGCTCGGCCACGGCGTCGGGGCTGGCGAACCGGCACTCGTCTCCATGATGCTCGGGCTGGCCGACGCCGTGGTTCCCGCAGGAGTGCAGGACATGGCCATCGCCAGCGCGGGGCGAGTCGTGCCCGCCTGGTTCTTCGACACCCTGACCACCAACGTGCCCGGACCGCAGTTCGGGGTCTACCTGGCCAGCCGACCGGTACGGGCCATGTACCCGCTGATCCCGGTGGCCGGGCACACGACGATCACGACCGGGATCTTCAGCTACCACGGCATGCTCAACATCTCGGTGACCGGCGACGGCGACCGCGCTGGCGACGTCGGCGTCCTCGCGGACGGAATCCGCCGGGCGGCAGCCGAGCTGGCCGACAGGTCCTCGGAGCCCGGTCGACCCGGCACTGCGCAGTGCCGACCAGGATCAGAGTGATCGGGTCA
Source organism: uncultured Actinomycetes bacterium (assembly GCA_963788325.1). Classification (GTDB taxonomy): domain Bacteria; phylum Actinomycetota; class Actinomycetes; order S36-B12; family CAIYMF01; genus Prado023. The sequence goes on from CAWBGJ010000003.1 coordinate 49,837, forward strand.
GGACGACCCGGTCTTCGCTGGGCTGCACGGTGGCGCGCTCCCCGTCGTATGACTCGGCGTCCCGCCCGGCCTGCACGGGGGTGAAGCCCAGGTGCTCGTGGAAGGCCAGCGACCCCGCATTGCTGGGCCGGGTCACCGCCTCGACCCGCGTGCAGCCGCGCTCGCGCAGCAGTGCGAACACCCGCAGGTACATCTCGCGGGCCAGGCCGCTGAGTCGTCGTTGCGGGCTGACCCAGACCAGGTGCAGATACCCGGTGCTGGGCTCGGACTGGGAGACGAACGCGATGAGGAACCCCGCCACCTCATCGTCGTCATCCGTGACGATCAAGGACGTATCGGAGAAGTGCCCGAACAGGAACCGCGGCAACAGGGCGTGCAGGTCCGGTCCGTCGGTCCAACTCGACAGGGCGGCCAGCACGGTCTCCTGGTCCGCGCCCACCAGGGGTCGCCAGTGCAGGTCGGTGATCTCGTCCGCCTCCTTTGAGTCCGAGGCTACAGCGCCCGGGTGACCGGAGTCCTCGGGTCGCCGCCCGCGCGGCGCATCCGGGGGGCTAGCGTGGAGAGATGACCGACACCGCGACCGCCGCTGCACCGACCACGTCCGCCCCCGTCCCCGCGGCTCCCACGGATCCCGAGGCCCCCACTGCCCCCAAGGCTGCCGCTGACCCGGCCACCTCCCGCGCTTGCGGGCAGTCGCTGCGCGAGGCCCTCCCGGTGGCCCTGATCGACCGGCTGCTCGGGTCCGTGCGCGCCACCGGCGACCAGACCGAGACCACCCGCGCCCCGTTCACGGGCGAGGAGCTCATCACCTATCCGATCTCCACCGAGGCGGACGTCGACGAGGCCTTCGACCGGGCCCGTGTGGCTCAGGTGCAGTGGGCCGCGCAGCCGGTCTCGGAGCGGGCGAAGATCATCGGACGCATCCACCACATCGCCCTCGACCGGCAGACCGAGCTCATGGACCTGCTGCAGATCGAGGCCGGCAAGGCACGCTACGACGCGTTCGCCGAGGTGGGTGCAGTGGCGGTCTATGCCCGCTACGTCTCGCGCACGGCGCCCAGCGTGCTCGGCCGGCACGCCCGCAAGGGCGTCATCCCGCTGATCACCAAGGCCTACGAGGTGCGCCACCCGCGCGGGGTCGTCGGGCTGGTCACGGCATGGAACTACCCGGCGGTGTTCGCCTCGTCCGACGGGTTCTCCGCGCTTGTCGGGGGCAACGCCGTCGTGCACCGCCCGGATGTGCAGGCCTCCCTGTCGGCCCTCTGGGTGCGGGACCTGGCCGTCGAGGCCGGCCTGCCCGAGGACCTCTGGCAGGTCGTCCTCGGCCCGGGTCGCACGATCGGGTCGGCTGTGATCGACCGCGCCGACGCGGTGGCGTTCACCGGCTCCACCGCCGCTGGCCGAGCGGTCGCCGCCCAGACCGGCCCACGCCTGATCTACACCGCCCTGGAACTCGGGGGGAAGAACCCGTTCGTGGTCATGGCCGATGCGGACCTCGATCGAGCCGTCGAGGCCGTCATCCGGGCCTGCTTCATCAACGCCGGGCAGACCTGCGTCGGTCCGGAGCGGATCCTCGTGCAGGCCTCCGCGCTCGAGTCGTTCCGGGCCAAGCTCGTGGCCCGGGTCGAGCGGATGCAGCTCGGCTCTGGGATGGGCTTCGGGTACGAGATGGGCTGCCTCATCGACGACAAGCAGCTGGCCAGCGTGTCGGCCCAGGTGAATGAGGCCGTGGCCAAGGGTGCGAAGGTCCTGGTAGGGGGCCGACCCCGCCCTGATCTGGGCCCGACCTTCTACGCCCCGACGGTGCTGGAGGGCGTCACCACCGAGATGGAGATGTGCGCGGGGGAGACCTTCGGACCCGTGGTCTCGCTCTACAGCTTCGACACCGCCGCCGAGGCCGTCGCCATGGCCAACGACACGGAGTACGGCCTGCACGCGGTGCTGTGGACCCGCGATACCAAGGAGGGCCTGCGCCTTGCCGAGCAGATCAGGGTGGGGAGCATCGAGATCAACGACGGGATCGTCGCGACCTGGGGCAGCCCCGACCTGCTCCAGGGCGGGATGAAGGCCTCCGGCATGGGTCGGCGCAACGGCAAGTACGGCATCCTGCGGTTCACCGAGCCGCAGTCCATCGTGATCCAGCGTCTGCATGGGATCCACCCGCCGGGGTCGATGGGCCACGAGATGTTCGCCGCGATCATGAGTCACTCGTTCAAGGCGATGCACAAGCTGCCGCGCCCCTGACCCGGAGCTGGAGGTCCGGCTGGGTGAAACTACGCCGACGGCCAGTCAGCCAGGGTGTCCAGGTAGAGCTGTCGGACCGCGGCGACCTTCTCGTTGAGGTTCTCCGTGGTCCAGTCGTCAGTGGGGATCGGGTCGAGCACCGCCACGTCGACAGTGCCCGGATGGATCACCATCGAGTGCGCTGCCATGATCTGGCCGCAGTTGCGCATGACGATCGGCACGACGGGGACCCCAGCCTGCATCGCCATGTGGAACGGGCCCTTCTTGAACGGCAGCAGCCGCGGCGTCGGCGATCGGGTCCCCTCGGGAGCGATGGCGATGGACCGCCCGTTGCGCAGGGCGTCGACCGCGGGCTCGAGACCCTCGCGGGCCTTCGCGCTGTCCGTGCGGTCGATGTAGGCCACGTCGGCCAGGAAGCCCACGGGGCCGAAGAACGGGTCGCGCTCCAAGGACTTCTTGGCGACCCCGGTGAAGTCCTTGCGCAGCAGCGCCCCGAGCACGAACACGTCGAGCTGGCTCTGGTGGTTGAACAGGAACACCGCCGGTCGGGCGGCCCACACGTTGTCCTCACCGGCCACGTTCAGCCGGACGCCGGCCGCAGCCAGGCCCAGGTCCGAGCCGACGCTGGCCGCGAGGTTGGCGCCCATGGACCGGCTCCGGTTGACCAGGGCCAGCGCGCTGGCAGCCCCGACGCTGCCGGCGAACAGGCCCACTGCCCCCACGCTGCGCACGATCTCGCGCAACCCGGTCGAGGGTGGCTCGACCAGGCGCGCGATCGGCCATCCGTTGTCGGCGCACACCTCCAGCAGCGCGCTGTCCGGGTTCAGACCGACGGGCCGGCCGGCGGTGGCCAGGAACGGCACGTCCTCGCCGCCGTTGGAGTACGCGAACGACTCCTCGAGGTCGATCTCGTGCTCGTGGGCGAACTCGACCACCCCGTCGGCCTTGCCCTCCCCCCACCGGATGGGGCCGGAGATCTGGCCGGTGTAGCGCCCGTCGGGGCCGATCTCGATCTCGGTACACAGGATGTGGTCGACACCGAGGTCCTCAGCGGCGGCGGCCACCTGCGGTCTGGTCGCCGACGAGGCGATGACCACGGTGTGCCGCTTGCGCACGTGCGCCTCGATCAGGGTGCGCGCGTCCGGGTAGATCATCTCGGCGATCTTCTTGCCGAAGATGGTCCGCGCCCAGGTCTCGACCTCGTCGGCGGCCCGCCCGGCCTGGCCGCGCACGCCGACGTTCATCAGCTCGGTCACGTCATGCCCGCGCCGCTCCATGTTGACGCTCTCGCGGATGGTGCGCATGAGCTCGCCGGTGGAGATCTCGCCCCGCTTGAGCCGGTAGGTCAGGAATGCCGCGGCGGAGTAGCCGGCGATCAACGTCCCATCGAAGTCGAAGAACGCGCCGACCTGGGGCCCGTCCGGGGCGAGGTCGATCTGCTCGACCAGCCATTCGATGTCAGCCATGTGACTCTCCCGTGCGACGAGGGGTGCGTTCGGTCTGGACCGGTTGCCCGGACTCCTGCGCGATCCGGCGCAGGGTGTCCAACCTGCGGGTGATCTGGTGCAGCTCGGTGGCCAGGGCGCCGCGGCGCTTGCCCAGGCCGGGTTCCTCCGACGTCAGCAGCCCGAGCTTGTCCACCAGCTTCACCGCGTTGCGGAAGTAGTCGGCCGACACGGATTCAGGTGTCGGGATCTGGCGCTGCAGCCATCGCTGCTGGGCCATCGCCAGGCTGCGCGAGACCAGCGTGTCGGAGTCGGCGGGCTCGTTGCCGAGCGCGGCCAGTTCGTCGGCCAGCACGGCGTAGGCCTCGATGAACGGTCCGATCACCCGGTGGGCGACCAGCATGTCCATCTCGGCCATCTCCTGGCGTACCTGCGCGGGGCTGAAGGTGTGGTCGCGCCAGTCCGGGTTGATCAGGGCGGTCTCCGCGGCGACCTGGTCGGCGAACTCCCGGGTGCGCGGGAAGAAGAACTCGAAGCGCAGGAGGTCCTTGAGGCGCCGGGCGTTCTGCCAGGTCGCCTCGGGGATGTCTGCGGACTCGTCCTCGGCGGCCTGGAGCGCGGCCAACTCGGTGATCGCCCGGACCAGGAAGAAGTGCACGATCGTGTTGCGGTAGAAGGCCGCCTCGTGCTGCTTGCCCGCGCTGATGCAGTAGACGGGCTCGTCGCCGCCGTCGTAGGACGAGACGACCCCCTCGGCGGCCAGCGAGTCCAGTACCTCGCGCATCCGCCCGAACTCGGTCAGGTCGGGGAACTCGGTCATCGGCAGCTGGCGGCGCTGGATGTAGTCGACCAGGGGTGCCAGGATCTGGCGGCCCTCGAGGCGGGTGATCGAACGGTCGCCGTTGTCGAGCAGGGCGAAGGTCAGCAGCGCCCCGGGGGTGATCGGCGTGGCGGCGTTGGTTCGGATAGCGCTCTCGAAGGCCACCTTGGGCACCGCGAGCCGATGGCGCAGGACCCCCTCCTCGTCGGCCGTCAGCGCGACGGCGTCGCCCAGGGACAGCGGCTCGCCGAACCGCAGGTACGCCCGGCCCAGGCGCCGGGACTGCGAGGAGGCGAACTGGTACATCCACTTCAGGCTCTCGGGCTTCTTCTTCCCGCCCATCTCCTCAGCAGAGATGGCCTCCACCTCGTGCTGCTGGTCGTAGATGATCGCCGTCGGGATGATCAGGACGTCGCGCTCGGGGTGGTCACTGTAGGCGTCCATCACATAGCTGAGGATCCCCAGCCGCGGGGGGCGCAGCTTGCCGGTGCGGGTGCGTCCCCCCTCGATGTACCACTCGAGGTTCTTGCGCTCGGCGATCAGGTGGGACAGGTAGGCCCGCAGGGTCGCCCGGTAGACGTGGTCATCGCGGAACTCGCGGCGGATGAACACGATGCCGTTGCGCTGGCCGATCTCGGAGAACGGCCAGATGGCCAGGTTGGATCCGCCGAGGACGTTGTTCGACGGGAATCCGTGCGCGGACAGCGCCGAGCGCAGGATCATCGGGTCCAGATAGGAGCGGTGGTTGGGCAGGAAGACCAGGGAAGCGGACTCGTTGAGCGCGCGCAGGCGCTCGACCTCCGCCGGACGGTAGTCGACGTTGTAGGCCCGGGAGAGCCAGGCGCAGAAGCGGTCCCACGCGGCGACGCTGAGCCGCCCGGGGCGTACCTGCATCTCCTTGAGGTCGGCCTCGGCCTCCTCGCGCAGCTGTGCCACGGGCTGCCCGGCCGCATCGGCCAGCTCCTGCAGGGTGGCGCCGAACTCCGGGGAGTCCAGGATGTCGTTCACGGCAGCTCCGATCGACGTGCGCAGGTGGGTGCGAGGTTAGTGCCGCTGGCGGTGGGGTCGCAGATCGAGGCCGGGGTCGGACACGTCGAAGACTCCGCCGACGACGGGGACACAGGCCCCGGCTCATCGATGACCTGCCCAGCAGCGTGATCGGAGGGCAGGGTCCAACGTCCTTCCGGTGGGGCCGGCTCAGGTCTAGCGTGGAGATATGGACGTACCGCACAATCCCGGATCAGACGTGACCGCCGCTGCCGATCCGGCCATCGAGGTTCGGGGCCTGTCCAAGTCCTTCGGGACCACGCACGTGCTCGACGCGATGGACCTGTCGGTCAAGCCCGGTGAGGTGCACGGCTTGCTGGGTCCCAACGGGGCAGGCAAGACCACCACCCTGCGGATCCTCCTGGGGCTGCTGCGGGCCGATGCCGGGTCCGTCCGGGTGCTCGGGGCGGACCCTTGGCACGATGCGGTGGGGCTGCACCGGCGGCTGGCATATGTGCCCGGCGACGTGACGCTCTGGCCGAACCTCACCGGTGGTGAGGTCATCGACATGCTGGGCCGGATGCGCGGAGGGATGGACCGGGCGCGCCGCGACGAACTGGTCGAGGCGTTCGACCTCGACCCGACGAAGAAGGGCCGCACCTACTCCAAGGGCACCCCCAGAAGGTGGCCCTGGTCGCCGCGCTGGCCAGCGACGTGGAACTGCTGCTGCTTGACGAGCCGACCGCCGGCCTGGACCCGCTGATGGACGCGACCTTCCGGGCGACCGTCGAGCGGATGCGCGAGGCGGGCCGGACGGTCCTGCTCAGCAGCCACATCCTCTCGGAGGTCGAGGCGCTCTGCGACCGGGTGAGCATCATCCGACAGGGCGTCGTCGTGGAGACCGGCAGCCTCGCCCAGTTGCGCCACCTGACCCGGACGTCGGTAGTGGCTGAGGTGGACGCGGCCCCCGCTGGTCTGGAGCACCTGCCCGGGGTGCACGACGTGGTGGTGGCGGGGCATCGGATCACGGCCAGCGTGGAGCCCGCGGGACTGGCCCCGCTGATGGCCAGTCTGGGCGCCGGTGGGTTGACTGCGCTGACCACGCATCCCCCGACCCTCGAGGAGTTGTTCCTGCGCCACTACCGCGACGAGGTCGCGCCGGCCACGTCGACGGACGCCGCGATCTCGGACCCGCAGGATCGCTCCGGGCAACCACGTGGGTTGCGGGGAAGGCGATCAGCATGACCCGCGGGTCGGCGCACGCTCCTGCCCCGGTGCGCCCCCCCGACGCCGCCTCGCAGTCGGGGGCCCGCACCGGCGGGTCGGGCCTGACGGGCACCGGGGCGATGCTCCGACTCGCCCTGCGTCGCGACCGCGTCCTGGTGCCCGCCTGGGTGCTCGGGATCTCCGGGATGGCGTACTTCTCCGCTGCGGCGACCGTCGGTCTCTACCCTGACCTGCCCGAGCGGGTGGCTGCGGCTGAGGCGATCAATGGTTCGGCGGCGCTGGTCGCGATGTACGGGCGCATCTATGACCCGTCCTCCCTCGGGGAGCTGTCGCTGTTCAAGATGACCGCGTTCGGCGCCGCGCTGATCGGCGTGCTGATGGTCGTGCTGGCGGTGCGGCACACCCGCCACGAGGAGGAGTCCGGGCGCCTGGAGCTGGTGGGGTCCACGGCCGTCGGTCGGCAGGCCCCGATGGCCGCGGCGCTGCTGCTCACCGGGCTGGCCTCCGGGGCGCTGGGCCTGCTCACCGCCGGCGGGCTGATGCTGGCCGGCCTGCCGGCCGGGGGCAGTCTCGCGTTCGGGGCTGCGTGGGCGGCCACCGGCATGCTGTTCGCGGTCGTGGGCGCGGTGGCCGCCCAGCTCAGCGTCAGCGGGCGAGGGGCTACGGGCCTGGGTCTCATGGTGGTGGCGGTCGCGTACACGATCCGCGCGGTCGGTGACCTCGCTGAGGGGGGTCCGGGCTGGCTGTCTTGGCTGTCCCCGATCGGGTGGAGCCAGCAGGTCCGGGCGTTCTCGGGCACGCGCTGGGTGATCCTCGTGCTGCCGCTGCTGGCCATCGCGGTCCTGGTGCCGCTCGCCTTCTGGCTGCGCAGCCGGCGTGACCTCGGGGCCGGCCTGCTGGCTGACCGGCCGGGTCCCGCCGAGGGTGGCATCGATTCCGCGCTGGGCCTGGCAGCGCGGCTGCAGCGCGCGACGTTCCTGGCGTGGGCGGTGGCGGCCACGTTGCTGGGCCTCGTCCTGGGCAGCGTCGCCGACAGCGTGGGTGGGTTCCTGGACTCGCCGGACATGGCCGAACTGCTGGCCAAGCTGGGCGGGGAGCAGGGCCTGATCGACATGTTCCTGGCCGCCGAGCTGGGGATCATCGGATCGATGATGGCTGCCTACGGCATCGTCGCCACGCGCTGGCTGTCCACTGAGGAGGAGTCCGGCCGCGCCGAGATGGTGCTGGCCGCGGGCACGTCGCGGCGGCAGTGGGCTGGTGCACATACGTTGCTCGCGCTGCTGGGCGTGGCGGTGCTGATGGTCCTGGTCGGTCTGGCGATCGGTCTGGGTCACGCGCTCTCCGTGGGGGACCCCGAGCAGGTCCTGCGGGTGGGCTGGGCAGCGATGGCCAGGATCCCGGCAGCCTGGGTGATGGTCGGTATCGCCGTGGCCCTCTGGGGCTGGCGGCCCCGGCTGGCGTGGGTCGCGTGGCTGTTGTTCGTCGCGTTCCTGGTGGTCGGTGAGTTCGGGGTGCTCTGGGACCTGCCCGCGTTCGTGCGGAACCTGAGCCCGTTCGCGCACTCGCCGATCCTGCCCGGTCCGGATCCGTCCTACCTGAGCCTGCCAGTTCTGCTGTTGGTGGCCGTCGGGCTGGTGGCCCTCGGGATCGGCCGGTTCCACCGCCGGGATGTGCTGAGCACCTGACCGGCCGGCGCCGGCGCGGTCTGCCACCACCACTGCTGCCACCACCACCACCACCACCACCACCGCTGCCCAGCCGCCCGCGCCCGGCGCGGGTTGGGGCGAGCATGTGCGGAGCCGGACTGGCGCTGGGCGCGGGGGCATCGGGCAGGATGTCGACCATGAGCTCCCCGATCATCCGCGACATGCGAGCAGGTGATGTGGCCGACGCCCTGGAGGTCTTCGCCGGCGTCGTCGAGGAGGACCGCTGGCTGGGCGCCCAACCGGGGTTCGACCGTGACCAGCGTCGTCGGGCGTGGCTCGACGGCCTGGCCGATCCCATGCGGCGCAGCCTGGTCGTCATCGATCCGGGCGCCGGTCGCGTGGTCGGCCACGGCGCCACCACCCTGGCCCGGTACGGCGTCGCCCAGTTGGCCATGACGCTCGCTGGCGACGTCCGTGGCCGGGGGTGGGGCGGACAGCTGTTGGATGCCCTGCTGGCGGCCAGCGCGGACCTCGGGGCGCACAAGGTCGACCTGCAGGTGTGGCCGCACAACGAGGCAGCCCTGCAGCTGTACCTCTCTCGCGGCTTCGTCGTCGAGGGTCGGCTCCGGCAGCACTACCGGCGTGCCTCCGGTGAGTTGTGGGACTCCATCCTGATGGGCCGGGGGCTGCCTGCGGGCAGCTCAGCGCCTGGATCTGGCCATGCTGATGCGACGTGCCTGCCCGCGAGCGTGCCGATCTCCGGCTGACCCCTGCCGCCGGTTGGTGACCCGCCAGGCCCCGCGGTTCAGGAGCCGATGGTGGGCGCCGCCATGGTCCGGTCCAGCTCGATGCCGCGGTCCAAGGTGGCCAGGAACTCCGCACGCGCCTTGACCTTGGTCGCGGCGTGGGCGGTCATGTTCAGCGTGGCGAGCTGGGTGGCCGCTGCTCGGGCAGCGTTCATGAGCTCGTCGGGTGCGACCACGGCGTCGAGGAAGCCCGCGTCCACTGCCTGCTGCGGGTCGAGCATCTCGGCATTCATGACGCAGCGGTTGAAGTACGACCGACGCAGGCGGTCGCGGGCCAGTTCGATGCCGGCATGATGCATAGTCATCCCGATGGTCACCTCGTTGAGCCCGATCTTGAACGGGCCGGCCACTCCGATCCGGTAGTCCGCGCTCAACAGCAGGAACGCTCCCTTCGCGACTGCATGCCCGGGGCACGCCACGACGATCGGGAACGGGTGTGCCAGCATCCGGCGGGCCAGGGTCGACCCGGCCGTCACCAGGTCGATGGCCTGCTGCGGCCCGGAGGTCATCACTTTCAGGTCATAGCCACCGGACAGGATCCCCGGCTGCCCGGTGAGGATCACCACGGCCCGGTCAGCCTGCGCACGGTCCAGGGCGGCATTCAGGTCGGCGATCACCTGCGGGCTGATGGCGTTGACCTTGCCGTTGTTCAGCGTCAGCGTGGCGATGCCGTCGGAGAGTTCGTAGCTGATCAGGTCGCTCATGGGTCGGGCTGCTCCCTTGGTGGGTGGATGTGCGGGGTGCTGGGAACCGACCCTAACCGGGACCTGTCCGCACCCGACGCCCGGGCGTTGAGTTGCCCGGGGGACCGCGTCCAGCGCACCGTCGGTCAGCCGCCCACCACGCTGCGGAACGTCTTGAGCCGCAGGCTGTTGGTCACCACGAACACCGACGAGAACGCCATCGCGGCGCCGGCCAGCAACGGGTTGAGCAGCCCGAGCATCGCTGCCGGGATCGCAGCCACGTTGTATGCGAACGCCCAGAACAGGTTGCCCTTGATGATCCGCAGGGTGCGCCGTGAGAGGCGGATCGCATCGACGGCCGCGCGCGGGTCGCCCCGGACCAGGGTCAGGTCTGCGGCGGCGATCGCGACGTCGGTTCCGGTGCCCATGGCGATCCCGAGATCCGCGGTCGCCATCGCGGCGGCGTCATTGACCCCGTCGCCGACCATCGCCACCACGCGCCCGCGCTCCTGCAGGGTGCGCACGGCGTCCACCTTGCCCTCGGGCAGCACCCCGGCGATCACGTCGGTGATGCCCACCTGATCGGCGATCGCCGCGGCTGCGCGCTGGTTGTCGCCGGTCAGCAGCACCGGATCCAGGCCCAGTCCGCGCAGTTGGGTCACGGCCTGTGCCGATGTCGGCTTCAAGGTGTCGGCCACCGAGATCACCCCCCGGATCTGCCCATCCCAGGCCAGCGCCACCGCGGTCTGGCCCAGGTCGCGAGCCTGCGACGCCACCTCGTGCAGGGAGGGCGGCATGACCAGGCCATGTGCTTGTTCGAGCCACTCAGGCCGCCCGGCCAGCACCTCGTGGCCCGCGACCGTCCCTGCGACGCCCAACCCGGCGGTCGCGTGGAATCCCTCGACGACTGCCAGCCCGCCGGCCGCAGGTGCGTCCGCCTCGCCGTCCGTCGGCCCCTGCGCTGCGCGGGCCGCCCGCGCGATCGCCTGGCCGATCGGGTGCTCCGAGGCGTCCTCCAGCGCGCCGGCCAGGCCGAGCAGCTCCTGAGAGTCAACGCCCTGCACCGGGTGCACGCCGACGACCTGCATCTGCCCGGTGGTCAGGGTCCCGGTCTTGTCCAGCACGATGGTGTCGACCCGACGCGTGGACTCCAGGATCTCCGGGCCGCTGATCAGGATGCCCAGCTGTGCCCCGCGACCGGTCCCGACCAGCAGCGCCGTGGGCGTGGCCAGGCCCAGCGCGCACGGGCAGGCAATGATCAGCACCGCCACCGCCGCGGTGAACGCAGCCTGCGCCGAGTGGCCCGTGGCCAGCCACGCGATCAGGGTCAGCGCGGACAGCGCGATCACCACGGGCACGAACACCGCAGACACCCGGTCGGCCAGCCGTTGCGCGGGTGCCTTGCCGGCCTGGGCGGCCTCGACCAGGCGGGCCATGTGCGCGAGCTGGGTGTCCGCACCGACCCTGGTGGCGCGCACGATCAGTCGCCCACCGGCGTTCATCGTCGCCCCGACCACCCGGTCCCCGGGCTCGACCTCCACCGGCACCGGTTCGCCGGTCAGCAGCGAGGCGTCGATGGCCGACGTGCCCTCCTCGACGATCCCGTCGGTGGCGATCTTCTCGCCGGGCCGCGCGAGGAACAGCTCGTCGACGGCCAGGTCGGCGATCGGGATCCGCGACTCCACGCCACCGCGCAGGACGGCCACGTCCTTGGCGCCCATGTCCAGCAGCGCACGCAGCGCCTCGCCTGAGCTCGCCTTGGCGCGGGCCTCGAGGTAGCGCCCGAGCAGCAGGAACGTGGTGACCGCCGCAGCGGTCTCGAGGTACAGGTGCGGCATCCCGTCGTCCGGTGGGCTGAACACCGACCCGGTCATCGTCATCCCGGTGATCCCCGCGCCGCCGAGGAACAGCGCCCACAGCGACCACAGGTAGGCCGCCGATACGCCGAGACTGATCAGGGTGTCCATGGTGGTGGCGCCGTGCCGGGCGTTCACGAAGGCGGCCCGGTGGAACGGCCATGCCCCCCACACCGCGACGGGGGAGGCCAGCGCGAGGCACGCCCACTGCCAGTAGTCGAACTGCCATGCCGGGATCATCGACATCGCCACGACCGGGATGGTCAGGGCTGCGCTGATGATCAGACGCTGGCGCAGTGCTGCCATCTCGGGATCAACGGGGGTCCCGGATCCCTCACCGGCAGCGGCCCCCTGTCCGACCGGCACCGGAAGCACGGCCGTGTACCCCGTGGCCTCGACCGTGGCGATGGCCGCTGCCGGGTCGGTGCCCTCGGGCAGTTGGACATGTGCCCGCTCCGTGGCGTAGTTGACCGTCGCCTCGACGCCGGGCATCCGATTGAGCTTCTTCTCGATCCGCGCCGCGCAGGAGGAGCAGGTCATCCCGCCGATGTCGAGCTCGATCACCTGGCGGGCATCGGTGATCGAGCCGGTCATGAGCGCACTAACCTCGCGATCGCGGCTGAGGCCTCCCGGAGCTTGTCGTCCGCGCTGGTCCCGCCCTCGGAGATCGCATGGGCGACGCAGTGGGACAGGTGGTCGTCGAGCATGAGCAGCGCCACCGAGTCCAGGGCCTTCGTGGCAGCCGAGACCTGGGTGAGGATGTCGATGCAGTACGTGTCCTCCTCGACCATCCGGTGCACGCCGCGCACCTGCCCCTCGATGCGGCGCAGCCGCCGCAGGATGTCGGCGCGGTGGTCGGCGTATCCGGGTGTCGCGATGTCGGTCATGAATGCATGATACCCCTTAGGGGTATGGACGACAAGGGTCTTGCCGAACCGATGACCAGGATCAGTCCGCTGCACCACCCCACGGCTGCTCGGCGCCGAACCGCGCTCCGAGCCCCGGCCAGGGCTGCTGTTCACCCGAGGTGCCAGCGCCCCCGCTGCCCGCCGCGTCCGCGACCCCGATGCGCGCCGGCAGCCTGACGACGAGGTCACGCGTCTGCCCACCGGCCAGTTCCACGACACCGCCGGGGGCCAGTGCGGGGTCGGTGTACCGATCCACCGCCAGGTAGCCGGGATTGCTGGCCCCGGGCCGGACGTTCAGCACGTAGCTCCCCGGGGCCGCCGGACCGAGCCGCTGGTCGCTGGGATCCTCGGGGGAGCCCGCGCCGAAAAGCCGGGTGTACTGGTCGGTCTGGGACACCAGCGTCACGAAGGCCCCGACCAGCGGTTGGCCGGTGTCCGCGGCCAGCACCCGTACCGCAGCGAAGCCCCCGCGGGTGAGGGCGAAGTCCACACCGTCGAGCACCTGGCCCGACGCCAGGTCCAGCGCGTCAGCGGTGAACACGGTCTGTGCGCCGCGGTACCACTGGGGGAGCAGGCGGGTGCCGCCCGGGGTGAACACGCGAAGGTCCCCGCCGGGCGGTATCGCCGGGATCCGGTAGGCACCTGCATCGTCGGTGTAGGCGTGCGGCGGGCAGGCCGGTTGGCATCGGGTGATCTGCACCTCGGCTCCGGCGACCGGCCGGCCGAGGTCGTCGCGCACGGTACCCCTCACCTCGGCTCCACGACGCAACGCCACCACCAGGTCGGTGGTCTGGCGCGAGCCATCCAGGCGCAGCTCCTGGCTGGGGTAGGTGGTGTCGAAGGGCGGTTCGAGCAGTCGGCTCCCGGCGGGCAGCCGGATCGAGAGCCGTACCGGTACGGGTGGCAGGCCGACCAGCCGGAAGCCACCCGGCTCGGAGACCGCTTCGTGCACGCCCGCCGCACCATTCGTGCCCGGACCGGTCATCCAGGCGGCCACGATCGCGTCCGGCACGGGGGTACCCGTCTCCCGTTCGAGCACTGTGCCCTGCACCGAGCCACCGCGGGGCAGGTCGATGTCGGCCGTCACCGGCCAGCTGGAGATCTCGACGATCCCTGCGGTGCCGAACGAGTACGCGGCCGGCCAGTACGTGTCGACCAGTGCCCCGCGCGCCGGGGCCCGCGCCTGCACCTTCACCGCCTGCCAGTAGACCTCGGGCAGTGCGTAGCGGCCTGCGGAATCGGTCAGGATCCTGGTGGGGTTCCCCGCGGCGCTCCCGTCCTCATGCACGGGCGAGACGACCACCCAGACCTGGGCCAGCGGCGCCCCGCCGCCGGTGATCGTTCCGGACAGGTTCCCGATCAGGGAGGCCTGGGCAGGGGGCGGTGGGCCCAGCCCCAGCAGCGCGGCGCCCAGCGCTGCCCCCAGCACCGCGAGCAACCACCTGCGGGGGCGGATCATCGACCGGCGCGGATCATCGCGAGGCCGGGGCGCTTCCCCGGACGACGAGGTCGGCCAGCAGCTGCTCGGTGGCGGCGGTGACCGCATCGACTGCGGCGTCGAATGCGTCGGCATTGTGCGCGGCAGGGGTCCGGAATCCGCTGATCTTGCGCACGTACTGCAGGGCGGCGGCGCGGATCTCCTGGGCCGTCGGCTCCTCGTGGAACGGGGGACGCAAGGTCTGGATGCTGCGGCACATGATCCCAGTGTCCGCCCGGCGCTCCACGTGCGCCACTGTCCACGGTGCACCAACCAGTGCCGCCCTGCAGGTGGCCGGACCTGGTGGCTTGTTGCTCGTCTTGGGTAGGCAGGTGCCCAGCCTCTTGCGATCGGTTGGTCGCGGCCGAGCCGGGGGCCGATTGGCGGACTGGCCGCGGGCGGCTGGACCCAGCGGGGGGACAGCCCCCGATACGCTGCCTGTCATGGCCGAGATCACCGCGCCCGTGCCGCTGTGCCTCCCGAGCGGCCGTCTCAACCCGGCTGCTGTCGGCTGGACCCGCCGGCCCCTGCACACCGCGAACCTGCGCGGCTGGGGTCGCACCAAGCGCTGGGAGTACTGGGGCCTCGTCACCCCGCACGCGATCATCGGACTGACGGTCTCGTCGCTGGACTACCTCGGGCTGATGTCGGTCTACGTGCTGGACCGGCGGACCAACAGCGAGGTGATGCACACCGCGTTGGACCCGCTGGCCCGGCACGTGGAGCTCACGGATCGTAGCGGCGTGGGCCGCGCCCGGGGCACCGCCGGGGGGGTGGCGCTGACCTTCGCCAGCTCCGCGGCCGGCGTGCAGATCGCGGTGCGTGCCCCGCAGGTCGAGCTCACCGCCTCGGTCGGTCCGGGGCGGGAGAGCCTCGGGGTGGTGGTGCCGTGGTCGCAGCGGCTCTTCCAGTACACGGTCAAGGACGTGGGCCGGCCGGTGTCCGGAGTCCTGCGCCTGGCCGGCGAGGAGATCCCCTTCGACAGCGACGACGGGTCATTCGCAGTGCTCGATCACGGCCGCGGGCGCTGGCCCTACTCGATGACCTGGAACTGGGCAGCCGGGTTCGGGGCCGTCGCCGGACATCGGGTCGGCCTGCAGCTGGGCGGGCAGTGGACCGACGGCACTGGCAGCACCGAGAACGCAGTCTTCGTCGATGGCCGCATGCACCGGATCCACGACGACCTGCGGTGGACCTATGACGCCACCGACTGGCTGGCCCCGTGGCGCATCAACAGCCCTCGTGCGGACGTCACCTTCGCGCCGTTCCACGCGCGCACCGAGCAGACGAATGCAGTGGTGGTCGCCTCGCAGGTCCATCAGTGCTTCGGACGGTTCACAGGATGGGTGCTCGACGACGCTGACCAGCGCGTCCAGGTCGACGGACTGGTGGGCTGGGCGGAGGAGGCCCGCAACCGCTGGTGACCGTCCACGTCGGACCGCGCACGGCGCGCCGCGGGCGTAGTCTGCGCCAGTGATTGGCCTCCTGCGCTTCCACCTGTCCCCGTACCGGCGTGCCCTCGTCCTCGTGATCGGCCTGCTCGTCATCCAGGTCCTGGGCACGCTCTACCTGCCCGAGTTGAACGCCGAGATCATCAACAACGGCGTGGCCAAGGGAGACACCGGTTACATCGTGCGGGTCGGCGGCTGGATGCTGCTGGTCTCCGTGCTGGTCCTGATCGCGGCGATCGTGGGGCTGTACTACGCCTCCCGGACCTCGATGTCGGTGGGCCGCGACATGCGCGCCCGTACGTTCCGCTCGGTCCAGCGCTTCTCGCTGCGGGAGATGAATACGTTCGGAGCCCCCACCCTGATCACCCGCAACACCAACGACGTCCAGCAGGTCCAGATGTTCCTGCAGATGGCGCTGACCATGATGGTCACCGCGCCGCTCATGGCGATCGGGGGCGTGTTCATGGCCTACCGCCAGGACGGCCCGCTGTCGCTGCTGCTGCTGGTGATCGTGCCCATCATGATGGTCGTCATCGCCGCCGTGATGGTCCGCGCGGTCCCGCTGTTCCGGGCGATGCAGGTCAAGATCGACAAGATCAACCTCGTGCTGCGCGAGAACCTCACCGGCATCCGGGTGATCCGCGCGTTCGTGCGCACCGAGCATGAGCAGGCGCGGTTCGCGGAGGCGAACACGGACCTGACCCAGACCACCCTGAGCGTGAACCGGCTGTTCGCCCTGATGATGCCCGTGCTCATGCTGATCATGAACCTCTCGAGCGTGGCGGTCGTGTGGTTCGGTGGGCAGCGGATCGCCTCGGGGGAGATGCCCATCGGCAACTTGATGGCGTTCCTGGCCTACCTGATGCAGATCCTCATGTCGGTGATGATGGCCACGATGGTGCTGGTCATGTGGCCGCGCGCCGCGGCCTCCTCGGAGCGCCTCAACGAGGTCCTGGCCGTGCAGCCCGACATCCACGACCCGCAGGTGCCCGAGCCCGGCCAGCCGGCTATGCGCGGCACGGTGGAGTTCCGCAACGTCGACTTCGGCTATCCCGGGGCTACCGAGCCCGTGCTGCGCGACATCTCGTTCACCGCGCTGCCCGGCCAGACCACCGCGATCATCGGATCGACGGGATCGGGCAAGTCCACGTTGATCAACCTGGTGCCCCGGCTCTACGACGTGACCGCGGGGACTGTGCTCGTTCGACGGGGTGGACGTGCGCCAATGGGAGCGTGCGCAGCTGTGGGCCAGCATGGGGCTCATCCCGCAGAAGGCCTTCCTGTTCGCCGGAACCATCGCGGACAACCTGCGCTTCGGGGCACCGGAGGCGACCGAGGAGCAGATGTGGCGCGCCCTGGAGATCGCGCAGGGCGCGGACTTCGTGCGAGCCCTGCCCGAGGGGCTGGACGCACCGATCGAGCAGGGGGGCGTGAACGTGTCCGGCGGCCAGCGCCAGCGCCTGGCGATCGCCCGGGCCCTGGTCCGAGAGCCGTCGGTCTACATCTTCGACGACTCGTTCTCCGCCCTGGACTACGCCACCGACGCTCGGTTGCGCGCCGCCCTGTACGAGCCCACCCGTGCAGCGTGCGTGCTGGTGGTGGCCCAACGGGTGGCCACGATCCGCCACGCCGAGCAGATCCTGGTCCTCGATGAGGGCAACCTCGTGGGGGTCGGCACCCACGAGCAGCTCATGGCTGAGTGCCCCACGTACTCCGAGATCGTGCTCTCCCAGCTCTCGGCTGAGGAGGCAGCGTGAGCGCCGGGGCGGCGACTGCCGGCGGGCGTCCGGGCGGCGCTGGGCCCGGGGGCCCCGGCGGGCCCGGCGGGCGGCCGGGCGGGCCAGGCGGCGGTGGCCCGATGGGCGGGCTGTTCGTCCAGGCCGGCAAGTCCAGTGATTTCAAGGGCACGGCGGGCCGGCTCATGGGGCGCCTGCGCCCGCAGGCCGTGCTGATCGCGGCTGTCATCACCATGACCATCGGCAGTGTGGTGCTCGCGGTGGTCGGCCCGAAGCTGCTGGGCAACGCCACCACGATGATCTTCGAGGGGTTCATCTCCTCGGAGTTGCCGGCCGGCGCGTCGGTGGATGAACTGGTCGCAGGGCTGCAGGCCGAGGGCCGCGACGACCAGGCCGCGATGCTCTCGGCGATGGACATCGTGCCCGGGCAGGGCGTGGACTTCACCGCGCTGGGCCAGCTGCTCACCTTCGTGGCGGTGCTGTACCTGCTGTCCTCGATGCTGAGCTGGGCCAGTGCCTACATCATGGCCGGGGTCACCCAGTTGACGATCTACGACCTGCGCGAGGAGGTCGACGAGAAGATCGGCCGCCTGCCGCTGAAGTACTTCGACTCGCACGCCCGCGGCGACCTGCTCTCCCGGGTGACCAACGACATCGACAACGTCTCGACCACACTCCAGCAGGTGCTGACCCAGCTCATCACCTCAGTGCTCACGGTCATCGGCGTGCTGGGGATCATGTTCTGGATGTCGCCCCTGCTGGCGGTGGTCTCGCTTCTGACCGTGCCGCTGTCGTTCGCGGTCACCATGGTGATCGCCAAGCGCTCCCAGAAGCAGTTCGCGGCGCAGTGGGAGTGGACCGGGGAGCTCAACGGCCACGTCGAGCAGATGTACACCGGCCACGACCTGGTCAAGGTCTTCGGCCACTCCGGGCGGGCCGTCGAGGAGTTCGACGAGCTCAACGAGAAGATGTACGACGCGAGCTTCAAGGCCCAGTTCATCTCCGGGATCATCCAGCCCGCGATGACCCTGATCTCCAACCTGAACTACGTCCTGATCTCGGTCATCGGTGGCCTGCAGGTGGCCTCAGGTGCGATGCCCCTGGGCGACGTGCAGGCGTTCATCCAGTACGCACGGCAGTTCCAGATGCCGATCACGCAGATCGCCTCGGTGGTCAACCTGATGCAGTCCGGAGTCGCATCCGCCGAGCGGGTGTTCGAGTTCCTCGACGCGCAGGACGAGGTCGCTGACCCGGCCGATCCGCAGCGGCCCGACCCGGTGCGTGGCCGGGTCGAGTTCGACGACGTCGCCTTCCAGTACGTGCCGGACAAGCCGCTGATCCAGGGCCTGGACCTGGTGGTCGAGGTCGGTGAGTCGTGCGCGATCGTCGGTCCGACCGGGGCCGGCAAGACCACGCTGGTGAACCTGCTCATGCGCTTCTACGACATCGACTCGGGCCGGATCACCCTGGACGGCGTGGACGTGATGTCGATGACGCGCGACGACCTGCGTGGCTCGTTTGGCATGGTCCTGCAGGACACGTGGCTCTTCGGCGGCACGATCCGGGACAACATCGCCTACGGGGCCCAGGACGTCACCGACGAGCAGGTGCTCGAGGCAGCCCACGCCGCCTACGTCGACCACTTCGTGCGCACCCTGCCCGACGGCTACGACACGATCCTCGATGACGAGGCCACCAACGTGTCCACCGGCGAGAAGCAGCTGATCACGATTGCTCGGGCCTTCCTGAGCGACCCGGCGATCCTCATCCTCGATGAGGCCACCTCGTCGGTGGACACCCGTACCGAGGTGCTGGTCCAGAAGGCGATGGCCAACCTGCGCCACGGCCGGACCTCGTTCATCATCGCGCACCGGTTGAGCACGATCCGCGACGCCGACACGATCCTGGTCATGGAGTCCGGGGCGATCGTGGAGAAGGGCTCGCACTCCGCTCTCATCGAGCGCGACGGTGCCTACGCCCGGCTCTACCAGTCGCAGTTCGCGGGCGCGCTGGAGGGCTGAGGACAGAAGGGCAGCCGCACCCGCGGACCAGCCGTATCAATCGGGCAGTCGCAGGTGCGCGGTCCCTGCGTCGAGGTCGATCCGGCTGCGTGGGGGTGCGGCGTCGGAGTCCTCCTCGAACGCGAGCGCCTCATGCGCGCGCTGCTCGATCGCGTACTTGGTGCAGGGGTAGAGCGCCTCCTGCAGGAGGTCGAAACCGGTGGAGGCCATCGCGGTCCCCTGCCGCCCGCGACGCCTGTCACGCGCCAACTCGACCATCCCGAGCACGAACAGGGCGATCACCAGGGCCGGCAGCGTCATCGCGAACAGCATTCCCACAGCGCACCTCCGGCTCCAGTGTTGCCCCCGCCGCAGGGGAGGGGCAAGACCCGATCCTGCCGGCCGGGTTGCCGCCCGGCGTGCCGCCACCAGCGGTGGCAGGATCTCGGCCATGCGCATCCTGGTCATCGGTGGCACCCGGTTCGTCGGATGGCACCTCGTGGACGCGGCCGTCGCGGCTGGCCACGAGGTCACCGTCCTGCATCGCGGGTTGGGGTGCGAGGGCTCCCGGCACTTCGAGCACCTGCACGCCAACCGGGACGCGAACCTCGACGTGCTGGCGGGTCGGTACTGGGACGCGACCGTCGACGTGTGTGCCTACTGGCCACGTCAGGTGGACACCCTGGCTGAGGCGCTGGGCGAGCGCGGCGGCCTGCATGCGCTGATCTCCACGGTGTCGGCCTACGCCGACGCGCCCGAGCCGGGCATGGACGAGGGGGCCGCCTTGGTGGCGCCCCTGGGTCTGGACGGCGACACCCCGCACTCGTCGGCACCACCGATCGATCCGCACAACTACGGCGGCCTGAAGGTCGGGTGCGAGCACGTGGCCCAGCGCCGCTACGCCGGCGGGCTCCTGGTCATCCGACCCACCTACATCATCGGGCCCCGAGACCCCACCGCGCGCTTCGCGTACTGGGTCGACCGGTTGGCCCGCGGCGGACAGGTGCTGGCCCCCGGCGATCCCGAGGTGCCGTTCCAGTACATCGACGCCCGCGACCTGGCCCGGTTCACGGTCGCCCTGCTCGAGGCCGGCGACGAGGGCACGTTCCACGTCGTGGACCCCGAGCCCCCGTACTCGTTCGCCGACATGCTGGGCGCTGTGGGTGCCGCCGTGGCGCCGCCGGCCACTGAGCTGACCTGGGCGCCCTCGGCGTGGCTCGCGCAGCAGGGCGTGACCCCGGCGATGCTGCCGCTCTGGACCGGCGATGATCGCCCGGAGTTCGTCCTGGCCATGGACCCCGCGCGGGCGATCTCAGCCGGACTGCGCCCACGCCCGCTGGCCGACAGCGCGCGTGACACCCTCGCGTGGCTCTCGGATCCTGCCTCCCAGTGGGATGCGCGCGGGAGCCTGCTGCGCGCCGAGCGCGAGGCGCAGCTGCTCAGCCGGTGGGCTGCTCGCTAGCCAGGCAGGCGTCACCCTGCTGGACCAGTGCTCGGCGCCGCGCCTGATGGGCCGGTTCTACGACCAGCCAGGACAGCCAGATCACCACCAGCACCATCGGCCAGCCGAGCGCCACCTTGGCCACCCCGAGCGCGACCGTCTGGCCGGCCAGCCACAGCGGAGTCATCACCGCGACCCGGACCAGGAAGGAGACCACCCAGATCCAGCTCGCGCGGCAGTACGCGCGCAGCATCACCGGATCCGTCCGCCAGGCCGAGGAGCGGGTCAGCGCGCCCACGGTGATCCCCAGGAACGGCCGCTTGATCCAGATCGACACCGCCCAGGCCAGGGCTGCGGCGGCGTTCGACAGCAGGCTGGGCAGGAAGTAGTCCTGGGCGCGGCCGGTCTGCGAGGCCACGAAGGCGGCCAGGGCGACTGCCCCGAACCCGGCCAGGGCATGTCGCAGGGTGTCCTTGGCGGCCAGGCGCAGGGCGGTGACCACGGCGCCGGCGACCAGGGCGGCGGTCAGCGCGACGCCCAGGTTCGACCCGGAGACCAGGTAGGCCACGACGAAGGTGACGGGCGCCAGCCCGGAGTCGAGCACGCCCCGACGACCGCCGAACGCGTCCATCAGCGAGACCTCGGCCAGGTCGGGGGTCGAGTGCGGGGCCATGGAGCACAAGGGTACGGCGGGGATCGGGAGTCCACCTCCCGTCGAGGCTGGGCCGTGCGGCCGGGGCCGTCTGGTCCGGCAGTCGCCAGGGCATGCCCGCGGGCAGCCAAGCGGAGGTGGCGGCCATCGCGCATCGCATGGGTCCGGGCGTCGGATCGACCCGCTCGAACAACCCGGATTCCCGGCCCGGTAGCCTATCTGCATGCCCCACGGGGTATTGCTGATCCTTCAACCAAGGAAGTGGGTCCCATGTCCCTCACTCGCCGTTCCGCAGCGCTTCCGGCCGCAGCACTGCTGGGCCTCGGTCTGCTCGCCGGCTGCTCCTCCAGCGACACCGACGAAGCTGCCAGCAGCCCGACCGCGGCAGCCGGCTGCGCGGTCACCGCGTCCGACACCTGGGTCAAGGCCACCGACGCTGAGATGACCGGCGCCTTCGGGACGCTGACCAACACGGGCGCCACCGAGGTCACAGTCGTCTCGGCCACCAGCCCGGCTGCCGGCATGATGGAGATCCACGAGGTCGTCGACCAGGACGGCAAGATGGTCATGCAGCCCAAGTCCGGTGGGCTGGTCATCCCGGCCGGCGGCACGGCCACCCTGGCCCCGGGCCAGGACCACCTGATGCTCATGCAGCTGCCCGCCCCGATCGAGGCCGGTCAGACCGTGGAGATCACGATGACGTGTGCTGACGGGGGCACGGCGGCCTACAGTGGTGTCGCCAAGCCGTTCGAGGGTGGCGCAGAGCCGTACGAGCCGGGTGAGGAGTCCATGGACATGGACTCGATGGACGCCTCGGCCAGCCCCTCGAGCTGACAGCTCGGTCGGGGCACGCCCGACCGCCCGTACGTTGATCGGAGGACCCGTGGACACCGCCCCGGGGCCGGACCCGCAGGGCCCGGGCGCGCGCCGGACCGTCAGCCGGCGCGCGATCCTGGGCGGGTTCACGCTCGGCGGTGTCGGTGCGGCCCTCGCCGGGGCTGCGCCGAGCGGCGCCGCACCTGGTGTGCGCGGGGGTGGATCGGCCACTCCGGCGGAGTCCGAGTCGCTCGGCCAGGTCGTCATCCCGTTCCGGGGGGCGCACCAGGCCGGGATCGAGACTCCGCTGCAGGCCAACGCGACCTTCGTGGCCCTGGACCTGGTCGACGGAGTGGACCGGGAGGCGCTCCAACGCTGCATGCTGCTCCTCACCGATGACATCGACCGGTTGACCCGCGGCGTCCCCGCGCTGGCCGACCCGCAGCCGGAGCTGGCGTCCGTGCCGGCACGGCTCACCGTCACAGTCGGCTTCGGTCCTGGCCTGCTGGCCGCGGCCGGGAGGTCGGATCAGGCGCCCGCGTGGCTGGACGAGGGGCTGCCGGCGTTCGGGATCGACAAGCTCGAGAAGCGCTGGAGCGACGGCGACCTGCTGCTCGTGGTTGCCGCCGAGGACCCGATGACCGTGTCGCACGCCCTGCGCGTGCTGCTCAATGACGCCAGCCCGTTCGCCACCCTGCGGTGGTCCCAGGCGGGCTTCCACCGCCCGGCGAACACCTCGCCCGGCGGCACCGGACGCAACCTCATGGGCCAGGTTGACGGCACCGTGAACCCCACGCCGGGGACCGCGGACTTCGCCGACGTGGTGTGGATCGACACCGGCCCGCCGTGGTTGGTCGGGGGCAGCGCCATGCTGTTGCGCCGGATCGCCATGGACCTGCGCACCTGGGGCGGCATGGACCAGCCCGCCAAGGAGCAGGCCATCGGCCGGACCCTGGCCGACGGGGGTCCGCTGACTGGGGGCGGCGAGTTCGACGCGCCGGACTACGAGGCCGTCGACGCCAACGGCTTCCTGGTGATCCCGCCCACCGCGCACATGCGCCTCGCACACGCGCAGGTCCCAGCCGAGCGGATCGCGCGCAGGCCCTACAACTACGACGTCGGCTTCACCAAGGACGGCGACCCGGACACCGGGCTGCTGTTCGCGGCCTACATGATTGACCCCCTGGCGCAGTTCGTGCCGATCCAGGAGCGCCTCGCCGAGGCCGACGTGCTCAACGTGTGGACCACGCCGATCGGTTCAGCGCTGTTCGCCATCCCGCGCGGCGTCGCCCCCGGCGAGTACCTGGGCCAAGCCCTGCTCGCCTGACTGCCCCGTCCCGGCTACACGCCGGGGTTGGAGTCGTTCACGTTGTCGGTGAAGGATCCCGCGTGGGCCTTGCGCGACGGGTCGCGGCGCACCGCGATCAGGCTGGCCACCGTCGTCACAGCGAGGACCACCGCGATGAATCCCAGCGAGAACATGATCGAGATCTCGGGCACCGCGGGCCAGATCCCGTGCGCCCAGTGCAGGGCGAGCTTGATCCCGATGAAGACCAGGATGAGAGCGAGGCCGCTGGACAGGTAGATCAGACGATCCAGCAGGCCATCGACGAGGAAGAACAGCGCGCGCAGGCCCAGCAGCGCGAACGCGTTCGCGGCGAAGACGATGTACGGCTCGTCGGTCACGCCGTACACCGCGGGGATCGAGTCGAGCGCGAAGAGGATGTCAGTCGACGCGATCGCGATGAAGGCGATGAACAGGGGGGTCGCCTTGCGGATGCCGTCCTCACGGATGAAGAAGTGCCCCTCGCGGTAGTCCTCCGTCACGGGGATCCGGCGCCTGGTTGCCCGCACCAGGGCGTTGTCCTGGACGTCGGGGTCCTGGTCCCGGTGCTGGTAGAGCTTGATCCCCGTCACGATGAGGATCACGCCGAAGACCAGGAACATGATCGAGAAGTAGGCCAGCAGCGTGGCGCCGATCGCGATGAAGATGGCGCGCAGCACCAGGGCCAGGGCGATGCCGAGGGTGAGCAACTTGTGCCGGTGCTCGGCCGGCACGGCGAACGCGCCCATGATGATCACGAACACGAACAGGTTGTCGATGGACAGCGTCTTCTCGACGAGGTACCCGGCGAAGTACTCCGCGCCGTACGGTGCGCCGGCCCACTGGGCGAACACGAGGCCGAAGATGATCGCCACCGAGATGTAGAAGACCGACCATCCGGCGGCCTCCTTGAAGCCCACCGCGTGCGGGTTGCGGCCACTGATCACCAGGTCGAAGGTGAACAGTGCCACGATCACGGCCAGCGTGATCGCCCAGACCTCCCACGGGATGCTCAGCGAGGGTCCGTCCCCCGATGACTCGGCGAATCGGATGGCGGCGTCGGTCAGTGAGGGCACGGGCTCAGCCTAGTGACGATCGACCAACGCGGCATCGTTCTGGCCATCCGCTCCCGTTCGGGCGGTCCGCTCCCGTTCGGATGGGGGCAGATCGGCTGGATGGGAGCAGATGGCCACGAGCGGGAGCGAGTGCGGACCGCAGGGGGGGCGGTGGGGTGGGGCGCGCACTCAGACCAGCAGGCCGTCCCAGATCGGGCTGTCGCTGACGAACTCGACCAGTCGCTCCACGTTGCCCTTCGGCGAGAGGATCGTGAAGTACTGGTCCTTGATCGTTGGCGCGATCCGGATCGACTCGAGGAACGCGGCCCGGTCCAGGGGGTGCTCCTTGACGAAGTGCAGGAACCCGGTCTCGGCCAGGACGGCGAGCACGTCCTCGAGCCGCGGGTGCTCCTGGAGCCACATGGTGGCGATGCTGGCCAGCCCCACCTGCAACCCGTGCATGCTGGGCCGTTCGGCGACCTTGTCGTAGGCGTGCGAGATCAGGTGCTCGCTGCCCGACGCCGGCCGGGAGGAGCCACAGACCTCCATCGCCACCCCGCTCATCACCAGCGCTCCGGCCATGAGCTTGAGGAACTCCAGATCCCCGAGGAACTTGTTCGGGTGGTTGACGAAGTTCTCCACGCTCTGCAGGGCGATCAGCACGGCGAAGTCGTTGACCTGCTCGCCGGTCTCCCAGTAGGCAAGCTTCCAGTCGTGCACGGCTGAGTACTTGCTCAACAGGTCACCGACCCCTGAGTGACTGAACCGCGGCGGCGACTGGGCGATGAGGGCGGTATCCAGCACGACTCCGTAGGGGATGTGCGCTGGGCAACTGGTCCGGCGACCCGCCACCTTGAGGCTTGCCCCCGGCGAGCAGAACCCGTCGTTGCTCAGCGCGGTCGGGACCGCGATCACGGGCTTCCCGGCGAGGAACCCGGCGTACTTGGCGTAGTCGATGGCCATGCCGCCCCCGACGGCCACGATCGCATCGGTCGAGCGCGGGAGCCCGAACGCGCTGGTCACGACGTCCTCGATGTCGTTGCCGGTCACGGTGTGGGTCGAGGTCGTCCGGATCTCCGAGCTGTCCAGCGAGATCGCCACAGTCTGGCCCAGCACGTCGGCCAGGCCCTGGCCGTAGAACAGCGCGATCCGGTCGAAGCCGTTGCGGCGCAGGTACTTGCCCAGCTTGTACAGCGTGTTGGGCTTGATCCGCAGCAGGGTCGGGATCTGGATGGCCGTGGTCATCGCTGGACTTCCGCGAGGCTGCGCCGGTCCCCGATCATCGCGCGCCCTGGGTGTCGTCGCTGCCGCCCTCGGTGCCCGCTGCCAGGGCATCCCAGTCCACCTGGCCCACGGAGTCGAAGATGAAGTCCGGGCGGTAGGGGAAGTGCTCGACCGTGTCCCGATCCGAGACCCCGGAGAGGACCAGCGCGGTGCGCATGCCGGCCTCGAGCCCGCCCACGATGTCGGTGTCCATCCGGTCGCCGATCATCACGCAGTCCTCGGCATGCGCGCCGAGCATCTGTCGGGCGTAGATCATCATCAGCGAGTTGGGCTTGCCCACGATGTAGGGCCTGCGGCCGGTGGCGGCTTGGATCGCAGCGAGGATCGGACCCGCGGCCGGTTCGGTGCCGCCCTCGACCGGATCGATCATGTCCGGGTTCGTGCCGATGAACTTCGCCCCGCCGTCGATGAGTTGGGCCGCCTTGCGCATGGTCGCGAAACTGAAGTTCGCCGTCTTTCCGACCACGACGTACTCCGGGTGGCTCTCGGTGATCGAGTACCCGACGTTGTACACGGCGGTGGCCAGGCCCGGGCCGCCGAGCACGTAGGCGGTGGAGTGCGGCCGCTGGGCGTGCAGGAACTGCGCGGTGGCGATCGCCGCGGTGATGAAGTTGTCCGCGGTGAGGTCGTGGATGCCCATCCCCTCGAGCTTGCGCGCCAGGTCCAGGGGGGTCTGCTCGGAGTTGTTGGTCAGGAACAGGAACGGGATCGCCTCAGCGCGCATGTGGGCGACGAACTCCGCCGCCCCCGGGATCAACTCCTTGCCCCGGTAGATCACGCCGTCCATGTCGCAGATCACACTCAGCCGGCCCATGTGCGTCCCTTCCGCAGGTTTCCGATCAGGCTAGCCCGGTCGACCCACCCAGCGCCCCGCCCGGTGGCCTCGCGGCCGATCGCGCCACATCCGCAGGCGCCGGTGGATCGCTGCGAGTCTGCTGGCGTCATGCCCGATCGCTCCATGTCTGCTGGCCGAGGGACCTCGCGAACTTGGATAGATCCGAGGGCGGGGGGTGAGGAGGGCGTGGGAAGGGGAAGGGGGACCCCCCTTGACAGGAAGTTACTGGCCAGTAGTAGTGTGTTGACACTTGCTCAACAAGCCGAACCCGCGATCCTGTGGGCGATCGGAACGGGCATCACCACGACAGCAGGCAGGAGAGATGCAGGCGTGATTTCTGAGGCGTACATCTACGAGGCGATCCGTACCCCGCGCGGCAAGGCCAAGAACGGTGCCCTGCACGGCGTCAAGCCGGTCACCATGCTGACCGACCTCATCCACGAGATCCTGGAGCGCAACCCCGGCCTCGACCCAGTGCTGGTCGAGGACATCGTGGTCGGCTGCGTGACACCGGTCGGCGACCAGGGGGCCAACATCGCCCGCACGGCTGCCATCGCGTCGGGCCTGCCCGATGCCGCGGGTGCGGGCACCACGATCAACAGGTTCTGCGCGTCCGCGCTCGAGGCCGTCAACCTGACCGCGGCCAAGATCCGCTCGGGCTGGGAGTCGATGGCGATCGCCGGTGGCGTGGAGTGCATGAGCCGCGTGCCGATGGGCATGGACGGCGGCGCGTGGGCGATGGACCCCGAGACCGCCTACGACAGCTACTTCGTGCCCCAGGGCATCAGCGCCGACCTGATCGCGACGATCGAGGGCTTCAGCCGCGACGACGTCGACGCCTACGCCGTGCGCTCGCAGGAGCGGGCGGCGGCCGCGTGGGCGGACGGTCGCTACGCGAAGTCGGTCATCCCGGTCAAGGACCGCAACGGCCTGGTGCTGCTCGACCATGACGAGCACATGCGCCCCGGGACCACGGCCGAGATGCTCGGCAAGCTCAAGCCGTCCTTCGCGGGGATGGGCGAGATGGGCGGCTTCGATGCCGTCGCGCTGCAGAAGTACCACTGGGTCGAGGGGATTAACCACGTCCACACCGGAGGCAACTCGTCGGGCATCGTCGACGGTGCCGCGATGGTCCTGATCGGCAACGAGCGGGTCGGCCGGGAGGCCGGGATGACCCCGCGCGGGCGCGTTGTCGCCTCGGCTGTCGTCGGCTCCGAGCCGACGATCATGCTGACCGGGCCCACCCCGGCCACCGAGAAGGTGCTCAAGACCGCAGGCCTGCGGATCGACGACATCGACGTGTTCGAGCTCAACGAGGCGTTCGCGGCCGTCGTGCTCAAGTGGATGAAGGACCTCGACGTCGATCCTGACAAGGTCAACATCAACGGCGGGGCCATCGCGATGGGTCACCCCCTGGGTGCCACCGGCGCCATCATCACCGCCACCTGCCTCGACGAGCTCGAGCGGACCGGCGGGCGGTACGGCCTGATCTCGCTGTGCATCGGCGGCGGCATGGGCGTGGCCACCATCATCGAGCGGCTCTGAGACCCCGACCGGACAAGGAAGGCATCACACATGACTGAGATCAACATGTTCGGCTGGGAGATGGACGAGGCCGGCATCGTCACGCTGACGATGGACGACCCGAACCAGGGCGCGAACACCATGAACGCCCTGTTCGTCTCCTCGCTGGCGACCACGATGGACCGCCTCGAGGCCGAGAAGGAGAAGATCAACGGTGTCGTCGTCACATCGGGCAAGAAGACCTTCTTCGCCGGTGGCGACCTGCACGACCTGAGCCAGGCCACCCCGGCCAACGCCCAGGCGGTCACCGACCAGGTCACCGAGATGAAGGCCCTGCTGCGCCGCCTGGAGACCCTGGGCCGACCGGTCGTGGCCGCGATCAACGGCTCCGCGCTGGGCGGTGGGCTCGAGATCGCCCTGGCCTGCCACCACCGCGTGGCCCTGGACGTCAAGGGATCGATGATCGGCCTGCCCGAGGTCTCCTTGGGCCTGCTTCCCGGCGGCGGAGGGGTCGTGCGCACGGTGCGGATGTTCGGCATCCAGACCGCGCTCATGAACCACCTTCTCCAGGGCCAGCAGCGCAAGCCCAAGGACGCGATGGCCGCCGGTGTGGTCGACGAGCTCGTCGGCACTCCCGAGGAGCTCATCCACACCGCCAAGACGTGGGCGCTGTCCCACCTCGAGGCTGTCCAGCCGTGGGACGTCAAGGGCTACAAGATCCCCGGCGGCACCCCGATGACCCCGGCGTTCGCGGCGAACCTGCCGGCGTTCCCGGCCAACCTGCGCAAGACGCTCAAGGGCGCGCCGATGCCGGCCCCGCACCACATCATGGCCGCGGCCGTGGAGGGCGCTCAGGTCGACTTCGCCACCGCCGAGAAGATCGAGACGCAGTACTTCGTCAGCCTGGCCGTCGGCCCGGTGAGCAAGAACATGATCCAGGCGTTCTTCTTCGACCTGCAGCACATCAGCAAGGGCGGTGACCGGCCCAAGGACATCGCCAAGTACTCGGCCCAGAAGGTCGTCGTGCTCGGCGCCGGCATGATGGGTGCTGGCATCGCCTACGAGTGTGCCCGGGCCGGCATGGACGTCGTCCTCAAGGACATGAACCTCGCGGCTGCCGAGAAGGGCAAGGCCTACTCACAGGGCATCCTCGACAAGGCCGTTGCTCGCGGCAAGATGACCGCCGAGGCGCGCGATGAGATCCTGGCCCGGATCACCCCGACCGAGAACATGGCCGACGCCAAGGGCGCCGATCTCATGATCGAGGCCGTGTTCGAAGATCCGGCCCTGAAGAAGTCTGTGTACGCCGAGGTCGTCCCGCTGCTGACCGAGGACGCGCTGCTGGGCTCCAACACCTCGTCGCTGCCGGTCACCGGCCTCGCCGACGGCGTGGACCGGCCCGCGGACTTCATCGGACTGCACTTCTTCTCGCCGGTCGACAAGATGAAGTTGCTGGAGATCGTGGTCGGCAAGAAGACCTCGGACGAGGCGCTGGCCAAGGCCATCGACGTGGCCGTGCAGATCCGCAAGCTGCCGATCGTGGTCAACGACAGCCGCGGGTTCTTCACCAGCCGGGTCATCGGCACCGTGGTCGCCGAGGCGGCCTCGCTGGTGGGCGAGGGTGTGGCGGCCAACAGCGTCGAGCAGGCAGCGCTGCAGGCCGGGTATCCGGTCGGTCCGCTGGCCCTGACCGACGAGGTCAGTCTCACCCTGGGCCTGAAGATCAAGAAGGAGGCCGCCGCAGCGGCAGCGGCCGAGGGTGTGGAGTGGGACGGGCACCCGGGCTACGCGGTCATCGAGAAGATGGTCACCGAGCACGAGCGTGGCGGCCGGGCCGCAGGCGCGGGCTTCTACGACTACGCCGCGGGCAAGAAGCAGGGCCTGTGGGCCGGACTGAAGGACTCCTTCGGTGGTGACAACCGCGAGATCCCGCTGGTCGACCTGCAGGACCGGATGCTGTTCATCGAGGTCATCGAGAGCATCAAGTGCCTCGATGAGAATGTCCTGCGCACCGTGGCAGACGCAAACATCGGTTCCATCTTCGGGATCGGCTTCCCGGCGTGGACCGGCGGCGTGCTGCAGTTCGTGAACACCTACGACGGCGTGGGTCCGGCGGCCTTCGTCGCGCGGGCCCGCGAGCTGGCGGCCGCGTACGGCGAGCGGTTCACCCCACCGGCGTCCCTGGTGGAGATGGCTGAGTCCGGCGGCACCTACAAGTGACTGCCGGCGGTGGCCTCGGAGCGCCTCAGATGAGGGCCGTTCCGGGGCCACCGCGCATGTCGGCCTCCGATCGCCGCCAACAGCTCGTCGACATAGGGTTGGACCTGCTGGGCACCCGGCCGATCCATGAGATGGCCCTCGACGAGGTGGCGGCGGCCGCGGGCGTCTCACGCACCCTGGTCTTCCACTACTTCCCCTCCAAGGGCGACTACTTCGCGGCCGTGGTCTCCAGCGCCGGTGAACGGTTGATGCAGGCCGTTCCGCGCGAACCGGAGATCGAGGTGCAGGCGCGGCTGCGCGCGATGGTCAGCGCGTTCCTGAAGTTCGTCGCACGCAAGCGCGGGGCCTATGTGGCCCTCGTCCGGGGTGCCTCCGGTGGGGATCCCCAGGTGCTGGCGGTGCTCGACGAGGTGCGCTCCCAGCACGTGCTGCGCTGGCTGGAGGCTGCTGAGTGGCCCGAGCGCGATGACCTGACCCAGTTGGCCGTCCGCGGGTGGTTGGGGTCCCTCGAGGAGGTTGCGCTGGCTGCCACGACCTCGGCCGTGCGCCGGGAGGTGGTCGTCGAGCTCCTCGTGGCTGGATTGCGCTCCGACCTCGAGCGCGCGCGCCGCATCGGCTTGGCGCAGGTCCCGGCTCCAGTCCCGGCCCCGGACCCAGCCCCCGGCCACGCGCCGAGTCCGACCCCTGCGGGAGTGGACCCCGTGGCGACCGCCGATGCTGGCGCCGGTGGCTGAGCCCACCGGATCGACACGGACCCTCAGCGTGCCGTTGCGCCGGCTTGAGGCGTGGCTGTCCGGGTTCGAGACCCGGCACGGCCCCCTCTCGGTGCCGCCGTCCAGCGCGCCGCCGGCCTGGCGGGTCGTGGCTGCTGACGGCTCCGAAGCACTCGTGCACGCGCCGCAGTGGCTGGCGCACGTGCATGCGGAGCCTGGGCCCGACCCGCGCGCGCTGGCCGACCTGCGGCCCGTCTTCGCCGTGCTGCTCGTGCGGCGGGCAGGGTACGCAGTGGCCTGCTTCGCCGGGTCCCAGCAGCTCGACGCGAAGGTGGGCCGCCGCCACATCCACGGCCGAACCGCGGCCGGTGGATGGTCGCAGCAGCGCTACGCCCGGCGCCGCGGCAACCAGGCCGACGAACTGGCCGAGGCGGTCACCGCCCATGCAGACCGGATCATCGCGGCCAGGCCCAGCGTGGCGTTCCTGGTCACCGGTGGTGACCGACCGCTGCTCGCGAAGGTACTGCGCGGTGGCGGTGCGCGGCTGGCGGGGCTGCCGGTGGGCGGCCACCTGGGCATCGGCACCCCGGACGCCACGGTGCTGGCCGGGGTCCCGGATCGGGTGCTGGCCGTCCAGGTCGACCTCCGCGAGCTCCCTGCACCCTGACCCGACTCCCACCTGTCGCCCCTGTGCAGCCGCACTCGCCGATGGATGGCGGGAATCGGTGCAGACCGGGCACCCGTTGAGCGCGTACCGCGCCGTCCGGTGGGTCTAGCCTGATCTGGGAGGTGGCCCATGAACCTGGAGAAGGTGATCTTCGGCTTCTTCGTCCTGCTTGCCGCCACGCTGAACTTCGGATTCGTCATCGGCGACATCTCCGACCCGTCGGTCCACAACTCCTACGAGCTGTTCGCGGCCATCGTGGTGAACCTGATCGCCACGGTGCTGAAGTTCGGCGACCGGACCCAGATGGGTGCGGTCCACCTCTCGACCTCGTTGGTGGCTGACCTGCAGCTGGTCGCCGCCGGGGTCTACTGGGTGGTGGCCAGCCAGGCCGTCGGTGGCATGACCGGCTCGGCGATGGCCAGCGTCGTCTCGCTGGCAGCAGGCGCGCTCCTGGCCAACATCGTCTCGGTCATCCTGCTGATCGCCGAGACGCTGCAGTTCTCGCGTCGGTAGCCCACGATGGGCAACCCGCTGCTGTCCTTCTGGCACGTCCTGGTCGACGGCCCGCCCGGCGAGCGGGATGCCCTGGGCGGGGACGCTGACCCTGAGCCGGCCCTGGACTCGGCCACTGCCCCGCCAGGCGCCGGCCTGCCGGGCGCCGCCGCGCAGGCCGCCGCGGCAGCCCCCTCCACGGCCGCGATCTTCCTGGTCCTGCGCCGCATGCGCGCCCCGCTGATCGTGCTCATCACGGTGTTCTCGATCGCAGTGCTGGGCCTGACGCTGATCCCCGGTGAGCAGCCCGATGGTGGCACCGAGCCGCTGTCGTTCTTCGAGGCGTTCTACTTCATGAGCTTCACCGCTACGACCATCGGGTTCGGCGAGATCCCCTACGAGCTGACCACCGACCAGCGGATGTGGGTCACGTTCTCGATCTACCTGGCCGTCATCGGGTGGGCCTACGCGATCGGCACGCTGCTGGCGCTCCTGCAGGACCGGGGGTTCCGCAAGGCCCTGGAGACCCAGCGGTTCGCCCGCCAGGTGGGCCGTATCCCGCAGCCCTTCCTGACCATGGTGGGCTACGCCCAGGCCGGTGAGCGCGTCGCGCGCGCCCTGGACACGCGGGGGCGGCGGTTCGTGGTCGTCGATCGGGTCCAGGACCGGATCGACACCCTCGCCCTGGAGACCCTGCGCGCGGATGTCCCGGCGCTGTGCGCGAACCCACGGGTGCCCCAGACCCTGATCCTCGCGGGACTGACCCAGGCGCGGTGCGAGGGGGTGCTGGCGCTGACCGACGACGACGAGACGAACCTGGCCGTGGTGCAGGCCGTCCACCTGATCCGCCCCGGGTTGCCCGTGGTCGCCCGGGCCGACTCCGCGGTGACCGTGGAACGGATGGCTGCCTTCGGCGCCCCGACTGTGGTCAACCCGTACGACGCGTTCGGCGATCGGCTGCGGATCGCCTTGCGCACGCCCAGCCTGTCGCAGCTGGTCGACTGGCTGATCCTCCCCCCGGGCGCACCGCTGCCCCCCCGGCCCGAGCCGCCGGAGCCGGGGGAGTGGGTCGTGGTTGGAGCCCAGGCAGCGATCGCCGAGGTGGTCGCCGATCTGCGGGCCGTGGACATCCCCGTCGCAGTGGTCGACCCGGGTCCCGCACTGCGTGCCGGTGCCGCGGACGCCCCGGGCCAGGGACCCACGAGGGGTCTCGGGCCGCTGTCCCCAGCCTTCGCCGCCCTGGCCGCGCGGGCCGTCGGTGTGGTGGTTGCTGCGGACCGCGACACCACCACGGTCAGCTACGTGGACGGTGCCCGACGGGCGAACCCGGGGATCGTGGTGATCGCCCGCCAGGAGTCCCCGGCCAACGGTGCGGTGTTCGCCGCCCTGGACCTCGACCTGCTCCTGCTGCCCAGCGAGGTGGTGGCCCGCGAGGTGCTCGAGCGGCTGGCCAACCCGGTGCTGTGGCAGTTCCTGCAAGCGGCCAAGGCGCAGTCCGAGGCGTGGGCGGCCCAGGTCAGCGCGGACCTCGTGGCCCGGGTGGGCCGCTGGTCACCGACAGTCTGGCCGGTGCGCATCGACCCGGCGCAGGCCCCGGCGCTCGTGACGCGGCTGGCCGGCGAGCCGGTCCGACTCGGCCAGCTCCTGGCCAGCCCGTTCGCCCGCGGCGAGCAGCTGGGGCTGGTCGCCCTCATGCATGTGCGGGGCACCGAACAGACGCTGGTCCCCGCTCCGGATCAGGACCTCGCCGCCGGGGACGTCCTGCTCATGGCGGGCGCTCGGGGCACCCAGCGGGCATGGGAGGCCACGCTGCATGAGGGTGACTCGCTGAACTACGTGCTGGCGGGGCAGTCGGTGCCCACCTCGTGGTGGGGTCGGCGCCTGCTACGCCGGTAGGGCGTCCGCACCGATCGGGCAACCGGGCCCAGTGCCGGACCGCAGGAACGGCCCACGCCGGGCGTTCGACCCGTCGGAGGGGACCCCGGCGACGGATGGTTGGGTGGACCCATGCAGGCCATGGACATCGCTGAGCTGATCCGCCCGCGCGCGACTGACGACCCGGCGCGGTTCCTCCTCGAGGTCCCGGATGGGCTCCAGCAGGGGCGTGGCGCGTGGGGTGGGTTGGCCACCGGGGCGATGACCGC
The DNA here is from genome assembly GCA_963788325.1 of uncultured Actinomycetes bacterium. Lineage (GTDB taxonomy): Bacteria > Actinomycetota > Actinomycetes > S36-B12 > CAIYMF01 > Prado023. The sequence continues at coordinate 84,290 of CAWBGJ010000003.1, forward strand.
CGCGGCACAGCTCGTGGATCCACGCCCGGAGATGGCTGTCCGCAGCCTGAGCGCCCAGTTGGTGGCCCCGCTCCTGGTCGGTCCGGTGCACCTGAGCGTCGAGGAGCTGCGCAGGGGCTCAGCGACCAACACGCTGGCCGTACGGATTCGCGACGACGCCGGCGACCTGCTGGCCCATGGCGTAGTCGTACTCGGCGCGCCCCGGCGCGGCGCCGACATGCCCGATGGACCGGGCTGGTTGCGCATCACGCCACCGGCGGCTCTGGCCGCAGGCCCCAAGGTGGTCCCGGTGATGCCGATCGGCCCGCCCCTGGCCCCGGACTTCACCGCCCACCTGGAGTTCCGCCCGCTCCTCGGGCTGCCATACTCCGGCGCGGACGCGGAGCTGACCGAGGGCTGGATCCGTCCGCTCGGCCCCCAGGGTCAGGTGGACGCAGCCCTGGTGGCCGCGCTGGCCGACGCCTGGTGGGTCTCGGTGATCCTGGCCTTCGACCAGCCCCGACCCGCGGCCACCCTGAGCTTCACCCTCGACCTTCCCGGTGACGGGGTGGCGCTGCCACGCACGGCCGACGGGGGCCTTGAGCCTCTGTTCCACCGCGGTCGCTGCGTGGCGGCCCGCGAGGGCTTCACCGTGGAGGTCCGCGAGTTGTGGACCCGCGATGGTCAGCTCGTCAGCTGGAACACCCAGACGGTGGCGATCATCAAGTAGCCCGGCTGTCCTTCTCGGGCACGCGCACCTGGGGATCGATCCCGGGATCGATCCCAGCTACCTGTCCACCGCCGCTATCAGCGCCCTTGGGCGTTGCCGTCGACCGGGTGCTGCGGACCACCAGGGTCTGGGCCAGGGAGTCGCCCAGCCGCTGGGTCCGTGGCGAGAGCAGCATCGCGACCAGGCCGACCACCCCGAAGAACGCACCGTCGAGCACCAGGGCCAGCCAGCGCAGTGTGAGCTGGCTTCGGGTGGGCGGGCCGCCGGACACCGACACGACGCGCAGTCCGAACCAGCCCATCGCCAGCGTCCGTCCAGCCCGACGGCTCGGCAGCCACGCCCAGTAGCACCGCTGATCGCCACGGCCAGGAGCAGCACTGCCAGGGCCAGGGGGATGGCCACGAGCAGAGCGCCCAGGGATCCGTCCGGGTTGCTGGGAAGGAGCAGGAAGGCGGCCATCGGCAGCGCGCTGAGCAGCGCCGTGAGGGCCAGGTCGAGGGCGAACTGCAGGCCCCGCCGGGCGACGAGAGGGGTGCGGTCGCGGACGCCGGGCTGGCTGCCCGCTGGGGCGGCGTGGGTGTCCGACACGGCGGCCATCCTACGGCGACCGTCGTCGCCCGGCCGTCCTCGGTCAGGTCGCCTATCGTGGACGGGTGCGCCTGATCGCCCCTGCGGCAGTGATCGTCGCGGCCCTGGTCGTCCTGGTCATGGGTCGCGGCTCGAAGCCTGCCGTGGCAGCCGGGCTGCACCGTGGTCGATGCGAGCGGGGTGCAGCTGGTCGCCGGATCGCCCGAGGAGGTGGCGGGGGTCATCGACGCGCCCGACCGCGCACTGCGCCGGGCGCTGGCGTCAGGGCCGGCCGTGTCCTGCAGGATCTCGACGCCCAGCCCGACCGGCAATGAGAAGCAGCCCCCGCTGGGCCTGACCCCACAGGCGCAGGTCCTGCGCACCGAGGTCCGTGATGAGTTCGGCGACCTGCCCGATGGGGGATTCGGGCCCGAGCAGCCGCTCCCGGGTCGCTCCCCGAACGGCGAGCGCTCCAGGGTCGCGCGGTCGACTTCTTCTTCCGCCCCGTCGACTCCTCGGCCCAGGCCAGGGACGGGTGGCGACTGGCGAACTGGGCGGTGGCCAACGCCGCGCGCCTGGGCATCCGGACGGTCATCTACCGCGACCACATCTGGACTGCGCGCCGGTCGATCCAGGGTTGGCGCGACTACCGGTTCAGCGGGCCCGACGCGGACAACCCGATCAACAGGCACCTCGACCACGTCCATATCGACGTGGCCTGAGCCGCACCGCGGTCTGCGTAGTCGATTCCGCCTGGTTGCGGGCCGAATCGACCACGCAGGGCCAGCGATGAACGCAGGCGCCGCAGCGCTGGGTCGCACATCCCCCGCAGAATCGACGTTCGTCTTGCCTCATGTCAAGTTGATCGCGAAGGGTGAGCGCGTGCCTCACGTGTTTTGATCGCGAACTGGGGGCGTCAGGCTTGGGCTCGGGTGGTGGTTCGGTCGCGTGCGGAGTCCAGCAGCCGGTTCTGGATGGTGTTGATCTTGCGGGTGATGGCGGCGGGGTTCAGGTCGTGGTGGGCGGCGGCGAGTTGTTGGGCCTTCGGGCCTGTGAGCGTGCCGCTGGCTAGGAGTCGGGCGTAGGGGGTGGCTGGTTGGTCGTAGATCCGCTTCTTGCGCCCGGTGCTGGTTTCGGTCCAGCCGATGGCCTTGACGCAGGGCAGCAGGTCGTTCTTGCGGGCCATGACCTGGGTCCAGAGCAGGTTCAGGTCCTCGAGTTCGGCGGGGGTCTCGTAGCGGTATCGGAAGGCGTGTCTGCGTACCCAGTCGCCGTTTCGTTGCTCGACGTGGGCGTTGTCGTTGTGTTCGTAGGGTCTGGATCGGGTGATCGTGGGGATGTCGTGGTCATCGCACCAGGCGAGCATGCCCCAGTTCAGGAACTCGCTGCCGTTGTAGGAAATCGACTCCCGCGAGGGGGATCGGGTAGGTGGCCAGGATGTGGTCCATGCCGGTTTTCATGTGCACGAATGCCTTGTTGCGCACGGTCCGGGTCACGCCCCAGCCGAGGTGGGGGTCTGTCGCGTTGATGGTGACCAGGTAGTCGCCATCGTTGCGGTGCCCGCAGTGCGCGACGGTGTCGATCTCCAGATAGCCCGGTGTGGCGGGGAATCCGTCCATCGCGGTCCGCAGCGGGATCGAGGCGCGCAGGATCAGCCCTGGGCGGGTCGTGGACTTCGCCGCCGGGTAGCGGGCGGCCTTGATCGGGGCCAGGTATCGATCGATCGTGGCCGGTGACATTGCCTGCACCTCGGCCAGGACCTTGTCGTTGATCCGGTGCGCGACCTTGCCCAACTCATGGAATCGGAGCAGGCGTTCCAGGGTGTCTTCCATGACCGGGGCCAGGTACTTGCCGCACGGCTCACCGCTGAGGGTCCACACCTGTTCCAGGACCTTCAACGCGTCATAGGAGTACTTCCGCGGGCGCGGCTTGCGTGGCTGGCCGGCTCGCCCCTTGCGGACCAGTGCTTGGCGGATCGCGCGGCGGGCGTTCACCCGTGACCAGCCCGTCGCTGCGCACAACTCGTCGAGAATCACCCCCTTGGCCTTCTTGCTCGCCCGCTGGTACTCACGTGCGTACGCCTTGGTCAGTTCCCGTCTGGTGGCCATCGACAAGCTCCCTCACGACCCGAGAGCGAACCACCAGACCCACCCCTACCTGCCCACCGCGACACGCACACACGTTTCGCGATCACAGACATCTGAGGCAAGCGCTCCAGTTCGCGATCATCTTTCGTGAGTCAAGTCGACGTTTGGCGCTGCGGGTGCCGGGGCAGGTAACCTTGGCGTCCGGCACTTCGCCGGCTTCGTTGAGCAACGTTTCCCCCGTTGGCCCTGTGGCGGTCATCCAGACGCGTTGAAGACGACACGTCACTGGAAGCAGGAAACACCATGGTTGCCCATACCCCTCCTTCGCGCGCGCCCCGATCCGGGCCGCACGGCAAGTCGACCCGACCGGCGAAGGGTGCCCCCGCTGGCAGCTGGAAGGCCGCGAAGTCGACCAGCCCCCGCAAGGGCGCCCCCGCGGGCGGCACGTCCTCGAACCGATCCCAGCCGACCACCTGGAAGGTCAGCACCCGCACCGCGAAGGCCCCGCAGGGGCAGTGGCGCACTCGCGATGATCGCGCCCCGCGGCGCGACTGGAACGAGAGCTCCGAGCGGTCCGACCGTGCCCCCCGGGCCCGGACGGAGCGCCCCGAGCGGACCGAATGGACAGAGCGTCCCGAGCGGACCGAGCGTCGCGACGCGCAGCCGAGCAGTACCGCTTCCGACCGCCCGAACGGGACCGACCGCTCGAACCGCACCGACCGGTTCGCGCGCGGCAACCGCCCGGGCGGCAACCGACCGGGCGGCAAGGGCCGCTTCGACCGGGGCCCGCGACAGGACCGCCGCGACCGTCCCGAGCGCCCCGCGCGTGCCCCGCAGGTGCCGGCGCTCACCGGGCCCAACGCGTTCGTCGACCTCGGGGTCCCGACCCAGCTCGCGGCCGTCCTGGCCAGCCAGTCGATCACCGAGCCGACGGCCATCCAGGCACTGACGATTCCCGCTGCCCTCACCGGCCGTGACGTCCTGGGCCGGGGGCGGACCGGCTCGGGCAAGACGCTGTCCTTCGGGCTGCCGATGATCACCATCCTCGGTGGGCCGCGTCAGCTCAAGCGTCAGCCGCGTGGCCTGATCCTTGCCCCGACCCGCGAGCTCGCGATGCAGGTGCTCGACGCGCTCACCCCGCTGGCTGCCACGATGGGCATGCGCACGCAGCTGATCATCGGTGGCTCCTCGTACGACCGCCAGATCCGTGGCCTGGAGCGCGCCGACATCGTCGTGGCCACCCCCGGGCGCCTGGTGGACCTGGCCGACCGAGGGTCGGTGGACCTCAGTGCGGTCAAGGTCGTCGTCCTCGACGAGGCCGATCACATGGCCGATCTGGGTTTCATGCCCGAGATCGAGGCGATCATGGACCGCCTGCCCACCGACGTCCAGGGCCTGCTGTTCTCCGCGACCCTGGATCACGACGTCGATCGGCTCGTGCGCACCCACCTGCACGATCCGCTCGTGCACAGCGCCGACCCTGCGACGGCCACCGTGGGCACGATGGAGCACCACATGGTGCTCGTGCACCCCAAGGACAAGGACGCCGTCACCGCGAACATCGCTCTGCGCCGTGGGCGCACAGTGGCGTTCGTCCGCACGCAGATGGGCGCCGACCGGCTCGCCGGTCAGCTCGAGGACCAGGGCGTGCGGACCGCAGCCCTGCACGGCGGGATGAAGCAGGGCATGCGTACGCGCACCCTCGAGGACTTCCGCCGCGGCCGGATCGACGTCCTGGTGGCCACCGATGTGGCGGCCCGCGGCCTGCACGTGGACGACATCGACCTCGTCCTGCACGTGGACCCGCCGCACGGGCCCAAGGAGTACCTGCACCGCTCCGGGCGCACCGCGCGCGCGGGCGCCTCGGGCACGGTGATCTCCCTGGCCACGACGCGCCAGCAGCGCTCGGTCACTGCGATCACGGCCAAGGCGGGCGTGACCCCGGCGATCCTGCGGGCCCGTCCTGGCGACCAGGCCCTGCAGGCTCTCATCAGCTGACTCGCTGACCTGGCCAACCGCTGACCGGCTGGCCTGCGGACCTGCTGATCCGCAGACCCCCGGCCCGGAGATGGCATGATGCCCGTCGTGGCAGACACGGGCTTCACCTGGAACGCCGTCCTCGTCGACGGCAACTGGATCCATTACCGGGCCGGGGGCCGGTCGACGCGCCCCCGATGATCCATGTGCACGGCTTCGCCATCTCCGGCAGCTACCTGATGCCCACCGCGGAGCTGCTCACCGACGAGTTCCGCGTCTACGTCCCGGACCTGCCCGGGTTCGGGCGCAGCCCCAAGCCGGCCAAGCAGCTGAGCATCGAGGAGCTCGGGCGGGCACTGAACCACTTCATGGACGCGCTGGGCATCGAGCAGGCCGTCGTGGTGGGCAACTCGCTGGGCTGCGCCATCATGACCGAACTCATCGACGAGGCCCCGGAGAAGGTGTCCCAGGGGGTGATGGTGGGACTGGCCGGTGGGCAGCACAACCTGCCCCTGCCCAAGGGCCTGGCGCAGATGGCCCGCGACGGCCTCGTCGAGCCGCCCTCGCTGTTGACCGTGGCTGGCCCGGACTACCTCCGGTTCGGGGTGATCCGCGCCATGCAGCTGTTCATCTGGATGACGAAGTTCCCCGCCGCCGAGCGGTTCCTGTCGATGCCGGTGCCCGTCCTTGCCGTCATCGGCAGCGAGGACCCGCTGCGCCCGCCGTGGCGGCGGATCTCGGCCATGATGGCCCAGCTGCCCCCCGGCCTGACGATCGTGCTGTTCCAGGGTGCGGCACACGCCATCAACTTCACCCATCCCCAGGAGCTCGCGCACTGCATCCGCCAGTACGTCAACGGTGAACCGATCCGGATGGACGCAGGGAACCCGAGCGGAGTGCCCGTGCTGCAACTGCAGCGCCCCGTCTGAGCGACCGTTCGCAGCGCCCGGATTGGGTCCCAGTTGTATCGCAATGAGGTGATTCGCGGCCTCTGTGGTCAGCTCGGGGCCCCGGTGGGGGTTGAATAGGCCCGTGGCCAAGACAGTGATGGTCGTCGAGGACGACGAGGAGATCCGGCTCGTGCTTCGCTACGCCCTCGAGGATGAGGGCTATCGCGTGCTCGAGGCGGAGAACGGCGAACAAGCCCTGGTGCTCAGCCAGGACGAGGATCCCGACGTGCTGCTGGTGGACCTGCGGCTCCCGGGCATCCACGGCCTGGACGTCGTGCGCAGCGTGCGGGCCACCAGCCGGGTGCCCATCATCGTCGTCACCGCCCAGGCCGACAGCCACGACGTGGTCTCGGGGCTGGAGGCCGGCGCCGATGACTACGTGACCAAGCCGTTCGTCACCAAGGAGCTGCTGGCGCGCATCCGCGCCCACATCCGCCGGTCCAGCGACGTCGAGGTCGATCATGGCCTGCTCGAGTGCGGTGAGGTGCTGCTGCGCCCGGACACCGCGGAGGTGCAGGTGGGCGAGCGGGTCGTCCCGCTGTCGCCGACCGAGTACAAGCTGCTCGCCGAGCTGATCGGTGCCCGAGAACGAGTGGTCAGCCGCGACGACCTGCTCCGCAACGTCTGGGGCTACCGAAATCCTGGCGATGGTCGTGTGGTGGACAACCTCGTCTACCGGCTGCGGGCCAAGATGGAGGCCGACCCGGCCGAACCGGTCCATCTCATGACGGTCCGCGGCTTCGGTTACCGCCTCAAGGCCTGACCCATGCGCTTCGGCCTGCGTACCCGGGTGGCACTGGTCTTCGCCGTGCTGTCGGGGATCGTGGCCGTGCTCGTGGCCAGCGGGATCTACCTGGTGAGCCGCACCTACCTGACCAACCAGCGGCAGTCCTCGGGCCTGGCCCGGGCCCTGTCCGATGCGCGCTCGGTCGATGCCGCCATCGCCGGTGGTCAGCTGCCCGGTGACGCGATCAACCAGTTGCCGGTCGTCGCCGCCTCCCAGGCGTTGATCCGGGTGGGTACGGAGTGGTACTCCCGCGGCGCGGTGGTCAGGCCCTCGGACATCCCCGACTCGCTGATCGACCTCACCCTGACCGAGGGTGGCGCCCAGCAGACGTTCGAGATCGGTGACGAGTACTACTTCGGGGTCGGGGTGTACACCCGCTCCGGGGTCTACGTCGAGCTCTTCCCGCTCTCGGACCTGCTCGAGACGCTGCGCAACGCCGCCCTGCTGCTGGTCCTGCTGGCCCTGATCGCCTTCATGGCAGGGGGGGCCATCGGGCGCATCGTGGGCAACGGGCTGATGCGCCCGTTGCAGCGGATGGGGGCCGGTGCTGGCCAGCTCGCCGCCGGGGACCTCAGCGTCAGGCTGCCCGCCACTGGCGACCCGGACCTCGACCCGCTGTCGGACTCCTTCAACGAGATGGCCGTGGCCGTCGCCTCGAGGATCGAGCGCGAGCGGCGGTTCGTGGCCAACGTGAGCCACGAGCTGCGCTCACCGCTGACCACGGTCGTGGCCACCGCCGAACTGCTCGAGGAGCACCACGACTCGTTCGCTCCCCGCGAGGCGCGGTTGGTCACCAGCCTGGCCACCCAGGCACGCCGGCTCTCGCGGATCCTGCTGGACCTGCTCGACATCTCGAGTGTCACCGCCACCGCTCCGGTGCAGAGCTACGCCACCGATGTCGCGGCCCTGATCGAGGGGATCCTCGAGGGACGCAACCTCGAGACCGACCTGCTGCACGGTGACCGGCCGACGGTGCTGACTGATGCCCGTCGGGTTGAGCGGGTGGTGGCCAACCTGATCGACAACGCCACCCGCCATGGCGACGGGGTGCGCCAGATCCTCGTGGTCTCCGGTGGTGGGCGGGTGCGGATCCACGTCGATGACGCCGGCGAGGGCGTGGAGCCCGAGGAGGTGGACCGGTTGTTCGAGCCGTTCGCCCGCGGAGCCCATGTGGGGGAGCGGCGCATCGAGGGGGCTGGCCTGGGCCTGGCGATCGTGCGTGATCAGGCTGCGGCCATCGGCGGGCGGATCCTGGTGGCCACCTCGCCTTTCGGGGGTGCCCGCTTCACCCTCGACCTTCCTGTGGGGGTGATCCCGTGAGCGGAACCTGGTGGCGGGGACGGGGGAGCAGGCGTCCCGGGACGGCTCGCACGGACATGCGGGGGCGGTTCGGGCACGCGGGGCGGATGCGGCGTGCGGCAGTGGCCGTCTCAACGGCCGTCCTGCTGGCCGGGACGGCCGGGTGCGGCGTCTCCGTGCAGGACGAGGCACAGCCCCTGCCCAGCGGTGCGCTGCCGCAGATCGCCAGCACGCCCAGTGCCACCCCGACGGCCCAGGAGACGGAGATCTACTTCGTCTCCGGCCGCCAGCTCGATCCGGTCGCGGAGGCCATCGGCGACCGGACAGCGAAGGGCGTGATGGATGCACTGGGGGCCGGTCCGCCGGTGGATCGGCAGGCCGACCTGCGTACGCTCCTGCTCGATCCCCTGACCGGTGCCCCGCTGCTGACGATCACCGCGCAGACTCCCGCCGGACAGCTCGTCGTGGCACGCTCCGACGCGTTCACCGCACTTCCTGCCAACGACCAGATCCTGCTCATCGGCCAGGTCGTGCTCAGCATGGCCGAGGTGGGGATCTTCAGCGTCCTGCTCACGGACTCGGCCGGCACCCCGGTACCTGTCGTGCTGCCCGACGGTCGGGTCGTCGAAGGGCCTGCGGTGCCGGCGGAGTACGAGTCGCTCATCCTGGAGTGACTGGCCCAGCCGGTGCGCGCGCTGCCGATCGCCTGGCTCAGCGTGCGCTGACCCGCATGAGCGCCGGGCGGTCCGGACGGATCGTGACCAGGGGCAGGGCGCGGACCGGTGGCCCCGTGGGTGCCAGGCGCACCGCCCGGCTCAGCACCGCCAGGGCCAGGACGGCTTCGGCGTAGGCGAAGTCCCGGCCGATGCACATCCGCGGACCGGCGCCGAACGGCAGGTACGCGTGGCGCGGCCGGGCGGGGCGGTCGTCGTGGGCTAGGAACCGCTGCGGGTCGAACCGGTCGGGATCAGTCCACGCGTCGGGATGCCGATGCACGATCCAGGGGCTGATGATCACCAGCGAGCCTGACGGCACGTGCGCACCGCCGAGCAGCAGGTCCGCGGAGGTCTTGCGGGTGATCAGCCATGCTGGCGGGTGCAGCCGCATCGCCTCGTCGATCACAGCTCGGGCGACGTGCAGCTCGGCGAGCTGCGCCATCGGGGTGGTTTTCGTGGACGTCGTTGCGGTGGTCGCCGAGTGTCCGCCGCCGCGTTCGCCGAGCACCGCCACGGCCTCGTCCGCCACCCGGTCGGCCACCTCCGGATGCTCGGCCAGGAGGATCAGGGCCCAAGTCAGTGCCGAGGCCACCGTCTCGTGCCCGGCTACGAGGAACGTCACGATCTCGTCGCGCACCGCCCGGGGTTCCAGCGACGAGGCGAGGAGCAGGTCGAGCATGTCCGGCGGGTCACACGGCCCGGCCGCCCGGCGCGCAGCCAGGATGTCGGCCACCGCGGCGTCGAGCTCGGCCAGTGACTGGGCCATACGGCGGTTGCCCGGGGTGGGGATCCAACCCGGTGCGCGCAGCGGCATTCGTGCCATCGACACGACCTCGCCCAGGGCGGTGAGCGTCGCCTCCCCGAGCCGATGGGCCACCGGACCAAGCGCGTGGCCGAACAGCGACTCGCCGACCACCTCCAGGGCCAGGGTCATCACCTGGGCGTCGATGTCCACCACGCCGCCCTCGCCGACGGCCAGGAGCCGGGCTGCGGTCCGGGTGGCCGCCCGGTCGGTGTGGGCCGCCACCGCTGGGAGGGCATCGGGGTGGAAGGCCGGCTGCAGGATGCGCCGGTGCTCGCGCCAGACGGGGTTGTCGCTGGTGAGCAGGCCCAGGCCGGTCACCTTGGACAGGGCCCGGTACTGCAGCGTGTCCTTGCTCACGTCGCGGGCCCGTCCGACCAGTACCTGGCGCACGTCGTCGGGATGGCAGATCAGGTAGGTCGGCGGAGCGGGGATCGGGAACTGCACCACGTCCCCATGCGTCTGCCAGGTCTGGGCCAGGAACGCCAGCGGGTCCGCACCGATGGCCCGCATGGCGTGCAGCATGTCCCCACCGCTGGGGCCCGGCGCAGTGGCCGGGGTCCGTCCGTGCCGGGTGGTGGACTCGTTCGGGTCAGCGACCCGTGGTGACGTAGTCGACAAGGGCCGAGCGCTCCCACTCCAGGTGCGAGATCCGGGCGGCGACGATGTCCCCGATGCTCACGATGCCGACAAGCGCGTCCTCCTCGAGCACGGGGACGTGCCGGATCCGGCTCGCGGTCATCAGCGTCATGACCTCGTCGATGGACGTGCTGGGCAGGCAGGTGGTCACCTGGCTGGTCATGATCTCGGCGACCTGGACCTTGTCGAGGTGGATCAGCCGCGACTCCCGGAACGAGGGCACGCCGCCGTCGCTGCGCAGGGCGCGGACGATGTCACGCTCGGAGACGATCCCGTCGATGTGGGTGCCGTCGGCCGACACCACCATGGCGCCGATGCGGTGCTCGGCCAGCGCGTCCACCAACTCGGTCAGGCTGGCGGTCGGGGCGATGGTGGCCACCACCGAACCCTTGGCCTGCAGCACGTTCTTGATCGTCATGGCTACCTCCCGGGCGGCTCGTCGCGGCGATGCGATCACCGTAGTGGACGCCGCCACCCGGTGAGAAGCAGGTGCCCCAGTGCGCAGCGTCGCAGTCCTGTCGCGCCGGAGGGCTGTGGTGCGGGTCTACAGTCGCGGCGTGCACCTGCCCATCCCCGCTGCCGAGGTGCGCATCGACGCCGCGCTGGTGCGCCGCCTGCTGCGCGCTCAGCACCCGGATCTGGCGGGCCGGCCGCTGCGCCGGATCGGCCACGGGTGGGACAACGCGAACTACCGGGTGGGCAGTGACCTGGTGGTCCGGATCCCACGCCGGGCCCTGGCAGCCACGCTGATCGACACGGAGGTGCGCTGGCTGCCGGGACTGTCTGCGGTCCTGCCGCTGCCCGTGCCGACGCCCGTTCGGACCGGAGTACCGAGCGCGGCGTACCCGTGGCCCTGGTCGATCGCCCAGTACGTCCCCGGTCGCCCCATCGGCGCCGGGGCGCTGACCGGTCGCGCGGGGCTCGTGGCAGCCGACGCGCTGGCCGGATTCCTGTCCGCGCTGCATGTCCCGGCACCCGCGGACGCCCCCGTCAACCCGTTCCGAGGCGTCCCGCTGGCCGATCGCGCTGAGTCCTACGCGGCTCGGCTGCCTGCGGCGCCCGCCGCGCTGCGGGCCGGACTCGACACCGCCTGGCGGGAGGCCCTTGAGGCACGCCGCCCAGCAGGCCCGGACACCTGGGTGCACGGGGACCTGCATGGGCTCAATGTGCTGGCCGCGCGCGGGCGCCTCACTGGGGTCATCGACTTCGGGGACCTCTGCGCCGGCGATCGCGCGACCGACCTGGCAGCCGGCTGGTTCCTGCTCGACCACCCTGCGCGGGAGCGCCTGCGCGTGGGGCTCGAGGTGGAGGACGCCACCTGGGCGCGTGGGCAGGGGTGGGCGGTGCTGCTCGGCCTGATGTTCGCGACGCACAGCGCCCAGGCACCGATCAACGCGGCCATCGGGTCACGCGTGCTGGCTGAGGTCGTTGCTGGCCGCTAGGCCTGGGCACCTCGGCGCACGGCTGCCAGGGCGGCGTCGTGCAGCAGCCCGTTGGTGGTCAGGCCGCTACCTGCCAGCAGGGCGTCGGACCCGTCGTAGCCGGTCACGGTGCCGCCGGCGGCCTCCACGATGGGGATGAGCGCGGCGATGTCCCAGATGCTCAGCTCGGGCTCGCCGGCCACATCGACGGCACCCTCGGCGACCAACAGGTGAGACCAGAAGTCCCCGTAGGCGCGCGAGCGCCAGGTTGTCTCGGTGAGGGTCGCCAGGACGCCTGCTGCCCAGCCCTCATGGTCGCTGAACGAGAAGCTGGCGTCGTGGAGCTCGCGGACCGCGGACACCCGCAGCGCCCGCTGCCCCTCCGGTCCGCGCACCTGCGCCCCGGTCCCTGGCCCGGCCCACCAGCGCCGGGCCAGCGCGGGGGCGCTGACGACGCCGAGGATCGCCCGGCCATCGACCACCAGGGCGATCAGTGTGGCCCAGACCGGCACCCCGCGCACGTAGTTCTTGGTGGCGTCGATCGGGTCTAGCACCCACTGCCGGCCCTGCCCGGCTGGTGCTCCACCGAACTCCTCACCCAGGACGAGGTCCTCGGGGCGCTCCCGTGCCAGGGTCGAGCGCAGCGCCGACTCGACGGCCCGGTCAGCCTCGGTCACCGGCGTCAGGTCCGGCTTGGTCTCGACCACGAGATCCGCGGCCCGGTACCGCGCCAGCGAGATCCGATCCGCCTCGTCGGCCAACCGCAGGGCCAGATCGAGATCCTCGGCCGAACGGGTGTAGTTCGTGCTCGTGGTTGCCATGGGCGGCTAGGCTACCGGGCCCCGGCTGACGCATACTGGTCGCGTGGGGGATCTGGAGTACGAGGAGGAGCGCCGCCGGCGCAGGGGCCGGCGGGTCTTCGTCGTGCTCACCCTCGCCCTCGTCGGGGCCCTGGTCGGAGCGGGTGCGTGGATCAATGCGCAGGCACCGGCCGCTGTGGCTCTGGCCCCACTGCCAGCCCCCTCCGCGAGCGAGTCGACCCTGGCTGCTCCGGGCGTGGCCCTGGCGGCGCGCAGCGCCGACTCCGAGGCGGTGACCAGCCGGCTGGCCCTGGCTGCGGGCCGGTCCATGGATTCCCTGGCTGAGCAGCTGCCCAGCGCCGTGGTCAACCCTCTGGAGTCCCAGGCCCCGACCGTGGCCGGTGCCGAGGCGGCCAACGGCGAGTATGCCGACACCCTGGCCGCCCTCGAGGAGGCCGAGGCGGCCGCCGCCGAGAACCTGTCCCTCACGGCCGAGGGTTGCTCGAGGTCGCCGAGGCGGAGCGTGCGCGGGCGGCCAAGGACCTGGCCAAGGAGGAGGCAGACGCCGCACGGGCGATCGACGCGGCCATCGAGGCTGCCATCGACGCCGCGCGGGCGCAGGCCGCCTACACCGTCCCGCTGGGCGGCACCGATTCAGGCGGGGCGGTACCTGTGGGGGAGTCCACGAGCACCGCGCAGGTGCTCAAGTACGTGCGCAAGTACTTCCCGGCCAACCAGGTGGGCAACGCCATGGCCGTCTCCCGTTGCGAGTCTGGTCATGCCAATCGGGTGAGTAAGCCCAACACCAACGGCACGCGCGACTTCGGGGTCTTCCAGGTCAACGACGGCGGCACCCTCCAGGCAGCCCTGCGCGCGATCGACGAGCCCTTCTCGGGCATCGCGCAGGCACGCAAGAAGGCCTTGGACACCGAGACCAACGTCCGCATGGCGCGCGCGATCTGGGACTCGCGCGGCTGGCAGCCCTGGACCTGCGCTGCCAAGATCCAGGTGGTGGCCGGCCTCTACCAGCGCACCCCTGGTCCGATGGACGGCAAGTACGACGAGTTCGGCCGCGCCCAGTAGGCCTGCGCGATGGGGGCGACCGACCCGACCCTTACATCATCGATCCAGCACTGGGACCGCCGGATCGATGATCCAGCAGTCCGCCGCGACCCTCGACGCGCTGCCCGTGACCCGCCGGGGATGCGTCAGACGCCCGGCTCCGGCGGTCGGGTCGCCAGCAACCGGCGCAGCGACTCCAGGCGGGCAGGACCTGCCTCGCCGGCGGCCCCGGACGCTGCATAGGCATCCAGCGCACAGTCCTGGGCGCCCTGCGTGTGCGGGCACCCGCGGGGGCAGTCCTCGAGCGCCGGGTCGAACTCCGGGAAGGCGTGCAGCACCCGATCGGGTTCCACATGGGCCAGGCCGAACGACCGCACGCCGGGGGTGTCGATCAACCAGCCGCCCTCGGGCAGCGGGATGGCCACGGCCTGGCTGGAGGTGTGCCGACCCCGGCCGGTCACGGCGTTGACGACCCCGGTGAGTCGCTCGATGCCCGGCACAAGGGCGTTGACCAGCGTGGACTTGCCCACCCCCGAGTGCCCGACCAGCACGGTGGCGACGTCGTGCACGTGCGCGCGCAGGGCCTCGACGCCAGCCGGTTCAGGTGCGCCCGTGCCGTCCATCGCGCACACCACCGTCGGGACGTCCAGCGCGTCGTAGAGCGCGAGGAGCTCGCCCGGATCGGCCAGGTCGGCCTTGGTGAGCACCAGCAGGGGAGTCAGACCCGCGTCGTAGGCAGCCACCAGGCAGCGATCGATCAGGCCCGGGCTGGGCTCGGGGTTGGCCACCGCAGTCACGATCGCCAACTGCTCGGCATTGGCCACCAGGACCCGCTCATCGGGGTCGTTGTCGTCGGCCGACCTGCGCAGCACGGTCGTGCGCGGCTCGATGCGCACGATCCTGGCCAGCCGGTCCGGACCCCCGCCGACGTCCCCGGTCAGCCACACGGCATCGCCGACCACCACCGCCTTGCGGCCGAGCTCGCGGGACTTCACGCTGAAGACGGGGGAGGCGTCATCGTCGAGCATCGCAGTGAAGCGCCCCCGGTCCACGGCGACGATCCGGCCCGGGACCCCGGCCGCGTGGCTCGGGCGATCCTTGCTGCGCGGGCGCGACTTGCGCCGGCCCGGGCGGACGCGGACATCATCCTCGTCCCACTGCCTCACGGCCGAGCTCACTCGTCGCGGCCCAGCATCTGCGACCACAGGCCCGGGAACCCGGGCAGCGTCTTGCGTGTGGTGTCCACGTCCACGACCTGCACGCCGGCGACCCGCAGGCCCAGGACCGCCCCGGCCATGGCCATCCGGTGGTCGTCGTAGGTCTGGAACAGCCCCCCGTGGAGCACCGTCGGGGTGATCCGCAGCGAGTTCTGCTTGGCCCTGACCCGGCCACCGAGCTGGTTGATCTGCGTGGACAGGGCCTCCAGGCGATCGGTCTCGTGACCGCGCAGGTGGCCGATCCCGCGCAGCCGGCTCGGGGTGCTGGCCAGGGCGGCAACAGCGGCGACCACGGGGGTGAGTTCGCCGACATCGCGCAGATTGATGTCGATGCCCTGGATCCGATCGGGGCCGGTCAGCATGAGCCCTGCGTCGGTCAGCTCGGTGCGCGCGCCCATCTGCGTCAGGATCGCCGGCAGCTGGGCACCGGCCTGGTTCGTGGCCGCCGGCCAGCCGGGAATCGTGACCTCGCCACCGGTCACCATCGCGGCGGCCAGGAACGGCGCGGCATTGGACAGGTCAGGCTCGATGGTGCGGTCCAGGGCGCGGATCGGGCCCGGGAGCACCTGCCACCGGGCATCGGTGGGGTCCGAGTCCTTGACCCGCACCTGCACGCCTGCCTCACGGAGCATGGCCACGGTCATCTCGACGTGCGGCAGCGACGGCAGCGGGGCGCCCTGATGGCGCAGGTCGATGCCCTCCTCGAAGAGCGGCGCTGCGAGCAGCAGGCCGCTCACGTACTGGCTGGAGGCACTGGAGTCCATCACCACGCGTCCCCCGCGGACCGCGCCGCGCCCGCGGACCGTGAACGGCAGGCTGTTGCGCCCGTCGTCGTCGATCGTCACGCCCAACGCCTCGAGTGCGCTGAGCAACGAGCCCATCGGGCGCATCCTGGCTCGCGGATCACCGTCGAAGCGGATGTCGCCCTTGGCCAGGGCGGCCACCACGGGCAGGAACCTCATGACTGTGCCGGCCAGACCACAGTCGACGTGGGCTGGGCCCTTCAGCGGCCCGGGCTCGACCCGCCAGACACCTCCACCGGTGCTGACCTGTGCGCCCAGGGTGCGCAGGCCAGCGATCATCAGCTTGGTGTCGCGCGCCTTGAGCGGTCCCGTGATCGTGCTGGGTCCCTGCGCAAGTGCCGCGAGGATGAGTGCCCGGTTGGTCTGGGACTTGCTGCCCGGGACGTCGACCGTCGCGCGCACCGGCCCTTGGGCCACGGGTGATGGCCACGGATCCTCAGCAGGCACGCGCGGCAGCCTACCGGACCTGTGGCAGTCTGATCCGCGTGTGCGGACGTTACGCAGCAGCCAAGGACACGGCCACCCTGGTCGACGAGTTCCAGGTCGAGGCCGTGCTGGAGCCCGCGCCCGCGCCCAGCTTCAACGTGGCGCCGACCGATCAGGTGGCCTTCATCGTCGATCGCCCGGTCGACGACGTGGTCCAGCGCCAGCTGCGACAAGCCCGCTGGGGACTGGTCCCGTCGTGGGCGAAGGACCCGTCGATCGGCGCGCGGATGATCAACGCGCGCTGGGAGGGCGCCGCGCAGAAGCCTGCCTTCCGCGCCGCGTTCGCCAAGCGGCGAGCCCTGATCCCGGCTGACGGCTACTTCGAGTGGTACCTGCCCACCTCGCCTGCCGCCGGGGGCAAGCCGAGGAAGCAGCCCTACTTCATCCACCGGGCCGACGGGCAGTCGCTGGCCCTGGCCGGCCTCTACGAGTTCTGGCGGCCCACCCCCGAGGACGAGTGGCTCGTGAGCATCAGCGTGCTGACGACGGCCTCGAGCGGCCCCCTGGCGATGATCCACGACCGGATGCCGGTGATGATCGCCCCGCAGGGGTACCGGCAGTGGCTGGACCCCACGAGCGGTGCCGACCCGGAGTTCGACCTGCGGCTGCCCGTCGAGGCCCTGACCGCCCACCCCGTGAGCACGGCCGTGAACTCCGTGCGCAACAACTCCCCGGAACTCGTGGACCCGATCCCGGCCGAGCCCGTCGCTGAGGAACTGCGATGACCAGCCAGACCTGGGAGATCGAGACCCCGCACGGCCCTGCGCGCGCGCACCTGCACGAGGTCGGGCACGGTCGGCCGCGGGCCGCTCTCGTCCTGGGCCATGGCGTGGGCGGTGGTGTGGACGCCCCAGACCTGGCTGCGATCGCTGCTGCGCTGCCCGCCGAGGGCATCGAGGTGGTGCTCATCGAGGCGCCGTGGCGGGTGGCCGGCAAGCGGATCGGCGGGGCGGCGAGCACCCTGGATCGGGCGTGGATCGCCTGCGTGGCCGACGTGCGGTCGCGGGGGATCGGCGTCCGACGCCTGGTGGTCGGCGGTCGGAGTACGGGCGCCCGGGTGGCCTGCCGGACCGTGGCTGAGGTGGCTCCGGCTGCACTGCTGCTCCTGGCGTTCCCGCTGCACCCGGTCCGCCGGCCGAGCCTGACCGGCCCGGGTCCCAGCCGGCTCCCCGAGCTCGTCACGGGAGCCCAGGCCGTCCCCACCGTGGTCGTCCAGGGCACCCGCGATGCCATGGGCTCGCCGGGGGAGATCGCCGCGGCCCTGGCCGGTGAGCATGCGGCTGCGCGGATCGTGCCCGTGCAGGATGGCGACCACTCGTTCCGGGTGCCGGCCCGGGCGCAGACCTCGACGGCAGAAGCACTGGACCTCGTGGTCCGGGCTGCGCGAGCCACGGCCCTGCGCATCACCGACGGCAACTACTGAGCCGACGACATTAGTCTGTGCCCCATGGGCATCCAGATCTCCCCGAGCATCCTGTCGGCCGACTTCGCCGACCTGGCCGCGGAGTGCGACCGGGTGGCCGCCGGTGCCGACTGGATCCACGTCGATGTCATGGACAACCACTTCGTGCCCAACCTGACCCTGGGCCTACCCGTCGTCGCGGCGCTGCTGGCCCACGTGCGCACGCCGGTCGACTGCCACCTGATGATCGAGGACCCCGACCGCTGGGCGCCGGCCTACGCCGAGGCTGGCGCGGGCAGCGTCACGTTCCATCTCGAGGCAGCGCGGGCACCGGTGCGCCTGGCCCGCGAGATCCGTCGGCAGGGTGCCCGGGTCGGCGTGGGGCTGAAGCCGGCCACCCCGGTGGACAGCGTGATCGACCTGGTCGATGAGGTCGACATGATCCTGATCATGAGCGTCGAGCCCGGGTTCGGCGGTCAACCTTTCCTCGACCTCGCGGTGCCCAAGATCCGTGCCGCCCGGGCACTCATAGGCGATGCCGACATCTGGGTGCAGGTCGACGGGGGCGTGTCAGCCACGACGATCGAGGCGTGCGCCGAAGCCGGGGCTGATGTCTTCGTGGCCGGGTCCGCGGTGTTCGGTGCGCAGGATCCGGTGGCGGCCTGCGGCGCACTGCGGGCGGCGGCCGTCGCAGCGTCCCCGCTGTGAGCGCGACTCCGGGTGTCGGAGGCGCTCAGGTGAGCGACGTCGAACTGGCGGCCATGCGACGGGCGCTCGAACTCGCTGCCAGCCCGGGCGTTCCGCACGGTCCGAACCCGCGCGTGGGGTGTGTCCTTCTCGATGCGCACGGCCTGCCGATCGCCGAGGGCTTCCACCATGGCGCAGGCACGCCGCATGCCGAGATCGAGGCGCTCGTGGCCGCCGCCGAGGGGGCCCGGGGCGCGACCGCCGTGGTCACCCTCGAGCCGTGTGACCACACCGGACGGACCGGGCCCTGCTCGCAGGCCCTGCTCGCCGCCGGCGTGCGCCGGGTCGTGTTCGCCCAGGCCGACCCCAACCCGGTCGCCGCGGGGGGAGCAGCGCGCCTGGCCGAGGCCGGCGTGGAGGTCGTCGGGGGTGTGCTGGCCGTGCAGGCCCAGGCGATCAACGAGTCGTGGACGTTCGCCCACCGCCATGGCCGTCCGATGGTCACCTGGAAGGTCGCCAGCACCCTGGACGGCCGGGTCGCGGCTGCGGACGGGTCCAGTCGCTGGATCACCGGGCCGGCGGCGCGCTCCCAGGTGCACGCCCTGCGCGCCGAGGTCGATGCGGTCCTGATCGGCACCGGCACGGCGCTGGCCGATGACCCCAGCCTGACGGTGCGCGACGCCGAGGGTGGCCTGGCCGAGCGCCAGCCCCTGCGCGTCGTGATGGGCCGGCGGCCCCTGCCGCCAGGCTCGGCGCTGCACGACGGGGCCGCGCCACTGCGCACCTATCCCGACCAGTCACCGGAGCAGGTGCTGGCAGACCTGGCCGGCCGTGGCGTGGCCCACGTGCTGCTCGAGGGAGGCCCGACCCTGGCGGCGGCGTTCCTCGGGGCTGGCCTGGTGGACCGGTTCGTGTGGTACCTGGCCCCGAAGGTGCTGGGCGGCGGTCCAGCGGCGGTGGGCGACCTCGGAATCACCGGGATCGACTCCGCGTTGCAGTGGCAGGTCACGTCGGTCACCCGAGTTGGTCAGGACGTGCGGGTGGACGGGACAATGGCCCCCGCAGACCAGCAGTGACCGGCGCCGCACGGCGCGGCGCAGTCGTGGTCGGCACCCGGACAGGAGGCGTTGTGTTCACCGGAATCGTCGAGGAGCTCGGTCGGGTCGTCGAGGTGACGGCTGGTGCCGATGACTCCGCGCGGCTCGCCGTCGCCGGTCCGATCGTCACCTCCGGCGCCCACCCGGGCGACAGCATCGCGGTGAACGGCGTCTGCCTGACCGTCGTGGACCTCGTCGAGGGGGCCTTCACGGCCGACGTGATGGCTGAGACCCTGCGCCGCAGCTCACTGGGAGCCCTGCGCGTCGGGGACCCCGTCAACCTGGAGCGGCCGATGGCCGCGGACGGCCGGTTCGGCGGCCACATCGTGCAGGGGCACGTCGATGCCACCGGTCGGATCCGTGCGCGCCGCCCCAGCGAGAACTGGGAGGTCGTGGAGATCGACCTGCCCGCCGAGCTCGCCCGTTTCCTGGTCGAGAAGGGATCGATCACCGTCGATGGGGTGTCGCTGACCGTCGTCGAGGTGGTCGACGGTCCCGAGCCGTGGTTCTCGATCTCCCTGATCCCCACCACCCTCTCGGCCACCACGCTGGGGCGGGCAGCGGTGGGGGCGGTGGTCAACCTGGAGGTGGACGTGATCGCGAAGTACGTCGAGCGACTCGTGGCGGTACGCCGATGATCCCCGCCGAGGAGATCTTCGCCCGCGCCGGCATCCCGGTCGAGCGCCCAGAGCCGGAGCCGTCCGCGGCGACCGGGACCGACTCCGATGTGCCGGCCAGCGCCGGGCGCCCGGCCGCCGGCTCGGCGCCAGCAGGTGCGCCTGGGCCGCCCACGGACGCCCAGAAGCGTGTGGAGGAGCACGTGGAGCCGCTTCTGGTCGACACCCCGAGCTGGGCTGCCGGTGGCATCCGCCTGGACAGCATTCCGGCCGCGCTGGCCGCCATCCGACGTGGTGAGGCCGTGGTGGTCGTCGACGATGAGGACCGCGAGAACGAGGGCGACCTGATCTTCGCCGGCCAGCGCGCCACGCCGGAGCTGACCGCGTTCATGATCCGGCACACCTCGGGCTACATCTGCGTGTCCCTGCCCGGTGCCGACCTCGACCGCCTGGGCCTGCCCCCGATGACCGCGATCAACGAGGACCGCAAGCAGACCGCCTACGCCATCTCCGTGGATGCGCGCACGGTCGCCTCGACAGGGATCTCCGCGACCGATCGCGCACACACCATCAAGGTGCTCTCCGACTCGGCGACCGAGCCCCATGACCTGACCCGACCGGGGCACGTCGTGCCGCTGCGGGCGGTCCCCGGCGGGGTCCTGCGCCGGCCCGGCCACACCGAGGCGGGGGTGGACCTCGCCCAACTGGCTGGGTTGACCGCGGCCGGAGCCCTCTGCGAGCTGGTCAACGACGACGGCTCGATGATGCGGGCGCCGCAGTGCCGCGCGTTCGCCGACGAGCACGGCCTGGTGATGATCTCGATCGCGGACCTGATCCGCTACCGGCGCGGGCACGAGAGCCAGGTCGTGCGGGTGGCCACCACGGTCCTGCCCACGGCGTTCGGGGACTTCCAGGCCATCGGCTACCGGTCCACCCTGGACGGCATCGAGCACGTGGCCCTGGTCGCTGGGGACATCGGCGATGGCAGCGACATCCTCGTGCGCGTGCACTCCGAATGCCTGACCGGCGATGCCTTCGGCTCCCTGCGCTGCGACTGCGGGCCGCAGCTGCAGGCGGCCATGCAGGCGGTGGCTGCGGCCGGGCGCGGGGTCGTGCTCTACATGCGCGGCCACGAGGGTCGGGGGATCGGCCTGGTGGCCAAGCTCTCGGCCTACGCGCTGCAGGACACCGGCCGCGACACCGTGGATGCCAACCTCGACCTGGGCCTGCCCGCTGACGCCCGCGACTACGGCACCGGCGCCCAGATCCTGGCTGACCTGGGCGTGCGCACCATGCGCCTGCTCACCAACAACCCGGCCAAGCTGTCGGGCCTGTCCGGCTACGGGCTGCAGATCGTGGACAGGGTGCCGCTGGAGATCGAGCCCAACCCGTTCAACGCCGCGTACCTGGCCACCAAGGCCGAGCGGATGGGCCACCACATGGGAGGACACTGATGAGCGGTTCCGGAGCCCCGGAGACAGCGGTCGACGCGGAGGGCCTGCGGGTGGCGATCATCGCGTCCTCCTGGCACGCCGAGATCATGGATGCGCTCGTGGCCAGTGCGAGCGACAGCTGTACCCGGGCCGGTGCCGTCCACGTGCTCTACCGCGTCCCCGGCTCCTTCGAGCTGCCGCTGGCTGCCCAGGTGGCCGCCCGCGCCGGGTTCGATGCGGTCGTCGCGCTCGGGGTGATCATCCGCGGCGGCACGCCGCACTTCGAGTACGTCTGCCAGGCCGCCACCGACGGGCTGTCCCGGGTGGCCCTGGACACCGGGATCCCCCTGGGCTTCGGGCTGTTGACGTGTGACGACGAGGCGCAGGCGCGCGACCGGGCCGGGCTGCCGGGATCGGCGGAGGACAAGGGCCGTGAGGCCAGCGAGGCTGCTCTGGCGCTCGCCCTGACCCTGCGCACGATCCGTCGACCGGGCAGTGAGCAGTCCACCGGTTTCGCCGCTCGCGACTGAGCGCCGTGCCGCCGGCGTAGGATTGCGCCCTGTGAAGACCTTCGACGGACTGTTCGCCGAGCTCAGCGCCAAGGCGGCATCGGCCGACCCTGCCTCCGGGACGGTGGCCCTGCTGGCCGGAGGGGTGCATGCGGTGGGCAAGAAGGTCGTCGAGGAGGCCGCCGAGTCGTGGATGGCCGCCGAGCACGAGGGCCGCGAGCGTGCTGCCGAGGAGATCTCGCAGCTGTTGTACCACGCGCAGGTGCTGATGATCGCCGCCGGCCTCGAGCTCGACGACGTGTACGCCCATCTGTAGCCGAGCCGCAGCGCCTCTGCGCGGACGGTGACCGACCCCTCCTGACCAGCACCGACGAATCCTGACCCGCATCAACGACCCGCAATGAGGACCACCATGCTCCGCGTCGCCGTACCCAACAAGGGTGCCCTGGCCGAACCCGCCCGTGCGATGCTGCGGGAGGCCGGCTACCTGTCCGCGGCGCACCTGCGCGACCTCGTGGTCGTCGACGAGGCAAACGGCGTGGAGTTCTTCTTCCTGCGGCCGCGTGACATCGCCATCTACGTGGGCTCAGGCACCCTGGACCTGGGCATCACCGGCCTGGACATGCTGCTGGACAGCCGGGCTGCCGCCGTCGAGGTGATGCGGCTGGGCTTCGCGCCCTCGACGTTCCGGCTGGCGGTGCCCGCCGATGGACCTCGTGAGGTCGCCGGCCTGGCCGGGTGGCGGATCGCCACCTCCTATCAGGGCTTGCTCGACGACTACTTGGCCAAGGCCGGGGTCCAGGCCACGGTGGTCCGCCTCGACGGTGCCGTGGAGAACTCGGTGCGCCTGGGTGTGGCCGATGCGGTGGCCGACGTGGTGGCCACCGGGGGCACGCTGCGCCAGGCCGGGCTGGTGACCATCGGCGACCCGCTGCTGGTCAGCGAGGCCCTGCTCATCCGTCGTTCGGGGGTGGGCCAGGACGGCGATGTGGCTACTTTCGTGCGCCGCCTGCAGGGCGTGATCGCCGCCCGTACCTATGTGATGGTCGACTACGACATCCCCGCTGGCCTGGTCGAGGCGGCGTGCCGGATCACCCCGGGCATCGAGTCGCCCACGGTGTCGCCGCTGGCGGACGCGACCTGGTCTGCCGTGCGGGCGATGGTCGCGCGCGAGAAGGTGCATCGCGTGATGGACGAGCTCTACGAGCTCGGCGCGCGGGGAATCATCGTCACCGACATCCACGCCTGCCGGCTGTAGCCGTCCTGCTCAGCCGAGCAGGCGGTCCACCCAGGCCAGCAGGTTGTCGGGCTCGAACGGCTTGGTCAGGTAGCAGGTGGCGCCCGCCGACCAGCCGTCCCACGTCGTCTGGTCATCACCGGCCGCGGTCAGCAGGATCACCGGCACGTCCGCCCCGCCCGCCTTCGTGCGGATCTCGCGAAGCACCTCGATGCCGGACATGCCCGGCATCATGATGTCCAGGATCACCCCATCAGGCACCCGCTCGTCGAAGGAGTCCAGGGCCTCGGGTCCATCCGCGGCGTCCCGGACCTCGTAGGAGTCCAGCTCGAGGATGTCGCGCAGCAGCGTCCGGACGGTGGGCTCGTCGTCGACGACCAGGATCAGCGGCATCGCGGGGCTCCCTCGTCACTTGGCCGCGAGGCGAGGTGCCTGCGGGGGGTTCATTGTCGCATCCGGGGTGGTGACCTGCCCCGACCCGGGCGGTGTGATCGCCTGGCGGGGGTCGGGCCGGTACCCCTGGGTCGTTTCGATCGCCGCTGACGCGCTCGAGAGGCTCACCGGCGGCGCCGCCGAGGTCGCCAGGTGCAGCACGAAATCCGCACCGGGCCCCGACTCAGGGGTCTGGACGTCGAGCCCACCGCCCATCGCGATCGCCAGTTCGCGGGCGATGTTCAGGCCCAGCCCGGCGCCGCCCGTGCGCATCGTGAAGGGGTCCTCCAGGCGGTAGAACCGCTCGAAGATGCGGCCCTGCTCCTCGAGGGGGATCCCCGGGCCGAAGTCGCGCACATGGATCCGCGCACGCAGCCCGACGACCTCGGCACGGATCGTCAGGGGGGTTCCCTCCGGCGTGTACTTCTCGGCGTTCTGCAGAAGGTTGGACAGGCACTGGCCCGCGCGCATGGGGTCGCACTGGATCGACACCGGTTCCTTGGGCAGCTCGAGGGTGATCCGGTCAGCGAGCGCCGGGAACTTCGCCACGGCCTTGGTCACGACCTCGCCGAGGTCGTGGATCCCGATGGTGACCCCCAGCCGCGCGCCCTCGGAGACCTGCGAGGCGATGAGCAGGTCGTCCACCAGTCGGTTGAGGTGGTCGGCGCTGTCCGCGATCACGCGCAGCCGTTGCGTGCGCGTGTCCAGGGGCACCCTGTCGCCGTGGTCGGCGAGCCAGGCGGCGTAGCCCTTGATGGGGGTCAGCGGTGTGCGCAGCTCGTGGGACACGGTGGCCACGAACTCGGACTTCATCCGCTCCACGCGGCGCTCGCGGGTCTCGTCGTGCACGGTGAGGATGGCGACCTGCCCCGGTTCCTCGTCGGCACGGCCCGTGATCGACGCGCGGACCGCGACGGTGGTCAGCGACACGTCCAGCTGCTCGCCGTCGGCCCGGGCGAGGTGCACGTGCTCGGAGTTGCGGCGCTCGCCGGGGGCCTGGCTGGTGGCGGAGGCCTCGATCAGCGAGATCACCACGGGGGGAGCCGCGGTGGCAGGCTGGCCGAGCACCGCAGCCGCGGGAACACCGGTCATGCGCTCCAGCGTCCGGCTCCAGATCCTGATGGTGCCGGTGTCGTCGATCATCGCGATTCCGTCGGAGGTGTTGTCCACCACCGCGGTCAGCTTGGCGGTCTCCTCGGTCAGCGCGTTGAAGGCGGCACCGGCGCGCATGGCACTGCCCACTGCAGCCACGAGCGCCCCAAGCACAGGTGCATCAGCCTCAGCCAACGACCACCCCCGGCTGCGGCCCATGATGCGACTACGGCGGTACTGCTGGGTCGACCCGAGGAGGAGGGCGCCTGGCTCATGGCCACCAAGATCGAGTCGCGCGACGACTCCCAAGCGCCAGTCCTCAGGCAACTCAGCAGGCGTGAGTGCGCGGGGGCCGGCTTCCTCCTGGACGGCGCTCAGGATCAACTCGGCTCGTGCGTCGCCTAGGGTCGCACCGGCGGGATGGAACACTGCGATGTGCGGCGCCCCCACGACTCTTCGAAGGGCTTCACCGGTCTCCGGGATCATGGTCGCGCTTTGGCCCTGTCTGGCCAGGGCCCCACCAAGCACCACGAGCCAACGATTTCGTTCTTCGGCCTCAGAGTGCTCTGCGGCGGCACCGTACGCGTACCAGAGCGCCAAGGCTGGGAGGAAGGCGAAGGGCAGAAGAGCCCACGAGACCTGGCTCAACGCGACGGCTGTCATCCCCAGCCCCACGCCTCCGACCGCGATGAGGGAAGAGAGGCGCCACTCACTCCTCACCATGCGCAGGCGAGGCGCTCCCCCAAGTACGAACAACAGGTGTGCGAGAGCGTTCAGGTTCCACGCCGCGAATGCCAGTGCACTGATCGTCAGGGCCAGGATGCCCTGCCAGCTGAACCTGTCCTCCCCCATCGTCAGTGAGTAGTAGATGACCAACATGAGTGAACCCGAGGTGGCCCAGGCCCCCACATTGAAGGCGACCTTGACGACCTCGGTTCGGCGCAGGAAGAACTCCGCCAGGGTGATGCCCATCAGACCCGCGAGCAGGGCTTCGTGGGCTTCGAGACTCAACAGAGCGGCGGCGATCGCAGCTTCAAGGAAGTTCAGTTCCTCTGAGGTGCTGCCGTGCCGAACACGTACGTAGGCCACCTGTCCCGCGAAGGTTATGAGCACGAAGAGGCCCAGCATCCACGGCTCGAAAGGAGGGATCCCGGCCGGGGGGGTCAGTCTATCCGTCAGCCAGTACGCCGAGGCGACTGAGGCGATCCCCAGAACGCCCGTGAAGAGGACGTACTTCCCAAGCGGCTTCATGATGCGATCATCGGCGGAGCTCCGTGCGCATCGAAGTAGGCTCGCCGGCGGCGACCCTTACGCCCAGGTGCCCGATCTGTCAGTGGCCCACACTTCATCGGCCCATCCTCGTGCGGCCCATCCGCGGGCCTCCCACATGAAGTCCGCCCATCCGCGGGCGGCCCATCCGCGGGCCTCCCAGTCCTCGGCGGCCCATCCGCGGGCGGCCCATCCGCGGGCCTCCCAGTCCTCGGCGGCCCATCCGCGGGCGGCCCATCCGCGTGCGGCCCATCCTCGTGCGGCCCATCCGCGTGCGGCCCAGCCCCGTGCCAACCATTCCTCAGAAGCCCACCCTCGTGCGGCCCATCCGCGTGCGGCCCATCCGCGGGCGGCCCATCCGCGTGCGGCCCAGCCCCGTGCCTCGAACTCCGCGGAGTCGACGGACCCGAAGACGACCGCCATGGCGAAGGCGCGTGAAGCCCAAGCGCGAGTCGCGGAAGTGAGCTGCCTCCACGCGGACTGTGCCGCTTGGTAATCTCCGGCCTCCCACGCCTCGGCGAAGTCAGCCCACCTGTCGGCGTCGGCGCCAATGGGCCCCAAGTCGCTGGTGGATGATTCGCGCTTGTCGAGGGTGGGGTTGGTCAGCGCACTCCCGGCCGCGGTCAGGGCCTTGTCCAGGTCCAGGCCACCGGCGCCCTCACCGGCATCCTTGCCCTTGAGGTTGTACGCGGTGCTCGTGAGCAGGGACTTGACGCCGTTGGGCTCCAGCCGGGGGTTGGTGTCGAGCACAGCGGCCACAGCACCCGAGACGATCGCCGCGGACATCGACGTCCCCGACCCGCGCATGTAGCCCTCGCCGACCAGAGCCTGCGGATTGTCGGTCACAGCGGAGCTGCCAGGAGCAGCGGTCGAGACCAGGGAGACCCCGGGGGCCACCAGGTCGGGCTTGCTGGTCGAGCCGCGCGCGGGACGGGCGCTGAACTCGGCGACGTCGTCGTCGTCGCGACCGGTCGTGTCGTGCTCGTCGAGGGAACCGACAGTCAGCAGCATCGGGTCATCGCCGGGGGAGGTGACGGTCCCGCGCTCCGGGCCGTCATTGCCCGCCGCAGCGATCACGGTCACGCCCGAGGCCCAGAGCCGCTCCAACGCCCGGGAGAGGGGATCGAACGAGGGCGGCAGCGGGCTGTCGGTCGACAGGCTGACGTTGAGCACATCCACGTCGCCCCGCTCGGCCACGGCGTCCAGCCCGGCGAGCACGGTGCTCAGTGAGGTGTTGCCCTCGGCGTCGGCAACCTGCACGTCGACCAGGTCCGCGCCCGGCGCCACGCCGGGGAAGATGCCGCGACCGGCGATCAGGCCAGCTTGGAACGTCCCGTGTCCGAGGCCATCTCCATCAGGAGAATCAGTGACGTTGATGTGCTGCACGTGTCCGAGCCCGTCGGCATCGGCGGCCACGCCGGTGTCCAGCAGGGCCACAGTCACCCCGGCGCCGGTCGACAGGTCCGCGGGTGCGCCCAGCGTGTCCCGGTACGTGGGCACGGTCGTGTTGGAGTACATGCGGGTGCCGTTGACCCGCATGGGTGTGTCCGGCACCTCGGTGGCGCCACTGGGGGCGTGCGTCCCTCGGGGGAGTTCCACCAGCAGTGAGTCGGCCACCTCGAGGGTCGACAGCACGCGACCACCCAGGGCCGCCACGGAGTCGGCCACTGCCGAGAGGCTCACCTCGCCGGTCAGGCTGAGCAGTGCCGTGCGACTCGGCCCGTCAGCCGAGGCTGGAATGGGCACCGCCAGCAAAGCCAGTGCAGCAGTCGCTGCTGCCAATCGGGTGGGCACTGCTCTCCGCGTCCGGATCGCTGTCGTGCTCATGTCGGTCCCTCCTTGGGTAGTCCACGCCCCATGTCGGCCCGAATGGCTCCCCGGTGAAGCCTCCAACCCCTAACTGGAGGCGAAATTCGGCCCAACGGGTGACAATAATCCACCCAATTGGTCGAATGATGCTTGTCGGCCCCGCCTTTCTGCAAATCTTTCGCACGCGGTAGCGTCGAGGGGTGGCCAGGCTCTCAGCTCTCGAAGCGGTGCAGGCGATCGCGGACCCGGACTCATTCGTCCGATGGGATCGGCATTTCGGGACCTTGTCTGACATTTCTAACGCCTATCGCGAGCAGATGGATGTGGCCGAAGTCACCACCGGCTCGCAGGAGTCAATACTGGCCGGAGAGGTCCGCGTGCGGGGGATACCTGCGGCCGTCATCGCCTGGGAGTTCGGCTTCCTCGGCGGATCGGTCGGGGTGCACGCCGCAGCCATGGTGGTGGCGGCGGTCCGCCGGGCCACGGCCCAGGGCCTGCCGCTGGTCGTCGTGCCCCGGTCCGGGGGCACTCGGATGCAGGAGGGCGCGCCAGCGTTCGTGCAGATGGTCGCGATCGCCGCCGCGGTGGCCCAGCACCGGACCGCCGGACTGCCGTACCTGGTCCACCTCTGTGGCCCCACCACGGGAGGGGTGCTGGCCACGCTCGGTTCCGCCGGGGACCTCACCACCGCCGAACCGGGCGCGATGGTCGGCTTCCTCGGCCCACGCGCGTACGCGGCGATCACTGGCGAGCAGTTCCCCGACGGGATCCAGGTCGCCGAGAACCTGGCGGCACGAGGGCTCATAGACGCCGTCCTGACCTGGCCGCAGCCTGCATGCGCACCTCGCGGTGGTGCTGCGCCTGTGGCGCGATCGGCCCGGGCCCGGCTGGGTCCCGCCCGTCGAGGCGCCAGCCGGTCACGTCGCCCCTGCCCATGTGGCCGGTGCCCCGGAGTCCGCCGAGCAGTTGTGGGAGTACGTACGGGTCTCGCGACAAGGTGATCGACTCGATGCCGAGCAGTTCCTGACCGAGCACGTGAGCGACTTCGTGGCGCTGCCCGGCACCGGCCAGGGCGAGCTGTCCGGGGGTGCGCTGGTGGGGCTGGGTCGGATGGCAGGGATGTCGATGGTGCTGGCAGCCACGACCGACCGCCGATCGGGTGCCCCGTTGACGGTCGGGGGCCTGCGCACCGTGCGTCGCGGGATCGATCTCGCGCAGCGTTGGGGCCTGCCCGTGGTCACGGTCGTCGACACGCTGGGGGCGCAGCTGTCGGTGGCCGGTGAGGAGTCCGGGATCGCCGGGGAGATCTCCCGGGTGATGCTCGACCTCGTCTCGGCGCGCACGGCCTCGGCTGCCCTCCTGCTCGGCGCCGGGACCGGGGGTGCGGCCCTCGCCCTGTTGGCCGCGGACCGGATCGTCGCCGGGTCGCACACCTGGGTCGCCCCACTGCCCCCCGAGGGGGCGGCGGCCATCCGCCACGGCGGCAGCCACGACCCTGCGCAGGTCGCCTGGGAGCAGCGGATCGGTGCGCATGCGCTGGCCGGCCTCGGGTTCATCGACCATGTGGTGCGTGAGTCGCACCCCGGCTGGACCGACGTCGCCGCCCATGAGGTGGTGGCCTCCCTGCGCGAGGTGCTCGATGGGGCGGACCCCGGACTGCGCCGGGAGAGGTTCGACGCATGGCTGAACTGACCGGCCCCGGCGAGTTCGCCGCCGATGACGGGTCGGTCCCCGCGCCGGTTGCGCAGGTGCTGGCGCGGCGCATCCGTGGCGAGGCTGGGATCCGCGAGGTCGTGGCCGCGCTGGCCGACGAACGGGTGCTCGTGCCCCTGCTGGAGGTCGACGGTGACCTGCTTGAGGGGGACGACTCCGACCCGTGTGCGGGCTCTGACCGGGCCGTTGCCGCCGTCTCGATCCGGGATCGCCACGGCGCATCAGTCGGGCTGGCCTTCACGGGGATGGATCCGCTGCTGAGGTGGGATCCCCGTGCCCGTCCCATGCCGGTGACCGCGTCGCGCGCCGCGGCGGCGGTGCTTGCCGAGGGCGGACGCGCGCTGCTGCTCGACGCCGGATCGCCGGCTCCGCTGCGGATCCGTGGCCAGGCGCTGGTCCGCCTTGCGACCGGCGAGCCGTGGCCCGACCCGTGGGACGATCAGGCCGTCCGTGCCGCGGTCGCCGAGGTGCTGGAGCCGGTGCTGGCCAGTGGCGAGGTCGGTCTGCGTCTGGTGGCGGCGGCTGCGGAGACCGACACAACGGCGCAGCATCCCGGGGTGGTACTGCAGGTCCGGTTCGCCGTGGACCTCGGGACCGACATCCTGGGGCAGCGGGCCGAGATCATCGCCGATCGGGTGTCGGGCTCGGCGGACCTGCGCGACGTGTTCGACGGAGTGCTCGGCGTCGAGGTCGTCGGTGCGGGTGACGCCGGGACCGGGACCGGGCTCAGCCGATGATGGTGCTCAGCCGATGACCGTGCTCAGCCGATGACCGGACCGGTCAGCTTCTCCCCGGGCCCCTGCCCGGGGGCGTCGGGGTAGGCCGACGCCTCGCGGAACGCCAGCTGCAACGACTTCAGCCCATCGCGCAGGGGGCCGGCGTGGAATGTGCCCAGGTCGGGGGCGGCGGTCACCACCAGGCCGGCGAGCGCGTTGATCAGCTTGCGGGCCTCGTCGAGGTCGGTGGCGGAGTCGCCCTCCTCGCCCAGGCCGCACTTCACCGCCGCCGCGCTCATGAGGTGCAGGCCCACGGTGGTGATGACCTCCACCGCCGGGACCTCCCCGATGTCCCGCAGCGCCTGGTCGACGTCGTCGCCGGGACCCACTCCGTCCGGGGCGACAGTGGGCGTCAGGTCGGGATTCGGGGTAGCGGCAGTCATCCTGATACCCTCTCATCGACGACCGATCTGTCCCAAACGTGGTGCACGCGCCATTGGGGCAGTTGGTGGAGAAGTGGAGTCTCGAGCTCCCACCCAGACAGCCCCAGGGCGGTCGGGTTGAGATCCGCACAGAGCACGTGTGTGCGGCGCCGGTGCTGCGCCGGTGATTCGAGGCCTGCTCACCTGCCCGGGAGCGGGCCTCTCCCATGAGTGGCTCGGCCCCCTCACGTGAGGGGCCGGCGGTCGCAATCCATGCACAGCGACCCAGAGGAGGCGCCACATCAGCACTGAGACCCGCATCAACGAGCGCATCCGCGTACCTGAAGTCCGACTGATCGGACCGAACGGCGAGCAGGTCGGCATCGTGCGCATCGAGGATGCCCTGCGCGTCGCCGTCGAGGCCGATCTCGACCTGGTCGAAGTGGCCCCGGACGCCAAGCCGCCGGTCTGCAAGATCATGGACTACGGCAAGTTCAAGTACGAGTCGGCCGTCAAGGCGCGTGAGACTCGCAAGAACCAGCAGCAGACCGTCGTCAAGGAGCAGAAGCTGCGACCGAAGATCGACGCGCACGACTACGAGACCAAGAAGGGTCACGTGGTCCGCTTCCTCGAAGCAGGGTCGACAAGGTCAAGGTCACCATCATGTTCCGCGGCCGCGAGCAGTCGCGGCCCGAGCTCGGCTACCGGCTGCTGCAGCGCCTGGCTGCCGACGTCGCCGAGTACGGCTTCGTCGAGACGCTCGGCCAAGCAGGACGGCCGCAACATGACGATGGTGTTGGCACCGCACCGCGGCGCGAAGACTGGCGCGCGCAGGCGCAGGCGGCCCGCCAGGCTTCGGCAGCAAGCGCCGACCAGGTGTCCGGCAGCGCCGCGGCCGACCCGAGCCGACGCGATGCGCGACCATCGCGGACCACCCCGCAGCGATACGACCCGCACGCGATGAACCTGAGGAGCAACGATGCCCAAGACCAAGACCCACAGCGGCACCACGAAGCGGTTCCAGCAAGACCGGCATCGGGCAAGATCGTGCGCCAGAAGGCCAACAAGCGCCACCTGCTCGAGCACAAGACGCAGCAAGCGCACCCGCCGGCTCGACGGCCGCACCACGTCGCTGCCACCGACACCAAGCGCGTCAAGAAGCTGCTGAACGGCATGCGCTGACCCGTCACCCGAGACCCGAACGACGAAGGAGTAACCACATGGCACGCGTGAAGCGGGCAGTCAACGCCCACAAGAAGCGTCGCGAGATCCTGGAGAAGGCCAGCGGCTACCGCGGCCAGCGCTCGCGGCTCTACCGCAAGGCCAAGGAGCAGCAGCTGCACTCGGTGATCTACGCCTACGACCACCGCAAGGCCCGCAAGGGCGACTTCCGCAAGCTGTGGATCACGCGCATCAATGCCGCGGCCCGCGCCAACGGCATCACCTACAACCGGTTCATCCAGGGCCTCAAGGCCGCCGGAGTCGAGGTCGACCGCAAGATCCTCGCCGAGATCGCCGTCAGCGATGCGGCGGCCTTCACCGCGCTGGTCGAGATGGCCCGCGCGGCGCTGCCCGCAGGCACCCCGGCTGCCTGAGCCCGTTCGTCCGGCGACCCATGGGGGTCGCTGATCCGGCAGGCGCGTGACTGGGCCCCGCCCTCCCTCCGGGGAGTGCGGGGCCCAGTCGCGTCCGGACCCACTGGGCAGCGGGAACTCGGGATCGGGTTGCTCCATGATGAGCAACTCGATCCCAGGTTGTCGGCCAGCGCGTCACGGGTGCGCTGTGCGGGGCGGGCGCTGGCAGGATGTCGGGGTGGACCTGCTCTCCTCCCGTTCGGCGCGCGTTCGCGACGCCCGCCAGCTGACCCTCGGCAAGTTCCGACGTGCCCGCGGGCAGTTCCTGGCCGAGGGGCCGCAGGCCGTGGGCGCCGCGATCGAGGCGGGGCGTGCCGTGGAGATCCTCGTGGCCGAGTCGGCCAGGGAACGGCGCGCTGCGGACCTACTGGCGGCGCAGGAGGACGGGGTGCCGGTTCACCTGGTCGAGGAGTCGGCGTTCACCGGGCTGGTGTCCGCCCAGTCCCCGCAGGGGATCGTGGCCGTCTGCACCTGGACACCCCGCACGCTGGCCGCGCTGCTCGCGGCGCCCGCCGAGACCGCACTGCTCACGGCCGGCCCGGAGACCGCTCACTTCACCACCGGCCAACTGGTGCTCGTCCACGAGATGGCTGACCCGGGCAACGCCGGCGCCCTGATCCGTGTGGCCGACGCGGTGGGCGCCGTGGGCGTGGCCCTGTCGGACGGCTCGGTCGATCCGACGAACCCCAAGTGCGTGCGCGCCACCGCCGGATCGCTGTTCCACGTGCCGGTCGTGGCGGGCGGGGAGACCCTCGAGGCGATCGCGCTCCTGCGCGGGGCAGGCTTCACGACGCTTGCCGCCGATGTCACGGCGGACTCGACGGACCTGTTCAGCGCCGAGCGGGCCGGCCTGCTGGGCGGGCGGGTCGCGTGGGTCCTGGGCAACGAGGCGCACGGCCTGCCAGCCGAGGTCCTGGACGCCGTCGACCATGTGGTGCGCATCCCGATCCTCGGCCGAGCGGAGAGCCTCAACCTGGCCACAGCCGCTGCGGTCTGCCTGTACGCCGGGGCCCGGGTGGCGCAGTCCAGCTAACGGGTCGGTGTCGGCTGCCCCGGATCCGGCTCGACGGGGCCCAGCCCAGCAAGCCCCCCGTGCGTCCCCGGGGCTGCGGGTTCCGCGGCCGTGTCCGTCGACGGGGCGGCGGCCTGCATCCGGTCCAGGCACGCGACGACTGCGGCCTCGACCGTCTCGAACAGGTTCTCCTCGCCGAGCTGGTCGAGCACCTGCGCCTGGTCGAGGTCCAGGCGCAGTGTCTCGCGCATGGTGGCGAAGACCAGCCCGATCCCCGCGCCCTCGAGGCCACGCTTGAGGTCCAGCAGCGCAGCTTGGGCCGCGGAATCTGTGTCGGGCACCCCAGCCACGTCGAAGACCAGCCAGTGGACCGGCTTCGGCGCCCCGGAGATCGCCGACCAGATCCGCGCGTTGACCCGCTGGCAGTTGGCGAAGAAGATCCGGTCGTCGAGTCGGTAGATCACGATTCCGTGGATGACCTCGGCGTCCGGGTGGCTGTCGACGTTGCCGAAGCGGTCGATGCTGGGCACGAACCCCTGAACCGCGTCGTGTGGGTTGGCCACCCTGCGCACGACGTCGGCCATCGAGAGGAAGACGGCCACGAACAGCGCCTGCAGCACGCCCACCGTGAGCACGAGGAGCATCGTGACCACGGCGATGAGCACCTCGGCGCGGCTGCTTCGGCGCAGCGTCACCCAGGCGCTGGCCTCGATGATCCCGACCGAGGCCATGATGATGATCGCGGCCAGCGTCGCCGTGGGCAGGTACTGGATGGGCTCGGTCAGGAACAGCAGGATGAGGGCCACGGCCAGGGCGTTGACCAGCCCACCGACCTGGCTGGTGACCCGCATCGAGTCGTTGACTGCGGTCCGGGAGCCGCTGGCACCGATCGGCATGCCGGCCGTGAGCCCGGCGGAGATGTTGGCCGTGCCGAAGGCGAACAGCTCCTGGTTGGCATCGACGGTCTCCCGGTTCTTCGCAGCGATAGCCCGCGAGATGAGGATCGCGTCGGAGAAGCTGACCAGGAAGATGCCCAGGGCCGGGACGACCAGGGAGCGCACGTCGGCCAGCCCGACGGCCGGGATCTCCAACGGGGGCAGGCCCGAGGGGACCGGGCCGACCAGGGCCACACCATCGCTCGCGAGGTCCAGGGCCCAGGCCGCGGCGATGCCGAGCACCACCACGATGAGCGCCGACGGCCAGGTCGACAGCCGGCGGCGCATCACCACGAGGACCACCATCGAGCCCAGACCGACGGCCAGCGTCGCAGGGTTGGCCGCACCGAGGTTGGTCAGGTATCCCCACAGCTCCCGCAGGGCGTTGCCATCGGCCGAGGGGATGCCGGTGAGCTTCCCGACCTGCCCGATGATGAGCACGATCGCCACGCCGGCGATGTAGCCGACAAGGACCGCCTGGGACAGGTAGTCGGCCATCCACCCGATCTTGGCGACCCGGGCCAGCAGGAACATGACACCGGTCATCACAGCCAGCATCGACACCAGCAGGACCCACTTCGCCGGGTCGCCGCCGGCCAGGGGTGCCACCGCTGCTCCGGTGACCAGGGCGACGGTTCCCTCGGGACCCACGACAGTGCGCGGGGTCGAGGACAGGAAGGCGTAGAGGAGCACCGGCGCGATCAGGGTGTAGAGGCCGGTGGTCACCGGCACGCCGGCGACCTCCGCGTAGGCCATCGCTGAGGGCAGGGTGAGTGCGGCGACGGTGAGGCCGGCCAGGGCGTCGATCCGCAGTCGACCGACCGAGTAGCCACGGACCTGGGAGAGCAGCGGGACCAGTCGGCTGGGCCCGCGGGTTCGGGTGGGCGTCGCGAACGCCGCACGACCGTGGTACGCGTCGGAGACGGGCAGCAGTTCCAGTTCCTCGGCGGCCCGACGCGCGGCGTCGGCGGGTTCGGGTTCTCCCGGGGAGGGGTCGGGTGCACCAGCCGCCTGCTGTTCGCTCACTGGCCCACCTCCCGAGACGAGTCCTGCGATCCCGAGATGAACCCCGGGTGAACCAATCGTGGACGGAGTATGGCCGTAGACCCGAAGCCGATGCAGCCGGGACCGGGCGAGGGCGGGCACGAATCCGCTCCGACGGCTCCGGCACGGCGGTGC
Organism: uncultured Actinomycetes bacterium; assembly: GCA_963788325.1. Lineage (GTDB taxonomy): Bacteria > Actinomycetota > Actinomycetes > S36-B12 > CAIYMF01 > Prado023. The sequence goes on from CAWBGJ010000003.1 coordinate 119,807, forward strand.
CCGGGCCGCTGCCCGAGCGCAGCGCTGGGGACGTCGTCGGCCACGGGCCCGCTGCGCCGCCGATAGAATCGGCCCCCGTTGTCCGCAGCAGACGTCCCGCGAACCCGGAAGAGGCCATGTCCGCCCCCAACAAGTCCTACGACCCGGTCGAGGTCAGTGCATTGTCCGACGGCGCTGTCGCCACGGCGCAGTCCGGCGCCCTGGAGGCGATCGCCGCCGCCGCCGACCTCGACGCTCTCAAGGCCGTCCGCCTCGAGCACGCCGGTGACCGCTCGCCGCTGGCCCTGGCCAACCGCGAGATCGGCGCCCTGCCTCCGGCGGCCAAGGCCGAGGCGGGCAAGCGCGTGGGCATGGCCCGGGCCGCGGTCAAGCGAGCGCTCGAGGAGCGCGAGGTCGTCCTGGCCGCCGAGCGCGACGAGCGGGTGCTCGTCGAGGAGGCGGTGGACGTCACACTTCCGACCGACCGGCGTCCGGTGGGTGCCCGGCACCCGCTGACCACTCTGATGGAACGCATCGAGGACGTGTTCGTCGCAATGGGCTATGAGGTCGCCGAGGGTCCTGAGGTCGAGGCGGAGTGGTTCAACTTCGACGCCCTCAACATCGCCCCGGACCACCCCGCGCGCACCATGCAGGACACGTTCTTCGTCGGGTCACCCGAGGGCGGCGTCGTGCTGCGCACCCACACCTCACCGGTCCAGGTGCGCTCCATGCTCGACCGCGAGCTGCCGATCCACGTGATCTGCCCCGGCCGCGTCTACCGCACCGATGAGCTCGATGCCACGCACACGCCGGTCTTCCACCAGGTCGAAGGGCTGGTCGTCGACGAGGGCATCACGATGGCCGACCTCAAGGGCACCCTGGACCACTTCGCGTCGGCGATGTTCGGAGCTGGCCTGGTCACCCGCCTGCGCCCCAGCTACTTCCCCTTCACCGAGCCCAGCGCTGAGGTCGACCTGCAGTGCTTCGTCTGCCGCGGTGCCGCCGTGGGCGATCCGGGCAACCCGTGCCGGACCTGCTCCAGCGAGGGCTGGATCGAGTGGGGCGGCTGCGGCATGGTCAACCCGCGTGTGCTCACCGCGTGCGGCATCGATGCGCAGCGCTACACGGGCTTCGCGTTCGGCATGGGCATCGAACGGACCCTGATGTTCCGCCATGGGGTGACCGACATGCGCGACATGGTCGAGGGTGACATCCGGTTCACCTCCGCCTTCGGTTCGGAGGTCTGAGCGATGCGTGCACCACTGAGTTGGATCCGCGAGTACGTCGACGTCCCGGCCGACCAGGGCGGACGCGACGTCGCTGCCCGCCTGATCAGCGCCGGCCTCGAGGTCGAGACGGTCGAGGTGCTCGGTGCCGAGGTCACCGGGCCACTGGTCGTCGGCCAGGTGAACTCCGTCGAGGAGCTCACCGAGTTCAAGAAGCCGATCCGGTTCTGCCGGGTCGAGGTCGGCGCCGGCAACGGCGAGATCGTCGAGGGCGCCACCACCAGCGAGCGGGGCATCATCTGCGGCGCGCGCAACTTCGCCGCCGGTGACCTGGTCGTCGTGGCGCTGCCCGGGGCGGTGCTTCCCGGCGGGTTCGCCATCGCCAGTCGATCCACCTACGGCCGGGTCTCCGACGGGATGATCGCCTCCGAGCGTGAGCTGGCGCTCGGGGAGGACCACGACGGCATCATCGTGCTGCCGCCGGGGTCGGCTGATCCGGGTGCCTCGGGCTACGAGGTCCTCGGCCTCGGCGACGAGGTCCTCGACATAGCGGTCACCCCCGATCGGGGCTACGCGCTGAGCATCCGGGGGGTCGCGCGCGAGGTCGCGACCGCCTACGGGCTGCCGTTCGCCGATCCGGCGCTCGTCGATCCGGAGTCCCTCCTGCCCGAGCCATCGGGGGAGGAGCCGCACGGCGCGTCCATCACCGACCCCACCGCGGCCGACCGGTTCGTGCTGCGCTCGATCGCCGGGCTGGACCCGACTGCCCCGAGCCCGCAGTGGATGCGCCGTCGACTGGTGGCGGCCGGGATGCGACCCATCTCGTTGGCCGTGGACGTCACCAACTACGTCATGCTCGAGCTCGGCCAGCCGCTGCACGCCTTCGACCGGGCGAAGCTCTCCGGGCCGCTGACGGTCCGCAGGGCGACCACGGGGGAGCCCCTCGAGACCCTCGACCACGTGAAGCGCACGCTGGATGCCGACGACATCGTCGTCGCCGAGCCCCGCGGGCCGCTGGCCCTGGCCGGCACCATGGGCGGCTTGGAGTCCGAGATCGATGCCGCGTCGCACTCTGTGGCCATCGAGGCAGTGCACTTCTCCGCCCAGGCGGTCGCGGCCCAGTCGCGCCGGCACAAGTTGTCCAGCGAGGCATCCCGGCGCTTCGAGCGGGGTGTGGACCCGGAACTGCCGGCCATCGCCTCAGCCCGCGCCGCGGCCCTGCTCATCGAATGGGGCGGGGCCACATACGTGGGCACGCGACGTGTCGATGCAGTGCAGGCGCCGAGCAGGATCCCGATGCCCGCCGACCTGCCCGCCCGAGTGTGCGGCCTGGGGATCGCAGATGGGCGCAGCGTCGAGCGCCTGGAGTCGATCGGGGCCACTGTCGAGGTCGCCGACCGACACCTGCTGGTTACCGCGCCCACCTGGCGGCCGGATCTGACCGACCCGTTCGACCTGGTCGAGGAGGTCATCCGCCTCGAGGGGTACGAGAACCTGCCCGCGACCCTGCCGCGGGTTCCGTCCGGCTATGGCCTCACGTCCAGCCAGCGCCAGCGCCGTCGGGCCGGGCGGGCCTTGGCTGCCTCAGGCCTGGTCGAGGTCCTGAACTACCCGTTCCTCGGACGTCTCGAACTCGACGCCCTCGGGATCCCGGCGCAGGACCCGCGCGGAGCCCTCGTCGAGTTGGCCAACCCGTTGTCCGACGAGGCCCCGTACCTGCGCACCACGCTGCTGCCCGGGCTGGTGGCGACAGCCCGGCGCAACCTGAGCCGGGGGGCCGCGCAGGTGGCCCTGTCGGAGGTCGGGCTGGTCTTCCGCGGATCCGCTATGGGCTCCACGGGGGCGCCACCGCGACCGTCGGTGTCCGGTCGGCCCACCGACGCGGAGCTGGCGGCGCTTCGGGCCCTGCTCCCGGACCAGCCGAGGCACGCCGCAGGGATCCTGGCGGGCGAGCGCACCCGGTCCGGCTGGTGGGGCGCGGGTCGGGCCGCCGACTGGTCCGATGCCCTCGGGATCGTGCGGGAGCTCGCAGACGAGCTGGGGGTGGGGATCGACGTCGAAGCCGGTGCTCTTGCGCCGTGGCACCCCGGACGGTGCGCAGCCATCTCGGTGGCTGGCGCTGTGATCGGGCACGCCGGCGAGCTGCACCCGCGGGTGGTCGATGCACTGGGCCTGCCCGCGCGCACGGTGGCCTTCGAGGTGGACCTTGACGCGCTGCTGGCGGCAGCGCCGCAGGCAGCGGCGGCTCCCGTCTTCTCGACCATGCCGGTGGCCAAGGAGGACCTCGCTGTGGTTGTGGCGCAGGACGTGCCCGCCGAGGCCGTGCGACGGGCGCTGATCGAGGGCGGGGGCGAGCTCCTGGAGAGCGTGCGCCTGTTCGACACCTATGCCGGCGAGCAGGTGGGGCCGGGACGGATCTCCCTGGCGTTCGCGCTGCGGCTGCGTGCCCCGGACCGGACCCTGTCGGCAGCCGAGGTGGCACAGGTGCGCGCAGACGCCCTGGCCGCCGCGGAGCAGCAGTGCGGTGCGGTGCTGCGGGCCTGACTCGTCGGCTGGCCGCAGGGTGGGCGCCCGGGGAGCACACGCTGCGGGTGCACCACGGGCGCGCCTAGACTCCCCGAGTGGCCGGGAACTCTGTGTGGGACGAGTTCGAGTATGACCCGCGCAACTCGCAGAACGGCCCCCTGCGCGCCTCGGACGCCGACCGTGATGTGCTCCACCGCGTGCTCGGTGGGGCCTACGCTGACGGGCGGCTGACGCGCGAGGAGTTCGATGAGCGCAGCGAGGCCGTCCTGGCCGCGCGGACGCTGGGTGAGCTGCCCGGCTTGCTGGCCGACCTCATCCCGGTAGCGGGGGCCCCGGCTCGCCGCGCGACCAGCGCCGAGAATGCGGCCGCACTGCAGGCCCGTGCGCTGGCGGCCTACCGGTCCGACGTCCGGGAGGCAGCGTGGGGCTTCCTGTCCGCCTCGATCATCTGCTGGGTGATCTGGGGGGCTACCTCCGGGGGCGAGGCCTTCCCCTGGCCCGTGTTCGTCATGCTCGGGACGGGCCTGCACGTGCTGCGCCTGCTCGTCATGCGCGCCGACCAGGTCGAGGAGCAGCGCAAGCGGCTCGAGAGCAAGGACCGCAAGGCGCTGGCCAAGCGGCAGCGCCGTGAGTGGGAGTCGGGCGGCGACGGCGCCGCCTGACCGGACGCGGGGTGGCCGCGGCGGGCGTCACCCGATTCCGCTGCGGGCCAGCGCCTCTTGCCAGCGTTCCCAGTGCCCCCGGCGCCCGGTCACGCCCTGGTCAGGCGCTGACCGGCGTCTGCGGTCCGGTCGCCGAGACACGCCTGCGCCCGATCGGGCGCAGGAACAGCCACGTGGTGATCCCCACGTAGGCCGCCCAGATGCCGACCTCAAGAACGGTCATCGCCGGTCGGAATCCGAGGATGCCGCGCAGCACCGACCCGTACCAGGAGTCCGCCGGGATGGTCGAGGAGACATCGAAGGCCAGGTTGTCCTCGCCGGGCAGGACTCCGACCTCCTGAAGCTCGTGGACGCCGTAGGCCAGCACGCCGGCCGCGACCAGGATCAGCAGGAGGCCGGTGTAGCGGAAGAACTTCGACAGGTCGATCCGGACCGCGCCCCGGTACAGAAGGAAGCCGGCCACGGCCGAGGTCGCCAGGCCGAGGAGCAGGCCGAGCACCGGGGCGAGGCCGACCCCGCCGCTGCCCGTCAGGGAGAAGAAGAACACCGCGGTCTCCAGACCCTCGCGGGCCACGGAGGCGAACGCCATGGCCGCCACGGCTCCGACGCCCATGCTGAACGCGCGGTCCAGGCCGCTGCGCAGGTCGGTGGCGATGGTCCGGCTCGCGGACTTCATCCAGAAGATCATCCAGGTGACCAGCCCCACGGCCAGGATCGACATGATGCCGGCGAAGAGCTCCTCGGCAGGCTCCGACAGGGCGGAACTCGTCAGGTTCAGGATCGCCGCGACGCCCACCGATATCGCCACCGCGGCGCCGACGCCCGCCCAGACGAACGGCAGCGCCTCGCGGCGATCGGTCTTGACCAGGTAGGCGACCAGGATGCTGACGATCAGGGCTGCTTCGAGGCCCTCGCGCAGTCCGATCAGGTAGGTGGCGAGCATGGGGAGCTCCTCTGCTGGGCTCCGAGGAGCTTGGATAGGTGAGGCAACCCTAACTAAGGATCACCTAAGTCTGTCAATTCCGGCTCGTGTCCGGAGTCGACGAGGCCTCGTGCCCTACCCTCGGGAGCACAGGCACCGGCTCGCAGCGCCGGTGACGTACGCCCACGGAGGCCGTCATGAACGATCTGCCCGTCGCCCTGGTCACCGGGGCCAGCAGGGGGATCGGCCGGTTCGTGGCCGAGGACCTGCTCGGACACGGCTGGCGCGTCGCGGCGCTGGCCCGGGATGCCGACGCGCTGGCGGGGCTGGCCGCCGACTCCGAGCCGGAGCGCGTCCTCCCGCTGGTGGCCGACGTCACTGATGGCCCGGCGATAGCGCAGGCGTGTGCGGCGCTCGCCGCCCTCTGGGCTGTTCCCGACCTCGTGGTCGCCAACGCGGGGGCGCTGAGCGCCGTGGGCCCGACCTGGGACACGGACCCCGACGCGTGGTGGCACGACTTCGAGGTCAACGTGCGCGGTGTCTACACCACCCTGCGCGACACTGTGCCGGCCATGATCTCCCGCGGAAGCGGTCGGGTCGTGGTCCTGGCCTCGGGGATGGGTCGGTTCCCGGCGCCGTACTCGTCGGCCTACGGCGCCAGCAAGGCGGCGGTCATGCACCTGACCGCCTCGCTGGCTGAGGAACTCGCCGGCACAGGCGTCAGCGCGTTCGCGATCAGCCCCGGCATGGTGCGCACCGACATGACCAGATGGCCCGATGCCCTGCTCATGCACCGACCCGACCTGACCGACCTCCCCGACTCGGCCTACCTGCCGGCCTCGGCGGCCGCCGACCTCATCCGCGATCTGGCCAGTGGGCAGTTCGACGCCCTGTCCGGCAGGTTCATCCACGTCCGCGACGATCGCCGGGAGATGTTGGCCCAAGCCACTGCACCCTGATCGCGTCACTCGCCGAGAGTCCCAGTGGGCTGGCGGTGTCCCGTGGCAGATAGCTGCGTGCTGCACGCAACGACGCTTGAGATCAAGGCTCCGGTGCTCGACTCGGTCGTGCTCGCCCTGCATGACGTCTTCGTCGTCGCGATCCCGTTCGTCGCAAGGCGCTGGCGGTGGGGGGGACGTGCCTGCCCGGCGGTCACCCGGCGAGTATCCGTATATGCGTATACTCGGCCGGGTGACTTTCACTGTGTCCCTCGCCGGCGCCTCCGGGTATGCCGGCGGTGAGTTGCTGCGCCTGGTCGCAGCGCACCCGGAACTCGAACTCGGCCCGCTGGCCGCGGGCAACCGTGCCGGGCACCTCGTCGGGGAGGTCCACCCGCAGCTGGTCGGCCTGGCCGACGCCCGCTTCGTGCCCACCGACGCCGACACGCTTGCTGCGGCCGACCTGCTGCTCATGGCCCTGCCTCACGGGGAGTCCGCAGCCCTCGTGGCGGGGCTGGGCGAGGACCTGCCGATCGTGGACCTCGGCGCCGACTTCCGGCTGGCCGATGGCGGCGCTTGGGACCGCTACTACCGCAGCACCCCGCACGCGGGCACCTGGCCCTACGGACTACCCGAGCTCCCCGGCCAGCGCGAGCGCCTCGCCGGCACCACCCGGGTGGCCAATCCGGGCTGCTACGCGACCTCGGTGGCCCTGGGGCTGGCGCCGCTGCTGGCCGCGGGACTCATCGAGGCCAGTGACGTCGTCGTGGTGGCCGCGTCGGGAACGTCAGGTGCAGGTCGGGCGCCGTCCGCGGCGCTGCTGGCCAGCGAGGTGATGGGTTCGATGACGCCGTACAAGGTCGGTGGCGCGCACCAGCACACCCCGGAGATGGAGCAGGCCCTCAGCGCCGCGGCGGGGGAGCCAGTCACCATGCTGTTCACCCCGACGCTGGCGCCCATGGCCCGCGGGATCCTGGCCACCTGCACCGCGCGCACTGCGCCGGGCATCGACGAGGACACCCTGCGCGACGCCCTGCACGGCGCCTATGACGACGAGCCCTTCGTCCATGTCCTGCCCGCGGGCAGGATGCCCTCGACGGCGGCCACGGTGGGCTCGAACAGCGTCCACCTCCAGGTCGCCGCGGACGCGCACTCGGGTCGCACCAGCGTGCTGGTCGCGCTGGACAACCTGGTCAAGGGCGCGGCCGGCCAGGCGCTGCAGAACGCCAACCGGATCCTCAGCCTGCCCGAGGCGCTCGGCCTGCCCGTGAACGGAGTCGCACCATGACCGATCCGCAAGCCCAGGAGGCCGAGGGCTTCTCCGTGTTCGCGATCGGCGGGCCGGGAACTGAGGCGGTCACCATGCCCGACGGGCAGTCCCTGGTGCTGGGCGTGACAGCCCCGGCCGGTTTCCGCGCGGCAGGTGTGGCCGCCGGGCTCAAGTCCTCGGGGGCACCGGATGTCGCCCTGGTGGTCAACGACGGCCCGCGCTTCGACGCGGCGGCCGTCTTCACGACCAACCGGATCAAGGCCGCGCCGGTGCTGTGGACCCAGCAGTGCGCCGGCGAGGGTCGGTTCCGCGCGGTGGTCCTGAACTCCGGCGGGGCGAATGCCTGCACCGGTCCGGCCGGCTTCGCCGACACCCACCGCACCGCCGAACACGTCGCCGAGCTGCTGGACGTCGCCCCGATCGAGGTCGCGGTCGCCTCGACGGGCCTGATCGGCGAACGACTGCCGATGGACCGGCTGCTCGCCGGGGCCCAGGCAGCAGCCGGTGCCCTGGCCGCCGACGGGGGAGCTGCCGCCGCGGCGGCGATCATGACCACCGACTCCGTGCCCAAGACGGTGCGCGTCGAGCACCCGGCCGGCTTCGTCGTCGGCGGGATGGCCAAGGGAGCGGGCATGCTGGCCCCCGGCCTGGCCACGATGCTCGTCGTGCTCACGACCGACGCCGTGGCCGATGCAGCCGCCCTCGACGCGGCCCTGCGCGAGTCCACCCGGGTCACATTCGACCGGATCGACTCCGACGGCGCGATGTCCACCAACGACACGGTGCTGCTGCTGGCCTCCGGTGCCTCGGGGATCACAGTGGACCGGACCGCCCTGGGGATGGCCGTCCGCGCGGCCTGCGACTCCCTGGCCCGCCAGCTGATCGGCGATGCGGAGGGCTCGACGAAGGACATCAGGATCGACGTGGTCAACGCGGCCACCGAGGACGAGGCTGTCACGGCCGCCCGCGCGGTGTCGCGCAGCAACCTGCTCAAGTGCGCGATCCACGGGCAGGACCCCAACTGGGGCCGGATCATCTCCGCGGTCGGCACCACCGACGTCGCGTTCGAGCCCGACGCGATCGACGTGGCCATCAACGGCGTGGTCATCTGCCGCGACGGCGCTGCGTTCGGTGACCGCGCGGGCGTGGACATGTCCGATCGTGAGGTCACGATCACCATCGACCTGCGCGCGGGTTCCGCGGAGGCGACCCTGTGGACCAACGACCTCACCGCGATGTACGTCCACGAGAACTCCGCCTACTCCACCTGACCGGTTGGCCGGTCCGCCGGCGGCACTGAGGAGTCCTGATGAGCAAGTCCCGAGCGGTCCCGACCGCGGACGCGCTGGCCAAGGCCGAGGTCCTGGCCGAGGCGCTGCCGTGGCTGGAGCGCTTCCGTGGCGCCACGGTCGTGGTCAAGTACGGCGGCAACGCGATGACCTCCCCGCAGCTGCAGCGCGCGTTCGCCGAGGACGTAGTGTTCCTGCGCTTCGCGGGCCTGCGCCCGGTGGTGGTGCACGGCGGCGGCCCGCAGATCAACGCCATGCTCGAGCGCCTGGGAGTCGTCAGCGAGTTCCGCGGTGGCCTGCGGGTGACCACGCCCGAGGTGATGGACGTGGTGCGCATGGTGCTCACCGGCCAGGTCCAGCGCGACCTGGTCGGCCTGATCAACGCCCATGGCCCGCTGGCCGTGGGCATCTCCGGGGAGGACGCGCACCTGTTCGCCGCCACCCGGCGCCGGGTCGGCTCCGACGGCCGGGATCTCGACCTGGGCCTGGTCGGCGACGTCAGCGAGGTGCGCCCCGAGTTCGTGGTGAGCCTGCTCGACGACGGCTTCATCCCCGTGATCTCCACCATCGGGGTGGCCGCCGACGGCCAGGTCCTCAACGTCAACGCGGACACGGCAGCCTCCGCGCTCGCCGTCGCCCTCGGCGCGCAGAAGCTGGTGGTCCTCACCGACGTGGAGGGCCTGTTCGCCGACTGGCCGGACCGCGCGAGCCTGATCACCGAGCTGCGGGCCACCGAGCTGGCCGAGCTGCTGCCCACGCTCGACTCCGGGATGGCGCCGAAGATGGAAGCCTGCCTGCGGGCGGTGCGCGCGGGCGTGGCCGGCGCGCACGTGATCGACGGTCGCGTGCCGCACAGCGTGCTGCTGGAGGTCTTCACCAGCGAGGGCATCGGCACGATGGTGCTGCCCGATGAGGACTCACCATGAGCGCACAGCCCACGCCGCTGGCCGCCCGGTGGCGCCACACCATGCAGGACAACTACGGGACCCCGCCGGTCGCCCTCATGCACGGTGCCGGCGCGTGGGTCACCGACGACACCGGTCGGCAGTACCTGGACCTCCTCGGCGGGATCGCCGTCAACGCCCTGGGCCATGCCCACCCAGCGGTCGTCAGGGCGGTCAGCGAGCAGGTCGCCAGGCTCGGGCACACGTCGAACCTGGCCATCACCATCCCGGCCCTGCGCCTGTCCGAGCGACTGGCCGCGATGGTGGACCCCGCCGGCGGCGCGCGGGTCTTCCTGTGCAACTCGGGTGCCGAGGCCAACGAGGCGGCCTTCAAGCTGGCCCGGCTGACCGGCCGTACCCGGATGGTCGCGGCGGCGAACGGCTTCCACGGCCGGACGATGGGGGCCCTGGCCCTGACCGGCCAACCGGCCAAGGCCGACCCGTTCCGACCCCTTCCCGGCGACCTCGACTTCGTGCCCTTCGGCGACGTCGAGGCCCTGGCAGGGGCGGTCGACGACACGACAGCCGCGATCGTCCTCGAGCCGATCCAGGGTGAGGCCGGCGTGGTGGTCCCGCCGCCGGATTACCTGGTCGCTGCCCGCCGGATTGCCGATGATGCCGGCGCGCTGCTGATCCTCGACGAGGTCCAGACCGGCATCGGGCGCACCGGGTCGTGGCTGGCCCACCAGGCGCCCCAGCACGACGGCCTGCGTCCTGATGTCGTGACGTTGGCCAAGGGCCTGGGCGGCGGGCTGCCGATCGGGGCGATGGTCGCCCTCGACCATCCGGGCGTGCCGCAGTTCGCCCCCGGCATGCACGGCTCCACGTTCGGCGGCAATCCGATCAGCGCTGCCGCCGCTCTCGCGGTGCTCGACGTCATCGAGGCCGACGGCCTGCTGGCCCACGTGACCGAGCGCGGCGACGAGTTCCGTTCCGGACTCGCCCCGGTCCCCGGCGTGCGGGAGGTCCGTGGTGCCGGCCTGCTGCTCGGGATCGTCCTGGCCGAGCCGCTCGCCCGCGAGGTCGAGTCGGCTGCGCGGGCCGCCGGCGTGCTGGTCAATGCTGCCGCCCCGGACGTGATCCGGTTGGCCCCTCCGCTGAACCTCACCCCGCCCGAGGTCGCCCACGGCGTGGAGGTCCTGACCGCTGCGATCGCCACGGTGCGAGCGCGGGCGCTGGAAGCGCAGGGCACCCGATGAGCATCCCGCACACGAAGGCCGCCCGACACCGGCGCATCGTCGAGCTGCTCGATCGCGTGCCGGTGGCGTCCCAATCGGTCCTCGCCCAGTTGCTCGGCGCCGATGGCTTCGTCGTCACCCAGGCCACGTTGTCCCGGGACCTCGACGAGCTCGGCGCGGTCAAGGTGGCCACGCCCTCGGGAGACCTGGTCTACGCGGTCCCGGCCGAGGGTGGGGACAGCCGGCCGCAGGCCCCCGATGCCGACTCGGTGACGCGCCTGGCCCGGGTGGCCCAGGAGGTCCTGGTCAGCGTCGACAGCTCGGCGAACATCGTCGTGCTGCGCACGCCGCCCGGGGGTGCGCAGTACCTGGCCTCGATGATCGACCGCTCCGACTGGCCGGAGGTGATCGGCACCGTCGCCGGTGACGACACGGTGCTGCTGGTGACCCGTGCGGCCGACGGCGCGGCGGGGGTCGCCGCGGCGATCCTCGGCCTCGTCGAGCCCCGGCGCTGACCCATCTGCGCCTCCGTTGGGGCGCCGGTCAACCGGTCATGCGTATATGCGTATACTTTTCCCGAACGCGCCGAAAGAGCGCACTTCCTCAACTGGAGAGACTGATGGCTGACCGCGTCGTACTGGCCTACTCGGGTGGGTTGGACACCTCCGTGGCGATCGGGTGGATCGCCGAGCAGACCGGCGCCGAGGTGATCGCGTGTGCGGTCGACGTCGGCCAGGACGGTGAGGACCTCGAGGTCATCCGCCAGCGCGCCCTGGACTGCGGCGCCGTGGAGGCCGAGGTGGCCGACGCCCGCGCGGAGTTCGCCGACGACTACTGCCTGCCCGCCCTGCAGGCCGACGCGCTGTACATGGACCGCTATCCGCTGGTGTCCGCGCTGTCCCGGCCGCCGATCGTCAAGCACCTGGTCGCCGCTGCCCGCAAGCACGGCGCGACGATTGTCAGCCACGGGTCCACCGGCAAGGGCAACGACCAGGTCCGCTTTGAGGTCGGCATCACCAACCTCGCGCCCGACCTGACCTGCATCGCCCCAGTGCGCGACCTGGCCCTGACCCGCGACAAGGCCATCGACTATGCCGAGGCCCACAACCTGCCCATCGACGTCACGAAGAAGTCCCCGTACTCGATCGACCAGAACGTCTGGGGACGGGCCATCGAGACCGGCTTCCTCGAGGACATCTGGAACGGGCCGATCGAGGACATCTACTCCTACACCTCGGATCCGACCGTGCCCAAGCCCGCCGACGAGGTCGTGATCACCTTCGAGGCTGGCGTCCCGGTCGCGATCGACGGTCGTCGGGTCTCGATGCTCGAGGCCATCCAGGAGCTCAACACGCGCGCCGGTGCCCATGGTGTGGGGCGCCTGGACATGGTCGAGGACCGACTCGTGGGCATCAAGAGCCGCGAGGTCTACGAGGCGCCGGGCGCGATGGCGCTGATCACGGCCCACCAGGAGCTGGCGGCGGTCACCGTTGAGCGCGACCTGGCCCGGTTCGGCCGGGGCGTCTCCCAGCGCTGGACCGAGCTGGTCTACGACGGGCTGTGGTTCTCCCCCCTGCGCCGTGCGCTGCAGGGCTTCCTCGATGACCTGAACGCCTCGGTGACCGGCGACGTGCGGATGACCCTGCAGGGTGGGCGCGCGACGGTCACCGGCCGGCGCTCGCAGGAGAGCCTGTACGACTTCTCGATGGCCACCTACGACACCGGCGACACGTTCGACCAGTCCCTGGCCAAGGGCTTCATCGAGCTCTGGGGCCTGCCGTCGAAGATGGCCGCAGCCCGGGACCTCGGTCAGGGCAGGATCGTCGGGTGACCATCGGTCCCCCGGGCGGGTCGCAGGACGCCCCCCAGGACGCCCCGGCGAGCGCCGGAGCTGCCCCGACCCGGCTGTGGGGCGGTCGCTTCAGTGGCGGGCCGTCGCCGGAGATGGCAGCGCTGAGCCTGTCGGTGCACTTCGACTGGCGGCTGGCCCCCTACGACCTCGTGCAGACCCGCGCCCATGCCGGCCTCCTGCACCGGGCGGGCCTGCTCGACGACCCCGAGTTTGCTGCAGTGCTCGGTGCGTTGGACACCCTGGCGCAGCAGGCCGCCGACGGCACGTTCCGGGCCACGCCCGAGGACGAGGACGTGCACACGGCGATCGAGCGGGGGCTGCTCGAGCTGCTGGGTCCGACCGGCGGCAAGCTGCGCGCCGGGCGCAGCCGCAACGACCAGGTGGCCACCGACCTGCGCCTCTACCTGCGCGACCAGTCCCGTGCCGTGGCTGTCGCACTGGTGGGCCTGGTGGTGGCACTGACTGATCAGGCCGAGGCACACATCGACTGCCCCGCGCCTGGGTTCACCCACCTGCAGCACGCGCAGCCGGTGTCCTTCGGGCACGAGCTGGCCAAGCACGCCCACGCCTTCGGTCGGGATCTGGACCGGCTGGCCGACTGGGACGCCCGAGCCGGGCTGTCGCCGTTGGGTGCCGGTGCGCTGGCCGGCTCCGCGCTGGAACTCGATCCGCACGCGGTTGCTGCCGAGCTGGGTTTCACCGCCCCGATCGCGAACTCGATCGACGCGGTCAGCGACCGGGACTTCGTCGCGGAGTTCCTGTTCGTGGCCGCGATGGTCGGGGTGCACATGTCCCGGTTGGGCGAGGAGATCTGCCTGTGGGCCTCGCGTGAGTTCGGGTGGGCCACCCTGGATGACGCCTGGTCGACGGGCTCTTCGATCATGCCGCAGAAGAAGAACCCCGACATCGCCGAGCTCGCGCGAGGCAAGTCCGGGCGCCTGATCGGCAACCTCACCGGCCTGCTGGCCACGCTCAAGGGCCTGCCGTTCGCGTACAACCGCGACCTGCAGGAGGACAAGGAGCCGACCTTCGAGGCCGTCGAGACCCTGCTGCTCGTGCTGCCCGCGCTGGCCGGCAGCGTCGCGACGCTGCGCTTCGACACCGATCGGATGGCCGCCAGCGCCCCCGAGGGCTTCGCGCTGGCCACCGAGATCGCCGAGTGGCTCGTCGGGCAGGGCGTGGTGTTCCGTGATGCGCACGAGATCTCCGGGGCCGCGGTGCGCGCTGCCGAGGCGCGCGGCGTGGAGCTCTGGGACCTCACCGACTCCGAGCTCGCCGGGATCTCCCCGGCGCTGACCCCGGCCGTGCGCGAGCGCCTGAGCGCGGAGGCCGCCATCGCGGCCCGGGCCCGGTTCGGCGGGACGGCGCCAGCCCGCGTGGCTGAGCAGCTGGCCGGCCTGCGCACCCAGATCACCGCATGGTCAGCCTGGGCCGACGACAACCCCGTGCCCCGTCAGCCCGCGTAGCCGCCGGCGCCCCGTGCGCGCAGGTTCCCCCCACCGGGGCGGGGACTCGGCGACGCTCACGTGGATCAACCCAGGGACGGGCGACGCAGGTGTGGAGCAAATCGCCGGCCGCGCAGCGGGCTCAGTGCTGCGACCGGATCACGTAGACCTTGCGCAGGTCCTCGTGCACCGTCCAGCGGGTGGCGATGCCCGGCGGCAGGACGCCCACGTCTCCGGGTCCGACCTCCAGCACGGTGCCGTCCGCACACTCGACCGTTGCTCGGCCGGCCAGGACGACGAACACCTCGTCGGTCTCCACGTCGGTGCTCACCCCCGCGGTGTGCGCCCAGACCCCCACCTCGATCCCCGGCGCGGCAGCGATCTCGGCCAGCCCGACCCGCGGATCACCACTGACGGAGCTCTGCGGGTCCACCGGCTCCCAATCGAGGTCGATGCTCCGGGCAGGTACCGAGCGGGCGGGGCCGCCGGCGGCGAAGTCAGTCATGGGCCCATGCTGGCACTGCCCGGGTGCACGATGCGGGACAATGCCGCCCATGAGCACTGACCTACCCCCCACCGGCCAGCCCGCCGCTGACCCGCACGCCATCCCCGCGGGTTGGGAGGGCGCCGCCGTCATCGACGACCTCGAGTGGCGCGGCCTGATCGCCTCGTCCACGGATGTCCCAGCCATGCGCGCGGCGCTGGCGGCTGGTCCCGTCACGCTCTACTGTGGCTTCGATCCCACGGCGGCCAGCCTGCACGTGGGCCACCTCGCCCAGACCCTGACGGTACGTCGTTTCCAGCTCGCCGGTCACCTGCCCCTGGCGCTGGTCGGGGGAGCGACCGGGATGATCGGCGACCCCAAGCCCAACGCCGAACGGGTCCTCAACCAGGCCGAGGTGGTCGCTGCGTGGTCCGACGGGATCCGCCGTCAGCTCCAGCGGTTCTTCGACTTCGAGGGCC
>CAWBGJ010000003.1:140000-183386 GCA_963788325.1 uncultured Actinomycetes bacterium
GGGCAGCTGATCCCGGGCGATGGTAGTCCCGGGCTAACCGTGTAGGGCGAGGTGTAGGCAAATCCGCACCTCATGAGCCTGAGACGGGACAGGGAGCCGATTAGGCGAAGTCAGTGATCCCATGCTGTCAAGAAAAGCCTCTAGCGAGTGTTATGGCGGCCCGTACCCCAAACCAACACAGGTGGTCAGGTAGAGAATACCAAGGCGATCGAGAGAATCATGGTTAAGGAACTCGGCAAAATACCCCCGTAACTTCGGGAGAAGGGGGACCAAGGCCGGTGTAGGGATTTACTCCCGAAGCTGGCAGTGGTCGCAGAGACCAGGCGGAAGCGACTGTTTACTAAAAACACAGGTCCATGCAAAGTCGCAAGACGACGTATATGGACTGACGCCTGCCCGGTGCTGGAACGTTAAGGGGACCGGTTAGGCCTTTGGGCCGAAGCTGAGAACTTAAGCGCCAGTAAACGGCGGTGGTAACTATAACCATCCTAAGGTAGCGAAATTCCTTGTCGGGTAAGTTCCGACCTGCACGAATGGCGTAACGACTTCCGCGCTGTCTCAACCATGAACTCGGCGAAATTGCACTACGAGTAAAGATGCTCGTTACGCGTGGCAGGACGGAAAGACCCCGGGACCTTTACTATAGTTTGGTATTGGTGTTCGATTCGGTTTGTGTAGGATAGGTGGGAGACTGTGAAGCTCGGACGCCAGTTCGGGTGGAGTCAACGTTGAAATACCACTCTGATCGTATTGGATGTCTAACCTCGGTCCATGATCTGGATCAGGGACAGTGCCTGATGGGTAGTTTAACTGGGGCGGTTGCCTCCTAAAATGTAACGGAGGCGCCCAAAGGTTCCCTCAGCCTGGTTGGCAATCAGGTGTCGAGTGTAAATGCACAAGGGAGCTTGACTGTGAGACCGACGGGTCGAACAGGGACGAAAGTCGGGATTAGTGATCCGGCACCGGCATGTGGAAGCGGTGTCGCTCAACGGATAAAAGGTACCCCGGGGATAACAGGCTGATCTTGCCCAAGAGTCCATATCGACGGCATGGTTTGGCACCTCGATGTCGGCTCGTCGCATCCTGGGGCTGGAGTAGGTCCCAAGGGTTGGGCTGTTCGCCCATTAAAGCGGTACGCGAGCTGGGTTTAGAACGTCGTGAGACAGTTCGGTCCCTATCCGCCACGCGCGCAGGAGTCTTGAGGAGGGCTATCCCTAGTACGAGAGGACCGGGATGGACGAACCTCTGGTGTGCCAGTTGTCCTGCCAAGGGCACGGCTGGTTGGCTACGTTCGGAAGTGATAACCGCTGAAAGCATCTAAGCGGGAAGCACGCTCCAAGATGAGGACTCCCACAGGGTTGACCTGGTAAGGCCCCCAGTAGACTACTGGGTTGATAGGCCGGAGGTGGAAGCACGGTAACGTGTGCAGCTGACCGGTACTAATAGGCCGAGGACTTGTTCACTCTTTTCAATCACATGCATTCGCGTCCACTGTGCGGTTCCCGAGATACGGTCGGGGACATATCTCAATAGAGTTTCGGCGGCCATAGCGAGCGGGAAACGCCCGGTCCCATTCCGAACCCGGAAGCTAAGCTGCTCAGCGCCGATGGTACTGCAGGGGGGACCCTGTGGGAGAGTAGGACGCCGCCGGACATACTTCACAAAGAGGGCCATCCCATCGCGGGATGGCCCTCTTTGCGTTGTGGTCAGACTGTCAGATCGCGTCCTTGGCAGCCTGCGCGGCCGCATCGATGGCGCCGTCGGCCTGGTCAGGAGCCTTCTCCTTGGCGGCGTCGGCAGCTTGGTCGATCACCTCGTCAGTCGAGCCGCCGCCCAGGGCGTCCTTGGCCTGGTTGACCATGTCTCCGATGCCCATGTGGTTCTCCTCTCGTCGCCCCGAGTGGGGCCGCTGTGTGTCACGCCGTGTGACGTGGACTCCGGACGATAGCCGGTGACCAGTCGCCTCGCAGGATATGCCGAACCGAACGGATATAGGGGCCGGGAGATCGCTGGGCGCACCGGATGAGCCGGGCGCCGAGCAGGCGCGGGTGCCTCGTCCGCGGGGATCTGCGGACGTGGCACCGCCGGTAGGGTGATCGTCAACGAGAGGACTGGGGATGGCAGAGCAGGGCAAGGGGTCGTCTGGCGGCGGCTCACGCAGTGGGAGCAGTCCTGGCGGGTCGTCGGGCCGTGGGAAGCCCGCGCGCGGCAAGCCGCCGGCAGGGCGTTCGTCCGGCGGTGGTTCCCACTCGCGTGGGTCGAAGCAGTCCTCGGGTCGGTCCCCGTCGAGCAAGCCGTCGTCCAAGGGGTCGTCAGGGGAGCCCTCGACCGGGAAGCCCTCCTCGGGCGGTCCGTCGTCCAGTCGGCCTCCCTCGAGCAGCGGTTCCGGCAGGCCCTCCTCCAGCAGGCCCTCCTCCAGCAGGCCCCCCTCGGGCGGTACCTCGTCGGGAGGCAGATCCTCCGGGAGGCCCTCCTCGACCAGCACCCGATCGTCGGGTTCCTCCTCAAGCAGGCCCCCGACGGGGAAGCCCTCCTCGAGCAGGCCCTCGTCCACAGGGGGGCCACCGGCCTCGTCGAGACCCCCCTCGGGCGGATCGGCGGACTCACGCGGCGGATCGGGTGGCGCCGTGCGGGCTCCCCGAAGTCCGTCCGGCTCCACCTCGACGCGCGCCAGCGGCGCACGCGACGGTTCCGGTGGCGCCCGGAGCTCGCAGGGCAGCCGGGCCGAAAGCCGTGACCAGTCCCGATCCGGTGGTGGCCGGGGAGCCGGTGCGCCCTCCGGGCGGGGCGCCCCGGACCGCGGCCGGACCCAGCCACCGCGCCGCTCTGACGGTCCGGCCGACCCGATCATCCCGGATGACGTGGACGCCACAGCCCTGGACCGCGTGACCCGCAACTCGTTGCGCACGCTGCCCGAGGGACTGGCCGAGATCGTCGCGCGGCACCTGGTCGCTGCTTCCCTCGTGCTTCCCGATGACCCGGCACTCGCGCTGGCCCACGCCCGGGCCGCCTCTCGGCGCGCGGGCCGCGTGGCCGTCATCCGGGAGGCGGTCGGCGTGGCTGCCTATGCCGCGGGTGACTACGGCACGGCCCTGACCGAGTTGCGTGCTGCTGCACGGATCTCCGGATCCACCGAGTACCTGCCGATGATGGCCGACTGCGAGCGCGGGCTGGGCCGACCTGAGCGTGCACTCGCGCTGGCGTCCTCGGCAGAGTCGAGCACGTTGGATCGTGACGGGAAGGTGGAGCTGCTCATCGTGGCGGCTGGCGCCCGCCGTGACCTGGGCCAGGCCGAGGCAGCCGTCCTCACGTTGCAGGTGCCGGCGCTGCGCTCGCGTGCGCGCGGCGAATGGCTGGCCAGGCTGCGCTACGCCTACGCCGACGCCCTGCTCGAGGTGGGGCGCACGGACGAGGCTCGCACCTGGTTCGCCCAGGCCGCCGAGGTCGATCCCGAGGGTGTCACCGATGCCGCGGACCGCCTCGACGAGCTCGAGGGCATCACCTTCGAGCAACTCGACGACGACGAGGACCTCGGCCACGAGGATGCCGCCTCCGATCCCCCCGCGGTGGTGGGCAGCCCGTTCGATGAAGGCTCGGACGAAGCGCCCGTGCCGGCAGAAGCGAGCGCCGAAGGGCCGGACAACCTGGGCACCGAGGCAGGCTGACGTGCGGGCTGGCTTCACCGCCACGACCGAGCCGCTCGCCTCGGTGTACGACGTCGCCCTGCTGGACCTGGACGGCGTCGTGTACGTCGGGCCTGATGCGGTGCCGCACGCGGCGCGGTCCCTGGACGATGCCCGCGCGCTGCATGGGATGCGGGCGGCCTTCGTGACCAACAATGCGGCGCGACCACCCGCGGTCGTCGCTGAGCACCTGCGGGCGCTGGGCGTGCGCGCCACTGACGCCGATGTGGTCACCTCGGCCCAGGCCGGTGCTCGGATGCTCGCGCAACAGCTGGTACCGGGGTCGGCCGTTCTTGCCGTGGGAGGGCCCGGGGTGGGCGCGGCCCTCGTCCAGCGGGGCCTGGTGCCCGTCAGCTCTGCCGACGATGATCCGGTCGCGGTCCTCCAGGGGTATGGCCCGGACGTGGGGTGGCGCCAGCTCGCCGAGGCGTCCCTGGTGATCGAGCGTGGCCTGCCGTGGGTCGCGACCAACCTGGACGCGACCATCCCGACCCCACGCGGCCGGGTGCTGGGCAACGGGGCGATGGTCGCGGCACTACGAGCGGCCACCGGGGTGGAGCCCCTCGTGGCCGGCAAGCCCGAACCGCCGCTGATGCTCGAATCGGTCGAGCGCACCGGTGCCCAGACCCCGCTGGTGGTCGGTGACCGGCTGGACACCGACATCGAGGGCGCCACCCGCACGGGGATCGCCTCCCTGCTCGTGCTGACCGGCGTCACGCACTGGCCCGACTTGTTCGGCGTCGGGGCGCCGCACCGTCCCACGTACCTCGACCATGACCTGCGCGGCCTGCTCGAGGCCCAGCCCGAGGTCGGCGTGCATCAGGAGGGGGACCTGCTGATCGGGACCTGCCGTGGCATCCAGATTCGAGTCCCGGTGGCTCCGGTGGCCGTGGGACCGACGCCCACGTCGGGCGTGGGTGGGGCCGCGCAGGTGGATCCCGCGTGGTGGCTTCTGACTGACGATCGGCCAGCCCCGGGGGCGCGAGCGGCGGACCTGGACGTGGTGCGCGCAGCCGTGGGCGTGGCCTGGTACGCGGCTGATGCCGCCCTGACAGTGCGAGGCTCGGCCAGCGTCCTGCAGGCGCAGCCCTGACACGCACCGGGCCAGCAGCATCGCAGCGGTACCCTGCAGGCATGCAGAGGGGCCCATCATGATCGACATCGTCAAGGACTACACCGCCATCGCCCGGGGCAACGTGCAGTCGACCCGGAGCCGGATCGCCCGGACGAGCCGCACCGGTGTCCAGCAGGTGCACGCGTTGATCTCCGAACAGCTTGCCGACCCGCCCGGCGCTGGGGTGGTGCGCCAGGTCGTCCACAGCCACGAGGTTCTGGGGGAGCGGGTGCACTCCGAGGTCGAGGACGAGATCCGGGCGCTGCGTGAGCAGGTGGCGCGCCTCGAGCGGATGATCGCCGGCCTGCGGGGCGACCGGTGACCGACGGCCACCAGCAGGGAGGCCCGCCAGCCCCGGGCACCGAGCCGATCCACCCACCGGAGCCCAGCGGCGACCCGCGCGTGGACGACGCCCTGTCCCGGCTCGCCGAGCTCGGCGACCTGCCGCTGGCCGACCAGGTCGAGGTCTACACCGACATCCATCGTCGATTGGCGGGCGTGCTCGCCGACCAGGACAGCCAGGCCTGACTGATGGCCCGACGGCGCCTGGACGCCGAGCTGGTGCGCCGAGGCATGGCCCGTTCGCGCGAGCAGGCCCGGGAGCTGATCGAGGCGGGCCGCGTGCGGGTGGCCGGCGCGACCGCGACCAAGCCGGCCACCCAGGTCGATGAGGCCGCCGGGCTGTTCGTGGTGGCCGCTGCCCAGGGCCCGGACTACGTCTCTCGCGGGGCGCACAAGCTGCTGGGGGCGCTGGCCGCATTCGACCCCGACGGCGAGCTCGTCGCGGGTCGACGCGCGCTGGACGCCGGGGCCTCGACCGGCGGGTTCACCGACGTCCTGCTGCGAGCAGGAGCGCAGCGCGTGATCGCGCTGGACGTCGGCTACGGACAGCTGGCCTGGTCACTGCGCACCGACGAGCGGGTCACTGTCATGGACCGCACGAACCTGCGCGCGGTCACCGCAGACGACCTGCCCTACCGCCCGGACCTGGTCGTCGCAGACCTGTCGTTCATCTCGCTGCGGCTCGTCCTGCCTGTGCTGGCCGGCATCGTGGCGCCGGGTGCGGACCTGTTGCTGATGGTCAAGCCCCAGTTCGAGGTGGGCCGTGAGGCGCTGGGCAGTGGCGGAGTGGTCCGCGAGCCGGCCCTGCGCGAGGCGGCCGTGGTGAGCGTGGCGCAGGCTGCGTACGCTGCTGGCGTGGGCACCGCGGGCGTCGTCGCCAGCCCGTTGCCCGGTCCCAGCGGCAACGTCGAGTACTTTCTTCACCTGCGGGCCGATGCGGGGCCCCCAGTTCTGCACGACATCGCGCGAGCCGTCGAGGAGGGCCCCGGATGACCAGCCCGGCCGCAGGCCCCCGACGTGTCCTGCTGGTGACCAACACCCGCCGCCAGGAGGCCCTGCTCGCGGCGCGCACGACCGCACAGGCGCTGCTGGACCGTGGGTTGGCCGTGGCGGCTCCTGCAGACGAGTGGACCGTGCTGGCCGTGCCGGGCCTGACCTCGGTGGACCTCGACGCCGAGGGTGCCGCGGCGCAGGGTTGCGAGCTGGTCGTGGTGCTCGGCGGCGACGGCACTCTGCTGCGCGGTGCCGAGCGGGCCCGTGGTCTGGCGGTGCCGCTGCTGGGCGTGAACCTCGGCCACGTCGGGTTCCTGGCTGAGCTCGAGCGGGAGGACCTCAACGAGGTCGTCGACGCGGTCGTCGCCCGGGACTACCGCGTCGAGCAGCGGATGACCGTCGAGGCCCGGATCCTGGCCGACGGGGTCGAGGTGGAACGGACCTGGGCGCTCAACGAGGTCTCCATCGAGAAGGCCCCTGAGGACCGGATGCTCGACCTCATGGTCGAGGTGGACGGCCGCCCGCTCTCGCGCTGGTTGTGCGACGGCGTGGTCTGCGCCACCCCGACCGGATCGACGGCGTACGCGTTCTCCGCGGGCGGCCCGGTGGTCTGGCCCGAGGTGGAGGCCCTGCTGCTGGTGCCGCTGAGCGCGCACGCGCTGTTCGCGCGCCCGCTGGTCACGGCGCCGACCAGCCGGATCGTCGTGGACAGCGTCGCCCCGGAGAAGCAGGGCGTGCTCTGGGCCGATGGCCGCCGCGCGTTCGACCTGCCGCACAACGCCCGGATCGAGGTGGTCCGCAGCCCCGAGCCGGTGTCGTTCGCCCGGCTGCGCAGCGCGCCGTTCACCGACCGGCTCGTGGCCAAGTTCGCCCTGCCGATCGACAGCTGGCGAGGGGCGGCGGAGGGCCGCCGGTGATCCACGAGCTGCGTATCACCGACCTGGGCGTGATCGCCGAGGCAGCCTGCTCGTTCGCCCCCGGCTTCACGACCGTGACCGGTGAGACCGGCGCGGGCAAGACCATGGTGGTCAGCGGCCTGGGCCTGCTCGCCGGGGGCCGTGCCGACGCCGGCCTGGTCCGCTCCGGGGCTGCTCGGGCCGCGGTCGAGGGCTGGTTCGACCCACCCGACCCGGAGTTGCTCCAGGTGGTGACCGACGCCGGCGGCGAGGTGGACGACGAGGGCCTGACCGCTGCCCCGGATCGTGGCCGCACGCGGGCGCAGCGTTCTCGGTGGGCGCGGGGTGCCCTCGGCGCTGCTCAGTGAGGTGGTGGGCCAGCTGCTCGTGATCCACGGTCAGCACGACCAGACCCGGATCGGGGCCCGTGCCCTGGCCCTGCTCGACGCCTTCGCGGGCCCGGACACGGTGGCGCTGGCCGGCGAGGTGGGCAGCGCGGTGGCGCAGCTGCGGGGCCTGGAGCGGCAGGTCGCCGACCTGCGCGAGGCTGTCCGGGAGCGCGCCCGGGAGCTCGATGTCCTGGAGTTCTCGCTGGCCGAGATCGCCGAGGTCGACCCGCAGCCCGGTGAGGACGTCGCGCTGGCGGCCGAGTCCGAGCGCCTGGCGCACGCAGACACCCTCCTCGGGGCCGCACACGCCGCCCGCCAGGCGATCGCTGCCGATTCCGACCTCGAGGGTCCCGGCGATGCCATGGGGCTGCTGGCCACCGCCCGCCGCGAGCTCGAGTCCGCGGCTGCCCATGATGCGGACCTGGCCGGTCCAGCTGCGGCGATCCGCTCGGTCATGGCCCAGCTCGGGGAGGTGGCCGCCGATCTGTCCGGCTACGCCCAGGACATCGATGCCGACCCCCGCCGGCTGGCCGTGGTGCAGCAGCGCCAGGCCGACCTCGGTCGGCTGATCCGCAAGTACGGCGCGGACGTGGCCGAGGTGCTGGCCTGGGCACAGGATGCTGCGGCTCGTGCGGCAACCCTGGCTGGGGCCGATGAACGGATCCACCAGCTGGACGCCCAGATCGTCGCCCTGCGCGCGCTGCTGGCCGAGCGGTGCACGGTGCTCCACGAGCAGCGCGCGGCCGCCGCGGCCCGGTTCGCCGAGGCGGTCACCGCCGAGCTGGCCGCGCTGGCGATGCCCCGGGCGCGCGTCGAGTTCGCCCTGACAGCCACCCCGGACCCCGACGGGCTGGCGGTGCCCGGCCACGCCGGGCCGGTCGCCCTGCGCACGACCGGCATCGACGACTGCGCGCTGCTGCTGGCGGCCAATCCGGGCGCCCCGCTGAGGCCGATCGCGCAGGCGGCCTCCGGCGGTGAGCTCTCGCGCGTGATGCTTGCCGTGCAGGTGGTCCTGGCCGGTGCCGACCCGGTGCCGACCATGGTCTTCGACGAGGTGGACGCCGGTGTGGGCGGTGCTGCCGCGATCGAGGTCGGCCGGCGGCTGGCGGTCCTGAGTCGCAGCACGCAGGTGATCGTCGTGACGCACCTGGCCCAGGTGGCGGCCTTCGCCGACCGGCACCTGGTCGTGACCAAGGACTCCGACGGGTCGGTGACCGCCTCGTCGGTCGTCAGGGTCGAAGGGGATGCGCGCGTGCGCGAGCTGTCGCGCATGCTCGGCGGGATGGCGCAGTCCCAGGCCGCCGGTGACCACGCGCGCGAGCTGCTGGACCTCGCGCGTGCAACGCCCAGCGCGTCGCGCGCAGATCCGTCCTGACCTGGCCGCCCGGCGCGATAGTCTGGCGCCCCATGGGTGCTCCTGCGACAACCAAGCACGTGTTCGTCACCGGAGGCGTCGCCTCCTCCTTGGGCAAGGGGCTCACCGCCTCCTCCCTGGGGAGTCTGTTGAAGGCCCGCGGGCTACGGGTGACGATGCAGAAGCTCGACCCGTACCTCAATGTCGACCCCGGGACGATGAACCCGTTCCAGCACGGCGAGGTGTTCGTCACCGACGACGGTGCGGAGACCGACCTCGACGTCGGGCACTACGAGCGGTTCCTGGACACCGACCTGCACGGTTCGGCGAACGTGACCACCGGGCAGGTGTACTCCACCGTGATCGCGCGCGAGCGTCGCGGTGAGTACCTCGGCGACACCGTCCAGGTGATCCCGCACATCACCAACGAGATCAAGCGCCGGATCCTGGAGATGGCCCAGCCCGGGGTGGACGTGGTGATCACCGAGGTCGGCGGCACCGTCGGTGACATCGAGAGCCTGCCCTTCCTGGAGTCGGTGCGCCAGATCCGCCACGAGCTCGGCCGGAGCAACACCTTCGTGCTGCACGTCTCGCTGCTGCCCTACATCGGGCCCTCCGGCGAGCTCAAGACCAAGCCGACCCAGCACTCGGTTGCCCAGCTCCGCTCGATCGGCCTGCAGCCCGACGCGCTGGTCCTGCGTGCGGACCGTCCGGTGCCCGACAGCATCAAGCGCAAGGTGTCGCTGATGTGCGACGTCGACGACGAAGCCGTCGTGGCCGCGGTCGATGCCCCCTCCATCTACGACATCCCCAAGGTGCTGCACACCGAGGGCCTGGACGCCTACGTGGTGCGGCGCCTGGACCTGCCGTTCCGCGACGTCGAGTGGACCCTGTGGGGGGAGCTGCTGCGCCGGGTCCACCAACCGGCGCACGAGGTGACCGTGGCCCTGGTCGGCAAGTACGTGGACCTGCCCGACGCCTACCTGTCGGTCAGCGAGGCGCTGCGGGCCGGCGGGTTCGCCAACGACGCCCGGGTGACGCTGCGCTGGGTGGCCTCCGACGACTGCGCGACACCGGCCGGTGCTCAGGCCGCGCTGGGGGGCGTGGACGCGGTGTGCGTGCCCGGCGGGTTCGGGGTGCGCGGCATCGAGGGCAAGCTCGGGGCGCTGACCTGGGCCCGCGAGTCGGGCACGCCCACGCTCGGGCTGTGCCTGGGCCTGCAGTGCATGGTCATCGAGGCCGCCCGGAACCTCGCCGGGTTGCCAGCGGCCAACTCCCTGGAGTTCGACGAGGCCACCCCGGACCCGGTCGTGGCCACCATGGCCGACCAGCTCGACGTGGTCAGCGGCGAGCGCGACATGGGCGGCACGATGCGTCTGGGCCTCTACCCGGCCACGCTGGTCGAGGGATCCGTGGTGGCGCAGGCCTACGGGTCCACCTCGGTGGCCGAGCGGCACCGGCACCGCTACGAGGTCAACAACGCCTACCGCGAGCAGCTGGCGGCGGCCGGCCTGGTGTTCTGCGGGACCTCACCGGACGACCACCTCGTGGAGTTCGTCGAGCTGCCCCGCGAGGTGCACCCCTACTACGTGGGCACCCAGGCGCACCCCGAGTTCCGCTCCCGGCCGACGCGCGCGCACCCGCTGTTCGAGGGCCTGATCGCCGCGGCGCTCGCCCGGCAGGCCGGGGCGTGAGCCCTGCGCCGGCGGGAACTGGCAGCGACGGTTCCGGGCGCACCTCGGGCGCTGGCGCGAGCGGCTCGGTCTGGCCCGGCGAACTCCCGCTGACCGATGAGCCGCACCGCTTCCCCGTGCAGGGGCAGGTGCAGCAGTTCAGCGGCGCGAAGTGGTCGGTGTGGTCCGAGACCGTCGACATCGACGGTGATGTGGTGGTCCGCGACGTGCTGCGCCATCCCGGTGCCGTGGCGGTCGCGGCGGTCGACGACCAGGGCCGGATCCTGTTGATCCGCCAGTACCGGCACCCGGTGGCTGCCTACCTCTGGGAGGTGCCCGCCGGGCTGCTCGACAAACCCGACGAGGACATGCTCGAGTGCGCACGTCGTGAGCTCGCCGAGGAGGCCGGGGTGAGCGCCGAACAGTGGGGGCCGCTGCTCGAGCTGGCCCTGAGCCCCGGCGGCACCAGCGAGCGGATCACGGTGTTCCTCGCGACCGGGCTGACCATCGATCCGGACTCGCGCCCTCACACAGGCGAGGCCGAGGAGCGTGAACTGCCGCAAGCCTGGCTGGCGATCCCGGAGGCGGTCGACCGGTGCTTGGACGGGTCCATCTCGAACGCGACCGCGGTGGCCGCGATCCTGGCCCTGGCCGCCCGTCCGCAGCGACTCGCACGCTCCGCTGATCGCTCGGCACCTGATTCGGCCTAGACTGCCGCCGCGCGGGGGTCCCCGCGACGTGCGTCGGAGAGGAAAGTCGCGCCAATGAAGGTCGGCATCCCCAGCGAGGTCAAGAACAACGAGTTCCGGGTGGCGATCACGCCAGCAGGGGTCAACGAGTTGCGGCTGCACGGCCACGACGTCTACGTCCAACGTGACGCCGGGCTGGGATCCTCGATCACCAACGAGGAGTTCGAGGCCGCCGGCGCGACCATCCTGGACACCGCCGACGAGGTGTGGGCCACCGGCGACCTGATCCTGAAGGTCAAGGAGCCGATCGCCGAGGAGTACCACCGGATGCGCTCCGGGCAGGTGCTGTTCACCTACCTGCACCTGGCCGCGTCCCGGCCGTGCACCGATGCGCTCATCGACTCCGGGATCACTGCGATCGCCTACGAGACCGTCGAGTTGCCCGACCGCTCGCTGCCCCTGCTGGCGCCGATGTCCGAGGTTGCGGGCCGGTTGGCCCCCCAGGTCGGTGCGCACGCGCTCATGCGTGCCTACGGCGGGCGCGGCACGCTGATGGGTGGGGTGTCGGGGGTCTACGCGGCGAAGGTCGTCGTGCTCGGCGCGGGGGTGGCCGGCCAGAACGCGGCCGCGATCGCCCTGGGCATGCAGGCCGAGGTGCTCCTGCTCGACCTGAACATCAGCCGGCTGCGCCAGATGGACGCCATCTACCAGGGCCATATGCAGACGATCGCGTCGAACGCCTACGAGGTGGAACGTGCGGTGCTCGACGCTGACATGGTCATCGGCGCGGTGCTCGTGCCCGGCGCCAAGGCACCGAAGCTGGTGAGCAACGAGCTCGTCTCCCGGATGAAGCCGGGGTCGGTCCTGGTCGACATCGCGATCGATCAGGGGGGGTGCTTCGAGGACTCCCGGCCCACCACTCACGCCGAGCCCACGTATCGGGTGCACGACTCGGTGTTCTACTGCGTGGCGAACATGCCCGGCGCGGTGCCGCACACCTCCACGTACGCCCTGACCAATGTGACCCTGCCCTATGCGGTGGCACTGGCCAACAAGGGCTGGAAGCAGGCCTGCCTCGACGACCACGCGCTGGCGCTGGGCGTGAACGTCCATGCCGGCGAGGTCGTCTACCGCGCGGTGGCCCACGAGTTCGGGCTGACCCACCGGTCCCTGGAGTCGGTGCTCGCCTGATCGGGCGTGCGCTGCCGCCCGTGACCTCGCCGCTCGCCTTCCCGCAGGCAGGGGATTCGCATGCGGCAGCTTCGTCGGAGCCCCCGGCCGGCGCCGGGAGCCCCCCATCTCCCAGTCCGCTGGCGCGCTCGGTGCAGGCCTACCTCGACCACCTGGCCGTGGAGCGGGGGTTGGCCGCGAACTCGCTGTCCGCCTATGGCCGGGACCTGCGTCGGTACCTCGAGTTCTGCGCCGGCCGGGCGATCACGCGCATCGATGAGGTGACGGAGGCCGACCTCGGGGAGTTCCTCGCGTGGTTGCGACGGGGCAGCGCGGAGCACCCCCCGTTGGCTGCAGCCAGCGCGGCGCGGACCTTGGTGGCCGTACGCGGCCTGCACCGGTTCGCCGTCGCGGAGGGATTGGCGACCACCGATCCTGGGCGCGAGGTCAAGCCGCCCTCGGCAGCCAAGCGACTGCCCAAGGCGCTGACGGTCCACGAGGTCGAGCTCATCCTGGTCAGCACCGGCGGGGGCGCTGCGGAGCCCCTGGGCCTGCGTGATCGTGCGCTGCTGGAGTTCCTGTACGGCACCGGCGCCCGGATCAGCGAGGCGGTGGGGCTCGACATCGACGACCTCGACCTCGACGATGGCGTGGCGCTGCTCCACGGCAAGGGCGGGAAGTCCCGGCTCGTGCCGATCGGGAGCAAAGCGTGCCAGGCACTGGCGGCCTACCTGGTGCGGGCGCGGGCGGGCCTGCTCACCAGCGCCCAGCCGGCGGTGTTCGTCAACGCGCGCGGCGGGCGGCTGTCGCGGCAGAGCGCGTGGACCATCCTGCGCACGGCCGCCGAGCGCGCGGGGGTCACCGCCGACGTCTCCCCGCACACGATGCGGCACTCGTTCGCCACCCACCTGCTCGACGGCGGTGCGGACGTCCGCGTCGTCCAGGAGTTGCTGGGCCACGCCTCGGTGACCACCACGCAGGTGTACACGAAGGTCACCGTCGAGCACCTGCGCGAGGTGTACGCGATCGCCCACCCCCGAGCCCGCGACTGACCGGCGGCGAGCCGCGCGGCCCCGCCCGCCGCCGCGCATGGCCGCGCTACTCGCTCGTGCTCCGCGAGGTTCCTCCACGTGGGCGACGACTGCGCGACGCTCGTGATGAGGAACCCGGGGTTGCGCGACCCTGGTGAGGAGGAACCTTCGTGCACGTCGGGCGGGGGTCCCTATGTCTGTGGTCACGTTGTGGCGGGTAGTCGGGGCGGTAGGTCTGTTGGAAATGGCCCTGGGTCATTCCAAGGGGACGCATCCCGGGGAATCCGCTCCCGTTCGCCCGATCCGCTCCCCGAATTCCGGGAGCGGATCGGCGAAAGGGGAGCGGATCCATCCGGCCGACCACCGGGATGGGCGGGGTCGACCAGAAACCCGTGGGCGCGTGGGCCCGGTAGGCTGGGCGCGGTGTCGCCGACGCCTTGGAGGTCTGACATGGCGGCTGGACGCAGGGCACGGGACGGGATGGGGCCCACGGGACGAGCGCTGCCCAGATTCGGGGTGCCGGGGCCGCGGTCGAGCTCCGGGTCCGCCGACGTGATCGCCCTGTGCAACCAGAAGGGCGGCGTCGGCAAGACGACCACCGCGATCAACCTCGGAGCGGCCCTGGCCGAGCTGGGCCGGCGCGTGCTGCTGGTCGACTTCGATCCCCAGGGCGCGCTGGGTGCCGGCGTGGGCGTGCACCCGCACACCCTCGAGCACACGATCAACGACGTGATGATGACCGACATGGTGACTGCGGGCGAGGTCATTCGGTCCACCGCCGTGCCTGGGATGGACGTGCTGCCGGCCAACATCGACCTGTCCGGCGCGGAACTCCTGCTGGTCTCCGAGGTGGGCCGCGAGCAGGCCCTGGCCCGGGCCCTGCGCCCGGTCGTCGAGGACTACGACGTGATCCTCATCGACTGCCAGCCCTCGCTGGGCCTGCTCACGGTCAACGCCCTGACGGCCGCGCAGTGGGTGATGATCCCGGTGGAGTGCGAGTACTTCTCGCTGCGCGGGGTCGCGCTGCTGCAGGACACCGTGCGCAAGGTGCAGGAGCGGATCAACCCGGACCTGGCAGTGCTCGGCGTGCTGGCCACGATGGTCGATCGGACGGTGCACGCACGCGAGGTGCTCGGCCGGCTGGTGGAGGCCTTCGACGAGGGGGTGTTCCACACGGTGATCACCCGGACGGTGAAGTTCCCGGAGACGTCGGTGGCTGGCGTGCCGATCACCGTCTACGCCCCGACCAGCGCCTCGGCGCACGCCTACCGGCAGCTGGCCGTCGAGGTGCTCGGCCGGATCGACCCCGACTGCATCGGGGAGCCGGCTGTGGACGGTGGCCCGGGGACCGCAGACGGCGGACCGGCAGCGTCCCAGCAGTTGGCGCTGGGCTGAGCCAGTGGTCGAAGCAGTGATAGTGGCGGCCGAGGACTCCGACGTGTCAGGCGGGCCAGTCCCGACCGGACCAACCGGGTCTGCGACAGCCGGGTCAACGTCAGAGGGGGCAGCCTCGGCGGGGTCAACGTCAGACGGGGCCACGCAGCCCTGGGCGGTGTCGAAGCCGTTCGCGGTGCGGGTCGCGGGCTTCGAGGGACCCTTCGACCTGCTGCTGAGCCTGATCGCCAAGCATCGCATCGAGGTCACCGAGCTCGCGCTGCACACCGTCACCGATGACTTCATCGCCCACGTCCGCGCACAGGGCCCCGCCTGGGACCTCGACGAGGCCACGAGTTTCCTGGTGATCGCCGCGACCCTGCTCGACCTCAAGGCCGCGCGGCTGCTGCCCGACGGCTCGGTGGAGGACGAGGAGGACCTCGCCCTGCTCGAGGCGCGCGACATCCTGTTCGCCCGGCTGCTGCAGTATCGGGCCTTCAAGGAGGTCGCGGGCCTGCTCGACGGCATGCTCACCGATGCCGCCACTCGCCGCCCGCGGGACGTGGGACTGGAGCCGTGGCTGGCGCAGCTGCTGCCCGAAGTGCTCCTCGGACTCGGCCCGGCCGAGTTCGCGACCATCGCCGAGGGTGCGTTCGCACCCCGACCCCGGAACCGGGCGTCTCGGTGGCGCACGTGCACGCCCCGGCGGTCAGCGTCCGCGAACAGGCCGCGATCCTGGTCGAACGGCTGCGCCGCCGCGGCGTCTCCACGTTCCGGGCCCTCACCGACGATGCCCCGACCACCCTGGTCGTGGTCGGGCGGTTCCTGGCCCTGCTGGAGCTCTACCGCGACGGCGTGGTCACCTTCGACCAGGCCGCAGCCCTCGGTGACCTCAGCGTCCGGTGGGTCGGCCCGGACGAGGATGCCGACGCCGACGCACTGGCCATCGCCGATCGCGCGGTCACTGACGAGTTCACTGGGGTCGCCACCGCTGCCCCGGCCGAAGCCACGCACGACGCACCTGCTGCCGAGGTCGTCGAGGAGGACGCACCGTGACCGAGCACCCCGTGGACGCCGACGACGCACCCGTGGACGCCGTCGACTCTCCCGATGCCCTGATCGCAGACGCGCTCGGCGCCCCCACCCTGGAGGCCGCCTGCGAGGCGGTGCTCCTGCTGGCCGACCAGCCCCTGGACCTGCTCACGCTGGCCACGATCGTGCGGCGCCCCGCCGACCAGGTGGAGGCAGTCGTGCGTGGACTCGCGGCCCAGTACACCGAGGATGGCCGTGGTTTCGACCTGCGTGAGGTGGCTGGCGGGTGGCGTTTCTACACGCGCGCGGACTGCGCCGAGGTGGTCAGCCGCTACGTCGTCGACGGCCAGCAGGCCCGCCTGACCCAGGCCGCGCTGGAGACCCTGTCGATCATCGCCTACCGCCAGCCGATCTCCCGGGGGCGGATCAGCGCCGTGCGTGGCGTGAACGTCGACGGTGTGGTGCGCACGCTGCTGACCCGCCGTCTGATCGACGAGGCCGGCACCGAGGAGGGCGGGCATGCCACACTGCTGCGCACCACGTCCTACTTCCTCGAGCGGCTCGGCCTGGCCGACCTGTCCGAACTGCCCCCGTTGGCCGACCATGTGCCGACCTACTCCGAGATCGGTGATCTGGTGGACCTCCCATGAGCCCGCATGACAAGACGTCGACCCAGGGCGTGCGCCTGCAGAAGGTGCTGGCGGCCGCCGGCCTGGGCAGCCGGCGCGCCTGCGAGGAGCTGATCGACCAGGGCCGGGTCGAGGTCGATGGCCACCGGGTGCGCGAGCAGGGCATGCGCATCGATCCGCAGAAGGCCGTGGTCCGGGTGGACGGCCAGCGTGTCCCGACCGCGGCCGGGACCGTCGTGGTCGCGGTGAACAAGCCCTTCGGGATGCTGTCCACGATGTCCGACGATCGGGGCCGGCAGTGCCTGGGCGACCTGGTGGCCGACCGGTCCGAGCGGCTGTTCCACGTCGGGCGCCTGGATGCCGACACCGAGGGCCTGATCCTGCTGACCAACGACGGCGAGCTGGCCAACCGGCTGGCGCACCCGTCCTACGGCGTGCCGAAGACCTACCTGGCCACCGTGGCGGGACCGGTCGCGCGAGCCGTGGGTCGCGACCTGCTGGCGGGCATCGAGCTCGAGGACGGTCCTGCGCGCGTCGACTCGTACAAGATCGTGCAGGCGCTGCCCGGGCAGGTGCTGGTGGAGATCGTCCTGCACGAGGGGCGCAACCACATCGTGCGCCGGATGTTCGAGGCGGTCGGTCATCCCGTGCTCGGGCTGGCGCGCACCCGGATCGGTCCGATCGTGCTCGGCCAGCAGCGCCCCGGCACCGTGCGGGTCGTCTCGGGCGCCGAGGCACGGGCCCTCTACACAGAGGTAGGCCTGTAGCCCCTGGCGCCCCGCAGCGTCTCGCGCCCACGGGGTCAGCCGCTCCGGCCGGGCAGGGTGGGGCACGGGCCGGGCCTGGCGTCGGCAGGCCGTTAGGCTGGGCGCCGACGATCCTGGGAGGAAGCCATGGCGGTGCGGGCAGTGCGTGGGGCGACGTGCCTGGGTGCCGACGATGCCGACGAGATGCGCGAGGCGGTCGTGGAGCTGCTCACAGCAATGCTCGACCGCAACGACCTGGCGACCGATGCCCTGATCTCGGTGCTGTTCACCGCCACACCGGACCTCGTGTCGGCGTTCCCCGCCGGCGCTGCCCGCGCGCTGGACATCGGCGACGTGCCGTTGATCTGCGCCCGCGAGATCGACGTCGCCGGGGCGATGCCGCGGGTCGTGCGCGTGATGGCCCACGTGGAGTGCGACCTGCCCCGGGCCGAGGTCGCCCACGTGTACCTGCGCGGTGCCGAGGCGCTGCGCGCGGACCTGGCCCAGTGAGCGTCCCCCGCGGGACCGCAGCCCTCCGCAGGAACGCAGCCCTCCGGGGCCGGGACCGCTGCACGCATCGGCTCGCCCGGTGAACGGCCCACCCCAGCCGGTGCTCGTCATCGGCACTGGGCTGATCGGCACGTCGCTGGCGCTGTCCCTGCGCCGGCGCGACATCGAGGTGTGGCTGGCCGACCGCGATCCGGCGGCGGTCGAGGTGGCGGTGTCCCGCGGCGCTGGCCAGGTCGTTCCGGCGGGGGATCGCGCGCCCGGCCTGGTCGTGGTGGCGGTGCCGCCGGGCGCGACGGCCGCGGTCGTGGCCCACGCCCTGCGCGACCACCCGAAGGCGGTCGTTACCGATGTGGCGTCGGTCAAGGTGCCGATCCTGCGCGCCCTGGCTGCGCTGGGCGCCGACACGTCCCGGTACGTGGGTGGGCATCCGATGGCCGGCCGCGAGGTCTCGGGCCCCGGCGCCGCACGCGCTGACCTCATCGACGACCGACCGTGGGTGATCGCCGCGCACCCGGGTGCCGCCGCCGAGACCCTCGACGCGGTCCAGGAGCTGGCCCTGTCCGCACGGGGGCTGCCCGTGGTGATGCCGGCCGTCGAGCACGACCAGGCGGTGGCGGTCATCTCCCACACCCCCCAGGTGCTCGCCTCGCTGCTAGCCGCGCGGCTGCTGGACAGCTCGGACGCGGTGGTCTCGATCGCCGGTCAGGGCCTGCGGGACATGACGCGGATCGCGGCGTCGGATCCCGACCTGTGGGTGGAGATCCTTTCGGCGAATGCCACCCCGGTCGCTGGCGTGCTGGCCGCGCTGCGCGCCGACCTCGACGCCCTGCTGGGCGCGCTGGGCAGTGTCGAACAGGGTGGGCACGAGGTCCTGGTCGGGGCACTGCGTCGGGGCAATGCCGGACGCGACCGGGTGCCCGGCAAGCATGGCGCCGCGCCTGCCGCCACGTCCGTGGTGCCGGTGGCGGTGCCCGACCGACCCGGGGAGCTCGGCCGCCTGTTCGCGGCCGTGGCAGAGGCCGGGTTCTCGATCGAGGATGTCCGGATCGAGCACGTGCTCGGCCGCCCGACCGGCGTCGTGGAGATGACTGTCGGGCAGGCGGTGGCGCCGCAGGTGATCGCCGCACTGGCGGCCGGAGGGTGGGACGTCCGGGCCTGAGGCGACTGCGTCGGGGGGCTCGCGAGGTGCGTCTCGGCGCGAGGGCCGCAGCGCAGGGCCGCGTGCCGGCGCCCGCCCCGCTAGGGTGTCGCGTCGTGGACGCCAATCGCGCAGTCGTGGCCATCGATGGACCGTCGGGCAGTGGCAAGTCGAGCACCAGCCGGGGCGTGGCCCGGGCGCTGGGCCTGGACTACTTGGACACCGGGGCGATGTACCGCGCGATGGCCTGGTACATGCTCGACCGCGGTGTGGACATCAAGGACCCGGCGGCCATCGCCGCGCATGCCGGAGAGCCGAGCCTGACCTCGACGGTCGACCCCGATGCGCCCACCATCGTCGTGGACGGCGCCGATGTCAGCGAGCCGATCCGGGGCGAGGCGGTGACCGGTGCGGTCAGCCCGGTGGCAGCCGTCCCCGAGGTGCGCACGAGGCTGGTCGCGCTCCAGCGGGCTGCCGTCGAGGCGGCGCAGGCGGCTGGGCGGGGGATCGTCGTCGAGGGCCGCGACATCGGCACGGTCGTCCTGCCCGACGCCGCCGCCAAGATCTACCTGACCGCTGACCCGGAGGCGCGGGCTGCCAGGCGCGCGCTGCAGGACGCCGATCGGGCGGGGCAGGTGCAGCAGTCGGCCGCCGGCGACCTGGCCGCCACGGCCGCTTCCCTGGCTGCGCGGGACGCGATCGACTCCGGCCGGGCGGTGTCCCCGTTGCGTGCGGCCGACGGTGCGGTGCACGTGGACGGCACGTACCTGACCCTCGACGAGGTGATCGACGTGGTCGTCGGGGTGGTGCGCTCCGCCTGCGAGTAGTCGGACATCGCCGTGCGGGCGACTACCCTTGCGACGTGACTGACACGCCGATCCACGACCCCGCCGAGCCCCGCCCGAGCGCGCCCGAACCCGATCCCTCGGGCTGGGTGTCCCTCGACGAGGTCGACCCGGCCGCGGGCGACGGCACCTTCGAGGTCGATGACGACGCGTGGGAGTACGACGAGGCTGCGGAGCGCGCTGCGCTGGCCGCCGCTGCTGCGGAGTTCGGCGTCGACCTGGACGCCGACGACCTGGCCGAGGCCTCCGGACAGGCGCTGCCCGTGGTGGCCATCGTCGGCCGGCCGAACGTCGGCAAGTCGACGCTGGTCAACCGGATCCTCGGCCGGCGCGAGGCGGTCGTGCAGGACGTGCCCGGCGTGACGCGTGACCGGGTCTCCTACGAGGCGGAGTGGTCCGGGCGCCGATTCGTGCGTGCTCGACACCGGCGGCTGGGACCCGGACGCCCGCGGGCTGGCTGCCCAGATCGCCGCGCAGGCGGAGGTGGCGGTGGCGCCAGTCCGACGCCGTGGTCCTGGTGGTGGACGCGACCGTCGGTGCCACCGACTCCGACGAGGCGGTCGTCAAGGTCCTGCGCCGCGCGGGCAAGCCGGTGGTGCTGGCTGCCAACAAGGTCGACGATGCTCGAGCGGAGGCGGACGCCGCGATGCTGTGGTCACTGGGCCTGGGCGAGCCGTACGCGGTGTCCGCGCTGCACGGCCGCGGCAGCGGTGACCTGCTCGACGCCGTGCTCGCGGTCCTGCCCGAGGAGGGCAGCGGACGCTCGCGCGACGGAGGGCCGCGCCGGGTCGCGCTGGTCGGCAAGCCGAACGTCGGCAAGACGTCGCTGCTGAACAAGCTGGCCGGTCAGGAGCGATCGGTGGTCGACGACGTGGCGGGCACGACGGTCGATCCGGTCGACGAGGTCGTCGAGCTGGGCGACCGGCAGTTCCTGTTCGTCGACACCGCCGGGCTTCGCCGCGAGGTGCGCGTGGCCAGCGGTCACGAGTACTACGCCTCGCTGCGCACACAGGCGGCGCTGGAGACGGCCGAGGTCGCGGTCGTGCTGATCGACGGCGGTCGAGCCGATGACCGAGCAGGACCTGCGGATCATCTCGATGGTCGTCGAGTCCGGTCGCGCGCTGGTGCTGGCGTTCAACAAGTGGGATCTGGTCGACGAGGAGCGCCGGCGCTACCTCGAGCGGGAGATCGAGCGTGACCTGGCGCCGGTGCCGTGGGCGCCGCGGGTCAACATCTCGGCGCTGACCGGGCGGTCCGTGGACAAGCTGGTGCCGGCGATCGACGCCGCGCTGGCCGGCTGGGAGACCAGGGTGTCCACGGGGCGGCTGAACAAGTTCCTCAAGGAGATGGTGGCGGCCACATCCGCCCCCGGTGCGCGGGGGCAGGCAGCCCCGGATCCTGTTCGCCACCCAGGCCTCGACGCGGCCGCCGACGTTCGTGCTGTTCACCACCGGTTTCCTGGAGGCCGGCTACCGACGGTTCCTGGAGCGGCGCCTGCGTGAGGAGTTCGGCTTCGACGGCACGCCGATCCGGATCAACGTGCGGGTGCGCGAGAAGCGCGGGGCGAACCGAAGTGGCTGATGACCGGGGCGTGCCCAGGCGCGCGGCGGACTGGTTGTTCGTGGACCGGGAGACCGGGCGGTACGTGCTCGGGCAGTTCCCGAACCCGCCGATCATCATCTTCGTGGTGGCGCGAGTCCTGGCCTGGGCCACGGGCGCTGTGGGCACGTGGGGCTCGATCCTGTACTGGGTCGGTACCGGCGCCCTGGCGTGGTGGGCCGCGGACGAGCTGCTGCGCGGGGTGAACCCGTTCCGGCGGATGCTGGGGGCTGTGGTGCTCGCGTTCGCGGTGTGGGGTGTCGCGTCGCGGCTGGCTTGACGGCCACCCAATGTGCTGATCCGGACACGTGTGTCCGCGGGCGGCCGGCCGCTGTCCGAATCCGACCAATGCGCGGCTGCGACGGTGAGCAGGACTCGCAGTCGGGGCTTCAGACCTTCTTGGGGACCTTGCCGGTCATCTTCAGCGCGCCACACATGAGCCGGTGGAAGCCGTCGGAGGTGGGGCCGAACATGAGCGGGCAGCCACCGTCGATGACCGTGACCCCGTGGGCACGGCCGAGCTCGGTGGCTTCGGGGGAGACGCTGCCTGCTCCGAATGCCCGGTGCATCCACACCGCGCCGATGCCCAGGTCGATGACCTCGCGCATGGTGCCCTCGGCGTGGTCCGGGCGCGTGCCGATCACGACGGCCTCGACGCCACCGGGGATGGCAGTGAGGTTCGCGTAGGTGGCGTCGCCCTCAGCGGTGGGCGAGTTCGGGTTGACCGCGAAGACCTGATAGCCGCGCTCGCGCAGGCGGGTGTAGACGGCATTGCTGCCGTGCCCTGCGGGTTGGCCGAGACCCCGGTCACGGCGATCCGCTGGTGGGCCAGGAACTGGGCGGCTGCGTCCTTGATGAGGGTCATGCTTGCTCCTCGTCGTCGGTGCCGACCCTCGACACCGCGCCGTTGACGGTACCCGGCCGGCCCGGTGCGGGGTACGGCCGATGGTCCCGCGCGACCGGGTCGATGCGGTGGCGCGGATCGTCTTGCCTCATGTCAAGTTGATCGCGAAGGGTGAGCGCGTGCCTCACGTGTTTTGATCGCGAACTGGGGGCGTCAGGCTTGGGCTCGGGTGGTGGTTCGGTCGCGTGCGGAGTCCAGCAGCCGGTGAAGCGCCCCAGGTTTGATGCCGCATCTTTCTGAGTTGGAAGGATGCTGTTCATGCCGAAGAAGATTGATGAGGAGCTCAAGGCCCGTGCCGTGAGGCTGGTGACCGAGCATCAGCAGGAGTACCCGTCGCTGACCGCGGCGTGTGCTGCCGTGGCCCGCCAGCTGGGGGTGGGTCATGAGTCGGTGCGCCGCTGGGTGCGCCAGGCCGAGGTCGATGCCGGGCTGCGGCCCGGGGTGTCCTCCGAGGAGTCCGAGGAGATCAAGAAGCTGAAGGCCGAGAACCGCCGACTGCGGGAGGACGTGGCGATTCTGCGGGCGGCGACGTCTTTCTTCGCGGGGGAACTCGACCCCCGCAACCGCTGATCATGGGGTTCATCGACACCATGCGCAGCGAGGGCCACGCGGTCGAGTCGATCTGTCGGGTCCTGCGTGAGCAGGGTTGCCAGGTCGCCGCGCGGACCTACCGATCCTGGAAGCGACCCGGCCGGGTCGTGGCCGAGCGCACGGTCACCGACGCGATTGTCACCGATCACGTCCGCGACCTGGCCTGGAGGGTCGATGAGCAGGGCCGGCGCCGGTTGACCCCGGAGGGCTTGTATGGGCGGCGCAAGATGACCGCTCTGGTCCGCCGGTCGTTGCCGGAGGCCTCGGCTGGCAGCGTGGATCGGGCGATGCGCGCCCTGGGGCTGAGCGGGATCCGCCGGGTCAAGGGGGTGCGGACCACGATCCCCGGCAAGGACGGGCGCCGGGCTGGGGACCTGCTCAACCGGGACTTCACCGCGTGCGCCCCGAACCGCACGTGGGTGATGGACTTCACCTACGTGCGGACCTGGGCTGGGTTCGTCTATGTATTAGTTACGTGGAATCAGATGGCAGGTTGGATCATCACTGACCGTCACCTCGCCCACGAGCTGAGAGGCCCCATTACACGTGAACATCGAGGAGAAGTGGCCCGTTCTGGGTCGGCACGAGCGAGCCGCGGAGTGGCTGACGATCTGGACCGATCTGGGCCGTGCCCCGCGCACCATCGACGCCTACGCTCGCGCGCTCGCGGAGTACTTGCTGGTCTGTGAGCGCGACGGTGTCGACCCCCTCACGGCGAACCGCTCTCAGGTTGCGTTGTTCGTGCGGGAGTTGGCGACCCGGCCGCATCGCCGAGGCGGCAACGTCGTGGCGTTGGACTCTGGGGCTGGTCTGTCGAACGCGACGTTGCAGCAGCGGCTGGTGTCAGTCCGACTGTTCTACGACTTCTTGATCGAGGAAGGCGTGCGGGACTCCAATCCAGTCGGCCGCGGCCGCTACACCCCTGGCCGGCACTTCGGCTCGGGCTCCCGGCCGCTGGTCGCACGGATGGTCAAGTTGCCGTGGATCCCGGTCGACAGCGAGTGGCTGCAGGTGCTCGAGGTGTTCCGCCTGGAGCCGATCCGCAACCGGCTGATGCTCGCGCTGGCCTATGACTCGGCGTTGCGGCGTGAGGAGCTGTGCTCGCTGCGCACCGACGACTTCGACCCGGCGCACCGCACTCTGCGGGTCCGGGCCGAGACGACCAAGACCCGCCGCGAACGGGTCGTTCCCTACTCCGCCTCCACCGGGGTGCTGCTCGCGGACTACCTGCGACACCGGGGCACGCTCAGTCGAGCCAGGGGTCCGTTGTTCTTGTCGGAATCGCGGCGCAACTACGGCGAACCGCTGACCTTGTGGACCTGGTCGAAGGTCGTACGCCGGGTTGCGCTGGCCGCTGAGGTGCCACGGTTCTCGACCCACACCACTCGGCATCTGTGTCTGACCGACCTGGCCCGGATGGGCTGGGAGCTGCACACGATCGCGACGTTCGCCGGGCATCAGTCGACGGAGACGACCATGGGCTACATCCACCTGTCCGGCAGGGAGCTGTCCACCCAGCTGAACCGTTCGATGACACACCTGCACGCCCAGCGCGTCAGCATGCTCACCGAGATCCCCGCGAGCCAGGCATGACCGGGCTGCCCGCCGCACACTCCGGCATCACCGCCGACTCCATTGCGATCCGGTGGCACCTGCCGCTCGCGGAGTTCGACCGCGGTCCCGAGCTGCGCGTGGAGGAAGCTGAGGCGTTGCACGCGCTGAGCCCGTTGGAAATGCGACGCAACCGTGCCCGCGGCATCCCTCGCCGAACCGCCGGAAACTGGACAGCACTGGCCCGGTTGGTCGAGCCGCTGGAC
This sequence comes from uncultured Actinomycetes bacterium, assembly GCA_963788325.1. Classification (GTDB taxonomy): domain Bacteria; phylum Actinomycetota; class Actinomycetes; order S36-B12; family CAIYMF01; genus Prado023. Next base: position 164,520 of record CAWBGJ010000003.1, read on the forward strand.
GCGGCCCGCGCAGTCCTGCACCACGTCGACGACGTCCGCTACCGGCGCGCAGGTGCCCACGCGGCTGCCGTCGTCCTGGCGCACTGCGCCACCGCGGACCGGGCCTACTGGGGCTGGTCAGCCTGGGACTGGGCCACAGTCTGCGGCCCGTCCAGCCAGGCGTTCCTGGCCGCCCAGCCGCTGTCAACCGAGAAGATGGTGCGTCCATTCGTGATGGCACTGGGCTACCTGCTTGGTGAGTTCAGCGAGTACCAGCACCTCGGAAACTTCAACCGTCTACACCTGGCCAACCTGGTCTTCGGCACCGAGCCCATCGAGGAGACCATGAGCCAGGCCAGCACGGTGATGCAGCGGTGGGGCTACCTCAGCCAGACCAGGGACGAAGGCCGTTACCGGCTGCCCGGCATCCTCAGCCAGGCGCTGCTCATCAACCGCAGTCCCCGCCTGCAGGACCTCAGCACCGCGGCTTTCGCCGCGCTGAACGCCCATCCCGCGACGTCAGGACGTCACCCGGCCACGCTGCACGCGCTTCAGCGCGTGGTCGCCGACCTCGGCCACTGCGACGTCCCAGTCCGGCCGGGCTACAACCACTCGCCCGGCATCATCGGCACGCATCCGACCTGGGCTGCCTGGGTCCAGCGCTGGTACGACACCTCGACCCTCACCCCCAAAGTCCGCGCCCTCATCCGAACCATGATGGCCAAGGCCGGACGGTGGCTGGCCGTCGAGCACCCCGACATCAGCGAACCGGGCCAGTGGACAAGGTCCACCTGCGCGGCCTGGGTCGCCGCGATCGACCGGATGGCCATCGGTGACTACACCCAGCGCCGTGATCACCTCAACGCACGCGCCGGAGAACCGATTGCGCCACGCACCAAGGCCCACATCCTGATGGCCAGCCGCACCTTCTTCCGCGACTGCCAGGAGTGGGAGTGGATCCCACGGCACTTCGACCCGACCCGGGCACTCGCGGTTCCCCGCAGCGTCGCCGCACTGATCGGGACCGACCCGCGGATCATCTCCGACGATGTCTGGGCCAAGCTGATGTGGGCCGGCCTACAACTTCAAGCCCACGACCTGCCCGGCACCTCAGCCGGCAGCTACTACCCGCTGCCACTCATCCGAGCGCTCGCGGTCACGTGGCTGTTCTCCGGCCTGCGCAGCGACGAGATCTCCCGCCTGCGAGTCGGCTGCATCCGCTGGCAACACGACGGACACCCCATTCCCGCCGACTCCACGGAGGTCCTTGCCCACGACGCCGTCTGCCTACTCGACGTCCCCGTCCACAAGACCGGCACCGCCTTCACCAAGCCGGTCGATCCGCTCGTCGGCCAAGCCATCGAGGCCTGGCAGCTGCTGCGCCCCGAACAGCCCACGCATCTGGATCGCAAAACAAGTGAGCAGGTCGACCTGCTGTTCTCCGTCCGCGCACACCCGGTTGCCAAGAACTACATCAACCGCTCCCTGATCCCCTCGCTCTGCGCCAAGGCAGGTGTCCCCACCAGCGATGTCCGCGGCAACATCACCAGCCACCGGGCGCGCTCGACGATCGCCAGCCAGCTCTACAACGCCAAGGAACCGATGACACTGTTCGAGCTGCAAGCCTGGCTCGGACATCGCTCCCCGATGAGCACCCAGCACTACGCGAAGATCAGCCCGAACACGCTATCCAAGGCCTACACCGAAGCCGGCTACTTCGCCCGCAACATCCGCACCATCGAGGTCCTGATCGACCGTGACACCGTCGCCGCCGGCGCACCCGCTGACGGTCAGCCCTGGCAGCACTACGACCTCGGGCACGGCTACTGCAGCTACAGCTTCTTCGAGCAGTGCCAGCACCGGATGGCCTGCGCCCGTTGCGACTTCTACACTCCCAAAGGCTCCACCAAAGCACAGCTGCTCGAGGCCAAAGACAACCTGCAGAAGATGCTCGCCACCATCCCCCTCACCGACGACGAACGCGCAGCGGTCGACGACGGCCATAGCGCCGTGGACGCACTCCTCACCCGGCTCGCAGACGTCCCGACGCCCGCCGGACCCACTCCACACCAGATCGGGCTGCCACCAACCGTGACTCTGCTCCCCATCGTCGAAGTCACGCAGCGCCACACCAACTGAGGGCTTGACAAATCTGATTCCACATAATGGTGGCCTTCCTCGACCTGTCCGCCCGGCTGACCGCCGCCCAATGGACTCCCCCGAGCTGCGTGGCACAGGAACTCGGCGTCCGGCTACTGCTCAACCAAGCCACCGCTGTCGCCGACCTCGCCGGGCTCACTCTGCCCCCCGACTGGCCAGACACCCTGGCCGAACTACTGCTCGAGGACATCGACCACGAATACCTCTACGACCCCGCCCTCGACGGATTCGAGGACGACCCGGACTTCGGCCCACCCGGCATGGCTTCCATGCGCGTCCAGGACTGGTTCACCCACTTCCCCGGCCACCCACCCCTGCCCCCCTACCTCACGTGAGCGCGAGCGACCCGACCGCCCCGAACCGCCGAAACCCACAGCACCGCCACACCCAGAAAGGCTCCACCCCATGACGACCCCTCCCGGCCCGCCACCCACGGAGTTGCCGACCGCGTTCCGGGCCGAGTTGCGCACCCTGATCCACGCGCAGCCGACCCCCGAGCTGCGGTCCTCAACCATCTACAACATCGTGCGCGAGTGCTACGACGCCGTCCGCGCCATTCACGGCCCCGCCGCGGACACAGAGGAACGCAGCAGCATGGGCGACGTCAGCACCGCCGCTCTCGAGCACGAGGACGCCATGTATCGGCTGGCCGGCCTCGTAGGCGTGATCGACGACCGCGGGGGCAGCACCCACTCCACAGCCCAGTCAACCTGACGTGATGAGCCACAGCCCCCGCCCCCGGGCCGCCGGGATCAACATCGTCGAACGACCCGAGCAGGAAACGCCCGGGTGGGTTGCCGTTGCCGATGGTGCCGGTGGAGTCAACCCTCACAGTGACTGTGCCGCCCACGCCGCACGAGACCCCTACTCGGCGTTGCTGCCTGGCTGGGTGCCAGCGCTCGAAGTCGACTGCACAGATCCCCGAAGCCTTCTGCGCGCCCACTCGCGGCGCTGTGACGCACCAGCGCCCGCACTATCGGTGCGTGAGGTGTTGCAGCCACCTCGCTATCGGGCCCGTTCGGCGGGATGATGAAGTCGGGTTGGATCGTGGGTCTGGCCCGTGGGAGTGATGATGGATGTCGTCGAGGTCCCCTCGTCCGGTTCCCGGAGTGCGATGCCCGCAGGGTCGCCCCGCATCGGCTGGCGGAGACCCGCTATAGCCGGAGCGGTCGCGTTCTGGTCGGCCAACCTCGTCATCTCGGTGACCCCGATCGCCGCGACGTACCGGTCCGCATTGTCGATTGCCTATGTGCCGATGCTCGTGGAGGCGGCAGTCGGTGGGCTGCTCATCGCCGGCGTCGTGGCTCTGGTGCTCGTGCGATACCCGGAGCGGGTCCCCGGCAGCGGCCTGCTGAGCCGGGCCCTGTGGCTCAGCGCAGCCGCCCTCATCCTTCTCACCGTGGTCGTCGAGCTGCCCTCGAAGCTGCGATCGGGAGTGTCCGACCCCGGCCACTGGTTGCTCGTGGCAACCCTTTTCAACGTGATCCGCCTCCTCGCCCTCGGGCTGGCGGTCGGGCTGGTCACCCGGGCAGAGCAGACCAGAGCAGATCCTCACTCACAGGTGACCGAACGAGGGGGGCTGCCGTGATCGGGACGGCATGGCCACGGACCGCGGTCGCTCGCTGGGCGGGCGGCCTGTACCTGGCCTACGTCCTGGCCAACGTACTCGCCAGCCAACTCGGGCAAATCGGGCTCAGCGACGCGGACACGCTACGCGCGACCATCACCGGTGACGAGGTGTTGTTCCGGGCGGGGCTGGTCGCAGCGATCAGCTCAGCGCTGCTGTTCGTCCTGACCGCATGGGCGCTCTACGTGCTTCTGCGCCCAGTCAACGAACCGCTTGCCCTGCTCTTGCTCATACTCAACGCGATCGGGGTGGCGGTGCAGTGCGCGAGCTACCTGCCCCTGCTCGCGGTTCTCGCGCAGAGCGACGCCGTGGGACTCACCGGCCCGCAACTCGACGCCCTGGCGATGCTGTCGGTCACCACCCACCAGACCAGCTTCATCATGGCCCAGGTGTTCTTCTCCGCATGGCTGTTCCCCCTGGGCTGGCTCGTCCTGCGCTCGGGGTTCCTCCCCCGATTCCTCGGCTGGCTGCTCCTCCTGGACGGCGTCGCGGTCCTCGTCTGGTTCCTCCAGGCACTCCTCGCACCCGGGTACCCCGCAATCAGCTACCCCTCGTGGGCGATCGGCTTCATCGCCGAGGTCAGCCTCGCGCTATGGCTCCTCATCAAGGGCGTACCTGCAGAGCAACCCACGCACTGACCAGTCATCGCCACTCGCCGCCCAAGCTGAGCGGACGCCGGGTGGTCGACTCGCGGCGGAAGGACGCACACCGCGAACTCACCCCTGCGCGTCCCCCCAAGGCGGCGCTGCCCGACAGGCAGCAGTGTGACTGCCGCGACCGGGACGGCACTCAGCCGGGAGATACAACTCGTCGCAGTCGTCGCCAATCCCGTCAGAGCACTCGCTCGTGGCGAGGGAGTTGTGGCTGGCCAGGGACTCGAAGGGGCGTGCGCTGCTGTCGTCGCGCATCGAAGTTGGTGGGTTCGAGCCAGGTTTCGAGGGCGGTACGAACGGCTGGCCACTCGTGGTCAGTCATTGCGAACCAGGCTGTGTCGCGGTTGCGCCCTTTGTAGACGATCGCCTGGCGGAAGGTGCCTTCGTAGGTGAAGCCCAGGCGCTTGGCGGCCTTCCGTGACGGCTCGTTGAGACTGTCGCACTTCCATTCGTAGCGGCGGTATCCCAACTCCTCGAAGACGTAGCGCATGAGGAGGAACTGCGCTTCCGTGGCTGCTGCTGTGCGCTGCAGTGCCGGAGATAGGACGATGGAGCCGACCTCGATCGAGCCGTTGGCCGGGTCATGGCGCATGAGCGCGAGAGTCCCTAGCGCGCAGCCGGTGGCGTGGTCGACGACGGCGTAGTGCCGGGGGTCGTCGCTCCTGGCGGCGCCCACTGCCCACTCAAGGTAGGCGTCGGATGCGGCGAACGGGCCGACGAACAGGTAGGTCCAAGCGCGGTCGTCGGGCGCAGAAGCGAACGCGGTGTACAGGTCCTCGGCATGCCGAGCGGGGTCGAGTCGCTCGAGTGTGCAGTACCGTCCCGGGATCACCGAGACGCTCGGCGGCAGGCCGCCTGTCCAACCAGGCACGATGTCGCCAATGGGCTGGCCGAACTCGTTGATTCTGGTCACGTGGGTCCTTCTCCCCCGCACACGGGCTGTTGAGCGAATGGCCCTGACCCTAATCCCTCCTGCAGCGTCCGCTCCGCCGCGAGTAGGACGACAGGGGGCGCGCAATGACGCAGCGCCGACGAGCGGGGACGGTACGCGGCGAAAGGGGGCACTTCGGATCGAACCCCGCGAGGACGGTCCCGCCGTGACGCGTCGACCGGCGGCAGCCGGGTTCTGGTCGTGACGAGGCTTGTGATTGCGGACGGATCCTCCGGCGGCGCCGGCGCAAGCGTCCCCTCGAGCGGTTGGATGTTGGGGGTCGTTCGGCACTTTCGGAGAGCCTCGTCCGTGGGGAGGCTGGGACTGCGGGCAGCCGGAGACGTGCCTTCGGCGTGCGCTGTGGAGTGCGGATGCAGCCCTCCGTCGGCGCGGATGGGCTTGGAGGGATGGTGGGACATGCCGGATCTCGAGACTGGGCTGCTGGGGAACATGGTCCCGTATCTGGCGGTGGGCGACGGGCCGCCGCTGGTCATGGTCCAGGGGCTGACACCGACGCATGAGGTGCCCACGGGGATGGAGCGCCGGATGACCTTGCCGATGATGATGCGGTTGAGCGGGGAGTTCCGGGTGTACCTGGTCAACCGCAAGCCGGGACTGCGCCCCGGGGAGTCGATGTCCGACATCGCCGGGTACCTGGCCACGGCCATCGAGGACGACCTCGGCGGGCCGGTGTTCCTGACCGGCACCAGTACCGGCGGGTCGGTGGCGCTGCAGCTGTCGGTGGATCGCCCCGACCTGGTCCGGTCCCTGGTCGTGGTCGCCTCGGCCTACCGGCTCGGCCCACAGGGCAGACGCATCCAGCAGGAGCTGGCGCGGCTGACTCGTGCCGGCGACCCCGCGGCCGGGTTCACGCAGATGGTGTCCGCCATGATGCCGCCGGCCGTGCAGGGCCCGCTGCGGCCCGTGGCCAGGATCATGGGCAGGTCGATGGCGCCGGCGGATTCCAGCGACCTGCTGGTGACCGTTGATGCGGAGGACGTCTTCGACGTCGGTGACCAACTACACCAGATCACCGCACCCACCCTTGTCATCGGCGGAGCCAAGGACGTCTTCTACACCCGCGACCTGTTCGAACAGACCGCCGCCGGGGTCCAGGACGGACGAGCACACATCTACCCCGAGTGGGGACATGGGCGAACCAGCACCTCATCGACCACCGCGAACCTCATGCTCGGATTCCTCCTTGCCACCAGACGGTCATGATCCACGCCCACCCTCGCCGTCCCTAGCCGCATCGGCACGGAGGAAGGCGCCCAGCTCGCGGCGATGTGGGGCCCGCTGGGATGACCACCCCGTCGCCCGTGAAGCCGATGCTCCAGGTGCTTGATGCGCCATGCGCATCCCCGCGGTGGGCGGCCGAGAAAGGACGGCACCTAGGCTGTCGCGATGGCGATCAGGATCTCAACGAGGCTGGATGGCATCACCGCGTCCCAGCTCGAGGGCGGCTTCTGGGAAGGCTGGCCCTCCCACCCTGCCCCGGATCGCCATCTGGAACTCCTTCACGCAAGCCTCGCAGTCGCAGTCGCCCTCGACGGTGACGAGGTGGTCGGCTTCGCCACCGCGGTCGGCGATGGGATCCTGTGCGCCTACATTCCGCTGCTCGAGGTCCTTCCCTCCCATCGTGGGTACGGGATCGGGACACGCCTCATCACGGCACTCATCGACGAGCTCGCACCGTGCTACATGATCGACGCCGCCTGTGACGACGATGTCGTGCCGTTCTACCACCGCCTTGGATTCACTCGCACCAACGCGATGATTCGCCGCGACTACACCTTTCAGGCCGGATGCTGACCAGACGTGCTCGATCAACGTCCCGAAGCCGCCCAACTCGCGGCGATGTGACTCACGTTGTGGTGGGCGTTGTGGGGCTTGCCGTGGGTCTGCGTTCGGGGATGGGGCCGCGGTCGCTCGGAGGCGCAGGTGGCGGCGATGAAGTGGGTGGATTCCCCGGGCAGTGGGCTCGTGATCCGCCGCCGCCGGGGTCATCCGTGTGAGTGGTCTGGGTCGCGGTTGTGCTCGGGTCTGGTGGTCAGTCGCTGACGGTGAGCACGGCCCCCTCCGTGAACACCTGAGCCTGGCCGGTCCAGGTGCACGCGTCCAAGGTCGTGGGGTCTGCCACGTGGGTCCGAGCCGCGTCGGTAGGCATTGAGGTTGCGCTGCCGAGGATGGTCTGGCCGGGCTGGGCGGTGGTTCCGTCGGGCAGGATAAGCAGGCCCAGCGACCATGACCAGCTCGTTCCGGTGGGAAAGACCGCCGTGCGGTTGTCGATCCGGAGACACTCGTCGGGACCCACGGTCAACTGGCCGGTGGTGTTCGGATCCGGCTGCGGACCGCTGCTGACGGGCCGGCCGCCAGTCAGTACCGTCCCGCCTTTCCGTTGGGCGTCAGCGTCCGGGACGGTGACGTAGCGGGCGATGACCTGCCCGTCGGCTAGCAGTTCCAGTTGGGCCGGCGTGGTTGGGGTGGCCTCGAATAGACGGGCCTGGTCGGCGCCGCGCACGGTGTCCGGGTTGTCGAGCCGGGTACCACCTCCGATGCACCCCACAAGGGTCACGTTCCCGCCCTCGACGGCCAGTCGCCCGTCGGAGACGCGGAACTGCCCGCCGTGCTGGTTGCAGCCATCCGGCGCGGTCCACCACAGTTCCCCACTTGCTGGATCGGCGCCGAACCAGACCGACAACGGCTCGCCCCGGGCGCGATCGGCATGCACATCCTGACCGTTGAGCTCGGTGGCCCACCAATAGCCGAACATCTGGGAGGGCTCGGTCACGTTCACCCACGTCGGGGTGGTGGCGCCGTCAGTTGCCACGCCCGACACCGTGGCGGGGCCCGAGTCCAAGGCGGGGTGGTCCAGGGCGCTGGCAACCAGCCACCCGAGTGCTGCGACGCTGCCGACCACGGACAGCAGCGTTGCGGTGGTGCGCCGGCGCCGCCGGCGCCGGCCCGATCGGATCGCGGCGTCCACATCGATGGTGTCAGAGCCCGGATTGGCCAGGACTGCGTCGAAGAACTCGTTCAGGTCGCCCGTGGTGTTCATGGCTGCTCCTGCAGGTCGAAGGCATCGGTCATGCCCTGCTCGGCCAGGGCGTCGCGAAGGGTCGCCAGTCCGCGAGCGGTCTGCGACTTCACGGTGCCGTTGCTCACGGCCAGGATCTCGGCGGTCTGCGCGACCGGCATGTCCTCGAAGAACCGCATCACCAGCACTGCGCGCTGCCGCGGTGGGACCATGCGCAGGGCCGCGACCAACCGGTCCCGGTACCCGCTGTCGTCGTCCGGCGCGCCGGCGTGCTCGGGGAGGCTGTCGGTGGGCTGCTCGCGGCGGGAGGGGCGGCGACGATGATCCAGGTAGCGGTTGACCAGCACCCGACGGGAGTAGCGGGTCAGGTCAGCCGCGCCCCGGACACGGGGCCACGCGTCGTACATCCGGATCAGAGTGTCCTGCACGAGGTCATCGGCCAGGAACCAGTCACCGCACATCAGGAACGCGGCCTGGCGAAGGCGCACCCGGTTGGCCACCGCCCAGCCGCGGAAGTCGTCGTCCCGCTGACCACCCACGCGGCCCCCGCCTCTCGTCATCGTCCCGGCACCCATTCCTACGCGATCCGATGCCTCACAGGTTGCACCAGCACGCCAGGGTCGCGATCTGAAGCCCTGCCTCGCCGCTACGGCAGGGTCGATCGCGAGGCCACGACGGCATCCGCTGCTGCCCGAAACACTCATTCAGGGTGCGTCCACAGGCGGCGGAAGGACGCAGGTCCGGACTTAACCTCCAGGAGCGCCAGCCCGGTCTGCGGCAACTCATCCAAGGCCCGATGGCGCTTTCATCGGACCTTGTCTCTGATCGCCGTTCGGTTCCGCTTCCATCTGGGCGCGCTGCGCGGATCATGGGCGACCGCGGTGGTCGGTGTTGGGTCTTCGCCGGGCTTGCGTGGTGATTGGCGAGGACCTCGGCGTACCGTCGACCCATGGTGGAGTGGATCGTCCGGCCAGGTCCTGAGGAGGCGGCATACGCTGCAGCAGTGCTGCTCGCCGATTCGGCCCGGGTCGCCATCGCCGAGCGCGGCCGATTCGACTGGCCGTCAGCGGGGGCAGCACCCCGGCGCTCATGCTGGCTGCGCTTGGCCAGTTCGAGGTGGCCTGGGACCACGTTGTGGTCTACCAGGTCGATGAGCGGATCGCGCCCGGCGGAGATCCCGCCCGCAACCTGACCAGCCTCATGGCTGCGCTGCCGGGCCACGCGCACGTGCGACCGATGCCGGTGGAGTCGCCGGACCTGTATGTTGCCGCGCTGGAGTACGCCGCGGGGTTGCCTGCGTGTTTTGACCTCGTGCACCTGGGGGTCGGGGATGACGGGCACACCGCGTCGCTGGTGCCCGGCGATCCGGTGCTGGACGTCGTCGATCGGGACGTGGCGATCACTGGGACGTATCGCGGGCACCGACGTATGACACTGACCTTCCCCGTCCTGGATCGGGCCCGCCGTGCGCTGTGGTTGGTCGCGGGGGCCAGCAAGCGCCGACCACTCGCGCTGCTGCGAGGCAGGTGACCCGGGTATCCCGGCGGGTCGGGTCCGCACGCCCGACCAGGTCGTGGTCTGTGACGCCGCCGCCGCCCCGTTCGCGCCCTGAGCCCGGCCGGCGGAGCCGGAGGTATCGCGTGGCTGCCCGCGATGGGCGTGGACACCGCGGCCCCTGGCCGGGTCCAGGGCTCGAATCGCTCGCGCCGGCCATGCCTGTGATGGCCTGACGCACGTGGAGCGCTACTTGGTGAGGCTGGCGCCGTTGGTGGCGGTGACCTGTGTGAACCAGTCGAAGGACTTCTTCTTGTAGCGGTTCAGGGTTCCGGTGCCGTCGTCGTTGCGGTCGACGTAGATGAACCCGTAGCGCTTGCTCATCTGGGCAGTCGATGCGGCGATGAGGTCGATGGGTCCCCACATGGTGTAGCCCCACAGCTCGACGCCGTCCTTGATCGCCTCGCCGGCCTGGATGAGGTGGTCGTTCAGGTAGGCGATCCGGTAGTCGTCGATGACGGTCAGCCGGCCGTCGACCTCGACCAGCTCGTCGTGGGCGCCGAGCCCGTTCTCGACGATGAACAGCGGCTTGCCCCACCGGTCCCAGTACTGGTTGAGCACGATCCGCAGGCCGACCGGGTCGATCTGCCAGCCCCAGTCGGAGGCCTTGAGCATGGGGTTGGGGTTGCCGCCCTGGATGTTGCCCTGGCCCGTGACCCGCTTGGCCGGATCAGCGGTCTCGCAGATGCTCATGTAGTACGAGAACGACACGAAGTCGACGGTGTTTGTCAGGATCTCCCGATCCTGCGTCGGTGATGTCGAGGGTGATGCCGTGGTCGGCGAAGAACCTCAGCGCGTAGCCGGGGTAGTAGCCGCGCGCCAGGACGTCTCCGAACATCAGGTTGGCGCGGTCGGTCTGCATGGCGGCCCACACGTCCTCGGGGTCCGGGGTGAGTGGGTAGGTGGGCATGGCCAGCAGCATGGAGCCGATCCTGGCCTCGGGGAGCATCTCGTGGGCCAGCTTGGTGACCAGCGCCGAGGCCACCAGCTGGTGGTGCACCGCCTGGTAGAGGTCGGACGGAGTCAGCTGGTCGGCCGGGGTGTTGATCGCCCCGGACTGGAACGGCCGGTGCAGCACCGAGTTGATCTCGTTGAACGGCAGCCAGTACTTCACCCGGTGGCCGTAGCGCTCGAACAGGGTCCGCGCATAGCGCTCGAACAGGCCGATCAGCTCCCGGGAGGTCCACCCGTTGTAGGCCTCGGCCAGGTGCAGCGGGTACTCGAAGTGGTTGATCGTGACCAACGGCTCGATGCCGTGCCTCTCCAGCTCGTCGAGCAACCGGTCGTAGAAGGCCAGCCCCTCCTCGTTGGGCTCCGCGTCGTCACCGTTCGGGAAGATGCGCGACCACGCGATCGAGAACCGGTACACCGAGAAGCCCATCTCGGCGAACAGCGCGATGTCCTCGGCGTAGCGGTGATAGTGGTCGATGCCCTCGAGCTTCAAGTTCTCCGGCGTGGGCTCGGCCGTCCGCGGGCCCAGCCCGCCGGTGGGCATCACGTCCTGCACCGACAGCCCCTTGCCGCCCTCGGCGTAGGCGCCCTCCAACTGGTTGGCGGCCGTCGCCCCACCCCACAGGAAGCTGGGCGGGAACGGGGTCGCGGTGGACGGTGACTGGCTCATCTGGTCTCCTCTGGATGACATTACTGATGCGCATAAGTAGAATCCCACACATGCACCCCGGGAAGCAAGTGCACACGGTGCGGGGCCAATCCTGCGAGCCCCGCACGCATGACCGGGCCTCGTCCTGGGCCGGGTCCGCAACGCCCTTGGCCACCGCGGTCACGGTCGCTGCGCGGCAGCCTGACGAGGTCGGCCACTGCCACGTGGATGAAGACCGACGCTAGCCAGGGCGGCCCTACGATGGGGAGGAATCCACACAGGAGGCGATCCGATGGCCCAGGCACGCAGGCCAACCAGCGGCGATGTCGCCCGCCGTGCCGGCGTCTCGCAGGCCACCGTCAGCTATGTGCTCAACGCACGGACCGACCAGTCGATCCCGGAGGCGACCAGGCGCAGGGTGCTCAACGCGGCCCACGAACTGGCGTACACGCCGAACGCTGCCGCGCGGGCCCTGCAGGCCGGCCGCTCCAACCTGGTCCTGCTGATCACCAGCATCCCCTCCGGCTCCGGGCTCTGGCTCCTGCTCGACACCCTCACCGACCTGGCAGCGGAATCGGGGAAGTCCCTGGTGCTGTGGCGCCGGAAGAGCCCCGACGACCTCGCAGTCACGCTCACCCACCTCGAGCCCTGCGTGGCGATCGCGCTGGACCCGCTCGACCCGCAGGAGGCCCAACAGCTGACAGCCACCCGCGTCCCCTTCCTGGAGGCCGGCCGCGGCACGGACCTCGATCCTGGCTTCCCGGACGTGGTATCGATGCGCCAGATCGAGCACCTGGTCGCGCGGGGCCACTCCCGCATCGGCTACCTGACCACCGGGGACCCATCCCTGGCCGGCTTCGCCAAACCCCGCCGGGCAGCCGTGGAACGAGCGGCCCACGAGCTGGCGCTCCCGGACCCGCGCATCGCCGAGCTTCCCGCCTACCGCGATCTCACCGTCGAGCAGGTGGTCGAGGTGATCACCGAGTGGCGCACCGATCCCCAGCCGATCACAGCCGCCGCGTGCTACAACGACCTCTACGCCGCGGCCACCCTGGCCGCCGCCGCCCGCTGCGGACTGTCGGTCCCCGGCGACCTCGCCGTGATCGGCATCGACGACGAACGATTCGCCCCCTTCACCCAACCACCCCTGACAACCATCAAGCTGGACCACATCAGCTTCGCCGAGCGAGCATGGGCCCAAGCCGAGGAACTGCAGAAAGGGACCCAGCCGGTCAGACCCAGACTGACCTACGACTACGTCCTCATCGAACGCGGCACCACCTAAGCCCGGGCGCGATCCGTCCGCAGGCTCGGCGAGCCCCGCCACCGCGGCCCAAGCGAAATCCACAAGGTGGCGCGCGGTCACCCGGCCACCAACACCACACTGCGGCAGGCCGGGCTATCCCTCGGCCGGGCCCCTGACGTCGTCCCGACGCCGGCACCCAACAGTCCCGCATGTGCCCGCCCCCGCGACCTGACGCCCGCCTGACCAGGCTCTCGGATTCATCTGGCCCGCAGCTATGCCCGCCCCAACGTGTTGCGGCACGCGGAAGGCCGCATCTTTCTCGGTGGTCGCCCTGGTCGGGCTTCGGCGAGCCATGATCCGTTGGCAGCTGACGCCAGATCCCCGCGGTCAGAGCCAGTGTGGGTCGAAGTCCACCGTCGTCCGGTCAGCTGAGCCGAGGAGGTCCAACATGGGGCCTACCTTGGGCAGCTCGCGGGTGAAGAAGTAGCGCGCCGCCGACCGCTTTCCGTCGTAGAACGCGCCCTCGTGGCCGTTCGCGGCCAGGCACTGCTCCAGCCACAGCCAGGCGACGACCAGATGGCCGGTGGCCTCGAGGTAGGCGGTGGCATCGGCGAGGATCAGCCGGGGATCGCCGAGCCCGCCGAGGAACCCGGTCACCCCAACGAGCCGGCCGGTTAGGGCCCGCAGCGCTGAGGCGTGCTCCGCGGCGTCCCCGCCCACCGCATCCGCCCGATTAGCCGTCTCCTGCATCCGGCCCAGCAGGACGCCCAGCCCCGCGCCGCCGTCGAGCAGAACCTTGCGGCCGAGCAGGTCCATCGCCTGGATCCCGTGGGTGCCCTCGTGGATCGGGTTGAGCCGGTTGTCCCGGTAGTGCAGCTCGAGGTCGAAGTCTCGGGTGTACCCGGCCCCGCCCAGCACCTGGATGGCCAGGTCGTTGGCGGTCAGGCACCACTGCGACGGCCAGCTCTTGGCGATCGGGGTCAGGACGCCCAGCAGCTGCTCCGCCTCAGCCACCGCTGCGGGGTCGTCCAGGGAGGCCATGTCGTCGACGAGCCGGGAGCAGTAGAGGTTCAGCGCCAGGGCACCCTCGGCGTAGGACTTCTGTGCCAGCAGCATCCGCCGGATGTCCGGGTGCTCGACCAGCGGGACCGGGGGCGAGTCCGGGGCGGCTCCGACCGGCCGCCCCTGGAGCCGGTCGCGGGCGTAGGCCAGGGACTTCAGGTACCCCGTGCAGCCCAGCGCGGTGGCGCACAGCCCGACACCGATCCGGGCCTCGTTCATCATCGTGAACATGACCGGCAGTCCCCGGTTCTCAGTCCCGACGAGGTAGCCGACGGCGCCGGGCCGACCGCCGGGCGTGTGGGCGCCGTCGCCGAGGACCGGGGCGGTGTTGACCGTGCCGCGGTAGCCCATCTTGTGGTTGATCCCGGCCAGGACCACATCGTTGTGCTCGCCAACGGTGCCGTCCGGGGCGACGAGGTACTTGGGCACCAGGAACAACGAGATTCCGCGGGTCCCGGCCGGTGCCCCGGGGACCCGGGCGAGGACCAGGTGCACGATGTTCTCGCTGAGCTCATGGTCGCCGCCGGAGATCCACATCTTGCGCCCGAACAGCCGGTAGGTCCCGTCCTCCTGCGGCTCGGCCCGGGTCGTGATGTCAGCCAGGCTGGAGCCCGCCTGGGACTCCGAGAGCGCCATCGTCCCGAAGAACCGGCCCTCGATCATCGGCCGCACGAACAGCTGCACCTGCTCGGAGGAGCCGTGCGTAGCCAGCAGGTTCGCCGCGGCCATCGTCAACAGCGCGTACCCGGTCGTCCCCGCGTTAGCCTCCCTCTTTCACGCGGCTGGTTGGCAGCGTTCGGGGATGTCTGATTTGCCGGTTTCTGTTGGGCGGGTGGGGTGGGGGCATGGCGCGGGCCCGGCTGTGGGCCGGGTGGGGTTTGGCGGGGTCCTCGGGTCGGGCGCGGTGGCGCGGGCGGTCAGGCGAAGGCGGCGCGTATTCGGTGGAACCCCTCGGCGATCTGGGTCGCCCAGCGCCAGCGCTGGTCGAGGCGTAGGTGGGTTCGTCGGGCGCCTGCGGGTGATCCGAGCGGCGACGTGCAGCACGCGGTAGCGGAACGCGTGGATCTCGCAGCGGGCCAGCACGGGGGCGTCGGCGAAGCCGATCAGCTGGGTCCAGGTGACCAGGTCGACGGCGGTGAGCACGACCTCGAGCCAGGCGGCGTTCAGGGCGGTGTCGTGGCAGGGCAGGTTGCGCAGGCCGGTGGCCTTGGCCTCCCGGATCCGGTCCTCGACGCGGGCGTGCTGGCGGTGGCGCAGCTCCAGGCCAGCGGCCTGCCCGGGGATGACCCCGGTGGGGTGTTGGTCAGCACGGCGGTGATCCGGTGCCCGTCGAGGTCGGTGAACGTCAGCTGGGCGCCGGGGTGGGGGCGTTCCTTACGCAGGATCAGCCGGGACCCGGCCGGCCAGGCGCGCAGGTCGACCAGGCCGGTGACCTCGAACACCCACGCCCCGTCACGCAGGTCGTCGTCGGTCTGGATCGCCGGGTCCCAGCAGTCGTCGGGGATCAGCGTCCACGACCCGGCGGATCCGGGCGTCGATCGGGAACCCGAACGAGAACTCGACCCCCCGCGCGACGCACGCGTCGGCGAACGCGTGGGTCGCCCCGGCGGAGTCCGACCGGGCCAGCACCCGCGGCCCGCCCGACGTCTCCCGGGGTCGGGCGCCACGCCTGCGGGCAGCTGCGCCAACGCCAGGTCCAGCACCGTGATGTGATCGGCGGCGGTGTTGCTGCCCGGCGTTGCCCGGGCCGCAGGATCCCGGCCAACGCCTCCCCGCCGGCGACCTCGGGGCGGTCCAGGAAGCACAGCAGCGGGTGGAACCCGAACGTGCGCTTCCACGTCGGCGCCGCGGACTCCTTCTCCGAGTGCGCGATCGTGATCGTGGCATCGAAGTCCAGGCGCAGCTCCGACCCAGGAGCCGGCGCCGCGCCGGCGGCCCACGCCCGCGCCCGCGCAGCGGCCCGCGCCGCACGGACCGACCCAGATGCGCAGCATCGATGCGGTCCAGCAGCCGCCACGTCGTGGGCATCGACGCGACCGGACCGAACAAGTCCTGCCGGTCGCCCAGGACCGCGATCCCGCTGATCGCAGTCCGCCCCGTCAGCGACCGCGCACGCCAGATCGGTGAACACCCGGCCCGGGGCATGCACCGCCAAACCCTTGTACGTGTCCAGCAGCGCCGCAGTCACCCCGTCGCACCAGGCCGGTGGACTCCGCCACCTCCCGCAGCAGCCCGACCCCCGCGTGCGACACCACCCCACGCCCATCGGCGCTGACCTTGACCCGCCGCACACCCTTGTTACGCTTCACCTGCGAAGTGCCTCTTCTGCCGGTCGATCCTGAGTCTTAGCACACCCAGTTTCCCCGACAGAACAGGCACTTTCGCGCATCTAAACCCCGCGACCAGCACTCACCCGTGAAACACCCGGGTTAGCCGCGTGGAACCACGACATCGCAGCGCCGAACACGGACCCAGGCAGGCCGGCGCCGCCGATCGCCGCATCCATCGGCGCGGCGAGGAACCCAGCGTCGGCGAACGCCCGCAGCGCGAGGCCCACCTCCGGGAGGATTTCGACGGTCGTGCCGTCGAAGCGCGGCTCGTTGAGGTCCGCGGTCCGGTTGTGGGGGGCGAAGTGAGTCGTGGCCAGCGCCTCGGCCAGGTCCAGGATGCCCTGGACGGTCTCGCGATCGTGGTCGGAGAAGCGCGGGCGGGCGAACAGGGCCTCGGTGTCCAGCCACTCGAAGAGCAGGAAGTCCAAGTCCCGCCGGGACATGATCTGGCTCACCGCTGCACCCTCTTCCCTCGCGTGCCCGGAACGCTACCAACGACGCACGCGGCCGGGCCGATCGCATCGAAGACCTGACGCCCGCCTGACCAGGCTCCCGGATCCATCTGGAGCCACTTTGATGCCCGCCCCAAGGTGCGCGACAGGCGGCACGGTGACGCATGCAGCGCCGCGACACCGGGACGGTACGCGGCGAAGTGCAGCACCGACGTGTTGTGCGCGTGGCCTCACGCTTCGAGTCTCTCCGTGGGCTCTCGGGCGAGCCAGCGATGTTGACGTCGGGGACGCCAACGCTCCAGTCGAGGTGCGTTGGTACGCGGCGATGATGCAGGGGTGCGAGGGTAGGGCCTGCGCGAGGCCCCGTGTCTATGGCTGGCCGCAGGTGACGCTTCCGTCGCCTTGGACTGTGCAGTGATCGACCTGCGCCCGGTCGCGGAGGGCGTGCGGCACTTCGTCCGCGAGCGTGGTGGTGACCTCGACGTCGTAGATCACCGTTCCCGGCGGGATCGCCCCGTCCATGTACTCCATGGCGGTCTGTCGCTCGCCCACGTAGGCCCCGGTCGACGGGTCGATGATGATCTCCTGACGCTCGCCGTCCACGGTCTCGAGGCGCCCGATGGAGATCATGCCGTCGTCGTGGCGGGCCACGATGTCCACTCCGGGCACGGTCTCCAGCACACGGAACAGCGCGGCGCGTAGCTCCGCAGGCACGATGCCGGAGCGCAGCACGTCGGCCACATACACCAGGACCTCGCCGTCGCGGGAACGGCCGTGCCCAGCGGTGTCGTCGTAGAGCCGCTCGCGCAGGGCCCCGGGGTCGCGCGGCAGCTCGGCCAGCCAGGCCGCGTTCGGGCCCTGCCAAGAACCCGGCACGTCGTTGGGCGCGAGGTTGCTCGTGTACGTCTCGGCGTTGTCGCGGACCTCGCCGACCTCGACGTCGGGGTCGTTGAACACGGCGGTGACCGTGCCCGGCCCGTCCTGGATCCAGGTTGGGCGGCTGCCGTCGACGGCCGCGTAATCGGTCCTCGTCGACTGCTCCAGCCAGTAGACGAACCGGTCGTCCTCAGAACTGCCGACCAGCGACTCGCCCTCGGTGGTGATCTTCCAGTACTGGTCGGCGGCGGCGGAGGGATCCAGCGCCGTGATGTCGGCGGCGGAGGCGGCCCGGTCCAGGGCGTCCGCGGCGGCCGGC
Organism: uncultured Actinomycetes bacterium; assembly: GCA_963788325.1. Classification (GTDB taxonomy): domain Bacteria; phylum Actinomycetota; class Actinomycetes; order S36-B12; family CAIYMF01; genus Prado023. The sequence goes on from CAWBGJ010000003.1 coordinate 182,349, forward strand.
GTCGCCGAGTTCGGGGCCCAGGGCAAGGGCACGCCGCCGAGCGTCACGGCCAGCACCGAGGCGGCCGCGGTGGCGCCGACCAGCAGCACGAGCGGGCGTCGGCGAGCGCGGGCAGCCCGCGGCGCAGGCGCGGGGACTGGATTGGCGGCCCTGAGCATGGCCATCGCCGCGCGGGTGGACGTCATCGGGCATCTCCTGTCGGGTCGGGGATCAGGGTGGCGGCGGGGTGTGGGCGTGGGACGCCCTCCTCCTCGGCGGTCAGGGCATCGGCGAACCGGCGACGGGCGCGCATCCAGCGCACACGGGCCGCCCCGGTGGAGCAGCCCAGTACCTGCCCGGTCTCGGCGAACGACAGGTCGTCCCAGACCCGCAACAGGAGCAGCTCGCGGTCCCCCGCGGGCAGGCGATCCAGGGCGCGAGTGACCTGTTCGGACAGCGCCAACGCATCCGCCGGGTCCACGCTGCTCAGCGCTGGGCGCAACGCCCGGTCCGCCGCCGCGCGGTCCTCCCGCGCGGCGCGCCGAGCCTCGTCCCGGGCACGCTGGCTGAGCACGTTCGACGCGGTCACCAGCAGCCAGGGCAGTGTCACCTCATCCCCGCAGCCCGGCCCGCCGGCCACCCGCAGCCAGGCGATCGTGAACACCTCCCCAGCCACGTCCTGGGCCACCGCCTGATCCCCCGGCGGGCGGGTGCGCCGCGCCGCGTAAGCCACCACCCGGTCGTGGTGCGCGTTGAACAGCGCCGTGATCCGCTGATCGGCGTCATGGTCGCGCATCTGGTCCCCTCCGGTGGACGGTGCTCTCACCCTTTCATGGCCGCCGAACCCGGATTCGTTACACCGCCCCTGCCACAGACGCCGGCGCCGCAGCGTGCTCGGCAGCCCGAGAACAGAACCGGACGGCTTCCGGCTGATAAGCCGGGGCGGGCAACGCACGGAACTCCGGTCGATGCCCGGGGCGCGCGAGCGTTCTGGGTAGGTCCACATCGGGAACACGCCCCCCCGGCGAAGAGGCCCGGCCCGACGCGCACGGTACGCGG
>CAWBGJ010000004.1:0-34833 GCA_963788325.1 uncultured Actinomycetes bacterium
CCCCAAACCGACAGATTGGCGGTCAATCCAGCCTCGGGCATGGGCCGACCCGGCCTCGGTCACGCTGGGCGAGTTGAGCCGGGCGAGCGGCCGCACGGTGATGTGCATCGAAGTGGAGTACCGCTGGCGAGTGCTGTTGACAGTCCTTCGCGGCGGTCGGGGTCACCCGCGGCGGCGCCTCCGAGGTCGGGCGACTCCTCCAGTCAGGGCCTGTTGATCGTCAGTGCCCGTTCCAAGACCTCGAGGTCCGTGCAGGCGCGGGGCCGCCCCACCAGGACGACTGTGCCGGCGCCCACACCGCGCCGGAAGTCGGTGAGATCCAAGTCCATCCCGCCGGTGGAGCCGAACCTGGCGCCCGGGGGCGGCGTTTGACCCCAGCACGGCAAGTGCACTCCTGGCCTGTGCCATCGCCCAGACCGCACAGACCGTTCGACCTGATGAATGGCTGCCCTCACCACCCACTGTCGGCAGCGGCGATCCTGTCCAGACAGTCGCGCTCATCGGCCTGCGCCTTCTTGGCACCCGATCCGCGGCGGGCGGACGCCTTGAGCAGCTCAGCCGCCCGCGCCTTCATCGCGGCGCGTTCCTCCTCGGTGAACCCGTCGTCAGCCACAGCACTGCTCCTCACCCGTGAAGTTCTGCGAATCCTGGACGCGCCACGCCCCTGTGGCCAGGTCCCCCGCGGGCCCTCGTCCCCCGCCGGAGGCCACCGATGCGCCACCCCAGGAAGGCACCGAACGGCGGTGGGGGGCGGTCCGAAGTCCGCGCCCCCACCGCCGTCAGCCAGGGGCTACCTGATGGTTCCCGACACGCATGAGTAAGCTGGTGCCCTGGAACCCGCTGGACTCCAACGTCGCGCAGTTCGTCCACGGGCCGCGCTTGCCCGTGGCCCGCGCGTCGAACATGACGGTGACAAGACTGGGTCACCCCAGGCGCGGACGTGACGCGCAGTTCCGTCCCGTGAACGGGCAGCGTTCCGGTGCCGTCAACGTAGACGGTGCCGCCGCTGTTGCCGAACTTGTTCTCCGCGCCCACGGTGGCAAATCCACCATCACCGACGCCGGTGCTGGTCCCGTAGGTGAACGAGATGTCCTCGCCAGGGGTCCCCGAGTCGGTCCCGATCCAGATCTGGAACGAGTTGGTCGCCGCCGAGCTGTACTCCTTCGACGGCTTCCCAGTCGACGACGATCCAGGTGTCCACGCCGTCGGTCAGCGTGCCGATACGCGGCACGGCCGCCCGCCGGCGGGTTGAGATCCGTCCAGAACGGCGCGATCACGTTGTTCGGCCGCGCCGGATCCGGCAGGTTCTGGTTGACGAACGCGACGTCCCCGCGCCGGTGGACCCGCCCACAACGGCATAGCCATTGCTGCCGACGCCGATGCGGGTGTAGACTTCGCCGCCGTACAGGAAGCCCGGCACGTTGAAGTTGGTCACGCTGTCATCGGTCACGCCCGCAATGGGCGCAATGCCGAACAGCGACAACGGCAGGTAGCCGCCCGCGGGCGTCGCGCCGGGGCCGATCATGATGTCGGGCGGTTCGTGCCCGCCAGCGTCCCGCCCATTGCAGGTCTTCGGGGTGGCCACGCGCCGCCCACCACGCTGGCCGGAACCAGCCGAGTTGCGCGGGCAGCCGGTCAATGATGGACCGACCGCGTCGCTGGTGGTCGTGTTGACCGCCGTGATGGTGCAGGTCGTCACGCCGCCGACCGGGATCGAGGCCGGGGCGCACGTCTTGTTCAGCGTCACCGAAGCCTGCTTGCGCACGAAGGTGACGGGGATGTGCAGTTGGCGGTTGCCGCCCACCTGATTCAGGTAGACGGTCGCCGTCCGCCACTCGCCGAGCGGCACGTTGCTCGCGTCGATCTTGATGACGACCTTGCGATTGCCGTCGCCGGCACCGTGATGCTCGGCTCCACGTAGACGCGGAAGTCGGTCTCACCCATCACCGAGAGGCCAGGTGCTGGGCGTCGCAGACAGGCTGTGCGCCATGCGCGCCACCGTCATCACGCCCGGCATCTCGGGGATGTAGACGCTGGGGTAGTTCGCATTCCACAGATCGGCGCTGATGCGCGACGTAGTCCGCAGCCGTGACGTCGAACGTCAGGCCCGGATCGCCGGCGACGTTGAGATCCACCCGCCCCGACCCGTCATCGAACGGGTTCGCCGGGGTGACGGCATCTTCCTTGACGACCTGCGTCCAGGCGTGGTCATCAGCGCCGACTTGATCTGCCCCGGCGTCCATTCGGGTGGATGGACTTGAGCAGCGCGCCCGAGCCGGCGATGTGCGGGCTCGACATCGAAGTTCCGGCGATCGCCTGGAACAGTTCGCCCTGCGGACCAAGCGCCACGCCGGGCAGCGGCGCGAGGTGCTGCGGGCTGTGCCCGGCCAGGATCTGCACGCCGGGGGCCGTGATGTCGGGCTTGCTGACGCCCAGCGATTGCGCCGGGCCGCCGCGCGAGCTGAAGGACGCCATCACGTCGCCCTGCGCGGACTCCGCCGCGCCGGCGGGATGGTCGCCGTCGCCGGGGTTCGCCGCCAGGAAGGCCAGCACACTCTGACCCTGTGCATACTGGATGTGGACGGCCGGCAGCCAGTGGTTGTCGGTCTCCAGATCGGTCACGTTCGGCGCATTGTTATAGAGGATCATCCCGACCGCGTTGCCTTGCAGGACGGCATAGCCCTTCTCAGCGCGCCCGGTGGCGCCACGCCGGCACACGACGATCTTGCCGGTGAACGTGCCGGGTGCGTAGGGGCCAGACAGAGCGGATCGGGGCGGCCACGACGACCCATTCGGGCCGATGCCCGCCGTGATGGTGCCCGGTCACTTGCAGGGTCGCGCCGCCGGCCCGTTGAGGGTCGTGGTGTTGAAGGAGCGATCCTGCGTGCTCGCCGCGACGGTGGTCACCCAGGGGCCGCGATGCGCGGTCGTCTCGGGGGTCGGGCCGGAGTTACCGGCGGAAGCGGCCACGAAGACACCCGCCGCGTACGCGTCGAGGAACGCCAGTTCCACGACATCGGAGTACGGGTTCGTGCCGCCGCTGATCGAGAAGTTGATCGCGTTCACGCCGTCGCGGATCGCTTCCTGCACGGCCGCCGCCGAGTCGCTGCCATAGCAGCCCGCATCGCCGCAGACCTTGTAGGCCATCACGTGGGCGCGCGGGGCGATGCCCGACACGATGCCGCGCGGCACGCCGAAGATGCTCGCCGCCACGCCGCCATTGCCCGCCGACGTGCTGGCCGTGTGCGTGCCGTGCCCGTCATCATCGCGGGCGGTGGTGTATTCGTCCGGCAGCAGCCGATTGCAGGCGTCGTACGTGCTCATGAAGCGCTGCGCGCCGATCAGCTTGTTGTTGCAGGTGAACGCGGGGCCGGGGTTGGCGCCGCCGGTGAAATCGCAGTTGCGCGTGCCCGAAGGCGGCGGGGGCGGCGCCGGATAGGCCTTCCCCGAAGGATCGGGATCGGAGAAGGAGCGGATGCTCGGGCCAGATGCCCGTGTCAAGCACGCCCACGATCACGTCTTCGCCGGCGTTCTCCTGCCCACCGACCATCGCCCAGGCCGTCGGCGCGCCGATGAACTGCGGGCTGTTGTCGGTGTTCAGTTGCAGCAGCTCGTCGGGGTAGACGGCCTTCACACCCGGCACGGCCGCGAGTGCGGCCACCTCCTCGGGGGGCAGGACGACGGTCACCGCGTTGAGGACCAGGTCGACGTGTGTGACGGTCTTGGCGTCGCCCACCCGGGCGTTGAGGTCCTTGCGGAACTTGTCCTGCTTCCCGCGCAGGTAGCTGCGGTAGGCCTTCGTGTCCTTGGAGTCCAGGTCCAGCTCCTCCTCGCCGCGGGCCTCGGGGTTGGTGGCGGCCAGGCCGTCCACCCCGCCCGTGTACGCCGCGACGGACGCGTCGTCGAGCTTGACCACGACACTGACGCGTCCGTCCTTGGTCCGGGCCGCCTTCGCCATGTCGCCCACGATCGTCTCCGTGGGCTGCAGGCCGGTCGCTGAGAACAGGTCCTTGTCGGCCGACTCCACACCCATCGCGGGCATCGTCGCACCGACCATCACCAGCGGGATGCTCAGAAGAAGGACTCGCCGAATCCCTGGACCACTTCTCATGTGGTGCCTTCCTGGAGGGAGGGCCCCTGGCGCTCAAGGACGCGTGGGCACTCGGTGGGGTTGAACCGTGCCGTCGCCCTGGGCTCAGGGCTCCGTCGTCGCGACCCGCACGCTAGGGCACCCGGGACCACCAGCACAAGGGTTTCGGCTGACCGGCAGGGCGCACCGGGCGATTCGGGGCCTCCGGCGAGCGGTGCGCCCGGAGGTCGGTTGGTAGGCTGATGGACGCCAGTGAGGAGTCACCATGAAGCAGAAGCCCGGCGTGCTGCTGGCGGGGGCGCTCCTGCTCGTGGGCGGTTGTGGGGACACCTCACCCGGGATCGCGGACCCCTCGACAGGTCCGGTGATCACCGCCTCCCCCCGCGCGTCAGAGCCGTCAGAGCCGACGGAGCCGACGGAGCCGTCAGAGTCGAGGAGCCCCCAGCCCGTGACCCCAGCCATCCCGACCGCACCGCTCTACGTCGCCGGCGACATCGCACCGGGCCTCCAGCCGCTCATCGACCAGGCCACCGCCGACCTTGCCGGCCTGCTGGGGGTCGACGCCTCGGACATCACCACCCACGCCGCCGTGCTCGTGACCTGGCCGGACGCCAGCGTGGGCTGCCCACGGCCCGGCATGAACTACCCCCAGGTCATGACCGATGGATCGATCATCGAGCTGGCCTACGACGGGGTCGTGTACCGCTACCACTCCGGGGGCCGGAGTGGACCGTTCCAGTGCCCTACTCCTCTGACGCGGGCTCCCGCGGGTTCCGGCGCCGCCTGACGCGGACTCGGTTCACCCGGTCCCTGGTCGCGCCTCGATGCGACAGGTGACGCTGGGCACGCATCACAGGGCCCCGCTCCGGTAGGTGGCACACTCGTCGAGGTAGGTGCTGGTGGCCTTGGTCAAGGACTTGCGGCCGTAGACCCGGAGCACCGCTCGCTTGACCGACTCCTCGTCGTGCAATCCCTCGGCTTCCTGCAACCGCCTCATCAGTTCCTGGACCTCGCTGGGCGGCACCTCCCACAACTGGCGATCGCCGAGTTCGCGCACGACGACCGGCGGCGTCCCGGGCGCGTGGACTGTCTTGTCGATCTGGCCGACTATGTCGTCCTGCAACACCTGGACCCGACCGGGGCGCACGAGCCGAGCCATCGCCTGGTTGAAGGTCCGCTCAATTGCCGGGATGCTCACGGGTGACCGCCTGCAGCCTGTGACCGGGGAGGTGCTTCGGTCCGTGGGCCTCCGTGTATGCGGAGGGGTGACCGCAGCCGAGGTCACGACACCCGATGGGATCGCTGAAGCGCTGCCGGATCACGAGGCCGCCCAGGTCCCGCATTATGTGCTGACTGGAGTGGCCACCGCCGGGCGAGACGTCTGGGCCGACTATGGGCGACGCCAGGGCCCTCTTCCAGGCATGGGTGCGGAGTTCGTCGTCACCGTTGGCGATGACCGGTTCCAAGTGCGGCACGGATCTCTCGCACCAAGAGTCGCCGAGAACTCGCGGGTGACGGTCACCGGGGCCCTGGAACTCGTCTGCGAGTACGAATGGGAAGCCTTCGGACTCGTCGACACGAGGGCTAACTGGTTCGTCAGCCGGGTTATCGAGGTGACTGGCGGCCAGGTCTTCGTCGACCTTCACCGCTCGTGACAGCTCTCCGAGAAGGTCAACGTGCCCCGCGCCGAATGCCGCGTCACCTCGGTTCGGCGATACCCGCCGCAAGTGCGCGATAGGCGGCGAAGTGGGGCACGGCCAACCCGCGGACGGACGTCGGGCAGCGACGGTCGTGGGCCTCGTGCAGAGGCTAGGTGGCACCCCGGTCGCCAGGCACGACTGCTCAGAGTCCGGGTTGATGCACCCGCCCAGCGTCACCCCCGGAACGAGCGCAACCGTCGTTGCCACTCGTGCGCGGATCACGCTTCTACGACCCTGCCTCAGCGTGAACCCATGCATCGAACCGCTCTGCCTTGGCTGGCTCCATCTGGCTCAACGCAGACGGGCGAGGTCCCGTCGGATGTAGCGCAGGTGCGCCCACTCCTCCTCCAGGATCACGCGAATGCAGTCACCGACGCTGGGACGCCAGTCACCGCCGCCCCACGGGTTCTCGCGTTCCTCCGCGAGCAGTTGCGCCGTGGCCGTGGCCAGGAAGTCGGTCACCAGCCGCTGTCGCTCGGCACGGACCGCGAGGATCTCCTCGTAGTCCGGCGGGTCCACGCGGAAGATCGACATGTCGAAGCCCATCTCCTGGGCACCGGTGAAGATCTGGCCGATCTCCTGAGTTGGCTCACGGTTTCGGGATCTTGGGGGGCAGGTGCCGTTGACCTGCGGTGATGCTCGCAGTGTGGGGCGATTTCACGCACTAAGGGCGTTCTTCTAGGGTCGTGGTGTGGCGTTCATTCGGCGGGTCCGGACCGGGTCGGGGGCGACGGCGGTGCAGATCGCGGAGTACGTGGGGGGACGCCAGCGGATCGTGGCGCACGTCGGTTCGGCACATACCGAGGCCGAGCTGGGGGTGCTGCTGGCTCGGGCCCGTACCCTGCTCGAGCCGCCCGGTCAGGGGGTGTTGGCCCTCGACGTCTGAGCCGACACCGCCGGTGGTGGGCCTGGCCCCGCCGGCCGACGCGCCGGCGTTGTTCGAGGCTCCCGCCGCGGTGTCGCCGGGTCGTCGTGATGGCCCGGGGCGGGTGCTGGCCACGGACGCCCGGGTGCTGTTCGACGCGTTGTCGGTGGTGTTCACCGATCTGGGGTTCGACGTGCTCGGCGATGAGGTGTTCCGCGACCTGGTGATCGCCCGGATCGTGGAGCCGTCCTCGTTGCTGGACTCGGGCCGGGTCCTGACCGACCTGGGCCGGGCACCGGCCAGCTACGCCACGATGAAGCGCACCCTGGCCCGGGCCGAGGTGCGCGACTACCGCGGCCGGATCGCGGCCGGATGCTTCGCCCACGCCGCGACGGCCGGGGACATCTCGCTGGTGCTCTACGACGTCACCACCCTGTACTTCGAGGCCGACAAGGAAGACGACCTGCGCAAGGTCGGGTACTCCAAGGAACGCCGAGTCGACCCGCAGATCGTTGTCGGGCTGCTGGTCGACCGACACGGCTTCCCGCTGGAGATCGGCTGCTTCGCCGGGAACAAGGCCGAGACGCTGACGATCCTGCCGGTCATCACCGCGTTCCAGGCCCGCCACGGCCTGGCTGACATGGTCGTGGTCGCGGACGCCGGCATGCTCTCGGCGACCAACCTGCGTGAACTCGACGAGGCCAGCCTGCGGTTCATCGTCGGGTCGCGGGTGACCAAGGCCCCGATCGATCTGGCCTCCCACTTCCACTGGCACGGTGACGCGTTCACCGATGGGCAGATCATCGACACGATCACCCCGCGAACCGGGCCGCGCAGCGAGAACAACCGCGCCCTGCGCGCCGAACCCATCTGGGATCCTGAGACGCACCCCGGATCGTGGCGGGCGGTCTGGGCCTACTCCCACAAGCGGGCGGTCCGCGACCGGCGAACCCTCACCGCCCAGGAGGACCGGGCCCGCGCCGTCGTCCAAGGCACGAAGGCCGCCCGGACCCCACGGTTCGTCAAGACCACCAACGGGGCGCGGACCCTGGACCAGGCCGCGTTGGACCGCGCCCGCAGCCTGGTCGGGCTCAAGGGCTACGTCACCAACATCGGCGCCCACCTCATGCCCGCAGGCGAGGTGATCAGCTCCTACCACGACCTGTGGCACGTCGAGGCGTCGTTCCGGATGAGCAAGTCCGATCTGGCCGCCCGGCCGATGTTCCACCGCACCCGCGACGCCATCGAGGCCCACCTGACCATCGTGTTCGCCGCACTCGCAGTGTCCCGCGAGGTCCAGAACCGGACCGGGTTGTCCATCCGCAACGTCACCCGCCAACTGCGACCCCTGCGCTCAGCAACGATCGCGATCAACGGCACCCAGCAGACGTTCCCGCCCGCGATCCCCGACGACAAACAAGCCATCCTCGACGCGATCCACGGCGCCGAACTCACGCACTAAGCAAATGAGCCAACTCGGGTCGTAGTCCGGCGGGTCCACGCGGAAGATCGACATGTCGAAGCCCATCTCCTGGGCACCGGTGAAGATCTGGCCGATCTCGTGGAACGGCGGGGTGACCACCCGCAGGCTCTCGGTCAGGTCGTCGATGTGGGTGAGCATGGTGGCCTAGTGCCCTCCGGCGCGGGTAGCCAGCCACCCGCCCAGGGTGGAGAACTCGAAGGACTGCGGGAAGTGCCGCAGCGTCAGCCCGTGCGGGCGCAACTGGTCCTCCAAGGCCGGCCCGAGGACCCCGGCCTGGACGCGGGCGGCCCGGCTCACCGGGTCGATCTCGAGCACCCGGTCCAGCCGGGTCAAGTCCAAGCTCATCGCGGGCGCGTCGAAGCGCGGCTCGACCCCGCCGACCACCGAGGTGCCGCCGCCGAAGGGCACGACCGCCACGCCCGCCGAGGACGCCCAATCCAGGACGTTCACGACGTCCTGCTCGCGGCGCGGTCTCAGCACCAGGTCAGGAGCGTGCCTCAGGTCGCCTTCCAGGTTGCGCACCACGTCGCGGTAGGCCTTGCCGTGGGCGTGCGCCGCCCGGTCGGCGAGGTCATGCGACGCGATCAGCGCCAGGGAATCCGGGACTCCGACCCGAGGCGCCGGCAGGTCGAGGTCGGCGACCTCGGGGGGCTCGTGCACGGTGAAGTCGTGGTTGGGCAGAAACGACGCCACCCGGGCAACCAACTCCCCGGCCTCGGCGCCCGTCACCGCGTCCTCAACGTTGCCCCAACCCCACCACGATCTCCGCGCCACGCGCCGACCAAAGGTCAGGCCGGGTGGTCCAGACCCGCTCGAGCCACCAGGTTGCTAGCCCGTGGGCCGCTCCTCGGCCCGACGGTGGGGCACGGGGCAGCCGGCCGCGGGCATGAAGGTGCCAAGCTGGTCGATCTCGTAGCCGCCGGAACGGCTGCGGAACCAGCCGAAGTCGCTGGCCCACTTCGGGCGTCCACGGCCCGGGACCAGGCGCAGCAGCCGCGCCCGCCCCCGCATCCCCAGGCGGACGGCGCCACGCTCCGCCACGGTCGGCAGCGGGTAGCCGAAGGCCCGAAGCAGCGGCTCGTCCATCAGCGCGAACGCGAAGCGACGCGCCGCCCAGGCGGGCACCCACGACATCGGCGCGAAGGTGCTCATGAGCTCCAGCGTCGAGTCGGCCACGCGCCGAGCACCCTCGTCGAAGCCGAAGTGCGCGGCCTCGTACTCGTCGAGCAGCCGCTCGAACTCCTCGTAGGTCTCCGGCATGTCGCGGATCGCCATGTGCCGGCCCAGGTCGCGGTAGTAGGCGATGGTCGCCTGCTGCTCGTGGGGCGTCATCGGCCGCCAGCCCCATGCCCGGAACCACCGCGCCGGCACAACGACGAAGGTCGCCAGCACGTAGCGCATGTCGTCGTTGCTGATGTCGTACATCGCGTGCATTTGATTGATCCGGCGCACCGCCTGGCGCCCGCGGGCGCTGTCGAGGCCGTGGCGCTGCACCTCCTCCAACAACAGCCCGGTGTCGTCGTAGCGCTGCTGCACCCGCTCGGTGAACTCCCCGGTGCGGTCAAGCAGCCCCCCGATCGAGGGCACGGCGTAGGTCCGGAACAGCGCGAAGCTCAGCGCCTGCACCGTGTCCCACGGGTAGTCGTGGCCGCTGAGCCCGTGGAGGATCTCGTCTCGGTCGGCCACGGGGTCCAGCAGCATGCTCCGATCGACCCAGTGCCCCCGCCGTACGAACCGTCGCTGCTCCACCACCCCGGGGACAATACTCGCCTTCAATGGCACCTCGCAGGCCGATGCCCGGAGGGCGCCGGGGATCCGGTGGCTCGCGCTACCCCCAACCCGCACCCGACAGCCCACCTCGCGGACGATGCCCGCCATCCCTGACTTCATCCGAGGAACTCGGGCATCGCGCGGCCAACAGTCTTGCGGCCGCGGCGCTACTCTCGGCCCCCAGCCAGGTAAGGCGGGGATTCCCATGGCGGGTTGAGATGGCCCGCACCTCCCCTCCACCAGCGCGGGACGGGGCCATAGATCTGCAGGGAATGCCTCTACAGATCCACCTACTGCGTATTGCCACCCAACAGGACCTGCCCCAGGCTAGTCCAGAACTCGTTCCATTCCTCGGAAACCGATAGCGCCTTCAGGCCCAGGGGCAGGAACACGAGTACCTGGTTGGAGGTGAATCGTCTGCGGATATGCCTGTCGACTGGCCACGTCGGCATGGCTTCAACCTCCTGGTACCAGTGGGCGAGACGCTCCACCTTGGCGTCCAAAGAGCGTCGCAAGTCGTCGTCGGAGGTTGCTAGTGAGGCGTCGCGCATGGCTAGACTCTCCGCTGCCGCGCGGTCAGCCTCAGCGAAGTAGTCGTTCTTCTGGTCCCGCATCTGGATGTGGAACCAATGGAGCGGCAGAAGGAATCCGAGGATGGAGAAGGCCACGACCACGGCCAGGAGGACCGCATAGGGTCCGCGCCACTGCCCGTAGTAGTTGTCGAACAGATCGGTGAGGGGCCAGACCGCGAGATACGCGGCTACGGCGGCGAAGATGCTGCCGTTGAAGAGGAACAACGCGCCGACGGGGCGCAGCCCCGCGACCCCGTCTGGGTGTCCGGGTCTGGCCCTGATGGAGATCCCCTGACCTGAGAGTGATCGCCCCATCCGACCGTAGCCGATCGTGCGACCGAGGTAGAGCCCGGCCAGGGCGGCCCCCAGGACCTCCATCATGAGCAGTGGCACGTTCGCCAAGTAGATCATCTCAGCCCAGATCCACGCCGCTAGCATCAGAGCGGCAGCGAGGGCGGCGCTCCAGTGGGCCCAGGCGCGCACCTGGCCGTACAGCCGCCGCTTCACCGCGGTCGCGTCTGTCAGTGGCGTCCCCTCGGAGATGAGCGATTCGCCGGCCACCAACCGGTCCAGACATGCCGACGAGCGATCGGGCAAGGTCAGAGACAACGGAAACAGCACGGCAAACAGGACGGCGCCACTTACCAGCAGCCAGTCCCATTCGGCAAGGTTCATCCGAACGCGTGACCACTGGATCAGCACGGTAAGACCGGTCAGCAGTGGCGCGATCCACTTCCAGTGTTCTCGGAGCAGCACTTCAGGCGCAGTCAGCCGTTGATCCGCGGCCCCAGGCCCCCATCTACGGACGCTCTCAACGAAGCGACGTCGGGTCATCTTGATCACCGCCAGTTCCAGATTACCGGGTAGCCGAGCGCAACAAGCCCTCGACGCGACCGCGCCTGGGCTCGCGGTGCACTGGGCGATCAGCAACGCTGCTGGCTGGAACGGCCGCAGTGTCGTCGAAGCGGACACCCCAGACCGACACTCTGGCTATCAATCCAGCCTCGGGCATGGGCCGACCCGGCGTCGGTCACGCTGGGTGAGTTGAGCCGGGCGAGCGGCGGCCACGGTGATGTGCATCGAAGTGGAGTAGCGCTGAGCTGCTCTTGACCGTCCTTCCGGTGAAAGGGGGGACCTCGGGGCAGTTTGGTCACGACAGGATGCGGATCGAGTCCAGGACCGTCTGAAGTTCGGCGAGGTCCTCATCCGAGGTGGTTGCGCCGTGCTGGGTGAGGAACACCTGGCGCTCGCCGCCTACGTCCAGGATGAAGACGCTCGCGCTGCTGTCGGCTGTGAGCAGGAAGTTCTTGTCCGCTGGGGCGCTGTACCAGATCTGCAGGCCGATTCCGGAGGCGTTGCAGGGCTCCAGGTCGAAGCCCTCGGGGACGGTGAGGTCGATCCGGGTCGCTGGATAGCCGCCCAGCGTGGTGGTGACCGGTCCACTCGCCATCGGGCCCGGCTGCCCGAGCAGCGCCTCGGCCAGGTCATCGACGGTGGGGCCGACCTCGATGGGGTCACCAGAATTGCTTCCCGCACAGGCGTCGGCCCAGATCCCGTCGACAACCACGGCGTAGAAACCGAACTCGTCGTCGGCATCCTGGTTGCTGCCAAACACGTGTCCGTACTGGACTACCCAGCCTTCTGGGAACGTGACCGTGAAGTCCGCGACCGACCACGCAGACCTGGGTATCCGGTAGGTGCCGGGCTCGATTGGGGCGTCACCGGCAGGGATGGATCCCACCGTGGACTCGGACGTGGAGGGCGCCGCAACAGGGGCGGTCTCGGACGCCCCAGGCGCGGGAGATCCGCCGCTGGGATCGTCTGCGGAGCATCCGGCGACCCCTCCAGACACCAGGAGCAGGACGGCCGCGAATCTGCGGCGGCCGACGAGTGAGCGGGATGGCCAATCGGGGTTCCTCATCTGACTCTCGTCCTCCTCGATCCGTGTCGTCAGGGCGTGTCGGTCGTGATCCACCCCGCGTCAGGGGCGTAGTCGTAGGCGAACACCTCGTCGTCTCGTGTCGCCGATGTCCATGCGTAGAAGCGCACCGTCCGAGACTGTCAGATCCGTCAGGTCTCGAGGTACCAAGGAAGGTGAACACCACTCTCGCGGGTCCCGGGGAATCACCCGGACGCCACTCGTCCGGATGGGCGAACTCGAGTTGCCAGATCGGTGACCCAGACGTGGAAGTCGCCACGTTCTGGTGCGTCGTTGTCGATGCCCACCAAGTAGTCGGCAGTCCCGTCGGCGTTGGTGTCGGTCAGCAGGAACGCAGCCCGCGACAGGGCCGCACCCCGCGCGGACACGAACTCCCGCAGTTCGCCGTTCCTGTCCATGGCTGCCTTTCGTCACCCATTAGTACGTAGAAGCACCCCTCCACGGGTGGGGGCAACACGAAACAATCTGCGAACTTTCGCAGCGCGGGAGTGCCCGAATGACCTCCACACGCTCCCATCAACAAGTAAGGCAGACCTAAGTCCCAGTGGTCAATGGTTCGGTGGGGTGACGCGGATGCATCCCCGTCCAAGGACCAGAACCGGGCGGCAACCCGTTGGTCTACAAGGACGGGGTTCACTACGGTGCAATGAGCGCACCCAAGCGGCGCAGGATCCGGCTGCGTATCGAGCGTTCACGGAGCGGCAAAGCAGGTGACGCCGGACTTGGTCTCGCGTACTACTGAGCCGTGATCGCCAGCCCAACGTGCGCGACAGGCGGCCGGACGCTGGTCCTGCGGGCCGGGTCGGTGTCCCTGGCGGGTGGCTTTGGACGCCGAGTGAGCCTTGTGTCCAGCCGTTCGCGGGAGGGCTGGAGGCGCCCGCGTCAGCTTCCGAGGCGGACGATTCGGGTCGCGAGTTCGACCAGGAACTGAGCGCGTCGCACAAGTGGTTCGGCTTTGCTGTCTGTGAGGAGGGCGGTGCCGTACTCGACGTCGCCCTTGGCGCTGATCAGCTCGCGCAGGGCCTTCTCGGCGGCGGGCGCGTCGGCTCGCTTGCCCAGGGCGGTCTTGAGTTCCTTCGCCGAGGTCGCGTGGTCCTTGGCCTTGCGGGTCGCACCGGTCAGGGCCGTGACGATCGCGTCCTTGGCGCTGATTCCGGCATGGATGGCATCGCCCGCGGCGGCGGTGGGGCGCTTGGCGACGAGATTGTCCTCCGCGGAGGCCAGGTACTCCTCCGCCTTTCGCAGGAAGGCCTTGGCGTGGTTGAGCTGCTCAGCGCTGGCCATCAGGCGGCGCCGTGCCTCGTGCGCGGCATCGAGCCGATGAGCGCAAGCCCGTCACGCAGGATGTCGCTGACGACCGGCTCGCCGGATCGCAGCCAGCTGCTGGAACTGGTCGGGCGTGAAGACCAGGACGTCGCAGCCGTTGCCCACGCTGGTGCGCACGGCGTCCTCGAGGTCGCTGCGCCCGTCCCACCCGGGGCTGGCGATGACCGCCAGGTCGATGTCGCTGTCGCGGCTGGCCTGGCCGCGGGCGATCGAGCCGAAGACGATCACCGACTCGACGTCGGAGCCAACCGCACCGGCGATGGCTACCCGCAGCATGCCAATCGGATCGGCCAGCAAGCGTAGGTGCGCCACGGCCGCATGCCCTTCGTTGATGGTGTGCACTCCTGCACGGCCGATCGTCTGGGTCTCCACGATGCCCAGCCGGGTCAGCACCTTGAGCGCCTCCTGAACCGACCACAGGCTGTGCTCGTCGCTGATTAGGGCGTGGACCTGCCGACCCGTCAGCGGCGCCCCGGTACGCAGCAGCACCGAGAGCGCGGCCCCCCGCGCTCCCGGGATCAGCCCGCCGAACGCCTCACCGAAGAACATGCGACCACCCTACCAGTCAAATGACTGGCAGGACACTCATAAGCGCAGAGGACCAGGTCGCCCCTGCCCCCTGGTCGGTGCCCCAGCGACGCGCCCAGCTCGCGGCGAAGTGCAGCACCTCTCGGTGCGGCATCGTGGCAACCTCGCTCAGCGACCGTTGACCCGGTGTCGTCCGTCGTCTTCCGCACGACACCGGGTCGCATGCCCACCCGGGCTGGACCACGAGGACGGGGCCTGCATCGAGCGTGTGATCGGACGCTAGGCAGTTCTGCATCTGCGCGCTGACCTCCCGCGATGTCCACTACCTCGCCCTGTAGGGGCGACAGGTCTCCGCGCTACTACTGCGGGCCACTCTGATCCGGCGACCGGGCCGCTATCAGAACGTTGTGGTGCGCACGGGTGATCCGGTTCGATCGAAGGTGGTCCAGGCACCCGTCTGTTCGCCCACCTGGAAGGAACCCGTCCGCATCAGGGAGCCGTCGCGGCGGTACCACTTCCATGGCCCGTGCATCCGGGCGTCTTTCATGCGACCAGACAGCTTGAGTTGACCGTTGGAGTAGAACTCCTTGACCTCGCCGCTCCGCTTCGGGTAGCAGGCGTTGATCTCCTGGATCCGAACCTGCAGGATCCGCTTGAGCAGTGGGGCAGGGAACGCCTTGTCCACGGGGAACTGCACGGTCCCCTTCGACGTCACCTGGTCGGGGATCTCCGATCCCAACAGCGTGACCACCGATCCGCTGTAAGGGAACAGGCTGTTGTGGCCCTTGAACCCGTCGAAACCGACGACCGCCACACCGTCGACCTTGAAGGTGGGCATGCCGTAGGAGATCACCTGCGCTGCCCCGGGAAGGGCAGCGGCGATCGTCGCCCGGGTCCGTTGCAGCGCCGCGCGCTGCGGATTCGGGAACTTCAGGAGGTGGGTGTCCACCGGGTTCTCGACCACCTGGGGAAATCTAGCGAGGTTGACTGGTCGAATGCGGTGCCTCCGAGCAAGGACTGCGCCCGACCCGTGGGCCAACTCCCCGGCGCCGTTCCACTCCACAACGGGCGGTAGCAGCGTGCGTTTCGCGGCGATGTGACTGTCGCATCGGCTACCGGTCAGAGGCGCTGGAACAGTTACGCGAAGGCGGTGTGCGTGTAGGCGATCCCGCGGCCGCTGGCTCGGATGGCCACGCCACACGGCATCGGAGTTGGCGCAGCCAGGTCCAGCCCAAGTGACCCGAGGATCACGGGGCGGGGTCTGCGTCGTCTCGGTGATTCACGGTGACCACGACGGTCCCGAGCGTCTGTCCGTGCTCGGCTTTGTCGTAGGCGTCTGCGATCCGGCCCAGCGGATAGCACGAATCGACGACGGTGGTCAGTTCACCTGATTCGATGACGCGCTTGATCGCCTCCAGGAACGTGAGCCGAGCGGAGATGGGCATGAGACCGGTCGCCGAGAACACCGCCTTCTTGCCGCTGCGCCGTGAGGTCCACAACATCTGAAGCAGGACTGCGGGCCCGGGATAGGTGCTGAGATAGACGCCGTCGGGTGCCAACACCCGTTTGCAGCGAGAGAAGGAGCTTTCGCTCTGGGTGTCGAAGATGACGTCGTATGTTCGGCCGCCACGCGTGAAGTCCTCGGTGGGTTCGATCGTGATGTCACCCCCGAGGGACTGGAACGCATTGGCATCACCGGGACGGCATACCACGGTGACTTCGGCGCCAAGGTGCTTCGCCAGTTGGACCGCTGCCGTACCGATGTCTGCCCACGCGCTGTTGATCAGGATCCTGTGTCCGGGCTGGAGCCGGGCCTTGTCGCACAAGAAGTTCCATGCGGCCAGCGCCCCGCAAACCGGCGCACCCTGCCGGTAGCTCAGGTTCGCAGGCATCTTCGCAATGAAGCCGTCCTGGGAGATGCACACGTACTCGGCGTAGCAGCCGCCCCTGCCGCCGGTGGACCCGAACACCTTGTCTCCGACGGAGAACCGCGAGACGTCCGTGCCGATCGCCTCCACGTCCCCGGAGAACTCTGTGCCCCCGATAGGCCGTCTCGGTCGAAGCAAGCCAGCGAACGGGCGGACCAGCAGCGGACGCCCCCGTCGAGTCATGGTGTCCGATACCGTCACCGCGGCCGCACGAACTCGAACCATCACCTCGCCCGAAGCTGGGGTCGGAGCCGGCACCTCTTCGACACGGACTCGGTCCACCGGTCCGTACCGTCGCTGCACAGCTGCCTTCACCGTCGCCCCTCGCTCGTCGACCACGGGCGACGGCCCGGTCCGACGAGCACGCCACTGCTCATGCCCAACAATGCTGTCACGCGATGCGGCCCGTGACTAACACGGATCGGAACTGCGGCAGTAGTCCGAGAGCGCCTCAAGGGGGGCCCGGCGGGTTCGCTGCGCCGGGGTCTCAGCGGATTCGCGGTACAACGCAAGAACTCGAGCGACAGCGTCCCAGCCTCCGACGTCCGGTGTCTGCTTCACATCGTGAGGACGATCTTGCCGGCGAACGCTCCGCTGAGGTAGTGGGCCATGGCCTCGCGACCCTCGTCCAATGGGAAGACGCGATCGACCACCGGTTTCACCGAGCCCTGGCCCATCAGGCGTACCACGCTGTCCATCGCATCGGGTCGGTTGGCCCGGTACATCACCAGGCCAACCCGCCGGCCTTCGGACAGCCGAAGGGCCTGCCCCAGCGCGGCTGCCCCGACCAGCCGCCGGGTGCTCCCGCCGACCACACCACACCTGCCGCCGGGACGCAGTGCACGCCGGTAGTCGGCGATCGAACGACGACAGACCACGTCGAGGATCAGGTCGTACTGCTCGCCGCTGCGCGTGAAGTCCTCGGCGGTGAAGTCGATCACCCGGTCGGCGCCGAGCCTGCGCATCACGTCGAGCTTGCCGGGACCGTCGACACCGGTCACCTCGACACCGGAGGCCTTCGCGATCTGGATGGCGAAGGTGCCCACCCCGCCCCCGCCACCGTTCATCAGCAGGCGCTGGCCCGGGCGCAGCGGACCGCCCTTCTCCAGCCCCGCGACAGCCAGCCCGCCGGCCTGGGGCACGGCCGCCGCCTGCTCGAAGGTCAGGAACTCCGGCTTCACGGTCAACGCGGACTCGGCCGCGCACGCGTACTGCGCGAAGCGCCCCGAACCCGCACCCGGACAGGTCACCGAACACTGCATCCCCGGGGCGGAACCGGGTGACCGAAGCACCCACAGCCTCAACCACACCGGCGATGTCCGACCCGAGGGTCCGGCGCCTGGGTCGGCGCAGCCCGGTCGTGCGGTTCACGAGCGGGCTGCCGCGCATCAGGCCCTGATCCCACTCGTTGATCGAGGCCGCACGCACCCGGACGAGCACCTCGCCGGGTCCGGGGTGCGGGACCGGAACCTCCGCGATCTTCAAGACCTCGAGGCCGCCGTACTCGTCCTGCACGAGAGCCCTCACGTTGTCGCGTCCCCCACCCGCAGAGCGAGAGCTACGAGAACGGACAGCGCGAGCACAGTCACGACGAACCACACAAGCGCCGCGACCACATCCATGGACATCGGGACCAGGGAACGCACGATCAGCAGCGTACGCCCGGCAGCGCGGCCACCCCCTACGGGAGTTCGGCATACTGCGACCACCTGTCCGGAGGGCAGCTGGAGGAGGTGCACGTCGCGATGGACGGATCCCGGCCTCACCGCCCAGGCTGCCACATCCTGCGAGCCCGCGTATCGGCCTCAGCGCTCCTCCTGGTCGTGGGGGTGCCCGTCCTCGCCGGCTGTCCCGGCGGCGGGGATCCGACCCCGTGGTCACCCGCGGCGAGCCCGCAACCCAGAAGCCCGGAACCGAGTTGGTCCGGCACGATCGTGCCTCTCCCCATCTACCCCAGCGAAACGGGAGGGCTCGCCACATCGCCCCCACACGCCCCCAGAATGGCCGCGGTCAGCCGATCAGCGTCACGGCGATGGCGAAGTAGATCAGCAGGGAAAGCAGGTCCTGTGCGACGGTGGCCAGCGGCCCGCTGCCGAAGGCGGGATCCCGACCTGTGCGGGCCATGAGCCACGGCAGGAGCATCGCCACCACGGTCGCCATCGCACACGCGGCGAACAGCGACAGCCCGACGGTCCAGGCCAGGTCGAGGGCCCCGAACGCCAATGCCACGCCCACCAGGCTGAGGATCCCGACGAGGACTCCCACCACCGCGCCAGTGAGCGCCTCCAGCCCGAAGACCCGCCGGATCGGCACACCCACCGAGAGGCCCCGGATCACCAGCGCCTCGGTCTGGGTCCCGACCGCATCGGCCATGTACACCACCCCGGGCACGAAGAACGCCAACCTCACATCGGCCTCCAGGTGATCCTCGAACCCGCGCATCAGCCAGGCGGCGAACGCAGCCCCGGCCAGTCCGATCAGCAGCCAGGGCAGGCGGTGCCACAGCCGGGCGTGCAGCGGTTCCTCGGATGCGTGCCGCGCCGAGGCCGAGGAGCTCAGGTACCCACCGAGCCGGGCAAGGTCTTCGTCGTGTTCGGTGAGGAGCACCCGAAGGAACCTGGTCGGTGGCACGAGACCGCGGAACATCCCGTCCTTGTCGACGACCGCAAGGCTCGACTCGCCGGCGCGGACCGCCCGCCACGCCGCCTTCTCCTGATCGAGGCCTGGTGCGACAACCGGGTGGTCGGCGTCCATCAGGTCGCCTGCCGCGTGGCCCGCCTCAGCGGCCAGAAGGCGTTCCACCGGGATCAGGCCCAGCAACCGCTGCCCGCCCTGCGGACCGGGGGCCAGCACGGCGATGTCCCCCACCGAGTCGTAGGCCCCGCGAAGCAGCGAGTCGCGGACATCACCCGCGCGGTCGCTGGCCCGACAGGTGGGCACATTGAGGGTGACGTACTGATCCACCGATCCCGGCAGAAGTGGTGGGCTGGCAGGTGCGGTCACGGCGCTCACACCCCCATGATGCCTGCGCGGGCGCGCGCAGCGGTCACCCCCAACAGGCGCGCGGATGAGCAGGTGTCTGCCGCGGCAACCCCGTTGACCTGGCGTGGGTCAGCGGTCGATCGAGGACATGTCGGCGTACCGGTCACCCATCACTGCCTCGGCCGGAACGGCGGCCTCGATGGTGGCCAGGTCCTCCGCGCTGAGGACGATCTCAGCCGCTGCCGCGTTCTCCTCGAGGTAGCGCACCCGTTTGGTGCCCGGGATGGGGACGATGTCCGGCCCCTGGGCAAGTACCCACGCGAGCGCCAGCTGCCCCGCGGTGCATCCCAGCCGATCGGCAAGGGCGACCAGTGCCTGGACCAGGGCGCGGTTGGCCTCGCCGGCCTCGCCCTTGAACCGTGGGTAGGCGGTGACGCGGAAGTCACCCTCGTCGAGCGAACGGGCGGACAGCGCGCCGGTGAGCATCCCCCGACCCAACGGGCTGTAGGCGACCAGCCCGATGCCGAGCTCGCGCAGGGTCGGGAGGACCTCGATCTCGAGGTCCCGGGTGAACAGCGAGTATTCACTCTGCAGCGCCGTGATCGGGTGCACCGCGTGGGCCCTGCCGATGGTGGCCACTCCCGCCTCCGACAGTCCGATGCAGCGCACCTTGCCGGCCTCGACGAGTTGCTTCATCGCCCCGACGGTGTCCTCGATCGGAACCCTCCGGTCGACTCGGTGCTGGTAGTACAGGTCGATGTGGTCCACACCGAGACGCTGCAGCGAGGCGTCACATGCCCTGGCGACGTACTCCGGGGTGCCGTTGATGCCCACCCATGAGCCGTCCGGGTTCCGCTCGTTGCCGAACTTCGTGGCCAGTTGCACCTCATCACGACGACCGGAGATGGCCCGGCCGACAAGCTGCTCGTTGGTGAACGGGCCGTACATGTCCGCGGTGTCGAGCAGGGTCACCCCCAGGTCCAGCGCGCGCTGGATCGTCCTGGTCGCCTCCGCGTCGTCAGCAGCGCCGTAGAACTCGCTCATGCCCATGCACCCAAGACCCAGGGCGGACACATCCAGGGCGGCAGATCCCGTGCCGAGGGTTCGTGGCGTCATCACGGCCTCATGATCGACCTGAGCGCACCCGTGGGCAACAGCAGATCAGGCAACTGCACCCACACCCTTGCCCGCGCCACCCCGCCGCCCCACCCTGAACGCTGGGTGAACGTCTGGTTGATCGGTGGCCAGGAGGCGTGAGCCCCCAGGGGTGGACCGGTACCGTGGATTTCGTGGACGGCGTCGGCACAATGCTGGCAACCCTGCCTGATGGGCGCATCTTGTCCTGGTCGCCCCGCTGGCCCTACCTGAACGGCGACCGGGCCCTCGTGGCCGAAGCCCACGCCTGGTTGGCCGACCGCGACGAGGTCGCCGTCACCCCGACCGGCCCGTACGTCGAGGCCACCCTCTCCGACCCACGAGCTGCATACATCGCGATGCGCACCGTCACCCCCGGCGCCACCTGGCACGGAATCCCCACCCTGACACCGGACCCCGCCCAAGGCCGGAGCGCGTAGCTGAACCGAGCGACCGTTCCTCAAGTCGTTGTTGGGATCCCAACGGGCCACGACACTGCGGCGACCGCGGCGAACGAACCCACCTAGGGCAGCGCTGGCTCTCGGGCACGCGATTGCCCGGCTCACCGCCGTACGCCACAAGCACGCAGCCCCATGCGAGCAGCAACCCCAGGGCTTGCCTGATTAGCCGGTCAGGCTGCCCGGATGGGGTGGCGGACCACCGTCTTGAGCCTGTCTGGTGCGGTGCGCCGGGGGTCGCCCACGTAGATCTCATGGTGCCGGCGCTCATCGGACAGGTCGATGACGTAGTCCTGCGACTGAGCCCACGCATGCATCCGGGCCACAGACTCGGGCTCGGTGTCATACGGACCGATGTGCATGATCTGCACGCACCGCCCCTCGGTCCAGGTCTCCACACGTGCCCGTGAGACGTCCACGTCCGTCTTCTTCCTAGCGACCTCGGCGCGGGCCCAGTCCAGGACCTCAGGGGTGACGAAGTCGGGCAGGCGAATCATCGACGTCCAAGTCAGCTGGAGCAGTTCGACGGGGTGCATGTGCCCAAGGACGCACAGCTCTTGACGGTCAGATCGGCACCGTCACCCTCGTTCGCGTCCACTGGGCGCTGCGATGCCCTACGGAACGCGCCCGGCTGGCGGCGATAGGGGCGCAGCCTGATAGGGGCGCGCGGTCTGAGCCACTGTCAGCCCCCCCGCTGCCGGGGGCTTGGCTCCACACGGTGTCAACCCATGAAGGTCTCTGGTCAGTCGGGTGGCAAGGAACGCAGCAAAGCTGCGATGCGCTGCTGGCGAGTCTCTGGCCTTGCTGCGTCCTCGATGGGTTGCAGCAGACGCCGTCGATCGGGGGGCCGCTTGCGCTGGAACGCGTCCAGGCGATCGGCATCGGCCAATGCACGGTGGACATCGGCGGCGAGCGGAACTTCATCGGGGTCTGCGGGGCGCAGGCGACAGGCGACCACGTCACCTGGCCGGGCACCGAGGCGCCGTTGCAGGCCCGTGCCGACGTACATGAACGCGTCTGGAAGCACATCGGCTCGGTTCACCCCGACGTTGACGGGCACGTCGTCGATCGCGCCCTCGACCCGCCGGGTTCCAGCGGCCATCGCGGCCGTCACAAGAGCCTGATCGAGGCGGATGATGGTGTAGACGTTGCGCCCCCACGGCAACACCTCGATGAGTGCCTCGAACTCGACCCATGGGGTTCCCTCGGTCACGACGAGTCAGCCTCCCGCGTTCGTCAGGTTCCTGCCACCTGCTAGGACACCGCGCAGCGGCTTGCCAGTCGGCACAGGGAAGTCCGCCCCACACCTTGAGGGCAAGCAGCCGCGCAACGATGCTGCCTGCGCTCCGGGCCGATTCGCGGCGGAATGCCACAAGGCTCGGCGGTGGTGAGCGGTTGGGGGGTGCTCCTGCCGGAGTGTGAGCTGGATCGCGGAGCCGGACTGCTGTGGGTGTGCGCGGTCCTGGTCGCCTGGAGGATTGGCAGGATCGTCGCTGGCGGGCGTGTCTTAGCGGGCCGCGCCGGGCTCAGGCGAAGGTGGTGGGGTCCCCGATCGCCCAGGCCACAGCGGTCCCGCGGTCCATCTGCGCGATGCTGGCCATGTCCTGGTCGTCGAGGCTGAAGGAGAACAGGTCGGCGTTCTGCACGATGCGCTTGGGGTTGGTGCTCTTGGGCAGCACGGCGTAGCCCTGCTGCACACCCCATCGCAGCAGGACCTGGGCTTCGCTGACACCGTGCTTGCGGGCCATCGCAGCGAACGGGGAGTCGGGTGCCTCACCGGCGGCTCGCATCTCGTCGGTCTTGGCGCTGTCCTGTCCCTCGCCTGTCCGCCAGGTCGACAGGGGCACCAGGCTGCTGTACGCGATGACGCCGATCGAGTTGCTGCGCAGGTAGTCCACGAGCTGACGCTTCTGCGACCACGGGTGCAACTCGATCTGATTGGCGTCGGGAAGCGGCAGGCCGGCGGCGCGCAGTTCCTCGATGTGCACCTGACTGAAGTTGCTCACGCCGATGGCACGCGCCTTGCCCTGCTCGCGCAGGTGCACAAGGCCACGCCACTGATCGACGCGTTCCTCAGGTGTCAACGGTGCATGGATGAGGTACAGGTCCACATGGTCCAGCCCGAGCCGGTCCAGGCTCGCGTCCAGCGATGCGATCGTCGTGTCGAACGTCTTGGCCGGCACACCCCAGGCCGGGTTCCCCGGGAACAGCTTCGTCGTGACGAACAACTCCTCGCGACGCATCCCCCCGTCCATGGCCGCGCGCAGGGCACGGCCGACGCCCTCCTCGTTCTGATAGGCCTCAGCTGTGTCCACGTGCCGGTAACCCGCCGCCAGCGCTGTGCTCAACGCACCAGTCACCGCCTCGTCGCTGATCAAGTACGTACCAAAGCCGACCGCAGGGATCTGCAGGTCGTCCCTGAGGCGCACGAGCGCCGAGTCCAGGGGGGTACTCATAGAGGTGCCTTCCGGTCGAGGATGGGCTCATCGTCCCCCAAGCCGCGCATCTCGGCGCGCCCAACCTCCAGGAGATCCGCTCCCTACACGAGCGGGGTCCAGAACAACTCGGCTCCACCTGTTCGTAGCGCCGCTGTACCGCGACTCCCCAGGGCCACTCCCCCTCCCCTCCACAGTGACCTTCATGGATCTCGGCCCACCTCGGGCCCCGAGGGACATCGACCCATCTGGGCCGGGGTGACGCCCACCAAAGGCCGCCCAGCTCGCGGCCGGAAGGGGGCAGGTCGTCGTCGCGCCGCCGCTGCCTCTGGTGTGTGAGCGCTGACCGCTCAGGCGACTCTTCGGGTCGATCCGCCACCTGGGGCCTTCACGCTCGTCTTGACAGTTGCCCGCCGATTACCCAGGTGATGAGCGCCGTCACGAGCAAGGGGTACGCCGTGGCGTAGTCGGCGAGGGGCGTGACCCCGGACCCGAGTTGGCTCATTTGCTTAGTGCGTGAGTTCGGCGCCGTGGATCGCGTCGAGGATGGCTTGTTTGTCGTCGGGGATCGCGGGCGGGAACGTCTGCTGGGTGCCGTTGATCGCGATCGTTGCTGAGCGCAGGGGTCGCAGTTGGCGGGTGACGTTGCGGATGGACAACCCGGTCCGGTTCTGGACCTCGCGGGACACTGCGAGTGCGGCGAACACGATGGTCAGGTGGGCCTCGATGGCGTCGCGGGTGCGGTGGAACATCGGCCGGGCGGCCAGATCGGACTTGCTCATCCGGAACGACGCCTCGACGTGCCACAGGTCGTGGTAGGAGCTGATCACCTCGCCTGCGGGCATGAGGTGGGCGCCGATGTTGGTGACGTAGCCCTTGAGCCCGACCAGGCTGCGGGCGCGGTCCAACGCGGCCTGGTCCAGGGTCCGCGCCCCGTTGGTGGTCTTGACGAACCGTGGGGTCCGGGCGGCCTTCGTGCCTTGGACGACGGCGCGGGCCCGGTCCTCCTGGGCGGTGAGGGTTCGCCGGTCGCGGACCGCCCGCTTGTGGGAGTAGGCCCAGACCGCCCGCCACGATCCGGGGTGCGTCTCAGGATCCCAGATGGGTTCGGCGCGCAGGGCGCGGTTGTTCTCGCTGCGCGCCCCGGTTCGCGGGGTGATCGTGTCGATGATCTGCCCATCGGTGAACGCGTCACCGTGCCAGTGGAAGTGGGAGGCCAGATCGATCGGGGCCTTGGTCACCCGCGACCCGACGATGAACCGCAGGCTGGCCTCGTCGAGTTCACGCAGGTTGGTCGCCGAGAGCATGCCGGCGTCCGCGACCACGACCATGTCAGCCAGGCCGTGGCGGGCCTGGAACGCGGTGATGACCGGCAGGATCGTCAGCGTCTCGGCCTTGTTCCCGGCGAAGCAGCCGATCTCCAGCGGGAAGCCGTGTCGGTCGACCAGCAGCCCGACAACGATCTGCGGGTCGACTCGGCGTTCCTTGGAGTACCCGACCTTGCGCAGGTCGTCTTCCTTGTCGGCCTCGAAGTACAGGGTGGTGACGTCGTAGAGCACCAGCGAGATGTCCCCGGCCGTCGCGGCGTGGGCGAAGCATCCGGCCGCGATCCGGCCGCGGTAGTCGCGCACCTCGGCCCGGGCCAGGGTGCGCTTCATCGTGGCGTGCTGGCCGGTGCCCGGCCCAGGTCGGTCAGGACCCGGCCCGAGTCCAGCAACGAGGACGGCTCCACGATCCGGGCGATCACCAGGTCGCGGAACACCTCATCGCCGAGCACGTCGAACCCCAGATCGGTGAACACCACCGACAACGCGTCGAACAGCACCCGGGCGTCCGTGGCCAGCACCCGCCCCGGGCCATCACGACGACCCGGCGACACCGCGGCGGGAGCCTCGAACAACGCCGGCGCGTCGGCCGGCGGGGCCAGGCCCACCACCGGCGGTGTCGGCTCAACGTCGAGGGCCAACACCCCCTGACCGGGCGGCTCGAGCAGGGTACGGGCCCGAGCCAGCAGCACCCCCAGCTCGGCCTCGGTATGTGCCGAACCGACGTGCGCCACGATCCGCTGGCGTCCCCCCACGTACTCCGCGATCTGCACCGCCGTCGCCCCCGACCCGGTCCGGACCCGCCGAATGAACGCCACACCACGACCCTAGAAGAACGCCCTTAGTGCGTGAAATCGCCCCACACTGCGAGCATCACCGCAGGTCAACGGCACCTGCCCCCCAAGATCCCGAAACCGTGAGCCAACTCAGGAGGGACATCGACCCATCTGGGCCGGGGTGACGCCCACCAAAGGCCGCCCAGCTCGCGGCCGGAAGGGGGCAGGTCGTCGTCGCGCCGCCGCTGCCTCTGGTGTGTGAGCGCTGACCGCTCAGGCGACTCTTCGGGTCGATCCGCCACCTGGGGCCTTCACGCTCGTCTTGACAGTTGCCCGCCGATTACCCAGGTGATGAGCGCCGTCACGAGCAAGGGGTACGCCGTGGCGTAGTCGGCGAGGGGCGTGACCCCGGATGGGGAGCCAATTGCCGTGAGTGCCGTTGCGGACCCTACCCAGGATAGAAGTGGCCGGCTCACCGCAATCACCAGGATCCACAGCAGAAGTAGGAGCCGGGGTCGCTGTGCCAGCCACCATCGCGGAGGCCATCCCAGACGCTGACCCATCCGCGCCAAGGACAGACAAGCCGCTGAAGCCAAGAGCAGGCCACCGATCGAGGGGGTTCGGGCAATCACAGCCTCCAGGTGGGTGAGGCCCGTGACGTAGAAACTGGCCGTGGTTGTGCCGCCCACGCGGAACAGCCCGATCGGAGGATCGACTACCGCCACTGGGATATGCACGCCGATCGTTGCATCCGAGCGGGTGAGTGCGTTGCCAAGTACGCATGCTGCCAATCCCGCGAGGGCACACGTGGCCCAGAAGAGCGGGGAACGCCTGAGATGAGTCTCCACCCCCTGGATTGACATCACGGGAACACGTTGTGGCACTGCTCGCCTCGGAAGGATCCTGCGACGTACAGCCGTGCGCACTGCAGGCCTGTCTTGACCTTGACGGTGGTCGACTTGGAACGCGAGATGCCGAGGGTGCGGCACCCAGTAAGCAGAGCGCCCGTCCATGTCGTGTAGATGATGGCATCGGCGCCTGTGCCCATTCGGTTCTGAAAGTCGAGCCTTGCATTGCAGACGTTGGAGCCCCAAATCGCGCCGATGACACTCGGAGAGGGTGAGTAGGTGACGGACTCGGAGTTGATGGTCAACCCTGAACCCGACACGGAGTGGAATAGGTAGCCTGATGGCAAAGGAATGGTGAGGCCATTCCACTGGTAACTGAATGGCGAGACGTACCCCACTCCGTAAGCGTTCATTGGTGTCACCGCCGCCCCGGGCGCGACATAGTCATGGCGCGTCGGGTCTGTGCTTTGCGTTCTGCCACCGACGATTACGTCACTCTGGGCGGCCGCCACTGGCGTCGCAGAGCCGAAGATGGAGAGCAATAGAATTGCGACCGCTCCAAAGATCGAGAGCCGCTGCGAGTTGCTTGAGTGCTTCATTTCTACCCCGTTGCCTGTTGCATTTAGTCCTGGACCGATCTTGATCAGAATTTCCGGGCCCCGTTTGCTAGGCCGTGGCAGAGCATTGAGTTGTTGTGGGGCAAGGCCCCGCAGTACAGGTGCCGGCACCCATGCTGCGGAGGGAGGGCACTGCTCTGCGGACGCGCAATTGGCGGAAGCCTCGGGCCGGTTGCTTACGAGCGAACAGTTCGTGTTCGTGATGCTGGTAGTGGAGTACGTCTGCTTCAACGCCAATGCAAGAGGCAATGGCCGGCTGGCTGGCTGGCTGGCTGGCTGCCCAGGCGACTGCGACTGTTGGCTCTCATCATTTCCTCATGTGCTCCTCCCTGGCGCGGCGCCTTTAGCTGAGTTGGATGCTGGAGGCTTTGTCGTTGATGGTGTCGCCGACGTAGGTGGTGGAGGTCAGGGGTCCGAGGCTGGTTCCGCCGTAGTTGGTGTGCTCGAACAGTTTGATTTGGCAGTTGTTGGCTCCTTTGAAGCTGGACACCTCGTCGGCGAACGAGGCGGGCAGGGTGGCCCAGGAGTGGTCGACGTCGGCGTTGGTGTCGCACGGGGTGGCTGCCTGCAGGGCCAGGCTGGAGCCGGCGTAGTTGGCGTTGGTGTACAGGGTGGCCAGCACGTAGCTGGAGGCCATCGGGCTCGGGCCTGCCGGCCCGCAGGTGAGCGCGCCTGTGTCCAGGTTGAGCACGCAGGCCTGGTCCTCGGCCGCGTGGGCGGGTGCCGCGGTGGCGAGCAGGACGGCCAGGCTGGCGGTGGTGATGCTGATGCGGGTGCGCATTCGGGGGTCCCCGTTCGTTGGGTTAGTTGTCGGGCAGTGGTTCCAGGCTGCTTTCGGGTAGCCCGATGTCGGTGCACTTGGCGATGGGCAGCACGGCCAGCGCGCCGTCGGGCAGCACACATTGGCTGACCGGGTCAGGGATCGGCTTCATGGTGCCGTCACCGTTGGAGTAGCACAGGTCCACGGCCTGCTGGGCGGTGCTCGGCCCGCCGGGCTCGACCCACAGCACCCCGAACCGGGCAGTGTCATCGGTCAGATCCGTCGGCACCCGGGTGTAGCACCAGATCAGGTCCTGCTGGGCGGGCTCGCGGTGCAGCAGCCCCCCGGTGGCCGCCCCGACGCCGGCCAGCAACAGCGCGATCCCGGCGATCAGGGCCACCCACCAGCGGCGGATCCCAGCCACCTGCTCCCGCCGGGCCTCCCGGGCGATCCGCCGGCCGGTGTGCCGGGCCCGGCGGTCGAGCTCAGCCTCGTCGACGAGGGTCACCAGCGGGGCGTTCGTGAGGGCGTTGAACAGTTCATCGTCGGTCATGACGCAACCTCCCCGTCGATCGCTGCGGACAGGCGTTGCCGGGCCCGGTGCAGGCGCACCCGCACGGTGCCCGTGGGCACCCCGAGGGTGATCGACGCCTGGGCCGGGGTGAACCCGAACAACCCACACAACTCGAGAACCTCGCGGTCCTCCTCACCCAGACGCAGCATCGCCGCGAGGGCCGCGGACAGGTGCTGGTTGGCCGCATCCACCTCCACGACCCGCGCCGTGAAGTCCTCCTGGGCAGGGGGCGCCATCCGGGCGTTGCGAGCCCCAGCGGCAAATTGCGCGGCCAGCCACGCGTTGGACATCCGCCGGGCCACCGTGAACAGCCACGGCAACCACCCCCGGTCCTCGTCGACGATCACATGGTCGCGCTGCCGCCACGCCTCCACGAACACCTCGGCGCCCAGGTCCTTGGCGTCCTCCACCGGGATCCGGCGAGCGAGGAACGCGACCACGGTCGGGTAGTGCGCCCGGAACAGCGCGTCATGCTCGGCACGCTGCGCCGCGAGCACTCGCCTGGCCTGCCCCATCCCCCACCTCGCTCCCACCTGCCGCTGCGACCCTACCCAGCCCACCAGCGCTGGCTGGCGACTCCCGCTGGCCTCCCTGCACCCCGACACCTCAAGACCGAACCGGGATGCAGGGAGGCCTCCATCCCTTATCCTGAATCCACCGGGGTGCCGGGTGGGTTGATCGGGTCGTGACAGCGGAAATGCCCTTCTGGTGGGCAGTATGGGGATTGCGACGTCTCCGTACCACCGACCCAGGAGGGCATCTCCGAGATGCAACTGTGCCACACGCCTGCCGCGCTGTCAGCGGCGTTCGATGAGCCGAATCTGATCGCCTCCGCGGGCCTTGTCCCGGCTGTCGCCCTGGCCGACCGGATCGGCTTGCAGGCCCTGGTCGACGAGTGGGTGACGGTGCCCGGGTCGACCGGGTGCGCGGGGGCCAAGGTGATGTCCCTGGTGGCCGGGATGCTGGCCGGTGCGGACAGCATCGACGACATGGACCTGCTGCGCCACGGTGGCATGGGCAGGGTGTTCACCGACGTGCGCGCCCCGTCGACGTTGGGATCGTTCCTGCGCAGCTTCACCTTCGGTCACGTCCGCCAGCTCGACGCGGTCGCTTCCCGGGCCGTGATCGGCCTGGCCGAGGCTGTTCCCGGTCTGCTGGCCGGCGGTGATGGGCTGGTCGTGCTGGACATCGACGACACGGTCAAGGCGGTGTTCGGCGCCGGGAAGCAGGGCGCCCAGCACGGATACACGAAGGTCCGGGGCCTCAATGCCCAACTGGCTACGGTCAGCACCGAGCGCGCGGCCCCGGTGATCGTGGCCGCGCGGCTGCGCCGCGGTGCGGCCTCCTCGGCGCACGGGGCGGTGCGCCTGGTCCGTGACGGGATCGTCACCACCCGACGCGCGGGGGTGACCGGGCCGATCCTGGTCCGGACCGACTCGGCGTACTACAACCACGCGTTCGCCACCGCCGTGACCAAGGCGGGGGCGTGGTTCTCGATCGGGGCCCGGCAGGACCCCGCGGTGCGCCGGGCGATCGCGAGCATCGATGCTCAGGCGTGGGTGCGCATCGAGTACTCTCAAGCGATCTTGGACCCCGACACCGGGGAACTCGTGTCAGCCGCGGAGGTCGCCGAGATCCCCTACACCGCATTCACCTCCCACCGCACCCCGATCACCGGCCGGCTGATCGTGCGCCGCGTCCCGGAACGCAACCAGGACAAGCTCGCCGCCGCCAATCAGCAGGGCCTGTTCGAGGTCTGGCGGTATCACGCCATCTTCACCACGAACCCCGCCCCACTGGTCCAAGCCGAGTCCCAGCACCGCGGCCACGCCGTGGTCGAACAGGTCATCGCCGACCTGAAGGCCTCCGCACTGGCGCACCTGCCGTCCGGGAAGTTCACCGCGAATGCCGCCTGGCTGGTCGCCGCCACAATCGCGTTCAACCTGACCCGCGCCATCGGCGTCACCGCCGGTGGGAAGTTCGCCCGCGCCGAGGGCGCGACCGTGCGAGCCCGGATCATCAACACCCCCGCCCGAGTCTCGCGCTCCGGGCGACGCCAGCGGCTGCACCTCCCCGAACGCTGGCCCTGGGCCCCGCACTGGCAGACCCTCTGGGCCACCGTCATGACCACCTGAGAACCCGACACCCGACCCAACGACCCGAGGACCCAGGAGAAGCCGGAGACCCGACCGGCAGCGTCGTCACGCCCGAATCCCGAACCACCCCACCGACACCCTCAGGGCTACTCCGCGCGCACGATCAAAGATCCACTCGGTGGATTCAGGCTTACAGGGCCCTCTGACTTGGCACCCCCACTGCGGGGCGTCACCTCGTCCGCGCCGGATGGCGGTCCTTTCGCCGCCTGCTGCGCAACGTTGGGGCCAGCATCTCCGGGCGTCGTGGGCCTCGTTGTTGAGCGCTGGCGGGGGTGGGATCATCGGCAGGTGGACACCGTCGACGACCAGCGCGAGCCAAACCGCTACAAGGTCACCCTCGACCAGCTCGAACGCTCCGTCCGCGTTCCCGTCGAGGATCAAGTCATCGAACAACCCGCAGACCCGATCGCCCCAGGAGAATCCGACTGGGACAACGAACGACGGCAGCTGCGCCTGGCAGGCGGCGCCTGACCCTTCAACTCGAACAGTCACTCGAAAGCAGGCCGGACGCGAGCCCCGGAAGAAGCGCTGCACCCCTACTGGCCCCGGAGTCCTGTGCGTCTAGTAGCCGCGAGCCGACCTACGCGTGCTGGCCGGTCACTCGTAGTGGAATCGGGCCTGGAGGATGATCAGGTCGTCGCCGTCGATGAGGTAGACCAGGCGGTGTTCCTCGGTGATGCGACGTGACCAGGCCCCGGAGAGCATGTGGCGAAGTGGCTCGGGTTTGCCGATCCCGGCGACCGGGTCGCGCAAGGCGTCGTCGACGAGCCGGTTGATCCGTTTGAGTGTCTGCCGGTCAGCTGCCAGCCAGTAGGTGTAGTCCGACCACCCGTTGGGGGTGAAGACCAGCCTCATCGCACGAGGTCGTGCGGGTCCCGCTGGCCGGTCTTGGCCTGTTGCAGGCTCTCCAGCAGGTGGCGGGCGTTCGCCGGGACGCGCAGCAGGTGCGCGGTCTCCTCCAGGGCGTCGTAGTCGGCGCGGGACATCAGGACCGCGTCGCCGCGCCGGGACGTGATCTCGACGGGGGTGCGGTCGGCGTTGACCTGCTCGATGAGGGGGAACAGGTTCTTGCGAGCCTCGCTCGCGGTGACGGCCATGACCCTCCTAGTGGTACGACTTCCGGTACCAGTGTGCCACTGAATGCTCTCAGTGACAATCGCTCGCTGCACCAGGCTGCACCACTGCTGTTAGGCCACTCGGTCGAGCTCCGCTGTGGCTGACAGCAGCTGCGAGGAGCCCGACGGCCACAGTCGCTGCCCACGCGGCCGGCGAGTGGTCGACTCGGAAGGGTACGGCCCAGGGCTTTGGGCCGCTGGCGGCAAAGCCGAACCAGAGCAGCACGATGGCTACGGCGAGAGGCAGGATCCACGCACCTCTGGGTGCCACCCGTCGGCCGATGAGCGTCAAGCTCAACCAGAATGTCAGTGCGCGGATCATCGACCCTGAGGGCAGGCCGGGGTCGACTGCGCCCGCGGCAGCCAGAACCAGTCCGGTGGAAGCTGCGGCGGCGGCGACCATGGTCAATGCGGCACGCTCCGGGTTCCCCGCCGACATGGCCTCCAACTCGGGCATGGCTGGTCGGAGGAAAGCGCCCAGGGCCATTGCGATGACGAGCATCAGCAGCACCCAGACCGGCGTTGCAGCGGTGGCCCCACTGGCTGCGGGCAGTCGGGAGACCTGCCTGCCGGGACCGAGAAGGGCCCCCCCGGCCGCGATGACGATGAGGACGAGGAGGTGGATTCCCCTGCGGGAGGCGATGACCAGCCGCCACGGGCCCCTTGGATCATTCGCAGGCACGTGATGCTGCTTCCCGTTGCTGCCAGACCCAATCCCTTGCCTCACCTGCACCAGGGAGCACGGGAATCGCGGAGGTGGAGTGGATATCGGCTGGCTGTGCACCTCCGAAAGCGACGGCCGTGGCGAAGGCAACGAGATTCTCCAGCGCCGTGTAGTAGTCCCTCTGCGCGGTCTCGTCGGCGCTGCCGCAGAGGGGCACCGTGTCAACCACCGCCTTTGCTCCGAGCCAGTCAGCGATCATCCAGCGGCCCGCGTTCACCATGAAGCCCTCGTCTGGCCTGGGGCCGACACCGCGCTCGTAGACAGTGCCGGGCAAGCGGAATCCGTACTCGGGGGACGCGTCATGGATCCGCTGAGCCATGACGACCGCCGGGTTCAGGTACTTGATGTCCTCGGGCCACACGCAGACCACGATGTCCGCCCCCGCGCACGCCGGCTCCGGGGGTGGTGAACGGGGCACGACCAGTGGACCGACCCGACCCACCTGACTGGCGACCGCAACCGCAGCCAGGGCCATCGGAACGGCAACGGCGGCCGTACTGAGCCGGCCCCCGCGCCGGATCAATGCCGTTGGGGTCCACGTGATTGCGGCGGCAACCAGCAGTAGGGCGACGAGCACTCGAACCCCGAGGGCTTCCAGCGACAGGGTCACTGCGGCCGGCCCAGACACCACGATCAGGACCGATGCCGTTCCTCTGCTCTCGGAATAGGTGGTCCACGTGTAGGAGAGCAGGATCATCAGGACGGCCGCGATGGGTGGGGCCGCGGGGCCCGGAACGAACAACCCGAGGATGTGGCCCAGGGCGCATCCGATGACCAGGACCGCCGCACCGAGCAGGAGGTAGTTGGGCCACAGGAACCCGTCTGCAGCCACCGCCGACCACCAGGTGGTGGCGGCCGCGATGAAGGCCCCGACGAGATACGCGAGGAACGCCCATGTCGTCCCAGCCAGGAGCGGGTACCCGGAAGCACGTAGGGCGCGCAACTGGCCGCCGGGCAGGATGAGGTCTCCGTCGACACGGGCCCACCGGCCGGCCGACCATGCGCTGGCGGCGGCGGCTACGGCACCACTCAGGAATGTGCCCACCTGCGCCACAGCTGACGTCTGGGGCCACTGCCCGATCCACTCGGTGGTCCGAGTGAACATCATCGTTACCTGCGTCAGCAGCAGGAGTGGCGCTACCCACCGCATCGGAGACCGTCGAATCTCGACGGACAGGACGCTCACGGTCGTGTGCCTGGTCGTGACAGGACCTGGAGGTAGGCACCCTCAGCGGCCGAGTAGCCGGCCGGCGGATTGCCGCCCGTTCGGTCGGCACCGGGCAGATCGCGCGTAGCGCCGTGGTGGACGATCCTGCCCTCGTGGATCACCACAACGTCGTTGGTTGTCATGATGACGTCTTCGATGAGATGTGTGCTCATGACCACCAGCGACGAGTCCAGCCCACGCAGGACCGTCCTCATCTGGATGCGCTGCTCCGGGTCCAGTCCCGCCGACGGCTCATCGAGGATCACCAGGGGCGGAGCTCCGGCGATGGCCTGAGCGATCCCCACGCGCTGAGCCTGGCCACCGGAGAACGACCCCATGCGCGTTCCGCGCAGATCAGCCATTCCCACCGCGTCCAGCGCATCGGTGATCACCCCGCGAGGGGTTGGGGCTCCCCTGATCCAGAGGCAGTAGCCGACGAACTCCTCGGCCGTGAAGCCCTTGAAGTACCCAAACCGCTGCGGCAGGTAGCCCACGCCCTTGCGAACGTTCCGGACTGCCTGGGTCGAGTCCGCTCTCACTCCACTGATCTCGACCCATCCCAGCGCCGGGGTCAGCACAGTGGCCAACAACTTGACGAGGGTGGTCTTACCCGAGCCGTTCGGCCCCAACAGGCCTACGGAGCCGGGCCCGGCCAGCCTGAGTGTCAGGTCGCTCAACACCGGCGATGCGCGCCTCGAGTAGCCGAAACTGACGCCCTCGAGGTGCACCCCTGTCACTACTTGAAGCCCAACGAGACGTTCTGCACGCTGAAGGTGCAGTCGTAGGCATCGGACGGATCCACAGTCGAACCCTTCGATATGTACCGCCACGTTCCTGTGTAGTCCGACTGAGCAGAGCAGGCCGTCTGGAGCCTGATGGTGACCGTCTTGCTCGTGTTGAGGCACCTGCCCCAGGACGCCGAACCTGACCAATGTCCCTTACACCCGTAGTAGTTGGCCGTCTCGCCCGTTCCCGCTATTGCGGGCAGCGCGGCCCCAGCCATGATCACGGCGGCGGTAGCCACGGCCGACGCGCACAGTCCTGCAGACCTGGAAATCTTCACGGTGTTGTCAACCCCCTCACTAGGCATCGCGATCACCTCGACCGCTACCCGCTATATGGGGCATGCAGATTCCGCGTTACCGGATCGTTGAGTGATCTGGGTCACATCGCGCGGCCGGAGTAGCTCCGACGCAGCGAAGACCAACCGGCATTGATCAAGCGCATGGCCATTGGCGGACGGAGTCGCGAGGTATTGCCTACCCGTACTGAGGGGAGCCCGGCACTCGGTTCTGGGCGCGGCGGGCTTACCGTGATGCACGGGGTGAGGGCCCCGCCGCGACGGGGAGCAACGGCGGGGCCATCGGTCCAAAGGCTAACGGACACGCCACCGACGGGACCCCGTCACGGGCAAGTGCCCCGCTGGACAACTTCGTTGGCTCCAGTGAGGGGCTAGCCATGACCTCGGCGCCCGGCGCGTGTGATGCAGATCACAGTAACGCTGTGGGGTGGGCTGCCATA
>CAWBGJ010000005.1:0-21244 GCA_963788325.1 uncultured Actinomycetes bacterium
GGCCGGTAGGAATTCAGTCGCGGGATCGGTCACGCGGCTGATTCTGCCCCTGTGGCGGCATGGACGGCGCACCTGGGGGATGCGTGGCCCCGATGGATGACGACGACGACATGATGCCCGACGAGGCCACTGAGGGTGAGCTCTGGGAGATGCTCGACGAGGCCACGGGAGTGGACCGCGCCCGGATCCTGCACGAGCTCGGAGGCCGCGCGTTCTCCGACCAGGAGTACGAGCAGTCCGTGGCCCTGGCCGAGTCCGCCGCGGTGCAGGCGCGCGAGGTGGGCGATGAGCTGCTGACCGCCCGGAGCCTCTTCGGCCAGGCGGCCGGCCTACGCCGGCTGGGCAGGACCACCGAGCTGATCACGGTCGCGATGGAGGCTGCGGACCTGCTGCGCGCCAACGGCGAGCCGGCCGAGATCGCCGAGTGCCACGCGATGGTGGCCGCGGCCTTCACGGACAGCAGCGACGATGCTGCCTCCCTCGAGCACTGGTCCAGTGCCGCCCGGCTGTTCGAGAGCGAGGAGCAACCCAACGAGGCCGGCCGGATGTGGATGCAGCTCGGCGAGGCGCTGGGCCGCCTCGGCCGGCACCGGGAGTCGCTGGAGACCTTCGACCACGCCCGCGCGCTGTTCCGCACCGGCGACGAGCCGGGCGCGGTTCCCTGGGCCGATGACCGCGCGGCGGCAGCCCTGATCGACCTGGGCCGGGTCGAGGAGGCCCTCGAGCGGCTGCGCGCCGCTCTGAACGTCCGCGAGGCCCAGCGGGACGTGCCGCGGATCGCCTATGCCCACTACCGGCTGGGCTGGACGCTGCGCCTGGTCGGGCAGTTCGAGGAGGCCCTGAGCAACCTGAGCGTGGCCGCTGAGCTGTTCGACGACCTCGAGGAGCTCGAGGGCCGAGCGCGCTGCGACCTCGAGGCCGCCAACGCGCTGACCTCCCTGGGCCAGTTCGACGAGGCCGATGAGCTGTACCGGCGCGTGCGTGCGGTGTTCGACGCCCTGGGCCACGACTCCCAGGTGGTGCTCAGCGACGCCAACCGGGCGGTGCTGCTGGCGCGGACCGGACGTCTCCAGGAGGCCGCCACCCTCAATGCGACGCTGGTGGCCCGGGCGACCGAGTCGTCCACGACCTGGCTGCTCGGCGACATCAGCAACCACCTGGCCCGCAACCTGATCGAGCTGGATCGCCCGACCGAGGCGATCGAGGTGCTCGACGCGCAGGACCGCGACACCCTCGAGAAGCCCGCAGCCGTGCAGTCCGCAGCCCTGCGGGCCAAGGCCCTGCTGGCCACCGGCCGCCGCGCGATGGCAGCCCGCGCCGCCGAGGAGGGCCTGCGCCTGGCCGCGGATGCCGAGATGGTGGCCGAGCGTGCGGAGCTCTACGAGATGCGCGGGCTCTCCCGGGTGGCCTCGCGCAGCGGGCCGAGGGTGGCCGCCGCCGAGCGCGACCTGGCCCATGCGGTGGCCCTGTACCTGGCCGCCGGTCAGACCGAACGAGCTCGCGAACTGTCCACTCGGTTCCTGCCCAGCCCCGGGATCCATGTGCGCCATGGCGGTGGCTTCCTCTCCGAGCAGCCGACGCTCCCCCTGCCTGAGCCCAAGGTGGAGCGCAGCGAGACCCGCGCCGAACCACGCAACGACTGAGTCCGCAGGGGTGCGAACCCGCGCACCTGAGGACCTCCCTCGCGCAGGCTCACAGTCGCCAGCGGGTACGGGGTGTGCGGGTGATGGTGAAGGGGGCGTTGTTGTTCGCTGGCCAGGGGGTGCCGGGTCGTGCTCCTGGGTGTGGCGGCGGCGTCGGACGCTCGGGAATGGTCGCAGTGATCGACCACATGTGCAGGTCGACCTGGCGGTGATGGGCCCAGCACAGCAGCACGAGATTGGACAGGTCGGAGTTGCCACCCGCGGCCCATTCGGTCAGGTGGTGGGTCTGGCAGGTCTCGGCCGGCACTTGGCAGCCGGGGATGATGCAGCCCCCGTCGCGCGTGGCCAGGGCGCGGCGCTGCGCGGCGGTGGCGGTGCGGGAGGTGCGGCCGACGGCCAAGGGGATCCGGGGTCCGGTGAGCAGGAGGTGCGCGAGTGCGGCGATCCGCGTGGCCGGAACCGGTGACCCACGTGCAGTTCGGGAACCATCGCGGCACACCTGATCAGGGCCCACTTCGGGGCTGACCGGGTCGGAGCTCCCCGCTTCGGGGCTGACCCGGTCGTGCGTGTCGAGGTCTGGTCCCCCCACGGCGATGGGGGTGATCGTGGGGTCACAGGTGGTGAAGCGTTGTTCGGCGGGGGTGAGGTGATGTCCGCGGCTGGTGGTCCAGGTGGGGTCCCCCAGTGCGGTGTGGTGGAGGGTGACGGTCAGGGCGACGGGGAGCCCCCCGCGGGTGGGCAGCACCCCGGCGGCAGCTGCGGTGTTGACCAGTTCGATCAAGGCGTCCGCGCGGCGTGCCCCGGCCGGCACGTGGTCGGCGGTGGAGCGCAGCTTCTCGGCCCAGGCGTCGATCGCGGCGATCACGGCTTCGCCCTCGAGGCGGGGCAGGACCCCGGAGAGCAGGACGCTGTCCCCGAGCAGGGCGAACGACAGGTCCCGAGACGCGTACGCGTTGGCCTCATCGGGTTCCGGGTCGGGCGGCGGGTGCAGCATCCTGGCCGCCGCAGCGACGAACCGGGCCATCGCGGCCGGGGACCACAGGCCCCAGTGCGCGGCGAGCTCACTGATCACCGCCGTCAACTCCGGCGCGGTCAAGGGATCCGCGTGGCGGACGATCGCGTCGACGTGCTCGGAGGTGATCAACCCCGCGGCCCACGCGGCGGCGACCGACGGGTGCCCCGCGGCCAGCGCACCGGTTCGGGCCAGACGGCGCGCCGGCCCAGGAGCCCACCCACGGGCGGCGAGCACTGCACCCGGCCCGACCAGCGGCAGCGACCCACTCAGAGAGGCGGCGTGCATTCGGCGGGCCAGCTCATACTCCACTGCCGCCAGCGCGCCGGCGAGCAGCTCCACATCCGCGGCCGGGCGGTCCCCGGCCGCCAACCCCATGTCCGGCAAGTCGGTGCGGGAGACCGTCGTGGACATCGCCCACATGCGAGCCACCATGGTCGACCCCAAACGCACCGCACCGGAGGCCCGCTCATCGGTCGCCACAGACAGGTGATCCAACGTCAAGGTCCCCATCAGCCCCCCCCTCATCTATCGAACTGGTGTTCGAATCCTAGCACCTCGGGGCGACATTCGAGCGAGACTCTGGCGACCTCTGTGGATCGTCGAACGCACCCCAGCCAGCGCACCCGCACAGGCACCCGCACCGGCTATGGACGGCGCCCGCGCCGGCGCCCGCGAGGCTCTGCCGGGCGGGGCGCCGATCACTCGACTCCCGCGCGTCCGGACCGGGCACGCTGTGTTGGAGGATTGACCTGCACGCCGATCGCCGGAGGCTGATGAACGTGCGGTACTCACTACCACTACCGATCATCCTGACAGCTCTTGCACTGGGCGCATGGAGCACAGCTTCGTCGCCGACGGCGAGATCCACGAGGACATGGCGACCGGCCACCGGCCGTGGTTCGGCACCATGCGACCCCTTCCCGACAACACGACCGACCGCGCCACGGCTCCCCAGGGTGGGGTGATCGCCCGCGCCGACGACCTGGCCCGCTACCTGCAGATGATGATGAACGGCCGCGACGACGTGCTCAGCGCCGAGGGCAAGGCCCTCATGATGCGCCCGGCCAGCCAGGCATCGCCGTGCTACGGCTTGGGCTGGTTCCTGGATCCGGGCAAGGGGACCGTCTGGCACTCCGGGGCGACCCCGGCGTCGAGACGCTCGCCACGATGTTCCCCGACGAGAACAAGGGGGTGGTCGTGCTGGTCAACGGCGGCAGCGGGCTGGGCTTCGGCGAGACGGCCGAACTCGGCAACGGCATCATCGCCATGGCACTGGGCCGCGACTACGCCGGCGAGGGGTCCCGAAGGCCCTGTTCCTGACCTTGGTGCTCCTGCCGATCGTCTACGTCCTGGCCATGCTCTGGGCGTGGCTTCACCGCGCCGCCCTCCGCGTCAAGCTGAGGTCGGGCCGCTTCGGCCTGTTCAGCCTCTGGTTCCCGCTGCTCACCACGCTCGTCGCGGCATGGGCCGACTTCGGGCTGGCGCTCATCGCCCCGGCGGTGAGCGGTGTGCTGTGGGCCCTGTTCCGGCGCGCGGTGGCCTACACCGGCCCGCCCCGCCTGATCGCCGACCGCGCACCCGCCACCCCAGCGTGGCGCCGCACACGTTCAGGCCCCGGGGGCTGATTCCTCGCGCAGTCGAGGCTCGGTGCGGTTCTCCGGGTTGACCCCGTGCTTGTCGGCGTAGAACTCGCGGATGAGGTCCATGTCGGCAGCCACGTCCCCGGAGGGATGCATCAGCGGGCCGTAGCCCAGCGTCTTGGTCGGACCGTCGCAGAAGCCCAGGCACATGGGCACACCGGCCTGCTGGGCCATCCGGTAGAAGCCGGACTTCCAGAACTCCTTCTTGGTCCGCGTGCCCTCCACGGCGATGATCAGCTGGAAGTGCTCGGCCTCCCCGGCCCGGGCCACCAGGTCACCGACGACGTCCTGGGCGTTGCGCGCGGTCGATCGCGACCCCGCCGACGCTGCGCATGAACGGCCCCATCGGCCCGCGGAACAACTCCTTCTTGGCCAGGAACATCGGCTCGACGCCACTGGCCCAGGACAGCCACAGCATGAGCGGGAAGTCCCAGGCCGAGGTGTGCGGAGCGGCGATCATCACCACGACAGGGTCCGCAGGGCGGCTCGCCGACGATGGTCCACCCCTTGGCGCGCAAGC
Organism: uncultured Actinomycetes bacterium; assembly: GCA_963788325.1. Taxonomy (GTDB): domain Bacteria; phylum Actinomycetota; class Actinomycetes; order S36-B12; family CAIYMF01; genus Prado023. The sequence goes on from CAWBGJ010000005.1 coordinate 4,819, forward strand.
GCCCTGGCACCGATCGACCGCTTGTCCATCCCCGGATCCTACGCGGGCGTAGGTTGCGCCTCGCGACCTGCCCGCCGGCACCGCGACGACCACTCAGCGCACCATCCGGGTGACCTCCACGACCACCTGCGGGTCCTGGCTGAGCGGGTCCGGCGTAGATGCCGGTCAGCGGCGACACATCGCGGTAGTCCCGACCCCGGGCGACGACCACGTGCGCCGCGCCGACCGGTCGGCCGTTGGTGGGGTCGTGCGCCTCCCAGGCGCCGTTCCACGCCTCCACCCAGGCGTGGCTCTCGCCGACCCCGGGCACGCCGATCTCGGCGTCCTCGTCGTGGATGTAGCCGCTGACGTAGCGCGCCGGGATCCCGACGGCACGCAGCAGCGACAGCGAGTTGTGGCTGAAGTCCTGACACACGCCGCGTCCGTCGGCCCAGGCCTCTCCGGCGGAGGTGTGCACGTGGGTGGCACCCGAGGTGTAGGCGATGTGCTCGCTCGACCGCCCCGATCGCCAACTCGATGGCCGCTGCCGGCGTGGCCGCGCTGCGCAAGGCTCGACGAGGTCGGCGCGCGCCGGGTCGGCCGCGCATCGTCGACGAACGTGCCCAGCTCGAGGAACTCGCACCACCGGTCTGCGACCGCCGTCCGCGGACAGGTCCGCCCAGCTGACCCCGGGCGCCGGGTGCCACTTCTCCACGGTGTCGACCACCGACGTGCTGGTCACGGTCAGCGACCGGTGCGGCCAGGTGCACGTCGAACGCCTCGACCGCCGTGCCCCAGTAGTCGGTGTACCGGTGGATGCGGGCCAGCGGACTCACGCTGAGCTCGTGGCGCAGCATCAGCTGCCCCGAGGTGCTCAGGGGCGTCATCCGCGCCTCGTTGAAGGAGGCGACGACCTCACCCTCGTAGGCCAGGCTGGTCGTGTGCGTGACGGACAGTCGCTGGGTCATCAGTGGCTCCAGACGATCGTGCCGGCCTGCCGGAAGAACGCCACGGCCACCGCGTCACTGGCCTCGAAGGCGGCATCGCGTCCGCGTTCGCTGAGCAGGTCGAGGTCGGCCGGGGTCGGGTTCGCGGAGGCGAACTCCAGCTCGGCACGCAGGATGCCCACCGTGCGCAGGAGGGTCGAGGTCTGCGCCGCGGTGACGTACTGGCCCATCTGGCGAACCATCCGCTCGGCGCGCACCGCACTGCCCAGCATGGAACGGGGGAACGTTGGATCGAGCACGAGGAAGGCGCGGACCTGCTCACCGGACAGCGCCCGCTGGGTGCGCAGGAACGGGTTGAGCCCACCGGCAGCACGCAATGTGGTGGCGGCACCCGCCTGCGGCCAGAGCCGCTCGTGGTCGATCTCCAGGATCCGCGAGGTCATGTCCAGGCGCTCGAGGGCGGCCCCGAGACGCAGGAACACCAGCCCCTCGTCGCGGGGCATCTGCCACTCGATGATGCCGTTGACCACCGCGAGCTCGTCGAGGAGACCGCGCAGCGGGATCCCGGGGATCACGGTGGACACCCCGGCCTGCAGGCGCAGGTGGGTGGCGTTCAGGCGCTCGAACATGTCCTCGGCCAGCACCTCGCGGATCGTGCGGGCGTTCTCACGGGCGCTGGCCACGCTGCCCCGGATGGTCGACGGGCCGCTGGCATCACCGAGGACCAGGTCAACGAGGCGGGCGGGACCCAGCGCCGCTACGGGTGCGGGGTCCGACCCGTCGCGTTCAGCCGCGGGCATCAATCCCAGTGGTCCCAGCAGCGCCTCGGCCCCGATCGTGGGGTCCAGCCGGGTGTCCTGCACGAGCAGTTGGTGGTGCTCGACCAGCAGCCGGGTGGTGACCTCGGCACGTTCGACGTAGCGACCGATCCAGAACATCGCCTCGGCGATCCGACTCAGCACGGCGCCACCACCGGAGCCCCGCCGCGGCAGGGGGCCCGACGTCAGCCGATCCTGCCCGCGCCTGCTGCTGCTGCTCCTCCTGCTGGCGCATCCGCTCGGAGTGCACCGACGGCTGGTCCAGCCTGGCCCGCGGCTCCGCCTTGGACCGCAGTTGGGCAGCCGAGAACGTCGGCTCGCCGGAGTCGACCACCAGCTCGGGCTCGAGCGGGAGCAGTGGCTGGTCGTCTGCCGACGTCGAGCACCCAGGTGTCCTTCGAACCCCCGCCCTGGCTGGAGTTCACCACGAGGCTGCCCTCGGCCAGCGCCACCCTGGTCAACCCGCCGGGCAGCACCCACACCTTCTGGCCGTCGTTGACCGCGAACGGGCGCAGGTCCAGGTGCCGGGGCGCAAGCAGGCCGCCCTCGACGACCGTCGGGCTGGTGGACAGGCGACACGATCGGCTGGGCCACCCACGCCCGCGGATCGGCCTCGAATCGCAGCGGCCGCGTCTGCCAGCTCCTGGTCGCTGGCCGCCGAGCCGACGACGATGCCGTACCCGCCGGAGCCGTCCACCGGCTTGACCACCATCCGGTCCAGCCGGGGCAGCACGTGCGCGCGCTGGTCGGGGTCGGACAGGTCGTAGGTGTGCACGTTGGGCAGGACCGGCTCCTCGCCCGAGGTAGTAGCGCACGATGGTCGGCACGTACGGGTAGACGGCCTTGTCGTCGGCGACGCCGTTGCCCACGCCGTTGGCGATCGTGACCGCGCCGGCCCGGGCCGCGTTGAGCAGGCCGGGCACGCCGAGCACCGAGTCGGGCCGGAAGTGCACCGGGTCGAGGTAGTCGTCGTCGATGCGGCGGTAGATCACGTGCACCGGCTCGCTGCCGCGGGTGGTGCGCATGCGGACCACACCGTCGCGACAGAACAGGTCCCGGCCCTCGACGAGCTCCACGCCCATCCGCCGGGCCAGGAACGCGTGCTCGAAGTGCGCCGAGTTGTGCACGCCGGGGGTGAGGACCACCACGGTCGGCTCGGCCACGCCCGACCGGCGCCCCGGCCAGCAGTGCGGCCGAGCAGCCGCGCGGGGTACTCGTCCACGCCGCGCAGCCGGTAGTCGCTGAACAGCTCGGGGATCACGTGCGACAGGGTGCGTCGGTTCTCCAGCACGTAGGAGACCCCCGACGGGCAGCGCAGGTTGTCCTCGAGGACCCGGAAGATGCCCTCGTCATCGCGGACCAGGTCGACGCCGGCCACGTGGATCCGCACGCCGTTGGCCGGCCGGACACCGTGCGCCTCGCGGTGGAAGTGCGCCGACGAGGTCACCAGCTTGCGCGGGATGACGCGTCGCGAAGGATCTCCTCGGCCCCGTACACGTCGTCGAGGAACATCTCCAGGGCACGGATCCGCTGGGAGACACCGGCCTCGATCACCTGCCACTCGGCGGCGTCGACGATCCGCGGCACGAGGTCCATCGGCAGCGGACGCTCGCGACCCGGACAGCGTGAATGTGATGCCCTGGGCCGACAGGTGCGCGTCGCGCAGCCGGGCCCGGGCCACCAGCCCATCGGGGCCCAGCGCCGCCAGGGTCGAGGCGCCAGCGACTCGCGGCCCGCGCGGACCAGCCCGCCGCGTCGTACATCTCGTCCCACGGCGCATGCCCGAATGATGGACATACCCGTGTGGCGCTCTCATGACGTCAGGTTACCGGGGGGTTACAGATGGCCTCTCAGCCCGCAGGATCGAGGTCAACAGGTGGTCGATCATGGCTGGCGCGACCTCGTGGTCGATCAGTCCAGCCGCCTCGAGGGAGACCACCCCGTGGGTCGCCGCCCAGAGGGTGCGGGCCAGCCGCAGGGCCGCCGCATCGCCAGTCCCACCACCACCCCCGCCCTCGAGGGTGGCCAGCCAGGACCGAGCTGCCTCGACCACGGGGGTGAAGGTGCCCATGGCCACCGACCGAGCCGGGGCATCCGGCGCGAAGTCCGCGATCGGGTGGCCGAACATCAGGTCGAACAGGGCCGGGCTGGCCAGGGCGGCATCCCGATATGCATGCCCCAGGGCCACAACGCGCTCCGGGGTGCCCGGCGCCTGGACCACCGCGTCCTGACGCTCGGCCAGGCGGCGGAACCCCTCATCGTGCAGGGCGCGCACGAGGTCGGGCTTGCCCCGGAACCGGCTGTACACGATCTGGCGGGAGACACCCAGCGCGTCAGCGATCCGGCGCACGCTCAGCCCGTGCGCACCCTCGGCGGCGAACAGGGCCTCCGCCGTGCGCAGCACGTCATCGCGGGTGTGTTGCAGGCTCTTCATGACAGTGTCATACTACATCCATGACACTGTCATCTCTCACGCGCAGTACCGCGGTCCGCCACCCAGAGCCGCCGGCGGCCCCCCTCCCCGTGGCCAAGGACGGTTCCGCGGCACTGACCGACGAATGGCGCACCCTCCTGCTGCCGCCCCGACTGCTGGCCCGGGCGCCCCGGCTCGCCCGCGTTCCCCGCGGCACCGGAGGCCCGGTCATCGACATCCCCGGGTGGAAGTCCCCGGAGGCTGCGATGGCCCCGCTGCGGCACTACCTGCGCCGTCAGGGCCATGACGCCCGCGGATGGGGGCTCGGGGTGAACCAGGGCAACCCCGAGCGTGACGTGCAGATCCTCATCCCCATGGTCGAGGAGCTCGCCGAGAGGTCCGGGCGCCCGGTCGCCCTCGTCGGTTGGAGCCTGGGTGGCACGATCGCCCGGGAGACCGCGCGCGCCGTGCCGCAGGCGGTCTCCAGGGTCATCACCTACGGGACTCCGGTGATCGGCGGTCCGAGCTACACCATCGGGGCACGCGCCGCGGGTGCAGCCGAGAACGCCCGCATCCGAGACCTCATCGACGAGCTGGACCGGACGAACCCCATCCAGGTACCGATCACCGCCATCTTCACCCGACGCGATCGCATCGTGGACTGGCCCGCCAGCATCGACCGGACCTCCGCGGACGTCGAGCACGTGGAGGTCCGGTCCACGCACGCCGGCATGGGCATCGACCCCGACGTCTGGGAGGTCGTGGCGACCCACCTGGCCGCCTGATCACAGACGAATGGGGCCGCTAGGCCCCTGGTCACGGGACCTTTGGCCCCGGATGCATATGCAGGTTCGGCATAGTGTGCAGAACATGCAGACGTCGCAGAGTGCCGTGCGGCTACTGCTGACGGCCCTGGAGGTCCAGGAACTCCTGCACATCGACCGATCGACCGTCTACCGGATGGCTGAGGACGGCCGGCTGCCCGCCCTGCGGGTGGGACGCTCCTGGCGGTTCCCCGCCGACAAGATCCGGGCGCTGGCCACGACTGGCCAGGCCGACGGCCCGACGGTCCCCAACGCGCGCACCCACGACCTCCCGTCCCTGTCGCTTCAGGAGGGCCCCGATCCCCGCGCCGGGCGCTCGGACGCGCTGGACACCGCGGCAGCCCGCGCCGCGGTCGAGGTCGCCGCGGACCTGCTCGGCGTGATGATGGTCGTCACCGACATGACCGGCCAGCCCCTGACCGAGGTCACCAACCCGAGTCCCTGGTACGCCGCCCACGCCGGGGAGCCGGGCGTGCTCGACCAGTGCGTGACGGAGTGGCGCGACCTTGCTGACCACCCGGACCTCACGCCGGAGTTCCGCACCGGCGCGCTGGGCTTCCAGTGCGCCCGGGCGTTCATCCGCGACGGATCGACGCTGGTCGGGATGGTGCTGGCCGGCGGCGTGAGCCCGGCGCCGGATCCGGATGTGGACCCCGACCTGTACCACCTCGACGAGGCTGCCCGGCAGCGCGTGCTCGCGGCCCTGCCGCGGATCGCGGTGGCCATTGCCCGTCGACACCTGCGCACTCGACGCCTGCCCACGCGACGCCCACCGGGCGGTCGGCGGACACCCCTGTTCCGAACCCACCAGCCCCGGCCGACCACGGCCACCCGGGCCACCACGAAGGAGAACCGATGAAGAGGCTGCTCGTCCTCGGCGCCGGCACCGCCGGCACCATGGCCGTGAACAAGATGCGCCCACTGCTGCCGCGCGAGGAGTGGAGCATCACGATCGTCGACCCCGACGACAACCACTACTACCAGCCCGGGTACCTGTTCATCCCGTTCGGCATCTACCGCCCCGACGAGGTCATCAAGCCCAAGAAGCGGTTCATCCCCACCGGCGTGGACCTGGTCAAGGGCGAGATCGACCAGGTCGACGCGGCTGACAACAAGGTCCTGCTCGTCGACGGCACGGAGCTCGGCGTACGACTACCTGATCATCGCCACCGGCACCACCCCGCGGCCCGACGAGACCCCCGGCATGTCCGACGACCTGGGCGGCAACGTCCACGAGTTCTACACCTTCGAGGGCGCGACGGCCCTGGCCGAGAAGCTGCGCACGTGGGAGGGCGGCCGCCTGGTCGTGCACATCACCGAGATGCCGATCAAGTGCCCCGTCGCGCCACTGGAGTTCACCTTCCTCGCCGACGCGTTCTTCACCGAGCAGGGCCTGCGCGACAAGGTCGAGATCGTCTACGTGACCCCGCTCGAGGGCGCCTTCACCAAGCCGGTCGCCAGCAAGCACCTCGGCGACATGCTCGACACCCGCAAGATCACCCTCGAGGGCGACTTCATGATCGAGAGCATCGACGCGGAGGGCAAGAAGCTGATCAGCTTCGACGAGCGCGAGGTGCCTTACGACCTGCTGGTCACGATTCCGTTGAACATGGGCGCGGACTACATCGCCCGCTCCGGCCTGGGCGACGACCTCAACTACGTCCCGGTCGACAAGCAGACACTGCTCGGCAGACGGCTACGACAACATCTTCGTGGTCGGCGACGCCTCCGACATCCCGGCATCCAAGGCCGGCTCGGTCGCGCACTTCGCGATGGACCTGTTCCCGCACAACTTCCTGCGCCACATCCAGGGCCTGAAGATGACCGAGTTCTTCGACGGTCACGCCAACTGCTTCATCGAGACCGGCCACGGCAAGGGCCTGCTCATCGACTTCAACTACGAGACCGAGCCGCTGACGGGCAAGTACCCGCTGCCCGGCGTGGGCCCGTTCTCGCTGCTGAAGGAGACCGAGATGAACCACTGGGGCAAGGTGATGTTCCGCTGGATGTACTGGAACATCCTGCTGCCGGGCAAGGAGCTGCCGCTGCCTGCGCTGATGTCCATGGCCGGCAAGGACACCAAGGACCTGTGATGACTGCGACCACCACGACGATCGACACCCAGGACGCGAACGCCGCGATCCTGGCCCGGCTCGAGGCCATGGGCGCCCAGCTGGACGTGATGGCCGAGCAGGTCGCGGCCGCCAACGCCGCCCGCGAGCAGTGGGCCGAACTGGTCGCGACATTGGTCCCGGTCAGCCGCGGCGCGATGGATGTGGCCACCCGCGAGCTCGAGGCGCTCGAACCCGACGTGACGATCGACGACGCCATCCGGTTCGCCCGCACCGCAGCCCGGGCGATGCCCCAGGTGGAGGTGCTCATGGCCGGCCTGGGCAGCGTCGGCGAGCTCGGTCATGAGGTGACCTCGCTGAGCGGTGCCGGCATGGCCAAGCTGACCGACGTGCTGCAGGCCGCTGAGGACAAGGGCTACTTCATGTTCGCACGCGAGGGGGCCGCGATCGCCGACAAGGTGGTCACGTCCTTCTCCGAGGACGACGTCCGCGCACTGGGCGAGAACGTGGTCACGATCCTCAACGCGGTCAAGGAACTGACCCAGCCCGAGGTCATGGCGCTGCTCAACCGGACCGCACTGACGATCCAGGAGGTCGAGGAGGTCTCGATCGAGCCACCCTCGGCCTTCACGCTGCTGAAGTCGATGCGCGACCCGCAGACCAGCCGCGGGCTGTCCCGAGTGCTGTCCATGCTCCACACGGTCGGCGCGGAGAACCCGCCGACCGCCACCAGGTAGACACCGCATCCACTGAGAGGAACCACCATGGCAACCGCCACCATCGCCGGCAAGGAAGTCCAGGTCAACGAGGAGGGCTTCCTCACCGAGTTCGACGAGTGGAGCGAGGAGATCGCCACCGAGCTCGCGAAGAACATCGACGTCGAGATGACCGACGAGCACTGGACGCTGATCCGCTGGCTCCGCGAGGACTACAAGGAGAAGGGTGAGACCGCCACCACCCGCCGGGTCCAGAACGCCGGCGGAGTGCCGACCAAGACCCAGTTCCAGATGTTCCCGAAGAAGCCGGCCAAGAAGATGGCCTACATCGCCGGTGTCCCGAAGCCCAAGGGCTGCGTCTGATCCGCTGGCGCTGAATCGCCTACCTGACCACTGAGGAAGAGAGACCCGCACATGACCGTCATCCCCAACTTCGACGACGACGACAGCGACCGCAAGTTCGTCATCATCTGCTCCAAGGGCAACCTGGACATGGCCTACCCAGCCCTGGTGCTGGCCAACGCAGCGCTCGGCGAGGGCATCGAGACGCACCTGTTCTTCACGTTCTGGGGCTTCGACATGATCATCAACAGCCGCATGGACGACCTGCAGTTCTCCCCCGCGGGCAACACCGCTATGCACTTCCCGGTCAAGGGCAAGGACATCCGGATCCCGCAGGCCGTCATGCCGCTGCCGGGCATGACCGGCATGGCCACCAAGATGCTCAAGGAGCAGCTCGAGGAGATGGACATCCCGCCGGTGCGGGACTTCCTCGACCAGATCGTGGGCGCGGGTGGGCACCTGTGGGGCTGCCGGATGAGCGCGGACATGAACAAGGTCGACATGGAGGATCTCTACGAGGGCGTCGAGGACATCATCAACGCCACCGACTTCATCGAGATGACCGACGGCGCGCAGCTGCTGTTCATCTGATCCAGGCGCGGTAGCGTCGGGGCCGTGAGGCGTCCCACCGCCACCGTCCGAGTCGCCAGGGCCGTCGCCGCGACCGCCACCGGACCGTGACCGAGTCCTGGACCTGATGCGGGCGGCGGCGCTGGCGGTGGTCGTCCTGGGCCACGCCACGATGGGCCTGGTCGGATGGCGTGCCGAGGGGCCCGTGATCAGCAACACGCTGACGCTCTACCCATGGGCGCCGTGGGCCACATGGGCCCTGCAGATCATGCCCCTGTTCTTCGTCGCCGGCGGGGCGGTGAACGCCCGGTCCTGGCGGACCGGCCGCGAGGCCTACGCCCCATGGCTCTGGCACCGGGTGGCCCGGCTGCTGCGACCGGTGTGGGTCTACCTGCTCATCATGGCCACGGTCAGCGCGGCGGTCTCCGCGCTGGCCCCGCCGGGCTGGTCGGAGCCCCTGCTCGGCCTGGCCACCCAGCTGCTGTGGTTCATCGGCGTCTATGTGGTGGTCTGCGCACTGACTCCGGTGGCCGTCGCTGCGCATCGGATCAGTCCGCTCCTGGCACCGCTGGCCCTGCTCGCAGCAGTCGCGGCCGTGGACTTCGGGCGTCTAGGGATCGGCCTGCCGGCCGTCCTGGGCCTGGCGAACTTCGTGCTCGTCTGGGCATTCGCAGCTCAGCTGGGCCTGGTGTTCGATGACGGCCTCCTGCGTGGCGGCCGGGGCGTGGTCACGACCGTTGCGGCCGTGGGGCTCAACCTGGCACTCACCGGACCCGGGCCCTACCCGACGTCCATGGTCGGCCTGCCCGGGGAGACGTTCAGCAACATGGCCCCGCCCAGCCTGGCGCTGGCGCTGCATGCCCTGGCCCTGGCCGGGGTGGTCGGCGCCACCCGGCCCGCCCTGGCCCGCCTGGCCGGGCGCACCCGGATCTGGAGGGCCACCACAGCGATCAACCTGACCGCCATGACCCTCTACCTGTGGCACCTGCCGGTGCTGATCACCCTCGTACCGCTGGCGCACGTCGTCGGCCTGGACCGGCCAGTCACCTGGGTGGCCGAGCGGACCAGGCGGTGCCTGGCCCGGGGTTCTGGCTGTGGACGCCGCTGTACTTCGCCGCGTTCCTGGCCGGGGTGGCCGCGGTCGTGCGCGTGCTCTGGCCCGATCGAGCTGGGCACGCTCCCCGGCTGGGACCGACCGGCCCGCCCCCGTGCAGATCCGCGAACCGGAGCGCCGCGCCAGTGCCCTGGCCGGGTGCGGTGCAGTGGTGATCGGGGTGGGCACCCTGACCCTCTCGGGTACCGGCTTGGCCGGATTCCCGACCCGGGTGGTACCTTCGCGGGCTCCCCCTGAACGCGGCCGACGCGATCGGGCTGATGGTCCTCGGCGCCCTGGGCGTGCGCCATGCCGGGGCTGCCGGTGCCCGATCGAGACACGCCCACCCAGCGGCCTTGCGTCGGGACCGCCCAGCAGACCACTCTTGAGCCCATGAGCGATGAGATGCGCACGCTGTTGGAGCGAGTGGCCGCCGGGGAGGTCACCCCCGAGGAGGCCGAACGCCTGCTCGGGGGCCGCCTCCGCACCCCAGACGCAGCCCAACCCCACTTCTGGCCCGGCGGCCGGCGCCCAGCCGGTCCGCAGGATCGTCGTGCGCGCCAGCGCCGTGCGCCTGATCATCACGGGCGACCCGTCCGTGGACACGGCGGTCGCTGAGGGCCCGCACCGCGTGGAGCGTTCCGGAGACGCGCTGACCATCCACTCCGACCTGCGTGTGGGTGAGGCGGCTGAACCTCCGCGTTCCGCGCTGGCGTCCTGGCTGAGCAACGCGCAACGGGCGGGCTCCACCCTGACGGTCCGGGTCAACCCCGACCTGCCGCTCGAGGTGCTCAACGTGGCCGGTTCGGTGGAGGCCCACGGCATGCGCGCAGCCACCTCGGTCGGGCGTCGAGGCCGGTTCAGCCCGGCTCCACGACGGGATCGGTCCGGTGACGCTGTCGGTGACCACGGGCAGCGCCGACGTCGAGTGGCAGTTCCAGGGCCAGTGCGCGGTGAGTGCTGACCTCGGATCGGCGCGGCTGACCGCTATGCCCGGCTCGGACGTCTCCATCCTCGCGGAGGCGACCATGGGGCTGGCCACGATCCGCCTGGCCGACGGGACCACCCTGAAGGCCACCCCGGAGGGGCACCCGCCCGTCCTCGCTGGCGCCGGGACCGGCCGGCTGCAGGCCACCGCGCGACTCGGATCGCTGACCGTCACCGTCCTGTAGCACGGGCCGCCGGGAACCATCCGATCCGCCCACTGCCTGTAGCCGGGCATGGCACCCCCATGTCCGTCAACATGTGCACATGACAGTGCAGATGGAACTCTCCGCCAACGATTCACTCTGGCTGAACATGGATTCCGCCGAGAACCTGATGGTCATCGAGTCCGTCATGTGGTTCCACCACCGACTCGATCCCGAGGCTGTCATCCGGGCGGTGCAGGAGCGGGTGGTCGACCGGTACCCGGTGTTCAGCTGGCGTCCGGTGGTCTCCGACGCGGTGGGCGGTGCCGACAAGTGGGCCGCGGATCCCGGACTTCGACATCCGCCACCACATCAGCGTCCACGAGCTCGGCGGGGACGGCGGGGACGGCGGCGACGCCCTGCAGGCCTTCCTGGAGGCCCGGTTCTCCGAACCGCTGAGCCTCGACAGGCCGCTGTGGCGGGCATACATCCTCGAGGGAAACGACTTCGGCGCGGTGATGATCCGCTTCCACCATGCGATCGCCGATGGCACGGCACTGGCCCGGGTCCTGATCGAGATGACCTCCGACACCCCGGACGAGGGGTTCGACTACGCCCGAGGTGCCCGCGGACCGGGTGCATCCCGCCGATGCGCCCGGCGACCCCGAGGAGCCGGCCACCGAGCGGGCGCGGCGACGCAAGCGGGACCGGGCCCTCGACGCGGTGACGTCAGCGGTGACCCTGCCCGTGGCCGCCGGCGTGAAGGTCACAGAGGCCACGGCGAAGCTGGTGGAGATGCTCGACCTCGACCGGCCGGGCAGCACGATGGCCAAGGCCTCCGACCACGGCCTGGGCACGGCGGACACCCTCGACAAGCTGCTGGTGGCGGCCACCCCCGACGTCGCTGTTCTTCGGCAGGGCCGGTCGGCCAAGCGTGCCGACTGGGCGCCGGCCCACGACCTGGCGGTGGTCAAGCGGGCCGCCAAGTCGCGCGACGCGACCGTCAACGACCTCATGCTCGCTGGAGTCGCCGGCGGCCTGCGCCGCTACCTGGAGGCTCGCGGCGAGTCCCTCGCAGACGTCATGACCATGATCCCGGTGAACCTGCGCCCGATCGACGAGCCGATGCCTCCGCACCTGGGCAACCGGTTCGCCCTGGTCGCGCTTGGACCTGCCCCTGGAGGCGCGCCACGCCGGTCGACCGGCTCGACAAGGCGCACGCGCCGGATGGAGGTCATCAAGGCCGGGCCCGAGGTGCTGCTCGACGTTCGGCATCACCACGGCGCTGGGCAAGTTCGGCACGTACACCGCCCGGGTGTCGCGCACGATCCAGGAGTACTTCGGGAACAAGGCCATCGGCGTCACGACCAACGTGCCCGGCCCGCAGCACACCCGCTACCTGGCGGGTCAGGAGATGGTCGGCATCCTCGGGTGGGTGCCCGGCGCCGGTGACCAATCGATCGGGGTGTGCATCTTCAGCTACGACGGCCAGATCCGGGTCGGGTTCAAGACCGACGTGAACGTGGTCCCCGACATCGGGAACCTGGTTGCGGCCTACATCTCCGAGATGGCCGAGCTGCTCGCGCTGGCCTCGCCGAGTAGCCCTCGGGGCGGCCGAGGTGGAAGTACACCGGGGCGACAGTGCACACTTCGCCCATGCCCGCACGTGTGACGCTGTCCCCGAACGACTCCCTGTGGCTGAACATGGACACGCCGGAGAACCTGATGATCATCGAAGGGATCATGTGGTTCGACGAGCCGCTGGCGGTGCCCGCGGTCATCGAGACGCTGCGCAGCCGGCTGGTCGGCCGCTACCCGGTCTTCGGCTGGCGGCCGGAGCCCTCGGACTCGGTGGTCGGCGTGGACCACTGGGTCGAGGACGCCGACTTCGCGCTGATCAATCATGTGAGCCTGCATGAGCTCGCCGGCGATGCCCACGACGCGGTGCAGCGCTACCTCGAGGCGCTGATGTCCCTGCCACTCGCGCGCGATCGGCCCCTGTGGCACTGCCACGTGCTCAACGGCCCGGATGCCAGCGCCGTGATCCTTCGATTCCACCACGCGATCGCCGATGGCACCGCCCTGGTGCGTGTCCTGCTCGACCTGACGACCGACTCCCCGACCGCCAGCCCGGCCCCCGACGCCAGCCGACCGGCTCCGACCACCACCCCGACCGCTCATACCTTGGAGAAGGTGGCCATGAAGTCGTCCTTCAGCGAGGGGCTCGCGAGTATCGACGCGAGTTCGCCCGAGACGCCCTGCTGCACGACGGTCGGGTAGTAGGCCGCCAGGAGTCCGAGTTCGCCATCGTCGGCGCTCTTTATCTCCTTGACCCTGACGACGAGGGCCTGGTCGTTGAGGACGATCAGGCGCGGAGACCTCGCCGGCCTTCAGGGAGAACACCGCCTGCAGGAAGCGTTCGTCGCTGTCGGCGCCCTTGAGCTCGGGCAGGTCGGTGGTGTCGAGAGCGCCAAGCAGCGAGAAGTAGCCGACGTCGAGGGCCTTGCCGTAGTTGAGCGGGAAGGGCTTGGTTTCCTTGACGGTGTAGCCGGCCGAGGCCGCGGCCGAACCGAAATCGCCGAGGCGGCGGCCGCGAAGGTCGTCGCGGCGGCCACGGCGAAGTCCTCGAGCCGGCCCTTCTCGTTGCGGTCAAGGTAGTCGGTGACGGACTTGAGCAGGTCGGCCGAGGCGAAGTCGGGTTCGGTGGCGGCTTCCTCGACCCGGTAGAACGACCAGGATACCGGCCATGGTCTCGTAGACCGGGGAAAGCTCGCCCTTGCGGAGCGGCCAGGACGGCGTCGAGATCGGCCTCGTTCTTCAGTTCGCCCTTGAGTTCCCAGACGGTAGCGGGCGCCCATGTCGCCGCCCTTGGCGGCGTAGCTGTCCTTGGAGTGGTTCTTGGCGGCTTCCTCGAACGACAGGGCTCCGGACTTGACCTTGGCCAGGACCTGCTCGGCTTCCTTGCGGGAGGACGAGAGGGTGACCTTCGACAGGCTGACGCGCCTGAAAGCGGCGGGGTTGGCCTTGGCCCAGGCGAGCCGCTCCGCGTCGGGGTAGGCGCTGAAGGGGATCGCGACATACTCGATGACACGCTGCGATTGCGCCATTGACTTGAGGAACGCGGTCTCGGCATCGCTCGGCATGAATCCGACGATGTCGGAGACGTAGCGCTTCTTCAGCGTCGACTGCGCGATTTCCTTGCGGAGCGACAGCTTGAACGAATTGCTCGCTTCGCGGTACTTGCGCTTGGAGAAGACGCCGTTCTCGACGAAGGCCTGGTTCTCTGATCATCTTGCCTGTCTAGGTACGAGTCGCTGACCGAGATGCCGGCTTTCTGCGAAAGGTCGAGGAGGCCCAGATGGACGGCGGTGTTCTCGAAGGCGCGCCGCCAGACCTGGAAGGCGAAGAACTGGTCGCCGGTATCCTTGTAGCCCTGGCTCTCGAGCTGGGCCTTGATCTGCTGGACCTGCGTCGAGAAATAGCCGCCCTGTACGAAGGAAATGGGCTTGCCGTTCCATGAACCGAAGGTCAGGCTGTTGTCGTCGTTGCTCATACTGCCCATCGCGGGAACGAATACGAACGCAAGGACGGTGATTACGAGGAGGACGATCGTGCCGATATAGACGAACGAATTGCCGTGGTGGCGATTGTCGCCCGATTCGGGCTTGGCTTGCTTGTCGTTGTTGGATGCCATCGAAACCTTCCTGGATATTGTGCGGTGATATAGCTCTAGTACGCCCGTGCGGCACAACGGTGTAGGCACCGCTCCCTGGACATGAAGCGCGAAAAAACATAACACGGGGGTCTGGCAGTGTCAATCGAGCTACGCCCGTAACCCTGCCTGCGTATCGGTCACCGGGGACGAAAAGGCGTATGCGTTTTTTTCCTGGTGCTTGACCCGGTACATCGCCGAGTCGGCCTTGTTCACCAGCTCGTCTATCGACTCCCCGTCATCGGGAAACACCGAGATGCCCATGGACATGCCGAGCGGGCACGAGGATCCTGAGAAGGACAGGGGCACGGAACATTCCTCGAGAACCTTCTGCGCTACCAGCTCGATGTCGTCGCGGCTCTTGACGTTGGTGATCACCGCGACGAATTCGTCGCCGCCTATCCTGGCCACGATGTCGGAGGCCCTGACCAGCCCGCGCACCCGTTCCGACATGGCGATCAGGGCGCTGTCACCCGCCGCATGCCCGAACCTGTCGTTTATGGGCTTGAAGTCGTCCAGATCCATGAACACGACGCCTACCTTGCCTCCGGTACGCCTGGCCGTCTCGACGGCCTTGCCCATGAGCTCGAAGAGCAGCCTGCGGTTGGGCAGGCCGGTCAGGGAGTCATGGTTGGCGAGGTGGCTGATCTTGAGCGTCGCCCGCTCGAGCCGGCGCTTTTCGTCGGACAGGACGTGGTTCAGGTCCTCGAGCCTGTCGTGGATGATGGCGTTGTCCATGGCTATCCCGACGTAGGGCGCCAGGGCTTCGACGAAGGCGAGGTGCCGGGCGAATAGGCGTGCGGAATGATAATTCTGCAGCGTCATCACGCCTATCGCCCGGTCCTCTATCGACAGGGGCATGCATACGATCGATTGCGATGGCGCACCCTGCTGTGTGGAAGGTCTCGACAGGTAGTTGCGGTATTCCTTTTCCTTGTCGGCGATCAGGACGGCCTTCCGGTTCCTGAAGGCCCATGCGGCGAAACTGCTGTCCGAATCGACGTCTGATCCTGGGATTGCTCTTCGCTTCTCCGTCGACGTAGTAGCGGCTGGTAGACGAGTTGCCTCCGCTCTGGCTCGTAGAGGGCTATGCCGAACATGTCCATCTCGAGGAATGGCTTGAGGCAGTCGTAGACTGTCTGGACGACCGTCCCCAGGTCGAGGCTGGCCGTGATGCGCCTGCCAATCTTGGAGATCGAGTCGATCTGGGCGTTGCTATCCTCGAGGGCGTCGGATTTTTCCTTCAGGTCGATGTTCCTGAGGCGGTATATCTCCGCTTCCCGCCTGGGTGCGCTCGACGGCCGCCTGCGACTGGATATTGCGCAGTTGTCGGCCGATTCCTCGTTCTGGACTTCCGACTTGAGCGTCGAGAAGTGCTGGTAATATTCCAGCGCGTTCTTGAAATCGCCCATGGCCTCGTAGGCTCTCGACAGGTGCTCGAAGGCCTTGAACAGCTTGCCCTTGAGGTTAATCTGGGTGCACAAGCGCTCGGATTCCGACAGCACGGCGACGGCTTTCTCTGGTCTGCCCTGAGCTATGAGCAGGGATCCTTGCACGACGAGGAGACCCGCGCGCTGGCTTAGATTGCCGGTCTTGGAGGCTATGGCGAGGCCCTCGGAAACGCGGAGGGCTGCCTTGTCTATATCGCCCTGGGCTATGGTCAGGTTGGCCAGAGTCTCGAGGCTGTCTGTCGCTATTATCGATTCGCCCGAGGCTATGGCTATCTCGTAGGCCTTCCTCGTGAACTCGGCGGCCAGGTCGAGGTTATACATTTCCAGGAAGGCTTGCCCTATATTGCGCAGGCAATCGG
>CAWBGJ010000006.1:0-117598 GCA_963788325.1 uncultured Actinomycetes bacterium
GCTGGGCGCTCTCGGGGCGGGTCTGGCAGCGACCAGAGGTGCGCTGCCACTTGAGGGGGCTGGGGCACTGTTGACCCGGTATGGGGCGAGACTCGCCCGGTCCGGGGCAGTATCGACCCATGACCGACCCGGCCCGATGGATGCGCGGCCTGCAGCCAGCCACGGGACCGCGCGGGCAGGACGTCGAGAACCTGCTGACCGGGTCACACTGGATGGCGATGCTGCCCGGTCGAGCAGGATCGCTGTGCAGGCCGTACGCGTTCGATGCCCGGATCGCCGGGGCGCGGCTGGTGTTGGATGACCTTCACCTGACCGTCGAGTCCTCGAAGTTCGAGGACTGCCACTTCAGGCAGCGGACCAGGCCGGTGCTCAACGCGTATGGGATCGCCGCGCAGGGCAGCTTCGCGATCACGCCCAGCCGCTACCGCGGCTGCACCTTCGAGCGCGTGCGGTTCAAGATGCTCAGCGGATTCAGCCTGGGCCGGGCCTTGTTCGAGGGCTGCACATTCGTCAACTGCCGCTGGGAGGGCCACTTCGCCCACGACGGATGGCTGGTCGACAACCGATTCCTCGGGCCGATGAACGGATGCGCGTGGTACGGCCACGGCGTCGACGGGGCCAACCTGATCGAGGGCAACGACTTCACCGCGGTCCGGTTCACGAGCAACGTGGCGTTCCGCGACGGCTTCCCGATCACCGCCCAGCAGTGGCCAGCCGGGTACCGCCCACTCGTCGACGACTGAGCAGCCGGCCGCGGCCCCGGCGGACCCGTGCCGGCCCGGGTGGTCGCCCCCGCCCTGCCGGCGTTTGCATCATTGAGTTGACACATTGCGCGTCCCGGTTGATGATTGTGCTGCATCATTGATTCAATCTGGAGGTGTTCGGTGAGCCTGTCCGCTGCAGCCCTGATGGTCCTGTTGATCGGCGTGTCCGCGTTCGTGGTCACCGTGATGCTGGCCACCCGCCGGGTGGTGGCCTCTGGTGTTGAGATGCGCCAGGCGATGGACCGGATGAACGCGACCACCGTGACAGCCGCCCTGCTGGGCCTCGGCGTCGGGATGTGGGCCTGGCTGGCCCTGCCGACCCGGTTCGTGGGGGCGACCGAGGTGCCGGGGCTGCTGGCCGCGCTCGGCCCGAGCCTGGCCGGGCTGGTGTTCCTCGCGGTCACCGGGGTCGGGGAGGCGACGTGGCGCCGGCCGTCGGGCACCCAACGGGCCGCGCACCTGGCCCGCCGGCCGCTGTTCTCTCGGGCGCAGCCGTGGGCGGCGCGGGCCTTGTGGGCGTGGGCGGCCCTGCTCGGCGTGGCCGTGGTCGTCTTCGGGGTGATCGCCGAGGCGGACGGCCGGTCGATCGGCAACGCGAGCCTGGACGGCTGCATGGTCGACGGGGTGCCGGTGCCCTGCGATTTCGGCGCTTCGGGCCCGTTCCCGGGATGGCCCTACGGGCTGCCCATCCTGCTCGGAGCCGGCACCGTGCTCACCGCCACCCTCGGGGTGCTCTACCTCGTCGCCCGTCGCCCCGCGGTCCGGGGCACCAGCACCGCCGAGGACGACCTGCTGCGCACCGTGTCAGCGACCCGGGTCGTCCGCGGCGCCCAGCTCGCCATCGGTGTCACGCTGACGGGCGTGGCGTTCTTCGCCGGCGCCACCGCGGTCAACGCGGGCTGGTGGTGGGGCTGGGCCCTTCTTCTCCTGGCTGTCGGCGTGCTCGGCACCTCGGTGGGGATCGCCATGCGTCGGGTGGCGCCGTGACCGCCAGCATCACCGTCGACGTCACCTCCGGGGTCCCCCCCTACGAGCAGATCCGCGGCCAGGTCGCCTCCCTGATCGCCGCCGGCGCCCTGCCCGCCAGCACCCGACTGCCGACCGTCCGCGACCTCGCCGCCGACCTCGGCGTGGCGGTCGGCACGGTGGTCCGGGCCTACCGCGAGCTGGAGGCGGCTGGCCTGGTGGTCTCCCGCCGACGCACCGGCACCGTGGTCGCCCCCGGGCAGCAACTGGGCACCAGCATCCTGCAGGCAGCGGTGGCCGACCTGGTCGCGACCGCCCGCCGCAGCGGGGTGCCCGACGCGGACCTGCTCGCCCTCGTGCACGGCGCCCTACTGGACGGCCGCCACGCGTAGTGCCCCCGGGCGTCCCCACGTCTCGTCTTGCGAATCTTCCGTCAATCGCACCCCTGAGGCGGCCGCAGCGTCCAAGCGGGGCTGGTCAACTGGTGAGCAGAGCCACCCCCGGCACCGCCCAGTACCGACTCGTGCGGACTGCCCCAGCCGGGCAACCCCCAACCTAGGACCCTCTTCGCATCCGGACCCCCAACGGCCGCAGCCACGTCTCCGCGAGACCATCCCCGCCTACACGCCAAGGTGCCCCACACCGCCGCCTATCGCGCGCCTTGGGTTGCCAGTGCTGGTCACTCGACGTCGCGTGAGCGCAGGCTCCACCAGCTGATCAGGCATCCGATCGCGACCAAGGTGACCAGGGTGGCGATGCCGCGGGTGTCGTCGATGCGGATGTACCCGGGGGAGGCCGACCCCTCGGGAAGGAACCCTGCGGTCGGTTGCGCGGCGGCGGGATCGACCAGAACGTCCAGCCCGCCGGTGAGCCAGGCCGTGGCGTTGGTCTGGATCAGCCATTGGGATCCCCAGGCCCACAGACCCCGGATCAGTGATTCGACCACGACGACGAAGCCGATCGCGGCTGCGATGGCCCATCCGGTGCTCCGGGTGAGCATCGCCAGGGCGTAGGAGCCGGCGGCGGCCAAACCGGCCAGCGGAACCCATCGGGCAGCGGACTCCGCGGCCGCGCTCACGCTGGCGGGGTCGTAGCCCGGAATGGACCCGGCAGGTACCTCCAGGGGGTGCGCCTGGGCGATCACCGATCCGAGGGCGACCGCGAGCAGCGCGAGGATCGCTTGGACCGCTAGGGCGATCACCAGCAGGACTCCGAGCCGGACGAGGAACACGCGGGTGCGTCGCGGTTCCCAGCTCAGTAGCAGGCCCATGGTCCGCGCCCCCCAGTCCGCCCCGCCGGAGGTGGCGCCCAGCATGGCCACGACCAGCACACCGATGCCCCCGGCGAGGCCAACCAGACCCTCGAACCCACTGCGGTCGAAGGCGCGCTTCGGCAGCATCCACATGGCGTTGCTCCGAGCGTCCGCCTCGGTGGGCTTCCAGCAGGCCATCGCTTTCTGGTCCTCGGGGATGTTCGGATCGTTGAGGCAGTCCTCGTAGAACTGGGTCTGCTCGACCAGGAACCGCTGTGCCGAGGCGTCAAGATCAGCCCCCGTCACCCGCGCGGTCGTGACCCACATGATCGCCGCGACACCAACCACGGCGAGCAGGGACAGGGCCACCAGCCACCGCAACGATCGGCGCGATCGGGCCCGCAGGAACTCCGAGCGCACCAGGCCTCCCAGCGCCGGGGCCTTGGCGGGGGTGGGGGCGATCGTGGCGGTCATGCCGACGCCTCCGTCGTGGCGGTGAGATCCAGGAATGCGCGCTCCAGGTCCGGGCGCACCGGGGTGATCTCCGCGGCCCAGATGCCCTGCGCGCCGAGGATCGCGTTCACCTGGGCGCCGGCGGGGGAGTCGACCCGCACGGTGCCCGGCGGACCAGGGGTGGCCGTCACCCCCGCGCCCGCGAGGACTGCAACGGCCTGGACGGCCTGGTGCTCGTCGTCGAACCGCAGCATCAGGGCAGCCGACGACCCGGCCATGGCCAGGACCTCGCTGACCGGCCCCGAGGCCACCAGTCGCCCGCGGCCCAGGATCGTCACCGCGTCACACACCGACTCGACCTCGGTCAGCAGGTGGCTGGACAGGAACACGGTGGTCCGCCCGTCGCTGCCCAGGGTGCGGATCAGCTCGCGGACCTCGACCATGCCGGCCGGGTCCAACCCGTTCGTCGGCTCGTCGAGGATCAGCAACTCGGGCGCCTTGAGCATGGCCGCGGCGATGGCCAGGCGTTGACGCATGCCCAGCGAGTAGCCCTTGACCCGATCGTCGGCCCGCTCAGCCAAGCCGACCAGTTCGAGCAACTGCTCAACCCTCGTGCCGGGGACGTCGGCCAGCCCGGCCAGGATCTGCAGGTTGCGTCGGCCGGTGAAGGTCGGGAACAACTGGGGTGACTCGACCAGGGCCCCCACCCGGCCCACCACCGCCGGCAGCCCGCGGGGCACGTCCGCGCCCAGCACCCGGACGGCGCCTGCATCCGGGGAGACCAGGCCCAGCAGGATCCGGATCGTCGTGGTCTTCCCCGAGCCGTTCGGGCCCAAGAAGCCGTGGACACCACCCGAGGCCACGGACAGGGTCAGGTCGTCAACCGCGACGGTCCTACCCTTGCGCACGCCCCCGTACGTCTTGCGCACCCGCTCCAACTCGATCACCACGACCGCCACCCTAGCCACCCAGCGCGCAACCACCCCTCGGGCCACGAGGGAGTCCCAGAATGCGCAGCCGGCGATGCGCATTGCCGGCGATGACCGGCAACCGGTCCGCCGACAAGCCGCCCCATCCCACAGCCGACCGCGCGGGATGGTGCCCCACTCCGCCGCCTGTCGCGCATGCCCGGCTTGCCCATTGGGCGGGGTCAGGCGGACTTCAGCGGGCGGATCGCCTCGAGAGCGGCGCCCAGGTTGTCCTTCTCGATCTCCAGGTCGTAGCGGGTCTGCAGGTTCAGCCAGAAGCGGTCCGTGGTGCCGAAGTACCGAGCGAGTCGAAGCGCAGTGTCCGCGGTGATTCGACGCTTGCCGTGCACGATCTCGTTGATCCGCCGGGGCGGTACTCCGATTTCGACTGCCAGCCGATGCTGGGTGACTCCCAGCGGCTCGAGGAACTCCTCCATCAGTACCTCGCCGGGGTGCACCGGGTTGAGCTCGGCCATTGTCACCACCTCCTAGTGGTAGTCCACGATCTGGACGTCCTGGGGACCGGCATCGGTCCAGGTGAAGCAGATCCGCCACTGCTGGTTGATGCGGATGCTGTGTTGCCCGACCCGATCGCCGCGCAACGCCTCCAAGCGATTGCCTGGCGGCACCCGCAGGTCGTTGAGCGTCTCGGCCGCATCGAGCATGGCCAGCTTGCGCAGCGCCACCCGCTCGATCCGCGGATCCAGTTCCTTGCTTCGGTGCCGTGACCACAGCCGTTCGGTCGCGTCGTTGCCGAACGATCGGATCACGAGGACTGAGCATAACGGCCCGCGTTATGCTCGGCAAGCCATCCACAGCGCGAGGAACGTCAAGGACCGTGCCCGCGACCGCCAGCAGTGCCCTGGCCCAGGACCGGCTGGAATCGGGTCCTGCCCCCGCACCCGCAGGCGATGCCTACCTGTTCCGGCTTCGTGGCGATCGGTACTGGGACTGGCCCCCGTCTGGGTAGTGATCGGGGCAGCCGTCAACGCGGCAGGCGCCATCACACGACTTGAGATGGCTTAGCTGATCCGGCTTCGCGCTGCGAACCCAGCAGCCATGGCACCGCCAGCCCGGACCATCTTTCACCAACGGAAAGTGCTGACCGCGGTTCCGCCCCATGTTCCGAGAATAGGCGCGCCAGCCCTCGCAGGAGGAGCTGCGAGCCAACTTCAGCACGCGACACGAGACGCTTCGTCGCACCGGCATGAGCGCCACTCGACTGTGCCCCACTTCGCCGCGAAACGCGCGTTGGGGCGGGCCCGGCCTCCCCCGCGATCTGCGGGCGGCGTCGCCGTTCTACTGGTTGACGATCTGAGCGCCGCCCGAGTCGGTGATCGTGGTCTGATCCTGTGGCAACGAGAGCACGACAACCAAGGCGATCGCCAGGACGGATGCGATTCCGAAGGACCACACGACGGCGGGGGCGACTCGTCCTCGTCTGGCCATGAGCAGTGACCGGATGAACATCGGCACCAGAACGATCGGCGACAAGACCCCAAGAACCATGAGCACGACGAAGGGAACCAGACAGTAGGCGACCGTGCGCCAAAGTGGGGTGTGCTCGCTGGCCGCTACCTCGGTGGCGGTCACTGGTTGGCCTGACTGCCGTCGGTCCCCACCACATGTGACGAAGTTCCTGGTATCGCTGCGCTAGCTGTTACCAGTCCCCCCGCCAGCAGAGCGACCGTTGCCCCATCCCCAAAGATGCTAAGCAGCCGCTTGTTCATCAGGCGGTTCTCCCTCGTTGTCTGCCCGGGCTTCAGCGAGTGTCGGGCGGTGGGACTATACGCCTCGGGGGTTAGGCCCTCGACGTCGTGGTCGGCGACCAGCATGGCGCAGACCGGCCTCGCTGGCCAGCTCCCGGCCCGCCCCAAGGTGCCCCACATCGCCGCGAGCTGGGCGTGTCCATCTATTCGCGACGCGGGCGTGAGCGGGCGGCTGCCAGTCTGGGGAAGCGAGGTCCGCGGGCGTGAGTTGGCGATCGGCCGGCGGGCAGTCTCTGATCCCGGTTATGCCCTCAGGCGTCGCCTGCGGCCCGGCGGTCGGCGTCGGCGCTGAAGCGGCGCAACTGACGTCGGGAGAAGGGGATCCCGTCCGCCCTCTGGAGTCCGCACGCTGCGACGGTGAAAGCCCACAGCTTCAGGACCGGAGCGATGTCGCTCTTCCAGCGGAAGGAAGCCGCGCGGCCGTCCTGGTCGACGATGGTGGCCTTCCAGGATCGGGGCACCAGTCGGGGAGGTTGCAGGCGCAACTGGGCCACGGAGGCGAAGCCGATCCATCGTCCGTCGTGCTGCGCGGCCAGTTGCTGTCCCTGCGGGGCGCTCAAGCGACGCCAACGATTCGGGGGTGTTGGGTGACTCAGGGTCCCCGTCGGGAGGACCAGCACCCCCTCCTGACATACCCACACCTGGACGATGTGCCCTTCACTGTGCACTGGATCGCCGACCAGCAGGCAAGCATCTTCTGGCGGGTCTGGGCGGGCCTCAGCAGCACCAGTGCTGGGCGTCGTCAACCCGTCCGACCGGTCCTCACGCACTCTGCTCGCGCCGGGCAGTCTGCAGGCCACCCGCGTCAGCGCCCCGATTCGCCGACGCGAGGGTCTCGATGACTGTCGCGCGCAGCCCATCAGCACACAGCGTCGGCGCGTGGACAACCAAAACCGCGCGATCGAGTTGGACCACTGATTCCACCCCGACCTGCTGGCCCAGTAGCTGTTCCAGGTCCACCGTGGCCTGATCGACGAGCAGGCCGACTGCGTCGTCCAGATCGACCCGCCACTCATGCCCGGCTATCTCCGGGTCGCGGTCCTTGGCCACATCCACCCAGGCAGCCAGCTCGGCGGGGGCGATTGGGCCGAACTCGTCCGCGACCACCGGGACCAGCATCGGAAGACGCTCCACGACCTCGGCTGTGTGACGGACGCAGGTGTCTCGCCAACGCACCACTGCCACCCCATCTCCCATGCTGGCCGTTGACGATCTCTCCTCGCCATCGGCGCCTCCGGCTACGTGACTTGACCCCACAATGCCCCACGAGCCGCGGAACGGCGGGCTGCGGTGGCCTGGCCCCCCTCACGCTTGGTTGAACGCGACCAGGACCAGGAAGACGATCACGCACATCTGCTCGTCGAGGAGTTGCTCCCCGTCAGCCCGTAGGTATCGCGGGCGTGAACCCAACTTGTCGTAGTCGACGGTGAGTCCGCCAATTCGTCGCACCCGGTTGCCAGCCATGTCGTAGTCAACGCCCACCGTCCCGATGCGGACGATCCGGCTACCGAGGCGGTCGTAGGCAAGTTCGAGGTTTCCGAACCGCGCTGGTCGGCCGCCGGCCATGTCGTACTCGATCAGCTCCGCCCCGACACGGCGGAGACGGTTTCCTGCCATGTCGTAGTCGAGATCGAGGCGCCCAAGAGTCTTGGGGCGGCTGCCGAGCTTGTCGTAGGAGATCTGGAAGTCGCCGATGCTATGCAGACGGCTGCCCGCGCCGTCATAGTTCAACTCGATCCTCACGACACGAGCCTAGTGGCGCGCACCGTCCCGGTCAGGGGCGCTGCACACGCGTTCCGCGCACACGGAGGAGGGCTCGGGTCGCGGTCAGACGGCCTGAGCTGCGGGGGCTGGGGTGGGGTCGCGGGTTAGTCCCGCAGGAGCTCCTCGATCCGTGCGAGGGTGCGTTCCATGCTCTCCCGGGTGTGCTCTGCCAGTAGTGGCTTGAGCAGGAAGCGGGTCGGCAGGGCCTCGGTGCTCACGTCCCAGGTCTCCCGGATCCTGGTGCCGCCCTCGACGGGCTCGAGCTCGTAGCGCCATGTGCGTCCCGTGAACAGCAGCGTCAAGGGGGTCGGCGCGAGCGTTCGCCAGGCGATGCGGCGACCCTCCTCGAACTCCGTCACAACGTTGCGGGTCGCGTAGGGGACCCGCCAGTGCATGTCCATCCCGAAGGAGTCGCCCAGACCCAGTCGGCGCCCGTCGCGGCGGGCGCCCTGCACCGTGCCCGACCCGTCGAAGTCGCGGTGGCGCTCGGGCCGGGCCAGCAGGTCGAAGACCGCTTCCGGGGGCGCCGGGACGACGCGTTCGACGCAGATGGGCTCAGGACGCAGGCTCGGGGATGGCACGCCCCCAGTCTCGCCGCACGCAGCAGGTGCCGCGACTTGCTCCCGGGCGGTAGCCCGGAAACTCGGTCCAGGGGGTGCTCCGCTCGACGTTCCGTGCAGGCACAGAGCCTCGAGCCACCGAGCACCATCCCGCCGCGAGTTGGACGCCTGGGGGGAGTCATCCCGGTCCAGATGGGTGCCCTCCTGGGGTTGGACGCTGGAGGATCCGGTCAGCGCTGGGCCACCAGGGGGAGGCGCGGCAGCCGGGATAGAAGAGCAACCAGCCAGGCGGCCTGTTCACCGTCTCCCGCGCCCCCCGCTGACTCGCGCGCAAGAGGCTGGCCGTCGCGTCATGCGGCCCGGGCGGCCGCTCGTCGGGTGAGTCGGGTCATCAGCCAGCCGCCGCCGAACAGGATGAGGGCTACCGCGATCCAGGTCCCGGCGTACACCCCGTTGACCCCGACCAGCCCGTAGCCGATCAGTGGCAGGATGCCCATGAGCAGGGCCGCCCCGGGGACCAGCATCACGACCGCCGCTTTCTCTCGGCCCACCCATAGCGGGGACAGTCCCACGAGCAGGGCGATTGTGGCCCACAAGGGCAGGGTGAACATGATCGCGGCCAGGGACCCGAGCAGCGGGGACCCGGTGAGCTCGGCGGACGCGGGGTCGGTGGCCCCATTCACAGTGGTTGTGACCACAGCGCTCATCCCCCCGATGATGATCAGGACGAACAGCAGCGCGATCACTTGGAGGATCACCACCAGGACCGGCACCCAGACCCGGCTCATCGGCCCGACCCGGGGCGCTGGCGGGGGAGTAGCCGGTGGCCGACCGGCGTAGGCCTCGTCGGCCACGGCGTGGGGTGGACCGAGTTCGGCCAGGGCTGCGCGCACGTCGTCGTCGGTGACGGGGTCGCTGCCGGGCAGGGCGGTGTCGAGGTGCTCGCGGACCCCGGCCATCACCTCGGCCCGGTCACCGGGGTCGATGCCGGCGAGCAACTGGTCGAGGTCCTCGAGATACGAGGCAACCAGGGGGTGGGTCGTGGGGGTCATCAGTGGTCTCCTCCAGCTGTGAGCGCGGCGTCGACCGCGTCTCGGAATGGGGTCCAGGTCCGGGTGAACGCGGTCAGCGCATCCCGCCCGCCCTGAGTCAAGGCGTAGTACCGCCGGGGTGGGCCCTCAACTGATTCCTGCCAGGTCGTGTCGACCAGGCCCGCCCGACGCAGCCGGGCCAGCAGCGGGTACAGGGTGCCCTCGCTGGACATCAGCACTCCGTCAGCGGTCAGCCGCCGGGCGATCTCCAGCCCGTAGAGCTGCTGGTCGGTGAGCATCGCCAGGATGCAGTACTCCAACGCACCCCGTCGAAGGTTCGACAGGATCCCGTCATCACCGAGTACCATGCGTCACACGCTAGCAGACGTCGTCACCCTCGACAAGGGCTTGATCCAGAGCGGCGTGTGCCGTGGCCGCGCCGACGGGGTGCTGCATAGCGCCGCGAGTCGACCACCCCGGCGTCCGCTCACCTTGGGCGGCGACTGGCGATGTCTGGTCAGTGCGTGGGTTCCTCTGGGGGTACGCCCTTGATGAGGAGCCATAGCGCGAGGCTGACCTCGGCGATGAAGCCGATCGCCCAGGAGGGGTAGCTGATCGCGGGGTATCCGGGTGCGAGGAGCGCCTGCAGGAACCAGACGAGGACTGCGACGCCGTCCAGCAGGAGGAGCCATCCGAGGAACCGGGGGAGGAACCCCGAGCGCAGGACGAGCCAGCCCAAGGGGAACAGCCAGGCGGAGAAGAACACCTGGGCCATGATGAAGCTGGTCTGGTGGGTGGTGACTGACAGCATCGCCAGGGCGTCGAGTTGCGGGCCGGTGAGTCCCACGGCGTCGCTCTGCGCGAGAACGGCGAACAGGGGCAGGTAGCTGGCGCACTGCACCGCCACCCCGATCGCGTTGAGCACGAGCAGGAGCAGGGCGAGCGGTTCGTTGACTGGGCGCAGGAGCACGTAGAGCGCCCAGGCTGTGAGGACGAACAGCAGCGCCGAGCTGATCGCTGCGACCAGCCCTAGCCGGAACAGCACCTCGTTGCTCGTGATGGTCGCGCGCAGCGTGTCCGCGTCGCGGAGCCCGATGTTCCCAATCTGGCTGGCCAGCACGTTGGCCAGGACGTAGGCGAGGTACAGGCCGCCCGCCCAGCGAGCGACCGTGGTCCGTGGCCGTGCCGTCCCGATCACGTCAGCCTCCTTGTTGGGTCATCGGTGTGCGTGGAGCTGCCCCAGTCTGCTCTCGACGGGTGGCCAGCCCGATCGCCACCCCGAGGGCCAGGACGCGGAACACGTTGAACGCCGTCGCTACGAGCAACCAGTGGCCGGGGTCGGGCACTCCCGATCGCAGTTTCGAGGGCACCTCGACGAACGCGGTGAGGAGGATGAGGGCGGCTGCGCTGAGCCACAGGGCCCGGCTCAGCGGGCCGGTGCCGGGGACCCGCTGCGGGTATCGCGCGAGCACCAGAGCCACGACGCTTGCGAGGAGCAGCCCACCGACGGCTGCCTCCACGAGCATCGGCACATAGGCAATCGACAATGCGGACCGATATGCGGCGGCGATCGGGGTCACCGAGATGACGAGGTTGGCTGACCAGAACGCGACCGCTCCGGCCACCGCAGGTCTGCGCCAGTCGCTGTGGGGCGACCTCGCGGGCTTCGCACTCCGGGACCCGGACGAGGGGACCTCGACGACATTCATCATCACTCCCACGGGCCAGACCCACGATCCGACCCGACTTCATCATCCCGCCGAACGGGCCCGATAGCGAGGTGGCTGCAACACCTCACGCACCGATAGCGCGGGCGCTGGTGCGTCACACCGCGAAGGACTGTCAAGCGCCGCTCAGCGCCACTCCACGTCGATGCGCATAGCCTTGGCGGCCGCTCGCCCAGCTCAACTCACCCAGCGTGACCGAGGCCGGGTTTGCCCATGCCCGAGGTTGGATTGATCGCCAATGTGTCGGAGTAGGGTGTGGGCAACTAATCCCTTTGGCGTGGGCAGGTCCTCGCCCGCAGTATCGCGGGCAAATACTTGGCCAGACCAGGAGTAGTGGTCTACGCCCCCTATGCCTCGCCCTGGAGGGGGTCACCGAAACACCCGGCCATTGCTACCGGCCGGGGTAGTGGTCGGATGCTCAATGGGTCAGACCAGGGATGCGCACTGACCGATCGCGCGGCCACCGACAGTGTTGACGCTTCCGGGTACGAATCCGCCGGACACGCCGGGCTTCAGTCCGGCGCAGATCAGGTTGCGTCCCACCGTGTTGCGGACGATGTAGACCGCACCGGAGGCGCCCGGGTGGTCCTCGGTCAGCGTGATGTGCAGCAGCGTCGCGTTCCTGCCGACGGAGTTGAAGAGCACTCCGAGCCATTCGGTCCGCTGTCCGGCGATCGTGAGGTTGCCCTCGATCGTGTTGTTCTTGACCGACCAGATCGGTCCACCGCCCCCGAGCAGCGTGACGTTGCCCTTGACCGTGACCCCGTTCAGCAGAACGAGTTCCGCGCCGAGGGCTGTGACGTTGCCTTTGACAGTGATGGTGGTGCGGACGTCTGGGGCGTCCTCGTCGGAGTAGCAGGCATGCCCCGAGTTGCCTGTGAACGAGGGTGGCTGGCAGCCCAGCCCGAGGAACGATCCCGAAGCCGCGGTGACGTTGTGTCCGACGGTGATAGTCGAAGGCGCGCCCTGGGCGTCGAGGCTGGCGCCGGACCTCACAGTCACGTTCCCGGCGACCCGGATCACGGCATCAGCAGACACGGAGCACTCGCCCGTGACGGTGATACTGGCGTAGCTGCCTGATGGGATGGCACCACCGGTGCACGTGTACGCCTTCGACGTGTGCGTGCTGGACACGGCGCCCATCGCCGGTCCACCTGAGAGCACGAGTGCTCCCGCAACAGCCAGGGTGCCCAAGACCCTGCGCCGCTTGTCTGTCCTCATGAGCAGTAACCCTTCTCTCGCAACCCCGTGCCCCCCAAGCCGACTGGTGCAATCCCTTCGTGCGTGTCGGGGCGCCCCGCTCGCCGAGTCCCGACAGAGACGATGCGGCATCCCAGACGACCACCCAGCCCGTTGGTGAGGCTACGCTTACCTAACCTCGGAGGGCAATGGGTGACTGCGGGCGGCTGCGCGAACCAGACTGCCTGCCGTCGTTCGCCACACCAAGAAGTCCCAGTGCGTGGGCGCCGATTTCGCCCACTGTGGGGCGCCCGTCGTCGAGTGTCGAGGGACTCGGCAAGGTCGGTACCGCAGTGGTACCGTTTGCCCTATGGCGATGAACCTCCGACTCACCGACGCCGAGAGCGACGCCCTGCGCGCGAAGGCCGAACAGGAGGGGCGCTCGATGCAGGAAGTCGCCCGCGCCGCCATCGCCCAGTACGTCTCGGACCGCCCCCAGCGACTGCGCGTCGCGATCCAGCGCGTGAGCACTGAGGATCGCGAGCTGCTCGAGCGACTGGGCAAGTGAACGCTGAGGAGGTCGACTACCTGTCGGTCGAAGACCTCGTGGAGATTGCGACAGGGGTGATCGAACACGTCGTGGTCAGAGACGCCGGCCTGCTGGCGGCAGCCGCAGCTCGCCCCCAGATCACCGTCTTCGGCGATGATGCCTACCTGACCTTCGAGGACAAGGCCGCAGCCCTGCTGCACTCACTGGTCAGCAATCACGCCCTCGTGGATGGGAACAAGCGCCTGGCATGGTCGGCAGCCCGCATCTTCTGCCTGCTCAACGGACGGGACCTGACCTACACCGTCGACGAGGCCGAGGACCTCATGCTCAGCGCGGCGTCCGGCCACCTCGACGTGCCGCAGATCGCCGCCTGGATCGTGGCCCACCTCGCGACTGAGTCCTAACGCCGCGAGCCGGGCGCCTTCCGCGGGCGTGGCAGCGCCCACTATGAAGCAGCTCGCCGGCCAACCATGTCGTGTCGGTCCGCCTCGGCGCTTCCAGATTCGCCATGACCTTCTCGGGAAAGCGACCCCCCACCCTCAAGGCCGGGTCGGATCCGGGATCGTCCGAAGGCGGTCCCGCGCTGCTCGCGGTGGGTCCTGTGTCGTGCCTGCCGAAGTCGCATTGCGAAACAGTCGGGACCATCTTCCCTTGACAGCTCGGCCGTGTCATGCTTCCTGCGGGAGGGTCTCCTCCCCAATCAGGAGGAGACCCATGAAGAAATCGCTCATCGCGGCTGTCGCAGTCGCCCTCGCGGCGGGCGGGTTGATAGCCCCTGCCGCTGCTAACCCCCCCGCGCCACCAGAACCCCTTGCGACGATTACCGGCTACGCGCCAGGCGCCGAGGGATCCAACTTCGTTTCCTTCTGGTGTGGGGACGGCGAAGGAGAAAGGATCGACAGCGGCGAGCAGGACATCACCTACCGGCTCCTGCCAGACCCGCCGACCGGTTCCCAGTACACCCTCGCCGTCGTGAAGGCCGGGGGCGGTGAGCGCGAAAACACCATCTTCGGCTCGCCCTCAGCCGGTGAGCACGTGTGGGCCGACACCGACGGGAACGGTCAGTGGAACCCCGGTAGTGGTGATCTCTTCATCACCCAAGTCATCTACTGCTGGGACGACCAGGTCGAGCCGGAGCCATGCCCGCCCGGGTCCTACTCGCCGACCGGCAACGCCCCTTGCGCGGAGGCCCCGCCCGGGACCTTCGTCAACACGACGGGAGCGACCCAAGCGACCCCGTGCCCCGTCGGTACCTACCAGAATCTGGCGGGCCAGCTCTCGTGCTTCTTCGCGCCGCCCGGGACCTTCGTCGACTCGGCGGGAGCGACCCAAGCGACCCCCTGCCAGGTCGGTACCTACCAGAATCTGGCGGGCCAGCTCTCGTGCTTCTTCGCGCCGCCCGGGACCTTCGTCGACTCGGCGGGAGCGACCCAAGCGACCCCCTGCCAGGTCGGTACCTACCAGGACCTGGCGGGCCAGCTCTCGTGCTTCTTCGCGCCGCCCGGGACCTTCGTCGACTCGGCGGGAGCGACCCAAGCGACCCCCTGCCAGGTCGGTACCTACCAGGACCTGGCGGGCCAGCTCTCGTGCTTCTTCGCGCCGGCCGGGACCTTCGTCGACTCGGCGGGAGCGACCCAAGCGACCCCCTGCCAGGTCGGTACCTACCAGAATCTGGCGGGCCAGCTCTCGTGCTTCTTCGCGCTGCCCGGGACCTTCGTCGACTCGACGGGAGCGACCCAGACGACACCAGCACCTCTGGGGACTTATGTCGCCACGATCGGGGCTGCGTTCCCGACGGACTGCCCGAGCGGGACGACCACCCGATCCGTGGGGTCCGACAGTGCCGATGACTGTGTGCCGGTCTTGCCGGTCTGGACGCTGAGCGGCTTCTACCAGCCGGTCGACATGGGTGACGTGTGGAACAACGTCAAGAGCGGCTCGACAGTGCCGCTGAAGTTCGAGGTCTTCGCCGGGGCGACCGAGTTGACCGATGTGGCCGTTGTTGACAGTTTCGTGATCAAGGGTGTGACCTGTGCGGCCGGCATCGTCGTCGATGACATCGAGTTCACGACCACAGGTGGTACCACACTTCGCTATGACAGTACCGGTGGCCAGTTCATCCAGAACTGGCGAACGCCCAAGGGCAAAGCGGGATATTGCTACGAAGCAACCCTGACGACTGACGATGGGTCGTCCATATCGGCGTCCTTCAAGTTGAAGTAGCGCCCCTCAACTCAAAGCGAAGATGCGCTGTGCGTTCAGGATCCGGAGCGCACAGCGCATCTTCGCGCCCCGGTCGGCGGAGAGCTGATCGAGCACTCGCACGCATCGATGGATTCGGACTCGACCAGGAGACCTCAGACTTGTTCACTTGGAGCAACACGATGCGCATCATCGGGCTGCAGCCGCTGGGGCCAGCCCCCAGAACGCCGGACTGATGACGCGCTCCGCAGGCGAGTGAACGATCCGCCGGTCGCGGCAACAGGCTCCGCCCCGATCGCTTTCATCACGTTCAGTTTCGCCCGCCAGCAACCCCACGGGTGGACGACCCTCCCGTCGCGCTGGTGAGGAGATAGGCCGAAGCCGAGCAGTCTCATAACCACGGATCCCGCGAGGCCCTTGATCGTCGCGGGCGACTGAGCTGAGACAAGACCGGCTACGCCGCCCGAGATCGACCAAGCCTTCCGCGTATCGCGCACGTTGGTCCGGGCTGCTGAGCGGTCGGCGGTCTGGGGACTGGCAACCGCGCGCTGATCCAGATCGGACTCTGTCCGCGGGGGTCGCGTTCACTCCCGCCATCGTGCGGACAGCGCCGCACCCTGACGTTGATCACCCTCGGGGGCTCCTGCGTTCACCCGCGCACTGGCACTGTCAGGAGGCTCGGTCGGCCAGGTCCGGCCGGCTGGTCCAGTCCAGGCCTGACGCCGATCTGATGGCTGCGGCCAGGGCGGCGGTGCGCAGGTTCGGGGAGATGTCCATGGGCAGCGCGGAGATGACCCCGATGTCGGTGATCCCCACGAAGCCGAAGATGGCCCGCAGGTAGGGCACCTGGTGGTCCAAGGGGTGTAGCAGGGAAGCCTCGGAGTAGTCGCCACCGCGGGAGGTGACGATCACCATCTGCCGACCCTTAACGAGGCCCACGGGGATCCCCTGCTCGTTGAAGGCGAAGAGGTGCCCGGGTTGCACGATCACATCGATGAGGTGCTTGAGGGCGTAGGGAGCGCCGAAGTTCCACATCGGGCAGGTGATCACGTACTTGTCGGCGGTCAGGAATCGCTGCACGAGCGCCTCGATCGGGTCCCAGGCCTCGGACTGCCGCTCATCGAGGTCCTGCCGGGACATGAGCGTGTACTTGGCGTCGGTCGGCGTGCCCCCGAGGTCGGGGAGGTCGGTGGTGAACACGTCCAGCTCATCGACGATGACCTCCCCATGCTGCTCGGCCAGCGACTCGAGGAGCACCCTGGACACGGCCAGGGTGTTGGACTGCTCGCTGCGAGGTGTCGCGATGATGTGAAGGACTCGCACGGTGGACCTCCTGGTTCGGGAGGCCTCACGGTAGGGCTTGGAAGGTCCGAAAATTGTGGAATGTCGGGTTTGTAACGAGGTGTTCACGAGGTTGGTCCGAGACCGACACATGCGGTCGAGGATTCCCCGACACGTAGGTGATGGTGGCCGTTCGTGCCCTTTCGGCGGGCAAGTCAGGGTCGCGAGCGCCGACGTGCCCTCGTGACGCCGTGATCCCGCGGCATCGCCGCGCGCTCATCGCAGCCTGTACGAAGACCATCCGACACCTGCCCAGGGGGCGTCCTCCTCCCCGAACCCGCCGAGCCCCCGGTGTCACTTCGCTCAGCAGGCAACCTGGACTCGGTCGAGAGCGTCTCGATCGCGATTCTCGTCGAAGGCCTGGGCCGGCTGGCCGACGATCGCATGCGCCAGATCTGCGCTTCCCTCGCGATCGCGGTGCTCTGCTCGGGCCGAACCGCTGCCGCTCACCGATGGCACGCCCTCATCCCAACCTCGCGACACCACGCCCATCTCGAAAGTCGGACGGTGCCCCACATTGCGCCGCGTACCGTCCCGGTAGCGGATGTGCGTCAAGTAGCCGCGTGTTGCGCCCTGCTTGTCGCTCGTTTCGGCCCGCCTCCTCGCCGCTCAGTTTGCTGGGCCGGCCTGATGGGCCTGGGCCCGATACTCGAGGGCGGCCCTGATTCGATAGCCGCTTGCAGCGAAGAGGACGTGGCGGCGGGACTCACTTGTCCACCCGACGCGCCATCCGGCCGACCGCCGACGGCTACCGTGGTGCCGTGGAGGAGGCGCCGACAGGGCCAGTCGATGTTGAAGACCTCATCCACGGGGAACTGCTCGCCGTTCGGAAGAGGTCGGAAGGCCTGTCGTCGACGTCAATCACGACCTGCCCCACCCTGGTGGACCTGATCGGTGAGGGCGACCCGCTTATCGCCATGACACGACTGACCCATCGGATCCTGGAGACCCTCGAGCTCGGGGATGACGTGATCCCCATCACGGCTGCTTCATACTCGCTCGGCCTGAGCAGCGCTGGTCGCACCCACCTGGAGCGACTGAACGACTTCGGGGCCGAGTACGGATACGAGGCACGCCAGGCTCGACGGCTCTCGGACGAAGGCATTCGGGAGTTGGCGCGACTCATGTGCACGAACTGGGTGGTGCACGCGGTGCCGACGGTCGAGGTTCTCCTCCTGCAGGAGCGGGACGAGTCGTTTGCCATCCACGTCAGTACACGGCGGCAGTGGTACATCGACATGAAGCCCCTGCACATTGAGAAGCAGGACTTGGCGGGCGCCCGCATTGACCTGCAGCCACCTCCGGCCATGGAAGAGGAGATCTCGTTTGAGAGTGAGGGCCCTCGGGAGCTCGTCGCTCGGCTGGGCGGCCTAATCCGGCTCCCAACGCCGGAGCCGGGTCCCGGTCACTCGCTTCGTCTGACCTGGGTCGGCGAGATCTGGCCGCGGTTCAGCGTCTCGACTCTGGGGCCCACCTCCGGTGAGACGCTCGTGACGAGCCAGAGTGTCGGAAACACGTTGCTGATCACGGTTGAGCGCGACCAGGCGCCCCCGCCGCTGGCGGGCTGAGCCACTTCAACTGAGCGCGCTCGCGGGGCGAGCCAAGCAGATGTCACTTTCGTGTCACGACAGACCGCCGCCAAGCAGGCATCGTCTGGACGGGTGAGGTCTGAGGCGGAGGTGACGGCATGGGTGAGGGGCACAAGCACCCCTGGTGGACCAGCAGGGGCGCGGTATGGGTCGTGCTGGACCGCGCGGTCGAACTGGGTTGGGGGGCCACGTTTCGGCTGGCCCTGCTTCTGGCCGTGCTGCTTGCTGGCGCTCGACTGGGTGCCGACTTCGTCGCCAGCGCAACGACGCAGCTCGCTGGCTGGGTCAGCGATCTAGCTCATTGACTACCAACGCACCACACGACCGGTGCCCCACACCGCCGCGAGCTGGGCGCCTTCAGGAGGGCTTCACCGCGGCGCAGAGTGGGGCGGTGTCAGCGCGTCTCGGGGCTCAGCTACCCACGGGCGCGACAGAGGCCGAGAGCGACGTCGGCCTGGCCGAGGTGCTTGGACGAAGCGCCCAGGACGCGCAATGTGCCAGGTCCCGGGGTTTCGCACCCTGTTCACCTCCGCGATCTCTGGCGGCCGCTCCCGCTCCGTAGCGTGCCGATCGTCCGACCCCACCGATGAGAGGTTCACGCATGCTCACTCGCTCCCGACTCGCTGCCAGCGCAGCGACCGGTGTCGTCGTCCCGCTGCTGGCGGTTTCGTCCGCGCTCGGCGCCGCGCCGATGTCCACAGGGCCCAACTCCTCCGACAGCCCGTACCTGATCCCGGTCGCCCCGGGGGTGACCAACACGGCCCTGCTGAGCGTCGGAGATGCCGCCGACAACGGCTACCGCATGGTTGGCATCCCTGACGGTCTCGGCGCGTTCGACAACGGCGACGGCACCATCACCGTGCTGATGAACCACGAGCTCCGCTCGGACCGCGGTGTCGTGCGCGCGCACGGCGCGAAGGGCGCCTTCGTCTCCAAGTGGATCATTGAGAAGAAGACGCTGCGGGTCCTCGAGGGCAGCGACCTCATCCAGGACCTCGTGCTCGTCAACGGCGACAACGCCCTTGCCCGCCTCTGCTCAGCTGACCTGCCCCCGATCTCCGCCTTCTACAATGCGGCGTCGGGGAAGGGCTACGACGGTCGGATCTTCATGAACGGCGAGGAGGACGGCAGCGACGCCAAGGGCCGGGGCTTCGCCCACGTGGTCGACACCGGCGTGTCCTACGACCTGCCCTACCTCGGTCGCTTCGCGTGGGAGAACTCACTGGCCCACCCGAACACCGGCGACGCGACCGTGGTGGTCGGCACCGACGACTCGACCCCCGGCCAGGTCTACGTGTACGCCGGCCAGAAGCGTACCGCCGGCAGCCCGATCGAGAAGGCGGGCCTCGTGGGAGGCACCCTCTACGGCATCAAGGTCGCCGGTGGGCTGGACGAGCTGAACAACCCCGCCTTCCCGCTGCGCAGCACCTTCTCCCTGGTCAAACTGGCGGACGCGGACCAGCAGAACGTCACCGAGTTGCAGGCTGCTTCCGAGGCTGCCGGCGTCACCGAGTTCTGGCGCCCTGAGGACGGTCACTGGGACACCACCAACCCGAACGTGTTCTGGTTCGTCACCACGGCCAACTTCACTGGTCCGACCCGGCTGTGGAAGGCGACCTTCGCCGACGCGAGCAACCCGGCGCTCGGCGGCACGATCGAGGCCGTCCTCGACGGCACCGAGGGCCTGCACATGCTGGACAACATGACCGTCGCCGACAAGGGCGGGCAGCTACTGCTGCAGGAGGACCCGGGCAATCAGAAGTACCTGGCCCGCGTCTACAGCTACAACACGCGGTCTGACAGGGTCACCCCGATCCTTGAGCACGACCCGGCCCGGTTCATCACAGGTGCGCCCGGGTTCCTGACCGAGGATGAGGAGTCCTCCGGAGTGATCGACGTGTCGTCCCTGCTGGGCCAGGGCAGGTACCTGCTCACCACCCAGGTGCACACGGCGCACCCCGATCCCGAGCTCGTTGAGTACGGTCAGTTGCAGCTCGCCCGCGTCCCGTGGAAGAACAACGGCGCCAAGTAGCCGAACGACTGCGAAGCCGCGACGCACCGATGGGGGTCCTGCCTCAGCCAGGACCCCCATCGGTGCGTTGTGCGCTGACCCTGTAGGAACAGGTGGCGCCTGTACGTCGGACCGCTGGTCGCCATGAGGGGGCCAGGAGTGCTAGGAATCGCCACATCGGTGGTGCACTCGATCACCGCCGCGATCTCGCTGACTCAACCCACGTCGAGCGCCCACGATGCGTTGCGAGTCAGCGGGCAGAGGACGAGGCAGCCATGTGGCAAGACCCAGCAACGACCAACCCCGATCACTACGTCGTGATCATGGAGAACGACCAAGTGCGTGTCCTGGAGTACACCGACACACCTGGAGACGTAACCACGCCGCACGACCATCCGGACAGTGTCATGTACACGCTCAGCTCGTTCCGGCGGCGCCTGCACGCCAACGACACGTTCCGTGATGTCGAACTCGCGGCCGGTGGCGCACACTGGCTTCCAGCCCAGCGGCACTACGGGCAGAACACCGGCGACACCGACACCCACGTCATCTTCGTCGAGCTCAAGACCGCCGGGTCAGCCAGCCCGACGGCCGCGCTCGGACCGCAGTAGCAGGCCCTCCCCACAAGAGACCTGGCCGCCCCGTCGTGCCGTACCCGCGTGAGTCCTACCGCCGCGAGCCGGGCGCCTTCGAGGCGTGGACGAAGGGGTGCACATGGGTCGCTTCGGTCGGGGAGGGCGTAGGGAGGTAGTGGGCGGTCGCGCGAGCGCTCGGACGCTTCGCGGCCTGGAAGCATCCTGCGGGGCCGTGGCGACGTGACCGTCGTCGTGTTCAGGTGTCGAGTCCCGATTCGAAGGCGTCGGTGAGTGCGGCCCGTGCCGCGTCCGGGTCGCGGGCGGCGTGGGCGGAGCACAGGATGGCGCCGGGGCTGCACCGTCGCCACCAGTTGCCCTCGACGGGCAGCACAATGGCGCCGCCGCGCACAGCGTCCGGGCTCACTCGGTGTCGTTGTGCGACCTGTTCGGCGACCGATCGGATGGTGTCGTAGTCGAACTGCCCGGGGTGCCCGTGGGGCGGCATCAGCGAGGTGCGGCTCTGGCCGTGGGCCCATCGAAGTGCGTCGGCGAACGTGGTCCGCAGCACGTCGCGGAGGGCGGAGCGACTGGCCAGCGACGCGAAGTCAGGTGGATCGAAGAGCGCGCCCGCCTGCACTACTTGCCGCTGCAGCCAGGCCCGTTCATCCGCGCCGTCAGGGGGTCCCTTCTGGATGCCAACATGGTGAGCCACCACCGCCTGCCACCAGCCCACCCACTCGGCGCCGCGCCGCAACTCGACGACAAACTCCGGAGTCGGCACGTCCGACAGCCTACGCAAGCGGAGGTGGCCGACAGTGGCTCGTGAGGCCTGCCAACCTGCGCGACAGGCGGCTGAAGTGCAGCGCCGCTGACCGGGACGGTAGGCGGCCGGAAGGGGCTACCTCCTAGGAGTCCGGCCTGGCCGCGCAGGAACAAGCTCTATAGTGCGGCCGTGGCGAAGCCCGGTATGCCTGATCTGAGAGGGATGATGGGTCGAACCAGCGGGCGAGCGGTCGGGGTGTTGGCAGCCTGGCTCGCGGCAGTCGTCGTGGTCCGACTCGGGCTCGCCTGGGCTGACACCTACTCGTATTCGCGGGCCAGCGAGGTGCGTTATGGGCTCGTGGCCGCAGTCGCCTTGTCCGTGGCCATCAGCGGGACGATCATCGCCCTGCGGTGGAGGCGGGGTGGGCGGTGACGGGCGCACCGGTTGAGGCGCAACCTGTCGAAGTCCCCTTCGCTGAGCGTCCACAGGAACCGACGTG
The DNA here is from genome assembly GCA_963788325.1 of uncultured Actinomycetes bacterium. Lineage (GTDB taxonomy): Bacteria > Actinomycetota > Actinomycetes > S36-B12 > CAIYMF01 > Prado023. The sequence continues at coordinate 21,964 of CAWBGJ010000006.1, forward strand.
GGGCGCCGGAGGATGATCGGTGCCCGGCGACCGGGCACATTCGGAACCAGGAAGGCGGTGCTCGCCCTCACGGGCAGGTCGTCGAGGGTGTGGCTCTGAGAGTCTGGTTTGGCCCCGGCGTCACCGTGTGACCCCCGGGGCTAGGCGGCTTCAGGTACCCCCAGGTAGCGCCGATATGTCAGTCACGGCAGTTGGCGGCGCTCGGCCAGCTCAGTGACGCGAGGGGGAGCGAGAGATGTTGCGTTGGATCGCGCCGGTCGGCGCGGGCTTGATCCTGGTAGCGGGGACGGGGGCCTACGCGCTCTCAGCCGACCAGCCCACGCCGGCGTCGGCCGGCACCGCGGGCTGCGCCATCATGTTCGCCGACGGCAACCCGTACTGGAGTGAATTCAGCAAGACCCAGCTGGTCGAGGCCGACAAGGAGGTTCGCCGGCTGCCCGGGTTCGAAAGTGGCTGGCTGATCGTGCTCCACGTCGACTCGCAACGCGACCGCCTCCTAGCGGACTACGACTCCACCGAGCGCAAGGCTCGCCGCGCCAAGAACCAGTCCTACTACCAGAGCCTTCCGACAGTGCCCGACACCCGGCAGGCCGTCGAAGACTGCGTCATCAACATCGGTGAACCCTGATCCACAGACCGGGCGTCCACAACGAGCGAAGATCGACCTGCATTCCGTGTGACGACCCGGTCAGCGATCCCCGACCGGAACGCCGTGGATGCCGTGATGCCTGCCCCACCGCGCGTTTCGCCGGAATGCAGCCGGTCCCCGTCGTTCCGTTCCGAACCAGCGCTCACCACGCCGTCACGGATCGGATCCGGCGCCGCCACTCCCCGTCCCTCGTACACCCTGGGGCGCACTCTGGTGCCTGAGGGTCAGGCGGGATTCCTGACTGCGTGGCGAAGGTAGACCACGCCGTTGGCGAAACGGCGCTGGTCCAGCAGCTCGAGGTCGAGCCGTACGCCCCGAGGTAGCGCCGGCTTCCCGCCGCCCACCAGCACCGGCCAGAGCAACAGCACGCACTCGTCGACCAAACCGTGCCGGAATGCTTCCGCCGCGATTCCTGCGCCTCCGATGCTCAGGTCCGAGCCGGAGGTCTCCTTGAGCGCTCGCACCGCCGCCGGCTCGAAAGTCCGTTCGATCGTCGTGCGCGCCGTCGAGACGTCGGCCAGCGAGGAGGAGTACACGATCTTGTCAGCGCCACGCCAGATGGCAGCGAACTCGCGGACCACCGCAGGCTCGTCGGTCAACCAGTCGTCACTCTCCCAGACGCGCATCGAGTCGTACATCCGACGCCCGTAGAGCGACGTACCGACTCGCCGCTCGAAGTCGTTCCAGAACGCGTGCACGTCCTCATCAGGAACCGACCAGTCGATCGAACCCGACTCGTCCTCCAGGAATCCGTCGAGTGAGATGTTGGCTGCGTAGATCAGCTTGCCCATGGCGCTCCATCCGGTCGAGGGCTTCAGAGTGCAGGTTGGCACCGGCAATGGCAACCACCCACCTGAGATCGCTCAACCTGCCGCCAAGAGCGCCGTGACCGACGCGATGCCCTCCTGAAGGCGCCCAGCTCGCGGCGGAAACCCGCAGGTTTCTCGGGTCGCCCTGGTCGAGCTCCGGCGAGCCATGATCCGTTGGCAGCTGACGCCAGATCCCCGCGGTCAGAGCCAGTGCGGGTCGAGGTCCACCGTCGTCCGGTCAGCTGAGCCGAGGAGGTCCAACATGGGGCCCACCTTGGGCAGCTCGCGGGTGAAGAAGTAGCGCGCCGCCGACCGCTTGCCGTCGTAGAACGCGCCCTCGTGGCCGTTCGCGGCCAGGCACTGCTCCAGCCACAGCCATGCGACGACCAGATGGCCGGTGGCCTCGAGGTAGGCGGTGGCATCGGCGAGGATCAGCTGGGGATCGCCGAGCCCGCCGAGGAACCCGGTCACCCCGACGAGGCGGCCGGCCAGGGCCCGCAGCGCTGAGGCGTGCTCCGCGGCGTCCCCGCCCACCGCATCCGCCCGATCAGCCGTCTCCTGCATCCGGCCCAGCAGGACGCCCAGCCCCGCGCCGCCGTCGAGCAGAACCTTGCGGCCGAGCAGGTCCATCGCCTGGATCCCGTGGGTGCCCTCGTGGATCGGGTTGAGCCGGTTGTCCCGGTAGTGCAGCTCGAGGTCGAAGTCTCGGGTGTACCCGGCCCCGCCCAGCACCTGGATGGCCAGGTCGTTGGCGGTCAGGCACCACTGCGACGGCCAGCTCTTGGCGATCGGGGTCAGGACGCCCAGGAGCGTCTCTGCCTCCGACGCTCCCGCGGGGTCGTCAAGGGAGGCCACATCGTCGACGAGCCGGGAGCAGTAGAGGTTCAGCGCCAGGGCACCCTCGGCGTAGGACTTCTGTGCCAGCAGCATCCGCCGGATGTCCGGGTGCTCGACCAGCGGGACCGGGGGCGAGCCCGGGGCGGCTCCCACCGGCCGCCCCTGGAGCCGGTCGCGGGCGTAGGCCAGGGACTTCAGGTACCCCGTGCAGCCCAGCGCGGTGGCGCACAGCCCGACACCGATCCGGGCCTCGTTCATCATCGTGAACATGACCGGCAGTCCCCGGTTCTCAGTCCCGACGAGGTAGCCGACGGCGCCGGGTCGACCGCCGGGCGTGTGGGCGCCGTCGCCGAGGACCGGGGCGGTGTTGACCGTGCCGCGGTAGCCCATCTTGTGGTTGATCCCTGCCAGGACCACATCGTTGTGCTCGCCAACGGTGCCGTCCGGGGCGACGAGGTACTTGGGCACCAGGAACAACGAGATCCCGCGGGTCCCGGCCGACGCCCCGGGGATCCGGGCGAGGACCAGGTGCACGATGTTCTCGCTGAGCTCATGGTCGCCGCCGGAGATCCACATCTTGCGCCCGAACAGGCGGTAGGTCCCGTCCTCCTGAGGCTCGGCCCGGGTCGCGATGTCAGCCAGGCTGGAGCCCGCCTGGGACTCCGAGAGCGCCATCGTCCCGAAGAACCGGCCCTCGATCATCGGCCGCACGAACAGCTGCACCTGCTCGTGGGAGCCGTGCGTAGCCAGCAGGTTCGCCGCGGCCATCGTCAGCAGCGCGTACCCGGTCGTCCCCGCGTTAGCCGCGTGGAACCACGACATCGCAGCGCCGAACACGGACCCGGGCAGGCCGGCGCCGCCGATCGCCGCATCCATCGGCGCGGCGAGGAACCCAGCGTCGGCGAACGCCCGCAGCGCGAGGCCCACCTCGGGGAGGATTTCGACGGTCGTGCCGTCGAAGCGCGGCTCGTTGAGGTCCGCGGACCGGTTGTGGGGGGCGAAGTGAGTCGTGGCCAGCGCTTCGGCCAGGTCCAGGATGCCCTGGACGGTCTCGCGATCGTGGCCGGAGAAGCGCGGGCGGGCCAACAGGGCCTCAGTGTCCAGCCACTCGAAGAGCAGGAAGTCCAAGTCCCGCCGGGACATGATCTGGCTCACGGCTGCACCTTCTTCCCTCGCGTGCCCGGAACGCTACCAACGACAAGCGCGGCCGGGCCGATCGCATCGATGAACTGACGCCCGCCTGACCAGGCTCCCGGATCCATCTGGAGCCACTGTGATGCCCGCCCCAAGGTGCGCGACAGGCGGCGGATAGGAGCACGTTGGCCGCATCGCGGGGCTGTTGGCGATGCCGGGGGTCGCGCGATTGGTGAGCGTGATCAGGCGGAACCCAGCCTGAGCGAGGCGCTGCATGCCCTCGGGTACGTCCGGATGAGGGTCCAGTTCCCGGAAACCAGCAAGCACGTGCGCGATCCGGTCGTCGTCCAGCATGCCGCGCAGGTTCCCTGCCGCGATCTGCCCGAACGGTCGGAACTCCCCGACGGCGTCAAGCGCGAACCCGTCGCGCAGCACACCGGGAAACCATGAGTCCAGGTCGCTCACGGCAGCCCCACGTCGATGAACCGGTCACGCAGCGGAGCCATGTCCGACAAGGACTCGTTGACATCGAACACGATCGCCTCAACGGCCATGAGGCCTCATGCGTGATAGCCGCGCTGCTTGGCGCGGTACATCTCGGCATCGGCTCGGTCCACTGCGCGCAGCACGTCCGGCTCGGCGGGATCCCAGAGCACAATCCCTGCTGACCAGGCGTGGGACGATGCGTTGCGCAGGCGGCTGAGGAGCGACTCAGCCTGACCCTCGTCGCAGTTCGGCAGGACCAGCACGAACTCGTCACCGCCGATCCGGGCGAGCTGGTCCCCGGGGCGCAGCATCTCGGACCACGACTTGACGAGTTGGACAAGGATCCGGTCGCCGGCCGCATGACCGTACTCATCATTGATCAGTTTGAATGCGTCAAGGTCGATGAAGCAAACGGCCGTGGGGCCATCCGAGCGGGCAGCCACGGCACGGACTCCGGGTGCCCGCGCGGTCAGCCCGTGCCGATTCAGGGCACCGGTGAGTGGATCGGTGACCGATGTCTGACGCATCCTGTCCACCAGGACCCAGACGTGCCAGGTGTTGAAGGCCAGCATCGCAACGACGGCGGCGGCGAGCCACCCCGCGTCCGGTGACCCGCTCGCCAGCATCGCGGTGGTGTAGGCGGCGGAGCTGATCACCACGAACGTGATCACCCGTCGCGGGGGGAGCGAGTGGGCTGCGAACACCCCGAGGAGGACGATGCCGATGGCGTTGGTGACTTGGACGCTGGGCTGCTCCGTGAGGAATGTGGCCACGCCAAGCAGCAGCGACGACGCGATCAGTGAGGCGTCGAGGCCCCACAGGCCCGGTTTGGGGTCGAGGAGCCGCGTCAGGAGTCCCAGCAGCACCCAGAGGACGCCTAGGACGGTCTCCGCCGCGTGATTGGACTGTGGATCCAGGCCCAGGAGGCCGAAACACAGCACGATCAGCCCCGCGACCACCTGAAGGAGGCCAAGAAGTCGGTACTGATGAACGTCGTCGTACACCCTCGACTCCTGACACGAGATCTCGCCCGTTCACAGAACCAGTCCGGCGACCGTCTATGCGCTTCTACGGTAGCCCGATCGACCCCCTCGGGGAAGGCGCCGCGGATCGAGGATCCACGGGGGCCTGAGCCGCACCCTGCATCGGGGGTGAGCTTGGATTTCCTGTACCGCGACCCGATCAGGGAGCCGGTGGCGGCCAGCACGGCCATCGTGATCAGGAAGGGGGGATCCAGCCCACCGAGCGCGACGTGACCGAGGGAGGTGGCCTGCCTCGATTGCCCACTGGCGTGCGTTGCGCTAGCGTCTTGGGATCGTGATCCGAGGCTAGGAGGTAAGACCCATGAATGCAGTGTCCACAGTGGGTGCTCCCATGCAGGCCATGATCACGCGACGCAGGTAGTCGCGACTGGGAGCGCCCGACAGGCAATTCGCGAGAGGCGACTCCCATGAGCACAGAACCTTCCTCCTATCCGCCCCCCTCCTCACCGACGTCCTCCGACCGGCTGAGTTCCGACCAGGATCCGCCGCGGATCGACGCCACGGGGCGGGTGCCCGCCGTGGGCGAGCGAGCGTTGGTCCTTGGTGGTGGCGGATCGACAGGCAACGCGTGGCTGATCGGCGTCATCGCCGGACTATTCGATGCCGGGCTGGACGTGACCACAGCCGACCTGACCATCGGGACGTCAGCCGGCTCGACGGCCGCGGCCCAGATAGCTGGCGCGACCCCGACCGAGCTGCTTGCCGCCATCCTTGCCGCGACCCCCAAGCAACGGACTGGCCCGGTTGGATTCGACCGGGGACGCGTTCCAGCCAGGCCAGTGGCGGACCACATGGAGCGGATCGGAACGATCATCGCCTCCGCTGCGGATGCGGCTGACATGCGCCGCCGAATGGGCGCGGCGGCACTCGGCATGCAGGCAGCGTCTGACGGATCCTGGCAAGCACAGTGGCGCGCCACCGTCGCCGCCCGGCTGCCCAGTCAACATTGGCCGGACCGAACAGTGCTCATCACCGCGGTCGATGCCCAGACCGGTACGCCGGTCGTGTTCGACCGGTACAGCGGAGTCGACCTCGCCGATGCCGTCGGCGCCAGCTGTGCCAGTCGCCTTCCCTACCGGATTGGGGACATTCGATACATCGATGGCGGCTACCGGTCCAACGCCGAGAACGCTGATCTGGCAGCCGGATACCGGCGGGTGCTTGTGTTGTCGCCGTTCGGCGGCAGGGCACTGACTCCGGTGGACTGGGGCATGCATCTCGCCAGGCAGGTCGACGTTCTGCGCACCCGCGGCAGCAGAGTCGAGACGATCGTCCCGGACAGCAACTCCGAGCACATGTTCGGCATCAATGCGATGGATCCATCGCTGCGTCCGCCCGCTGCTCAGGCTGGATACGACCAAGGCAAGGCCCTTGCCGAGCAGATCACACGATTCTGGCGCTGACACCCTCGAACCCTGGTCCGTAGGCATGACGACACTTCGTGTCTCTGGCGGGTGACTTCGGCCACACAAGCCGGGCTGCCGAGCCCATGCGCGCCGGCCGGACATTGTTCGGCAGCCTCGTGGCACAGTCGTCGAAGTCCGCGCGGCTCCCTCTGGCAAGTTCGTCATCGGGGTCGCGGATGTGGACGGCGAAGTGTGCAACTTCACTGAGAAGGCGCTCCGACTCGCGCGTAGCTGATGGGACCTCTTGCCAAGGGCGGTCTGGTCCTGCGGCGTCCGGGTCCACGGGTGGGTGAGTTGGGTCCGCAGCAGCTGACGGTCAGGGGTCTTGCTCGGTCGGGGTGCCGGCCTGTTGTGGGTTCGACTCGAGGGCTCGGGCGGCCTGTGCGTTCGGCTTCGCCTTGCCGTGGGCCTTCTGCGCGTCCTGCCGTCGGCGCCGGCGGACCTCGGCATTCGCGAGCCCGGCGGCGAGCAGCAGCGGCCACAGGTACTTGACCTTGGCGATGAGCTCGCGCAGCCACTCGGGCAGTGAGGGTACCTGCCAGTCGGGCCAGACGATGGCGATGTCGGGCCACGGGATGTCGGGCCAGTCGATGCGGGGCCACGGGATGCGCAGGTGCCAGTCCGGCCAGGGGATGTGGATCCGCGACAGCAGCCAGAGGCCCACCACGGCGGCCAGCGCGCCGGCGGCAGCCGCGCCCGCGCGCGGCGCGGCGTACGCGTGGGGGTGCTCACGGATCCAGGTCTCGCGGGCGGCGGCCCTCGACCCGGGTTCGGGGTCGAGGTCGACTCCGCCGATCCCCGCGTGGGCGGCTGTCAGTGCGCCGAGTTCGCTGCCCGGGGGGTACCAAGTCACGCGGCGTGCGGGACCCAGGAGTCGCGGTAGCCGCACGCTGAGCGCGCCTCGTGATCCGCTGTCGAGGACGACCCGTTCCTCCGAGGTGCGGCGGGTGGCGATATCGGCGCCGGCAATCGACCATGTGATCCGCCGCCCCAGACCGGCGTCGACGATCTCGACCAGGTGCTGGTCCTCCCCGATCATCAGCAGCCAGCGCTCCGGTTCACCCATCAGCCTATAATAGAGCGATCACTCTAGGAATGGGAAGGTCGCGATGGCCAGGACTGTCGACCCGGTACGGCACGAGGCCAAGCGCCTGGTGATCGTCGACGCGGCGCTGACCTGCTTCTCCGTCGACGGCTTCGATCGCACCACCACGGCGACGATCTGTCGAACGGCGGGCATCGGGTCAGGCACGTTCTTCCACTACTTCCCCACGAAGCTGGGCGTGCTGTTGGCCATCATCGACCTCGGGACGAGCGAGACTGAGGCCTGGTTCGGGTCTCAGCGGGGGCGCTCCGATCCCGTGGGCGTCCTGCTGGACCACGTCGCCCGAGCGGCGGACGAGGGTGCGGATCCCCGTGTCGCCGGTTTCGTCCGGGCCGTCGGAGCGGTCATGTCCGACGCGGAGGTCGTCGCGGCGCTCGCGCGGGACGAGGCCGTCCTACGCGAAGGGCTGCGGCCCTGGGTCGAGGCAGCACAGCGCGCCGGCGAGATCCGTGACGACCTCCCGGCCGGTCGGCTCACCGACTGGATCATGGTCCTGCTCGACGGCTTCCTCGGCCGGATCGCCGGCGAGCAGTTCGACCCAGTGGCCGAGCGCGACATGCTGCTCGACACCGCCCGCAGGCTCATCGCCCCCTGACATGCCATCCACCAGCACGATCCAGTTGGCCGCCGACACGCGGTGACGTCTCAGTGCATTGCCAGATCGGAGACCGCCCACGGGCCGATGACCACCCCAAGCCCGCCGGACACCGCCTTCCCAGATCTGCCGACGCCCGCTCGGGCCGCCGTCCGACTGGGCGCCGCCATGCCCGTCCCGAATGCGCGTCCACACGCCGGTATGGCGCGGGTCATGACGTCCGAGATGACGTTCCCTGCGGAGTTCCGGGCGACCCATCTGGACTTGCGTTCCTCCGAATCCGCCTGCCCTTTCTGGGGCCGACGGTGCCCGATCGAGATGGGAAGATGACTGGCGTGTGGACCGTGAGGATCGCCGTTGCCGGGCTCGCGATGACCTTGCTGAGCGCGTGTACGTCGCGTGCGGACTCCGGTCTCGAAGGGACTCCTTGGACCGCGACCGGCATCAGCAACGAAAACCGGCCCGTCGCGTCGAGTGCCACGGTGACCACGATCACCGCGGAGTTCGGCAAGGACGACTCGCTCAGTGGGTTCGGCGGCTGCAACAACTACACCTCGACCTGGACCACGACCGCGCCCAACCGCCTGACGATCGGACCCGTGGGATCCCAGCTCACGGCGTGCCCGCAGGACGTGATGGACACCGAGCAGCAGTACTTCGCGGCATTGGCCAAGGTCGCCACCTACCGACTCGAGGGCAACCAGTTCACGCTGCTCAATTCCCAGGGTGCCACCCAAGTGAGCTTCGTGCCCACCGCCGATTGACCCAACACGCCCTCCCGCGCACGCCCGACACGCGGCGCTGTGACTGTGCCGCTGACCGGGACGGTACGCGGCAAGGTGACGCGCCTGGCCAACGCCCGGATCACGGCCGGGAATGTCAACGGCCAGTGGGAGCTGCCCGGGGTGCGGTCGTGGGATCGGCCCGTTGATGGACATGTGTTCCGCCCGGTGCAGAGCCCGAGTGTGGAGCTCAGCCTGATCGCCGAGCCGGGCCGGCCGTTGAGCCTGGACGTTGGCAGCGGCTCCGCGTGGGAGCAACTACCGGGGACGCCGCTCTGGCGGTGAATTCCGGATGGATCCGGCACCGGGCGCCGATTCTCGTCCTGTTGGTTGCGCAGGTTCGCCTCGACTGCGGGGGAGGTCTTGTCAGCGAGGCCCGGGTGCCGAGCGTCAGCCCGACGACGGTGACCGACAGTGCGACCGCAAGGACCGCGAGGCCCTGCATCTGCCGGTCACGTCGGCCGCCGCCGCGCAGCAGGCGCCAGCTCAGGTCCACGACGGCCCTCGGTGCGACGGCCCTCATCGCGATGCCCCGATGGCCTGCCGGGCGCGACCGTCGCGCAGCGCCACGACGCGGTCGCAGCGCTCAGCCAGCTCCGGGTCGTGCGTGCCCACCACGAGGGTGACTCCCAGGCGCCGCTGCACATCCACGAGCACGTCGATCACCCGGGCGCCGGTCCGCCGGGCGTCGGTCTCGTGGCCCGCAGCCCCGATTCTGGCGGCGGCCGGGGATGCGGACCTGGTGAGAAAGACCTCACGCTGTCGGACGAGTTCACCGACGAGTGGATGAGCCGCACCGGCGCCAGACTGAAGCGCATCTTTCGGCGCTAGCCGAGACCGGGCAGGTGGAGACCCGCCTGCACGTCGCGAAGGTGCCTGAACTGGACGCCCTGACTACGCCTGACCCCTTGCCCAGGTCGGGCCAGCTGTCGTCACATCGTCGCTTTTGCATCGCAAGTAACATGGCGCCATGCCTGAGTCGTTGCCTGTTGTCGCATTGCGTTCGTCGTGTCCGGTCGCGGCCTCGCTCGATGTCCTGGGAGATCGTTGGACGTTGGTTGTTCTGCGCGATCTCGTCCTCGATGGCCGGGCGCATTTTGCCGATCTTGCAGCTGACGAGTCGATCGCCACCAACACGCTGGCCGAGCGGCTGCAGCGCCTGCGAGACGCCGGCATCATCGCCCGCGTGCGTGATCCCGAGGACGGTCGCCGTTGGATCTATGCGCCTCGTCGCCCAGCGGTCGAGTTGATTCCGGTTCTCGTTGACTTGATGGTCTGGGGCAGCGCACACACGGCCGTCGTCGTGCCGCCCGAATTGGCCGACGCCGCCGAGCACCGGGATGCGCTGATCGCCCGGTTCACCGAGCAGGCGGCCACCCGCATGGTCGACTGACCCCGATTGGGCGGCGGGCGGTGCAGACCACGCCCCGCCGTGGGCGCATGTCGGAGTCTGGGCAATCGAAGATGAACACTGCCAGGCGGGTCACTTCGCTTGCCGGGCTACCTGGGGCGAGCCGGGCCTGAGGTGGGGCCGGATACCGGCAGCGGATCGTCGCGCAAGTCCAAGGCGAGTCAGATCCGCCGGTAGATGTCGCGTCGGTGGGCGATCCGCAGCGCGAGGACGATCAGATCGGTGTCCCCGAGATCACGCGGTAGTCACCCACCCGGATTCGCCACAGCGCGTCCTGTCCGACCAGTCGCCGAGACCCTGCTGGTCGTGGTTCGGTGCCGAGATCGCGATTGTCCGTGCGATCCGTCTGGCCGCCTGCCGGTCGAGCTTGTCCAACTCCTTGCGGGCTGTGGGGTCGTATCCAACTGTGTGGCGGGTCGGGCCATTCACAAGCCGAGGTCTCGTTCGACCTCGTCATCGGAGATGACCTGACTGCGACCAGAGTCGATGTCGGCGAGGCGCTGCGCTGCGACCGCGCCGTCCTGCTGGTCGATCAGCGACTCGTAGGCCTCGACCAGGTCGGCCGGGACGATCGCGGCTGCTCGCCCGTGACCACGTCCGCGGGTCACGTAGGTGATCTCACGACCGAACGCGGCCCGATTGACCGCCTCGGAAAAGCGATCCCGCGCCAGGCTCACCGACCACTCAACTGGTTCCACACTCAGGGGACCAGTAGGCGCCAGCCAAGCCAACTCAGCCAACTGGGCCAAATGGCCACCAACGATCACCAGGCACAGATGCGCGGGTCAGTCGCGCAGGAGCTCTTCGATCCGCGCGAGGGTGCGATCCATGCTCTGCCGGGTGTGCTCTGCCAGCAGCGGCTTGAGCAGGAAGCGGGTCGGCAGGGCCTCGGTGCTCACGTCCCAGGTCTCCCGGATCCTGGTGCCGCCCTCGACGGGCTCGAGCTCGTAGCGCCATGTGCGTCCCGTGAACAGCAGCGTGAAGGGGGTCGGTGCGAGGGTTCGCCAGGCGATCCGGCGGCCCTCCTCGAACTCCGTCACGACGTTGCGGGTCGCGTAGGGGACCCGCCAGTGCATGTCCATCCCGAAGGAGTCGCCCAGACTCACTCGGCGCCCGTCGCGGCGGGCGCCCTGCACCGTCCCCGACCCGTCGAAGTCGCGGTGGCGCTCGGGCCTGGCGAGCAGGTCGAAGACCGCTTCCGGGGGCGCCGGGACGACGCGTTCGACGCAGACGGGCTCAGGACGCAGGCTCGGGGATGGCATGGCCCCAGTCTCGTGGCAACCAGCAGGAGCCGCGACTCGCCGCCCGGGTCGCGACGGGCCATCACCGGCGTGGACGTCGTCCGTGGGCGGGTGGGTGGTCGGCTCTTGGGGCACCGGGAGAACTGATCGCCCTGGTTGGCGCACGCCATCGGGAGTTGTCCCTCGGGCAGGAGTGGAAGAATCTCCGCAGCGTTCTCCAGCGTCAGCGGGCTCGGCCCTCGGCGAGCATCTCGACGTACTTCTCGATGCGTCGGGCCCGGGTCTCGGGCTTCTTGGCCTCGGCCAGCCCGAGAGTGAACCAGCGCTTCTGGGAGTAGGACAGCCCGTCGAAGAACTCCTGGGCGGCGGCGTTGGTCCTGAGTGCGGAGGCGAAATCGTCGGCGAGCTCGACGGTCCGCTCGGCCTCGTCCCGGACAAGGTCGAGCGTCACTGGATCGCCCGCCTCGAGTCCGGTCGCCGCACGGTGCTCGGCGCCGAACGACAGCATGAAGCCATCGCCCCAGCTCACCACCGAGTTTCGGTAGGAGTGGTCGCCGATGGTCGCCACGACCTTGATGCGCTTGCCCCCGCCCAGGGCCTCGACGACCTCTGGCGGCACTGGGATCCCAGGTGCCGTCTTTCCGTTGAGCGCGACCGCCGAGTCGAACATCATGGTGGGGATCATGCCTCATCGCACAACAACTGGCCGGCGGACGTGTTCCAGTAGCCCACTGACGGGGACGGTCCGAGCACCTAGGCACCCACACGCGCCGGCGCAGTCGCGAATCCTGGATCCACCCGAGACCTGCCCCACCTCGCCGCCCGCCGACGCTGTCTCGTCGTTGGCTGGGCGTTTGACCTCGCACAGGTCGCTTGCGTTCCAGGATCTATGTGGGTAGTGTCGCTTGCGAAAGGCAAGACAATTTCCTCACCAGCGCGGCTGGCCAGATGCACCAAGGAGCACGTCCGTGAACTACCTCATCCTCGCTGTGCAGGTCACCTTCGCGACAGTCGTCTATGCGCTGATCCACCGCTGGTACATCGCGCCGCGGCTGGCGGGCCTGCCGCTGTTGGTGGCGCTGCAACCCTTGCTCTTCGTCCAGGCCTTCCGGTTCACCGGACTGACACTCGCAGTCGACGGACAGGTCGATTCCGCGGTCCCCTCGGACCTGCTCCTGCAAGCAGGGCTCGGTGACCTGCTCACCGCACTGCTCGCCCTGCTTGCCCTCGTCCTGGCGCGCAAGGGCGCAGCGGCGACGGTTCCGGTCGCCTGGGCTGTGACTGTGGTCGGGCTGCTCGACTTCGTCAACGTCGCCCGAATCGTCGCCCAGACCAACCTGCTCAGCTACGACATCGGCGCGATGTGGCTCGCACTGATCTGGTACGTGCCCATGGTCCTGATCTCACTGCTCGCTATGCTCGGCCTGCTCGTCGGCCGGGCCGCTGCAAGCAGGACGCCGAGATCCGTGACCGCAGCGTGAGGTCTGGCGACCAGGAGGGGCAGGGGCCGAGAACGTGTCTGCAAGCGACAGAGTCGGGCGCAAGCAGGGTGTGCTGGCGGACTGGAACGACGACCGTGGCTTCGGTTTCATCAACCCCTCCGCTGGAGGCTCGCGTGTCTTCGTGCACGTGAGTGCGTTCCCGCGTGATCGACGGCCGGCCAGCGGATGCGTGGTCTCCTACGCTGAGGTGCTCGACGAGCGCAACCGGTCGCGCGCATCGGAGGTGCGCTATGTGACATCCCCACCATCAGCGACATCCCCGCCATCAGCCCGAGCCAGCACGACCGGGGTACCCGTGGCGCTGGCTACGTCGGCGCTGTTCTTCACCGTCTTGGTGATTCTCGTCGTGCTCGACCAGGTGCCCATCATTCTGCTGGCCGGCTACGGCCTACTGAGCGCCGTCGCTTTCCTCACATACCGAGCCGACAAGTCAGCCGCGCAGCAGGGTAGGTGGCGCACGCCGGAGTCCACCCTCCATACGATCGACCTGGTGGGCGGCTGGCCGGGTGCGCTGGTCGCGCGACGCGTCTTTCGACACAAGACGACCAAGCAGCCGTTCCGCGCCGTCTTCTGGGTCACGGTCATCGTGAACTGCGTGGCACTTGCTTGGTTCGTGGCCCGTTTCTGACGCCGCAGTGGCCGAGGTCGGCATCGACATCACCGTCGAGTCCATCGCTAGCCCGAACGCAGTGAATCGATGCGGGTTGCGGTCCCGCTGACCAAGGCCTCATGGTCAGTCAGTTCCACGATGATCCGGCTCGGGCGCCCCATCTCCACCCCCTGCGTGATCACGAATCGGTCTCCCGTGGCGGCGCGGCCTTGGGCCCGCAGGTAGCCGGCGAAGGCCGCCGCCGCCGCTCCAGTGGCTGGATCCTCGACGACTCCGCCCCAGGGGAATGGGTTCCGGGCCCGCCAGGTCCCGGGACCCGTGGCCGCGACCAGCTGCACCGTGATCCAGTCGTGCTCCCGGCACACTCGCTGCAACGCGTCGAAGTCGTAGTCCAGCGTCTCGAGCCGTTGGAGGTCCCGGGTCACGAGGACCGGGTGCTTGTTCCCGCCGTACCCGAGTGCCGGCGGCAGGGTGCTGTCGAGGTCGTCCGCGGACCACCCCAGCGCGTCGAGCAGCCGGCCCGTGAGGGGTGGCTCGAGCGGAAGGCAACCAGTCGCGGGGCTCCGCAACGTCCCGACCGTGCGTGCACCGTCGCGGTGAGCAGTGACCTCGACCGGTCCCACCCGTGTCAGCAGGGTGTACGCCCCGAAACCCACGGACTCCCCGACGGCCACCGCCGTGGCGATCGTCGCATGGCCGCAGAAGTCGACTTCCCCTTCCGGGGCGAAGTACCGGATCGGGATCGCTGCATCGCCACGGATCGGGCCCGTCACAAACGCCGTCTCGCTGTATCCGACCGCCGCTGCGATCCGCTGCATCTGCGCAGCCCCCAGGAACGCAGCTCTGCGCACAACCCCTGCCGGGTTACCGCCTTCCGGGCCGTCCGAGAACGCCGCGAAGCGCTCGACCTGCACCTCACCGAAAGTGGTGTCGGTCATCCGGGGTCCCGCCTCTCGTGTTCGTGCCCAGTCGGCGTGGCTCAGTCGGCGGCGGCCGAGGCATTCGACCATCCCGTCCGCGGGGCGCCTGGTCCGCCGACTAGGTTCTGGGCATGACACGAGACGCGATCCACGCCGCGGCGGCGCCCGCCGCGATCGGACCCTACTCGCATGCCGTCCGCGAGGCAGGGCTGCTCTTCCTCTCCGGCCAGGCACCGCTGCACCCGGACACGGGCGCACTCGTCGGCGGCGGCATCGAGGCGCAGACCCGGCAGGTCTTCGCCAACCTGGAAACCGTGCTCACCGCGGCGGGGGCCTCCTTCGCCGACGTCGTCAAGGTCAACGTCTATCTCACGGACCTCGCGCACTTCCCCACGGTCAACGCCCTCTACGCCACGTACTTCAGCAAGCCGCACCCTGCCCGCACCACAGTGGCAGTCGCCGGGCTCCCACTCGGCGCCTCAGTCGAGATCGAGGTCGTCGCCCGAGTGCCCCAGGGACGTGCCTAGCACTCCGGCTCGAACACGATCAAGGGGCAGGAGACGACCGAGCAGGACGCTACGGCTTGGCGGGGCGAGGACCGCTCCTGCGGACGTCTCGACAACGGTACCGTCGTCGCTGGGCGGCGGGTCGGTGCGACGCGCTGAACGACGTGTGTCTGACGCCGGACCAGAAGCGCCGCCGCTGGGGCAGTCCGGGGGAGTGTGCAGAGCCGTTCAGCACGAGGCGCTTGGCCACGCTGTTGACGGAACCGTCCCGGTGGGGTCAGATCAGCGTGTCGTCCTCGGCTCATCGTCCCGCCAACCCCAAGGAGATCCCGTGCTCACCAAGAAGCTGGTCCTCGTGCTCTTTCCGAGCGTTCACGATGCCGAGGCAGCGGCAGACGCGATGAAGGCCACGCGCCTTGTGGAGGGTGATGCGATGGGCGTCATCGCCCTGGACGACGGTCAGCTGCGCGTGGACAAGATCGGGGGCCGCAGCTGGGGAGCGGGAGGGCTGATCGGGGCGGGCGCGATGATCCTCGGCACAGGCGGGCTGGGCCTGGGGATCATCGCTGGGTCACTCGTCGGCGGTCTGCACCGCAAGAGCTTGGGCATGACCGAGGACGATCGGGCCCGTCTCGCCGACGCCCTCAGGGGCGGCGAGGCAGCGCTGGGCATCAAGGTCCTCCCAGAGGATTGGGCGAGGGTGATGGTGGAACTCGAGAAGCTCGGTGGCAGGCCAGAGTCCTATGAGGTCGCTGAGGAGGTCCTCGAGGCGGTCAACAAAGCCGTAGCCGAGGCTCAGGACGCCAGCGGATCATCGTGAGGACCGATCACTGCCGGTACCGCCGCGGCTCGATCCCGGCCGTCGACCCGCTCGGTGTGTGAGGCAGGCTCAGGTGTCTGCTGCGGCGGCCAGTGCTGTCAGTTCGGTGAGGGTGTCCTGCACTCCTGCGGCGACGACGTGGACCCGGTCGCCGATGCCTTGGCCGCCGGTGAATCCGAAGTGCAGGACTCCGTCGTAGGAGACGACTCCGGTGGTCAGCCGCCAGGGTTGGCCCAGAGGGATCATGGGGGCGACGCTGCGGGCCCGCCGACCGGCGACGTAGATGGGGAACGGGGGTCCGGGGACGTTGGTGACCAGGGTCTCGGTGAACGCGGTGCCAACCTGCCCGGTCAAGGCCCGCACGGCCACGGTCTGCACGACCGCGGGGACGCGCCGGTCGATCGTGTCCAGGACGGGGGCGGCCAGCGCGGCGGTGCCTAGGTCCTTGACCGCGTCGAGATGGGCGCGGATGTCGCTGAGGCGGGCCCCGGTGGTCCCGGCCAGGGGCAGGGTGACCAGCAGTGCGCTGATCTGGTTGTTCGAGGCCAGGTCCCCGGGGCTGCGCAGAGACACTGGGACCAGCACCCGGATGGCCTGGGCGTCGGGGTCGATTCCCAGGTCGGCAAGCAGGGCCCGGTAGCCCCCGGACATCAGTGCCATGACGACATCGTTGACCGTGCCCCCGAGTGCGGTGCGGATCCGCTTGACGTCGCTCATCGCGACGGTGGTGGTCGTCCAGACTCGGTCCTGGCCGGGGTCCCCGGCCAGGACCCCGGCGGAGCCCGGCAGCTGTGCAGCCACCGCCCCCGCGGAGCGCTTGAGCGACTGGGCGGTCTCGGTGGCGGTGTTCAGTGCGCGCAGGATGAGGTCACCGCCGCGCCGGGCCGCCGCGACCACCACCTCCGACGTTGCTGTGGTGTCAGCCTCGGTGGGATCACCGGGCTGGGGCGTCTCGGCCGGATCGGGGGGCTGCCCCGTGCCATCGGAGCCGGGCGGGGCGGCGGTGGCGCGGGTGGTGGTGGCGCGGGTGGTGATCATCGCGTCGAGGGCGTCTGTGAGCGAGGTGCCGCCCGCGGGGTCGGCGTCGATGAGCCGCCCTGTGAGCATGAGCGCCCCATGGCCGTCGGCCACGGTGTGGTGCAGGCGCGACACGATCGCCCACGCGCCCTGCTGGAGGCCGGTGATCATGGTGAAGTCCCACAGCGGGCACTCGTAGTCCATCGGTGCGGCCAGGATCTGGGACACGGCCTGCTCGACCTGGGCGTGGTCACCGGGGGCAGGCAGCCGTTCTTCTCGGACGTGGTGCTCCATGTCCGGGTCGGCGGGCACCCATTCGGGGTGCCGCAGTCGTTTCGGGTCGGTCTTCAGCTTCTGGCGCATCCGCTCGGCGTTCACGAGGCGCCCGGCGATCAGGGCACGCATCTCGGCCAAGCTCGGCGCCGGGCCCTCGAGGACCACCAGAGCCCCGATCGCGAAGGGGGCGCCATCGGGTTCGGCGTTCATCCAGAAGGCGTCAGACGAGCTCAGCCGGGACACGCGCGCAGTCTCCCACGAGCGTCACGTCATCGCAGGAGATCAGGACGGGTGCGAATCCGGTGGCCACAGATGACCCCAGGCGCCCCGGGGCAGTGAGCAGCGTTCGTCTCCTTCTGGCGTGCCTGACCTGTGTCGGTCAGGAACTGAGGATGGCGGCCTTCTTGGCCTGGAACTCGGCCTCCGTCAGGATCCCCGCGGCCTTCAACTCACCCAACTGGGCCAACTGGGCCAACTGGGTCGCATGCCTGTCCACACCGGAGGCCGGCTGGGGTACCGAGGCCTGGGCGTCCTGCGCGGCCCAACGCAGCTGCTGGCGGCGCTGGACCCGGCCGTGCACAGCGCTGGCCACAGCAACCTTGCCGGCGGTCTTGATCAATCCCATGGTGGACTCCTGGCGGGTCGGGGGGTGGGCGAGTCGGGTCGAAGATGCGGTCTCAGGTGGTGGCCGACGGCTCGGAGCCCTCGATGCGGTCCAGGGCCAGGAGCAGGTCCTCCACGGGGACCCGGTTCTCGCTGACGATCCGTCCACCGGACTCACGCAGGGACGACAGCATCGGCGCGACCCACAGGTTCTCGAAGATCACCACCGCCGCGACCGTCCCCGGTGTCAGGGACTCAGCCACGGCTTGCAGGTCGGCCTCATCGAGCAGGCCGCTGGACGCACCGGCCAGCACCGCCAGGCCCGGGTCGTTGGACAGGCTCGACACGTCGACCAGGCCCGGGTCACCCTGCTCAGGGCGTTCCACGAACTCCAGGTCCAACACGTAGATCAGGCCCCGATCGACCAGATCCAGCAACCCGGCGAAGCCCTGCGCGCTCACCGCACCTGCGGGGAACTCGACGATCAGATGATCCACGGGGCCCAACACCTCGGAGGACTCCACTGCACCCATCGGCACCCCTCACTTGATACGAACAGGAGTCCCGGAGTGGACCCTGGCCAACGACTTTTCGGAGATTAGCAGCCGTCCGCGAAGTCGGCATTCGCTGTCCACGTGGGCGATGCCGGGGTCGATTCGCTGGGCTGATCTTCGCTGCGCGTATCACAAGCCGTCTTCTGGTCACTGCTGGGCAAGCACCACCAGAGCACCGGCCCACACGGAGGCAGCCAGCAACAGGGCACCCAACTCGATCAGGACGGAGAACCCGGTGGCCTTCATCGCCACCCACGTTGACTGCTTGGCCAGCGTCCAGTCGCGCAACCGCAGCTGCTCGGCCAGGTACAGCCCGCCGATGAATCCCACCACGAGCCCCACCACCGGGATCACGAAGAACCCCACCACCGCGGCCACACCACCGACCAGGATGGACCGCCCGGGGACTCCTGCGGCAGTCAGCGACCTGTGCGGAAGCAGGTACTTCAAGACCTGTCCCACACCGATCAGCAACGCCATCACCGCGAACGCACCCCAGGCTGTCGAACCGCCGGTCACCACGGCCCACACCAGGAAGGCACCCAACGCCAGCACCGTGCCCGGCAGCACCGGGAGGATGATCCCGGCACCGGCCACGGCCACCGCCGCCACCACAAGAAGATCGAGCAGGACCCCGCTCACAGGACAGCCACCCCCGCGGAGGCGCCACGCCCGGACACCTCGGTCGGCCGAGCCGACGAGGCGGGGTTCGTGGCCAGGTGATCAGCGAGACCCGCGGCCTTCTTCGCGTCGGGCTGATCCTCGGGGACAGGGTTCGCGGTGGCTCTCGATTCGTCCATGGATCCAGGATGCGGCCAGACAACCCCGACAGATCCTCAGTCCCACCCTGACTCGACCCTGGATCTGACCCGGAACCGGTCTCAGGGGAGCCGGCGGTCAAGCCCTCCCCGACGCCGAGCGTCGAGTCAGGGATGGCGCAGGCGGATCCGGCCATCGCGGGTAGAGACCGAGAGATCTGTGAAGTCGGCAAGCCTGGGCAGCCCCTGGGTGGTCGCAGACACGTGTCCGCCCACAACCACGACCGACCCGCCGGACGCTCCGGCGGCACGTACGCCTGCCTCTGCGTCCTCGAAGATCACGCATTCAGCGGGGTCGACCCCGAGCAGGGAGGCTGCCCGCAGGTAGCCCTCCGGAGACGGCTTGCCCGACGTGACGTCCTCGGCGGCCACGAGCACGTCGGGCACGGGGACCCCCGCCGCCCGCATCCGGCGGCGAGCCAGCGCGCGCGATGCGGAGGTGACCACGGCAACTGGCCTGCCGCGCAGGCTGTCCAGGAAGGCCGCCGCGCCCGGCACCTCCACGATCCCCTCGAGGTGGTCCAGCTCTTGGGCGTCGACGTGCGCGGTGGCCGCAACCGGATCGTGGCCGGCGGGCAGGAAGTGCGCAACCGTGTCGCTGCACTGTCGGCCGTGCGCGTAGCGCAGCACCTCGTCGACATCCACGCCGTACCGATCGGCGAACTCGGCCCACACCGCCTCGACCACCGCGGTGGAATCCACCAGCGTTCCGTCCATGTCGCACACGACCGCCAACGCGGTGAGTTCCAGAGGTCGCGTCATCTGGGGACCGTACCAACGTCCGTGGGCGCCACGTCGCCAGCAGCCCATGCCGGCCCCTGCGGCGACGCCGAGCAGTGGGCGCGGGGGCGCCGGGCGATGGAGAATCAAGGTGGGACGGCTTCGGCGATTCGTCCGATGCCCGGCGGGAGACCAGGAGGGCTGGCCATGCATCGCCGACGGCTCAAGTACATCCTCAATGTGCTCCTGCTGGCCGCGGCGGTCGTGGTGGTCCTGACCGGCCTGCTTGTCGACCAGTGGGATCTCCACGACTTCACCCCGCACCGGTGGTCGGGCTATCTCGTCGCGGTGCTCATCGCCATCCACATCGGGATGCGCTGGCGCTGGTTCCTGCCCTTTCGCGAGGGCGCCCGAAGCCAGCGCCGCGAGTCTGGTCACGCAGCGCCGACGGGATCCGCGGCGCAGAGAGGTGTACCCGCGGACCTGACGTCCATGGGTGAAGCCGCAGCCAGTCTCGCAAGCAGCCCCGACCCCGCGTTCGCCGGCCGCGAGGCAGGCACCCGAGATGGCATGGACACCGCAGCCCCGCACCAGGCGCGGGCCCAAGGTCCGCGACGCTCGCACCCGACGCGTAGGACGGCTCTCGCGGCGGCGGGTGCCGGGGTGGCTGGCATTGCAGTCGGCTGGTCGGCCAAGTCCGGGGTGTCGCCGGATCCCTACCCGGGTGGTGACGTCGCAATGTTCTACCACCGGCAGAGTTCCCTTGGGTTGCGCAGCCTGGTGGGCGACCTGGTGGACTGGGGCCGGCGTCCAGCCCCCTACCTGCGGGTCGGCGACGCCGAGGTCGTGGCCCTGCCCGCCGTGGACACCCCGCCGTCGATGAGTGTGGCGCAGGCGCTCGAGCAGCGTCGATCGCTGCGGGACTATGCCGACCGACCCATGACCGCCCAGGAGTTGGCGTGGGTGGTCCAGGCCGCCATCGGGATCACCTCTCCGCAGGGCTTCCGGACCGCCCCCTCGGCCGGCGCCCTGTACCCGGTGGAGACCTACGTGGCGGTCCACCGCGTCGAGGGGATCGAGCCTGGCGTGTATCACGTGGACGTCCGAGCCCAGGGCCTGGAGCCGGTGCGCAGCGGTTCGGTCGCCGGGGACCTCCTGATCGCGGGCCTGGGCCAGGACTTCCTGCGCAGGGCACCGGTGGTGCTCGTGCTCACCGGGGTGTTCCAGCGGTCGCGATGGAAGTACCGTGCCCGCCACTACCGCTACGTCTGCTGGGAGGGCGGTCACGTGACCCAGAACGTCTACCTCGCAGCCGAGGCCGCCGGGCTCGGGGCGTGCATGGTGGGCGCGTTCCACGATGGCATGGTCAACGACCTCGTCCGAGTCGACGGGCGTCAGGAGGCCGCCCTCGGCCTCGTCGCGCTGGGGCCCCGCTGACGCCCATTCCGAGCAAGGTCCACTCCGCGTCGTAGCTCACCTCCGACGCCAGTGGGCTGGGTGCGGGGGCCCGCCCAGATCGCCGCTCTGGTGCTCGCGAGTATCACGCTCGGTCCACCGACGACCCCTGTCGCCACCATCCCGGTCGCCGCAAAGCCCCGGGACCCGGTCGCGCTGCCGGACGCGTCCGCGGTCTACGTCCCCGTACACACCCCGGACAAGGTCTCGGTCATCGACACGGCCACTCACGAGGTGACCGCCGAAGTGCCCGTCGGCGGCTTCCCAGGAGTTGCGGTGGTGCTGGCGGACGGCTCAGCGGTCTACGTCTCGAACTCCTTGAGCGGCAGGGTCTCGGTGATCGGGCACAAACTGCACGAATTGAGGCGTGCTCGACACCTGCCGCGGCTGGCCTTCCCCACCGCGATGACCGACACCCGCTGTCGATCATGCCGCCAGCCCAGCAGAGGGAGCCTCGCGGCTCGGCCGGTTCTGGGGGATGCGGGCCAGTCAAGGCATCCACGGACGGGCGACCCGTCAACAGGGCGCGCAGGTCACGCCGAGTCGCGCACCACGAGGGAGACCGGCAGTGCGAGGTGGTCCCGACCTCGCAGGTCGGGAATCGCCGGTTCCGAGGCAACCTCGATGTCCGGGCGGTTGCGCGCGAGGTACAGCCGGACCATCGCGCGCCCCTGAATCATCGGATCCTGCCGAATCGTGGTGAGCGGAGGATCGGCTGTACGAGCGAACTCGTTGTCGTCGAAGCCGACGACTGCGACGTCCACGGGAACGCGCCGGCCGGCCCGCCGCAAAGCGGTCAGGGCGCCGAGGGCCATGAGGTCCGAGGCAGCGAAGATTGCGTCCAGGTCAGGCGCACGCCTGAGGAGTCGGTCGGTCGCCATCTCCCCTCCACGCACGGTGAAGTCGCCCACCTCGACGAGATCCTCCCGGAAGTCGGCCCCCAGGGCTTGGCGGAAGCCGGCCAGCCGATCCACGCCGGCAGCCATGTCCAGCGGACCGGTCACGGTCGCGATCCTGACCCTGCCCTTGGCGCGCAGATGCGTGGTGGCCATGTGCGCCCCCGAGCGGTTCTCGCTGTCGACGAAGGGAGCGACCAGGCTCGGGTGGGTGGGGCGCCCGCCGATGACGTAGGGGGTCTCCCACCGCTGGAGCTCGGCAGGCAGCCCATCCCCGTCATGTCCGGAGATCAGCATGGCCCCGTCGACAGGCGACCTCCTGAGGAACTGCTTCACGCGCTCGAGGTCCTCGAAGTCCTGTGCCATGAGGAGCACGAGCTGTAGCCCGGCCCTATTCGTCTCGAGGCTGACTCCACGCACGATCCCGCTGAAGAACGGGTCCCCGAACACGCGGGCGGCAGGCTCCGAGGCCACCAGGGCGACAGCCCCCGTCCGGTTGGTCATCAGCGCCCGCGCAGCCTGGTTCGGTACGTAGCCGAGCTCGTCGATCGCCGACTGGACCCGCTTGCGCAGCCCCTCGGCCACCGACGTCTGGCCGTTGACCACGCGCGAGACCGTCGCCCGCGACACCCCCGCGCGCGCGGCCACGTCCTCGAGGTTGGGTCGCGGGCGGATCCGTTGGAGCTCAGTCACGGCGAACTCGCCGCTGTCCGTACTCACGTCCTGTCACGGGACTCAAGGTATGCCGTTGCGTGCTGCGAAGGACGCATAGCAGCGCGCGCTGTCCTTGGGCCGGCGCTCCAGTGTGTCGTAATCCACATGGATCAGGCCGAACCGCTTGGAGAAGCCGTGCGCCCACTCGAAGTTGTCCAGCAGCGACCACGCGAAGTACCCGCGGACCTCGGCACCTCGGCCGATGGCCTCGTGCAGGGCCGCGAGGTGCGACCTGAGGTACTCCACGCGCTGCACGTCCTCCACCCGGCCCGACGGTCCGACGACGTCGGGATACGCGCTGCCGTTCTCGGTCACCAGGACCGGCACCCCGTAGTCCGCTTGGAGGCGGACGAGCAGGTCGGTGAGGCCCTCGGGGAGGACCTCCCACTCCATCTGCGTCAGGGGCCCACGCGGTGGTAGTACCTCGATGCTCGCCGAGCCCGGGAAGTGGGCCATCTCGGTGGCCCCGGGCTGCGCTGCGACCACCCGGGTGGGGAAGTAGTAGTTGACGCCGAGTAGGTCAAGTGGCGCGCTGATGATCGCCATGTCGCCGGGCGCGACGAAGCCCCAGTCCGTCACGTGCGCCGTGGCCTCGACGACGTCCGCGGGGTAGGCCCCGCGCAGGACGGGATCCAGGAACTGCCGGTTCTTCAGGCCGTCCATCAGGCGCGCTGCCCCCCGGTCGGCCTCGGACTCGGAGCCGGGATAGGTGGGGGAGAGGTCAAGGGTGATCGAGAAGCGCTCGGCGGGTCGGGCGGTCGAGCGCATTTCCGTGAGTGCCAGGCCATGGCCCAGCAGCAGGTGGTGCATCGCCGCGAGCCCTGCGGCGGGCTCGGTGCGGCCCGGCGCGTGGGCGCCCGCGGCGTAGCCCAGGAGTGCCGAGCACCAGGGCTCGTTGAGGGTGGTCCACAGGTCCACCCGATCGCCGAGCGCGTCATGGACAAGGGCCGCGTAGTCCGCGAACCTGTGGGCGGTGTCGCGCTCCGGCCAGCCGCCGGCATCCTCCAGTGCCTGGGGGAGGTCCCAGTGGTAGAGCGTCACAGCTGGTGCGATGCCTCGGCTGAGCAGCCCATCGACGAGGCGGTCGTAGAAGGCAATGCCAAGGCCGTTTGCCGGGCCGCGGCCCGTGGGCTGGATGCGCGGCCAGGAGATCGAGAACCGGTAGGCAGACAGGTTGAGCCCGGCCGCGAGGTCGAGGTCCTGGTCGTAGCGGTGGTAGTGATCCGTGGCGGTGTCGCCCGTGTCCCCGGCGGTGACCCGTCCCGGAGTGTGGCTGAAGGTGTCCCAGATCGAGGGCCCCCGACCATCCTCGGCGACTGCTCCCTCGACCTGGTAGGCGGCCGTGGCTGCTCCCCAGAGGAAGCCGTCCGGGAAGGTGCGCGCGCTCACCCCTTCACGGCACCAGCCATGATGCCCGACACCAGCTGCTTCCCGGCGACGATGAACAGCAGGATCAGCGGGATGGTCGCCAGCACGACGCCGGCCATGATCAGTGAGTAGTCCTTGAAGTAGGACGCCTGCAGCAGCTGGAGACTGACCGGGAGGGTCGGGTTGGTGGATCCCAGCACGATGAACGGCCAGAAGAAGTTCGTCCACGAGGCGACGAACGTGAACAGCGCGAGCATCGCAGCGGCGGGCTTGGCGGCGGGCAGGGCGACATGCCAGAACGTGCGGATCATGGAGCAGCCGTCGACGCGGGCGGCCTCGATCAGCTCGAAGGGGAGGGTCTCCTCGAAGTACTGGGTCATCCAGAAGACGCCGAAGGCGGTGACCATCCCCGGCACGATGACGGCGACGAGCTTGCCCGTCCAGCCGAGCTCGGACATCAGGATGAACAGCGGAACGACGCCGAGCTGGGTGGGCACGGCCATGGTCGCGATGACGAAGACAAGCAGGGCGCGCCGGCCGCGGAAGCGCAGCTTCGCGAACGAGAACCCGGCCAGGGTGGCGAACAGGACGACGCTGATCGACGTGATGACTGCGACGAGGACCGAGTTCCACAGCGCCTGCCAGAACTTGATGTCCGAGTTGATCACGCGGCTGATGTTGTCCAGGAAGTTGTCCCCGGGAATCAGGGACGGGATCGGGTTCTGTGCGATCGTCTGGGGGTCCGAGGACGCGAGGAGGAAGGTGTAGTAGATCGGGTAGAACGAGATCAGCAGCACGACGGTCAGGATGGTGTAAGTGACCCAGCCGCCCCTGCGGTTGGAGCCCACGCCCATGGACCTTCGGTTGGCGCGTCGCCGGGCGTACCGGGCGGCTCCCTTGCCTGCGGTCTGCTCGACCATGCCGGTGGAGCTCATGACTTGCCGCCTTTCGACTCTGTTCCCGAGATTCTCTGGGTGACCTTGAAGTTGATGGCCCCAATGACGAGGATGATCAGGAACAGGACCCACGCCACAGCTGAGGCCCGTCCGAAGCTCTTCTGGGCCCCCCAGCCGAGTTCGTAGAGGTACATCGTCACAGTCATCCACTGACGGTCCGCTCCGCCCTGGCCGGCCTGGTCGAACATGCGCGGCTCGTCGAAGATCTGCAGGCCGCCGATGGTCGAGGTGATCACCACGAAGATGATCGTCGGCTTCAGCGAGGGGATCGTGATCGAGCGGAACGTTCGCCAGCGGCCGGCGCCATCGACCACGGCCGCCTCATACAGGTCGTTGGGGATCGCCTGCATTCCCGCGAGGATGATCAGGGTGGTGTACCCGGTCCAGCGGAAGTCGACCATCGTGGCGATCGCCACGTGGCTGGCCAGGACATCGGCGTGCCAGCGGATGGGGTCGATGCCGAAGTTGGCCAGGATGGCATTGGCCATGCCCGACTGGTCGGCGAAGATCTTGGCGAAGATCATGCCCACGGCCACGGGCATCACGACGTAGGGCAGCAGGACGCCCATCCGCCAGAAGGTCTTGGCCCGCAGGTTGGCGTCCAGCATGGCGGCCAGGAACAGGCCGATCAGGACCTGGGGCACCGACGAGAGCAGGAAGATGCTGAACGTGTTGCGCAGGCCCTTCCAGAAGAGCGGCTGCTGCAGGACCTCCTGGTAGTTCTCCAGGCCGACGAAGTCGCCCTTGCCTCCGATCAGGTTCCAGTCGTGCATGGACACGAAGGCCGTGTACCCGAGGGGGAAGAGCCCCACCAGCGCGAACAGGAGGAAGAAGGGCGAGATGTACAAGTACGGCGAGTACTTGCGATCCCACGCGTTGCGCCTCGTCCGGCGAGCCAACTCCTTGTCGGCGGCCGCCTCGGCCTTCAACGGGATTTCTGGGGCTGCATTCATCGACATGGAGCATCCTCGCCTGCGGATCCGGTGTCACCCGCGGCCGGGAGCCGGGCGGATGTGGGCCTGCCGGGACCGCACTCTTGGCAGTGACCCGTTCAGTGTCTGGTGTGGCGCTGTGCTGACTCGGAGGGCCGAGCCGGATGCCCGCGCGAGCCGGCCCCGGGGTAGGAGCCGAACAGCGGGGCGTCGGGTGCCCCGGCCGCCCGGTCCGAACCTGCCTGCGCACGCGCAGGGTACGGTCCGGGCGGCCGGGTCGGCCGTCAGCCGAGGGCGTTGACGGCTTCCTCGAACTTCACCCAGGAGGACGCGGCGTCATCGGTCTTGTCGACATCCACGCGGGTCAGGGCCTGCTGCATCGCGTCGTTGATCGCGAAGTAGTTCGGTCCCTTGAACGGTGCCACGGTCACGGCCTTGGCCCGCTCGGCGAGGATCTGGCCGGTGGGGGCGTCCTGGAAGAACTCGTTCTTCTGGGACAGCAGGGCCGGGTCAGTCAGCGCCTCGACCTGGCTCGGGAACGTGCCCTTGGCCTCGAATGCCTTGACCTGCTGCTCCGGGGCCGTCAGCCATGCGGCCAGCTTCTTCGCCTCGGCCTGGTTGGCACCCATCGCCGGAACGGTCAGGAACGACCCGCCCCAGTTGCCGCCGCCGCCGGGGAAGACGTTGGCGATGTCCCAGCCCTCGACGCCGGCCGCGTTGCCCTCGATGACGCCGAGCATCCAGCCCGGGCATGCCATGGTGGCGAAGCCGTCCTTCTGGAACGAGGCTGTCCAGTCCTCACTCCACTGCGAGGTGTGCGACGACTGGTCCTGCGAGGCGGTGAGGACCTGGTCGTAGATGGCCTTCACCGTCTCGTTCTCCAGCGCGATGATCGAGCCGTCGTCTGCCTCGTAGGCGTTCTGGACCTGGTTGATCATCGCCTGGTAGGTGCCACCGGCGGTGTCGAACCACGCGGCGCCCGTGTCAGCGGCCACGAAGTCGGCGCCGACCTCGAAGTACCGCTCCCAGGTGGCGTCCGCACCGCCGAGAAGCTCGGCGACCTCCTCACGTCCCGTGGGCAGGCCAGCCTCCGCGAAGAGGTCACCGCGGTAGCAGATGGCCTCGGGGCCGATGTCCGTTCCGTAGCCCAGCAACTTGCCGTCAGCGGTGGTCGCCTGCGCGGACTTCCACGCCAGCCAGCGACCCTCGACGGAGGGATCGTTGAGGTCGACGAACTTGTCCGGGTACTGGGACAGCTCGGGCAACCAGTCGACCTCGATCGCTTCGATGTCCGAGGCGCCGGAGCCTGCGGCCAGGCGGGTGTTCAGGTTGTCCCGGGCCTCATTGGAGGTCGCCGCCTTCTTGGCCTCGATCGTGACGTTGGGGTTGAGGTCCTCATACTCGGTGATGAGGTCCTCATAGCCGAACTCGTTGAACGTGGCCAGGGACAGGGTCACCGGCTCGGTGCCCGTTGCCTCTGAAGCAGCGTCAGTCGCCGTGTCGCTGCCGCTGGAGCATCCAGTCGCAACCAGCGCGACTCCTGCGAGTCCTGCCGTGAGGGTGACCCACGACTTCCTAGACCTACTGACCATGTCTTCCGTTCTCCTTGTCGTCACACGGCGCGGGCGCCGATGCTCGTCGCAGCCGCGGGGACCCGTGGCTCCTTCGCCGGCCTCAGAGAGGGCTCTCTGAGAGCGCTCTCTGATCGTTGCCCGCATCGCAGTCGTTTGTCAAGGGGCCTTGCGCACCGTTGTCAAATTGTGACAATGTGCGGGGGAGAGCGCTCTCTCCGGCCGCAGGGGTGGAGGATGGAACGCCGGCTACCCCAGGAGGCCCCACATGCCCGGTCACGAACTCGACCATCGCGAGAAGGCCGTGGACGCCGGCGCGGGCGAGGGGTTCACGGAGCTCCTCGGGCGTCGGTTCTACCGGATCGCCGGCTACGACCAGATGCCGGCGTTCTTCATGACGGTGGTCGGATCCGGCGATCCTTGGTTGTTCGTGTCCAGCACCGGCGGACTCACCGCTGGCCGCGTCCGGCCGGACACCGCGCTCTTCCCCTACTACACCGACGACAAGGTCAGTGAGAGTGCCGGACGCACCGGTGGCCTGAGCCTGATCCGGGTCGTCCCGATCGCGGGTGAGCCGCTCATCTGGGAGCCGTTCTCGCCGGCGATACGGTCCGGTGGCGAGATGGCGCGAACGATCTACAAGGATCCGTTGGGCACCACGCTGATCTTCGAGGAGTCCCGGGCGGATCTCGGCTTGACCCTTCGCGTCAGCTGGCAGACGGCAAGCAGGTTCGGCATCGTCCGCACGTGCACCCTGAGCAGCGTCGGGGACAAGCCCCAGGACATCGAGCTCGTGGACGGACTGGTCAACCTGCTGCCGGCGGGTGTGGACGTGGCGGTCCAGAACCGGTTGAGCAACCTGCTCGATGCGTACAAGCGCGCCGAGATCGATGAGCAGACCGGACTCGGGATGTTCACGCTCAGTTCGAGGCTGACTGATCTGGCCGAGCCCAGTGAGTCGCTGCACGCCAACGTGGCGTGGCAGGTGGGCCTCGGCCCGGTCGACCACCTGGTGTCCACCCGTCAGCTGGAATGGTTCAAGAGCGATGGCTCGTTGGTGGCCGAGCATGACGTCCGGGGCCTGCGCGGGGCGTACCTCGTCCATGCCCATCTGTCGCTGGCGCCGGGGGAGCAGCGGGCGTGGAGCATCGTCGGTGACGTCGAGCAGGATGTCGCTGATGTCATCGCCCTGCGCGACCTGCTGACCCGGCCCGAGGAGCTGGCGCTCCTGCTCGAGGCCGATGTGCGGACGAGCCGGTCGGAGCTCGAGCGGATCGTGGCCTCCGCCGATGGGCTCCAGGTCACCGGCGAGGAGCTCGCCACCGCCCACCACGCTGCGAACGTGCTGTTCAACGTCATGCGCGGGGGAGTCCCGACCGACGGCTATCGCGTCGACTCGGGCGACTTCCGCTCCTTCGTCGAGCAGCGCAGCCCCGCGACCCTGGGGCGGTGCGTCGGTCTGCTGGCGGGCCTGCCGGCGACCCTGACCAGCTCGGAGCTCGTTGAGGCAGCTCGCGCCAGCCGCGATCCCGACCTGATCCGTCTCGGCATGGAGTACCTGCCGCTGACCTTCAGCCGGCGCCACGGGGACCCCTCGCGGCCGTGGAACACCTTCGAGATCGCGTTGCGGGACGCGCACGGCAATCCGCGGTTGAGCTTCGAGGGCAACTGGCGCGACATCTTCCAGAACTGGGAGGCCTTGGCCTGGTCGTTCCCCGAGTACCTCGAGTCCATGATCTCGGTATTCCTGGACGCCACCACCGCCGATGGCTACAACCCGTACCGGATCTCGCGCGCCGGCATCGACTGGGAGGTGCCCGAGCCCCACAACCCCTGGGCCAACATCGGCTACTGGAGTGACCACCAGATCATCTACCTGCTCAAGCTCCTGGAGACCTCTGTGCGGTTCCATCCCGGGCGGCTGGAGGAGCTGACGGGGACCGAGGTCTTCACCCACGCCGATGTGCCGTACCGGATCGCCTCCTACGCCGAGACGCTCAAGGACCCGCACAACACCATCAGCTTCGACGAGGACCATGCCGCGCGCATCGCCGAACGTATCGAGCAGAACGGTGCCGACGGTCGCCTCGTCCATGGACCCAACGGTGACCTCGTGCGGGTGACGCTGGCCGAGAAGTTGCTCCTGCTCCTGCTGGCCAAGGTCGTGAACCTGGTGCCGGACGGCGGGATCTGGATGAACACCCAGCGCCCCGAATGGAACGACGCCAACAACGCCCTGGTCGGACGCGGGCTCTCGGTGGTGACGTTGGCGCAGGTGCGGCGCTACGTGGAGTTCGCCCAGGACCTGCTGACCCAGGACGTGCGGGTCACTGAGGAGCTCGCCGACCTGATGGACGGGGTGACCGGCGCGCTCGAGGCGCACCGGCGCCATCTTCGCGGGGGCTTCTCAGACAGCTCACGACGCGGCTTCATGGATGACCTGGGCGCGGTCGGAGGGGCCTACCGCGAGCGGGTCTACGCGGGCTTCAGCGGTCGGCACGCCGACGTCTCAGGGGACCGCGTGCAGACGCTCCTTGCGCTTGTGCGCTCCTATGTGGACAGCACCCTCGCGGCCAACCGGCGGCAGGACTCGCTGTACCACTCCTACAACATCCTGGACCTCGCCGACGGAGATGCCGCGATCCGTCGCCTGCCGGAGATGCTCGAGGGCCAGGTCGCGATGCTGGGCAGTGGCCAGCTCGACGCCCAGGAGTCCCTGGCGCTGCTCGCCGGCCTGCGCAGCAGCAAGCTGTACCGCGCAGACCAGCACAGCTACATGCTCTATCCCGACAAGGACCTGGCTGGCTTCCTGGACCGCAACCGCATCCCGGGGGTCCGGGCAACCCGGTGCGCGCTGATCAGTGCACTGGTCCGAGCAGGGGATCGCAGCCTGGTCGTGCGTGATGTGCACGGCGACCTGCACTTCGCGTCCCCCATCCGCAATGTCCGTGACGTCGAGGCGATCCTGGACCGGATGGCCGGTGAACCGGACCTCGCCGCGCTGGTGGAGACCGACTTTGGGGAGGTCCTGTCGATCTTCGAGGAGGTCTTCAACCACTCGGAGTTCACAGGCCGCTCCGGCTCGTTCTTCGCCTACGAGGGCCTGGGCAGCATCTACTGGCACATGGTCTCCAAGCTGCTGCTGTCCGTGCAGGAGACCCTCGAGCGAGCCGTGGCTGACGGCGAGTCGTCGGCGACCGTGCAGGCGCTGACCGCGGCCTACGAGGATGTGCGCGTCGGGCTCGGCTACGCCAAGCCCGCCGCCGTCTACGGCGCGTTCCCGATCGACCCCTACTCGCACACCCCGGCGGGGCATGGTGCGCGGCAGCCGGGCATGACCGGTCAGGTGAAGGAGGAGGTGCTCACGCGCCTCGGTGAGCTGGGCCTGCGGGTGCAGGACGGCCAGATCGTCTTCGCGCCGAACCAGCTGCGCGCCAGCGAGTGGCTCGCGGTGCCGGTGACCTTCGAGTTCATCGACGTGCTGGGTCGCCCCCGGCAGGTCGAGCTGAGCGCCGGTTGCCTGGCGTTCACGTTCTGCCAGGTCCCGGTCGTCTACCACCGGGCTGAGTCCCTCAGCGTCCAGGTCCACCTTGCCGAGGGCACCGTCGTGGACTGTTCCGGCGCGAGGATCGGCGTTGACCTCAGTGCCAGCATCTTCGAGCGGCGCGGGACGGTGGCCCGGATTGAGGTACGGATCCCGGCGGCGCCGTGAACGTGGGCGGACCAACCAAGACCCTGGGCGATCACGCGGGGAACGAGCCCGGCGTGATCGCCCTGGACAAGCAGTGCGGATCAGTGCGGGCCCAGTTCCGGCCCGATGAGGGGGGACGCCTGGCCAGGCTGCAGTACCGGGAGGTGGACCTTGTGCTCCCGCCGGGAAGGGTGCCGGGCTACTACGGCGACACCTTCTGGCCCAGTCCGCAGGCGTTGTTCGACTGGCCGCCGCCTCCGGTGCTCGATGCCGCGCCCTACGAGGTCCTCGACGAGTCGCCAACCGCCCTTGTCATGCGCAGCGCCCCCGACCTTGACCACGGCCTCCAGGTGGAGAAGCGCGTCACGTTGCAGGAGGCCTCGGTGACGTTCACCTTCGTGGTCACCAACACCTGGCAGCGCGCTCACGCAGTGGCGCCGTGGCAGGTCACCCGGGCGCCTCGCACCGGCTTGCTGGTGTGGGCCGTGGGGCACCAGTTCAGCGATGAGGACCGCCTGCGCAAGCAGCGCGAGGATCCGGGCTGCACGTACCTGCACGCCGGGCTGGACGCGACCTTCGAGGGCTACTCGGTGGCCGGTCCCCACGCGAGCATCCCGGTCGCTGATGTCACGCGGACCTCGAAGTTCTTCACCGACGCCCACGGCTGGGTCGCGCACATCCACGATGGGGTGATCTTCCTGCGGATCTTCCCGGACCTGGTGCCGGAGCAGATGGCTCCACGACAGGCGGAACTCGAGCTCTTCTTCGGAATCGAGCGCGACTACATCGAGCTGGAGAACCAGGGCGCGTATGAGCCGATCGCGCCAGGTGCGAGCCGCACCTACGAGGTTGAGTGGCGATTCGCGCAGGTGGACCCCGCAGTGCGGACCGATCGGGTCTCATCGGAACTGCTGAAGGCGATCCACGCCCTGCTGGAGGGCGGCGAGGCGCTCAACCCTCGATCCGGAAGGATGCCCTGAGCAGATCGTCGGCGCGCGAACTGGATCCGACTAGCAGCTCGAACTGGCCCGGCTCGACCATCCGTATGCCTTCGGCGGTGACCAGCGAGCAGGCCCCCGCGGGCACCTCGATCTCGGTCGTGACGGACTCGCCGGGTGGCACCTCGACCTGGCACCAGGCCTTGAGCTCCTTGTCCGCCCACGTCACGCTGGTGACCAGATCACTGATGTAGGCCTGGACCGTCTCGAGCGCTGGGCGGGTTCCGGTGTTGGTCAGCGTGACGCGCGCGCGGATCACGGCATCGGCGGCCACGGTGGCCTCGTCCAGCACGAGGTCGCGGTACTCGACCGTCGTGTAGCTCAGGCCCTCGCCGAACACGAAGTGCGGCTCCTGGGTGAGGTCTGCGTAGCGCTCGCCGTGCTGGCCGCGCACCTGGTTGTAGTACACGGGCTGCTGGCCCACGTGTCGCGGAACAGACACGGGCAGGCGCCCGGTCGGCTCGATCAGGCCCAGGACCAGTTCGGCGATGGCCTGCCCGCCGCGCATGCCCGGATTGAACGCCTCGATGAGTCCCGCTGCGGCCTCAACGGCTGAGGGGAGCGTGG
Organism: uncultured Actinomycetes bacterium; assembly: GCA_963788325.1. Lineage (GTDB taxonomy): Bacteria > Actinomycetota > Actinomycetes > S36-B12 > CAIYMF01 > Prado023. The sequence goes on from CAWBGJ010000006.1 coordinate 54,956, forward strand.
CCGGCTTGCTGTGCACCAGGACCACGATCACGGGTGTGCTTGTGGCCACCAGCGCCTCGAGGAGGGCGATCTGGCCGCCCTGCAGCTCGAGGGTCGCCGTCGATCGGGTCTCGCCGGTCAGCGCGATGGTGTCGCCCAGGACGGCCACCACGTAGTCTGCCGCCTCGGCCGCGGTCACGGCTTCGGCGAGCAGCGTCTCGTTCGCCGGTGGCGGGGCGAAGACGGGTGGACGTGTGCCTCCGTCGTGCCACTTCTCGCCCGACGGGTCGGGCACCAGGGCCTCGATGTCGGCGCCGAGGGCGTGCGTGACGGTCCAGTCCAGGGGAGCCATGGCGCGGAACCCATCGAGGACCGTCTGGACCATCTCGCGTGGGTGGTCCTCGGGCATCCAGTTGACCTGACCCGAGTTGCCTGACCAATCACCCAGGGTGTTACGGGGTTCGTCGGCGTTGGGCCCGATGACGGCGATCGTCCGGGGCGGTCCGGGCGGAACTGCGCGGCCGTCGTCGCCGGCCGCAAGGCCGCCGGCCAAGGGCAGCGTCGCGTCATTGCGCAGCAGCACAAGGGACCGCCTGGCGATCGCGAGGTTCAGGTCCGTGTGCTCGGTGCTGCCGATCACCGCAGCCTGGCGCGCGGGGTCCGGGGCGCGAGGGTCCTCGAAGAGTCCCAGCTCGAACTTTAGCCGCAGGATCCGGCGGACCGCGGCATCGATCTGCGCCTCGTCCAGCCGCCCCTGCGCGACCGCCTCCTGGGCGCCTTCGAAGAACTCGGGTGTGGTCATGACCAGGTCGTTGCCGGCGCGCACCGCAACGGCGGAGGCCTCGACGTAATCGGCGCAGACCCTCTGCTCCCACACCATGCGTCCGACGTCGTCCCAGTCGGTCACGAGCATCCCGGTGAAGCCCCACTCGCCCTTGAGCACGTCGTTGAGCAGCCACCGGTTCGCGGTGATCGGAACCCCGTCCATCGCCTGGTAGCCCAGCATGAACGTCCGGGCACCGTCCCGTGCCACCCGCTCGAAAGGCGGCAGGAACCAGGAGCGCAGCTTGCGTGGGCTGATGTCGGCCTCGCTGGCGTCGCGGCCGCCCTGGGTCTCGGAGTACCCGGCGAAGTGCTTGGCACAGGCCATGACCCCGGTCGGGTCCTGCGGGCCGGACCCCTGGTAGCCGCGGACCATGGCTGCGCCCAGCTCACCGATGAGGAACGGGTCCTCGCCGAACGTCTCGCCCACGCGGCCCCAGCGCAGGTCCCGGGTGATGCACAGCACCGGGGAGAACGTCCAGTGCAGCCCGGTGGCCGCGATCTCGACCGCGCTGGCCCTGGCCATGCGTTCCACGAGGTCGGTGTCCCAGGAGCACGCCATCGCCAGCTGGGTCGGGAAGATGGTCGCCCCCGGCCAGAAGGAGTGGCCATGGATGGCGTCGTCGGCCATCAGCAGGGGGATCCCCAGCCGGGTCCGGGCCGCCAGGTCGATGGCTGCCACCATGCGCTCAGGGGAGGCGTGCAGCAGCGAGCCGACCACCTTGGTCGAGACAATGTCCGCCAGGTCGCCCTGTGCGTCGAGCTGCAGCATCTGCCCGACCTTCTCGGGCAGCGTCATGCGGCCCAGGAGGTCCGCGACCCGCTCTTCGGCAGGAAGCCCGGGGTTCAGGTAGCGCACGGATGCAGTCATGGGACACCTCCAGGTGGGGCCGCCTCGGGTCAGGAGCAGCCCAACTCGGACTCGACCGCGTCGACGGATGTGGCGTAGGCATCGATGGCGGCCTTGTAGCTGCTTGCCGCCTCTGCTGGGGTGGCATCGTCGGGGATTGCGGCCACTGCCTGCTCGAAGGCGTCGTTGGCGGCCTCGATCTCGGTCTTGACCGAGTCCTGCAACTGCGACAGGGGAACCGAGTTCGCCTGGATCGCACTCTGTACGAGGTCCCGCTGCTCCTTGAGGGCTTCGGCGGGGGCCCCGGCCTCGGCCAGGGACGTCAGCTGCTCGAACTGGGTCTGCACCGCTTGGGCACCTTCGCAGTAGGCGGCGTTGGTGTCGGCGACGCTGTCCGACGACGAGCATGCGGACAGGCTCAGGGCAAGGCCCAGGCCTGCAAGCGATGCGATGGCGCGCGCTGTGATCATGAATCGGGCTCCTGGGGCGATCCGGACCGAGTCCCCTGATCCGGCGGACGAATGGGTGGGCTGGGGCCTCTTGTGTGGACATACCAAGCGGATGCTCAGCGGGCCACGAGGCGCGGCCTGTCGCGTTCGGTGTGACAGGATCGTTTGGAGAGCGCTCTCCAACCACGCTCAGCATGTCGGGTGACGGCTTGCGATGTCAACAGCTCAAGGTCTGGTTCCGGTGGTCCGGGCACTCGGCACGCTGCGGCCTCGCGGTGATCGAGCGCGACTGCCTCGTCATCGGCCTCATGTGGATGTGGTCGGTCGAGTAGCGATCAGTGGCGGCCAACCCCTTGACACGGCACTCGGGGACGGGCACGGTGTCACGAACGCTCTAGACAGGCGTCGCTCGCTCGGGTTGCCGAGCGGTCAGGATCCACTGGGGGAGGGCTCCGGCCGACGGTCGTCCGGCGGTCCGGTATTCGGCTGACCCGACAAGAGAGGAGCGCACTGATGCGCTCTGTCAGCGATCTCCTGCCCGCTGCTCCTTCTGGGGCACATCCGGTCCCGCGGGCGTCCAGCCGGAGGTGGGCGGCCCCTGTGGCACTGTGCGTCGCCGCGCTGTTGGCGCCCGTGGCGGGAGCGGCCAGCGCGACGCCCGTCGTGTCGGCCGCTGCGTCCACCACAGTGCCGGCCGCCGCTGGTGTCGCTGCGCACGGCAAGCACAAGCCCACCAAGGCGCCTGATTTCGGCCCCAACGTGACGATCTTCGACTCCAGTTGGACGACGGCCGAGATTCAGGCGAAGTTCGACGAGGTCCATGCCCTTCAGGTAGGCAACGAGATGGGTACCGACCGGTATGGCCTGTACTTCATGCCGGGCACGTACGGCACTGACGAGGAACCCCTGCATGGGCTGGTGGGCTACTACACGGAGGTCATGGGCCTGGGAGCAGCCCCTGGTGACGTGCAGATCAATGGCACCATCGAGGTCTACAACCAGTGCTTCGATGATCCGGAGAACCCGGAGTTCATCGGCTGCTTCGCGCTGAACAACTTCTGGCGTGGCATGTCCAACCTCACGATCAACGTCAACACCACGGGCCAGGGCGGTTGTGAGGCCTCGGCGAACTTCTGGGCCGTCTCCCAGGCGGTGTCGCTGCGTCGGGTGGACGTCAAGGGCGGGAACCTGACCCTCATGGACTACTGCACGGGACCGTCCTTCGCCAGCGGCGGCTTCATCGCTGACTCGCGGGTGGCGGACGGGACCCTGCCGGGGCAGACGTTGGTCAACGGATCCCAGCAGCAGTGGTATGCGCGCAACAGCGAGTTCGGCATCTGGTCCAACGCTGTGTGGAACCAGGTCTTCTCGGGGATCGACTTCACCGGTGACCCAGCCGCCGTCCCGGCGGACGCGTCCTACCCGAACCCTCCGTACACGGTGCTGGACACGACGCCGGTCAGTCGGGAGAAGCCGTACCTTTACGTGGACGACAAGGGGCGCTGGTTCGTCCGCGTCCCGTCGGCCAAGCGCAACACCAGCGGCATCAGCTGGGCGCAGCGGATGACCCCCGGACGCAGCGTCCCGCTCAGCGACTTCTTCATCGCCGACCCTCGTGACTCGGCCAAGACGATCAACAAGCAGCTTGACCGCGGCAAGCACCTGATCCTCACGCCCGGCGTGTACGACATCGACCGAAGCATCACGGTCAAGCGCTCGAACACCGTTGTGCTCGGGATGGGCCTGGCGACGTTGACGGCGGTCGACGGCGCGGTTGTGATGGGACTGCATGATAGGCCGGGCATCATCGTGGCTGGGGTCACCATCGACGCAGGCAGCGTCGAGTCGCCCGTCCTCCTGCAGGTCGGCGAGAAGCGCAAGTCCCATGGCAGGGGCTCCCACCACGGGTGGAAGTCGAAGTCGTCCAGCAGCAACCCGACCACACTCAGCGATGTGTACTTCCGCGTGGGTGGACCGCACGTCGGCAAGGCTGATATCTCCATGCAGGTCAACAGCGACAACGTCCTGATCGACCACACCTGGGTGTGGCGGGCCGACCATGGCGTCGAGGGCTTCGACCGCACCGATGGCACATTCGGCGACAACGAGCGCTGGCGGACCAACATCGGCCGCAACGGCGTGGTCGTCAATGGCGACGACGTGACCGCCACGGGCCTGTTCGTCGAGCACTACCAGGAGTACAACACGATCTGGAACGGCGAGCGGGGGCGTGTGGTCCTCTACCAGAACGAGTTGCCCTACGACCCGCCCACACAAGCGGACTGGACTACCCCGGACGGGACTCTCGGGTTTGCCGGGTACAAAGTCGCTGACGACGTCAAGAAGCACCAGCTGTGGGGCGGTGGGGTCTACGCCTTCAACCGCAACAATCCCAGCATTGTGACCGAGAACGGCTACGAAGTGCCCGACACCCGTGGCGTGACGCTGACCCACGTCATGACGAAGAACCTCAGCGGACCGGGCGAGATCGTCCACGTGGTCAATGGGCAGGGTGATGCGGTGGACGGCATCCTGCCCTGTGTGGCCGACGGTGTCCCGGAGAACTGCGGTCCTGACAAGGGCCCCTTCGAGCCGCCCAGCTACGTGATCGCCTACAACAACGGAGTCGCCCTGCTCCCATGATCGGACCCGGGCAACTGAGGCGGTCCGGCGTCGGCAGCGGTTCTGCACAGGGCTGGCGCAGACGATGTCCCATGACGTTCGCAGTCAGTTGTGGGTATGCCTGGCCGGGGTGCCGCCACCGGTGCCAGGTGCCGAGCGCGCTCATCGCTGCCCCAACAGTGGCCGGTCCCGGCCGTTGGGGCCGCGCAGGACATAGCCTGACCTCATGGCTGGCGACGAAGCGACCCGCGCCCGGGTCGTCGACGCAGCCCGTGAGCTCTTCGCCAGCCACGGCTACGGGGGCACGACTGAATCGATGGTCGCGCGGCGAGCCGGCGTCTCGGCCCGGTCCGTGCGCCGGCTGGTGGGTGGGCCCCGCGAGTTGCTGATCGCCGTGCTGGCCGACACGCATGAGTCCGAGGTGGCAGACCTGGTCGATCAGGCGGCCGGGGCGCCGGAGCGCACACCACCGCTGTCCGCGCTGATCGAGGGGGCGCACCGGCTGTTCGCATCCCCAGAGCACAGCTGGGATCCGCTGGAGCTCGAGGTGCTGGCTCGCGCGAGCGACGATGCCGATCTGCGCGCCGTCGCGACCGATCGGATCGGGCGCGCAGCACCAACGTGGCCTCGGTGTCGGCGTCCTCGCGGGCGGCGGGCGGGCATCGACCCCGACCTGTCGGACAACCCGTGGTGCACCTGTCGATGGCCCTGTCGATCGGCCTGGCGATGCTCGATCCGGTAGCCACCCATCGGCCCAGCGCCTTGGAGTGGGACGCCATGATCGCCCGGATCGGTGCTGCGGTGGCGCCCAGAGGAGATGCTGCTGGCGCCCGACTATGAGGTCAGCCGCCGGTGGCGGGTCCGGGTCGACATCCCGGATCGCCCTGGCGGCTGGCCCGGATGGTCCGCGCCCTCAGCGCCCTGCACGTCTACACGGTGGAGTTGGTCGGGGTCGGCACCACGGGGGGCATGCGCACGATCGATCTGTCCCTCATCGCCCCTGCAGCACGTCTCGGATCAGGTGATCCTGGCCGCCGCACGACTCGGCGGGGGATCAGGCCTACATCACCGAGGCGGTCGCCCCTGGCCCACCGGGACCTGCCGAGCCGGATGCTCGACGCCGCTACCTACCTGATCAAGAACCCGGACGCGGCACCGACGGTCGATCGCCGGGGTCATCGAGGCCGACCATGTCGAGGTCATCGACGCCACTGCCGGGGTCGACGACAGTGCCGATGTGCTGCGCCTGCAGTGGACCCCTGACCGGCACGTGCTGCTGCGACGCGACTGGGCGCCGTTCGCGGGAGCTGAGCAGGCCCGGGCCTCGGCGTTGCTGCGCCTGGCCGCGGCGATCGCCCAGCGGACCGGCGACGACGACGTGGCCGGCTGGATCGACCCGGTCAGGGCGGCACGGTCTGGATCCGCCTGGCCCGTCCCGACGACGCCGACGGCGTGGCGCAGATGCACGACCGCTGCTCCGAGCGCAGTCGCATGCAGCGCTACTTCTCGCTGACCAACTGGCGCGAGATCCAGCTGCGCCGGCTGGCCGGTGGGCATCGAGGCGCCTCGCTGGTGGCGATGAGTCGGGCCGGGGAGATCGTGGCGCTGGGCAACGTCTTCCCCGAGGCCGGGGGCGACGGGCGCACCGGGGAGGTCGCCCTGATCGTCGCGGACGCCAATCAGGGCACCGGCGTCGGCACGGCGCTGCTGGCTCGGCTGCTGCAGACCGCCACCCGGATCGGGTTCAGCCAGGTGGTGGCCCACGTGCTGGCCGACAACGCCGGGCATGAAGCACCTGCTCGCGGAGACCGGCCTGACCTGGACGACGACGGTGGAGGAGGGCGTGGCCAGCATGACCGCGCCGTTGGGTGTTGCCGCCGAGCAGTGAGCCCGCTGGCGGTCCCCGACCCGTGGTGGGTCGCGCTGGATGTGCGCGGTTGGCCGGTGCCCGCGTCGGCCCCGTATGGTGAGGGCCATGTCGATCTCGAGGGACACGCTGGCGGTCGCATCCCGCGGCCCGTCGTGGCGTTCCCCGTGGCCCACGGCGGCGATCGGCGCCCGGGCACCCTCGCTGAACGACACCCACGTCGTCGAGCCGGTGCCACGCAGGTGGTACCGGCTCTGTCGCATCCAAGGAGGACCGCATGGCTACCCCATCGGCAGCATTGACCGAGCAGGATTCCGCTGAGCTGCGCGAGGCGCTGCTGCGCCTGCGTGAGGAGAACGAGGATGACGTGCGACGCTCGCGCGAGACCCTCGATGATCTTGGCCGCAATGGGTTGCTGGTCGACCCGTCGATGCGCGAGGTCAGCACCAGCGCGGAGTACTTGCTCGAGGATGCGACGTCGATCCTCGACAAGATCGAAGCCGCCCTGGCCGCGATGCAGGCCGACACCTACGGGTCCTGCGCCTCCTGTGGGAAGCCGATCCCGCTGGGTCGCCTGCGCCTGCGGCCCTACGAGCCGAAGTGCGTCGACTGCGCCGAGTAGTTCCACGCAGCCCCCCGGCGCCCACCCTCGGCGCCCACCCTCCGCAAACGCTTCCCTTCTGCGGATCTGCTTCCCGAATTCGGGAAGCAGATCGAGAGAAGGGAAGCGTCTCCGGTTGGGGGTGATGCGGTTGGATCACCCGGTGCGGACCCGGTCGTACAGCAGCCCTCGACGGACCAGGAACTTCTCGCCCTCGACGGCGAGGGGGACCACCAGCGCCAGGCCGAAGCAGAGTGCCAGCTGTCGCGCGCTCAGCGCCTCGGTGCGGAAGATCCCCTGCAGCCACGGCAGGTAGATCACGGCCAGTTGCAGCGCGACCGTGAGCAGCACCGCGCCCAGCAGGGCGGGGTTGGCGAGGAACCGGGCGCCGAACAGGGGCCGGGTCTCGGAGCGCACGGCCAACGAGTGACCGAGCTGGGCCAGCACCAGGGTGGTGAACACGACGGTCTGCCAGTTGCCCGCACCGCTGTTGTGCGTCAGGGCCAGGCCGGCCAGGGAGACCCCACCGATCAGCAGTCCCACCCACCCGATGTGCCAGGTGACGCCGTGGGCGAAGACGCTCTCGTCGGGTGGTCGTGGCGGGCGCTTCATCACGTCGGGCTCGGCCGGTTCGCGGGCCAGCGCCAGGCCGGGCAGGCCGTCGGTCACCAGGTTGATCCACAGGATCTGCAGCGGCAGCAGTGGGAGGCCGAAGCCGAGGAACGGGGCGAGGAACATCACCCAGATCTCGCCGGCGTTGCTGGTCAGCGTGTACTTCACGAAGCGGCGGATGTTGTCGTAGATCCGCCGGCCCTCGCGGACGGCGGACACGATGGTCGCGAAGTTGTCGTCGAGCAGGACCATGGCCGAAGCACCGCGTGCCACATCGGTGCCGCCCTGGCCCATCGCCACCCCGATGTCGGCCTGGCGCAGCGCGGGCGCGTCGTTGACCCCGTCACCGGTCATCGCCGCGACCTGGCCGCATGCCCTGCAGCGCCCGCACGATTCGGATCTTCTGCGCCGGATCGACGCGGGCGTACACCCTCGCGTCGAGCACCCGGGCGGCCAACGCGGCATCGTCGAGGTCGGTCAGGTCGCGGCCGGTGATCACGTCCGAACTGTCGTGGTGGGCCTCGGCCACACCGACCCGCTCGGCGATGGCGTGCGCGGTGTCCGGGTGGTCGCCGGTGATCATCACCGGGACGATGCCGGCGGTCCGGCACTCGGCGACCGCCGCAGCGGCTTCCTCGCGCGGCGGGTCCAGCAGCCCGATCAGGCCGAGCAGCGTCAGGTCCGACTCGGCGTCGGCCAGGTCCGGGGGCACTTCGACCAGGTCCCGGCTCGCGGCGGCGAGCACGCGCAGTCCGGCCCCGGCCATCTGCTGGGCCTGCTCCTGAGCGGCTGTGCGCTGCGCGTCGTCCAGCACGCAGTAGGGGAGCAGTGCCTCCGGGGCGCCCTTGGCGTAGGCGACGAAGTCCGCATCCTCCGGGTCGTGCACGGTGAGCATCCGACGGCGCTTGGCGTCGAAGGGGATCTCCGCGACCCGCTGGGGCGTGGCCGGTAGCCCACCGACGGAACCGATGTCGCTGTCCCGTGCGAACACGACCAGGGCCACTTCGGTCGGGTCCCCGTGCTCGATGCCCCCGCGCACCTCCGCGTCGTTGCAGGCCGTCATCGCGTGGATCAGGGCCGTCCGGTCGCCCGTCGGGCGTCCAGATCGAGTCGACGGTCATCCGGTTCTGGGTCAGCGTCCCGGTCTTGTCCGAGCAGATGTAGGTGACCGAGCCCAGCGTCTCGACGGCGGGCAGCCGGCGGACGAGCGCGTTCTGACTCGACCATCGCCGACGCGCCGAGGGCCAGCGAGATCGTCACCACCGCGGGCAGCGCCTCCGGGACGGCTGCGACCGCCAGGCTGACCGCGACGAGCAGCATCTCCAGCGGGTCCTCGCCGCGGACCAGGCCGGAGGCGAACACCACCGCGCAGATCACGACGACTGCGAGGGCCAGCCGCTGGGACAGGTGCGCCAGGCGCTTCTGCAGCGGCGTCTTGACGTCCTGCGACTCCGGCCAGCAGGTCCGCGACCTGCCCCGAGCTGGGTCCGCGCACCCCGGTCGCCACCACGATCCCCGCGCCGCGTCCGGTGGTCACCTCGGTGCCCCGGAACGCCAGGCAGGCCCGGTCGCCGAGCGGGCAGGTCGGGATCGGCCAGGGCGTCGGTGATCTTGTCCACGGGCACCGACTCGCCGGTCAGCGCGGCCTCGGCGACCTGCAGCCGCGCGGCCTCGGTCAGCCGCAGGTCGGCCGGCACCAGCCCGCCGGCCTCGAGCACGACCAGGTCACCGACCACGACGCTCGCGCGCTGGGGATCAGCATCGGATCGCCGTCGCGGATCACCCTGGCCTGGGGTGCGGCCATCGCCCGCAACGCCTCGATCGCCTGCTCCGCGCGGTAGCCCTGGAACACCCCGATGGTCGCGTTGAGCACGATGATGACCAGGATCGCGATGGTGTCGATCACGTCGCCGATCGCGCCGGACACGACCGCCGCCGCGAGCAGCAGCAGGATCATGACGTCCTTGAACTGCTCGACGATCAGGTCCCACAGCCTGCGTCCGCCCCGCTCGGGCAAATCGTTGGGACCGTCGCGCGCCAGGCGCCGATCGGCCTCGGCCCGAGTGAGCCCGGTGTGCTGGTCGGTCTCGAGGAGGGCGGCCACCTCAGCCACGCCCGTCGTGTGCCAGACCGGCGCGGCCTGGCCGACGGAGGGTGCATCCGCGTGGGCCATCGCCTCCAGTCTGCCGCGTCGGGGTGCCCGAAGCGAGGGGTGGCTGGGGCGTGCGTGCGCGCCGGGTCGCAGGGGTGCCGGCCGGGCCCATGTGGGGCCGGGGCGCTGGGGCTGGCCTGGAGTGGGTGATCGCCAGACCGAAGGGCCCGTGATCGTTGCGTTCACGCCGATGGGGGACTGTGGGAGTGTCCCCACCGCTCACGTGGGATCAGCCCGACAGCTCAGGTGAGACGCTGGGCATGTACGGCGCCGAAGCATCCAACCCGGCCATCTGCCGGGCAGGCCGCTGTTACCCCGGAGACGTCAGGTGCTCGTACGCCCGGCCCCGCTCCGGTGGGCCCAGCAATGGATCAGGTCGCCGGACCGAGTGTGAGCGACGGCTCAGTGCGCGCGCAGGTTCGGGTACCAGCCGGACGCGGGGCGAGCCTTCTCGCTGCGGGCGTCGGAGGTGTCCGTACGCAGCCAGGGAGCCAGGGCGCCGAGGAGCAGGAGCACCAGGAGCAGGACCGCGATCACGTCAATCACCTTCGTTGGGTTGTGTGCATGAGTCGTTCGTCACTCACGTACGCGGCTCATTGTCGCGCGTCCAGCGATGGTTGCTGTATCACTGTTCAGTGCTCCCTGTAGAATGCGTGCATGCTGAGTTCACGTCTGCTGGCCACCCACCGGACAGTCGTCGACGAGGGTTCGCTGACCGGAGCGGCGGTCCTCCTGGGCTACACGGTCTCGGCGGTGAGCCAGCAGTTGGCCGCCCTCGAGGGCCAGGCCGGGATGCCGCTCTTCGAGAAGGCCGGTCGCGGGGTGCGACCCACCGAGGCTGGGCACCTGCTCGCCGAGCATGCGGGGCGAATCCTGCACGAGATCGACGAGGCGGAGTCCGCGCTGGCCGACCTGCACGAGGGCAGGGCCGGTCGCGTGCGGGTGGTTGCGTTCTTCTCGGCGGGGGAGTCACTGCTGCCCGAGGCCATCGCGACGCTGCGCTCGGAGATGCCCGGGGTGCACGTGCGGCCCTCGGTCGACGAGGCCGCCGGTGCCTTGCGGCGGCTGCGCGCCGGGGAGGTGGATCTGGTCGTCGTCGCCGAGCCGTTCGCTGCCGGCGAGCAGCCCGACGACGACCTGTTGCGCTGGCACCTGCTCGATGACGAGTACCGGTTGCTGCTGCCGCACGGGCATCCGCTCGCCCGGCGCCGAGTGGTGCGGGTGGAGGACCTCGGCGACGTGGACTGGGTCCTGACCACGGGGCCCGATGACTATGTCCGCCGGACCACGGAGGCGATCTGCCGGCGCGCGGGCTTCAGCCCCCGGGTGGTCGCTGAGAGCAACGAGTTCACAGTGACCCAGGGCTATGTCGCCGCAGGCGTGGGCGTGTCGCTGGTGCCGCTGCTGGCCCTCGGGGCCCTGCGACCCGGGGTCGTCGTGCGCCGGGTGGTGCCCGAACTCGCACCGAGGCACATCTGGATGGCCACCCGCCCCGTCCTGCGCGACCAGCCGCAGGTGCGGCAGATGGCCCACGCGCTGCGCGCCGCGGCGGCCGCGCATGCGACCCGCCCCGCGCGCCGCTGACCGAGCTCTTCTCCTGCGGCAGGGGCTCGGGTCGGCGAAGCTGGTGATCGGGCCACCGCTCGGACCGGGCCAAGCCGCGGCCACGGCCGCGCCAGGGCCGGACCGGTCAGAGTTGGGGGTGCGGATGCTCGTGCGACCGGCCCTGGAAGCTCAGGATCTTCGGGTTGACCACAACGCCCTCGCGGATCTCGATCGCCGAGCGGATCGTGCGCTCGGCGTCCCACGCCTGCGGGCCTTCCATCACCGGGCGCAGGAAGGGGATCAGCGCCTCGCTGATCGTCCAGGTGGCACTGTTCCACAGGAACGTCGGGCTGTGGTCCACGCCGTAGTACCAGGCGCCGTCGCCGACCGGGAACATCGGCTGGTCGAAGCTCGTCGACCGGGCGAAGGCGAAACCCATCCCCTGATCGCAGGACACATCGATGATCAGCCGCCCGGTCGGGAAGTGGGCCAGCTCGTCGTCGGTGACGAACATCAGCGGCGCGTCGGTGTCCTGGAACACGCAGTTGACCACGATGTCGTGCGCGGCCAGGAACGCGGCGGTGGGCACCGGGCCGGACTCGGTCTCGATGAAGGTGCGCCCCGGGCGGTCCGGATCGCGCTGCATGTGACCCATCGCCACGGCGGGGATCGGGGAGGCAACCGCGGTCACGTCGCGCATGGTCAGCACAGTGATGTCATAGATCGCCCAATGCCCGCAGCGCGGTGATCGCACCGCGCGCTGTGTTGCCGAATCCGATCACCACCGCAGACTGGGCTCGGCCGTAGTGGCCGGTCGTGCCGCGCAGGGTCAGCGCGTGCAGCACGGAGCTGTACCCGGCCAGTTCGTTGTTCAGGTGGAACACGTGCACCATGAAGTCCCCGGCCGGGGTCCAGTGGTTCATCGCCTCCCAGGCGATCAGGGTCAGCCGTTTGTCGATGGAGATCTGGGTGAGGTCGTGGTCCTGCACGGCGTGCGGCCAGCCCCACAGCACCTGGCCATCGTGCAGGCCGTGCAGGTCGCTGAGCGTCGGCTTGGGCAGCAGGACGATGTCCGCTCCGGCGATCACCTCCGCGCGGTGGGCCATCCCGGCGACCAGCGGGGCGAGGTGCTCGTCGGAGACCCCGAACCGTTCGCCGTAGCCGTGCTCGAGGACGATCCGCGCGCGCAGGTCCGCATCGATGCGATCCACGTGCTCCGGATGGATCGGCAGTCGTCCCTCGTTCTCCTTCGCCGAGGTGGCCAGCACCCCGAGGGTCAGTCCGTTCATCGTGGGCCTCCTGCCCGTGACCCTGCCACGTCGCGGGGTGCGATGCCACGTGCCCACCCGGTTCGGGTGCCTCGACCCACGGTTGGCGGCGCGGGGGACGCAGCCCCGGACTACCGATGAGTAGGGTCCAACGGCGCACCGCGATGGGTCGATGGTCGGGACGCATGCCTGCGGATGGGGGACCTTCGCCGGGCGTGGAAGCGCGTCCGGGTGGCTACCGTCTCGGGCGTCGATGCTGGGTCCGATCGGCATCTTGAGGGAGGGGATCAACCCCGAATGGTCACGCACAGGGGCGTCATGGCCCGAATCGCAGTCCCGCTGGTCGCGGCATCCGCGCTGTCCGGCTGTGCCAGCACCGGCTCGGGGGAGTCCAGCGGCGGCGGTGGCGAGGCCAGCCTGGTCCTGCCCGACCTGTCCACGGTGACCGTGGTCGGCGGAGGGTCCGGGCGCGGGTTGCTGCTGCTGGGCCTGGTCGTCTGCGCGTTCGGCCTGGGCTTCGGCCTGTTGAGCTACCTGCAGCTGCGCAAGCCTCGAGGTGCATCCCTCGATGCGCGAGATCTCGGAGCTGATCTACTCCACCTGCAAGGCCTACCTGCTCAAGCAGGGACGCTTCCTGCTCGTGCTGTGGGCCTTCATCGCGGCCGTGATCATCGTCTACTACGGGGTGCTGGTCGGGTTCACCGCCGCGCGGGTCGCGATCATCCTCGGCTTCAGCCTGCTGGGCATGGCCGGCTCGTACTCGGTGGCGTGGTTCGGCATCCGGGTCAACACCTTCGCGAACTCGCGCACAGCGTTCGCCGCCCTGCGCGGGCATCCGCTGCCGATGCACCGGATCCCGCTGAAGTCCGGGATGTCGATCGGCATGGTCCTGATCAGCCTCGAGCTGTTGATGATGCTGGTCATCCTGCTGTTCCTGCCCGCGGAGATCGCCGGCGCCTCGCTTCATCGGGTTCGCGATCGGTGAGTCCCTCGGTGCGGCCGCGCTGCGCATCGCGGGGGCATCTTCACCAAGATCGCCGACATCGGCTCGGACCTGATGAAGATCGCGTTCAAGATCAAGGAGGACGACGCGCGCAACCCGGGCGTGATCGCCGACTGCACCGGCGACAACGCCGGCGACTCGGTCGGTCCGAGCGCGGACGGCTTCGAGACCTACGGCGTGACCGGCGTCGCGCTGATCACGTTCATCCTGCTGGCGGTGGCGGACCCGAACGTGCAGGCCAGCCTGCTGGTCTGGCTGTTCACGGTCCGCGCGGTCATGGTCATCGCGTCCGCGGCGTCGTACCTGGTCAACGACGCGTGGGCCAGGCGACGCTACGCCGACGCCGATCGGATGAACTTCGAGACCCCGCTGAGCTCGCTGGTGTGGATCACCTCGGTGGTCTGCATCGTCAGCACGTTCGCCACGACCTGGTTCGTGCTGGGCGTCGGGGCCACCGAGCGACCTGTGGTGGAAGCTGGCGTGCATCGTCTCGCTGGGCACGATCGCAGGTGCGCTGATCCCCGAGCTGGTCAAGGTGTTCACGTCCACGAACTCCAAGCACGTCAAGGAGGTCGTGAAGAGCTCCCGCGAGGGCGGGGCGTCGCTGAACATCCTCTCCGGCCTGGTGGCCGGCAACTTCTCGGCCTACTGGCTGGGCATGGCGATCGTGGGCCTGATGGGCGGGGCGTACCTGATCAGCGACCTGGGCCTGGACACGCTGATGATCGCCCCGGCCGTGTTCGCCTTCGGCCTGGTCGCGTTCGGCTTCCTGGGCATGGGTCCGGTGACCATCGCGGTGGACTCCTACGGCCCGGTCACCGACAACGCGCAGAGCGTCTACGAGCTGTCCATGATCGAGGACATCGAGGGCATCGACGCCGAACTCGCGCGCGACTACGGCTTCGAGCCGCAGTGGGACACCGCCAAGCTGATGCTCGAGGAGAACGACGGCGCAGGCAACACGTTCAAGGCCACGGCCAAGCCGGTGCTGATCGGCACCGCGGTGGTCGGCTCCACGACGATGATCTTCTCGATCATCATGGGCCTGACCGAGGGCCTGACCGCTGGGATGGAGAAGCTCTCGCTGCTCTACCCGCCGTTCCTGCTCGGGACTGATCCTCGGCGGATCGATCATCTACTGGTTCACCGGCGCGTCCATCCAGGCGGTCACCACTGGCGCCTACCGTGCGGTGGAGTTCATCAAGAGCACGATCCGCCTCGATGGGGTCACCAAGGCCTCCGAGGCCGATTCCCGCCGCGTGGTCGAGATCTGCACCCAGTACGCCCAGCAGGGCATGATCAACATGTTCCTCGGGGTGTTCTTCGCCACGCTGGCGTTCGCGTTCGTCGAGCCCTACCTGTTCATCGGGTACCTGATCTCGATCGCGGTGTTCGGGCTCTACCAGGCGATCTTCATGGCCAACGCCGGCGGCGCCTGGGACAACGCGAAGAAGATCGTGGAGATCGACCTGCACGCCAAGGGCACCGCGCTGCACGAGGCGACGATCGTCGGCGACACCGTGGGCGACCCCTACAAGGACACCTCCTCGGTGGCGCTGAACCCAGTCATCAAGTTCACGACCCTGTTCGGCCTGCTGGCCGTGGAGCTCGCCGTCAGCCTGGCCAACGACGGGCAGCAGACGCTGGTCGCGGTGCTGGCGGCGGTGTTCTTCGCGATCTCGGTCTTCTTCGTGTACCGCTCGTTCTACGGGATGCGCATCGAGGTGCCGCTGGTCGATGACGAGTACCCCGACGAGCCGGACGCGGGCGGCTCAGGCGGCGGCTGGTCCGACGATTCACAGACGCGCGAGGTCAAGGGAGCAGGTGTGGTGCGATGAACATCGCGATCAAGTACGGGGCCGCAAGCGTCGACGCCGACGGACACGTCACTGGGCACGACGCGGGAGCGACGCTGGTACGCCGGCTGCTGCGGGTGTTCCCCGGGTCGCGGCTGATCGGGGCAGGACCACGTCAGGGCGAGGGCTTCGACGTGATCCCCCTGGAGTTCGTCGATGGTGCCGACACGCTGGTGATCAACATGGACGTCATCGACTCGATGGCGGTCTGGCGCACCTTGGCCGAGCACTGCGACGAGCCGCACGTGATGAACTTCGTCTGGTTCGGCACGGCGAAGTTCGACCATCGGGTGCAGCGCTCGGCGCTGGCGCTGGCGTGCGGGCTGTTCCCGACGTTCGCCAACTCGGAGCGGACTGCCACCGAGGTGCGCGAGATCGTCTCGAAGTGGACCATCCAGTCCATCTCCGAGGCCGCCGAGATCGGTTGGGTCAATCTGGGCATCCGTCTCGAGCACGTCCAGCCGCGCAACGAGCCGAGCGTTCCGGTCGTGCTCTACCCGGCGATCTACCTGTCCGAGCGCAAGCAGCCGCAGGTGTTCGTCGAGGTGGTGGAGCGCATCCAGAAGCGCACGCCGATCAGGGTCGAGGCGCGCCTGCATGAGTCGCACCTGATCAGCGAGCGGGCGATGCGCCTGTCGCGCAAGGACTGGGCGTGGGTCGGGCCGCTGACCGCCACGCGCGAGGACTACTGGCACGCGCTGGCCCGCACGACCGCCTTCCTGGCCACGGCGCGCGACGAGACCTACGGCCTGGAGTACGTCGAGGCGCTGGTGGCCGGCGCGGTGGGCGTGTTCCCGGACCGGCCGTGGGCACGGGCGATCCTGCCGCAGGGGTACCCGTTCCTGTACTCCTCGACCGCACAGGCCGAGGACATGCTCTACAGGGCCGTCACCCAGACAGCTGCCTGCCGGGCGGAGTTGGACGCGTGCGCGGGCGGGGACTTCGTGAGCTGGCTGGGGGCGCGCCACGACGACGACCAGTTCGATCGGGCGATCGTGGCCAAGGTCACGGAGTGGTTCGGCGCCTGAGTGCTGCGTGCCTGTCCCTGACGGAGCTGACGGGTGCTGACGGATCTGCCCCTGCAGGCCTTCATGACCTGACCCTTGGTTGTGCCGCGCCGAGCGTGGGAGGGATCGGTGGCCGGTCCTCCACAGGTCGCTCCCGAGAGGGAAGCAATTGTCGGACACCCTGGATACTGTTCGTACAGGTGTTCGACAGATGGGGGCTGTGATGGGTGTGGGGACGGCAGACCGGGTGGTTGATTCCCGGGCGGTGGGGGCGTTGCCGGATGCCTCTGGTGCGGTGGGCTTGGTGTGGTCGGAGTTGGTGGCGCTGGCCGGTGGCGATCCTCCGGTGATGGGTCTGGGGGCGGGGGATCGTCCTGGGGCTGACGTGGAAGTGTTGTGCTCGGCGGTGGCGATTGCTGAGTTCGAGTTGGCTCGGCGGATGGTCCTGGCGGCCCGGTCGGGGAGTCTGGCTCTGGTCGGCGAGGGGGCGATGTTGCTGGCGCGGGGGTGGTCGGCGGGTTGGGCCCGCCGGTTGGCGCGCGCGGGGGTGTTCGCCGACGCGCATCCGCAGGTCGGTGGGGTGTGGGCGGCGGGGGTGATCACCAGTGAGCATGTTCATGCGGTGGCCCGCCGGGCGCAGGCGTTGACTGACCCGGAGCTTGGCGCGGTCCTCGACGAAGCCGACCCCGTTGTGGGGGCGGTTGTCCCCGCACGGGGTCGGGCTGTTCCTGGACCGGGTGATCCGAATGCTGCACCCACCACCGGACCCGGAGCCAGATGAGGTCGCGGCCTATGAGGGGCGGTCGCTGTCCTTCGCCCTGACCAGCGACTCGGTGATCCTGGCCGGCGCCTTGCCCCGGGTGGAGGGGGAGGCGGTGATCGCCGCGATCGACGCCTTCGCCGAACGGTTGCGATCCGGGGCTGATCATGTGCCGGCGTCCGCGCGGCGCGCGGATGCCCTGGTCGGGCTGGTCAACGCCGCGCACGCCACCGGATCGATTCCCTCGCGTGGTGGGCTGCCCGTGTCGGTGACCGTCACCCTGGATTCCACCGCATCCGGGGACCGGATCTGGAGCACCAGCCGTGGGCACACGCTCACCCAGGCCGAACAGCGCTTCAGCGCCTGTGACGCCATGGTCACGCCCGTCGCGCTCGACTCCGTAGCCTGCCCCGACCCGGTCATCGACCTGCGCGACCCGGTCGGCGGCGGGCAGGCGGCGCGGTCTGGGGTGGGGGCCGCGCAGCGGATCGCGGCCCTGGCCGGGCCCCTGTTCGCCACCCGGATCCCGCTGGCTGTCGGGCGGACCGCCCGGAGCGCCACCTCGGCGCAACGCCGAGCCCTGGCCGTCCGGGACAAGGGCTGCATCATCCCCGGCTGCGGGATCCCGCCCGAGGCCTGCCAGGCCCACCACGTCCACGACTGGGCCGCGGGAGGCGCTTCGGACCTGCCCAACCTGGCCCTGCTGTGCTGGGCCCATCACCGGCAGGTCGACCTGCGCATGTGGAGCATCGAGCCGGCCGCGCACGACGATCCCCTACCTCCACCGGGCCCCGGAGCACCACTGGGCACCCCATGGCCCGCCAACCATGGCGCCCCCTGGGTGGTCACCCGCACCCCACGCACCCGCTGGCGGTTGTGAGTTCCCTCGTGATCAGCCCGATCCAGTCGTGTTCAGCCCTCGCGGGCGGCGAGTTCGTGCAGGTCGTAGGGGGTCTCCTGGTAGACGCAGTAGTTCAACCAGTTGGTGACCAGCAGGTCTCCGTGCGCCCGCCAGCCCACGACCGGCAGCCGGTCGGGATCGTCGCCGGGGTAGTAGTTGCCGGGGACGTGGATGGGTAGGCCCGCGGCGATGTCGCGGCGGTACTCGTTGTCCAACGTCTCGGCGTCGTACTCGGGATGGCCGGTCACGAAGACCCTCCGGCCGTCTCGCGAGGCCGCGAGGTACATGCCGGCGTCGGCAGAGACCGCGAGCAGCTCGAGGTCCGGCTCGGCGAGGATGTCGTCGACCTCGACGGTGGTGTGCCGCGAGTGCGGCGCGAGGAACACGTCGTCGAACCCGCGCGTGATCTTGTTCTTCGGGTCCGAGACCTCGTGGCTGAAGACGCCGAACACCTTGCGGTCCACGGTGCGCTTGCCGATCCCGTAGTGGTGGTACAACTCGGCCTGCGCTCCCCAGCAGATCGCCAGGGTGGAGAACACGTGCGAGTCGGCCCAGGTCATGATCCCGACGAGCTCGTCCCAGTAGTCGACGTCCTCGAACTCCATGAGCTCCACCGGCGCGCCGGTGATGATGAGACCGTCGAAGCGGTTGTCACGCACATGATCGAACGTCTCGTAGAAGACCTCGAGGTGCGTGTGGTCCGTGTGCTTGGGGGAGTAGGACGCGGTGTGCAGGAACGTCACCTCGACCTGCAGCGGCGAGTTGCCGAGCAGTCGCAGGATCTGGGCCTCGGTGGTCTGCTTGGTCGGCATCAGGTTCAGCACGAGGATGCTCAGCGGGCGGATGTCCTGGCTGGCAGCCCGACGATCCGTCATCACGAAGACGTTCTCGGCGGCAAGGACCTCGCCCGCAGGCAGGCCCTCCCTGATCTTGACCGGCATGATGCGCACTTCCCGTCCGTTGGTGGGGCGATTCTACGGGGCGTGTGCGCCGGGGGCTGCTGAGTTGATCGGCGCAGCCGCCCCGAGTGGCACCCCGGGCGCTGGGCTGCCAGTGTCTGGCACATGGACGCGCAACTCGTGGAAATCGTGAACAGGGGCGGACACGCGCAATCGGCGGAGGCCGCCAAGCTGCTCGTCGCCCTGGCCTCCGACCCCGGGGACGCCGAGGCCGCAACGATGGCACGCGCCCTGATCGAGGCCTATCTGCACGATCCTGACCTCGTCCGCTGACCATCTTCCCTATGGCCGGTTCCGCCTCGGGCGCTGTCCCGTTCGTCCCCCACCGCGCGTGCTGCGTGCGTTAGCCTCCCGCCATGATCCGCTTCCTGGTCAACGCCGCGGTCTACATGGTCGCCGCCGCCATCGGCTTCCTCGTCGCCGACATGGTCCTTGACGACATGTCTGTCGCCTACCCCACTGCCTTCCTCATGGTGGTCGTGCTCTTCGGGCTCATCCAGGCGCTGATCAGCCCGCTGATGACGCAGATCACCCAGCGCAACGCGACCGTGCTCACCGGTGGGGTCGGGTTGTTCAGCGCACTGATCGCACTGATCGTCACAGCGACTGCTCACTTCCAGCGAACATCTGAGCATCACCGGCCTGAGCACCTGGCTGGCCGCGGCGATCATCATCTGGCTGGCGTCGATGCTCGCCGCGTTCATCCTGAAGCTGACGGTGGCGAAGAAGTTCATCGAGGAAGTCCGCGACTGACTGCCGGCTCGCACCCAGGGGTGCGCCGGACGTAGGTCCTGGTGCCCCTGGGCAGGTGCCGCCAGCGAGGCTCCGGTGCGCTGGACGCCTGTCCCGGTCCGGTTCGAGGGCGCTGGCGTTTGGCGCGGGAGGATCCGGGGTACGCTGCACAGGTGCCGCACGAGCGGCGCACAGGTGTCCCGGCGACCGGCCGGTGGCACGGGTCGTCTGCTTCGACGCTGAAGGTCACACCGACCGGCGTCCCCTTCGCGAGTTGGGCCAGCACCTGCGGCCACACCCCTGAGCGAACGGACCCCAGTGACCACTCCCGCCCGCGCGGCGTCTGCTGCGCGTACCCCGAAGACCTCGACCCCCGCTACCGCGACCTCCGCCGCCCACGGCGTCGCGCGCACGGCGCCGCCTTCTCGGCACCGAGCACCCTCCGGCACGACCTTCGCCAGCCTCGGCGTCCCGGCCGCGCTGATCGCCTCGCTGGCCTCCGGCGGCATCGACGCGCCCTTCCCGATCCAGTCCGCGACCCTGCCTGACTCCCTGGCCGGTCGCGACGTGCTCGGCCGTGGTCGCACCGGCAGCGGCAAGACCGTCGCCTTCGCGCTGCCGCTGGTGGCCGCACTCGCCGGGCAGCGCTCGACGGCTGGCCAGCCCCGCGGGCTGGTGCTCGTCCCCACCCGCGAACTGGCGATCCAGGTGGACGCGACCATCGCGCCGCTGGCCAAGTCGATGGGGCTGCGCACCCGCACGATCTTCGGCGGGGTCGGCCAGAACCCGCAGGTCAGCGCGCTGGCCGCCGGCGTGGACATCATCGTCGCCACCCCGGGCCGATTGGCCGACCTGATCAAGCAGCGCCACGCCAGCCTCGGGGCGATCGTCGTGACGGTCATCGACGAGGCCGACCACATGGCCGACCTCGGCTTCCTGCCCGAGGTGCGCAGCGCCTGCTCGACCAGACCCCCTCCCGCGGTCAGCGGCTGCTGTTCTCCGCGACCCTGGACTCCGGCGTCGACGTGCTTGCGCGCCGCTACCTGCACGACCCGGTCACCCACGAGGTCGACTCCGCAGCCTCGCCCGTGCCGGCGATGGACCATCACGTGTTCACCGTCGACTCCGCTGAGCGGTCGATGATCGTCGAGCGCTTGGTCAGCGGTCAGGGTCGAACGCTGGCGTTCGCCCGCACCAAGCACCAGGCGCAAGCGCTGGGCGCGCACCCTCTCGGCTGCGGGGATCACCGCGGTCGACCTGCACGGCAACCTCAGCCAGGCCGCACGACAGCGCAACCTCGCGGCCTTCTCCGGCGGCCAGGCCCGCGTGCTCGTCGCCACCGACATCGCGGCCCGCGGCATCCATGTCGACGACATCAGCCTGGTGGTGCACATCGATCCGCCGGCCGAGCACAAGGCCTACCTGCACCGCTCCGGGCGCACCGCGCGCGCCGGCGCCTCGGGCGTGGTGGTCACGGTCGCCACCCGTGAGCAGCGCCGCGACGTCGCCGACCTGATGCGCAAGGCGGCGATCTCGCCGAAGCACCGCGACATCCGCGCCGGTGACCCGGTGATCGAAGCCATCGTCGGGCCGAGCGCCCCGCGCGTGCGGGTGGTCAACCCGGCACCGATCCCCGCCGAGCGGCCGGACTCCGGACGGGGCGCGCGCGATGGCACGGTGGCGGCCGAGGCCGTTCCGGGGTGCGGGGACGCATCGGCCGGTGCGTCGGCAGCGCGCGGCACGACCGGGGGCACCGGCCAGGGTGGGGCGCGGCGGTCGCCGGTGGCTCGGGGGCGTCAAGGGGCAGCCACGCCGCGCGGGGGCGTCCCGCCGGGGCGCAGCCCAGGGAGCGCCAAGCCCCGCTCGACGGGCTCGTCGAGCAACCGTTCCGGGGGCAGGTCGGGCTCCGGGCGCTGCGTCCACCGGCTCGGTCACGGTGTGGTCCAGCGGTGGCGGCTCGGCGCCGACCGCAGCCCCGCGCCGGGGCCCGCGTCGGGCCACCCGGCCCGCCGGCGATCCGATCGCCGCGCGCTGACGCGACTCCGGCGGGCTGACTTCACTCCCGGACGACCACCGCGCCCGGGGTCGGAGGAACCAGTGGGCCGTCGCTGGATCCGCATACGCAGCAGCCAGCCCACGTCTGCGCCACTGCCTCCCGCCTGAGCCCGGGGCTGACCGGTCGCTAGGGTTGCGGCCAGTCGCTCGGGAGGTGCACGGTGAGCCGGTTCGACACTTGGGTCCGGTCGGTGGGGCAGGACCCCGATCCGCGGTTCACACTGGCCAACGAACGCACCTTCCTGGCCTGGATCACCACATCCCTGGGTCTCATGGGCCTCGGGCTGGCCGTGGGCACACTGATCCCCGGTGACCACTTCTCGCTCAGCGTGCTGGCGGGGCTGTGGGTCCTGCTGGCGGTGGTCGATCACGATCCGGGCCTGGTCCGGTGGTTCCGGTTCGAACGCGCCATGCGGCTGCAACGAGGGCCTTCCGCTGTCCCGGTCGATCCCGATCGTGGCGCTGAGCCTGGCCTTCTCTCGCGTGGCCACGGGGCTGGCGCGGTTCTGACGGCCTCATGAGCGGGGCCCTGCCGTCGCAGCCCTCGGACGTGGGGCTGGCCGGTGAGCGCACCACCTTGGCGTGGACGCGGATGGGGCTCACCCTGCTGGGCGTGCCGTCGGCCGTCCTGGCCTATGCGGTGGGGCGCAACGAGTTGGCCATCGCCGCCGCCGCGTCGGCGCTTGCACTGGGCCTGGGCGTCCTCGTGGTGTCACTGCGCCGCCAGCGCACCGAACCCGAACGGATCGCCGAGGGAACCCTGTTCCGCGCGGCGACGCTCATCGTGGGCACGTGGCCTGCGTGGTGATGCTCGCCGTTAGCCTGCTGCTCGTGGGGACCTGACGCGGCGAGCAGCGGTGGCCGGTTTGCGGCCCGCCCGCTTCGCGCGGCACGCTCAGCGTCGTGGCGAACAGAGTCGATGTGGTCGTGGTCGGGGCGGGGCTGGCGGGGCTGCGGGCAGCCCAACTGCTGGTGGCTGCCGGGCGTGAGGTCGTGGTGCTCGAGGCCGGCGACGGCGTGGGCGGGCGGGTCCGTACCGATCATGTTGACGGGTTCACCCTCGACCGGGGATTCCAGCTCTACAACCCCGCCTACCCGGAGGGCCGCCTGGCCTGGCCGGGCCTGGTCATCCACCACTTCGCCGCCGGCGTCGAGGTCATGCGCGGGTCCACCAGCCACCCCCTGGTGGACCCGCGTCGTGCCCCGACGTCCGCCCTGCGCTCGGTGCGCTCGGTGCGGGCGCTGGGCGCCGGCCGAGGCGTGGCTGCGCTCGCTGCCTACGCGGCGAAGCTGGGCACTGTGGGCCACCCCCGCGAGCTGCGGTCAGAGGACGCGGAGCAGCCGATCGGCGAGGCGCTTCGGGCAGCCGGCGTCGACCAACGCACCCTGGACACCGTCGTGGGGCCGTTCCTGTCCGGGGTGCTCGCCGACGCCGAGCTCGCCTCGCCGCGCGTGGTGGTCGACCCGATCCTGCGGATGTTCCTGGCCGGCACGCCGGGCGTCCCCGACGGCGGCATGGAGCAGCTGCCCAGGCGACTGGCGGCTGACCTGGCCGTGCACGTGAACAGCCCGGTCACCGTGGTCGCCCCGGGCCGGGTCGAGACCGCCGACGAGCAGTGGCTGGCCGATGACGTCGTCCTGGCCGTCGCCGAACCGGCGCACCTCGTGGAGCAGGCCCCGACCACCGGATGGCGGGCACTGACGACCTGGTACTTCGCCGCCGCGCCGCTGCCCAGGGAACACCGCATGCTGCTGGTGTCGGGCGAGGGCATGCTGGCCAATGTGGCGGTGCTCAGCGATGTGGCGCCTGCCTATGCCCCACCCGGTCGAACCCTGATCGCCGCCTCCGCGGTGGGCCATCACGACTCGGTGCAGGCCCAGGACGCGGCTCGAAACGAGTGCGCGGCGATGCTCGGCGTGGCTGTGCACGACCTGGAGCTCGTGGCGCACTACCCCATCGCACACGCCCTGCCCGAGCCTTCGGCGGGGTCGGCGGGGGGTCGGACGCCGGCCACCGTCGCTGCCGGGATCGTCCTGGCCGGCGATCATCGTGCCGCGCCGAGCATCAATGGCGCGCTGGCCAGTGGCCGGCGGGCGGCTGAACTGCTCGGGGCCTGAGACCGGCCCACAGTTCGGGACCGCGCCGGCGCCACGCGATCAGCGACCCCATGGGGCGCGGGGGTACCGTCCGGGGCATGCCCTCGCCCACCACGCCGACTCCCGCGCAGCCCGACGGACCGGACGGCGCCGCCGGCGGGCACGCAGCCGCGCGGCCGGACGCGGACGCGGACGCCACGCTGCACCTGACCCGGCGCACCACCGTGGCCTACGCCTTCGGCTCGGTCGGCACCGGGGTGTTCGCCACCGTGCCCGGACTGGTCCTGGCCTACTACCTGACCAACACGCTGGGGGTGGCCGCTGGCGTGGCCGCCTTCGTGGTGGCGGTGCCCGAAGGCCTGGGACGTGGTCGTGCTGCCGATCGTCGGCCGGTTCTCCGACCGGGCCGCGGCGCGGGTGGGCAGCCGGCTGCCGTTCCTCAAGCTGGCCGGGATCCTGCTGCCGCTCGTCGTTCGTCCTGATCTTCGCGGTGCCGCCGGCGCTGGGCCCGTGGCTGGCCGCCGCCTGGGTGTTCCTGACGTTCATCGTCGCCTCGACGGCGTTCGCGCTGTTCCAGGTGCCCTACATCGCCCTGTGCGCGGAACTGACCGACGACGCGGCGGAGCGCTCGACGCTCATGGCCTGGCGGGTGGCGTTCCTCACGGTGGCGATCCTGCTGGGCGGGGCGCTGGCGCCGGTCATCCGCGACGCGCTCGGCGGGGCGTACCTGGGCCACTTCGTCATGGGCCTGTTCATGGCCGGCCTGATGCTCGCCGGGATCTGGCTGTGCATCATCGGCCTGTCGAGGGCGCCGGCCCGGGTGACGCCCGCCGCCGAGGGCAGCCTCGTGGACCAGCTGCAGGTCGTGCGGCACAACGCGGGATTCGTCGCGCTGCTGGTCGGCTTCGTGCTCCAGGCCCTGGGCGTTCGCCGCGATGCTCGGCGCGCGCCCAGTACTACGCCACCTACATCGTAGGGAGGCCCACGGCGATCACGATCCTGTTCGTCTGCCTGGTGGCCCCGGCGATCGTGGTGATGCCGTTCTGGAACTGGATCGCCCACCGGTTCGGCAAGACGCCGCGGATTCCTGGCCGCCTCCTTGCAGTGTTCCTGGTCGGGGCGCTGCTCCTGCTGGCCGGCGGGCGGGACCTGGGCTGGGCGTCGATTGCCGCGGCGATCGCGATCTGCGGCGTCGCCTATGGCGGCTGCCAGATGTTCCCGCTGGCGATGATGCCCGACGCGGTGGCCGCCGACCGCGAGCGCACCGGGCGAGGCCCGGGCCGGGGTGTTCACCGGCATGTGGACCGCCGGCGAGACACTGGGATTCGCCCTGGGCCCGGCGCTGGTGCTGGTCGTCCTGGCGGTGACCGGGTTCGTGTCCAGCAAGGCCGACGAGCAGGTGACCCAGCCCGACTCGGCGATCACCGGTGTGCTGATGGCGTTCACCGCGGTGCCGGCGGTGCTGATCGCGATGAGCCTCCCGTTCATCCGCAAGTACGGCGTCGAGTCCGCCAGGGCCGACGCCCTGTCAACCCATGGAGGAAGTCCCGCATGAGCCCGTCGCTGCCCCCCGCGTTCCCCGACAACGGCATCCCCGACGAGGTGATCCTGGGCACGCTCGCGGCCCTGCGCGAGCTCGACGTGCCGACCAAGGGGGGCCGCACCACCTCCTACGTCTACGACTCCGGCATCGACGAGCTCGAGGAGCTTCGGCGTGCGGGCTGTTCGCGATCTCCCAGCACGTCAACGGCCTGGACCCCACGGCGTTCCCGAGCTTCGCGGCGGTGGAGAACGACCTCGTCGCGGCGGCGTCTGAGCCTGCTCGGCTCGGGCAGCCCGGACGAGGTCGGCACGATGACCAGCGGCGGCACCGAGTCCTGCGCGCTGTCGGTGCTGGCCGCGCGCGAGCGCTGGCGGGCCAAGAACGGCGACCCGCACGGCCGGCCGACGGCGATCCTGCCCGACACCGTCCATCCGGCGTTCCTCAAGGCCGCGCACCTGTTCGACGTGGACGTGATCCGCGTGCCGGTGGACCCGGTCACCTTCAAGGCCGACGTGGCGGCCACCGCGGCGGCGATCGACGAGCGCACGGCGCTGGTCGTGGTCTCCGCGCCCTCGTACGCGCACGGCGTGATCGACCCGATCGAGGAGATCGCTGCGCTGGCCGCGGAACACGACGTCCTCTGCCACGTGGACGCCTGCATCGGCGGCTGGACCGTGCCGTTCATCCGCGAGGCGCGAGGGCCTGCCGCCGATCGGGCTGATGATCCCCGGCGTGACCAGCGTGTCGGTGGACCTGCACAAGTACGCCTACACGCCCAAGGGGTGTCTCGGTGCTGCTGTTCCGCGACATCGAGCTGCGCAAGCTCACCTGGTTCGTGACCGCGGACTGGGCCGGCTACCCGGTGGTGAACCCGACGCTGCTGAGCACCCGCGGCGGCGGCGCGCCGGCCATCGCGTGGGCCTACGTGCACAAGATCGGCCGCGAGGGCTACCGCGAGCTGGCGCTGACGTCGTGGCGGGTCACCCAGGAGATCCTGGCCGGGATCGCCGAGATCCCCGGGATCCATCCGGTCGGCGACGACGGAGTCGACGATGTACGCATTCACCGACGACGGCGGGCCGCAGGACCCGGACATCCGGGTGGTCATCGACGAGATGGCGGTGCGCGGCTGGCTGCTCGGCTGCGCAGCCGGGGCACGGCGGGCCGCCGACGGCGCACATGTGCGTGCATGGCCGTGCATGCCCCGCAGGTGGAGCAGTTCCTGGCCGACCTCGCCGCGTCGGTGGAGTCCGCGCGCGAGCTCGGCCGGGTCGTGATCGACCCGGGCCTGCTGGCCCTGGCCGAGTCGCTGGACGTCGACGCGCTGTCGGCAGCCGAGATGGGTGCGGTGCTGGCAGGTCGCCGGGATCTCGCTGGACAGCGACGCGCTGCCCGAGCGGCGGGCACTGCTCAACGCGATCATCGATGCAGCGCCCAAGCCGCTGGTCGAGCGGTTGCTCGTCGAGGTCCTCGGCGGGGTCCTGCGCCCGTCGACCCAGTGAGGCGTGCCGGCGGATGACTGTTGAACACGGCGGCGGTGGACCGCGGGTCTCTGACCTCGGCCTGCGGTCGATCGCGCAGCGCTGCGCGCCGCGCCCGGACCGGCCGGAGCCGGCCTGCGAGCTGGTGGGAGTGCACGAGGCCGAGTTCGTCGGACCGTTCTGGCTGCGGTCCGCCGGCCCGCCGACGATGCGCGTGGGCCGGATGGCGGGCTGGTGCGGCAAGCGTTTCGACGCCGACGAGGACACCGCGGGGGTGCTGACGGGCGCGAACCGGGTTCGGCGCGACGGCGTCGTGTGCGGACTCGGTGGCCATGACCGCGCGGGTGACCGCCTCGCAGGTGGATGGCCGCTCTGCGCTGGTCGTGAGCTACCCGGCCGATGCGCCGTTCCCGTGGACGCGGGTCACCGACGAGTTCCGCGTCTTCGGCGCCGGGACGCTGCTCGGCCTCACGTTCGGCATCCCCCTGGCGCCCCCGGGCGGACGCCGTTCCTGCTGCACCGCGTCCGGTAGCGCGCGGGCGGCCCGGCCGCCCGGTGGTGGGCGCGGCCGTCGGGCGGTCCGGAGCGGCTCAGAACTCCGTGACCTTGTGCGCGGCACCGTCCCGGTCGTGGGTCGTCCAGGTGCCGGTCCGCTTCCCGTGGTCGAAGGACCCGGAGCGCATCAGCGACCCGTCGGTCCGGAAGAACTGCCATGCGCCGTGCATCTGGCCGTCGCGGATCTTCCCCGAGGACTTCAGCCGACCGTTGGCGTAGAACTCCTTGGCCTCCCCGGAGCGCTTCGGGTAGCTGGCGTTGATCTCGCCGATGCGCACTGCCAGCATCCGCTTGAGCAACGGGGCGGGGAACGGCCGGTCGGCAGCGAACTGGATCGTGCCCTTGGAGGTGGCCAGCTCGGGCAGCTCGGCGCGGATCGCCTCGACCACCGCGCCGCTGTACGGGAAGAGGCTGTTGTGCTTGGTGAATCCGTCGAGGCCGACCACCGCCACGCCTGCGATCTTGAAGGTTGGCATGCCGTAGGAGATGGTCTCGGCGGCGCCGGGCAGGGCTGTCCGGATGACCCTGCAGGTGCCCTGCAGGGCGCTGCGCTGGGCGTCGTCGAACCGGGCCAGGTGCTCGTCGATGGGGCTGTCGGTCATGTCGGAAATGTAGTCTGCGCGCGCCGGTCCGATCCAGACAGCTGACGGCGATGCGACACGCCGTTGTCCGATCCGGACACGCCGTTGTCCGATCCGGACACGTCGTGGTCCGATCCGGACACCTGGCGGTCGTTTCAGACCAGGCGTTGTCCGGATCCGACAATTGTGGGTCCGGACTCGGTCGGGCGGCGGCGGCCGCCCTCCCGGCAGGCGCGATCAACGTGGCTGCTGAGGCCCTGGCGGGTGCTGTGCTCCTACCGCGTGACGCGGCCGGGGAGCAGGTAGTCGTAGGGCCGGCGCAGAACCTTGGTCCGCACGAACCGGTCCATGCGCCGCAGCCGCAGGTAGAGCTCGAGCAGGTCGGCGTCCTTGCGGTAGTAGGTGGCCACCTCGTCGAGGTCGATCGGCGCGCTCGGCCCGGGGAGGCCCGCTTCGGCCAGCCACTGGTTCACCACGTCGATCGCGACGGGAAGCCGGTCGGCGCGGCCCTCCTTGTGGAAGTTGCCGAGCAGGTCCAGGGCCACGGTGCGCGGCACGAAGTAGTCGTCCAGGTAGGCCTCGACGAGGCCCTTGCGTCCGTAGTAGGTGCGCAGGCCCGGCGGCACCGGGCCGAGCAGGTAGGCCCGGCTCATTGAGTGCTTCCCGGCGCGGCGCATGAACGGGGTGCCGACGTCGAACAGCGAGGGGGGTTCGGTCGGGCCCGGAGGTTCGGTCGGGCTCGCCGCGTCGGTGGGATGGGCACGGGGGTCCGCGGCTGCATTCGCGCACGGGAAGGCCCAGTTCGACAACTGGCCGTCGAGGGCCACCTCCAGGCCGTCGGTGCGCTCGGCAGTGTGCCGGGCGAGGGTGGCCACGCACTCCAGGGTCCCGCGCACGGCGGCGGCCAGGCCCGCATCATCGGTGCTGCCCAGCAGGCGGTTGCCCACCGTCGCCGCCGCTTGCTCGGGTTGGACGAGGTGGACCACGGTGTGCCCTGCCGGGCGGGCGATGGGCAGTGCCAGCGTCGGCACGACCACGATGCCTGCCGATGTCAGCTCAGCAAGGTAGTCGGTGACGAGGTCGACGTACCGTGCGGCCGCATCGGGGTCGGAGAACCCGGACATCCGCTTGCACACCAGCCCCGGCAGGCCGTCGATCGTCAGCGCTGCGGAGACCTCCCCGTAGCCCAGGACCGTGACGCCTGCCCCGCGCTCGGGATCCGCCGGGTCCAGGAGCTGCTCGGTCCGAGCCAGCACCGCCTCGATCTCGTGTCGACCCATTCCGGCCATGCCCGTCGGGCCCGCTGGGTCGCCCGCGCCGGCCTCGGACCCCTGACCGGACCGGCCGTCGTCGGCAGTTGTCACGATCCCGCGCCCCCCAGACCGCGGCCGGCGAGCAGTCCGGCGACGGCGGCGTCCAGCTTGGTCAGGACCTCCGCAGCCTCCTCGTCGGTCATCAGCAGACCGGGCTTCACCTGCAGGACCGACCGGTCGAACCCAGCGAACATGGCCCAGACCCCCGCGTCGTAGCAGGCGCGGGTCATCAGCATCCCGCCGATCGGGTCAGCGGTCCGCAGCCCGATGACCAGGCCGGTGGCGCTGACCCCCGCCACCCACTGCTGGTATCGGATCGCCAGTTCCGACAGGCCGGACGCGAAGGCATTGGTGAGGGTCGCCACGCGTGCGGTGGTCTCGGGGCGCACGGTGATGTCGAGAACCGCACGCGCCACGCGGCAGCCGACCTCCGAACCGCCGAAGGTCGAACACGTGGGACCACCCGTCAGTCTCCAGCCACGCTCCGGCGCGTTCGGACAGCACGGTCGCGGCGATCGGGTACAGCCCACCCGACAGCCCTTTGCCTGTGACGAGGATGTCGGGGATGACTCCCGAGGCGGTGATGGCCCAGAGCGGGCCGGTGCGACCCAGCCCAGTCTGCACCTCGTCGGCGATGAACATCGCGCCGTGGTCGTCGCAGAGGGTGCCGGCCCCGACGAGGTAGCCGGGTGCGGGCGTCGGGAAGCCGATTGTGGCCGGGATGGTCTCGAGGATGACCGCCGCGGTGGGTGCATCGGCCAGGGCTCGCTCCAGCGCTTCGAGGTCGTTGTACGGGACCTGGGGGAACTCAGCCTGCGGCCCGGTGGACAGGAAGGAGTCAGCAGCACCGCGGTCACCCGCCGCCAGGGCCAGGCCGGTGTGCCCGTGGTAGGAGCCGATCACCGAGATGATGCGTCGGCGACCGGTGGCCCTGCGGGCCGACTTCAGGGCGAGGTCGATGGCCTCCCCGCCGCCGCTGGCGAACACCGCGTAGCGCATGCCGGGGGTCAGCCCGACCAGCTGCTCGGCGAGCAGCGAGCGTTCGACGCTCACGAAGTGGTGGTTGCCGATGTCGAGCTCCTGGAGGGCCGACACCAGGGTGGCGATCAGCTCGGGATTGCGGTGCCCGAGGTTGAACACGCCGCCGTTGAGGTGCAGGTCCAGCCACGAGCGGCCGTCGACGTCGTGGATTCGGTAGCCCTCCCGGGCGCCCATGACGATGCCGGCCCCCAGCGCGGTGAACGTGCGGGCCCGATCGGGGCAGACGCGCTGCTCGGCCAGGGCAAGCACCGCGGCCCGGCTGTGAGCGGCGCTGCTCCCCTGGTCGCGGTGGCTGGGGTCGGTGACGTCGGAGTCAGCCATGCTCGCAGTATCTGCCCGAGCTGCCGGGCGTTGCGCGTCCCCGTCGCCACGCGGCGTGATCGGGTCGCCCACGTGTGTCGTCCACCGAGAAGCGGCCGCCCGGCCCGGTCCCATGATGGGAGCATGTGCGACACGTTCGTGGCGATGGCGCCGGTGAGCGCCGACGGCTCGGTGCTGCTGGCCAAGAACAGCGACCGGGAGCCGAACGAGGCACACGAGATCGTCTTCGTCGCGGCCACCGACCATGAGCCCGGCGCCCGGCTGCGCTGCACCTACCGTGAGATCGCGCAGGTTGGCCACACCCATGCCGTGCTGCTGGGTAAGCCGTACTGGATCTGGGGCGCTGAGATGGGCGCCAACGAGCACGGCGTGGTGATCGGCAACGAGGCGGTGTTCACCAAGGTTCCGCACGAGCAGGCGCGATGGTCTCATCGGGATGGACCTGCTGCGCCTGGCCCTCGAGCGGGCGGTCACCGCGGACGCGGCCGTGGAGGTGATCACCGATCTGCTGACCGAGCACGGGCAGGCCGGCAACTGCGGGCACACCCACGACTTCCGCTACCACAACAGCTTCCTGGTGGCCGACCCGCGCGAGGCGTGGGTGCTGGAGACAGCCGGGCGGGAGTGGGCGGCCCGCCGGGTGGACGGCGCTGCCTCGATCTCCAACGCGATCACGATCGGCGGGCAGTTCGACCGCAGCTCGGCGGGCCTGGTCGAGGAGGCGGTGGCGCAGGGCTGGTGCGACTCCGCAGAGCAGTTCGACTTCGGCGCCGACTACAGCGACCGCGTCTACACTCGGTTCTCCGAGGCCCGGGTGCGCCAGTGCCGGACCAGCGATGCGCTTGCTGCGCGCAGGGGCCGGATGGACGTGGCCGGGGCGTGGGCGGTGCTGGCCGACCATGGCGCGCGCAGTGACGGCCGCGCGGACTGGGGGCCGGCAGACCACCCGGTGGCTGGTCTGCTCGGCCAGACAGTGTGTGCGCACGCGGGGTATGGCCCCATCCGGGTCTCGCAGACGACCGGTTCGTGGGTGTCGCACCTGCCCGGGTCGGGGGACGCCCGTGCGGCCACGCACTGGGTCACCGGCACGTCCGCGCCCTGCCTGTCGCTGCGGGTGCCCGTCTGGTTCGACGCCCTGGATGCGGCCGGGCTGCCCGACCTGGGTCCCGAGCCCCGCAGCACGCATACTCCGGGCAGCCTCTGGTGGGACCACGAGGACCTGCACCGGACGATCCTGCGTGACTACTCCCGGTTGCGTCAGGTGATCGCCGAGGACCGGGCATCGACCCAGGCTCGGATCGACGGGCTGGCCGAGGCCGCCGCACGGGGCACGGTCGACCAGCGAGTGCTGGCCACCGAGCAGGCGTTCGCCCTGGCCGGCGCGGCCCGAGCCCGCTGGCTGGCCGAGGTGACCCCCCTGGCCCCGGCCAAGCCTGGTCGAAGCCCATTCCACCGTGCGTGGGCAGGCTTCGACCGGGCAGCCGCGCGCGACCTCCTTCCCAGCTGAGGGCGCGCGGCGACTACGGCCCTTTCCGGGTTGTTCCCTGCCGCCGGGGCCCCGCGCACTTCCGCTACGCCGCCGGCGGCCCTCCCTCTGGTACCGCTCCGGTTCCGCCAGCGCCTGCCCCAGCGGCCTTGGCCTCCCCGTCGGAGGCGGCGGCGATCGCCTGGTAGGTGGCCACCAACCGGTCGACGACCAGCACCGGCGCGGGCACGATCCGGTCGCTCAGGCGAGCCGCGAGGAGGTCGGAGCGGCGGGGCAGGGCCTCGGTCGGGATGGCTCGGCCGAGCAGCATCAGATCGCCCTGCTCGTGGGTCCTCGTAAGGCTGCCCTCGTTGTACCCGGCGACGTCGGCGTAGGCCTGCGCGACCCGGGTCAGTGCCCACGCTGCCCGCGCCGCCTCGGCGCCCGTGCTGCGGGCCGGGATCCGTCGGAGCAGGGCGTGGATGTCCAGGCGCTCCACCTGGACGGGGTGCGTGGGCGGGTGCGGGGTCCGCAGGCAACGGACCAGGTCGGCAGCGTCGCGCCAGAGGAGTTCGGCTGCCCGTGCCTCCTGCGCGGCGCGCCAGTGGGCTGCGTGGGTCTGACCAGTGGCGCCGGCCGCGACCCGCCGGTGCGCCTGGGCGGCCGCGGAGTTCAGGGCCACGCCGATCGCGGCGAGATTGGCCAGGACGATGGCGGGCGTGCCTGACTCGCAGGTCGTGCTCGCCGGTGTGGCATTCGCCCAGGCGAGGTGCCGCAAGCGGTCGACCCGATCGCCGAGTTCGGTCAGCGGCCCCTGACCCCGCCGGACACCGGGGCGGGCCACCGTGATCTGCAGCGAGTCCTCGTGGTGCCGGGGCTGATCCGAGACCGGGCCGGGAGGCGGAAGGGTCGGCAGTGCCTTCGCGAGGGGTCCCAGCGCCGCCGGCGGGGCGACGGTGATGGCGACGGCCGCAGCGGCTGCTGTGCTGCCAGGGGTGCTGAGAGCTGTGCGGGCAAGGGTGCTGGCAGGGGTGCCGAGCACGGTGCCGGTGGGGGTGTCGGCGGGTGTGTCAGCTGGTTCCAGGACGGTTGCTCCCGCGGCCGCGGCCAACTCCACCAGGTGGTTCCACTGCCGGGTGGCTGCCCCGAGGGTCGCCGGGTGCCGCATCCGGGAGGCCTCCTGGACCCCGTGGCGCGCCGTGCGCGGTGTGGTGCGTGGCCCAGAGATCGGCGGCCGCTCGGATCAGCCGCGCTGCACCTGCCAGGTCTCCGGCCGGACCCCCGACCGGAGCGGGGACGTCCCGAGTCCCTGGGCTGACCGTAGGCAGAGAGCTCTCCCAGCAGGGTTTGGCTCGGCGCCACACGATCTGGCGGGGGTGTGACCGCCCGGACCCCGTCCGCGCCGGACCGACGATCCGTAGGTCGGCCGGCAGGTCGGCGCGTCGAGCGCCGGAGGTCCGAGGGTGCCATGAGCAGCAGCGGAGCGGGCTCACCCAGAGTTCCGCCCAGGTGGGCCAGCGCGCTGGCCAGATCCCGATGCGCGGCCAGGAACCCGCCCGACTCCGCTGTGGCGGCGGTGCCGGCGGAGACGTCTGCGTTCGCGGGGGCGTCTGCGCCCGTGGTCAGGGCGATCACTAACGCCCGCGCGATCCGCCGGGCGGCGCGCTCGGTGAGGATCGCGTAGGTGGTCCGGCCGGCCGCCCGAGGGGCTCGCATCGGGAGCGGCGTCGTGGCGCTCATCGCAGCGCTCCGCCCAGAGCCGCCCGTGCGCTGCACAGGGCCGTGACGGCGTGGCTTATGGCCAGGACGTCGTCGGAGGTCAGGGTCTCGTCGTGGTTGTCCAAGACCTGGACCGCCAGTGCCATGGCCTGCGCCAGGGCCTCGGCCAGGTCCGCCTGGGACAGGACCGTCGGATCTGAGTCGCTGTTCGCGTGCCCTGCGCCGGCTTGCGCCGGGGGTGGCTGCACTGTGGCTCGAGCTGTGGCCAGTGCGTCGGCCGCGGTGGCGCAGAGCATGGGCACCTCCGGAGCCCAGGCCAGCGGGTGCGCCGCGCGGAGCGCATCGGCGATCTGACAGGTCTGGACGAGGGCGGTGCGCAGGCCCACCCAGGTCGCGGGCAGGTCGGTGGGCAGGTCGGTGCGCGGCTCGGTGCGCGTCGATGGGGTCACGGCGCTCAGTGGCGGATTCATCGGGTCCTCCGGGGAAGTCGGGGCCCGCGGGTGCGGGCTGACATGGAGTCCAGTGCTGCCCGCACGCCTCGACCTGCCGTGCCGGGCAACGCCCACCCGCCCTGGGTCGTTGCCGGGCACGCACCATCGGTTGCCGCACCCGATTGCCGTGTTGCCGGCCGGTCCCGGCAATGCGACGCGGTCCGGGGTGCCGGGCAGCCGTCGGCAGCCCGGCCCTCAGGGCTGTGCGCAGGAGTCGTTGCCGGCCGTCCGGATCAATGTCAATGCAGGTCAGAGGCTTGTGCCCGGCTCGAACCTGAACTTGTCGGCGCTCCTCGGGGGCCACCCCGGCTGAGCCGGCAACGGTTCAGGCAACACCCTTCCGGCACTGTCTGCCCCGGCCGCCGAGATCGGATCGGCCCGAGTCCCGGAGAAGGGAGGCGTCATGGACCTCGACCCGCAGACAGTCCGCGATGCGCTGGATGCCATCGACCGACAGGGGTGGGACGGCGCGGCAGGCACGGAGCTGCTCGATCACGTCCGCGCTGCGGTCGTCATGCCGGTCGTGCGCCGTTCGGGCCTGCGGGGAGCGGCCGCGCAGCAGGCGGCGTCGTCGGGTTGGTCGGCTGCGTGGGATGCGCTGCGCCGGCCGTCAGCGCGCAGTGCGCAGAACCCGGGCGGGATGGTGTGGGCGGCGGTCCGGCGCGCTGTCTGGGCGGAGTGGGAGGCCGATCGCGGCCCGTGGTCGGGCCCCGCGGGGGTGGGCCCGACCCGTGGGCCGCAGGCCTCCCCTCCGGTCGGCGGCCCCGCTGGTCGGTGGGTGTCCATGGACCAGCTCGTCGCGGCAGGTTGGCAGCCGGTGGCCCCTACCCTCCCAGCGACTCCCGACCCGAGCGACGAATCGCAGCGCGTGATCCCAACGCTCGTGGATCGACTGGTCGACGCCGGTTGGGACCGCGACCAGGCCGCAGAGGCGATCACGCTCATGGCCGACAGGGTCGTCGGCGACACCGGACGAGCGCCCACGACGCCGTGGCGGTGGGTGGCCCTGCGGCTCGGGCTGCCGCACTGGCAGGCTCGCCGGCTCGCCGCCGTCCTGCTCGGCGGCGACGACTGGCCCGGCGTGCTGGAACTGGCGGCCCGCCACGGCCCGCAGGTCCTCGCCGACGCGGCCGTGGACGCTGCCCTCTGCGCCACCACCAGGCAGTGGTCCGACGGTCCGCGCACGTGGCTCGTGGGGTGGCGGCCCTTGGTCAACTCCCTATAGCGCCCATACCACCCATAAGGGATTTGGTGTAGAGAAAGGACATTTCGTATCATGTCGCCGTTCGAGATGCAGGGAGGTCGCCTGCACGGCGTGTCGCATCACGCGCCCGGACACGCCCGCAGGCCGGGACGGGGAGACACGAGGATGCCGGGCATTGCCCCGGGCTGCGTGCCACTGCCGCCGGCAGCACCATCGGCGGCTGACCGGTCCTCGGACCCACGCACCGCCCAGATCGGCAGGGAGTGACATGCCAGCGCCCACATCGGCTGCGCCGCGCGCAACCGACACTGATCGCACGTCGAGTGCGGGGTCCCTGCCGGGCCTCGCCCCGGTCCGCGGCCGGCGGCGACCCTGGCTGGTGGGCCTCGGGGCCCTGCTGGCCTCCCTCGGCGCCCTCACTGTGGTCTGGCTCGTGGGTGCAGCCGGGCAGCGGCAGGAGGTGCTCGCCGTGCGCACCGACATCGCTTACGGCCAGCAGGTGCTCGCCGAGGACCTCACGATCACGCGCGTCTCGGTCGATCCAGGGGTCGCGGTGCTGCCGGCCAGCGCCCGCTCTGAGGTGTCCGGGCAGGTCGCGACCACGCGGCTCCTGGCGGGCACCCTCCTCGCACAGGGCATGGTCGAGCCCGCCGGCGAGCCCGGCCCCGGTCGGGTTCTCGTCCCAGTGGCAGTCAACGCCGAGCGGATGCCCGCCGGCGGGCTGCGTCCCGGTGACCGGATCCTGGCCGTGGATGCCGACGCCCCGATCAGCACAGCCGGCTCGACCGCGGGCACGTCGGCGACCGTCGTGCGGGTGGGACCGATGGACGTCAACGGCGTGACAGTCATCGACGTGACCACCCTTCAGGCGGCCGGGCCCGCCCTGGCGGTGGCGTCGGCCAACGGTCGCGTGGCACTCGTCGTCGAGCCGAGCGGTCGCTGACATGGCCGTGATCAGCCTGCTCAGCGCCAAGGGGTCACCCGGGGTGACCACTGCGACCGTGGCCCTGACGATGGCCTGGGCGGGCGTGCATCCCGGGCGCAGTGCCGTGGCCCTCGATGCCGACCCGATCGGCGGGGATACCGCCGCCGGTGTGCTGCGCGGGGCGGCGCCCAGCCGCGCGGGGCTGCTGTCCCTGGCGACCTCCCGGGGGGTCGAGCCGCTCGAGGCGTTGGATGCCGCGAGCGTCCACCTGCGCGACGACGGCTCGGCGCGGGTCATCCCCGGGGTGCCGGATGCTGCGCGCGCGGCTGCCCTGCCACTGGCGTGGGACGTGGTGACGGAGCTGCTTGCCGGCCCTGATGACTCGGGGCTGGACCTGTTCGTGGACGCCGGCCGCGCGGACCGATTCGACGAGCAGCCGCCGTGGCTGCGTGACAGCGACCTGACCCTGCTGCTCGTGCGTCCGACCCTGCCGGCGGTCACGGCTGCCCACCGGCTCGTGGCCCGCTGGCCCTGGTCCGTGGCGACGATGCGCGTGGTGGTCGTCGAAGCGCCGTCGCCGTACTCGGCCCGCGAGGTGGCCCACGCCGTCGGACTCCCCTGGATCGGGACCCTCGCCTTCGATACTGCCGCGGCCCGGGTCCACAGCGAGGGTGCGGCGCCGCTGCGCTCCTTCGAGCGCAGCGAGTACGTCCGCAGCGTGCGCAGGCTCGCCGGCGCCGTGGGCGAGTCGAGTCCGGTGCGCGAGTCGAGTCCGGTGCGCGAGTCGAGTCCGGTGCGCGAGCCAGGCCCGGTGCGCGAGTCGAGCCCCGTGGGCGAGGGTGGTCCGGCGCTCGAGGGTGCTGGCCTGGACGGTGGCGACGAGGCAGCCGAGGTCTGGGCATGAGAAGCCTCATCGAGGTCGTGCCGGTCGTGGAGCCCGCGCGCGGGCCGGCTGCGGTGCCGACGCATGCCTGGACCGCCGCAGAAGCCGCCGTGGACCATGCCCTGGTCGCTGAGGTGCGCCGTGAGGTCTCCGACGCCCTGGCGATCCGGCTGCGGGCCGCCCCCGTGGCCGATCCGCGCGCTCGCCGGGAGCTCGCCCGTGCCCTGCTCACCGGGGTGCTGGTCGAGCGGGCCCGGGAGCGGGTGCACGCGGGAGCGCGGGCATGGTCGGTCGATGAGGAGTTCGCGATCGCCGACGCCGTGATGGACGCCCTCTTCGGGATGGGGCGACTGCAGCCACTCATCGACGATCCGTCCATCGAGAACATCGAGGTCACCGGCTACGACCAGGTCTGGATCGCCTACGCCGACGGTCGTGAGGTCCGCGGAGATCCGGTGGCCAACTCGGATGCGGAACTCGTGGAGCTCATCCAGGCGCTGGCGACGCGCACGGGTCAGGCGGAGCGCTCCTTCTCCACGGCCAGCCCCAGCCTGCAGCTGCGCCTGGATGACGGGTCGCGCCTGACGGCGATGGCGTGGGTGACGCCGCGGCCGGTGGTGGTCATCCGCCGGCATCGGGTGCGCGAGGTGTCCCTGGCGCAGATGGTCGCATGGGGTTCGATGTCCCATGCGGTGGCGCGGTTCCTCGCCGCGGCGATCCGGGCCGGGCGCAACATCATCGTCACCGGACCACAGAACAGTGGGAAGACCACGCTCCTGCGTGCATTGGCGGCCGAGTTCGAGCCGATGGATCGATTCGCCACGATCGAGCGCGAGTACGAGCTGCACCTGCACGAGCTCGTCGACCGGCACCCGAGGGTGGTCGCCATGGAGGCCCGGGTCGGATCCTCCGAGCGGGATGCTGCGGGTCGGGCGTCCGGGGAGGTCTCGCTCTCGGACCTGGTCGTCGATGCCCTGCGGATGAACGTGCGCCGAGTCATTGTGGGGGAGGTGCGCGGCCCGGAGGTCGTGCCGATGCTCAACGCGATGAGCGTGGGCGACGGGTCGATGTGCACGTTGCACGCGCGGTCGGCGCACAAGGCGCTGGACCGGATCGTGACCCTGTGCCTGGAGCAGGGCGGCGGGATGACCGACACGTTCGCCTATCGGGCAGCCGCCGACGGGATCGACTTCGTCGTGCACCTCACCCTGCGCCATGACGCCCAGAACGGCGGCGCCCGGCACCGGTTCGTCGCCGAGGTGCTCGAGGTGGACGGCATCGGCGAGGCCGGTCGACCCGTCGTGACCACCGTGTTCACCCCTGGGCCTGACGGGCATGCCGTCCCGGCGCACCAGCCGCACTGCCTGCCCGACCTCATCGCCGCCGGGTTCGACGCGCGGTTGCTGGACCACGGGCACCTGGACCCGGTGCGCACCGCGAGCAGCGGGACAGTGCGATGACCGCCACCCAGGTGCTGGCAGGGGTCGCTGCGTGGGTCGTGGCGGGGGGCATCGCCCTGATCATCATCGGGCTGGTGGGCACGCCCCCTGGGACCCAGCGAACGGCCACGCGGCACCGGCGCGCGGTCACGACGGACCTGCGCTGGCACGCGGTGCGCTGGCCCGTGGCCGCGCTGGTGGCCCTCGGGGTCTGGGCGATGTCGGGCTGGCCGGCCCTGGGCCTGGGAGCCGCGGCCGCGACGATCGGCCTTCCGGCCATGGCCGCGGGCGGACGCCGGGCCGAGGTCGCGATCGCGCGGGTCGAGGCCGTGGAGGAGTGGACCAGGCGGTTGGCTGACGTGCTGGCCATCGGTGTCGGCCTGGAGCAGGCGATCACCACGGCGGCGCGCAGCGCGCCCGAGCCGATCGCCGTCGAGGTCGCCACCCTCGCTGCCCGGATCGCCGCCCGCACCCCCACCGAGACCGCGCTGCGACGCTTCGCCGACGATCTTGACGATGCCTCGGCCGACCTTGTCGTGGCGGCCCTGATCCTGGCCTCCCGACGCCGCGGGCCGGGCGTCGCCGCAGCGCTGACTGCGATCGCGGACTCCGTGGGCGAGGAGGTCGCCGCGCGCCGGCGGATCGAAGCTGACCGCGCCAAGCCGCGCACGACGGCCCGGGCGGTCACGGCGATCACCCTGGCGATCATCGGTGCCGGGACGCTGCACCGCGGCTACACCGAGCCCTACGGCACCCTGCTCGGCCAGGTCGTCCTGACCGCGACGCTCGGCTTCTTCGCGGCCGCCCTCTGGTGGATGAATGCCATGACCCTCACGACGCAGCCCGCCCGCATCCTGACGTCGTCGGGGGTCCAGTCATGACCGCCGTGATGCTGGCCGGCGCACTGCTGGGGCTGGGGCTCACCCTGCTCGCCGCCGGACTGGCCCGCCCAGCCCCGGACCTGGCCGCGGGGGTCGCCCGGCTGACCGGCGCCGCGCCAGCGCCCGTCCTCGAACCCGGGACCGGGGTGGGCTCGATCACCCTCGGCCGGGCGGCGGCCCGACTCGCCGAGGCCCTGCACCTGGAGCGTCACCGTGCTGACCTGGCCATCACGGGGACCACCGCCACGCGGATGGCCGTGACCAAGATCGGCTACGGCGCGGTCGGCCTGGTGTTCCCGGTGCTGATCAGCTCGATCCTGGCGATCGCCGGCCTGGCCCTGCCGGTAGTGATCCCGCTGGCCGCGTCGCTGGGCCTTGCGGTGGCCATGTCGTTCCTGCCCGAGCTGGAGTTGCGCCGGCGTGCAGGCGTGGCCCGGGTCCAGATGCGCCGCACCGTCTGCGTCTACCTGGAGTTGGTGGCCCTGGAGCGCGCCTCCGACGCGGGCGCAGTCGAGGCCCTCGAACGGGCCGCCGCCATCGGCAGCGGGCCGGGATTCGGCCACATCCGCGACGCCCTGCTGCGCGCACGGTTGGAGGGCCGCACCCCGTGGCAGCAGCTCTCGGACCTGGCCGCCGAGCTGCGCGTGCCCGAGCTCGGCGATGTCGCCGACATCATGCGCCTGTCCGGCGAGGACGGCGCGGCCGTCCTGCCGACGCTGCGCGCCCGAGCGGCATCCCTGCGCACGTGGCTGCTCCAGTCCGAGGTCACTGCAGCCAACGAGGCCAGCGAGCGCATGTCGATCCCCGTGGCCCTGCTGGGCGTGGCCTTCATGGTCCTGCTCGGATTCCCGGCGTTCTGGCGGATCCTCTTCGGCTGAGCGCGCACGACCCCACCGCTGCCCCACCGCACGACCGCACGACCGCACGACCGCTCCACCGCACGACCGCACGACCGCTCCACCGCACGACCGCACGACCGCTCCACCGCACGACCGCCCGACCGCCCGACCCACATGTCCCAGCGCACGACGCACACGCATCACGAGGAGAACAACGATGGACGCACTGCTGAACACGACCTTGACCGTCCTGTCGGCAAAGGCCGGCCGGGTCCGCACCGGCTGGACGGACCGGGGGTCCGAGAGTGGGGCCAGCACCCTGGAACTGGTCATCCTGATCCTGGGCCTGATCACGGTGGCCACGCTGCTGGTGGCCACGCTGACCGTCGCCGTGAAGTCCCGGACCGATCAGATCAACTGATGCGCCAGCCCGAGCGCGGGTCAGTCACCCTCGAGGTGGCGATCCTGGCGCCGGTCCTGCTGCTGGTGATCTTCACGATCATCGAGGTGGGGCTGTGGTCCTACGCGCGCAGCCTCGCCCTCGGCGCGGCCCAGGAGGGTGTGTCGGCCGGCACAGCGTTCCGAGCACCCGCGCAGGCGGGCCGGGCGCGCGCGCAGGAGTTCCTCGACGCGACCGCGGGCGACTCCCTGCGCGCACCGATCGTCACCGCCACCCTCAACGCCACTTCGCTGCGCGTCGAGGTGACTGGTCGCGCCCTGAGCGTCCTACCCGGCATGCCTGGCCTGCCGGTGCGGCAGCGCGCCGAGGGCCCCATCGAGAGGGTCAGCGCACCATGAGCCCCACCACCTGGGGCTCCGCCCGCGGCTCAGCGACCCTCGAACTGGCGATCCTCGCCCCTGTCCTGCTGGTGCTGTTGGGCCTGGTGATCGTCGCCGGTCGGATCACCGCAGCGGGCAGTGCGGTCGAGCAGGCCGCGGCCTCGGCCGCGCGCGCAGCCTCCCTGGCGCGCGATGCGCGGGCGGCTCAGGTCGGCGCGCACCGGGCCGCCCACGAGTCCCTGGTCCGGCAGGGGATCACCTGCGAGCCGTTGACCAGCCACCTGGACAGCGCAGGGTTCGCTGTGGCCCTTGGGTCGCCGGCCAGTGTGACCGCGACCGTGCGATGCACCGTCCCGTTGGCGGGACTGGCGGTTCCCGGGATGCCGGGGACCCGCACCCTGTCAGCGCAGATGACCAGCCCCCTGGACACCTACCGGGGGCGGTCATGAACCGCTCGGCACCCACACAGCCCGCTGGGGACGACCGCGGCGCGGTCACCCTGTTCGTGGCGATCGCGGTGCTCGGACTGCTCACGCTGGCCGGGCTCGTCGTGGACGGCGGGGCGAAGGTGCGCGCTGTGCAGCGGGCCGACCGACTCGCTGCCCAGGCTGCGCGAGCCGCGGCCCAGGCCGTGGACGTGCGCGCGGTGCGCGCCGGGGAGGTCGCGGTCGACCGGCGCGCTGCCCTGGCCGCAGCCGATGCCTACCTGAAGGCAGCCGGATCCCAGGGCTCGGCGCGCGTCGTCGAGGGCGGCAAGGGCCTCAGCGTGACCACCACGGCCTCTGTGCCCACGGTCTTCCTCGGCCTGATCGGCATGCCGTCGTTCACGGTCCGGGGCAGCGCCGAGGTGGCGCTCATCGACTCGGCGACAGGAGAAGGACGATGACCACTGACTTCGATCGGACCGAGTCGGCCACCGTGCGCGCAGTGCGTGCCCTGACGGCGTTGGCTGTCCTGGGCCTGCTCGTGGCAGGTGTGCCGCTGCTGCTGACCCGACTCGGCGCGGCCCTGCCGATCGATGTCGGCGCGCTGGCCCCGAGCGCCTGGGTGCGGGCAGACGATGGCCGTGCCCTGCTGGTGCTCCTGCTGATGCTGGCGTGGGTTGCCTGGGCGGTGCTGGTGGCCAGCGTGGCCCTCGAGGTGACGGCCGTGGTCCGGCGCGTGCCGACCCCGAGCCTGCCTGGGCTCGCGGGGCCGCAGCGCTGGGTGGCGGGCCTGGTGGCCGTGGTGCTGCTCGCCGCAACCTCGAGCACGGGGGTGGGCGCCCCTGCCGCCGCGATCGGGCCGTCCACGCAGGTGCCGGGGCTGGCCAGCGCCATGGTCGCGCCGGTCGTGACCGCGGGATTCGTCAACCCCGGTGGGCAGCCCCCGGCGGGGCCAGCGGCGACGGCAGCACACGGCGACCTCGGCCAGGACACGGTGCGAGCGGCGCAGGCGACGAAGGCAGCGGCCCCCGGTCCGAGCGTGACCACGGTCCGCCACGACACCCTCTGGCTGCTGGCCGAGCAGCATCTGGGGTCGGGGGAGCGGTTCGTCGAGATCCTGGCCCTCAACCGGGCAGTCGCCCAGCCCGACGGTCGTGCGCTGGGCGAGGACGGTCGGCTGTACCCGGGCTGGACCCTGACCCTGCCCGCGGACGCGACCAGCGATGCGCCACGTCCCGAGCGTCACCGGGTCATCCGCGGCGACACGCTGTGGCAGATCGCCGACGACGAGTTGGGTGATCCGCTGCGCTACCAGCAGATCGTCGAACTCAACGAGGGCGACCTTCAGCCTGATGGGCGCACGCTCTCGGAAGCCGACCTGATCCTGCCCGGTTGGGTCCTGGAGCTTCCGGGAGAAGGGACGGCGGCGAGCGGATCCGCAGGAGAGCCGGCGGCGGCCATGGGCCCAGGCGCTGAGCCGAGCCCGGATGCGCCGAGCCCGGATGCGTCGAGCCCGGCCGAGTCGAGCCCGGCCGAGTCGAGTCCGGATGACGACCACGCGTCCGTCGCGGCGGAGGTCGGACCCATCGATCGGGCGGGGCGCCTCGATCGTTCCGAGCAGCTGACTGCCGGGCCTTCCGTGGGTAGCAGCGACGATGCGGACCTGACTCCCGCGCCGCCGGCGAGCCCTGCCCGCGAGCCGTCGGACCCGGAGACACCTGCGCCGCACGCGCCGATGCCACAGCTGGAACGGGCCGTGGTCGGGGCTGCGCCGGCGCCGGGGAGTCCGACCAGTCCCGCGGCCACGACCCCCTCGCTCCAGTTGTCGGCGGCGCCCGCCGAGCCGCAGCCGCAGCCGCAGCCGCAGTCGCAGTCGCAGTCGCTCGAGCCCGCCACAGCCTCCTTGGCACTGCCCGCCGGGGGTGCGCTGGGAGCGCTGGTGCTGCTCGGGTTCGGTGCCGAGCTGGTCCGTCGGCGCCGGCAGTTCCAGCGTGGGCGCAGGCCGGGCGAGCAGCTGCCGCGGCCCTCCACCGGCGCGCTGGCTGCCGAGCAGGTCGCCCGTGCTGCGGCCCACGAGCCGGGGCCAGCCCTGCTGACCCGGGCGCTCGCGCATCTGGCGGCTGAGTCGGTCCGGACCGGTATCGCCGTGCCCGATGTGCGGTTGGTGCGCAGCACGCCCGAATCTGTGACCCTTGATCTGGCCTCCTCCGCGGGGGAGGTCCTTGTCCCGTTCAGGTCGCAGGACCCGAGCCGATGGGTCCTCGATCCC
Organism: uncultured Actinomycetes bacterium; assembly: GCA_963788325.1. Lineage (GTDB taxonomy): Bacteria > Actinomycetota > Actinomycetes > S36-B12 > CAIYMF01 > Prado023. The sequence continues at coordinate 99,248 of CAWBGJ010000006.1, forward strand.
GCCTTGCTGCCCTGCGGGTTGCCCGACGAGGAGCTGGATCTGCCTGCGGCCTTCCCGGGCCTGATCACGCTGGGCTTCAGCGGGGACCAGACCGTGCTGCTCAACCTCGAATCCGCGGGGACGCTGGCGGTCACTGGCCCCGAGGCCCTCGTCGGGGACGTGCTGCGCGCGGTGGCCGCCGACCTGGGGTTGGGCCCGGCCGGCCGCAGCACCGAGCGCATCCTGTGCCTGGCCGACGCCCGGATCGCCGACGGGTTGGAACCCGGGGCCCTGGAGGTCGACCCGGACCCGATCCGGGTGGCGGCGGCGGTGCGAACCACCTTGGAGCGCGCCGGCCACCAGCCGGGGCGTGACCCGCTGCTCGTCGTCCTGGCCGACCGCGGGCTGGGCGTGCACGTGCCCCCGCATGCGGGATGCGCGCTCATCACCACGGAGCCCACCGGCGGTGCCGGTGCCACCTTGTCCGTGCTGGAGGCGGGGCACGTCCTGCTCCTGCCCGAACGGGAGGCCCTGGCCGCGCAGTCGGCGTCGGCCACCTCGACCGACGACCTCGTCGAAGCCCTGCAGTGCACGGACCTCCCCGAGGTAGCGTCCGGTGACCCGACCGACCCGACCGACCCGACCGATCCGACCGATCCGACCGATCCGACCGATCCGGCCGTTCCAGCCCCTCCGGTCGTTCGAACCGTTCCTACCGACACGGTCGCACCGGGACGCCTCGAGGCCCCAGCCGAGCGCCGAGCTCCCAAGGTGATCGACCTGCGCGGCCGTGGCGCTGCACCCGAGGACACCGGGCTCGAGGACGAGGTCCCGTCGACCGGGTCGCCCGCGACTGTGGCGCCCCGGATCCTGCTGCTCGGCGAGATCAGGGTCGAGAACGCCCACGGTCGGGCGGAGTCGACCCGGCTCGGTCGTTTGGCCGAGGCGGCCGCCTTCGTCTGCCTGAACCCGGACTCCCGGTCCAGTGAGTTCCAGAGCGCGCTCTGGCCGGGGCGCAGGTCCAACCCGCAGACCGGCCGCCAGATGGTCTCGCGGGCGCGCACCTGGCTGGGCCGCACGGCCGAGGGCGAGCCCTACCTGATGCCGTTCACGCAGACCGACAACCGCCTGCGGCTGCGCCCCGAGGTCACCTCCGACTGGGCTGACTTCCAGCGGTTGGCCGCCCTGGGCCTGGCCGACCCGGGCGACACAGCCCAGCTGAGTACGGCCCTCGGGCTGGTCCGGGGCCGGCCGTTCGGAGCCGTGGCCAGCCGTGAGCTGCCGTGGGCCGACCTGCACATCAACGAGATGATCAGCCTGATCACCGACGTGGCGCACGCCCTGGCCACACGTCTGGAGCAGGCCGGGGACTCCTCGGCCGCCTGCCGCGCAGCGCTGCAGGGGCTGGCGACCGAGTCCGAGGCGCAGGTCCTCGAGGAGATCGTGGCCCGGACCGGACGCTAGGGAAGCAGTGCGCGCATGCGGGCGCCAGCAGTCGATCAGCCGGCGCCCGCATGCACGGCGATGGCCGTCCACAGGTAGGCCGCGTACGTGGCCAGCAGGAGGACCCCGCGCCGGGCGGGCAGGCGCCCGGACTTGCCGGGGAACAGCATGAGGATCGTCAGGATCCCGAAGACGATGGCCACGGTGGACTCGGTCCGCGGCACCGTGATCGGGTGGATGGCGGCCGCGACGCCGATGATGAGCAGGCCGTTGAAGATGTTGCTGCCGAGCACCGTCCCTACGCTGACGTCATCGTGACCGCGGATCCGAGCGGCCACCACCGTGGCCAGTTCGGGCGCTGAGGTGGCCACCGCCACCAGGACCGCCCCGACGGTGAACGTGTCCCACCCGAGGATCCGGCCGAAGTCAGCCGCTGCCCACACGATGAGCCGTCCGGCCAGGATCAGCAGGGCCAGGCCGAGCAGGCCATCGCGCAGCACCTGTCCGATGCTGCGCGCCTCGGGGTCCGCGGCCACGGCACTGCGTTCCCGGGAGGCCTGCACCACCGCCCACGTCAGCCAGCTGACGAACACCAGCAGAAGGAGCACCGAATCGGCGCGGCTGATCTCCCCGTCACGACCGAGGCCGAACAGCACCACGGGCGCCCCGAGCGCCACGGGCACGTCGCGGCGCATGTCCTCGCGCCGGGCGGTCAACCCGCCGAACAGGATCGCGATGGCCAGCACGAAGCCCACGTTGGCCACGTTGCTGCCCAGCACGTCGCCCAGGGCGATCTCCGGGCTGCCGGCCGTCGCCGAGTTGATTGCAACGGACAGCTCAGGGCTGGACGTGGCGAAGGCCGCCACGGTCGCGGCGATGATCCCGGGGGCGATCCGCGCCCGGGTGGCCCCACCCACCGTCCCTCGGACGAAGAACTCCCCACCCAGGGCCGCGGCGAGCACGCCGGGGATCAGGTACAGGGCATCGGGCACGTACCCATTGTGGTGGGTGGCTCCCGCCGGGCCGCGGCCGGTGACCGACAGGAGGTCACGAGCAGGCATCCGAGCGCCCGCCGCGAGCATGATGGCGGGATGCGCCATGACGAGTACGCCGCCCACGATGCCCTCGACCTGGCCGAGCTGGTCGCCACCGAGCAGGTCAGCCCGACCGAGCTGGTGGAGGCCGCGATCGCTCGGATCGAGGTGGTCAATCCCACGCTCAACGCGGTGGTCCACCGGATGGACGAGGCTGCCCGGGCGGCAGCGGGCAGCGACCTGCCCGACGGGCCGATGCGTGGGGTGCCCTTCCTTGTCAAGGACATGGACGGGTTCCTGGCCGACGAGCCGTGCACCTTCTCCAGCCGCGCCCTGGCCGACTACGTGCCCAACCACGACTCGGAGCTGTTCGCCCGCTACCGGGACGCCGGCGTGGTGTTCCTGGGTAAGACCAACTGCCCCGAGTTCGGGATCTTCGGCGTGACCGAGTCCGAGCTGCGCGGCCCGGCGCGCAACCCGTGGCACCCGGATCACACTCCCGGTGGGTCCAGCGGCGGGTCAGCGGCCGCAGTGGCCGCGGGGATCGTCCCGGTCGCCCATGCCGGCGACGGGGGCGGCAGCATCCGGATCCCCGCGTCGGCGTGTGGGCTCTTCGGACTCAAGCCCTCGCGCGGGCGCACCCCGCTGGGCCCCGACGAGGGGGAGTCGTGGAACGGCCTGGTCGCCCGGCACGTCGTCAGCCGCACCGTGCGCGACAGCGCCGCCTTCCTCGACGCGACCCAGGGAGCGGACACCGGGGCACCGTATGCGGCACCTGCCAACGGCGCGTTCCTGGCCGCCGTGGGCCGCGATCCTGGCCGGCTGCGGATCGGGTTCTCCACCGCCTCGATGCTCGGTGCCACGACGGACCCGGAGTGCGCCGCGGCCGTCGAGCGCAGCGCAGATCTCCTGGCCGACCTCGGCCACGAGGTGATCGAGCTCGACCTGCCGATCGACCGCGAGGGCCTGGCGCACGCCTACCTGACGATCGTGGCTGCCTACGTGGGGATGGAGGTCGCCGACACCGAGCGGATGACGGGCCGGGCGCCGCGCGCCGAGGACTTCGAGGGCCCCACCTGGTTCCTGAGCCAGGTCAGCCAGGTGCTGTCCGCGCGCGACCTCGAGGTGGCCCTGGCGCTGATCGCGCAGACCACCCGGCGGTTGGGCTCACTGTTCGTCGACCAGGTCGACGTCCACGTGTCGGCCACCATGCCGCACCCACCGGTGCGGGTCGGCGAGCTCGCGCCCACCTCCGTGGAGAAGGTCGCACTGCGGGCCCTGCGCACGCTGCCGGTCAACGTCGGACCCGCCCTGCGCGCGGTGCTGGCCCAGCTGGCCGCGCACTCCCTGGAGAAGGCCGCCAACACGCAGGTGTGGAACATGACCGGCCAGCCGGCGATGAGCGTCCCGCTGCACTGGACCGCCACCGGCCTGCCCGTGGGCGTGCAGTTCGCCGGTGCGTTCGGCGCCGAGGAGCATCTGTTCGCCCTCGCCGGTCAGCTCGAGGCCGCCCAGCCGTGGCTGCCCCGGCTCATGGGCCCGATGACCGCCGACCTGTAGGCCTGCGCACGCCACCAGCGGTGGTGGGAAGGTGCGGATCCGGCCAGCCAGCGGCTGAAACCGGGCACATGTGGCCGGATCAGAACAGCCTGCACACGGGTCAGCCGGAGGAGTCGTCGGTGTGCTCGTCGGCCTCGGCTACGTCCTCGCCACCAGGGGCGGACTCGGGTGCCACCCACGGGCCGGCCTCGAATGTCATCCCGGCGGCCCGCAGCCGGTCCACCATCGGCAGGCCTAGGGCGGTGGCGGGCGTGAGCACGCCCGCGCCCTCGGGCAGGTCCGGGCTGCCGGACGCCAGGAACAGCACCGACTCGGCGAGCATCAGCGACGTGACCGCGTAGCCGGGGTCGCCCTGCGCCGAGACGGTGGCCACGTAGTGGGCGTCGGCCGGCGTCCAGCCATGGATCTCCATCGTGAACCGACCCGCGGCGCGCTCCTCGGCGCTGGGCCCCTCACCTGGCTTGGGCAGCACCATCCCGATGCCCGAGCGCGTCGGGCCGAACCCCAGGGCCGCGCCCAGCGCACCCATCCCCGCGCCCAGCCCGGTCGCCTTGGCCCGGGCGCCGACCCCCTCGCCGAAGGCGATCGACTCGCGATAGCGGAACTGGTCGGAGTAGGGGTAGCCCAGCAGCGCGTTGGAGCGCCGGACCACGCGGGTGTTCATCTGGCCCATCATGAACGGGCCGAGCCAGCCGAGCTCGGGGTCGTGCACCGCGTGGGCGAGATCGGACTCGTCGCTGTCGTAGCCCTCGACGCTCCGGTCGGGCTCGGCGTCGCGGTCCGGGGACAGTGCGTAGGGATCGGCGAGCAGCGCGCGCGCCGCCGGGTCGGACTTGGCGGCTTCGGCGACCAGGCGCATCGTGGCGACCGTCCCACCCGAGGCCCCGCCGCGGGTGTCCTTGACCAGGAGCATGGTGCGGGCAAGCTCGCCGGCGACCTCGTGGAGGACCAGGACGCCGAGGTCCGAGGGCAGCGAGTCGTAGCCGCAGGCCACCACGATCTTCGCCCCGGACTCCGCCGCCAGGTCGTGGGCGCCGTCGATGGCGGCGCGCATGAACAGCACCTCGCCATTGATGTCGGCGTAGTGGGTGCCCGCGCGGGCACACGCCTCGACCAGCGGCAGGCCATGGCGCAGGAACGGGCCCACGGTGGTGGCCACGGCGGTGGTCGACCGGGCCAGCTTGGTCATCGTGGCCCGGTTGTCCGAGTCGGCCAGCAGGAGCGGCCACTGCGCCGCGCCCTCGCCGAGGGAGTCGCGCACGGCGCCCAGCTTGGCCAACGACCGCCCGGCCAGGGCGATCCGCGTGCCCGCCGGTGCGCGCTCCAGGAGGCGCTGGGCCACGAGCTGCCCGGTGAACCCGGTCGCCCCGAACATCACCACGTCGTACTCGCGCTGCGTCATGGCGCCACGGTAGCGCGGGCCGGGTGGGCGCGGGTCGTTCGCCTCCTGCCGCGGGGGTGAACAGCCGGGCTGGGTGCCCGGCGCGGTTGCTGTGGGTGGGCGGGTGGGGCCGGCTGGCTCAGTACGCCGCCGGCGGCATCGGCTGGACGGGAGCCATCGGGGCCGGTGCAGCCAGGGACGAGATCGCCACGATCTGCTGGCCGAGGGGGAACAGCGCCAGGGGCACCATCTTGAACGCCGCGAGGCCCCACGGGATGCCGATGATCGTCAGGCACAGGCCGATCCCGTAGCCGACGAGGGCGATGGCGATCCAGAAGCCGGCGAAGATCATCCAGAGGATGTTGCCGATCAGGCTGGGCACCCCTGCCTCGGGGTTCGACACGGTCGTGCGCCCGAACGGCCACAGCGCGAAGTTGGCCAGGCGGAACGACGCGATCCCCCAGGGGATCGTGATGATGAAGATGAACATGATGACGCCCGCGACGGCGAACCCGAGGGCGATCACCCAGCCTGCGATGATCAACCAGATGATGTTCCCGAGGATGCGCAGGATCTCCATAGTGAGGTCACGATACCTGCGCCTGTCCCGCACCGCCGGCCCGCGAACTTCAGCGGCGAACCCACGGCCACCCCGAGCCGCGGCCATGGCCCGAGTCCCATGCGAGCGCTACCGTCATGCCAATGAGCGCAGCCCCGCCCCCGATCGCCGGCACGCCCATCGACCCGGCACCCAAGGAGGTCCCGGCCTGGGCCGAGCGCCTCGACGGCACGCGGGTGGGCGGGATCGGCTACCGGGCCCTGCGCCGCTACTCGTACGCCAACGTCGGCCTTCTCGCCGCCGGGACTGCCTACTACCTGTTGCTGGCCCTGCTGTCCCTGCTGGCGCTGGGCTACGGCGTGGCTGCCATCGTCGGATCCGACCAGTTGGCCGCCACCCTCACCGACGCTGTGAGCGAGGCTCTGCCGGGCCTGGTCGGTGACGAGGGCATCGACCCCGCGCAACTGCGCTCCACCGGCCGCACCGCCGGACTCATCGGCCTGGTCCTGCTGCTCTACGCCGGCCTCGGTGCGGTCGGGGGAGCCAGCAGCGCGATGCACCTGGTGCTCGGGGCACCGCCGGACCCGCGCTCGTTCCCCGCGGCGAAGGCTCGGCACCTGGTGACGTTGGTGATGATCGCGCCGTTGGTCGTGGTCTCGTTCGCGTCGGCGAGCCTGACCTCCACGCTGCTGCGCCCAGCGCTGGAGGTCATCGGCATCGAGGGCGGCCCGGTCGTCACGCTGCTGCAGGGGGTGGGACTGCTGGTCGGGTTCGCCGTCGACGTGCTCATCCTGTGGTTGCTGCTCGGGCGCATGGGTGGCATCCGCCCGCCCACGCATGCCCGGTTGATCGCCAGCATGATCGGTGCGGTCGTCGTGGCCGTCATCAAGGCGCTGCTCGGGCTGATCGTCGCCTGGTCCCTGGACAAGCCGCAGTACGGCGCGTTCGCCGCTCCCCTGGCCGCGCTGTTCGTGCTGTCCCTGCTCTCGACCGCGCTGTACGCGACCGCGGCGCTGGCAGCCGGGATCACCGACGCCGACGTGCCCCTCGAGCACCTGGAACCGACCCCGATGGAGCCCACGGACGCCGACGCGTCCTGAGATGACCTGCCCCGCGCCGCGCGCTCGGGCCAGCCCAGCCAGCAGAATGCGCCTCGTGGCTGTATCTGATCGTGCGGCGGTGACCCGCCAGCTGCAGCGCGCGCTCTGGGCGTTGGCCGGCGTGATCGTCGTCGGGACACTGGGATACGCAGCCCTGGGCTTCTCAGTGCTCGATGCCTCCTACCAGGCTGTCACGACGATCACCACCGTGGGGTTCCGTGAGGTCCAGCCGTTCGGCTCCGCGGAGAAGCTGTTCACGATCGGCTATGTCATCGTCGGCGTCGGGGTGACCCTTTACACGCTGACCTCGTTGCTGGGCTACTTCATCGAGGGCTTCGCGGGCAACGAATGGGGAAGGCGCCGCATGGAGAAGCAGATCAGCACCCTCACTGGCCACGCCATCGTGTGTGGGTGGGGTCGGGTCGGCCGGGCCGCGGCCCATCAGTTGCGCAAGTCCGGCCAGTCGGTCGTGGTGTGTGACAGCGACGGCGATCGGCTCGAGGACTGCCCGTACCCGAACCTCGAGGGCGACGCGACCCGCGACGACTTCCTGCGCCGGCTGGGCGTGGACCGGGCCAAGGTGCTGGTGGCCACGCTGGACACCGACGCCTCGAGCCTGTTCGTCACCCTGACCGCCCGCGCTCTGAATCCCGACCTGGTGATCATCGCGCGCAGCCGCGTGGACGACACCGAGCAGAAGCTGCTGCGCGCCGGTGCTGACCGGGTGGTCAACCCGCAGCGGATCGGCGGCAACCGGATCGCGGCGTTCGCCCTCCAGCCGCACGTGACCGACTTCCTCGACGTCGCGATGCACGACGAGGACGTGGAGTTCCGCCTGGAGCAGGTGGTCGTCCACGAGGGTTCCCCGCTGGCGGGGTCCTCGGTGCGCCAGGCCCGCCTGCACGAGGGCGACGGAGCCATGCTGCTCGCGCTGCGCCAGAGCGAGGCCGGGGTGTTCCGCACGAACCCCTCCCCGGACGCGGTGGTGACCCCGGGTGACGTGGTGATCGTGATTGGCACGGCCGAGCAGATCGACGACGTGCGACGCGCGGCCGGCAGCCAGAAGGCCGGACCACCGCGCTGAGCACGGCGTCGGTCCTGCCAGATGCACGCGCCCGGCGCCCGGTGGGCCGCGGTGCTGGCCGCGGGTCAGGCGAGTCGGTGGACCAGGACCAGTGAGTCCATCGCGACGACCACGTCGTCGACGAACCGGGGTCGCACCTCGCTGACCAGCACCTCGAAGCCGGTGGGTGGGGCCAGCGCAGCCAGCACGTCCGCGGGGCTCATCAGGCGCCGTTGGTCCGGTCCGCCGAAGCCGAGCAGGCCGTGCTCGGGGTCGTGGGCGATCACCAGCAGGTGCCCGCCCGGGGCCACGAGGCCGGCCAGATGGGCGTAGATCGTGTCCCGATCCGGGGGCTCGGGATGCAGGTAGGCCACGGTGACCAGGTCGAAGGTACCGGTGGCTGACAGGGCGGCCAGCGCCTGCGCGTCGGTGAGGTCATCGACCACGAACCGGGCTGCGAGGCCCGCGCCGGCCAGGGCGGTGCGGGCCCGGTCCAGGGCGACGTCGGACCAGTCCACCCCGACGACGTCCCAGCCCTGCCCGGCCAGCCAGGCCGAGTCCGCGCCCTCGCCACAGCCCAGGTCCAGGGCCAGCGGGGCGCGATGCGCGCCGAGATCGTTGGCCGGTCGCGGTCCGAGGCCGCCGACAAGGTCGACCAGTGCGTCGTTGGGCTGGCCGGACCACACCGTGCTGGCCGAGTAGCGGTCGTTCCATCCGGAGGCGTCCATGGGGGCAGTCTTGCGGGTCCGTCCCACCACCGCTGCCCGGGCCCCGTGTGGACGGCGCACGGTAGCCTGCGGACAAGGTCCCGGGGGGATCTCCCGGGACGGCTCGGCGCGGATCCGGAGGTGGCCATGGCCCACGAGGCGCACGAGGCGCGCGCCGGCGCACTGGGCGTGCCCTCGCCCACCGTGGCCGACGTGGTGGCCCAGATGACCGACCTGTCCGCGAGCCTGCCCGCGCGGGACGGCGTGCGGGCCTTCAACGACATGTACCTCACGACCACCCTCGAGGTGGCCCGAGCGCTGGGCGAGCATCGGTTCCGAGACCGCGAGTTCATGGACCGCCTCGACGTGAACTTCGCCGACCTGTACTTCGACGCGCTGGACTGCCACGAGTCCGATCCGGGTCGCGCCCCACGCTGCTGGACCGCTCTGATCGCCGCGCGTGAACGCACCGGCGCCAGCCTGCTGCAGTTCGCCCTGGCCGGCATGAACGCGCACATCGGCTACGACCTACCCCGCGCGCTGGTGACCACGACCCTCGAGTTCGGCGGGGACCTGGACGACGCAGGGCGGCGCGCGGACTTCCTGACGATCAACGAGATCCTGGCCACCACACAGCCCATCGTGAAGCAGGCCCTGCTCGTCGGCCTGCTCGACGATCTCGACGATGCGTTCGGCGAGGTGGATGACCAGCTGGGAGCCTGGGCCATCGAGCAGGCGCGCGAGGTGGCCTGGGGCTCGGCGCATGCGCTGTGGGCCCTGCGCGGGACCCGGGCGCAGCGCCTCTACGAGCACGGGATGGACCGGGTGGTGGAGATGAGCTCCCGCGGGCTGCTGAGCCTCTGAGTCCGCCTGCGCGCCGTGCCGGCCTGCGGGCTCTCGCAGGTCCATACTCCCGGTGAGGAAGAGGGGGTGGGCCGCATGGTGATCGAGCTGGCTGACGTGCGCAAGACATATCGCAGCCGCCATGGCCGGACGGTGGCCGTCAACGACGTGAGCGTGGCGATCCCGCGCGGCGGTGTGCATGGGTTCCTGGGGCCCAACGGGTCGGGCAAGACCACCACGATCCGCATCCTGCTCGGCCTGGTGTCCGCGGACTCCGGCTCGGTGAAGGTCCTCGGCGCCCCGGTGCCGGGCCAGCTGGCCGACGTGGTCGGCTCGGTCGGCGCCCTGGTCGAGTCCCCGCAGCTGTTCGGCGCGTTCACCGGCCGGCGCAACCTGCGGATCCTGGCCACTCTGGCCGGGCTGCCGAGCACCCGCGTCGACGAGCTGCTCGAACAGGTCGGCCTGGCCGACCGGGCCGACGACCGGGTCAAGGGCTACTCGTTGGGCATGCGTCAGCGCCTGGCGATCGCCGCGGCGATGTTGAAGTCCCCGCAGCTGCTCATCCTCGACGAGCCGACCAACGGCCTGGACCCCGCCGGGATGGTCGAGGTGCGCGAGCTGGTCCGTCGCCTCGGTTCTGACGGGCACACGACGGTGTTCCTGTCCAGCCACCTGCTCGCCGAGGTGGAGGCGGTCTGTGATGCCGTGACGATCCTCAACCGCGGGTCGGTCGTGGCCACCGGTTCGGTGGCCGAGGTGCTGGCGCGGGCCGGGTCCGGCAACCGGCTCGACGTGCGGTTCGCCGAGGGGGCGGACCCGTCGGGCGCGCCCGAGCTGCGGGCGATCGAGGTGCTCGCCGGTCAGGGCGTGGCGGCGACCCCGACCGGGCCCAGTGCCCTGCTCGTGGACAGCTCCGACGGGGCCCTGGTCAACCGGCTGCTCGGCGGGGCGGGGCTGTGGGCCGCGGCGATCAGCCCGGTGCGACCTGACCTCGAGCGCGCGTTCCTCGAGCTGACTGGGGACGTGACGGCCGGGCCGAGCGGGCCCGGCGCCCCACCCGGGCCCGGCGGGAGCCCGGCGGCTGGTCCTGCGGGTAGCCAGGGGGTGGCCTCATGAGCACGTCTGTCGTGGACCGATCCACCACCGGAGCCCCGAAGCTGGGTGCGCTGATCCGTTCTGAGTTCCTGCGCGCCCGTTCGCGGCGCTCGTTGCGCTGGTTGACCCTGCTGGCCCTGCTGGCCGTTACCGGGGTCGCGGCGATCATGTTCGCCACCACTGCCACGGTCGGCCAGGCCGAGCTCGACCGCGCGGCCGACCGGTTCATGGCCGAGCAGATGCAGTGGTACGAGGAGTGCCTGGCCGATCCGTCGATCCCCGAGGACCAGCGGGCGGGTGCCTGCTGGAAACCGACCCGCGAGGACGCCCTGTCGAACGCGGTCTGGATGCTGGACAAGCGGCCGTTCGACAACAGCGCCATGTCCGGCCTGCTCAACCTCGCCGGCGGACTCGGTCTGGCCGTCTGCCTGATGATCGCTGCGTCGGCCGGTGGTGCCGAGTGGAGTGCGCGCACGATGGGTCTGCTCTTCAGTTGGGAGCCGCGCCGGATGCGCGTGTTCGCCGTCCGGATGGGCGTCGTCGTCGTGCTGGCCGTGGTGATCGTGGCGATCCTGCTGGCAGTCGGGCTGGGCCTGGGTGCCCTCATCGCAGGGCAGCACGGACCCGACCCGGGCTTCGTGCTCTACGACGGCAGCGGCGACCTGGTTGCGGCGGACCTGGCCGCCGCCCGGGAGCTCGCGCTGCGCTGGTTGCCCCTTGCCGGGCTGGCCGCGGCCGGCGCCTTCGCCGTGGCCATGGCCACCCGGAGCACCGGCTGGGCGATCGGGGCCACCATCGCGTTCGTGCTCGTCGCGGAGTCCGTGATCCAGGGGCTGTGGTCGTGGGGCTCGCAGTGGTTGATCCAGACCAACGCCGCGGCCTGGCTGGGGGGCGGCATCGCGTGGACGGTCGACCGGGGGGCCTCGCAGCGGGGCTATGAGACCCTGGAGTACACCGACGTGGTGCCGCTGGTCGGCCCGGGGCAGATCTGGATCGGCCCGGGACGGGCCCTGGGCGTGCTGGCGGCGATCGTCGTGGTGGTCTCGCTGGTTGCCGTCGCGCTGCTGCGCCGCCGCGACGTCGACTGAGCCGCCGGCGGACCGGCCTGCCAGAGTGGACCCATGCGCGACGAGAACATCAACCACGACTTCCTCGACGGGGTGCTGGCCGGGGCCTACCCCGACGTGTACTACCACTTCGGCACCGCCAGCGACGACCCGCTGCTCGCGCAGTTCCGCGACGTGCGCGCGGTGATCGTGGCCGGGTCCGGGGACCGGATCCTCGAGTTCGCCCAGCGCTGGAGCGCGCTGCATGACGACGCCCCGATCATCGCCCTGCCCAAGGAGGAGCGGTTCGTCACGCGGTACTGCGCCGGGGTGCTGTTCGCCTCGCACGGCATGGGCATGCCCAGCGCGTCCATCGCGATCCAGGAGCTCATGAAGATGGTGTTCGCCCTCAAGGGCGGGAACCACGCCGCGATGGCCGAGGTCTTCTGGGCGCGCGTGGGCACAAGCGGGGGAGTGGGCCTGCCCGGCGGCACGGTCGTGGTCAGCACCGAGGGCGTGCTGGCCGATCTCAAGCCCTACCGGGTGCTCGACGGGATGACTGGCGAGCACTGGTTCGACGGGACCTTCCCGGCCGACGTCGCCGACGCGATCGTGGCTGCCAGCGTCGGCTCCGGGATCCCGATCGCCGCCGGGCGCACCGTGGCCACCCACGAGTTCTACCTCGAGCAGCACCGCCTCGACGGTGCGGTGCGGGTGCACACCCCCGAGTCGAAGCAGGCCTGGCTGGAGTGGGTGCACGCGGCCGGCGTGCGCAACATCGAGATGGAGGGCGCCATGCTGGCCGGCTACCTCAACCACTGGGGCTTCCCGAAGTTCGCCATGATCTGCACGACGCTGCTCGACCGGCTGGCCGGCGACCAGGTGACCGCGTCGGCCGAGGAGCTGCACGCCTTCAACCAGCGATCCGGGGACGTGCTGTTCGCCTACCTGCTCGAGACGCTGGGCTGACCCGGTCCAACGCCGGGACACGGGTGTCCCGGCGTTGACGCTCCGACCAGATCCGGGCCATCAAGGCCGAGGTGGACCTCCCCCTGATCGGCCGGCCCCACCTTGCGCGGCTACACCCCGGACACCGCGCACATCGAGACCGCCGACTACCGGGAGTTCGCACGCATGTGTCGCGACTTCGGCCAGGACGTGGCCATGGTGATGGAGGGCCGCATCTACGCCCCGGAGGACGCGATGAAGGCTCTCTACCTGGGAGCCCAGGCCGTGGTCGTGGGCAGCGCGATCACCCGGCCGCACCTGATCACCAAGCGGTTCACCGACCGGTTCGGGGGGGAGTTGCGGGGCCCGCGTGGGACTGGTGCGGCTCACCGAGCGCGACCGGGCAAGGCGACCGGGAAGTGCGGATGGGGCGTCGGGCAGGGGGTAGGTGCGTTCCGGACCCGACGCGATGCGCTGCTGCGCTCGACCCTGCTCACCAGCCGGCGCCAGCGTTCGCAGACCGAGCTCGACGAGATCGCCCGCCGCGCGGGGGTACCGAACCGCTCACGGATGACCCAGGCCCAGCTGCAGGCGGAGGTGTTCGAGTGGGAGCAGCAGCGCCGACGCGCGGGGCGACAGGGGCGGGCCAACGATCGGGAGTGACGCTGGATCTCCCCGGGTTCCACCTGATAACGTGATGCACGCGTCCAGAAACCGGCGCAGCAGAGAACAACCGCGTGGCAGTCCCAGTCGTGAGCCGGGTTGAGCAACAGCCCGTGGGCCGCGAGGGCGTTCGCTCCGCGCCACCAGCCAGCGGGCCCCAAGCCCCGCAGCGGCCATCAGAACGCCCCCGGTATTGACCCCGTCCCGCCGGGTAGTTGCAGAACCGCGACTCCACGAGCATCCGCCGCGTGCGCTTCAGCCAGCAGGCCACGTCGGCGTCATCGGAAATGGTGAGCACACTCGAGACGAGGGTCCCCATGCTGGTTCACATCCTTTGCAGACCTTTGACGAGCACGTCCCACATCCCCCAGGGCGAGCTGCGGTTCCTGGCCGACGCCCTGCGCAGTGGTGACGTCGAGATCATCGACGACATCGCCGCGATCCCCAGCGGCGACCTCGTGTCCTCGGCTGACGCGTGCGCCGCGGAGTTGACGCAGCGCTGGGCTGACGAGGGCCGGCCGGACCTCATGCACACGGTCGGTGTGGTCGCGACGATGGCAGCGGTGCGGGCCGTCAACGGGCTGCCCGCCCACGAGCGGATTCCCGTCGTGGCCACCTTCGACGAGAAGCCCGTCCCGGTGGAGGTAGAGCGTCGGCTGGCCCAGCACGTGGCCGCCCTGCTGCCACTGTCCCAGGCCGAGCGTGATCGCTGGCGCCGGGAGCGGGTCAGGACTCTGTGGTCAGGCGCGTTCCCGATCCCCATCAGCGTCCCGGATCCCGATCGGGTCCCCAGCGCGGGTGGCGATGTGGTCACCCTGGCCAGCGGCTCGGACCTCGACCCGGCGCTCGACTCGATGCGGCACTGGGCAGGGCGCCTGGTGATCGCGGCACGGCTGTCCCCGGACCGGGTGCAGGCCCTGCACGAGCGGGCCCACGCCTTGGGGGTCGGCGACAGGATCGACCTGCGTCCCGGGCTGCGTGGTGAGCCCCGCGAGCGGCAGTGGTCGCGCAGTGCGATCGTCCTGGCCGGCTCGCAGGGCTCACGTCACGCCGGTCAGGTCCTGGAGGCTGCGGCGCACGCGGTGCCGGCCATCGCGGTCGCTGAGGACGCGCACCTGGACCATGTGGTCCCGATGACCACGGGCCTGTTGCTCGAACGGGGAGCGCCGCCTCGAGCCTGGGGCCGCGCGATCGCCTCGCTGGTCGAGGACCCGTTCCAGGCGCGGGCCCTTGGCGCGTCCGCGTTGCTGCGGGTCACCACGGTGAACACCCCGGCGATGACGGCCCACCGACTGGCCGTCCTGTACCGGGAGGTCCTCGGCCCCGATGAGCTGGCTGCCCCCGTCGCGGTTCCGTCCGCGGGCTCGCCTGCGCTACGCACACCGGGTGAGCGTGACGAGCTGGCCCTGGAGTACCTGCCCCTGGCTCGCCAGCTCGCGGGGTGGTACACCGGCCGCGGTCAGAGCCACGAGGACCTCGTCCAGGTTGCCTCCTTGGGCCTCGTCCGCGCCGCCGAGCGGTTCGACCCGGCGCACGGCAAGGAGTTCCACTCGTTCGCTATCCCGACGATCCTCGGTGAGTTGCGCCGGCACTTCCGTGACCACGCATGGGCGGTACGCGTGCCGCGTGGCCTGCAGGAGACCACCATGGAGCTGCAGCGCGCCACCGAGACGGTCCGTGCGGCGATGGGTCATGAGCCCAGCGCAGCCGAGCTGGCCGCCGAGCTGGGCGTGTCGCAGGAGGTTGTCCGACTCGCGCTGCGCGCCGATGGTGAGGCGCGATGGACGCATTCGTTGGACCATCCCGTGGGCGAGGCCGAGTCCGTGGCCGACCTGATGGGAGAGTACGACTCCGAGCTGGAGCTCGGTGGAGCTGCGCCGCGACGTCCAGCGGCTGCTCGGAGCCCTTCCCGAGCGCGAGCAGCAGATCCTGCTCATGCGCTTCTTCGGCGGACGCACCCAGGCCCAGATCGCGGCCCGGCTGGGCATCTCCCAGGTGCATGTCTCCCGTCTGCTGTCCCGCGCCCTTGCGGCGCTGCGCGACCACGTGCTCGACGGCGTCCCGCTGCCCGCGGCCTGGCAGGATCCGGCCCTCTGCGCGCCGCCTGCCGAGGACCACCCCGACGACCGCAGTGCCGACCAGGCGCAGGCGGTCCCCGCACCTCGCCGGGCCAGTTGAGGCCCGCACCCTCCGGAGCGAGTCTCGCACCCGGCGGGGACAACCCACTACACAACAGAGAGGTATCACATGGGAACCGATGACAAGATCCGGCACGGCATCGACGAGGCCACCGGCAAGGTGAAGGAAGCCGCTGGCAAGTTGCTGGGGGACGACAGCCTCGAGAACGAGGGTCAGCGCGACCAGTCCAAGGCTGACCTGAAGCAGGCCACCGACGACGTCAAGGACGCGTTCAACAACTGACCCGAGCGGCAGGCCGCGACGACACCGATGCCCGTCGCGGCCTGCTCTCGTGTCCCGACGGCGCCCGGGTGCCGTTCGAGGAAGGCTCGCGGGGCCATTGCCCGCGATAGGAGGCAGGGAGAAGTGATGTTCGCTTGGCGGACCGGCCTGGCGATGGCCCGTCAGCTGCGCGACGTGCGCGCAGTGATCTTCGACCGGGATGACACGCTGGTCCACGACCAACCCGGCCCTCTCCTGGGCCGACGCCGTCTGGAGCCACTGCCCGGTGCGGCGCAGGCCGTGCACGCGGCGCGTGCCGCGGGACTGCGGGTGGGCGTGGTGACCCAGTCCGGGATCGGGCATCCCTCGCGGGTGGCGGCCCGGGCCGATCTGGTCAACGCGCGCATCGACGGTCTGCTGGGCCCCTTCGACACCTGGCAGTCGTGCACGCACGGCCCGGCCCAGGGGTGCAGGTGCCGCGGCCCAGCCCCGGGTCATGATCTCATCGTGCGGGCGGCGCACGCCTTGGAGGTGCCCGCCCATCAGGTGGTCGTCATCGCAGATCTCGGGTCCGACATCCGTGCCGCCCAGTCCGCCGGTGCGGTCGGGATCCTGGTGCCCGCCCGCCGCACCATGCGTGCCGGGAAGTGCGTGAGGTGCCCCTGGTCGAGTGGTCCCTTCCCGACGCGGTCGCGCTCGTGCTCAGCCAGCGCCGGACCCGGCGGTCCCAGGGCGTGCCCGAGATCGGCCCGCCGGGCCCAGCACGTACCCCGCCACCGGAGCCCGACCGGCGCATCGGACGCCAGGACCGTCGGGTCGCGGGAGCAGGCCATGATGGGGGAAATTGACCGACGAGCGTCGCGCCCCGGGATCGGCCGACCGCCGCGTGCCCCACCCTGCCGCGCACTAGGCGCTCGGCTCGTCGCGGACTAATCTTGTCCCGGCGAGCAGGTGTCGGGGCGTCCGTGCGGGTTGGGGGTGTGTTCGTGGAGAGCCAGGATCGGCGCAACGCCGACCGGCAGACAGTGCGCTGGCGGACACGGTGGTGGCCCTGCGCGACGAGGTCGACGGGCTTCGGACAGCTGCACGCCTGCGGGCAGTCATCGAACAGGCCAAGGGCGTGCTGGTCGAGCGGCACCACATCACCCTCGATGAGGCGTTCGGCCAGCTGCGTGCGATGTCCCAGGAGCACAACGTGCGCCTGGTCGAGGTCGCTGCGACCGTCGTCGGGGTGTCTGTCCCCGAGGCGCAGAGGCGCTCTACCTGCCGGACGGCACCCTGCGCGAACGGGTCCCGGCCTCCCCGCTACCTCGCGCAGCTGGACCGCCCTGCAGGAGCAGCCCGATGTCCGGGCCGGGGTGGTCAGCGCCCTGCTCGACGCGGTCGCGGGCGCGACCAGGCGCGGTGATGAGGCCGCCCAACTGGTCTGCGACCTGCTTGCCGGGGAGCGCCCGGCCGCGGTCACGCTCTACCGACTGGCCGATGACGACTCGCTGCGCCTCGTTGGGCAGTCGGGCGTGGCTGGTGACCTCATGAGTTCCTGGCGCAGCATCCCGCCGTCCCGGGACATCCCCTACGTGCGCGGCGCGCTGGACAACGAGACGTACTTCTGGGCCAGCAAGGCGGATCTGGTCGCCGAGTTCAGCAACGTCGACGCGATGCGCACCACCTTCGAGGCCGTGGCCACGGTGCCGATCCTCGACGGGACCGGCACGGTGGGTGTCGCGGCCTGATTGGTCCGGGATCGAGGTCGCCGCCGAGCGGGTGGAGTTCATCACCCGACGGTCCAGCGGGTGACCCCGATGCTGTTGCGCAACGTGCGGCGGCCGACCCGGAGCTGGACTGGATGAACACCCTGCTCCAGCTGCACCTGGACCCGTGGCTGCTCCTCGAGACGATCCCGGGTGCCATGGCGTGGTCCGGGACTTCCTCGTGCAGGATGCCGCGGAGCAGCTGAGCGGCGCTGAGGCCTGGCGGGGCCGCCGCCTCCTGGAGATCTGGCCGTCCCTGGCTCAGGACGGCACCTCGCACGCCCTGGCCGGACTGGTATGCCGGCGGTTCCTGGACCACGACCGTGGGCGTAGCACCCGGCTCCTCGCGGCGCTTCGGCGGCCGGGTCCGGGCAGTCCGCCTGGGCCCGCGGATCACCCTGGTCTGGCGTCCCGGCAGGGTCGCTGACCGGACCACGGCGTGGCCGTCAGGCCGCGCGGGTCGCCCGGTGGCCGCACCGCGTAGTGCGCGGCAGGGCCTGGCCACGCGCGGTCGATCCGGGCGTGGCGCTGCCCGCACGCGCGTATGGACCGTCACCATGCGGGTCGAGGTGGAGTCCAGCTCGCAGCCGGGACGTCCCCAGCGGATCGGAGACCGGCATCGACCGCCTCGACAGCGCCAGAACCTACCGCGCAGGACGCCAGGAGATGGACGAGGAGATCCTGGCCGACAACGATCCCGCCACTGCGCGGGGGCGGCCGATGGGGCTGAGACGTTCGACGCCCAGCCGCCCGCCGCCGCGGACCACGCCCACGAGGCC
>CAWBGJ010000007.1:0-92728 GCA_963788325.1 uncultured Actinomycetes bacterium
CCCTACTGCCGCCTTTCTGATCGTTGCAAGGAATCCGGCCTACCGCGTGATCCGCAAGGCTCTGACCCCCGGGTCCAGGACGGCCACCGTCTCGCTGGTGCCGTCGGCCAGTGTGATCCGCTCCACCGTCGTGGGCGGGTTCGGCGACTCGCTGCCGTCCGCCTCCCCGGTTGGCGGTTCCGGGGTGTCCTTCAGGTAGAGGAAGCGACCGTCTGCGGAGCACCCGACAGTGTCCTCGACGTCCCAGCGGATGTCGGCGATCGTTCCCGGTCCGAGGAGCACCGCGGTCGCCGTCGTGCGGATCACGTCCTCGGACGGGATGTCGTGCAGCGTGAAGCCCAGCACCGAGTCACGCCCGATCGGGCACAGCGGGCTCCACCCGTCCGGCGAGGTCGCCACCTCGGTCGTCGAGCCGTCGGCGGTGTCCATGCGAAGAACCGTGCTGGGGCCGGCGGGCTGGTCCACTGTCCGGTACTCGTAGGTCACCAGCAGGACCTCGTCGGGGGATTCAGTACCCAGAATCGTGCTCAGGTCGGGAACCGGGCCCCAATCTGCGAGCGCGGAGCCGTCGACAAGGGAACTGATGAGGATCGAAGCCTCGGTCGGCCCTGCCCCGGTCATTGGGTCACGTCCCAACTCCGTGGTCCGGGCCATCCGGGTATCGTCCAGCAGGACGCAGAGGTTGCCGCTGAGTCCCTCGCCGCCGCACCACCGGGGTGCCGATACCTGGGCGGTGACCTGCCCCGCTGAGCGCAGCTGGACATCGGTGGTCCAGTAGTTGGTGAAGCTCCCCGTCACGACGTTGCCGCCGACGCCATCGATGACTCCCGGGTAGGCCGTGTCGTCGGCCGGCCCCGAAAGTACCTCGGTGGCCGGGCCCAGGGATCCGTCGACGTTGATCGGGTGGGCGGTGATGGTCGTGGTCCAGCCCGGAAGCTGGGCGGTCGTTCGAGGGCTGTCGACGCTCGTGTACAGCGTCCCGTTCCTGCTCACGGTGCCGCTGGCAGACGCGGACGCCGGTGGGACGGACCCCGAGGGCCGACCCGTGTCGTCGCTCGCGGAAGCGCACCCCACTATCAGGGTCAGACTCACCATCGCAACACCCATGCGCCACCGGGTGGTCTCCCGATCTCGAAGGTCATCAGCCCTGACCATGCTGATCTCATCCCCCTTCGTCCTGCGCCGTTGGCGGACACGGCATGCGGGCGGCGTGGGCCCCGTCTCGATACTGCGCCTCCAACACTCCACCTGCTCCCGACGACGGGGAAGGGCAGGAAGTCCCGCCGCCGGATTCCCCACCCCGCCGGCAATCGACTGCCTGCTCGGGGATCGATTCCCGAGTGCCCCACACCACCGCGTACCGTGCCGGTGTCGCGGGGTGCGATGCGACGCGCCGCAAGTTGGGGGGTTAGCCCTGGATCGGCAGTCTGCGGATCCGGATGTTGTCGTTGGTGAACACGACGATGGCACCTGCGTCCAGATCCTCGGCAACCTGCTCGAGGTTCCCCAGCAGCGTCGCTGCTTGATGCTCGGGTGCCCGGTTGCCCTGACGGAACAGGAGCAGGCTTGGGAGAGCAGCACCTGCTCTGGCCAGCAACTCGCCAAAGTCAGTATCCGAAGAGACCAGGACACGCCCATCGGTCCGCGCGCTCTCCAAGACGTCATCGTCGACGCGACCGGCCAGTCCGCTGTCCACGACGTGCATGACGTCGTGGCCTGCTTCCTCGAGCAGCGGCACCAAACGCTGGCTCAGGCACTCGTCGAGCAGAACCTCACGCTGACGTGCGCAGCGGAACCTGCCGCTCGCTAACTGCCACGGCCGCGAACTCCAGAGCTTCCCGTACATCGTCAGCCGCCAGGGTCGGATAGTCGCCGAGGATCTCTTCGGCCGTCCGTCCCTGAGCTACTAGCCCGACGATTGTGGCCACCGGGACTCGAGTACCACGCACACACGGGACACCGCCCATGATGCGATGGTCGGCGACGATACGGGATTCAGGCACGGGATCAGTGTAGGCCCGTAGCCCTTCATCAGCCCGTGCTCATGGCTGCGCCCACATCGGCACCCCTCTGATGTCAAGGTGTGGTTTGGAGCGATCTCGAGGCGACGGCTTTCCGTGTTGGAGTGGGCGGGGGTAGCGTGATGGGTGCGGGTCCCGGGAGTGGCTGATCCGAAGTGCCGGTGTGCGGGTGGAAGCCGGCCGCGCTGGATTTGTGTGACGCCCCGCGGTGCCCTCCCGGGCCCGTCTCCACGCTGCCGGGGAGGGCTTTCACGGCGTCGGCGCGCAGGCGTCGGTACAGCGCGTCGGAGATGCGGCGCTTGAGGCAGCGCATGGCTTCGGCCTTGGTCTTGCCGGCCGCGAGCTTGCGCCGGTAGTAGGCCCGGCCTTCGGTGTCATGGCGCAGCTGGGTGGTCGCCGCGATGTGGATCATGTGGTTCATCCGCCGGTTCCCGGCGCGGGAGAGCCGGTGGCGCACGATCTCCCCGGAGGAGGCTTCGATGGGTGCGGTGCCGGTCCAGGACGCGTACCGGTTGCGGTCGGTGAACCGGGCGACGTCGCCGGTGTCGGCCAGGGTGCGGGCGGCCACGACTGGCCCAACCCCGGGTAGTTCCATCAGGGTCGATCCGGTCGCAGCGACCATTGCCTTGAGCTCGCGGGTGACGGCCTTGATCTTCTGCTCGATGACCACGAGCTCGGCGATCTGTTCGGCGGCGAGCCGGCGGCGGGTCTTCCCGGCCAGGTCCCGCGGCTTGACCGTTGCCAGGATCCGCTTGGCCTGAGCGGTGCTGATGTTGCGCTTGGTCCGTCCTGGGACCAGTTCGGACAGCAGCCGGTGCACCCGGTTCACGCACTGGATCCGGGCCCGGCTCAGCTCGGCGCGCCGGTCGACCAGCAGCCGTAGGGCCTCGAGCTGCTCGTCGTAGGCCAGTACCCGCAGGCCTTTGGTGCGTACCGCGACCACGGCGACCGCGTGCGCGTCGTGCGGGTCGGTCTTGCGGTTGTGGCCGGTGTCGAACATCCGCGCCCGGGCCGACAGCTTCGCCGGCACATCCACCACCGACTCCCCGTCAGCGAGCAGCCGCTGCGCGAGCGGTCGGCCGGCGCCGTTGCTGCCCTCGACCGCCCACACCCGATCCGGATAGGGCGCCACGTGCCGGCGCATCGCGGCGTACCCGGCCTTATCCGTGGCGAACCGCCCGGTCGCCAGCACTGTCTCCCCGTCGTCGACCACCTCGATGGTCGCCGACAACTTGTGGGGATCAACCCCGATGATCACTCTCGACATGAGCTTCGCCTTCCCGCCTCGTCGGTTGGTTGACGCCGGGCGGGCACTGCTACTGAGAGCTGGGCAGACCCCTCTTCAGCCACACACCGGCACGGCGCCCGGCAGGACCGCAGACCGATGTTGAGCCACACCGATCACGCTGGTGGGCAGCCGCAAAGAGAGCGTCCCGCCGGGCACCTGGACCGAGTCTGGCCAGACACCGGCCCTGCCGAAAGTCTCTAGTAGCTGCGAGTTGCGCCGCAGCTACGAGGCGCGGGTCAGACCCGCTACGCACTCCTCGGGTCATACGCTGATGGGATGCTCGACCTTGACTGGATCGATGTTGACGAGATCGCGACCGCGCTGGCGGACCAGACCGACTACGACCATCGGTGGCTGATCGACCCGAGCACGGGCGAGGTGGTCTTCTGGACCAGCGATACGGGTATCGACGGAGAGAACCCGGTCGACCTCGACGAGTTGGACCTGATCCTGATCGACCCTTTGCCCTCCTACGTCTGGTATCAGGACATGGTCGACTTCGCCGAGAGCATCAACGACCGTGCTGCCGGGTGCAGTCTGAGCCGCGCGCTGGACGGGAAGGGGGCGTTCCGGCGGTTCCGCAACGAGCTGTATCAACGCCACCCAGAGTTGATCTCGGTCTGGCAGTCCTTTCGTGATGCCCGAGCGAGAGACCGCGCCGTCGGCTGGCTGGTGGAGCAGGACCTGGTCGAGGAAGAGGCCGCTCAACGATTCGCGGACGACCATCCAGAGCCCGCCCTGCCGTGATCCCCTGCATATGCCGCTCCCCGCGCTCATCCGGCCGATGGGGTTGCCAAGGCGCGTCATACCGGCTCCCCTCTGATGTCAAGAGGCGGGTTGCAGCGTCCTGGTCCTGGTGGTCTTCCGTGCCGACGGGGCCGCGGGTAGCGTCTGCTTCGCGGGTCCGGGTTGTGGCTGATCCGAAGTGCCGGTGTGCGGGTGTGAGCCGGCCGCGCTGGATTGAAGTGCCGCCCCGCTGTGCCCTCCCGGACCCGCGTCCAGGTCTGCTGCTGCAGCCGTCTTGGCGTCGTTGACGAGCTGGCGGTAGAGGGCGTCGGAGATGCGTCGCTTGAGGCAGCGCATGGCTTCCATGGGGGTCTTGCCAGCGGCGAGCTTGCGCCGGTAGTAGGCCCGCCCGGGGGTGTCCCGGCGCAGCTGGCTGACCGCGGCGATGTGGATCACATGGTTGGCCCGCCGGTTGCCGGCCCGGGACAGCCGGTGGCGGATCTGCTCACCCGAGGAGGCATCCAACGGGGCGGTCCCGGTCCACGAGGCGAACCGGTTGCGGTCAGCGAACCGGCCGACGTCGCCGACGTCGGCCAGGATCCGCGCGGCGACCACGGGCCCGACCCCGGTCAGGTCCATCAGGGTCCAGCTGCTCGACCGCCAGGCGCTTGCGGGTCTTGCCGACCGCATCACGCGGGCGCACTGAGGACAGGATCGTCCTGGCTTGACCTGCGGTGATGTCCTTCTTCGCCTTCCCGGGAACCAGCTCGGACAGCAGCCGGTGCAGCCGGTTGACGGTCTGGACCTTCGCCCGGGCCAGCTCGTCGCGGCGGTCGACCAGCATCCGCAGCACCTCGAGCTCGCTGTCGTGAGACAGCACCCGCAGGCCGCGGGTGCGCACCGCGACGACCGCCACGGCGTGCGCGTCGTGGGCATCGGTCTTGCGGTTGTGCCCGGTGTCGAGCAGCCGGGCCCGCGCGGACAGCTTCGCCGGCACGTCGATGACCTGCTCACCGTCAGCGAGCAGTCGCTGGGCCAGCGGGCGCCCGGCACCGTTGCTGCCCTCCACCGCCCAGGTGCGCTCCGGGAACGCGGCGACGTGTCGTCGCATCGCCGCGTACCCGGCCTTGTCCGTGGTGAACCGCCCGGTTGCCAGCACCGTCTCCCGCTCGTCGACCACCTCGATCGTCGCCGACAGCTTGTGGGGATCAACCCCGATGAACACCGCCATGTGCTTCGCCTTCCCGTCGTCGTCGGTTGAGAACGCCGGGCGGGCACTGCTACTGAGAGCGGGGCAGTCCCCTCTGGAGCCACGCACCGGCAACGGTGCCCGACGGAAGAGCAGACCGGTAGAGAGCCACACCGATCCTGCTGGTGGGCAGCCGCATAGAGAGCCTCCCGCCGAGCACCTGGACCGAGTCTGGCCAGACACCGGCCCTACCCACAATCATCAAGTAGCCGCGAGCCGACCGACGCGTGCTGGCCGGTCACTCGTAGTGGAATCGGGCCTGGAGGATGATCAGGTCGTCACCGTCGACGAGGTAGACCAGGCGGTGTTCCTCGGTGATGCGACGTGACCAGGCCCCGGAGAGCATGTGGCGAAGTGGCTCGGGTTTGCCGATCCCGGCGACCGGGTCGCGTAGCGCGTCGTCGATGAGCCGGTTGATCCGTTTGAGGGTCTGCCGGTCAGCTGCCAGCCAGTAGGTGTAGTCCGACCACCCGTTGGGGGTGAAGACCAGCCTCATCGCACGAGGTCGTGCGGGTCCCGCTGGCCGGTCTTGGCCTGCTGCAGGCTCTCCAGCAGGTGGCGGGCGTTCGCCGGGACGCGCAGCAGGTGCGCGGTCTCCTCCAGGGCGTCGTAGTCGGCGCGGGACATCAGGACCGCGTCGCCGCGCCGGGACGTGATCTCGACGGGGGTGCGGTCGGCGTTGACCTGCTCGATGAGGGGGAACAGGTTCTTGCGAGCCTCGCTCGCGGTGACAGCCATCACGACTCCTAGTGGTACGACTTCCGGTACCAGTGTGCCATGGGGTGCCCACCGTGACAACCCCTGGCGACAGCGGCGCGGCAGCACCACGTCGGTGCCCCACATCGCCGCGTATCGCGCGCGCTGCTGCAGGCATCACAGCAGCCCGCGGCATTCCGGGCAGGGATCGACTACGGGTTGGTGGCCGGGGTTGGCAGGCGGTTGCGCCAGTTGTGCGTTTCGTGATGGCTGGTCAGTCGGACGATTGGGAGGTCGGGGCGTCGATCCTGGAGCTCCTCGATCCGCTCGGCGGTCTCGGCGTGGGTGCGCCACACCCAGCGCACGATGTGTTCCGGATCTCGGAGCACGGTCCACAGGGCTGGTTCGACGTTGCCGTTCCACAGCTCCTGTCGGCGTAGGCGCCGGCTCATCGTGCGCCCCAGGACCTGGCGCATCACAAGGGCCCTGGGGAGGTCGAGCCACACCAGCAGGTCCGCGCGATCGGCGAGCAGGTCGCGCGCGGCGGGGTACTGCCACTCCGTGACCCAGCGGTCCTGGCGACTGAATTCCTCGACATCGGCGATGAAAGACGCCCGGTGCGTCCACTCCGGTCCGTGGTGGAGCCCATCGATCTCGACATGCGGCAAGCCCAACACCTCGCCGACCTGCGCGGCGAGGGTGGTCTTGCCCGAGCCGGAGGTGCCGGCCACCAAGACCCGCCGAGGACGAGCCGGCAGAGCGTGATCTGGTCCCAGCACCCCGCCATGGTAGGAGTCAAGCGATTCCGTTGCTCGTTCCGCTATGGGCAGGTGAGCCCACGGCTCGTCGGCCTACGCTTGCCGGATGAGTGGGGACCTAGACGTGCGTCGCCCCGAGCTGCTCGGGGTTCGGCGCACCGGCACGGTGCGGGGGTTCAAGGAGGAGAAGGGCTACGGCAGGATTTCCGCGGACGATGGCGAGGTGCTCTTCGTCCACTTCTCCGACATCGTCGCCGACGGCTACCGATCACTGGTGGCAGAGCGGCGGGTTGAGTTCATCTGGCCGGGCGCAATCGCCGATCATGGCCCGTCGAGTCTGAGCGTGGAGCCGGACAACTATGCCCGGCACCTTTACGAGCGCGTCGGCTTCCAGTACGTCGGCGAGGTGAGCGGCTCGCTGACGATGCTCCTGCGACTTGACGTCACAGCTGACCGTCCCCCCACGACCACCGCGCCTTCCCACGGCGCCGCGTCCTTTCGGCCGCGAGCTGGGCGCCTTCCGGGGGCGTAGCAGTCGACAGCGGGGCGTGGCCGGGAGGCGTCTTGGCAACGCCCCTATTGGGAGCGCCTCGTTGGCGATGTGGTCGCCGTCCTGGTCACAGGATAGGGGCTGTCTCGGTCTCCACCCAGAGCGTCGCTACGTCCCCCCGATCCATGAACTCACCGGGCCCCGGGTCTTGATCGAAGACATGGTCTAGCGGGACAGTCCCGCTGCTCCCTGCCTCCTCGACCGCACCAATACCGAGTCCTCCGAGCTCTGCGATTGCGTCATCGACGAACTGCCCGCGAACGTCGGGCATCTCGATCCCCGCGGGTGGCGTCGTGGGGTCGTCTCCGTTGCCTTCATCGCTGTTTCCAGCGACTAGGAACCCTGCGGCCACCAGCGCTGTGATCAGAGTTGCGATTGCGGTGATGAGCCCAGGCAGCGTCCCCCAGAACCCCGGGCTGGGGCGGGTCCCAGTCTCGCTTCCCATTGACCTCACCCCTGATTCGTTGGTTGAGGTCTTCCGTTTCTGACTCTACTAGCCACGACGTGTCCGTCTAGTGACGAAGGTCACGTATGGTCGGACCTTGGGGAGTCCAAGTAACTAGTGTCGCGCGTCTGAAGTTGGTTGACGTCGGGCGTGGGGCAGGATCTCGTCGGCGGTCTTGGTCCAGAGGAACGGGTGGCAGCGGTCGTTCCGGCCGTCGATGAAGGTGCCGATTGCGGTGACGAGTTGCGGGACGTTGGCGAAGGTTCCGCGGCGGATGGCCTGACGGGTGATGATGCCGAAGAACACTTCGACCAGGTTCAGCCAGGAACCGGATGTCGGGGTGAAGTGCAGCGTGATTCGCGGGTTCTTCTCGAGCCACGCGTTGATCTCGCGTGCTTGTGGGTTTGTAGTTGTCCAGCACCACGCGTAGTTCTTGGTCGGGGTAGGCGGGCTGAAGCGCAGCATTGCCGCATCGATGCCGCTCTCCCAGTCCGCGGGCACCCCCCAGGCCCTTGATGGGTTTGGGGTAGCCGGCGTCCATGGACGAGTCACTGCCGATCCGGACGTACTGGCCGCCCTTGAAGAAGTAGATCTTGCCGTTGTACTTCCGGTATACGGTCGCGTCGATGTCCGTCTGGAATGCCACCGGCAGGTTGCCCCACTGCCCGCCCGCGCCGGGATGGACGTCGAGGCTCGCCTTCTTGGCCGGCTGCTCGACTGCCGTGGCTTCGGGATCGACGCGGCTGAGCCGCTGCCGCTGACCCAGTAGGACATCGCGGCGATGGCGGGAGCGTCGCGCCCCACGGTCAACCGGGTGCTCCCCCTGGAGGACCCGGGCACGGCCCAGGCGCTCGCGGGTGGCGCCCGCTGAGGTTCGGACTCGGTGTGGCCGGCAGACCTGGGGACCAAGGCCTCTTGGCCGTGTTACCCCCGGATGGCACGATGGAGGTGTCGGTGAGGAGGTCGCGCGATGGGCATTTTCGAATCGACTGGGCAGGGAACAGACACCGCCGAGGCAGGTGCCCGAGCAGGAACTGGGTGGCTGCTGACGTCGCTGATCGCCGTCTTGGCCCTCCTGATCGGGCTGGGCGCCGGATGGCTGGCCTTCGCGCCAGAGCCGCCGGACGACACTGATCGTCAGATTCAGGCGCTCATCGACGACTACGTGGCTGCTTGGGATTCCCATGACGGCCAGGCCGTCGTCGCACTCATGACCCAGGATGGCGTGCACTATTCAGGTGGAGCAGCGGGGGGCAAGGACGCGTCCAGCGACAGTCTGGCTCGCTCCTTGGCCTTCTTCGTCGAGCACCATGCGGGGGGTATGAGTTTCACGTCGGTCAACGACGCTGTCATCCGTACGCAGGATGGCCCTCCCTACTTGGTGGCCAATGTCGTCGAGTTGGGGCTGGGCACGGGCAGTGACTCGGAGCAGGCGGTCGAGGTCTATAGGATCGTTCCAGAGGACGGCGTCCTCAAGATCCAGGTCCACACGTTCCAGATCGAGGGCCTCGACTGACCTCGGCCCTTCCCAGGGATGCACGAGGGGACGCGATCCGGGTGACTGAGGCGGCGAATCTGGGTCTCGGTCTAGCCCGATGCCTTCTCTGGTCTAGATGCCCTCTCTGGTTCAGCCTCGTCTGACTCCTTGAGGGCTTGGTTCGGTCCGGCCATCATCGGAGCTCGCACCGCAAACGCACACCGGGCTGACCGTCGTCGGGCTCTGCGGAAAGAATCAACCGAAACCCCGTGCGGACCATCTCCTGGTCGTCGGCGATGAGCAGCCGCACGCTCATTGGGTCTGCCCGGCCGGGATCGTGGCCAGAACCCGGAACCCCTTGCCGTCGCCCACCGGGCCAGCCCGGAGGCGCCCCACCCCGACACACCCCGAGACCTGCCAGCCGACCGGGCACCCCCCCACGAGCCCGCGACCACACGCACACGACAAAGGGTCGCCGACCCGGCCCGCCCCAGATGCAGCGCCGGGAGCGCAGGATCTGCACCACCCGGGCGCGGTCCTCACCGAGGACTCAGTCGGTTTGTGGGCTGGCACGCGCAAGCCGTGCGAAACTTGGTGTCCCTTGTCTAGGAGCGACCAGTGAGTGGAAACACCGTCTACCGGTTCAACAATGCAGCGGTCCTGTCGGTTGTTGCCGTGGATGCGCCCGAAGTCGTCACCTCGGACTCCTTCGATGAGCGGCTGGCGCCCACCCTCCAGCGGCTCGGGGTCCGCGCCGGGATGCTGCAGCAGCTGGCCGGTATCGAGGAGCGTCGGTGGTGGCCCGAGGAGGTGTCGTTCACAGACGCCGCCGCGCAGGCCGGCGCGCAGGCGCTCGCGCAGGCAGGCATCGCGCCGGAGCAGATCGGCCTGCTGATCGACACTTCCGTGTGCCGAGCCCGCCTCGAGCCGTCCGCGGCCGTGGCGGTCCACCACGAGCTGGGCCTCCCCACGTCCTGCCTGAACTTCGACCTGTCGAACGCATGCCTCGGCTTCGTCAACGGCATGCAGCTGGCCGGCATGATGATCGAGTCCGGTCAGATCGACTACGCGCTGATCGTGGACGGCGAGGGCAGCCGGCAGGTGCAGGAGCGCACCTTGGCTCGGCTGCAGTCGGACACCACGACGGTCGCTGAGCTGTTCTCCGACTTCGCCACGCTCACCTTGGGCTCGGGTGCCGCGGGGATGGTCATGGGCCCGGCTGATCGGCACCCGGAGGCCCACAGGTTCGTCGGCGGCGTGGGTCGCGCGGCCACCGAGCACAACGGTTTGTGCCAGGGCGACCTCGAGCGCATGGTCACAGACAGCAAGGGGTTGCTGCTGGCCGGCCTCGACGTGGCGGAGGCGGCGTGGAAGGACGCGGAGGCCCACTTCGACTGGACCGACGTCCAGCACTACGTGATGCACCAGGTCTCCACTGTGCACTGCGGGGCGATGATCAAGCGGCTGGGGCTGGACGCGGACCTGGTGCCGCTAACCTTCCCCACACGCGGCAACATCGGACCTGCGGCGATTCCGATCACCCTGGCAATGCATCAGGACAAGATCGAGCGTGGTGACCGCGTGATCCTGCTGGGCATGGGCTCCGGGATCAACGCCGCGGCCGCCGAGATCCTCTGGTGAGCCTGCCGCCCGCCGGGTTGAGTGGGCTCGACGCCCGCTGGTCGCGTGAGGTGACCGCGCCGGACTCGACCGGTGCAGTCCGCACGTGGCACGTGCTCGACTCACATGCAGGGTTGCCCGAGGGCACGCCCGAGCCGGTCGGGACGCTGCTGTGCGTGCACGGGAACCCGAGCTGGTCCTACCTGTGGCGCCGACTCGTGGCCCGGCCACCCGAGGGTTGGCGTGTCGTGGCCATCGACCACCTGGACATGGGGTTCTCAGAGCGAACCGGAACCGTCCGCCCGCTCGCGCAGCGCGTCGACGACCTCGACTCGCTGACCGACGCGCTGGGCCTGACCGGGCCCGGGAACATCGCCCCGATCATCACGGTCGCCCATGACTGGGGCGGGCCCATCTCGTTGGGCTGGGTGCTTCGACATGTCGACCAAATGGCCGGTGTCGTGCTGTCCAACACCGCCGTCCACCAGCCGGCCAGCGCGAGTGCCCCGACCGTCATCCGTGCCACCCGCCTGCCCGGCGTGCTTCCCTCGATGACCTCGCGGACAAGGGCGTTCATCCGGGCCGGTTTGTTCCTCTCCCGCCCCGTCCCACCGCCCGAGGTCCGCGCCGGTTTCTACGCCCCCTACTCCCAGGCCGCTCGCCGGGAAGCGATCGAGGACTTCGTCGCCGACATCCCCCTGGATCCCGACGACGTGAGCGCGGAGCCGCTGGACGCCATCGCCGCGGGCTTGGGTGCGTTGGCCAACATTCCAGTGCTCCTGCTGTGGGGCCCCCGGGACCCGGTCTTCTCCGACCTCTACCTGCGCGACCTGATCACGCGGCTGCCCCATGCCGACGTGCACCGCTACGAGGGCT
Source organism: uncultured Actinomycetes bacterium (assembly GCA_963788325.1). Classification (GTDB taxonomy): domain Bacteria; phylum Actinomycetota; class Actinomycetes; order S36-B12; family CAIYMF01; genus Prado023. Next base: position 11,707 of record CAWBGJ010000007.1, read on the forward strand.
CAAGCCACTTCGTACCCGAGGACGCCCCGACCTTCGCCGCCGACGTTGCCATGTGGGTCCGAAGCCGGAGCATGCTGGCCGACCAGGCCGCCAGCGCCGCCCCGCAGTCGGGCGAGCGCCCGGTTCCCGACTCCGGCCGGCCGCTGTGGGCCGGGATCAGCGAGCGGGCCGCCGATCCGGGCACCAGCCAGACCCCCGCGGTGACGGAGATGGGGCCCGCCGGGGCAACGGCCTGCATCAGCTTCGCCGAGTTGGACCGGCGCGTCGCCCATGTGGCGGCCGGGCTCTTGGCGATCGGCGTGCAACGCGGTGACCGGATCGCGCTGCTGGTCCCGCCGGGCACCGACCTGACTGCTGTCCTGTACGGGATCTGGCGCGCCGGGATCGTCGCCGTGGTCGTGGACGCCGGGCTCGGGATACCGGGGATTCGAGTCGCCCTGCGCAGCGCGGGTCCGGCCTACGTGGTGGGCACCGCCAAGGGCCTGGCCGCCGCCCGCCTCATGGGCACGGGCGCGCAGCTGATCTCCGCCGGACCGGTGCCTGGGTCGGTCGAGCGTGGCCTCGGCGTGCGCTGGAGCCTGGCGGAGATCGAGGCTCGGGGCACCGGTGTTGCGCCCCCGGATGCGCCGGCAGCCGGTGATCCGGCCGTGATCGCGTTCACGTCGGGGGCCACTGGACCCGCGAAGGGCGTGCTGTACCTGCACGGTCAGCTCCAGGCCCAACGCGATCAGCTCGCCTGCCTGTACTCCATCACTGCCGCCGACCGCCTCGTCGCGGCGTTCGGCCCCTTCGCCCTCTTCGGCGCCGCCCTGGGTATCCCCTCAGCGGTCCCCGACATGAACCTCACCGCGCCCCGCACCCTGACGGCGAAGGCGATGGGCGACGCGGCAGCGGCCATCGACGCGACCATGGTGTTCGCCTCCCCGGCGGCCCTGGCCAACGTGGTGGCGACCGCCGACAACGTCGACCCCGCGGGCCGGAAGGATCTGTCAGCCGTCCGGCTGCTGCTGTCCACCGGGGCCCCGGTGCCCGCCGAGGTGCTGCACGCCATGCGACGCCTGCTTCCGGCTGCCGAGGCGCACGCCCCCTACGGGATGACCGAGGTCCTGCCCGTGGCCGATATCGACCTTCCCGGGCTGGATGCCGCGGGGCTGGGCAACGGCGTGTGCGTGGGCCCTCCGGTGCCCGGCGTGGACGTGGAGCTGGCGCCCTTGGGCACCGACGGCATCCCCGGCGCCGAACGGACCACGGCCCCGGACGTGACCGGCGAGGTCTGCGTCCGCGCGGACCACATCAAGGCTCGTTACGACCGCCTCTGGGTGACAGACCGGGCCGCCACACCCGCACCCGGCTGGCACCGCACCGGCGACATCGGGCACTTCGACTCCGAGGGGCGGCTCTGGATCGAGGGCCGGCTGGTCCATGTGATCGTCACCGCCGAGGGACCGGTCACGCCAGTGGGGATCGAGCGTCGCGTGGAAGGTGTGGCCGGGGTGCACCGGGCAGCAGCCGTGGGCGTGGGCCCACGGGGGGCCGCAGTGGTGGTCGCGGTCGTGGAGTTCGCAGGCGTCCGTCGGTCCGGCCTGGCCCCCGCGTCAGTGCGGGATGCGGTTCGCGCCGCGGTGGGGCGCATGCCCGGTGGGGGACCGGCGATCGCGGCCGTGCTCGTGGTGCGGACCCTGCCCGTGGACATCCGGCACAACTCCAAGATCGACCGGGTCGCTGTGGGGCGCTGGGCCCAGCGGGTGCTCGACGGCCGCCGGCCCGGCAGGCCATGAGGGTCCTGCTCACCGGTGGCAGCAGCCTGCTCGGCGCCGGGGTCGCCCGTGTCCTGCGCGCCCGGGGCGACGACGTCCGCGTGCTGCAGCGCCGCCCGGCGCCGGTGGCCGCTGAGCTCGGCCTGACCGAGCACCTCGCGGAGCTCAGCGATGCAGCAGCCGTCGCGCGTGCGCTCGAGGGTGTGGAGGCGGTGATCCATCTGGCGGCGCGCGTGGGGGTGGTCGGCAGCGCGGGGCAGTTCCATGCCACGAACGTGGTCGGAACCCGCACGGTGCTCGACGCCGCCAGGACCGCGGGGGTGTCGAGGTTCGTCTTCATCTCCTCGCCCTCGGTCGCCCACTCCGGCTCGGCCCTCGCGGGCACGGGAGCGGATGCCGCCAACCCGACGAGTGCCAAGGGCCACTACTCCCGGAGCAAGGCTCAGGCCGAACTCGACGTGCTGTCCGCCGATGCCCCCGGGTTCGTCACGATCGCGATCCGTCCGCACCTGATCTGGGGCCCCGGTGACACGCAGTTGGTCGGGCGGATCGTGGATCGGGCCCGGTCCGGGCGGCTGGCCCTCGTGGGGGGTGGGCGGGCCCTGATCGACACCACCTACATCGACAACGCAGTGGACGCGGTGGTGGCGGCCCTCGACCATGCTCCGGCGGGTCACGGGCAGGCCTTCGTGATCTCCAACGGGGAGCCCCGCACGGTCGACGAGCTCTTCGAGCGGATCTGTTCGGCGGGGGGCGTCCCGGCCCCGACCCGCTCGGTGCCGCGCTCGCTCGCGTGGGCCGGTGGGGCACTGGCCGAGGGGGTGTGGCGGCTCGGGCGCCGAACCGATGACCCTCCGATGACCCGGTTCTTGGCCTCGCAGCTGGCGACCGCGCACTGGTTCGATCAACGTCGGGCACGCATGGTCCTGGACTGGTCGCCGCGCGTGAGCCTGGAACAGGGATTCGCGCTCCTGGCGCAGGCGAGCCAGGCCCGCAGTCATGCCACCGACGAGACCGTCTGATCGTCCTCGCCGCGCCACCGCCCCGGATCGAGCCGGGTCGGCAGTGATGGGCTGCCGTCGCCGAGCGTAGCTCCGACTCTCCACTGCAGCCACGATCGCGAGAGCCCCGATCCGGGTCGTGCTCCAGCCGTGACACCGAGTCGCTGCGGCACTAGCGTCGGCACGAGGTCGCCGGCCACGCAGGAGTAGGCATGGAAGCCAGCACATCGTCGGGTAGCCACTCGCGCGCGCCGTCCCTTGCGCAGGCGATGATCCCGCTGACCTTCCTGGTCGTCTCGCTGGGTAGCGCGGTGTACCTGTACCGCGACGAGGCGATCCTCGGTCCGGTCCAGGTCGCCCTGTTCCTCTCGGCTGCCATAGCTGGGCTGGTGGCCCACCGCAACGGCCACTCGGTCGCCGACCTCTCCCAGGCGGCGGTCAGCAGTGTGTCCTCGGCGATGGGTGCCATCTTCATCCTGTTCGCCGTCGGCGCCCTCATCGGCACCTGGAACATGTCGGGCACCATCGCCACGATGACGGACTGGGGGATCCGCATCCTGAGCCCCAGCTTCTTCTACGCCACGGCGGCCGTCATCTGTGCCGCCATCGCGCTGGGCATCGGCAGCTCGTGGACGGTGATGGCCACGATGGGTGTGTCCCTGGTTGCGGTCTCCGACGCCCTCGGCCTCAACCCCGCGATCGCAGCCGGCGCCGTGATCTCCGGCGCCTACTTCGGCGACAAGATGTCCCCGCTGTCCGAGACCACGAACCTGGCCCCGGCTGTGGCCGGCACGGACCTGTACACCCACATCCGGGCGATGATGGCCACCACGATCCCGTCGATCATCATCGCCCTGGGCATCTACCTGGTCATGGGGCTGCAGGCGGACCCGACCGGTGCTCTGGAGGAGGACCTCGCGCTCGCGGCCATTGAGCAGGCCTTCCACGTGGGCATCCTGACCCTCATCCCATTGGCACTGGTCATCCTCCTGGCGATCCGCAAGGTGCCACCGACCATGGCCATTCTGGCCGGCGCCGTGACCGGGGGGCTGATCGCGGTCGTCCTGCAACCCGATGTCGTGGTTACCTTCGTCGGCAACGACGCACTGGCCACGCCGTGGGTGATGATCCAGGGCGTCTGGGATGCGATGGCCACGGGCTTCGTCGCCGACACGGGCTCACCGCAGCTCGACGAGCTGCTCTCCGGGGGCGGGATGCAGAGCATGCTCAACACGATCTGGCTCATCGTCGCCGCCCTGGCCTTCGGCGGGATCATGAACCACTCAGGCTTCCTCGCCAAGTTGATCGAGCCCCTGCGCCGCCGCGCTCGCACCGACCGCGGGGTCCTGGTCGCGACCGGGACGACGGCCATCGGCATCAACGTCGTGGCCGCCGACCAGTACCTGGCGATCGTGCTGACGGGCAACGTCTACAAGCACGAGTACGAACAGCGTGGGATCGCCCCGCAGACGCTGTCGCGCCAGGTCGAGGACACCGCCACCGTGACGAGTCCCCTGATCCCGTGGAACAGCTGCGGCGCCTACGCCGCCGGGGTCTTGGGCGTCGCGACGGTGGCGTACTTCCCCTTCGCCTTCTTCAACCTCATCAATCCCGTGATCTCGTTCACGTACGCCGCTCTGGGCAGGCACATCCAGCGGGTGGAGCCGGAATCGCACTTCCCCGACGCGCCCCACGAGACCCAGTTCTACGGCGTGGGCGGCCGGCCTGCCGATGAGGTCCCCGAGCAGGGCGTCGACTGACGGACCGCCTCCAAGCCTCGTCGGTTGCCCAGCGCGTCGTCGGCGAGCCCGATCAGAGTCGATCAGTGGGCGACGTTCAGATCCCCGGGGACGAACGACTCGACCACGTGGTTGACCGGGTCGTCGTAGGCCTCCTTCTGCGCCTTGGGATAGGTCCAGCCCACGGCGTTGATGGATCCGGGGCCCACCCAACGGCGCTCGTAGAAGATCTCGCCGTCGGCCGTGTATCCGGAGACCGTCAGGTACTCATCGGTGGCCGCGGCGAACGACAGCGTGGATCCCGCATCGAGGAGCTCCTGCTGTGATGTCTCCAACGCCTGCGTCACCGACAGTCCCGAGACGTTGTTGGATCCGAACGCGCGGAGCTCCCCGGATTGATCGGGGGAGCGCAGCAGGACGCCATCGCCTGAATCGGGCTCGGACATCCAGTTCGCGGGGACATCGAGCGCGAAGCCGAACCGCTCGTTCGCGTACCGCTCGTAGGAGGTCACCGGCGCTTGCGCGGGCGGCGGCGAAGGATCCTGCGTGGCCGAGACGCTCGGTCCTGGGCCGGCAGGTTCCGCGGAGGAGTCAGTCTGCGCGCGGACAAGAGCCCATCCTCCGCCCACGACGGCCAGCACGGCCAGCAGCACCAGCACGGTCCGCCCGCGCCCCGTTCGGTAGGTCGTCGAGGTCGCGTGAGGAGCCGCAGACGGACCCGAGTTCGGGGACGGGGCCGCTGCCTGGGCAGTCCCGCCGGGGGTCACAGGCCTGGTCGGCATCGTCGTCTCCAGCGGCGGCTCGCCTGAAGGCGGCGGGTCGATGGTGAACCGGACGTGCCGGCTCTGCTGGCCTCCCCCGATGATCACGAGCATCGGCCCGACGACGGCGCCGTTCGCCACCCCGGACGGGACGGCGAGGCGGGAATGGTAGGAGCCGGAGCCTCCGCACCAGTGGCACACCGCATCTCCGCGCTGTGGCGGCGAACCCGTGCCCCCGCAGGCACCGCATGGGGCCTCGAAGTGGACCTCCCCGCCCTCGCGCGCCGTCCTCGGCGCGATAGTCACCTCCAACGGGTCAGCCTCGCGGTCGGGGCGCTCCGGCGCGGTGGGCTGGGAGTCCTCACGCTCATGTTGCTGCTCGGTGGGTTGGGAATCCGTGCCCTCTGGTTGCTCGTGCGCCTCCTCTCGCTCGGGTTGTTCGTCCGCGTCCTCTGGGGCCGGCTGCTCGGTGTGTTCCTGTGCGCTGTCCTCGGCACCCGGGTCGGGTCGGCCGGGGGGCGGTCCCTCGGACGCAGCTGGCGTCTGGTCGCCTTCCGCGGGCTGCGCGCGGGCCGCCCGCGCGAGGTCGTAGGCCCTGCGCTTCGTCGGGTCGCTGAGGACCTCGTGGGCAAGGTTGTAGGACTGGGCCAGTGCCTCTGCGTGCGGGCGGATTCCCGAGTCGTCAGCGTTGTGGTCCGGGTGCACCACCGCGATCCGTCGCAGGTAGGCCTGCCGAATCTCCTGCGCCGAACTCGTCGGGCTGACTCCGAGAACGCGGTAGTAGTCCCTGTCTGCCTGTTCCGGCCTCACCACCGGCCCCCCTCCGCTGCGTGCGATGCACGATAGCGAGGCTGCGGGGACGCACTCTCCCCGGGGCGACCCCAGCCCCCCAGCGGCCGGTCCGGGGTACCGTGCGGCCATGACGACCCTGCCGGTGGGCACGCGCCTCGTGATCGGGGCCTTCGCGGTCAGTGGCGCGGTGCACCTGGTCCGCCCGGCGGTCTTCGAGCCGCTGATCCCCCGACAGCTGGGCGATCCGACCCCGTGGGTCCTGGCCAGCGGGATCGCGGAACTGGGCTGTGCGGCCGGGCTGGCCGCGCGCGCACCCTGGGCCCCCGCCGTCACCACGGCCGCACTGGCCGCGGTCTGGATCGGCAACCTCCAGATGGCCCTGGACCTTCAGCGCAGCAACCGCCCCGCGTGGCAGAAAGCGGCCGGCTGGGCCCGCCTGCCGCTCCAGGTGCCCCTCATGCGGGCGGCCTGGCAGTCACCGACCTGACCGATCCGCGGACGCCCGTTGCGCAGCGCCCGCACGGACCGGTTCGACGCCGGGCTCAGTCGGTGGTCACCGCTGCCACCTCGCCGACCACGCCGAGCAGGCCGTGGCCGACCCGGACTCGGTCTTCTGGCACTACAACGCTCTGATCCAGCTGGGCAGGACCCTCCCGATGGTCACCACAGGCACGTACGAATTGCTGCTGCGCGAGTACGGCCGGGTGTTCGCCCACCTGTCCCGCGGTGCGGGCGAGGCGCTGCTCGTGCTGCCCAACTTCTACGGCGAGCCCACCAGCGTGGAATGGCCAGCCGACCTGCAGGCCTAGTTCGCGAACCGGAGCGTGCTGAACACCAACGATCAGGCGTACCGGGAGGAACTGGTCGAGGGATCCACGGACGTCGCAAGGGGTGACGTTGACGCAGGTTGCGGCCAACACCGGCGAGGTGCTCAATGCCGAGCAACTCCTGGCCGACGGCCGGGTTCCCTCCGACGGGGGTGGCGTGGAGGCGCCGTGAGCCGATCGGGGGATTCCGGGGACGGCCGGAAGGTCAGATGCCCCAGGGGATTCCCAGCAGGTACCAGCCCAGGAAGAAGGCGGACCACACCACCGAGAGGGCCAGGAAGTAGGGGATCATCAGCGCGATGACGGTCCCGATCCCCGAGCGCTTGTCGTAGCGGGCGGCGAAGACGACGATGAGTGGGAAGTAGGCCATGATCGGCGTCACGATGTTCATCGGGGAGTCGCCCACGCGGTAGGCGGCCAGCACAGCCTCGGGCTCCACCCCCAGGCGCAGGAACACGGGGATGAAGATCGGCGCGAGCAGCGCCCACTTGGCGATGGCCTGGGGGAGGATGATCCCCACGATCAGGGTGATGATGATCGCGAACATCAGCAGCCACCCCGTGCCCACGTTGACGTTCTCGATGACGTTGCCGAGCTTGACGGCTGCCACCTGGGGCATCTTCGAGTAGTTGAAGTACGCGATGAACTGGGCGATCAGGAGAAACAGCAGCAGCAGCCCGGCCATGCTCGCCCAGGACTTGGTGATTGCGTCGATCACCTGGCTGTTGCCTCGTAGGGTGCCCGCCCCCCGGCCGTAGCCAAGGCCCGCGGCGAAGAACAGCAGGGTGATGATGACGATCAGGCTGCTCATGAACGGCGACGTGCCGATGATCGAGCCGGTGTCGGGTTCACGCAGCGGTGCGCCGGGGGGAAGCGTGAGCACCAGGATCAGAGCAGTGGCGGCCAGCGAGTACAGCCCGGCCAGCCGCAGCCCGCGCCGGTCGGCCTCCGGGTCCACCTCGGGGGCGTCGTCGGCGGCCTGGATCTGGTCGCTGTCGGCGCCGGGAGCCACAGAGGGGTCGTACGCGCCCAGGCGCCGCTCCACGATGCGGGAGGTGACGACTGAGAGCAGGATGATCAGGACGATGCTCGAGCCGATCCCGAACCACAGGTTGGCGGTCAGGTCGATCGACCCGTTGGGGTCCACTAGTTGGATCGACTCGTTGGTGATCTCGGTGAGCACGGCATCGGTCGGAGTGATCAGGAAGTTGACCCCGAACCCGCCCGCAACCCCGGCGAAGGCGGCCGCCATGCCGGCCAGCGGATGCCTACCCACGCTGGCGAACGCGGCCGCCCCGAGTGGGATCAGAACCAGGTAGCCGGCATCCGAGGCGATACTCGAGATCACGCCCAGGGCCACGATGATGTAGGTCAGCGAGCCCTGGGAGGACGAGGCGACGAGCTTGCGGATCAGGGCGCTGACCAGGCCGGAGCGTTCGGCCACCCCGACTCCGATCATCACGATCAGAATGATCCCCATCGCAGTGAACCCCATGAAGTTCGGTACGAACGAGGTGAAGAGGTAGCGGATCCCGTCCGCGGTGAGCAGGCCCTCGATCTTGACCGTCTCGGTCACCACCTCGTAGTCCGAGGCGTCCGGTGGCTCGGACGGCAGTACCTCCGCTGGCAGCATGGAGCCGCCGACGTAGACCGCCTCGGCCGACTGGTCGGGGGGCTTCACGACCTCGTAGGTGGCGCCCACCCCCGCCCAGGCCATGAGCTGGGAGAGCACGATGACCCCGATGCACAGCGCCAGGAACATGATCGCTGGGTGCGGGACCTTGTTGCCGACCCGTTCGATCCCCCCGAGCGCCCGCGCGACGAAACCGGACTGCCCCGGCGCTTCGTCGGCAGCGGTGGGCTGCGCCGCGGCCATGGTTAGGCCTGCCCGGAGGGGGTGGCGCCCAGCCTGCCCAGCAGGTCAGCGATGGCCACCGTCGACCTGGCGAACTCATCGAGGATCACGCGCTCGTTGGGTCCATGGATGTTCGCGTAGCCGTCAGCCGCGCCGATGAGCAGGACATCCGCGTCGGGTGCGCCGGCTGACAACGAGTTCACCACAGGGATCGAGCCGCCGGCGCCAGCCAGCACGGTCGGCGCACCCCATGCCTGCGACCAGGCCTCACGCGCCGCGGCGAACGCGGGGGTGTCGATGCGGGCGGCGAACCCGGACCCGGTCGGCAGCGCTTGGGCGTCCAGGGCGATCCCGAACGGCATGGCCGCGCGGAGGTGGGCCAGCACCGCCTCCTGCGCCTGCGTGGGGTCCTGCTCGGGGTGCACGCGCACGTTGAGCTTCGCCCGGGCGTAGGGGGCCACTGCGTTCAGGGCATCGTCCACCGAGGGGACGTCGATCCCGGTCACCGTGATGGCCGGCCCCGACCACACCCGCGATCCCAGGCTCCCGGTGCCGATCAGCGGCATGCCCTCGAGGACCTCTGCGAGGCGTCGCAACTCGTCCTCCTCGGGGCCCGAGCCGATCGAGTCGTCGCGGCGCAGGCCCGCGACCGCGACGTTGCCGTCGTCGTCGTGCAGCGAGGCCAGCCCGCGCAACAGCGCCAGCAGGGCATCGGGTGCGGCGCCCCCGTAGAGGCCGCTGTGCTTGGCCGATTCGAGGGTGCGTACCTCGACGACGGCGTCGGCCATGCCCCGCAGGCCGATCGTCAGGGTCGGGGTACCGGGGCGGACGTTGCCCATGTCCGCGATGATCATCACGTCGGAGGCGAACCGGTCGGGGTTGTCCTTGGGGTAGCTGGTGAAGGCCCCCCGCCGACCTCCTCCTGGCCCTCGATGACCACCTTCACGCCCACCGGGGGGCGACCTTCCCATGCACGCAGGGCCCCAACCAGCGACATGATGTTGGACTTCGTGTCGGCAGCGCCGCGGCCGTAGATCGCACCGTCGCGCTCGGTGGGTTCGAACGGCGGGGTGTCCCACAGGCTCTCGTCGCCGGCCGGCACCACGTCGTAGTGGCTGTACATGAGCACCGTGGGCGCCCCTGGCGGAGCGGGAATCTCACCGAAGAGCACCGGCGCAGTATCGGGCAGCTCGATCGCCTCCATGTTCGGCACGCCGGCATCCGTGAAGAGCAGGTGCACCATGTCCTGCGCCTCGCGCAGCGCGGCGTGCGTCGCCTGCGGATAGCCGGGCGCCGACACCGACGGGATGGCCATGAGCGTCTTGAGGTCCTCAGCCAGACCCGGGATCAACTCAGTCACCCGGTCCTCGAGAGCCTGCGTTGCGGACCTGTCGTAGTGGTTCATCCCAGATCCCCCTGGTCGAGCCGATGGTGAGCACAAGGTAGGGCACCGCTCCCTCCGATGGCGGGCTGGTGGGCATGCCGAGGGATGAACAGCTCGTCACACGGTCAGCCGACCTCGGCTCCCTCGGCGGGCCAGGCCTCAAGGAGCGCGCCGTGGGGTCCGCGAGGCTCGCGGATCGGTCCCATGCACGCGTCGCTCGAGGGCGAGCAGGTCCTGCGCGCACCGCGCGGGCTGCTGGGCGTGCAGGTCGTGATGGGCGCCGACGTACCACTGCACCTGCGCATCGGCGATCCGCGCGCCGGCCTCGGTCACGGCCGTCGGCTGCGTGGGGACCGCATCGACGGCGGCCAGCAGCACGGTCGGGACCGTGACCCGCCCGTAGAGGTCGCGAGGGTCGTCGGCCCAGAGTGAGTGGACGATGCTGCGGTGGTGCTCGCGCATGAGGTGTGGGCGCACGGTCCCGTCCGGCAGGTCGGCGAAGTTGGCAAGGGAACCGAGGCGACCCTCCTCGGGCCAGTCGACGTGCCAACTCCTGGACTGCTGCTCGAGCGACTCGCGGGTGAGACCGTCGAAGCGCGGCGGTTCCAGCACTGCCCAGCACTCGTCGAACGTCGGGAATCGGTCGGCAAGGTGGATCCACCCGCCGTCAACCAGGGCGAGCCCGGCCACGCACCCCTGGGTCGCGGCCAGCGTGAGCACCACATTCCCACCCCAGGACTGCCCCGCCGCAATCGGTGCTCGCTGCCCGGTCCATCCCAGCTCGCGCAGCAGGGCGCCGAGATCGACGGCGGCCGTGGCGGTGTCGTAGCCGCTCGTGCTCTGCTCCGATCGCCCGTGCCCGCGCTGGTCGACGGCCAGCACCTCGTGTCCCGCCGCGGCCAGGCGCGTGGCGACGCCCTCCCAGAGCCGGGCGTTGGAGGCGAGGCCGTGCACCAGCAGGAACGGCCGCAACTCACCCGGCCAGCGACGCACCGCCAGCCGGGGACCGTCCGGGAGGGCGATGTCGCTGTCGGTGGCCATCCATGGAGCATCCCAGCGCGCGCCGGGCGGCGCATCCACACGCTCTGCGTTCCACTCCACCGCCGGCGCGTGTGGCGGGACGGAGGGTCAGGTCAGCGACGCCTGGTAGATGCTCTCGATCGCCTCGTCCAGCGCTGCATCGAAGTCAGCCTCGCCCTGTGTGGCGGACAGGCCCGCTGTGAGCGCGCGGGAGAAGCTGGCGACCACGCCGTGCTGGCGGGCGAGCCTGGCGTTGGCCTCCTCGCGACTGTAGCCGCCGGACAGCGCCACGACCCGCAGCACGTTGGGGTGCGCGACGAGCTCGGCGTAGAAGTCGTCCTCCTCCGGTGGGGTCAGCTTGAGCATGATGAACTGCTCGGCACCGAGCGCGTCGGCCTCGGCCAGCATCGCCTTCTTGAGCAGGGCCTCGGCCGCGGCCTTCTCGGGGGAGTGGATATCGATCTCGGGTTCGATGATCGGGACCAGTCCGGCGTCGATGATCTGGCGACCGACCTCGAACTGCTGGGCGACCACCGCGTTCACACCGGCCTCGTTTCCGAGCTTGATCACCGAGCGCATCTTGGTGCCGAACACGCCGTGGCCCAGCGCCTTGTCCAGCACGGCTGCCAGCTCAGGCATCGGCTTCATGACCTGCGCCCCGTCGGCCTCCTGCGCCAGGCCCTTGTCCACCTTGAGGAACGGCACGACGTTCTTCTCCTGCCACAGGTACTCCGCCGCGCCCTTGCCCAGGATCTGGCGGTCCATGGTCATCTCGAACAGGATCGCGCCGAGGATCCGCTCGCCGGTGAACACCGGGCTGGTGATGATCCGCGTGCGCATCTGGTGGATGAGGTCGAACATCTCGGCGTCGTTGGAGTAGCCGGACTCCTCGATCCCGTACAGCCGTAGTGCCTTCGGGGTGCTGCCACCGCTCTGGTCCAGAGCCGCGATGAATCCCTTGCCGCTCTTCATCTTCTCGAACTGCTGGCTGTTCATGGGCGCTCGTCCTCCTGTCGGATCACTGGGTCCGGTGCGGCGGCCCACACCGGGTCACCACCCGCACGCCGACCTCGACCGGGCTGTCCGCGCGACGCCGACGTGAAATCCCTGTGTCACTTCCGTCCTACGCCCCCGCAGCGACCGAGTCAAGGCGAGGGTTCCGCGCCCGTCCCTGCCCGGAGTCCTCCAACACCGTCGTGTTTCATCGATCCGGCACTCAAAGTGCCATCGATGAGCAAGGGCTGGCCGCGGCTGTGTTGCCAGCCGGCACCCGGTTCAGGTCAGCAACTCGTTCAGGCGGAACACGTACTGGCCCACCTCGACGCCCAGGGCGGCGGCCAGTCGCGGGCACTTTGCCTTGAGGAGGAAGTAGATCCTGCGCTCGGCGCCGGACAGGGCCTCGAAGTTGCCCTGGCCCTTGCTGATCACGACGTCGGCAGCATCGAACAGTGCCCCGAACTCGGGGCTGCACTGCGCCAGGATCGCGCCCGGTGCGGCACACCCCGTCGACACTATGCGTGCATGGGCAGCGATCCCCACCACCTGTGCCTCCCGAGCCGTCACGTCGTTGATGATCGGCTGGTCTCGGACCGCGAACACCACCTCAACACTGCGCGACAGTTCCGCGGCGAGCACCTTGTCGAACACCGCCTCGCCCGCGTTGTCGCCCACGATCAGGACCGTGCGCGACTGTGCCAGGTCCGCGCGGAACGGCGCCAGGTCGCACACCGCGAACGGCGCGGCGAGCTCGGCGCCCACGCATGCCTCGATGTCCAGGTCGGCGGTTATCGCGGAGTCCATCACATTGCCGGTGGCCGAGACCTTGAGCGCGCGCTGCAGACGGTCGGATCCCTGCGCCAGGAACTGCGCGAGCAGGGGCTCGAGCCGCAGCGCCGCGGCCACATCTCGGGCCTTGACCCGCTCGTAGGGATCAGCTCGCCCCGTCCGCTGCTTGACGATCCCGTGGATGGCAGCCGCCAGTTCCGGGGCACTGCCGTAGGCGCGATGGTTGGTCACCGCCCGCATCGCATCGTCCATGATCACCGCCTGCACCGCCTCGTCCGGGCTGGCCATCCGGGCTGCTTCGAGGGCCTGGCGCATCATGCAGGGCAGGCAGTCCAAGAAGAGTTCCATCGGCTGCCCAGCTCAGATCGGCAGCGCGGGTGCGGTGGCCCGGCTGGCTGCGTGCACGGCCGTGAGCATGCCGCGCAGGAAGATCGAGTGCAGCGGACCGACGGCCCGCGCGGCAGCCGGCGCGCTGCTGGTGGCAAGGATCGACAGCGCCCGCGACAGCGCGTGCGGGCCGGCTCCGTCGAGCGTGTCGACCAGCAGCTCCCCGAGCTTGCCCCGCTCGATGGCCATGGTGACCATCCGGTCGAAGGTGTTCTCGGGCGTGAACACCCGGGCCTCGCGCGGCACCATCGAGTGCGCCCCCCAGCGGCACACCTCGTAGCAGACCCCACACCCCAGGCACTTCTCCGGATCGACGATGGCCCAGTACGGCCGCAGCCCCTGACCCTCGTTGTCCACCACCGTGATGGCGTCGGCCGGGCAGCGCCGGTAGCACTTCTTGCACCCGCGGCACTTGTCCAGGTCGATCTCCGCGACCCAGTTCGAGGACACGATCGCCCCGGTGATCCCATGCCGGCGGATGGACTGCATCATCCCGCAGCAACAGCCGCAGCAGTTGCACATGTAGCTGATGCCGTGCTTGACGTTGTCCGCGGTCTGGGCCAGTCCGGCCGCCTTGGCCGCGGTCAGGATCTCCAGCCCCTCTGCGTTGCTGATCTCCTCGGCGATCCCCGAGCGCACCAGCGCCCGCGCTGCCCCGCCGAAGGTCAGGCAGGTCCGGGTCGGCTTGCCGCACCCTTGCCCGATGAGGGTCGCATGCGTGCGGCACGGGCACTGCGAGACGGCGATGCTGTCGGCCTCGGCCACGATGTGCGTGGCCAGCTCCCAGTCGAGCACCTCGACCTGCGGGTCCTCGGGCAGCGACTCCTCGCGCACCAGGGAGCGTCCGATCTGCGTGCTGCCGGCGAACACCGCGTGCGCGAACGCCTCGTCGGCGTACATGTACTCGTGGAAGAGCTCGGCGAGCTGCTCCATCGGTGCGTCCTGGCGCACCCGCATGAACGTGAACTCGAAGAATCCGATGACCACCGGGGCCAGCGCGACCTGCCGCGCGCCGCCGTGCTCGAGGTCGAGCACGAGCCCCTTGCCGGCCATCGAGTCGACGATCGGATCGAGTTCCGAGACCGTCCGGCCGGTGCGGCCGGCCAGCACGGGCATGGAGCAGATGGTCGGCATCAGCGCTGCGATCTGCGCCTCCTCCTCGGTGAACAGCAGCCGAAGAATCGCCTGGAACACCGACGAGTCGGGCGCCCCGGTGGGCATCCGATCCAGGCGCTGCTGCAGGCGCTGATAGGCCAGATCGGGGTTCGCGAGCAGGTGTCCCATCGAACGCCTCCTTCTGGGGCGGGCGGACCTGCGTCCAGTCAACTCCCGATGGCATCCGCGCTTCAGGGCCGAAGGTCACCCGGCCCCGGGTGGTGTCGATAGCACGCGGTCAGCATTTCGTTCCGACGCCACCCGGGGTGGAGGGTAGGGCCCGTGAGCGCCCCTGAGAGCATCGGTTCGCCGCCTCCGCGGGGCCTTCGAACGGCCAGTCCGACGGCCGTCGGCTCGGCACTGGTGCTGGTGTCGATGACCAGCGTGCAGCTCGGGGCGGCGGGCTCAGTCGCCCTGTTCGACGACATCGGCCCCGGCGGCACGGCGTGGTTGCGCCTGACCTGGGCGGGGCTGATCCTGCTGGTGGTGGTGCGCCCGCGCGTGCGTGCGCTGACCGGCCGGCAGTGGCGCGCCACCCTCCTGCTCGGTGCCGTGTCCGGCGCGCTGACGCTGACCTTCCTGGCCGCCATCGACCGGCTCCCGCTGGGCACGGCCGTGGCGGTGGAGTTCCTCGGACCGCTGGGCGTGGCCACGGCCCAGTCCCACCGCCGCGCTGCATTGATCTGGCCCCTTCTCGCTGGGCTGGGCGTGCTGGCCCTGACCCGCCCATGGTCCGGGGAGCTCGATCTCGTCGGGCTCGGCTACGCCCTGGCTTCAGCGGCCTGCTGGGCGGGCTACATCGTGCTGACCCAGCACGTCGGTGATGCGCTGCCGGGCCTGACCGGGCTGGCGATCTCCCTTCCGGTCGCGGCCCTGGTTGCCACCCCGTGGGGGATCACCCAGGCGATCGGGAACCTGACCTGGGCCATCGTGGTCCAAGGCCTGGTGCTGGCAATCCTGCTCCCGCTGGTGCCTTATGTCCTGGAGCTCTCGGCACTGCGCCGGCTGACGGCCAGCGCGTTCGGGGTCCTCATGAGCCTGGAGCCCGCGATCGGCACGCTCGTCGGCGCGGCGCTGCTGGCCCAGGGGCTGACGGCCCTCCAGGCGGGCGGCATCGCGCTCGTGGTCGCAGCGGGCATCGGGGCCGCTCGCCAGGGCGCCCGACCCTGAGCCTGACGGGGCAGCTCCGGGTGCCTGCCTACCCGAGCGTCACCTGGACGCGGACCTCGCTGCCCGCCGGGTGCACGGGGATGGGGGTGTGCGGATCGTGGGCGACGCCGTCCACGGTGACCGAGACCATGCCGCGCGAGACCTGGTCGGGATTGCGCACCTCGATGAGGTAGACCGCCCCCCGCCACTGCCGACGCACCTCGAACCCGTCCCAGCCCGTGGGTATGCAGGGATCCACGACCAGCCCCTCGAGCGTGACCCGGACGCCCAGGATCCACTTGGTGACTGCCGTGTACATCCAGCCGGCGGTCCCGGTGAGCCACGGGTTCTGCGCCCGGCCGTAGAGCTCGTGGTCACGGCCGTAGACGAACTGGGCGTAGACGTAGGGCTCGGCTCCCCGGACCTCGATCTGGTCGTTCTGGTGGTAGGGCAGCAGCGAGTCGTAGAGAGCCATGGCCGCATCGCCCCGGCCGAGGATGGCTTCGGCGATGATGGGCCACGCGTTCGGGTGGCTGAAGATCGCCGCGTTCTCCTTGACCCCGGGATACACCCGGGTGACGAAGCCCACCGTGTCGTCGACCTGCGTGAACGCGGGCCAGTTCAGGTGGGTGCCGTACGGCGAGCCCAGCAGGTCGTGCACGGAGTCCATGGCAGCACGGCCGCGCTCGGTCGAGGTGATCCCTGCGATCACCGGCCACGCCTGGTGCTCCAGGAAGATCCGGCCCTCGTCGTTGTCGTGGGAGCCGATGAGCACCCCGTCCCTGGTGTAGCCACGCAGCCACCAGGCGCCGTCCCACAACAGCTCGTTGGTGACGGCCTCGATCCGCGCGAGCTCGGCGGTGTAGCGCGCCACGTCGTCAGTGCGGCCCTTCAGCGCAGCCACCTCGAGGAAGGCGCGGATCGCCCAAGCATGCAGGAAGGTCACCAGTGCTGACTCACCGCCGCCCAGGTTCAGGCAGTCGTTCCAGTCGGCCCGCAGGCCCAGGGCCACCCCGTTGGCGCCCACCTGGGCCGTGGAGAAGTCCAGCGCTGCGCTCAGGTGCTCGTACACCGTGGCCGGCGTCCCCTGGGCGAAGGGGACCTCGAGGTCGAGGAAGCCCAGGTCCCCGGTCTCCTTGACGTACTCGACCACCGTCGGGACCAGCCACAGGTGCGAATCGGAGGAGGCATCGTCCAGGCCGTGGACCAGCGACGCGGCGGGCGGGGTGGGCTCCACCGTCGGCGAGGGGATCTCCGGGTGGACCTCGACGTCCGGGCCGAACACCTTCGGGTCGAACAGGTGCATCCCGTAGCCGGCCGAGCTCTGGGCGTGCAGGAGCTCCAGGATCCGCGATCGGCACTTCGCGGGGTTCGAGTGGATGACGCTCATGACGTCCTGGGACGTGTCGCGATACCCCAGGCCCGTGCGTCCACCGACCTCGACGAACGAGGCGAAGCGCGACCACTGCACGCACGTCTCGGCCTGCAGCAGTGTCCAGGTGTTGATCATCGTGTTCATGCCCTCGTGCGGGGTCCGGATCCGCAGTGCGTCCTGCTTGGCCCGCCAGTACGCGCGCAGCCGCGCGAACTCCGCGTCCGTGGTGGCCAGGTCTGCGTACTTGGCCTGCATGGCCCGCCCGACCTCGTCGCGGGTCCCGTGGCCCAGCACGTAGACCATCCGGATGCTCTGGCCCGGGGCCAGGGTCAGCTTGTGGAACAGCGAGCCGCAGTGGTTCTGCGTGGTTGAGCTGTGGTTCGAGCCGTGCCCCCGCTGCACTGCGATGGGGTTGGTCTCCGTGCGGTAGGGCCCCAGGAAGCTCTCGCGCAGCGAGTCATAGGAGTCCGGAGTCGCGCTGGAGGCGAAGTAGTGCGCGGTCCACGGCTCGTAGTGGAAGTCGTACTCGATGATGCCGTCGGCGTAGGAGGACCCCGAGGTGTACAGCGACATCTGCAGGTTCTGGTTGTCGATGGTGATCGTGTGGAAGCTGAACTCCACGTAGGTGGCCAACGTGAGCGCGCGCGTGGTCGGCCCGGTGTTGGTGATCCGCACGTCCCACACCTCCGCCGCGTCGTCGAGGGGGACGAACACCGTCTGGCTGGCCTCGATCCCGCGGTAGGACGCCTCGAAGCGCGAGTAGCCCAGCCCGTGGGCCGCCGTGTACCGGGCTGCACCCTCTGCGACGTCCTCGCCCTCAGCAGCCAGGGGCTTGCCGACCGGCTGCCAGGACACTGACCACACGTCGCCGTCGTCATCGTCGCGCAGGTAGACGTAGCGCCCGGGGCGGTCCAGGGGGACCCCGTTGGGCCGGAACCGCGTGACCCGCCCGTTCTGGGGTGAGCGGTAGTACGAGTACCCGCCTGCGTTGTGCGAGAGCACGACGCAGTAGTCCCTCGTGCCGAGGTAGTTGGTGAACGACACCGGCACGTCCGGGCGATCGATGACGTACTCGTCGCGTGCGGTGTCGAAATGCCCGTAGCGCATGGTTCCTGATCCTTGGTGGTGAAGGGGTTCAGCCGGCGGTGACGAAGGTGCGCAGCCAGGCGAGGAGCTGCTCGGCCTTCTCCGGGGAGTCAGCCTCGACGAACAGTCGCAGCGCGGGTTCGGTCCCCGAGAAGCGCAGGAGCGCCCAGTTGTCGTCCTCGAGCAGGATCTTGGTCCCGTCCAGGTGCGAGACGCCCACCACGGGGTAGCCGGCGACCTCGGTCAGCGGGGCGGCCTCCAGGCGTCTGGGCACCGCCACCCGCATCTCCGGCGTGGCCGCCACGCTCTCGTCGAGGCTGTAGAGCCGGCCGGTGATCTCGTGGACGATCTCGCGCAGCTCGCTGATGCGCTTGCCGGTGCGCGCGAGCATCTCGACCACCAGCGCGCAGGCGAAGATGCCGTCCTTGCCCAGGATCCAGCCGCGGATGGTCAGGCCCCCGGAGCTCTCACCACCCAGGACTGCCCCGATCTCGTCCATGCCCGCGGTCACGTACTTGAAGCCGACCTTGCACTCGTAGGACTGCTCCCCGAAGTGTGCCGCCAGCCGGTCGAGCAGGTGCGTGGTGGCCAGGTTGCGGACCACGCCACCCTGCTCGCCCCGAACCTCGTGCAGGTACCAGTAGAGCATCAGGAGCAGGTCGTTGGTCGCGACGTAGGCACCCGTCTCGTCGACGATGCCGATCCGGTCGGAATCCCCGTCGGTGGCCAGGCCGAGGTCGTAGCGCCCGCCGCCGTGCTCGATCATCGCGATCAGGGCCGACAGGCGCTCCAGGTCCGGCGCCGGTGCGACCCCCCCGAACAGCGGGTTGTGCGCGGCGTGGATGAACTCCGTGCGAACCCGCATGTCGTTGAGGATCATCCCCAGCGTGAGCTGACTGGTTCCGTACATCGGGTCGACGATGACGTGCAGGTCGGCCTCCCGGGCCGCCCCGACGTCGATGATCTCCTCGATGGCATCGACGTAGGGGTTGGTCAGCGCCCGCTCCACGACCATGCCGGACTTCAGGGCCAGGGCGATGTCGAGGGTGATGACGTCGTCGATGGTCATCGCATTGGCCTCGTCCTGGAACCGGTCGGTCTCCTCATCCAGGGGCAATGACCCGTCGGCCCGGAAGACCTTCATGCCGTTCCACTCCGGCGGGTTGTGGCTCGAGGTGATGACCACGCCGTACGCGGCTCCCAGGTGGGCGGCGGCGAAGGTGACCAGCGGGGTGGGCACGTCGTCGGGTAGCAGCACGACTGGGATGTTGTTGCCGGCGAACACCTCGGCGCCAGCGACCGCGGACTCCCGCGAGAGGAAGCGCCGATCCCCGCCGATCACGATGGGCTGGGAGTCCAGGCCCTGGCGGATCGTCTCGTTGGCGATCGCCTGGCACAGCCGCCGCACGTTGGCCAGCGTGTACCCCTCCCCGATCAGGGCGCGCCAGCCACCGGTCCCGAAGACGATCTTCGTGTCGGTGTTCTTCCTCGGGACGAACAGGCGCCGCAGCACGATATCCTCGGCGATCCCCAGTTCCTGGGGGGTGTTGATGCCCTGGACCTCGTCGGGATCATGGATCTGGTAGCTGTGCACCCGGCCCGCCGAGTTGATGACGCGACGGGCGAGGTCGGTCAGCCGGTGCTGGCCGGCTGCCTCCATGGCCTTGAGCGTGCCCAGGAACAGGCCGGGGGAGGCGACGTACCCACCGACGTTCACCTCGTTGATGTGCGCGTGCTCCGGGGTCTGGTCCGATCCCTCGACGATCGCGACGATCCGACCATCCCGGCGCAGCACCCGCCCGTACGAGGGGTCCGGATCGTCGACGACCGCGGTCAGGATCGACAGGTCGGCACCCTTGAGCCGGTGCCGGGTGAACAGGCCCAACAGCGAGTCCGGGCGCAGCAGCGGGGTGTCGGCGTAGGTCACCAGCACGGCATCGGAGTCCGAGAGCAGGTATCCCAGGCCGAGCAGGGCAGCCGCTCCGGTACCCAGCGGCTCGGTCTGAGTGACGTAGCTGTACTGCTCACCGAGCAGTGCGCGCACCGAGGTGTCACCAGCGGCGACCACCACCACGATCCGCTTCGGGTCGACGACGCTGCGCAGGTTGTCCATCGCCAGCTCGACGACCGTGGACTCCCCCAGCGGCCGCGTGAGCAGAGCCCGGCTCTCGGCATCCGGGCCGGCGGCCAGCAGAACGGCCGCGCGAGTACTGCCTGCGTGGCCGGTGGTCGGCCGTCGCAGGGAGGAGCGGTCGGTCATCCCTTCACGCCGCCCTCGAGCGCGCCGGACTGGATGCGACCCTGGACGATCACGAAGAAGATGATGACTGGCAGCGCGAACAGCACGGAACCTGCCATGAGGCCGCCCCAGTCGGTCTCCTTCATGCCGCCCTGGAACGAGGTCAGCCAGACGGGCAGGGTCTGCTTGTTCTGGTCGAGCAGGATGACGTTGGCCAGGATGAACTCGTTCCACGCCATGATGAACGCGAAGACCGAGGTGCTCACCAGACCCGGCGCGATGAGCGGGAACAGGATCTTGCGGAAGGCCTGGCCCTGGGAGCAGCCGTCGATCATCGCCGCCTCCTCCAGATCCTTGGGCACGTTGGCGATGAACCCGCGCAGCGTCCAGATCGTGAACGGCAGGACGAAGGCCAGGTAGGCGATCATCACGCCGGTCAGCTTGTTGACCTGGTTGACGCTGTCCAGCAGCAGGTACATGGAGATCAGCAGGGCCTCGAAGGGGACCATCTGCACGGCCAGGAGCATCACGATGTAGGACTTGCGCCCACGGAAGTTGAACCGGCCCACGGCCGTGGCCGCGAGGAAGGCCACGAGCATGGACGCCACGACGACCACGATCGTGACGATCAGGGAGTTCGTGGCGAAGGTGACGAAGTCCTTGTCGTTGATGACCCGGTCGTAGTTGTCCAGCGTGGCGGGGATCGGCAGGAACTTGGGGGTCGAGAGGAAGAAGTCCGACCGAGGCTTGAACGACGAGATGACCATCCAGTAGACCGGGAAGACCATCCCCACGAACAGGATGACTGCCAGCGTGTTGGCGACGAAGCCGCCCTTCTTGTTGATCATCTATGCCTCATCCAATTGCCGGATCATCTGACGGATGTAGAACACGGAAACGATCAGCAGCATCAGCACCATGACGACGCCGATCGCGGAGCCGACCCCGAAGTCGTTGCCGGAGAACCCGACGCGGTAGGAGTAGATACCCAGCAGGTCGGTGTCCTTGGCGATGCCGCCGGACTTCTGCAGGATGTAGACCTGCGTGAAGACCCGGAAGTCCCAGATGGTCGACAGCGCCACCAGGATCAGGAAGATCGGCGCGAGCTGCGGGACGGTCAGCGCCCAGAACTGCTTCCACCGGGAGGCCCCGTCCAGGGAGGCTGCCTCGTAGATCTCGTTGGGCACCTGGGACATGCCCGCGAAGAGGGTCAGTGCGACGAAGGGGATGGCTCCCCACACCACGATGATGGCCGCCAGGCTCAGCAGGCTCAGCGGATTGGCCAACCACGAGTAGCCCTCGAACTGGTCGAACCCGAGCTCGACGAGCGCCCAGTTCACGACCCCGAACTGGGTGTCGAACAGGAACTGCCAGGTCTGGGTCGCGGTCACCGCGGGGGTCGCCCATGCCAGCAGCAGGCCGACGAGGACGAACAGGCGCATCTTCGTCCCGAGCTTGTGCAGCAGCAGCGCGACCAATGTGCCCAGGATCATCGTGGCCAAGACGCAGACGAACGCGAACACGATCGTGCGGACCACGACCTCCCAGAAGTACGGGTCCCCCAGGATCTTGGTGTAGTTGGCGAAGTTGTTCCAGGACTCGGTGCCCCTGGTGATGTTGCGGAGCTTGGCCTCCTGCAGCGACAGGATGACCATGTTGACGATCGGGTATCCCAGGACGACTACCAGCAGCGCACTGGCCGGGGCCAGCAACCAGAAGGCCAGCCTGTTGCGCTTGGGTTCCAGGTCCTGCGGGGAGCCCTTGGCCTGCCCCTCCGGGGCGACCGCAGGTGGTGCTGTTGTCGTCATAGCCGTGTAGATCCCTTCGGGATGTCGTGCATCTCCTGTGCGGGGTGGGCGGTGGCGGCCAGACTAGCTACGGGGACCGCCCGTACCGCCTGTCAGCGCCCGGTCAGGCTGATGGCCCGGGGAAGTGCAATCCCCCCCGGGCCATCAGCGTGGTGACGTGCCTGGTCCGGGTGCTTCAGCAGCCGTTCAGCGACTCGGTGACCGCCGCGGAGGCTTCTGCTGTCGCGTCGTCCAGGGACGAGGACTTGGTGAAGATCTTCACCAGCATGTCCTGGAGCACACCCGAGCTCTCGACGTTGCCCCAGCAGGGGGACACCGGCGTGAACTCCGAGACCTTGGAGGCCTCGTCGGCGACCATCAGGAACTCGTTGCCCTCGTGGCCGACGAACGCGCCGTCCTGGTTGGGGATGACGCCACCCTCCTTGGCCAGCTGTGTCTGCGTCTGGAGGTTGGTCATGATCTTGACCCACTCAGCGCCCAGGCCCGCCTGCGCGCTCTTGGCCGACACAGCCAGGTCCGACCCGCCGAAGAAGACCGGGGCCGTCACCTCGGGGGTGGTCCCCGGAAGCGCGAAGACGCCGATGTCGCCCGCGAACTTCGAGTCCGGTGCGTCCAGGACGCCGGGTGCCCACCACGAGTCGATCATCATGCCGACGTCGCCGGTGTTGAACGCGTCGAGGTTCTTGGTCTCGTCGCCGTCCTTCGGTGCCTTCGAGTAGTTGTCGACCAGGTTGGCCAGCGTGGTCAGGCCGGCGCGCGACTCAGCCGAGTCGAGCTTGCCCGCCCACAGGTCCCCGTCCTGCACCGCGATGTCGCCGCCGGCGTCCCAGACGAACGGGACGGCGCCGTACCAGTACTTGCCCGGGAAGTAGAAGGCCGAGTACTTGCTGTTGTCGGCGTTGGCCTCCTGCAGCTTGCCGGCCACGGTGTTCAGCTCGTCGAGGGTCGTGGGGACCTCGACACCAGCGGCCGTGAAGTCGCTCTTCTTGTAGACCACGATCCGCACGCCACCGTAGTAGGGGATGCCGTAGCGGATGCCGTCGAGCTGACCCGAGGGCTGCAGGCCCGGAAGCATGGCGTCCACCCCGAAGTCCGCCGGGTTCAGCTCGGCCAGCAGGCCGGCATCCGAGTACTTCGCCGTGAGGCTGTTGCCGATCTCGACCACGTCGGGGGTCGAGTCGGTGCCCAGCGAGGTTGTCAGCTTGTCCTGGATGCCGCCCCACTGCTGGAGCTCCACCTGGACGTCGACTCCCGGGTAGGTCTTGTTGAACTCGGCGTTGACGGTGTCGATCACGGTCTGCGGCTGGCTGCCATCCATGAGCCACACCTTGAGGGTGCCGCTGGCGTCGGACGCCGGGGCCGACGGCGTGTCGGTGGCGGTCTCCGAACCACTGGAGCACGCGGTGAGGGTCAGGCCCGCGGCGGCGAGGGCCACGATTCCGGTGCGAAACTTCATTGAATCCCCTTCGGGTGTCAGATTCTTCTGTGGGCTGTCGTCTGGCTGGGACGCCCCCGTGCTGGCTGGTGGCGTTGGCCACAGTCAATCGGACGGGTGTCCGGCACCCCTAGGGGAAGTGAGAACGAACCGATAACTAAAGACCGGGTTTGATAACGATTTGGTAACGGCTCGTCGGGGCTGCGTGGGGCACCGGCCGTGTCAGCCTCGGACGAGCTCCAGGGGCTGGCCCCCGCCGGCCGGTTCGAAGCCGAAGACCTGGCCGAGGAAGGACAGCTCGGCGTTGAGGCAGGCGATCCGGTTCTCGGCGCGGCGGAAGCCGTGTCCCTCGCCCGGGAATGCCAGGTACGCATGCGGCACCCCGCGGGCGGCCAGGGCGGCCACGATCTGCTCGGACTGCGCCGGTGGGACCACGTGGTCCTCGAGTCCCTGCAGGGTGAGCAGTGGGCTGGTGAATCCGTCGAGGTGGCTCAACGGCGAGCGGGCCGCATAGACCTCGGCGGCTTCGGGCAGCCGCCCGACCATCCGGTCCAGGTAGCGGCTCTCGAACTTATGGGTGTCGCGGGCGAGCGCGGCCAGATCCGAGACGCCGAAGTAGTTGATGCCCGCGCTGAAGGTGTCCCGGCGGGCCAGCGTGGCCAGCACCGTGAACCCACCTGCGCTGCCTCCGCGGATGACCAGTCGGTTGCCGTCGGCCAAGCCAGCGGCGACGAGGTGCTCGGCGGCGGCGCAGGCGTCGGCCACGTCGAGCTCACCCCAGTTGCCGCGCAGCAGGTTGCGGTAGGGCCGGCCGAGGCCGGTGCTGCCGGCATAGTCCACCGACGCCAGCGCGAACCCCCGGCTGGTCCAGAACTGCACCTCCAGGTTGAACGACGGATCGGCGGCTGCGGTCGGTCCGCCGTGCAGCGTGACGATCAGCGGCGGGCGCTCCTCGGCGGGCGCGGCGAACCCCGGGTGGGTCGGCGGGTAGTACCACGCGAAGGCGGTGCGGTCCCCGGACGGGAACGACATCCGCTGGGCCGTGCTCACCTGCTCGGGGCCCAGCACGGGCTCCGGGGCCGGCCGCAGGACGCGCAGCGCAGCCGGGTCCTCAGTGTGGATCTCGACCACTTCCGGCGCTCGGTCGGCGTACGTGGCGATCGCCACCAGTCGATCGTGATCTGCCACCAGGCAGCGCAGCGACCGGCAGGGCAGCGCATACTCGACGGGGTCCGCGTCCTCGCCGATGCTGACCAGGACCGCCCCAGCGTCGCCGGACGTCGCTGCCCACACGGTGCCCTCGCCGGTCGCCGCGATCGCCTCCTGACCGAACACCCACGCAGGTCCACCGACCTCCCGGTCCGCGGGGGCGAGGTGGGTCAGGTGGTCCCGGCCATCCACCCGGTGCACGTTCCACCACCCGCTGCGATCCGAGACCACGTGCAACGCGCTGCGGCGCCCCCACAGGGGCATCATCAGCGACTCGTCGGGACCGCCGGCCTCCCGTTGGGCCGCCACGACCTGAAGGCCCGCGCCGGAGTCCTCGAGCCGGCCGAGCCAGAGCTCGGTGTCATCCCAGGGCATGTTCGGGTGATCCCAGGTGATCCACGCCAGTTGGCGGCCGTCCCGGCTGATCCGCGGTGCCGCCACGAAGTCGCGGCCGGAGACCAGCACGTGCGGGGCGGCGCTGCCGTCGGCGGGCACGGCGACGAGCTCGTTGCGCACGTCGCGAGCCGGGTCGGCGCCCTCGTGGCGCTCGCGCACGCACACCACCCATCGACCGTCGGGGGTGACCCGGCCATCGGCGTAGCGCCACGCCCCCGGGGTCGGCGGCTCCGGGGTGATCGGGTGCGGGACCGGGTCACCCGGGTCGACCCGGTAGAGCCGCTGGTCGGCGAAGTTCGTCGCGAACACCGTGCCGTCGTGGACCCACCAGGCCCCGCCGCCGTACTCGTGCACGCGGGTGCGGGCGTTGAAGGCCTCGGGCAGCACGTCCTCGGGCGCCGCGCCGGGTCCGAGTCGCACGATCTGCTCGCGGCCGCCCTGCGAGGGCCGGGTCTCGCCCCACCACGTGACCCCGTCCTCGGCCCAGACCGCGGTGGGCGTGGTTCCCGCGCCCACGACCGCCTCCGGGGTGACGTCAGAGGGCCAGGTGCCGTACCGCGCGAGCGTGTCCATGCCACCTGACCCTAGAGCCGTGGGGCGGCTGGGGCTCGGTCGCGCCGAGGTTGGCCATGCCGGGGGCCGGGGAGCGACGGCGCTGCGGCCCGAGTCGGCTCGGAGTCCCCATGGTCGCCGTGGCATGAACGGGGCCTCGCAGGGCTGGCTCGGCTCGGTTGTCGCTACATGACCACTGTCAGCTCGACCTGGGCGACGGTCCCGACCTCGAGCTGCTCGGACCTGCGCACGCTCTTCTTCACCGGCAGCACATAGGTCTTGCGCTTGCTGTCGGGGAACAGCGAGGTACGCCATGTGCTCGACCCGATCGTGACCTCCACGCGGATCGACCCGAAGCCCCCGGCCCGGCCACCGAACTGCTCCTCGATGTCGTCGGCCGCGTCCTCGGGCACGCTGACGAAGTACCACGACGCCGAGGCCTCCCACTCCCAGAGCGCGCTTGCGAACGAGTAGGTGGCGGGCACGCCAGCACCCTATGCGCCCCCGCGGACCTGCGTGCCGGACAGCGTCCCGGTGCTACAGGCAATCCCAGGGCCGCAGCGAGGTGTCAGCGGGAACCTTGCACCCGTTCTGGTCGCTGGCGGTCCTGGCGCGACGACGTGCGGCGAACCTTGCCGGGGATATGGTCGCTGGAACCGCCTGCCAGCGGCCCGGCAACGACCACATCCACGGCAAGGTTGGGCCTCGGGCCGGCTCACCAGGCGGTTGACGACCACATGGACGGCAAGGTTCTCCCCAGAGGGCAGTGGGGGCCTGCGCGCCGCTCAGCGCAGCAGGGACATCGCCATCCGTCGGTAGGTGTGCCGCCGTCCACGGATCGCCATGCTGTAGGTGACCAGGTTCTCCGGCAGCGTGATCCCGAAGTAGCCGCAGTCGCCGAGATGGTGGATGTCGGTGCCGGTCATCTTCGCCATGAGGGCCAGCGCGCGGATCGTGTCGGTGTCCGCGCCCTCCTGGGAGGTGCCGATGGCAGTCATCGTCAGGGCCCCGGCCCGATGGGCGGCCTCGACCCAACCGCGGACCTGCGCCTCGTGGCAGCCCGGCACGGTGCCCGGGGCGGGCAGCAGCACGACGTCGGCGCCGGCCGCGACGAACGCCTCGATGATGTCCTCGTCGATGATCGCGGAGCCCGCTTCCGACGCACTGCCGGCAGCGTGCATCTTCCCGGCGATGAGGATCACCTCATCGCCGACCGCCTCACGTGTGGCCGCGACTGCGCGCACAAGGGCGGCATTCATCACGCCCATGCCCGGGTTGCCGGTCAGGACGATCGCATCGACCCCGAGCGCCTTGGCGCGTCGGGCGTTGTCGGGCGTGGCCAGCCGGCCGGTCGGGGCGGCGGTGGCGAAGGTCACATCCGCTGTCACCATGTCGGCGTCGGGATCCACGGGCTCGAGGTTGATCGCCACCAGTCGTCCGGTCAGCGCCTTGATGGTCCGCACCACCTCGTCGGGGGACTCCTCGGGGATCGCCTCCACGGCCGGGGCCAGCACGTCGAACACGTTGAGGATCAGCAGGTCCGCGCCTTGGCTGGCCGCGAGTTCCGGGTTGCTCACATCGAAGACCAAGGGCATCGCCGGGGCGATCATCTCCGAGGCGATCGTGCGCCCCTCCGACCCGCGGATCGCGGCCAGCTTCTGGGCTCGGGTGTACCCGGCCAGGTCACGGGCGGTGGCATCGAGCAGTCGCTTGGTCATGCCCCGATCCAACCGCATCGCGGATCCTGTTGGTGGGTGCTCGCGGCGTTGGTCACGGGGAGCCCGGGACCTCCGCGGCGAGCTCTGCCTGGGCAGCCACCGCCAGGCCGGCGAGCCAACCCATCGCGTCGAACGACGTGGTGGGCGAGCCATCGGGATTCCACACGGCCACGTCCAGATCGCTGGGGATCGGGTCTGGGGCGGTCAACGTCGTCGGGCTCAGCCGCAGCCCGCCGCCGCGCTCGGAGAGCATCCGCACTGCCCGAACGAGCTCGGTGGGGTCCTCAGGCAGCAGGTCCACCGGCAGCCCGAGCCGACCGGCGATCAGGGCCCGCCGGAAGGCCACGACCTCGGCAGGGCGGCCGCCGACCAGCCGTTCGTCGAACACGGCGACTGCCAGGGAGGCGTCGAAGCTCAGTCCTCGACGCCACAGGTGGGTCCCGCCGGTCAGCGCCCACGCGTCGTCGACCACGACGCTGGTGGCGTCCAGGTGCAGCGATCGCCCGGGCCCGGTCAGGGGGTTGAACACCGCCAGGCGCTCCCCGGCCGCTGCCCGCAGCGAGGCCAGCGCCGTGAGGACGCCCTTGTCGCGGACCCGCTGCAACTTGGCGGGGGCGCCCGGTGCGAGTTCCGTGGACAGGCAGACCAGGATGCGCAGCACCGGGTTGGCGCCGGCCCGGTCGACGAGTGTCTGCCAGACGCCCAGCTGCGCGTCGTCGGATCCGGTGGTGAGACCGTCGAGCGCCGGGGTCTCGATGTAGACGAAGTCCTGGGCGCGCTCGAACGCCGCGCTCAACGCCGTGGCGGCCTCGCGGTAGCCGTTCCCGGCTCCGAGCAGCCTGCGGTCCACCGCGCGCAGCATGCTGGTCGCGGCGGCGTCCACGCCGGTCGGGATGGTGATGCCCTGGCCGGTCAACCAGGTGCGCACGGCGTCGATCGGACCGTCGAACGGGAACGCGTCCAGCCCGACCGCACCCAAAGCCGCAGTGAGGCCCGGCTCGGCCTCGACCCCGAAGCCGACCGTGCGCAAGGTCGCCGCCCATGATCCGGGCACCGTCGGGGCAGCCGGTGCGGCCAGCGGGGTCGACGCGTCGGCGGCCAGTTCGACGGTGCTGCCGGCCACCCGCTCGCGCAGGATCTCGGCCAGGCCGACCACGGCCGGTCCACGAAGCCGGGCGCCGGCACCGTGCCGCTCGTCGTCCGCGGGTGCCCCGGGGTGCCCGCTCTGGTGCGGCAGCAGCTCGTGGTGCGCTCCCAAGGGGCGCACTCCGGCGACGAGCCCGTCGGCAGCCGTGGCTGACAGCACCGATGCGGCCACC
Source organism: uncultured Actinomycetes bacterium (assembly GCA_963788325.1). Taxonomy (GTDB): domain Bacteria; phylum Actinomycetota; class Actinomycetes; order S36-B12; family CAIYMF01; genus Prado023. Next base: position 40,456 of record CAWBGJ010000007.1, read on the forward strand.
TCGTCGCGGGCCTGGGCCGGCAGCGGGGACCCGACCTGGACCAGCCGCTCGAGGCCGGTGCGCAGGATCTCGGTGACTGTTGCAGTGCCGGCCAGGGCGGCGGCGTCCTGGCCGCCGCGCCACCCCCGCCAGGCGGGTTCGGTCAACTGCACCACGTCGCCGGCCGCCAGGCCCGCGGCCACCGTCGCAGCGTTCCACTGCCCGGGCTCTATGCTGGCCGGGTCGACCAGCGCCGGCGGGGTGGCCAGAGCCACCAAGGTGGACCCGGAGGCCAGCGATCCCGGTGGGAGCGCGCCGGTGAACGACTGCCCGGTCTCGCAGGCAACGACCGTGTCGCTGACCGCCGACAGCGCCGGCATGGTGCCCCCGACCGGCACCGGGCGCTCCAGGCGGACCTCCTGGTAGCGCGTTGCGCTGATTGCGGTGACGACCATGACGTCCAGGCCCATGCTGTTGCCCGGCGCCACCGCGCCATCGGCCAGCCGGACGACTGCCCGGACGGTCCCGGCCGCGTCGACCAGGCCGCCGCCGCCGGCGCCCCGCTCGTGTCGACCGGTCGTGGCGTCGAAGTACTGCGGCCAGACCCGGACCCATGCGCCGGCCAGTTCGGGGTCGAATGTCGTGCCCACCAGGACGCGCTGCCCCACGACCGTTCCGCCGTCCTCGGTGCCCGCGCCGACCAGGGCGGTCATCGTCACCGGATTCGGCAGCAGGTCGGGGACCGCGACCTCGGGCAGCGCGGGGGCGGTCAGGGCGCCCGCGGCATGGTCGAGCACCGGAGCCACGGCGGTGGCCCCGCCAGCACCGAGCACCGCAACCAGGCCGGCCATCGCCTCGTCGGTCGTCGGCAGCAGCACGGAGTCGTCGGCTGCCACGGTGGCGCGCTCGACCAGGGTGCGCGTCGCGGCCCGCTGCTGGTCGGCGGCCCGGCGGGTCGCGTCGGCACCAGCCCCCGCGGCCGCCACGCGGGGCTGGCCGAGCAGGTGGCCCTCGACGTCGACCAACGCCACCCGGACGAAGTCGCGGGTGACCGAGCCAACCGGTCCGCTGGCCCACAGGTTCAACGCGTCGCCGTACTGCCCGGCCGGCAGTGCCGCAAGGAGCGGCAGAGGCGCGTCGTCGGCGGACCCGCCGGTCAGGGTGAACCCCGCCGCGGACGCGGCCGCACCGCGCACGCGCACCGGTCCGGTCCCGTCGAGGTTCGTGACACTGAGCCGACTCAGGACCGCCTCGGAGGCCGGGGCGTCGTCGGGGCCAACCACCTGCACGGTGAGCTGGGCGGCGACCGTGGCGGTGCGCGCAGCCACTCCCGGGGCACGCAGGTTGGTGAACGAGGTGGCCAGTCGCTGCCACCAGTCAGCCACTGCACCAGGGTCGATCGGACGTCCGCGGGGATCGAAGGCGAAGAGGCGCGCAGCCGTGGCGGCGGCGAACTCGAGCAACTTCTCGTTGGTGCCCTGGAACACACCCGGACGCTTGAAGTCGGTCATCGGTTCGGTGGCGTTGCCCAGGGCACCACCCTCGAAGCTGAGTCCGACGTGCGCAGCCTGCTCGGCAGGGGAGCCGGCCGGGATTGAGGGGTGCAGCCGGGGATCGAGCGCGGCGAGCGTGGCCGGCTCCTCGGGCAGTTCAAGTGCAAGGAACCGAACGGGTGCCCGGGTCGCCAGCCCCGCGACCGGGGCGCTGCCGTCGGCCGGCGGTACGTCGGCCAGAAGCGCGGCGAGACGTTGCTCGACCTCGGGCAGCAACCGGAACACGGCCACCAACCGGCCGGGGGTGAACGGCGGGGTGCCGGTAGGCCCGCGCAGGCCAGCGAGGATCGGCGGGAGGGCCGGCGTGGCCACGGCCAGGGAGAGCAGGCCAGCGGTGGGCGGCAGCCAGTGGGTCCCTGCCGGGATGGTCACCGAGACCGACAGGTCCGGACCGGGCACGGGCAGTGACACGTCGGTGGAGAACCACGGACCGAGGGTGGGTGACTCCAGGCCCAGTGAGCCGGGCTCGGGGACCAGCGCGGTCATGGCGCCTCCTGCGGCTCGCTGGGGGCCGACGACCGTCCGATCGGGTCGGTGACCACCACCCGGTAGCTGGTACCTAGCACGGCGCCGGGATCGACGTCGACCACGTCGAAGGTGCCGGTCACCTCCGCCCCGCGGCCCACTGGCGGCGGCTCCTGCCCGGGCAGGCTGCGCAGCAGGCGCAGGGGCTGGCCGGCCAGTTGCCGGTAGACGTCGATCACGTAGCCAGTGGTCGCGCCGCCGGCCAGTGGATCGGGATGGGTGAACCGGACGTGCACACCGGCTGCGTCCCGGGTGACGGTCAGGTCAGCCACAGTCGCCGGTGGACCGGGTGGCATCGTCGTGGTGGCCACCGCCGCCGAGGGACTGGACCACTGGCCGACCGGCCCTCCGCCGGGCGCCGGCGCGCCCTGGACCTCCACGCGCCAGGTGTAGCCCAGCCACGCTGACAACGACTCGCGCGGCCCACTCGGGGAGTCGCCGGTATCGATGACCTCGAACACCTGGGCCGCTGGCGCGCCGCCCGTGGTTGTCGGCCGCGCCGGCACGGCGCCCTCGCCCACGACCGCCATGTGCATCGGATCGGACGTGGCCGTGGCGCGGCGCAGTCGGTAGCGCGCCGCGGGCGTCGGGCCGACCGGGACGGTCACGGCCAGCTTCGCGTGCAGGTTCCCATCGTCATCGACCAGTGGCGCCACGGCCAGGATCGGCACCGGGGGGACCAACTGGTTGGGCACGGCTCGGGGCAGCAGCGGGCTTGAGGCGAAGTCCGACTCGACGCTCGCGGCGCTGACCGCGACCACGCGGTAGAGCACCAGCACCGACAGCGACCCGGACACATCGTGGGTGAACAGCGCGGGACCGCTGGCGGGTCGCGGCATCGGGTCGGCGGTCAGCTGCAGCCACCAGCGCCGAGGCAGGGACTGGCGGTGGGCGTCCCACGCGGCACCTCTGCTGGGCGCGTCCGGAGCAGCCTCCAGGGCGCTGAGCAGGGACTGCGCCTGGGCGCTCGTGGGGGCCTGCCCGGCATCGCCGGGAGCCAACCGCCCCGCGGCGGCGTCGGACACCTTGGCGCGCAGCGTCGTCTCGTCGGCCACGAACACCCGGTAGGCGGCCTGACCCGTGCTCGGAGCCCAGGTCAGGGTCGCCCGGGCGCGGCCGGTTGCGTCCGGGCGGGCCGTGTAGGTCAACGTGGGCGCGATCACGACCGGAGCCGGTGGCCTGGGGTCGTGCAGGGTCGCGCTCTTCGGCTCGGACGGGTCGGAGTCGACCCCGGCGCTGTCGGTCCAGAGCGCGGTGATGGTCACCGTCCCCGCCTGGGTGGCCAGCAGCGCAGGTCCGGGCACCTCGAGGACCAGCACCTGCGATGGTGCGCTGGGGTTGGGCAGGGGGTGCACAGTGATGACCGGTGGTCCGCCGCCAGTGCGCACGGTCAACTCCAGGTGCGCCAGCAGCCGGCCACCCGCGGGCAGCCCGGCCACCGGTGGCACCGACACCTCCATCCGGACGACCCCGGCCAGCGGTCCGCCCGGCATGGGGGTCGGCACCGTGGGCGGTCGCGTCGTCAGTGTGAACACCGGCCGCGGGGGTCGAGGGCGGACCGCGGATGCGAACGTGCGCGCAGCCCACGCCGACCAGCGGCCGAACCAATCGAGTTGGGCCACCTGCCAGGTGCCTGCTCGTTCGTCGACCGAGCGGTCCGAGAGCTCTCCGCTGGTGGCGCTCACCGCAGCAGCGCTCGGCTGGGCGGTGAGCAGCCGCCGCCGGCCTACGGTGTCCTTCGGGTTGCGCTCCACCAGCCCGGCGCCCGCTGGTTGGGCCATTGCGGAGCCGAGGCCCGCGGCGGGGACCAGGCCCTCGATGCCCAGGGTGAGCTCCCGGATGGCCGTCGGCGGAAGAGCGGGCAGCCAGTCCCCGGGCACCGGGGTGCCCAACGTGGGCACGCCCGGCGAGTCCAACGGGACCGTCGTGGTCGCGGCCAGCACGACCCGCGCGGTGAGGAACGGACCGTCGCGCATCCGCTTGACCTCGGCGGCGTAGTCCATGAGTTCCGGGGCGCGCTGCGCGATCGCCCGCAGGGCCTTCACCCCGTCGTCGGACACCGACCCGGCCGCCAGAGTCCGGTCCAGGCGTTGGCCTTTCAGCGCCCGCCAGTCAGGGGCGAACAGGGCCTCGACCACGTAGGCCACGACGACCAGCTCGCCCTGCGGGGGCTCCTGGTCCAGGTCGAGGAAGCCCAGCCAGCGGGCGATGCCGGGATCCACCGCTCCCTGCAGCAGGTCCATGATGATCGGCCACTGCGAGCTGCCCAGCGTGGCGCCGTTCGCGTCCATGAGCTGCTCGTCCGCGGTGAGCAGGTGCGGGGGCGCCGACATGTCGTTGATCAGGCGGTCGAGGGTGACCTCCGGCTGGGCGCTCAGGGCTGCGATGCGGGCCAGCTCCTCGGACGGCGTCACGGGGGCGCATGCCGTGGGCGAGGTGGCCAGCGGCGACTCGTGCATGCCCAGGCGCTGCGGAGCCCCGCGCTTGACCCGCGCGATCCCCTCGTCGCGACCATCGGCCGGGCCGGCGTAGCGAGTCCCGGACCTCGTCGGCAGCGGCGCGAGGCGGAACCTCTCGAACACCGTGACCGCCTCGGCCGGCAGCCAGTCGAGGGCCTGAACCGTGCCAGCACCGCGCACGACGATCCGTTCCAGGTGCGAGGCGTACACGTGGTACGGGGCCCGGCTGCGGATGGCCACGGGGGCGTCTCCGTAGGGCGTGGCCACCACACCCTCCACCTGGAAGGCTGCGGTGCGCGGCGGCCGGGTCGGGAACCCGGGCGGCCACTCGGGACGCGGCAGCCCCGGAATCCCGGGGAAGTTCACGAACGGTCCCCCCGGCGGGCCGAACGGGGGCCGGATCGGTGGCCGGCCCGGCAGCTGGGGCCGGGGCCGGACCGGATCGGCGGTGGCGTGCACCACGGCCCAGCAGCAGGTCTGCCCCCGGGGCAGGTAGCCGGTCACCGGGTTGTCCGGGGTGACGACGAACGGCGCGGCCAGGATGCGCCCCTGGGAGTCCACCCACGTGACATCCGAGCGGGTATGGCCCTTGGCCATCTTGCCCAGGCTGATCCTCCCGATCGCCATCGGCACGACCGGCAGCCCCAGCAGCGGGTTGGTGAGCACCCGGTAGTGCAGGCCGGGGGCGAGGTGGGCATCGTCGGAGCTCATGACGGCCTGGCCGGAGAGGGCCCAGGAGGGGATCAGGTTCATGTTCCTGCCTCCATCCGCACCGAGCGCGGAACATCGATCGCGAACCGGCGGCCCGTGACGATCGAGGTCGTCGTCGACCCGCTCGCACCGGTCGTGGTCCGGGCCAGGCTGATCCGCAGCTCGTCGGCGCCGGCCACCAGGGACGGCGCGGCCGGGGTCAGCAGGACCCGGGTACCCGCGATGTTGCGGGCGCGCTGGAGCAGGCCGACAGTTCCGTAGTGGGCCGCGGCCACAGCCAGGCTGGTCCGGCCGGTGCGCACGATCGCCTCAGGGGCCTCCAGCAGCACGCCGGCCAGCTTCCAGTCCTCGCCCTCGCGCAGCCACAGGATCGAGGTGCGCGCCGTGTCGGCCAGCGGCCAGGGGTCCAGCCCGGAGCTGGCCAGCAGCGCGTCGAGGTCCTCGTCGCTGACCGACAGCGGGCCGCTGGGAACCGCGGCAGCAACCATGGCGTCGGGCGCGATGAAGGCCGTTGGTTCGCCGGTGCCGAAGCCGAGCGCCTCGAGCAGCTCGGATTCGTTCCGGTAGCGCGAGGCCTGGAAGTGCGCACGGGAGATGACCGTCTCCTCGGCGTCTGGGGTGCCGGCGGGGGTGGCCAGCAGGATGAGGTCGTACCAGGCACCGGGCACCAGGTCTGCGGTGAGCTCACCAGTCGTGCCACCAAGGTTCGGCTCCTCGAGGCAGGGCGCCTCACGGATCGCCTCGAGCACGCGGCGCTGTCCCTCGGGGCGGAACTCGTCGAACAGCGGCAGCCAGACCAGCGCGAACGGTTCGTCCGGGGGGTGCGCTGCAGCAGCCATGCTCCCGGGCGGAGGGTCGGTGCGACGCAGCCGGAGTTGCATCGAACGCCCGTACAGGGCGCTGAGCTGGTCGGCATGGTCGACGGCCAGGTGCACCAGGAGCGTGTCGTCGAGCAGGTGCGGCGCCGATCGGGTGTCGGGCTCGAACGCGATCAGGTAGCGCAGCAGCGACCGGGGGTCGAAGTCGTGCTCGTCGGTGAGCTCGGCCGGCGGGACACCGGACACGGTCGAAGAGGTGGCCGTGCGGAACCGGTAGGACTGCACCGGGCCGTCCTTCCACGCGTTGGCAGGTGCCGCTGCGGGTGGCTCGGGCGAGCTCTCGGACTTGATCCACCCGTCCCACTGCCAGGAGACGCGGATCGTGTACCCGTGGTCGGCCTCGAGCAGGTCGCGGCGAGCCGGTGTCTCGGCGCCGCGCACGGTGAGCAGGTTGCGCAGGTCCAAGGCGTAGCCCGCGTTCGCGGCCGCCTCGGCGGCCGCCTTCGCGCTCACGCCGCACAGGTGCACGACGCCGACCCGGCCCGCGTCCGCGCGCCCGGTGCCCGACCACTCGCGGATGCGCACCATCGACCAGGACTGCTCCGCGTCCCGCGGTGAGTAGCGCACGAGCATGCACGTGCCCGCACCGGCGGTGATCCGCTCCTTGACCTCGGCGGTCCATTCCTGCTCGCCGCCGCCCACGGCCGTCCCGAGCACCACCGGCAGGCCGCCGGTCGTGACGTCGTCGGGAAGCTGCGGATCGGCGCCCGAATCGGACCAGCAGATCGACACGACGCCGACCTCGAAGCTGCCCCCGCGCAGTTCCACGCGCACGATGCCCGACCCGACCAGGACGATCTCCACCGGACCGGGGCCCTGCCGCGCGAAGCCGTCGTCGACCTGCCCGCCCTGGGCGTCGAATGCCGCAGCCTTCACCGATCCGCCGAGCGGCATGACGCTGACCACGACCTCGTCGGCGGGGTCGGGCAGGTGGAAGACCATCCCCTTGTCGGGGAAGTGCAGCGTCGCCCCACCGTTCGGGGCGCCACCGAAGGTGCGCATGGCGTCACCGCGCGACTCGATCTTGACCGGGCCGATCGCGTTCGACCGGCCGACGTCCGTACCGGCCTGGAAGTGCTCGGCGACCACGGCGCAGGCGCGGTCCGGCTTGTCCTTGGGGCGCTTGCGCAGGTCCCGGCAGACCACGAGCAGCAGCTCCGGATCGACGACCTCGGGGGCCAGCCGCCCGCGCAGCTCGGTGGTGCGCTCGGTGAAGGAGTACGAGGTGACGTTCGCCAGCCACCACAGGTCCCCGCCGAACGGGCTGGCGCCGACCTGTCCCGGGGTCAGCGCCCACCCCTGGCTGGCGAGGTCTGGGGCGACCTCGGAGAGCGCTCGGCCGAACGCGCGCTCGCGGGCCAGCCAGGTGAACCGGGAGGGGAACGGAGGGGTGCCCGCGTCGATGGTGCGCATCGACACCGCGTCGACGCCCGTCCGCTCGGCCCGGGCGCCCAGCGCGCAGTTGCGTGCCGCGCGTGGCGGCGGGTCGCACAGCCTGCCCGGGACCTGGGCGGGGTCGGCGTCGGTGCCGGCTCCGCCGTCGGTGAGCCAGTAGGTCCAGGGACTGGGGTCCCACGCGAGCAGGGCCAGGAACATGCCCTCGGACTCGGAGACCGCGACGTCGCCGTCGGCCAGCACGCCGGGGCGCGCGGTCGGCAGCCACCAGCCGGAATCCAGCGGCCCGGTGAGGGCGGGCGCGCCGTCGGGGATGATCTCGACCCCGGTCAGCCGGTAGGCGTACTTGAGCTCGCTGGTGCCCGACCAGACAGGCCCCGCGGGCCCGTTGCCCGGGGCGAAGGCGCTGCCGGCCAGGGCCACGCCCAGGTGATGGGTGAACTCGATCACCGGCACCGTGTCGGGCCAGACCGTCTCCTCCGGGCCCGGGGTGCTGGGTCCGGCCAGCGCGGTGGTGAACCCGCGGCGGTCGGTCAGCGACACCTTGCCGATCGGTGCGGGGGGCTCCGGTGCAGTGGGGTCCAACGAGTCGCCGATCTCGACGCCCACGCAGCCCTTGATCGAGAAGAAGAAGAACGACACCGAGCCGCAGAACTCACCCTTGAGGTTGACCTTGACCCCGTCGTCCTCCCAGACGGTCGCGATGATGCTGCCGGTGGCCGAGATGGAGATCACGACCAGGCTCAGCTCGCCGCGCACGAAGATGCCGCCCTTGAGGAGGAACGGGTTGGTGCCGAACCCGACGAGGATCTTGGCCGAGGCCTCCAACTTGATCGGGCCCGCAGCCCACCGGATCTCCCAGCCCGCGCCGAACCCGATGGAGAACCCGTCGAAGTTGAAGTCGGGGTGGTCCCCGAGCCGGTGCAGCTGACGCTCCTCGACCATCAGGTAGGAGAACGCCGAGACGTCCAGGGTGCCGGGCAGCAGCGTGATCGTCACCGGGTCGCCGGGCCGGCCCTCGCTGACCACCCCGTCGGAGCCGATCCGCACGTAGGCGTCGGCCGGGGTGTCCGGGTAGGGGAAGTAGCCGTCGATCGGTAGGAGCAGCTCGAGCACCTTCGGGATCGTGAAGCTGCCCCGCACGCCGACCATGACCGCCTCGTCGTCGACGGCGATCAGGCCCAGGATGCTCAGGCTCGGGTCGGCCGGGGCGCCCTGCGTGCTCGGGGTCACCGCCGGTTTGCTGACCAGCTTCGCGTCGATGCCGAAGATCACGGTGGGGTCCGGGAAGGCCACGACCAGCATGCCGGTGGCGTTGAACGTGAATGCCTGGTCGGGCAGCGTGCCCACGATCATGCCCAGCCCGATCGCCCACTGACCGCGGTGCGGACCGAACTTCGACTCGGCCGGTACGTCGCGGAACCAGGCGATCTCCCGACCCACCGGGTCGTTGTCGAAGCCGCTGGGCAGCTCGCGGGCGCCGTTGGAGACGAACTGCCCCAGGAACCCGAAGATCCCCAGCCCGGTGGCGCCCAACGGGATGCCCACGGGCAGCAGCAGGCCCAGACCGATGGACAGGTAGTCGTGCGCGGGGTCGAATGCCAGGGCGCCCATCGCCTTGGCGCCCACGCTGACCAGATCGAGCTCGATGGCCGCCTTGAACGCACCTCCGTCGCCGAGGACCAGCCGGCCCTCGCCGATCAGCACGCCGGGGATGTCCACCCCGACGGCCAGCCCGCGAAGCTCGGCGCTGAACCCGTCGTCGTCGAACGTGGCGCGGACCGTCGCGCCCTGGATCGACACCACGCCGAGGTCCAGGGCGAACTCCAGGTCGCACTCGAACCAGCTCGACCCGACCCCGGCGCGGGTGGCCACGACCTGCAGCAACTGGCCCAGCGGGCCGTCGATCATCCAGCGACCGGGGTCCGAGACCTCGAACGAGACATCCTCGAAGACCAGTCCGAACTTGTCGTACCACTCGTCCGCGGAGTCGTCGAACTCCAGGCCGACCTTCTTGTAACGCACCTTCAGCGGGTGGCCGTCCTCGGTGGCCAGGGAGCCCAGCCCGGAGGCCTCGATGTCGAACCCCACCGCTGCCGTGTAGTCCAGCAGGACCCGGGTGCGGAACCCAGCGGCGTCGGTGAGACTGCGCTGGCGATGCTCGATCTCGGCCGAGTGGATGACCACCTCGCCGTCCTTGGCCACTGTGGCCAGCACCCCGGAGGCGATCGCAAGCGCGGCGACCCGGACCATCGCGCCGTCCACCCCGGAGGCGCCGATCCCGGCCAGCAGGGCCGGCGCCAGGGCCAGCGCGATCGCGAGGAACTCGGAGTCCAGCGCGGCCAGGCCCTCGGGGTCCCCGGAGGAGGCGATCGACAGCGAGAACACCGTCTGGCCGGAACGCGCGTCGTGTGTCCACCGCCCGGTCAGCGTGTAGACCTCGGTCGAGGGCACCCCCGCGGGCTGGGAGGGCGCCCGGACGGGCACGTCGGAGTCGCCGCCGCCCGGGGCGGGGATCGTCTGCACGTTGGTCGTGGCCCACTCGAACGTGAACTCGGCCTGGGTCGGGATCGCGTCGGCGGGACCGGTGACGGTGGGGGAGTCCCAGCGCACGACCAGGCGGATCAGCCAGGCCAGCCGCGGATCTCGGGACTCGGGCGCGGCGAGCTCGTCGGCGTCCGCGCCGGGCACGTAGCTGCGGCGCAGCGCGGGGTCGCGCTCCTGGGCATCGGTTGGTTGGAGCTGGTCGGTGGCCTGGGTGCCGGGCGGGGGCGTGTAGGTGCCACCGACGGCGAAGATGTCTGCGCGCCGGTACCGGACCCGCTCGGGGCGGGTGGTGAGCTCCCCCCAGGCGGCGCGCTCGGTGGCCGAGAACTCCCGTGTGATGAGCCGATTGGCACCCTTCTGGTCAGCCGTCAGGGCGGGGCCGGTGATGGCGTTCTGGGCGGTGGCCTGGGCAGGATTCGGTGCAGTCTGCTCGCCGCGCGCCAGGGTTGATCCAGCGGGAAGCCAGCCGGAGACAGCGGTGGCGCGGTCGGTGGCCAGGCGCCGGTTGTAGTCATCGGAGGACAGGTCACAGCATCTGCCGATCACCACGAACTGGGCGCCGGGGAAGAAGGCCGCCCACGCGCGGACGGTCGACTCGATGGTCCCCTCCATGGTGCGCGGCACGTAGGCGCCGAACGCGATCGGGTCGCTCAGGGCGTACTCGAACCGGATCTCCAGGCGCCGGACCTCCTCCTCGGTCACCGGAGGGGCTGGTTCCTGCGGGTCGGTGGGTGTCCCCACCCCGATCGTCACTGCGGCCAGGCTGCCGTCGGGCACGGCCACCGAACCGCCGGCCAGCGTCGCCGGGGTGCTTGACGGATTCAGGGATCCGTCGCGGTGGAAGGCGTTGAGGTCGTAGGTCGCCTCGACGCCGCGGATCGGCACCAGCGCGCCGGTCGCGTCGTGCACGCCGTCGGCGGTTCCGACGAGCAGGGCGCCCTCGGACAGCACGTCGACGCGGATCCGGCGGGTGCGGTCCTCGGCGTCGGTGACGACCACGTGGCTGGTGCCCGGCTCGCTGCTCGGGAACAGCGAGAAGTCCGGGCCGGTGCGGGTGTGCGCGTCAGGACCCGTGCCATGCGTCCAGCGCAGCCCGGCGGCGTCGGCTGGGTTGAGTGCCGACTCGAACTCCAGGAGGTTCAGGGCCTCGGTGGTGCCGGCGACCGACACCACGTTGGTGAGGTCCACCGCCCCGACGTGCACGTTGACCGCCGGGGCGTGCTGCGGCTCGGCCTCAGCCTGGGTGAACGTGTACTGGGTTGCCTCGTCGAGCACCTGGCGGTCCTCGACCTGCTCGGAGAACTGCCCGCTCACGGTCTGACCGACCGATGTGGTGAACCAGCCGGTGTCGTTGGCAACCACGCGGGAGCCGTCGGGCAGGGTCCAGCGCATCTGCGGCTGCGTCACCGCGCCGAGGGCCGAGGGGTTCAGGGCCGCGCGGATGCGCCCGGTGCTTGGCGTACCGGTGACGAACGGAACCTCCAGCTCGCGACCCGAACCGGTCGGGGTACGGGGGTGCTCGGTGCCCTCGAAGTCCTGCAGGAACGACACGGCCGCGGCGTTGATCGGGGTGCGCCCGAGCTCGACGGAGATCTCGCCCTGCAGGCCGGCCGGCCTGCCCAGCAGCACGTCGCGCACGCCGACGGTGACCTTGTCGACCAGGGGGGCGTTCGGCGGCAGGAACAGGGTGGCCTCGGCGATCGAGATGCCCTGCCAGGCCGGGGTCTGGTCGCGAGCCAGGATCTCGGCGGGGGTGACCAGCTCGGAGGCGTCCCAGACCAGCCGGTCGACCGTCATCCCGATCTCGGAGCTGGCGATGAAGAAGCTGACCGGGTCGAACGTGACCCGGTACACCGCCCCGTTGGGCGCGGCGGGGTCGAACGGGTCGGGCCAGTCCACGAACCGCACGACGTCCCCCCCGCCGCCGGACAGGTCGATGCGCACGACCCCGGATCCCACGATCTTGACGTTCTTGCGGGTCGTGTCGGCCAGCAGGTGCGCCACGACTCCAGGTGCGGAGGGCACCAGGATCGCTGGGCGCAGGCCCGGCACCGCGATGGCGATCCGGTCCACGACCAGGTCCAGGAAGGCGCTGGAGCCAGCCGGCTCCAAGGTCTGGCCCGCACCCGGAGCGGTGCGGGTGCGGACCAGGCGGAACGGCAGCCCGGTGTTCAGGCCGGGCACCTCCACGGGCCAGCCGCGCAGCGCCGGGAAGCCCAGGTCGGCCAGCGGCTGGACGACTCCGGTGTGGATGATCGCCCCCGGGCTGGTGGTGCAGGCGTGCGACACCACGGCGAGGTTCTCGAGTTGCTCGGCGAGCGCGTCGGGGATGATCGCCTGGCTGCCGGGAGGGAGCCCGACAAGATCGAGGATCGAGATTCCGCGCTTGGCCATCGCTGGATCCGTCCGTAGGGATTAGTTCCAGGTCTGGTGAGTCTAGGTCCGGCGGACAGCCCAACGGAAGGGTTTCCGAGCAGAAAGTTTGGTGAGGCTAACCTCCTGAGCGCGGAGGTGGCGGCAAATCGGCTCAGCGGTTGGCCGTTGGCGAGAGCATCCCGGCGAGCCGGGCGGTGATGATCTGGTCGGCCTCGGCCATGATCCGGGTGACCAGTTCCTGACAGGTCGGGACGTCGTGGATCAGGCCCGCGACCATCCCGCAGGACCACGCCCCGGCGTCCATGTCTCCCTCGAGCATGATCCGCGGATAGACCCCGGCCACCTGCTCGATGATGTCCTCGAAGCGCAGGTCCGCCCCGAGCTCGCGCTCCTTGGCCAGCAGATCGTCGACAGCCGCGTTGGCCAGCACCCGCTCGGTGTTGCGCAACGGGCGCATCACCAACCGGGTGTCCAGCTCGGAGGCCGCGACGATGGCCGCCTTGACCCGCTCGTGCACCGGTGCCTCAGCGGTGGCGATGAACCGGGTGCCCATGTTCATGCCGTCGGCGCCCAGGGCCAGGGCGGCCACCAGGGACCGGCCGTCAGCCATGCCCCCGGAGGCCACGAACGGGATCGTGAGCTCCTCGGCCGCGCGCGGCAGCAGGATCATGTTGGGCACGTCGTCCTCGCCCGGGTGCCCGCCGCACTCGAAGCCGTCGACCGACACCGCGTCGCAGCCGATCGCCTCAGCCTTGAGTGCGTGCCGCACGGAGGTGCACTTGTGGATCACCGTGATCCCGGCGGCCTTGAGCGCGGGCATGAACGGCTCGGGGTTGCGCCCGGCGGTCTCGACGATCCGGACCCCGCCCTCGACGATCGCGCGCAGGTAGCCCGGGTAGTCCGGTGAGGCCACCGTGGGCAGGAAGGTCAGGTTCACGCCGAACGGCTTGTCGGTCAGGTCGCGGCACTTCGCGATCTCGGCAGCCAAGTCCTGGGGGGTCCTCTGGGTCAGACCGGTGATGATCCCCAGGCCCCCCGCGTTGGACACCGCGGCCGCCAGCTCGGCGAACCCGACGTAGTGCATGCCGCCCTGGATGATCGGGTGCTCGATGCCGAGCAGGTCGGTGATCCGGGTCCTCATCAGTTCTACCTCCTGGCGGGCATACCGGCGTGGGCGGCATGCGACGGGCGCTGGCTGGATCGTGCACGCCCGAGGCTACGTGCCCCTGCGTGGGCCTGGGCCACGTGGGTGGCTTCGACTCGATCCGGCCCGCCTGCCTCGGACGGGGTCTACGGTGGACCGGTGATCAGCGGCGTTCAGATCTTCCTCGGCCGGGTGCTGATGATCGTGCTGGTGGCCGCGGGCCTGCTGTGGCCCCTGCTGGCAGGGCTCGTTCCGGTCGCCGACACCGCAGTTGAGGACCCGGTCGTCATCAGCGAGTACGACGCGACCTTCGACGTGGCCGCCGATGGTGAGCTGAGCGCCGTGGAGGACATCACCACGGTGTTCCCGAGCGGTCGGCACGGGATCTTCCGCTACTGGGACGTCGCGGACCCCGCAGACCCGGGCGTGCGCTACCTGCCCGACATCGCCGGCATCACCCTGGATGGTGCGTCGGTGCCCTACGAGACCTACTGGGAGTCCGGGCAGCGGTTCCTGGTGGCCAAGGTCGGCGACCCGGACCGCTACCTGGACCCCGGCGAGCACCGGTACCGGATCAGCTACACGATCCCGGGCTCGATCTCGCCTGCCAGTGCCGGGGCCGCCGCCACGTTCGCCTCGTCCGAAGGTGATCCAGCGGCGCCGATCGGCTCGGCCTTCCTGTGGGCGGTGGTCGCCCGCGGCTGGGAGATGCGCATCGACCAGGCGCGCATCACGATCAACCTCCCGGAGGCGGCTGGCCAGGTGCAGTGCTCCGCGGGCCGGATCAGCTCGGCCGACTCGGTGGACCGGCCCCAGGCCTGCGGCATCGAGGGCGCGGGCACCCCGACCGTCACCCTCACCGCTGCCGACCTGCCGGCGCGCAGCGGGATGTCGGTGCGGGCCGCCATGGCCGGGGCTGCGCCGGAGCGGCCGACCCTGCCCTGGTCGGTGGCGTGGGACCCGGTGCTCGGGCGCTCGGTGCCGGCAGTGGTCGTCGTGGCGATCCTGGCCGGCGCGGCGCTTGTCGCGGGCATCGCGTGGGCGCGGGTCGCCCGCGAGGATCCGCCCGGCTTCCCGGTGCAATACGCCCCGCCGGACGGCCTGGGGCCGGTCGAGGTGGTCTACCTGCACACGGAGGGCACCGGCCCCAGCCCGTTGGTCGCCACCCTGATGCACATGGCCGAACGCGGGCTGGTGCGCCTGGAGAGCGCGAGCGCCGATTCGTGGACGATCACGCCGCTCGCCGCGCCGGCGGCATGGCAGGCCCAGGACCCGGTGACCCAGGTGGTCGCCGACAAGCTCGGCCTGCGGCACGCAGCGGCCTTCTCCGTCCAGAAGGACTCGATCTCGGCCGGCAAGACCCTGGGCGCTGCTCGGGACGCGATCGCCCCCACGGTGCGCGACTGGGCCGCTGGCGCCGGGCTGGTGCACACCGAACCTCGCGAGATCTGGGGCCGGGTGGTCTGGGGCCTGTGCGTGCTGCTGGCCGTCCTCGGGTTCACCGGCCGGCTCGCACCCACGATGTGGGGCCTGCCGTTCGCGGCGTTCGTGATCGGCGGGGCCGGCCTGCTCGCCACCGGTGTGGGCCGGCGTCGCACCAGCGCCGGGCGGATGGTGTGGGCGCGGGCCGGCGGGTTCGAGCGCCTGCTGAGCACGCCCTCGGCGCAGGACCGGTTCGACTTCGCCGCCCGCACCGACCTGTTCATCGCCTACGTCCCCTATGCGGTCGCCTTCGGGGTGGCCGATCGCTGGGCTGCCAAGTACCGGGCGGCCGTGGGCACGGAACCGCCCGTGCCGGTCTGGTACCCCTACCACTACGGTGCCACCTCCGCCGGGTTCTACTCCGGGGGCGACTTCGACACCTTCTCCTCCGCGCTGTCGTCGTCGATCTCGGCCTACAGTGCGTCCCAGTCGTCCTCCTCGTCCGGCGGTGGGGGCGGCGGTGGCGGTGGCGGTGGGGGCGGCGGGGGTTCCTGGTGAGCGGCACACGGAAGGTGGAACACTTGTGGAACTCGTGATCGCACTGCTCGTCGTCGCGGTCCTGGTCGGGGTGGTTGTCGTCGGGTTCAACCGGCTGCGCCGTCTGGACGTGCGGGCGCAGGAGGCACTCGGGGGCATCGACGTGCAGCTCACCCGGCGCGCGGACCTGATCCCCAACCTGGTCGAGACCGTCAAGGGCTACGCCACCCATGAGCGCTCCGTGCTCGACGAGGTGACCCGGGCGCGGAGCGCGGTCAGTGCTGCCGCGCGCGGGGACTCCGTGGCGGATCGGGCAGCTGCCCAGGGCGCGCTCGACCGCGCGCTGGTCGACGTGCTGGCGGTGGCCGAGGCCTACCCGGATCTCAAGGCCTCAGCGAACTTCAGCGACCTCCAGCGCCAGTTGGGCGAGACCGAGGACCAGCTCGCGTTCGCCCGGCAGTACTACAACGACGCGGTCAGTCAGCTCAACGCGACCGTCGTCACCCTGCCCTGGCTGTGGTTCACGGGCATGGCAGGTGTGCACAAGCGCGACTTCTACGAGGCCCCCGAGGGGCATGAGGCACCGCCGGAGGTGCGGTTCTGAGCGCTGGGCGGGGCTGGGGCGGACCTGGCGTGGCATGGACGCACTGGATCTTGGCTGCCTAGGCTGGTAGCGGACGCTCCGCCCAGTCGAGCGGTGCGCACACGCGCAACGGAGGACCCGATGCCCGAGCCCCAGCCATCGACCGCAGTCCCTGCCAGCGCAGCCGCCACTGGGCGCAGCGGGCGTGACGGCGTCCAGCTGATCGCCTATGCCGACCGGTTCGGCGGCTCGATCCCCGGCCTGCGCGAGGTGCTCGACGGCCCCCTGCACGGGGTGTTCGCCGGCGTGCACATCCTGCCGTTCTTCACGCCGTTCGACGGCGCCGATGCGGGCTTCGACCCGGTGGACCACACCGAGGTCGACCCCCGGCTGGGCACCTGGGACGACATTCGCGCCCTGGCCGGTGACTACACGCTCATGGTCGACATGATCGTCAACCACGTCTCCGCGGACTCCCCGGAGTTTCGCGACGTCGTCGCCCGTGGTGCCGACTCGCCGCACGCGGGGCTGTTCCTGACCATGTCCGATGTCTACCCGCGCGGTGCCGACGAGTCCGAACTCGTGGGGATCTACCGGCCCCGGCCGGGCCTGCCGTTCACTGCGATGACCCTCGGGGCGGACAAGCGACTGGTCTGGACGACCTTCACCCCCCAGCAGATCGACATCGACGTCGATGACCCCGCCGGCCAGGCCTACCTCGAGCGCATCCTGACCACGCTGGCCGGTGCCGGCGTGACGATGATCCGCCTCGACGCCGCCGGCTACGCCGTGAAGCGAGCCGGCACGTCCTCGTTCATGACTGCGCACACGTTCGCGTTCATCGACCGGCTCACGCAGGCGGCCCGCGCGCTGGGCGTGACCGTGCTCGTGGAGATCCACTCCCACTACGAGCGGCAGGTCGCGATCGCCGCCCAGGTCGACCGGGTCTACGACTTCGCGCTGCCGCCGCTGCTGCTGCACGCGCTCTACTCCGGGCAGGGCGAGTCCCTGCGCCGCTGGCTGGAGGTCCGCCCCACCAATGCCGTGACCGTCCTGGACACCCACGACGGGATCGGGGTCGTGGACGTGGGTGCCGACCAGATCCCGGACGCCTCGGGTGCCCGCAGCCCCGGCCTGCTCACCCCGGAGCAGATCGATGCCCTGGTGGAGGGCATCCACACCCACTCCGCCGACCAGTCCCGCCTGGCCAGCGGCTGGGCTGCCTCGAACGTGGACGTCTACCAGGTGAACTGCACCTACTACGACGCCCTGGGCCGCGACGATCGCGCCTACCTGATGGCTCGCGCGATCCAGCTGCTCACCCCCGGCATCGCGCAGGTCTACTACGTGGGACTGCTGGCCGGCACCAATGACATGGACCTGTTGGCGCGCTCGGGGGTGGGGCGCGACATCAATCGCCACCACTTCTCGCGTACGGAGATCGAGGCCGCGCTGGAGCGACCCGTCGTGGCCGCGCTGCTCGACCTGATCCGCCTGCGCAACAGTCACCCCGCGTTCGAGGGTGAGTGCTCGGTGGGTGGGGCGGGCAGCCAGATCGAGCTGGCATGGCGTCACGGGGAGGCCTCGGTGGTCCTGACCGCAGACCTGGCGACCCGTGCGGCGCGCCTGACCGCCACGACCGGTGCCGGCGGGATCGTGGAGTGCGCGGACCTGCTCACCGGAACCGCAGCCCTGCTCGGCTGAGCCGCTTGTTTCATCGATCTGGCACTGAGTCTGCTGGATCGATGAAGTAGCGCGAAAGGGAGGGCCGTCGGCCTTCTTGCCAGCTCTCCGCGCGCCAAAATACATGTACGATACATGGTATGACTGGACCGGAGACTCCCCTCCCAGTGGCGCCCATCCTCGTGACCGGGGCGGTGGGCAACATTGGCCGTCAGGTGGTGACCCGGCTGCTCGACCAGGGCCGAACCGTCCGCGCCGCCGACATCAACCTCGACGCGGTCCGCAGCGCATTCGGCGATCGCGTCGAAGCCGTGCGCTTCGACTTCACCGAAGCGGCCACCTGGTCGGCTGCCTTCGAGGGTGTCGAGATGATGTTCCTGATGCGCCCGCCGCAGCTGAGCAACATCGCCCGCGACATGGCGCCCTCGCTGGAGGCAGCGAAGGCCACCGGGATCCGGCACGTGGTGCTGCTCTCGCTGCAGGGGGCGGAGGGCAACAAGGTGGTGCCGCACGCCAAGATCGAGGCCTGGCTGCGCGCGAGCGGCCTGGCGTGGACGTTCGTGCGCCCTTCGTTCTTCATGGAGAACCTCACAGGCAGCCACGTCACCGACATCCGCGATCGCGACGAGATCATGGTCCCCGCCGGCAAGGGCGCGACCTCGTTCGTGGCCGCGTCGGACATCGCCGACGTGGCGGCCATCGCCCTGCTGGACCCCGAGGCCCACGCCATGAAGGCATGGACGCCGACGGGCCCCGAGGCGCTCACCTACGACCAGGTCGCCGCCGCGCTGACCCGCGTCCTGGGCCGGCCGATCCGCTACCGACGACCGGGCATGCTCCGCTATGCCGTGCACGCCAAGAAGACCCTGGGCATGCCGCTGGCGATGGTGGGGGTCACCACCGCGATCTACACCGTCTCCCGGCTGGGCAAGGCTGACGGCTTGACCAAGGACGTCGCAACCGTCACCGGGCACCCGCCGGTGGCCTTCGCGACCTGGGCCGAAGCGCACCGAGATGCCTGGGCCCGCTGACGGACACCCGGCGCGGCGGGCTGCTCCCGACGCCAGCGACGGGGCGAGCCTTGCCCGGATGGACCGGGCCCTGATCGGACTGCGGCACCTGTGGAGCGTGCCGCCGCGGGTGGACGACCCGGCGCTGGGATCCATCGACATGTCCACGATCTGGATCGCAGACGCGCTGACCAGCGCGGAATTCCGCCGGGCCGACGAGGACCCGACTCATCCCGAGGGGGAAGGCCCCCAGCCGGAGGTGACCATCGGCGACCTCGCGCGGGCGCTGGACGTGGCGCACTCCACGGCCAGCAGGCTGGTCGAACGCGCGCAGGCCAGCGGCGCCGTCATGCGGCACCCCTCGAGCAGGGATGCCCGGATGACCGCCGTCCAGCTCACAGGGGCGGGCCGGGAATTGGCACGGACCTCCCGGGCGTTCCGCAGCCAGCATCTCGAGCGGGCCACGGACGGCTGGACCGAGGCCGAGCGGGCCAAGTTCGCCGACCTGCTCACCCGCTTCGCCGCGGCGATGGCCGAGATCGATCACGACCGGCCGCCCCGCTGAACCAATGCGCACCCGTCCGCTGCCCAACGAACCGAACACCCCGAACCGAATTGGGAGAGCGCCGCGAGCAGGTCCGGGTCGTCGAGGGCAGCAGCACCGACTTGGCCGCGCTCGACGACCTGCTCACCGGCGCCGAGGCGGTGGTCTCCGCGCTGGGGCCCACGAACAAGGAGTCCGACCTGCATTCCCGTACTGCGCAGGCGCTGGTCGAGGCGATGCCCAGGCATGGGGTCACCCGGTTCGTGGGTATCAGCGGAGCGGGCATGGACGTGCCCGGTGACCAGAAGGGTGGCCGCGACAAGGCGATCTCGTGCATGATCCAGAAGCTGGGCGGCAAGATGGTGGCCGACAAGCCCGCCGAGTACCGGCTCTTCGCCGCCAGCGACGTGGACTGGACCCTGGTCCGCCCGCCCCGGCTCCAGGAGGGCCCCGTGACCGGTCGCGTCGCCCATGACGCGCACACGCCCGGGAAGTCGAGCTCGATCAAGCGCGCCGACCTCGGGACGTTCCTCGTCGATGTCGTGGAGCAGGGCCTCTACGTGCGCCAGGCGCCGTTCGCCTCGCACGGCTGAGCCCGGCTCGACGTGCCCCGGTCGTCCGCCGGCCGCCGGCCGCCGGGTGCCGCATCCGCCTGCGCCACACGGGTGAACATGCGCCGCCCACGCCCCGCGATGGCTCATACTGAGCCCAGCAACAGGGACAAAAAGGACACGGATATGACGGCCACACACGGGGGACCGGCGATCGCGCTCGGCGCTGCAGCGGCGATGCTGGTCGGTCTTGCCGCCACGGCAGCTCCCACTCCAGCCCGCGCCGACGAGAGCCCGCTGCCCGGTGTCACGTTGGCGGTTGCGGCCACCGACGTGACCACCACGGATACCGACCTCGGGTCGGTCGCCCGGGAGGTGGTGGTGGTCTCCGCGGGCCCGGACGGGCCCCGGATCACCAAGCTGCGCACCCGCACCGCCCAGGACGCTCGAGTCCTGGCCGCGGACCTCGAGGCACAGCCTGGCGTCGCCGCGCAGGTGAACTCCGTGCGCAGCGCTCCCGCGCCTGCGGCGGACCGGTCTGGTGCGCCAGCCCGGCGCGCGAGCCACATCCCGGGGTTGGCCCCGGGCGGGCTGCGCGCAGCCGCCGTTCCCGCACTAACTGGCGAACCCATGGGCGCCCAGCAGTGGGGGCTGCGCGCCGTGAACGCCGAGGCCGCCTGGGCGATCACGCGCGGATCGGGGGTCACCGTCGCGGTCGTGGACTCCGGCGTGGACGCCACCCACCCGGACCTGGTCGGCCGGATCCTGCCCCAGATCGACCTGGTGCACGACGGCGTGGTGGGTGACCCCGATGGGCATGGCACGCACGTGGCGGGCATCATCGCCGCCGCCCTGGACGGCGCCGGATCAGTCGGCCTGGCCAACCAGGTCAGCGTCCTGCCCGTGCGCGTCCTGGACGCCAACGGGTCCGGCGACGATGCCACCGTCGGCAACGGGATCACTGCGGCCGTGAACGCCGGCGCGCGCGTCATCAACCTCTCCCTGGGCGGGGAGGGCCGCAGCGCCGCGCTGGAGCGCGCCGTGCAGTACGCGGTCGACCGTGGGGTCACTGTCGTGGCCGCCGGGGGGAACAGCTACGAAACCGGCAACCCGATCGAGTACCCCGCGGCCCTGCCCGGGGTCCTTGCCGTGTCCAGCCTCGACATGGACGGGGCCTCCTCCTACTTCTCGAACACCGGGGCCTACATCGACCTCACGGCACCCGGGGAGGACATCCTGTCCACTGTGCCCGGCGCCGCCTGGGCCATGGGGTCCGGCACGTCCATGGCCGCCCCCTTCGTCGCTGCTGCGGCCGCGCTGGTCCGGGTGGCCAACCCGACCCTGGGCCGGACAGCCGTCGACACTGCCCTGCTCAGCACCGCCCTGGATGACTCAGCGGGTGACGGCCGTGACGACTGGTTCGGCCACGGCCTGCTCCAGGCGGACCGCGCGGCGCTGCAGGCCGCCCGCGCCGCTGGCGGACTGCGGGCACCGGTCGCGCCCAATGTGCCCCCCACGCCGAAGCCAGTGGCCAGCCCGCCGGCCCCAAAGCCCGCTCCCCTGGCCATCGTGAAGGTCAAGGCAACCAGCGGCCGGTCGAAGCTGTTCGTGGACGTGAACCCCAACAAGGGCTCCGGGTTCTGGACGTTCCAGGTGCAGTCCAAGAAGGCCAGCGGAGCATGGAAGACGCTGAAGTCCTACCGGACCAAGGGCAGCGCCGAGACCCGCACGATCAACCTGAAGAAGGGTACCTACCGGGTTGTCGTGGCGCCCAAGTACGGGTACCGGGGCACCACCTCGGCCCAGGTCCGCCTGAAGAAGTAGGTCGGGACGGAACTCGGCGCGGACCGGGGCCGGGTGCCGCGACGGTGCGCCGACCCTGTGCCAAGGTGGAGTGGACGGACGTGCCGCGCCGCGGCACCCCGGTGAGCGAAGGGAGCATGGACATGACCGACCACGGCGGCGGGCCCTACGTCCTGGACATCGAGTCGACCACGGTCGACAACGACACGTTCCGCACCACCCTCTGGACCGGAGAGCACCTGCAGCTGACCGTCATGGCGATCAGGCCCGGGGATGACATCGGTCTGGAGGTGCATGAGGACAACGACCAGTTCCTGCGCGTGGAGGGTGGTACCGGTCGATGCCAGATGGGTCCAACCCCGCAGGACCTGTCCTTCGACGAGCAGGTCGGTGACGGGTGGGCGATCCTCGTGCCCGCCGGAACCTGGCACAACGTGACCAACGTGGGCCAGACCGATCTCCAGGTCTACGCCCTCTACGGACCGCCGGACCATGAGCCCGGCACTGTGCACGCCACCCACGCGGATGCCGAGAACGACCCGCACGAGCACTAGCTGGCGACGTCCCGACCGCGGCGTCGGACACGGCGCTGGCCCTCGAGTGAGGGCAACCGCGGTGGCACCAGCGCCGTGGGTCCACCACGATGGGGCGCATGCGTGAAGTGGTGGTCATCGGGGCTGACGCGTGCGGGGCGACCGCTGCGTCGGCCATCAAGCGGTCGTTGGGCGCGGACGTGCACGTGCTGGTGCTCGAGCGCCAGTCGTGGACGTCCTACTCCGCCTGCGGCATCCCCTACTGGCTGGCCGGCGACGTGGCGGGCCCCGAGGGGCTGGTGGTCCGCAGCCCGGAGCAGCACCGTGCCAATGGACTGGACCTGCGCACCGGCTGGGAGGCCACGTCGATCGACCCGGCCCAGCGCACCGTGACTGCCGTGGAGTTGAGCTCCGGTGCCGAGCACGTCCTGGGCTACGACGACCTCGTGATCGGCACGGGTGCCACGCCCACCCGACCCCCCATCCCCGGGATCGACGCACCCGGCGTGCACGGCATCCACACCCTCGACGACGGCCTGGCCGTGCTGGACTCGTTGGCGGCGGCGCGCGGTGGTTTGGGCCAGGCAGCTGTGGATGCGGCCGCCGAACCGCCGCGGGCGATCGTGGTCGGAGCCGGCTACATCGGCATCGAGATGGCCGAGGCGATGAGCGCGCGTGGGCTGCGCACGACCGTGATCGACCTCGCGCCCGCGCCGATGGGTACCCTCGACCCGGACATGGGCGCGCTGGTCGCCACGGCCATGGCCGCACGGGGGATCGGATTCCGCGGCGGCCAGAAGGTCCAGCGCTTCGAGCCCGGCCCCGACGGTCGCATCGCCCGGGTGATCACCGACGTCGAGGTCCACGAGGCAGACATCGTCGTGCTTGGCATCGGGGTCCGGCCGAACAGTGCGCTGGCGCAGGCCGCGGGCCTGCCGATCGGCCCGAGTGGCGGGATCCGCACCGACGACCACATGCGGGTGCTCGACCACCAGGGGATCTGGGCCGGCGGGGACTGCGTGGAGGTCCTCGACCGGGTGTCGGGGCAGCCTGTCGCGGTCGCGCTGGGGACCCATGCCAACAAGCACGGCCGGGTGATCGGGGCGAACATCAGCGGCGGGGACCTCGTGTTCCCCGGGATCGTGGGCACCGCGATCTCGAAGCTCTGCGACGTCGAGGTCGCCCGGACCGGGCTGCGCGAGGCGCAGGCGCGCGAGCTGGGCCTGGACGTGCGCAGCGTCACGATCACCTCCACGACCAAGGCGGGGTACTTCCCGGGCGCGGCGCCGGTCACCGTGAAGATGCTCGCCGAGGCCGGCACCGGTCGGCTGCTCGGCGTCCAGATCGTGGGTGGGACCGGATCGGGCAAGCGCATCGACGTGGCCGCCGCGGCGCTGTGGAGCGAGCTGACCGTCGAGGACATCACGAGCATGGACCTGTCCTACTCCCCACCGATGTCGCCTCTGTGGGACCCGGTGCAGGTCGCCGCCCGCAGGTTGTCGGGTCTGCTCGCTGGCTGAGGCCCCCTCCTGGCAGGACCCGCACGCCCGGCGCCCCGGGCGTGCGCCTTGACGGCCGACGCGCGTGCGACGGATCGTGGACCCCCCGGCGTTACCCTTGGCGCCATGGCCAACGCGCGCACCCGACCTGTCCGCACCGCCCTGGGCCTGCTGGCCGCGGTCACGCTCACCGGCCTGCTCGCCGGGTGTGCCGGCGACTCGGCCGGCGACTCAGCCGCCGCACCCCCGGAGTTGGCTGGCACCGCCTGGAACCTCACCTCCTACGCGGGTGCGGCCGGCGCCCAGACTCCGGCGGTGGCGCAAGCCGTGGCCCCGTTGGCCTTCGCCGAGGACGGCACGATCGCCGGCTCGACGGGCTGCAACCGGTTCACCGGCACGTTCACCCAGGACGGCTCGGACGTGCGCATCATGGTCGGGCCCATGACCCAGATGGCCTGCATCGGTCCCGTCGGGGGCCAGGAGGCGGCCGTCATCCCAGCGCTCGACCAGGTGGCCACCGCAGCGACCGCAGGCGCGAACCTCGAGCTCAGCGACAGCGAGGGCAACCTGGTGCTGGTGTACACCCCGGGGACGGCCACGATCGTGGGCAGCTCGTGGCAGGTCACCGGGATCAACAACGGAGCCGACGCAGTCGTGTCCAGCGAGCAGTCCGCAGCCGCGACCGCGCAGTTCGGCGAGGACGGCACCGTGACCGGCAGCGGTGGGTGCAACACCTTCAACGCCCCGTACACCCTCGACGCGTCCAACGGGATCGCGATCGGCCCGATCGCCTCGACCAAGAAGGCGTGCCCGGAGCCGGCGCAGACCACCGAGACGCAGTACTTCGGCGCGCTCGAGGCCTCCACGACCTACCGCCTCGAGGGCGACACGCTGACGCTGCGCGATGCCGACGGCGCCACCCAGGTGACCCTGCGCGCTGCAGGCTGAGCGCCTGCGCGGGAGCGCTGCCACACACGCCCGTGAGCCCGGGAGTCGGCAGATGGGTGACCGCCCGGGTCCGCAATTCAAGACACCGGGCGCGAACTTCGACATACTCCCCGGTGGCCCGCGCTGACGCGCGATGACCATGGGCTGCCGGAAGGAGGCGTTCGGCCATGTTGCGTGCACTGCGTGGGGTCACGGTGGTCGGGCTGACCGCTGCCAGCCTGGTGGCGGGTTCCGCCTCGATGGCCGCGGGCCCGCTGGTGCCGATGGCTGCCCGCTCAACGCCGGTGCCACACTCCGCGCTGGCGACCTCTTCACGTCCGGCTCCCGCCGCCAACGCAGTCCGGGTCGCGACCTACAACGTGATGAAGTCCACGCGGCTCAAGTCGCGCTGGCCGTGGGGCGCGCGTCGGGTGGCCCTGCTCAACACGGTGCGAGCTGCGCGCCCAGATGTCCTGCTCGTCCAGGAGGCGAACACCCAGAAGTGGGGCGGGATCACCCACGTCGAGGACGTCCGCCGGGTGGTGGGCAGCCTGGGCTACCGGATTGCCTCGCTGGATTACAACAGCTGTACGTCCTGGTGCACCCGGGGTGCGCACGTGTTCTACAACCCGGCCCGTGTCGGCCCGGTCGCCCCGCCCAGCGGCGCCCTGCCGTCGGCCGGCATGGTCGGCCTGTCCCAGATCGCCGGGATCGGCTTCGGCGGCATCCAGGACCGGGCGGCCTCCTGGGCCTTCCTGCGCCCTGTGGGCAGCAGCCGCACGACCCTCTACGTCTCCGTGCACCTGCCGACCGACAAGAACGCGGCCGGTGAGCGGCTGCGGGTGGCGGTGGCCGCCAAGCTGCGCCCCTGGGCCAACGGCCTGATCGCGGCCAGCGGGTTCGGGGCGGTCGACCTGGTGGTCGGCGGGGACCTGAACTCGTACGCCAAGCGCCAGCCCAACGGTGCCCAGCGCGTGCTGGCCAACGCCGGGCTGGTCGATGCGGCCACGGCGCCGCTGCTGGTCAACGGCAACTTCGGGACCGTGAACTACACACCCAAGACCCGCAAGTACAAGGGCTTCCCCTCGGCTCCGTACTACTACAAGAAGAACACCACGCGGATCGACTACGTCTTCTCCAACGTGCGCGCGCTGCGCCACGAGGTCGTGCTGCAACTGGCGGCCAACGGTCGGTTCGACAACAGGTTCCGCGCCTCGGACCACAACATGGTGCTGGTGGACCTGCCGCTGCGGTAGCCGCGTCGACCCCAAGCGCCAGTCAGTGCTGGTGGGTGTCGTCGCGGGGTCGTGTCAGTGCCGGTGGGAATCGTGGGCAGGGTCGTCGAGGAACCCCTCCCAGTCGTGGATCCCACCCAGACCATAGGCGACCTCGAGGTTGCGCCTCGTGCAGACGGTGGCCGGCGGTCCGGCCGCGACCACCCGTCGGCTGACCAGGACCACCCAGTCAGCGGCGCGTGCCTCGTCGAGATCGTGGGTGGTGAGGATCACCGTGCACCCGTCGGCGCGCTGCTCGTGGATCAGGGAGTCGATGGTCGCCGCAGACGTGATGTCCAGGCCGGTCAGCGGCTCGTCGAGGACGAGCAGCTCGTGGTCCTGGGCGATGCCCTGGGCGATCAGCACGCGTTGGCGCTGCCCGCCGGACAGCTCATGCATGTGCCTTCCCGCCAGCGCCGTGATCTGCATCCGGTCCATGGCGCCGGCCACGGTAGCCCGGTCGATGGCCCGGAACCGACCGAACAAGCCCCGTTGGGGCAGCCGGCCGAGACCCACCACCTCCCGCACGGTGATCGGCGTGGCCCGCGGCACGGGGGTGGCCTGCATGACATAGCTCATCCGCGTGCGAGCCTCGTGGGGTTCCACGCCCAGCACCTTCAGGTCTCCGGAGGCGACCGGCACCAGGCCGGCCAGCGCCGACAGCAGGGTCGACTTGCCCGACCCGTTGGGGCCGATGACCGACACCACGCCTACCTTGGGGATCTCGAACGTGGACTGCGCCAGCGCCACGTGGCTGCCATAGCGCAGCTCGAGGTCGCGCGCGACGACGATGGGCTCGGCGGGGCCCGTGGAGTCGTTCACGCGGGCGCTCCGGCCGGCGCGGCGTCGTCGAGGGCGCCGTGCCCGGGTTCGTGCGCCGCTCGCCGCTCGTGCAGGCGCTTGGAGATCGGCAACACCAGGAAGAACAGCGCGACCGGGATGATCGCCATGGTGGCCGAGGCGGCTGTGCCCAGGTGGTAGCTCAGGACCAGGCCGGCCCAGACGGAGAACGCCGAGAGCACCGCGGCGCCCAGCATCATCCGGGGCACGGTCCGGGCCAGCAGTGAGGAGGTCGCCGGCGGGCCGACGAGCAGGCCGAACACCAGCAGCGTCCCGACGGCCTGGAAGCTGCCGATGACGGCCGTGGCGATCAGCACGAGCAGGGCCGCGTGCGCCAGCTTCGGGCGCATCCCCAACAGGTAGGCCTTCTGCTCGTTGAACGACAGCGCGAGCAGCGGCCGGTAGAGCACGAGCGACGCGACGATCACCACGGCGGCCAGCCCCACTTGCCAGGCCAGGTCCGCGCGGGTCACGCCCAGCGCGTCGCCGAACAGGATTGAGGTGAGGCTGCCGGTGTAGCTGTCGACCTTGGAGATGATCACCACACCCAGGCCGAGCATCCCCACGAACAGCAGTCCGATGGCGGTGTCCTCGTTGAGCGCGGTATTGCGTCGGACCGTCTCGATCAGGGCCAGCATGACCAGGGCTGCGATCGCCGCGCCCAGCAGCGGGCTGAAGTCGAACGCCACCGCTGCCGCGATGCCCGGTACCACCCCATGGGTGAACGCGTCACCGAAGAAGGCCATCCCGCGCAGCACCAGCCAGGTGCCGACCACCGAGCACATCAGGCCCGCGAGGATCCCGCCGGCCAGAGCGCGCTGCTGGAACCCGAGTGCGAACGGATCGGTGAACCACGCCAGCCATGCCACGCGCGCAGCCTAGGCCCTGGGCCACGAGGACGACGCGGGCGGCCACAGGCGGGTCGCGGCGCCCAGCAGCAGTCGCTCCATCCGTCCGGACCCTAGCCGCGCAGCGCGGCGGAGATGCTCTGGGCGTTGGTGGTGACCATGCCCTGGTAGTCCTCGGCGCCCGACCCGGGGCCACCGAGGCTGCCGACGAAGAGGGAGACGACCTCGACGTCGCCCACCTCTGCGGCCAGCGCGTCGACCAACACCTGGGAGTCGGCGGTGTTCGAGAAGATCGCGGGCACCCCCGAGTCCCGAATGGCGTCGGCGAGGGAGGCCAGCTCCGCCGAACTCGGCTCGGCCAGGGTGGAGCCGCCGGGGATGACGGTGCCGGCCACTGTGTAGTCGTACGCCTCGGCCAGGTAGCCCAGTGCGTCGTGGTCGGTGACCAGGATCCGCCGGTCCGCAGGGACCTCGGCCAGACTGGCAGCCACCACGGCGTCGAGCTCGTCGAGTTCGTCGTGCAGGCTCTCGCCGCAGGTGCCGAAGGCCGGATCGCCGGTCAGCTCCGTGAGCTTCGCGCCGATGAGCTCCGCTGCGGTTGCGGCCCTGGCGACGTCGTGCCACACGTGCGGATCGTCGCCGTCGTGGTCGTGACCGTCGTCGGCCGCGTGGTCGTCATCGGCGTGCTCCGCGGCCTCGTGCGCGCCGAACGGGATCGGGTCCAGCAGCGGCGCCACCTCGAACACGGTCGCACCGTCCTGGGCGGCCGAGGCGAGGCTGCTGGCCAGGCCTCCCTCCAGACCCAGCCCGTTGGCGACGACCAGGTCCGCGCCGACCATCGCGGCCACGTCCTGCGCCGACGGCGAGAAGTCGTGCGGATCAGCGCCCACGGGCATCAGGGTGCTCACCTCACCGGTGCCGGCACACTTCACGACCTGCCCGGCGATGTCGCCCCAGATCGTCGTGGTCGCAAGCACCGAGATCGGGTCGGCGGTCCCGCCCCCGGTCGCGGGGTCGGCCGCCGGGTCCGAGCCGCATCCGGCCAGCACCAGGGCGCCCAGGCTCAGCGCTGCGACGCCACGGGTGGCCCGCAGGCGGGGGCTGGGAGGGTTGGAGTTCATCGGGACCTCTCAAGGATCGAGAATGAGTACGAATGAGAATCAGTCTAGATTAGCCGGGCAGCAACTGCCAATCGCGAGGCGGGCTACGCTTGCGCCATGACCGAGACGGCCCGTCCCCGCCAGCGGACGACCCGTCAGCGAGTGGCCGTCGCCGAGCTGCTCGCCGATGCAGCGGAGTTCCGCAGCGCCCAGGAGATCCACGCCGCGCTGCGGTCCCGGGGCGCGTCGGTCGGCCTGGCCACGGTGTACCGGAACCTCGGGAACATGGCCGAGTCGGGCGAGCTGGACACCCTTGTGCGCGATGACGGCGAGACGCTCTACCGCCGGTGCAGCGACGTGCACCACCACCACCTGGTCTGCCGGGGCTGCGGGCACACGGTGGAGGTCGTGGGCCCGGGCGTGGAGCGTTGGGCGGACGCCGTCGCAGCCGAACATGGCTTCAGCGCGGTGAGCCACCAGTTGGAGCTCTTCGGCCTGTGCGCCCAGTGTCGGGCCGCCGCGGGCTGAGTGCCCCGGCAGCCGCCCGTCGTAGGGCTCGGGTCTGCCGCTGTGGGGAGTTCGGGCGTGCCGTCACAGGCGCAGCGTGGGGATGGCCGGCCCGGGCGCGCGCAGGGCCCGGCCGCACTCGGGCAGTTCAGCCAGGGCTGCCGCGTGCCGCTCGCGCGCGTCGGCCAGGGTGCCGGCGTCCACCCGCTCTCCCGCGCGCATCAGTGGCACGGTCAGGACCCGGTCGTGTGCAGTGACCGATGCGGGCACCGGCCGACCTGCCGGAGCCGTCCAGACCAACTCGGTGGTGGCCCGTCCCCGGCTGTCGATCCGGCGGGCCGCATGCTTGTGGCCGCCCATGCTGGTCTTGCCGCTCGCCGCGGTCTTGGCCACCGGGCGGCCGTCGACCTCCACCACCTTGAACACCAGCCCAGCGGCCGGCCAGCCAGACCCGGTGACGACCGACGTGCCCACTCCGTAGGAGTCGACCGGCGCCCCGGCCAGGTCAGCGATGGCGTACTCGTCGAGATCGGAGCTGGCCAGGATACGGGTGCTGGTGGCGCCGGCTTCGTCGAGCACGCGCCGCGCATCGCGGGCCAGCGCTCCGAGGTCGCCGGAATCCAGCCTGATCGCGCCCAATTCAGGACCGGCCACCGCCAGCGCATTGCGGATGCCGGCCATCGTGTCGTAGGTGTCCACCAGCAGGGTCGTGCCGACCCCGAGTGCGGCCACCTGGGCGGCGAAGGCGGCTCGCTCGTCGTCGTGGAGCAGGATGAACGAGTGTGCGGCGGTCCCCGCGGTGGGGACCCCGTAAGCCCGACCGGCCGCCACGTTGCTCGTGGACGCGAACCCAGCGATCCACGCGGCCCGCGCGGCAGCCACCGCGGCCTGCTCATGGGTGCGCCGCGAACCCATCTCGATCAGGGGGCGCCCCTGGGCTTGGACCCACATCCTGCTGGCTGCCGAGGCCACTGCCACATCGTGGTTCAGGACGCTGAGGGTCAGTGTCTCGAGGATCACCCCGGTGGCGAAGTCGCTGCGCAGGGTCATCAGCGGCGACCCCGCGAAGAACAGCTCGCCCTCGGGGTAGCCGTCGATGTCCCCGGTGAACCGGTACTGCGCCAGCCAGTCCAGGGTGCTGGAGCTCACGACACCGGTCCTGCTCAGTTGGGCGAGTTCGTCAGGCCCGAACGTGAAGTCCCTGATCAGGTCCAGAAGACGCCCAGTCCCGGCATTGACCAGATAGGCGCGGTCGGCCGGCAGCCGCCGGCCGAACACCTCGAAGACGCACTCGCGCTGTGCGGTGCCGGCCTGCAGGGCCGCGTCGAGCATCGTGAACTCGTAGTGGTCGGTCAGCAGTCCAGTGCTCGCGGGCATGGCCGAAGGCTACGGTCCGAGAGCGTGAGTCCGCGCAGCGCACCGTTGCCACCGGGGGGTCAGTCGCCGACGCGGTCGAGTTCTCGCCAAAGGGCTCGCGGGTGGTGGAGCCCAGCGCGTCGACGCACGCCGGCACCCGGGTGGTGCACGACCGTCGCCCTCGCCGAGGACGCTGCGCCGATTTGCGTACATGCCCCGAGCTACCCGCCGGAAGCTCTCGCGGGCGACTCGTACGTCGGCCCCCTGGTTCGCCCGGCGAACCTTGCACGTGATCTGGTCGTCAGGGGACCGAGCCAGTCCCTGTCCGGGGAGCCTCGCCGCGAGGATGGTCGTTCGCGCTCCGTGCACCGGGGTCCGCAACGACCACCAGGGCGGCAAGGTTGGTCCGCGTCGCGACTGCACCCTGCGTTTGCGACTAAGTCGACGGCAAGGATTTCGCCCCTCAACCTACGGTGGCGTAGCCTCGGCGGGGGCGTAGCGCGGGACGTGCTCGCACACGGCTGCCAGTGCGCGACGAGCCCGTATACCGTGATCCACCAGTGGGGAGTCGACGTGTCCGAAGCTGATCCACCCGCCTCGGCAGCGGCTGGAGCCGGGACGGGGTCCCCGCACGGGGATTCCGGCGGATCCCTGGCGGGGGCAGGCGCCGCTGCTGGCGCCGGTGCTGTCCTTGGGTCCACGACCGGAGCCCACCAGCACGGCGTCGCGGCGCTCAAGCCGCGCCTGCGCGGCTGGCTGCACTTCGGTGCGGGCCCGTTGGCGTTGGTGCTGGGCTTGGGGCTCATGGTGGTCACACCCACCGAGGGCCTGCGCGCCGCCGTGGCCGTCTACGTCCTGACCACCGTCCTGCTGTTCGGGGTCAGCGCTGCCTACCACCTCGGGGCCGGTCGGCCGCCGGTCAATGCCTTCCTGCGCAAGCTCGACCACGCCAACATCTACCTGTTCATCGCTGGCTCCTACACCCCGTTCGCCGCGGCCCTCGACGACGCCCGCCTGCGTTGGACGATCCTCATCCTCGTCTGGACCATCGCGCTGATCGGCCTGGTGCTGCCGATCGCGTGGTTGCACGCCCCGCGCTGGGTCACCGCCGGGTCCTACATCGCCCTGGGCTGGGTCGCGCTGTTCTTCCTGCCCGCGCTGTATCGCGCGTACGGCCCGTTGACGGTGTCCCTGCTGGCGATCGGCGGCCTGCTCTACACCGCTGGCGGGATCATCTACGCCCGCAAGAGCCCCAACCCGCACCCCGAGTGGTTCGGCTTCCACGAGCTGTTCCATGCGTTCACGATCGCGGCCTACCTGGTCCAGTTCGTGGCCGTGGCGATGGTGGTCACCGCCTGAGCCATCGACCCCAGCACTGCGGCTCGGGTCAGGGGTGCACGAACTGCCCCGAGCTCAGCCGCGCGGCCTCGTCGCGGCACCACAGGCCCATCAGCCCACGGAAGTGCTCGATGTACTGGTCGTGCTCGTGCGGGGGGAACGTCGCGCGGACCGTGTCCACGATCACCGCGTCCATACCGGGTCCGCTGAACCACTCCAGGGCGATCTGGTCGAAGTTGCGCAGCCGGGCGTCGCACCAGTCGTAGTAGCGCTCGGAGTCGAAGTGCTCGTCGGCCAGGCGCCGGTACCCGGCGAGCTTCTCCTCGTAGGACAGGTCCTCGCGATCGGCGATCGCGAAGTACCGCGCGGTCTCCAGATCCACGGAGTTGGGCCGGCCGGTGACCAGGCAGTACGCGCTCCACTTGACCAGGGCCTTCATCGCCCACGGGAAGTAGTAGTGCAGCGAGGTGATCGCCACGTCTGGGCAGGCGTTGGCGTAGTCGATCGGGTAGACCTCGTCGCGCGCCCCGTCGGCCCCGCGCTTGACCAGCATCTCGCAGGAGTTGAACTCCCACTTGAAGAACGCGTTGACCGTCCGGTTGATGGTCACGCACTCGTCGCCGGCCTGCGGTGACAGGAAGTCGTGGTCGACGGCGTAGCGGTCGTGCATGGGCCGGTCGGGACGGAAGTGCATCACCATCGTCTCGGGCCCGATCGACAGCGAGCGGGCGAACACGTCATGATCGCGGGCCGCCTGCAGGTGCATGAGCATCTCGCCGGAGTCGTCGTAGGCGCGCATGAGGTCCGAGCGCGCGTCGATGCGCGACACCCCACGCCACCCGCCGCCGTCGAAGGGCTTCATGTACATCGGGTACCCCACCGACTCGGCGAGCTCGGCGAGGTCGAACGGGCGGTTGTAGGCCGACGCGGTGTAGGCGTACTTCGCGTGGTCCAGGGGGTTCTTGTACGGCACGAGCACGGTCTCGGGGATCTTCAGGCCCAGGCGGATCATCGCGCAGTAGGCGGAGTGCTTCTCCATGGACTGGAACGTGAACGGGCTGTTGAGCAGGTAGACGTCGTCCATCAGGGAGACCTTCTTGAGCCACTCCCTGGGCACGTAGTACCAGTACGCCAACCGGTCGATCACCAGTTCCTGGCGGGGCTTGTCGCGCAGGTTGAACGGTTCGATGGTCGTGCGCTCGGTGGTGATCGTGTGCACATCGCCGTGCGCGTCCGGGATCGGGCCCAGCGCCCGGACCAGGGACTCGAACGCCACCGGCCAGTCGAGCTCCGTGCCCAGCAGCAGGCCGACGAGGTGGGTGCGTGTCTGTGCGTCCATCGAGGGCCCCAGCTTCTAGAGGGTGGCGAGGTACTTGGTGGCCATCTGCTGCCAGGAGGGCCAGTCGTGCGGGGTATCGGTGCCCCACACGTCCAGGTCACACCAGATGCCCTTGTCCCGCAGGGCCCCCGCCAGCGCCTGGGACGAGGGCAGCGCCTGGGTCGGATGGACCTCGAAGGCGCCCGAGCCCACTACGAGCTGCACGTGCAGGCGGCTGCGCAGCCAGGCCAGGTGGTCGCCGTGCAGGTGGGGCACGTGGGCCATTGGGTTGTTGAAGTACAGGGATTGGCCCGCCTCGCCCCAGGGGTGCCAGCTGCCCGGGTCGTAGTTGCCGGAGAAGCCGATGGCATGGGGCACCAGGTCCGCACGGCGCAGCGCGAGGTTCACGGCGTGGAAGGCACCCATGCTGGTGCCGGCCGCGACGATCGGGCGGGGACCGCCGCAGTCACCGTGGATCGCGGGCACGACCTGCTCGGTGATCCAGTCGTGGTAGGACTCGTGGCGGCGCGCGCGATCCTCGCTGGAGATCTCCCGGTTCGACCACGACCAGTGGTCGTTGGCGTTCACCGCGTAGACCTTGATCCGCCCTGCTTCGATCGCCGGGGCGAGCACGTGGATGATCCCGTGGTCCTCGAGGTCGTGGGCCTGGCCGCCCTCGCACGGGAAGAACAGGACGGGGGTGCCCCAATGGCCATAGGCCATCACCGTCCCGGACGTCCCGAGGGCCGGGGACCAGACCCGCCACTCCTCGCGCCGCATGGTCCACCAGTGTGGTGCCTGGCGCACCGGTTTGCCCGCTCACCCCGTTGGCGGATCCCCGGGCAGCGCACGTGCCGGCAGACCGCCGGCGGCAGTCGCTGGTCGGCTACCCAGTCCCAGACCAGGCCGCGGCCAGCAGGTTGCGCAGCCCCGGGTCCAGGCTGTCGCGCCAGCCGGTGTAGGTGTGCCCGTCGGAGTTCTCGGCCAACTCGGCGGGCACGCCGACGCGGGCCAAGCGGCGGGCCAGGGCGCGGTTGTTGTCCAGGTTGTCCTCGCCGGTGCCGCAGGTCATCGACAGGCGCAGGCCGGAGAGGCGTTCGGGCTCGGCGTCCAGGCCGGCCACGAATCGCACTATCCGCGGGTAGTGGCGGTAGCCGCTCTCCTGGTCGTCGAACTCCGGAGCGAAGAACGACCCGGACTGGCTGAACACGCCGGCGAACGTGCCCGGGTGCAGGGTCGCGGCGTGCAGCATCGCCAGGCCGCCCAGGCTCGCCCCGACGCCCACCGGCCGCCCGATCGTGGGCATCGTGGCGGTGACCTGGGGCAGCATCCCCCCGACGAGCGCCCGCGCGTAGGCCGGCGACGCCGAGTAGCTGCGGTCCCGATCGACCGGGTCCAGCAGCAGCACCCGCGCCCGCAGGGCTGGGTCCAGGCGCGCCACCGTGGCCAGGTAGCCCAGCAGCCCGGCGAGCTCGGCGTACTCCGGGCCGTCATGGACCACGAGCAGCGGCAGGGCCTCCTGAGCCGTCGAGTCCGCGGGCACCCGGAGCTCGCCGGTGACTGCCACCTGCGCAGCGGTGTCGACCACCGGATCCGGGGAGTGCGCGGCGGCCACCAGGGCGCCCGGGGATCGCCGCAGCCGGTCGTCGGTGCGCGGTCCGCCGACGACGCCCGTGCCCGGGACTGGCGCGGGGACGTACCCGTGCTCGGCCGCGTCGCGCAGCCACCAGGGGGCCGTGTACCCGGGCAGTTCC
Organism: uncultured Actinomycetes bacterium; assembly: GCA_963788325.1. Classification (GTDB taxonomy): domain Bacteria; phylum Actinomycetota; class Actinomycetes; order S36-B12; family CAIYMF01; genus Prado023. The sequence continues at coordinate 75,450 of CAWBGJ010000007.1, forward strand.
AGCACGCTGTGCTCGCCGAAGACGGTGCGCACCCGCAGCGGGTTGGCCGGATCGGTGGCCATCACCCTGGCTCCGTCCGGGCCCACCCACTCGATCAGGTACTCCAGGCGCCGCACGGGCGGGCGCGGCAGGTGGGCGGCCCAGACCTCGCCGATGCGCTGGAACGTGGGGTCGGCGCCGAACTCGCGCAGGTGGAACCACACCCGCGCCGGCACCCAGCCGGGCTCGAGGTCCGCGACGGAGACCTCGAAGGTGATCCCGCCATCGAGCGGGTCCACGTGCGGGCCTGGTGGCCTCACGCGACCCTCCAACGGGGGCCGCAGGAGGGAGCTGACATGCGCGCCAGTCTAGGCAGCGACTTGGCCCCCGCCGGGCCGGGCCGAGGGCTGCCGCGGGCGCAGGGGGATCGCGTCGGGGTACCGGGGCTCCGCAGCGATGCGACACTTGTCTGCATGACTCCGCCTGCGCCCGCCCGGCGCCCCCGCATCGAGCGGCGCGGCTGATGGACGGTGCGGAGCGCGCGGCGAGCGCCCACGCGGCCGGGGCGGCGGTGGCCAGGCTCACCCGGGCTGTCGCTGGCACCCACGCCGTGCTGGCTGGGGCGGTGCACTCCGCGATGGCGCCCTTGGGCCCGGCCGGCCAGCTGCCCGTGGCGGCCGCGGCCCGGATGGCCGACGCGCACTACACGGCCGTCGCAGCCGCGGCGGTCGGCGTGGCCGCACTGGCCGCCCCGGTGGCTGCGTCCACCGCAGCCCCGGATGCGGTCCCGGCCTCGCAGCGGCCCCCGGCGGTGGCCTGGCTGGCGGCCCTCGGCGGGGCGTTCGGCGACAAGCTGGTCGCTGACCATCGCGTCCGGGCCTTGACCGTGCCGATGTCCGTGCGCGATCAGGGTGCACTCGTCGACGTGCCCGGCTCGGCCGAGCCGCAGCTGGACGTGCACCCCACGGTCGTGGTCCTCGTGCACGGCTTGGGCAACCACGAGTCGATGTGGGGCCAGGCGCACCTGGCCGCGGTCCGTGACCGGCACGCGACCCCGCTGACGGTCCGCTACACGACCGGGCAGGCCATCGCCGACTCCGGAGCCGAGCTGGCGGCGCTGCTCGCAGACCTCGTCAGTACCTGGCCGGTGGAGGTGGAGCGGCTGGTCCTGGTCGGTCACTCGATGGGGGGACTGGTGATCCGCGCCGCGCTGGCTGCGGACCCTGACGGTGCCGAGCCGGTGTGGCGTGCGCTGGTCACCGACGTGGTCACCCTGGGCACACCCCATGCCGGAGCCCCGCTCGAACGGGTGGCTGCCCGGTCGCTGGCCCTGGTGTCTGCGTTCCCGGCCGCCGCACCGATCGCCGCTCTCGGAGACGAGCGCAGCGTGGGGATCAAGAACCTCGCCCGAGCGGCTGAGGTCGCCCCTGCGAGCCCTGGGCAGACCTGGCACCTGGTGGCGGCCACGATGCGGGAGCCGAACCCGACCGGGCCGGTGGCCCGGGCCCGCTCAGCTGCCCGTGGTGTGTTCGGCGACGGGCTGGTCACCCTCGGCAGTGCGTTCAGCGTCGAGGAGGACCTGGTCGGGCACCGGTTGGTTATCGAGGGCGCGGACCATCTCGCGCTGCTGGGCCACGAGGACGCGGCCGCACTGGTGGGCAGGGTGCTCGACGCGCGCTGACCGGCGCACGTGGCCCATCATGGCGCCGTGCCCCGGTCCGCCCAGTCCGCCCCGTGGCCGGTGCAGGGGTCCACGCCACCACCGTGGGCGATCTACCTCGCCGTGTTCGCGGGCGGGATGCTCGGGGGGACCACCCGCTACCTGGTGTCGCTGGCCTTCCCGGCGCAGCCCGGCCAATGGCCATGGGGGATCTTCACGGTCAACCTCGTCGGCGCGTTCGTCATGGGACTGCTGCTCACAGGCTGGCTCCGGCGTGGCCACGTGGCCCATTCGTGGCGGCCGTTCCTGGCCACCGGCGTGCTCGGGGCATTCACGACGTGGTCGACGTTCATGTCCGACACGCATGGGCTGATCGTCACCCGTGGCGCGGTGTTCGGTGCCACCTATGTGGTCACCGCAACGGTCCTGGGGGTGGGCGCCGCTGCTGCAGGCTGGTGGACGGCGGGGCGCCTGGTGCCCGAGCGCGTCGAGGTCGAGCGGTGAGCGGCCTCCTGGCCGAGAGCAGCTCGCTGCATCTGGTGGGCGTCGCAGCCGGTTCCGGGCTCGGAGCGGTCTGCCGCGCTGCGGTCGATCGGGGTGTGGTGGCTCGCGTCGGGCCCACTCGGCTGCCCTGGGCCACGATGACGGTCAACGTCCTCGGGTCGCTGCTGCTCGGGGTCGTCCTCGGCTGGTCCGCGGCGGCAGGCACCGAGTCCGCCAGGACCGTCGAACTGATCATCGGCACCGGGTTCGCCGGCGGGCTGACCACCTACAGCACGTTCTCGTTCGAATCCTTCACGCTGCTGCGTGAGGGTCGGCCCCGGGCGGCCCTGGCCTACGGCGCGCTGACCATCGGCCTAGCGCTGGCCGCGGTCACGCTGGGTATCGCGATGGGCTCCCGGATCACCGGGTGATCGGGCCGGCGTACTGGCCGGGCGGCAGTGTAAGCACATCGGAGCGGCTGCCGTCGCTGAGCGTGATCCGCTCCAGGGTGGTGGGTGGGTTGGCCGGTTCGGTGTCGTTCTCGCCGGTGGGGGGCTGGGGGATCCGCTGCAGGTAGAGGTAGCGACCGTCGGCTGAGCAGCCCACGACCGAGTCGGCCTCCGCCCAGCCGATGTCTGCGATGGTCGAGGACCCCACGACCACCGCGGTCGGGGCCTCTTGCGTGGTGAAGCCGAGCACGGAGTCCGCGCCGATCGGGCACAACGGCGCCCAGCCGGCCGGGGAGGTGCCCACGGGGGTGGTCGACCCATCGCCGACGTCCAGTCGCAGCACCTGTGCGGGCGCGCCCTCCTGTGCCTCGATGTCCACCGGACGGGTCACGAGGAGCACCTCGTCGGCCGACCCGGTGCCCATCATCATGTTCAGGTCGGGGAAGGGGCCGAGCTCGGCCAGGGTCGCCCCGTCGGTCAGCGACGACACCAGCACAGAGCCCTCGGTGGGCCCTTCGCCGGTGAGTGGGTCGTTGCCCAGCTCGGTCGTGCGGGCCAGGCGCTGGTCGTCGAGCACAGCACACGCGCTGTAGGTCAGGCCCTCCCCACCGCACCACTGGTCGGCCGCGAACTCGTCACGCACCGTGCCGGACTCGTAGACCTGCACTGCGCTGGTCCAGTAGTCGGCGAAAGTTCCGGTCACGGTGACCGCGCCCAGGCCGTCGACGATTCCTGGGAAGTCGGTGTCCGCGGCCGGCTCACTCAACACGGTGCTCGCCCTGCCCAGGGTGCCGTCGGCCTGGATCGGATAGGCGTCGATGGTCAGCGTGCCGGCGTCGTTGTCCCAGTCCGAGACGAACACGGTGCCATGGCCGCCGGAGTCGCCGCCGGAGCTGTCGCCGGGGGTGGCGCTGGCATCGGCAGTCGAATCACCGGCGCTGGGCTCCTCTGCCGAGGAAGTGCACCCAGACAGCAGCAGCGCGCCTGTGACCAGCCCCACGGCCCACCGCCACTGGGCCCTTCCCATGTCAACCCCTCGCATGCGCCCACGATGGACCCTCAAGGCCCTGTGCGTCCAGTACCGCGCATACCGATGGCGATGCGTCGCGCCGGTGATAGCGTGAGGCCCACCACGACAGGGGAGCGCGCGAGCGCTGAGAGTGCGGCCCAGACCGCAGACCCTCGAACCTGATCCGGATCATGCCGGCGAAGGAAGTCGTCGCCCCCTGGGCGTGGAGCCGCCATAGGAGGTCCCATGTCCCGAACTGATGCCAGCGCCCAGACCGGTGCCCGCACCTGGCGCACGCTCGACATCGTCACCGTGGCGGTCCTGGCCGTGGTGTCCGGCGTGGTCTTCTGGGCATGGAACCTGCTCTGGAGCGCCACCGGTCCGGCGTTCGCTGCCTTCCCGCCGGCGCAGGCGCTGCTCTACGGCGTGTGGTTGGTGCCCGGGGTCCTCGGGATGCTGGTCGTGCGCCGGCCCGGCGCCGCGCTGGCCACGGCCTTCCTGGCCGCCGCGGTCTCGTGGCTGCTCGGGGCCTGGTGGGGGCTGTCGGTGCTCTGGTACGGGGTGCTGCAGGGACTGGCCCCGGAGGCGGTGTTCGCCGCTGGGCGCTACCGCCGGTTCGGGCCGACCTCCTGCGCCCTGGCCGGGGCGGCGGCCGGCGTGGTCCCGGGCCTGCTCGACCCGCTGTTCTGGTACCCGGAGTGGACCAGCGCCTGGAAGCTGGCGTACCTGGCTGCTGCGATGCTCTCCTCGGCGCTGATCGCCGGACTCGGGTCCTGGGTGCTGGCTGGCCGCCTGGCGGGGACCGGCGTGCTGGACTCCTTCCCGCTGGGCCAGGAGCGCGTGGGGGCCTAGCCCTCACCTCCGAGGTCATGGCCGGCGCCCGGATCGTCGCCGACGGGTGGGCGTATGCCTACCCGGGTCGCGTCGACCCCGTGCTGGCCGACGTGTCGCTCGTCGTCGAGCCGGGGCAGCTCGTGGTGCTGATGGGCGCCTCGGGGTCGGGCAAGTCGACGTTGCTCGCTGCGCTGGCCGGCACGCTGCCCGACAGTGGGCTCGGGGGAGCCGGGACGGGGCGGCTCGAGGTGCGCCGGGCAGTGCGGCCCGGCTCAGCCGAGGATGGGCCCGTGCGCATCGGGCTGGTCCAGCAGGAGCCCGAGGCCAATCTCGTGATGGAACGGGTGGGCGACGACGTCGCCTTCCCGCTGACCAATGCGGCTGTGCCCGCGGATCAGATCTGGCCTCGGGTGGGTGCCGCGCTGGCGGAGGTCGGCCTCGGGGCCGCCCTCGAGCGAGGCACCGGGCAGCTCAGCGGGGGCCAGCAGCAACTGCTGGCCGTGGCGGGCGCCGCGGTGGCTGATCCCGGCCTGTTGCTGCTCGACGAGCCGACCGCCAACCTGGACCCGGGCGCCGCGGCCGCGGTGCTGGTAGCGGTCGCGCGGCTGCGCGCCGCCCGGGGATGCACTGTGCTCGTGGTCGAGCACCGGGTGGAGCCGTGGCTGGCGCAGGCCGATCGGGTGCTGCTCGTCGAGAAGGGCACGGTGCGCGACCTCGACCCTGCTGACCTGCGGGCGCACCTGGCCGCCCGACCCGAGTCGGCGGCTCGGATCTGGCTGGACCACGAGCACCTGCCGGCGCGGCCCCCGGTCGGCGCGCAGGGCCACAGGGTGCTGGTGGCCACCGACGTGGCGGTCGCTGGCCGGCTGGCCGCGACGAGCGTGGTCGCCGTGGCCGGGGAGGTGGTCGCGCTGACCGGCGCGCCGGGCACCGGCAAGTCCACGCTGCTGTGGGTCCTGGGCGGTCTGCTGGCGCCGACCACGGGAACCGTGGACCTGCCCGCCGCGCCGGAACCGGGAGCGAACGACCCGGCCCAGGGCGACGCGGCGCAGGATTTGCCCGCAGCCGCGAGGCGCGACCCGTGGGACTGGCCGGCCGCCGAGGTCGCGGCCACCTTCGGGGTGGTCTTCCAGAACCCGGAGCACCAGTTCGTGACCGGCCGCGTGCTCGACGAGGTGCACCACGGGTTGGCCGCAGCCGGCGTGCCCGAGCCGGACGCGAGCCAGCGTGCCGGGGACATGCTGGACCGCCTGCACCTGGCCGACCTCGCCGACCGCAACCCGTTCACGCTGTCCGGCGGCGAGCAGCGCCGTCTGAGCGTGGGCACCGCGTTGGCCCTGGACCCGGGGATCCTGCTGCTCGACGAGCCGACGTTTGGCCAGGACCCGACCACGTGGGCACAGGTGGTGGGCATCATCGCCGACCACCGGGACGCCGGTGGCACGGTGATCCTGGCCACCCACGATCCCGCGCTCGTCGCAGCGCTGACCGCCCGCGAGGTGCGCATGGGCAGCACCTCTCCGGGCGCCGCGGCGCCCGAGTCCCCGGTGCAGGCGGAACCCGCGACCGGGCTGCGCAGCCTGGACCCCCTGGCCCTCGTCGGGGGGGCCATGCTCCTGAGCGTGGCCGGCCTCGTGTCCCGGTCCGTGCCGTGGAACCTCGTAGTGGCCTCGTTCGCCGTGCTCGTCGCGCTGCTCGGTGGCCTGCCGCTGCGTCGGGTGGCCCTGCTCGCCGGACCGGCGGTGCTCGCCTGCGCCAGCGTGGCGCTGTCCAACGCCCTGCTCAGCGATGCGGGGATCACCTCGGCGGCGGCCTGGGCAGCGGCCGCCCTGCCCGCCAGTCGCGTGCTCGCGGTCGCGCTGCCCGGGCTTGTGGCGGCGGTCGCCGTGGATCCGACCCGCCTGGCCGATGCCCTGGTCGTCCGGCTGCGGGTGCCTGCTCGCGCTGCCTACTCCGTGCTGGCCGGCCTGCGGCTGCTGCCGCTGCTCGTCGAGGAGTGGGCCGTGCTGGGCAGGGCGAGCAGGGCTCGGGGCCTCGCGGGGCGGGGGGTGCGGGCCCGGGCTTCGCGATTCGCCTCGATGACGTTCCGGCTGCTGGTCGCTGCGCTGCGCCGCGGTGGCCGGCTCGCGGTGGCCCTGGACACTCGTGGCCTGGCCGCCGGACCGCGCACGGTGGCTCGCCCGGTCCGCTGGCGTGGGCCGGATACCGTCGCGCTCGTGGTGGCTGCCGGGGCCGTGGCGGTGGCTGGCATCATCGGGGGATGACTGATGCCGAGCAGAGCCCCGTCCTCGTCGCGCGCCGTGACCACGTCCTGCTGATCGGGGTCAACCGCCCCGCCAAGCGCAACGCCTGGAACCTGGCCACCATCGACGCCGTCGCCGCTGCCTACGCCGAGCTCGCGGCCGATCCGAACCTGCGGGTTGGGGTCGTGCACGGCGTCGGGGAGCACTTCTCCGCGGGCCTGGACCTGGCTGAGGTCGGTCCGGCCGTGGCGGCACAGGGTCCCGGTGCCCTGTCCGGGGACCATGGGGTCGACCCGTTCGGGGTCTGGGGTCCGCCGGTCGGCAAGCCGGTGGTCATGGCGGTGCAGGGCATCGCCTACACGCTGAGCATCGAACTGGCCCTGGCCGCCGACATCGTCGTGGCTGCCTCGGACGCGCGTTTCCGCCAGCTCGAGGTGGGGCGCGGGATCATGCCCTTCGGCGGGGCGACCTTCCGCGCACAGGCCAGTCTGGGCTGGGGCAACGCAATGCGCTTCCTGCTCACGGGGCAGGAGTTCGGTGCGGCCGAGGCGCTGCGGATCGGGCTGGTCCAGGAGGTGGTCGAGCCGGGTGCCCAGTTGGCCCGGGCGGTCGAGATCGCCGAGCTGATCGCGGCGCAGGCCCCCCTGGCGGTGGCGGGCACCCTGGCCAACGCCCGGGTCGCCCGCGACCAGGGGCCGGCGGCGGCGGTGGCCCACCTGCGGGAGGTACTGCCCAGCATCCTGGCCAGCGCGGACGCCGCAGAAGGGGTCCGCTCCTTCGTGGAGCGCCGCGACGCCCGCTTCACCGGCAGCTGACCCCCGGTTCCCTGCTTTGGTGTGTACGGAACCGACCAGTTTCTTGTCGATTCCGTACACACCAACGCCATGCCGGGCTCGCCCCGGCTAGTGTCGGGGCGTGGGAGACTCCGAGGTCGTTGCTGCTGGCGCGCCCGGTGTGCGGATCACCGCGTGCAGCCGGGGCGCACACCTGCTGACCTGGACGACCGATGGTGTCGAGCGGCTGTGGATGTCGCCGCTCTCGGGGTGTGACCAGCCGGGCGCGATCCGGGGCGGCGTGCCGGTCCTTTTCCCGCAGTTCGGGACGTTCGGGTCGCTGCCCAAGCATGGCTTCGCGCGCACGGCGCTGTGGACCCCGCTGCCGGCGACGGGCAGTCCGCAGAGCGCCGCGCTGTCCTTCGAGCTCACCGATACCCCCGAGACCCGCGCGATCTGGCCGCACGAGTTCCGTGCCCGCCTGGACATCGAGGCCTCGGCCCAGACCCTGGCCATGGCGCTGACCGTGACGAACCGGGGCAGCACCACCGCCCACTTCACCGGCGGACTGCACACGTACCTGGCCGTGGCCGATCCCGATGCCAGCATCGGGGGGCTGTCGGGCTGCCAGTGCTGGGATGGCGTCTCGACCACATCTCCGCACTTCGCTGAGCGGATCGAGGGACCGATCCGGGCGCTGGACGCCCAGGACCGGGTCATGGCCGGACCCGCGCGCGACACGGTGCTCAACGACCACGTGCTGGGCGCGGTGCGCATCACCGCCGAGGGCTTCACCAACCGGGTCGTGTGGAACCCGGGCGCCGGGCACGGGCTGCCCGACGTCGCTGCCGGCGACGAGGCCCACTTCGTCTGCATCGAACCTGCAGTGGTGGAGCCCGTCGCACTGGGCCCGGGGGAGACCTGGGAGGGCCGGGCGCACCTGTCGCTGGGCTGAACGCCCAGCCCGGACGGGGGCCCGCGACCAGCCTCAGCAGACCGGGGCCGATCCCTCAGACGTCGCGGACCAGCCACTGCCCCTCGGGCCAGACCGCGCGGGTCACCCCCGAGCCTGCGATCATCCGTCGGCACCCCTCGCAGGGCTCATGTGTCACGTAGATCGTGGCCGATTCCGCGCGGCTGCGGTCGGCGTAGAGCAGGCAGTTCTGCTCGGCGTGCAGCGCCACGCACGCCCCGGCCCCGGTGTCGTACGAGCTGCCCGGGGCCACCGTCTGGGTGTCCAGCAGGCCCCGGGGACACTCCCCGGCCAGGCACGACGGACCGCCCGAGGGGGCGCCGTTGTAGCCGGTGGCCACGATCCGGTTGTTCGTGACGAGCACTGCGCCCACCTGGCGGCGCCGGCAGTCGGCCCGGGCGGCGACCGCGGCGGCGATCCCGAGGAAGTAGTCGTCCCAGGTGGGACGGGTATGCACCATGGACGTGATTGTGGCCCTGGCCCCCGACGACGTGTCGTCCGGGGCCAGGGCCACAGGTGATCCGGTGCAGCGCGACGTCAGCTGACGGCTTCCTTGATCGCCGACACGGACTCGGCGGCTTCGTTGGCGTCCTGACCCTCGAGGGAGTCCACGCGCAGGAACTTCCACGCAGCCCAGGCCAGCACCGAGCCGACCAGCGGGGCGAGGATGAACAGCCACACCTGGCCCATCGCGTCGCCGCCGGCGAACAGCGCCGGGCCGAACGAACGGGCCGGGTTGACCGAGGTGCCGGTCAGCGGGATGCCCACGAGGTGCACGATCGTCAGTGCCAGGCCGATGGCCAGGCCGGCGAAACCGGGGGCCGCGACCCGCTCGGTGACCAGCAGGATGACCAGGACGAACGCGGCGGTGAGCAGGGCCTCGAGCACGAAGGCGCCGGCCATGTCGATCGCACCGTTGTCGTAGGAATTGGTGCCCAGGCCGCCGGTCTGGTCGGTCACGCCGAATGAGGAGACGAACAGCTTGAGCACCGCACCGCCGACGATCGCGCCGGCAAACTGGGCCACGACGTACATGCCCGCCTCCGCGGCGGACATCCGCTTGGCCAGGAACACGCCCAGGGTGACGGCGGGGTTGACGTGGGTGCCCGAGATCGGGCCGAACGCGTAGGCCAGCATCAGCACGACCAGGCCGAAGGCCAGGGCCACGCCGACGGTGCCCGAGGCGGGGCCGGAGCCCTCGACGCCGACGCCGCCGGCGATGCCGAAGACAGCCGCGCCGACGGCGAGGAAGACGAGGAGGAAGGTGCCGATGAACTCGGCACCCAGCTTGCGAGACATGGTGAAACCTTTCGAACGGATGGGCGGTTGGTCAGATTCGTGCGGAATCGTACCGTCCCCACAACGGTCGGCATCTGCACCCGATGGGTGCGCACGCCACCGGAGGGGCTGGGGCCGGTCAGTTGGGCAGGAGCCCCGCCGCCTCGACCTCTGCGCGTAGCGCCGGGTCCGACGGTTCGGTCAGGTGGTGGCCGTCGGGGAACACGACCACGGGAATCGATTGCCGACCGCCGTTGAGCGCCCTCATCGCCGCCATCGCCTCGGCGTCGGCGTCGACGTCGAGGTAGGTGAATGGCACCTCGAGCCGGTCCAGCAGGCGCTTGGAACGCCGGCAGTCCGGGCACCAGTCGGCGCCGTACACGGTGAGGTCAGCCATGGGGCGAATCCTCCCACACCACAGGGGGTGCCGCCTCAGGTCTGGCTGGCCAGCCAGCCGACGGCCGCCAGTACCAGCGCCGTCGCGCCGAACGGGATCGCGGACTCGTCGACGTCGAACGTGGGCCGGTGCAGGTCCAGGTGGTCCCGGCGCCCGGGCCAGTGGGTGCCCAGCCGGGCGTAGCAGCCGGGGACGTGGTCCTGGTACCAGCCGAACGTGTCCCCGCCCCAGGAGTGCGGGGTGTCGCAGACCGCGTCCGGCCCCCCGGCCAGCAGCGCGGCGCGGGCGAACGTGCGCGTGGCCTGCGCATCGTTGCGCACCGGCGTCACGCCCGGTTCGTGGGACAGGCGCCAGGCCAGCCCGTCGGGCCGGGAGCCCTGATGGCCGTCGGGCCCGGGGCGCAGGTCAGTACCGAGCATCCGGGCCAGGACGCGGGGCAGGATCGTGAGCAGCGCCTCGGACACGGCGGCGTCGGGAGTGCGCACCGAACCCGTCAGCTCGGCCTCGGCCGGGATCACATTGGACGCCGAGCCGGTGTGGATCGTGCCGAACACCACCCGGACCTCGCCGCGCTCGGCATCACCGCCGGCCATCGCGTCGGCCTCGGCCTGGACGGCGGCGGGCAGCTCCCGGACCACCCGAGCGACCTCGTCGGCGAGGTTCACCGTCAGCGCGGGTCGGGCGGTGTGCCCGCCGGGTCCGAACATCGAGATCGCCATGTGGTGGGAGGCCGAGGTCAGCGGCCCGATCCGGAACCCGAGCCTCCCGGCGTCGATCTTCGGGTCGCAGTGCACGCCGAAGATCGTCCCCACGCCGTCGAGCCCGCCGTCGGCGATCACGTCCAGTGCGCCGCCGGGCAGGGACTCCTCGGAGGGCTCGAAGATCAGCCGCACGCGGCCACGCAGGCGGCCCGAGTTGATCAGCTCCTGGAGCACGAGGCCCGCCCCGAGGACCACGGCGGTGTGCACGTCGTGGCCGCACGCGTGGCAGGCGCCGTCGTGCATCGAGCGGTACGGCACGTCCTTGGCGTCGTCCATGGACAGGGCGTCGATGTCCGCGCGCAGCGCGACCATGGGACCCTCGTCGCCGATGTCACAGATCAGGCCGGTGCCGGAGGTGAGCACGCGTGGCTTGAGGCCCTGCACCATCAGGCGCTCGCGCAGCGCGGCCGTCGTCTCGTGCTCGGCGCGACTCACCTCGGGCCGAGCATGCAGCCAGCGACGGGTATAGACCAGCTCACCCGAGCGGTGGGCCACCATCGCCCGGGCGACGTGCAGCAGGTCGGGATCGATGGCCATGTCGGTGAGGTCCCCGAGCGTCTCGTCAGGGGAGCCAGCCACGTCGATGTTCATCTGCTCAGCCTCCGACCCGGTCGTGGGCGAACTCACGACGCAGCAATTCGACCACGTCGCGCAGGGTGCCGCCCGCGGCGATGACCGCGCGCTGACGGGCGTAGCTCGGTCCGTGCCCGAGGATACCCAGCACCCGGTCGAGGTCCTCGGCCGCACCCAGCGCCACCGCCTCCGGCCGCACCAGGGCCACCCAGTCACGCACCTCGTCGGCCAACGACGTCACGCGCCCGTCGCCGTGGACGAGTTGGGCGTCGACGCCGTACCGCGCCGCGCGCCACTTGTTCTCCTGCAGCACCCAGTCGGGCTCACGGGCCGGGATCTGACCGGCCTCGAACGCCCGGCACAGGTGCGCGACCGCTGCCTGGGCCAGCGCGGCCAGCGCGCACAGCTCGGTCAGGGTGGCCATCCCGTCGCACATCCGCAGCTCGACGGTGCCCCACCCGGGACTCGGCCGGATGTCCCACCAGAGCTCCTTGACCGTCTCGATCGTGCCGGCGCGGACCAGCACGTCGGCCAGTGCCTCGAAGTCGGCCCAGTCGGCCAGGGCAGGGGGCAGGCTCGCCGAGGGCATCGACTCGAACACCTTGGTGCGCATCGAGGCCAGGCCCGTGTCGTCGCCGAACCAGTACGGGCTCGAGGCGGACAGCGCCACGAAGTGTGGCAGCAGGCCGGTGAGCGCATTCGTGACGGCGACGGCATGCTCGCCGCTGGGCACCCCGACGTGGAAGTGGACACCGTGGATCATCATCCGGCGGGCCGGCCAGGCGATCCGCTCCACCAGTCGCGCGTAGCGGGGGTCCTCGGTCAGGCGCAGGTCGTTCCAGCTGGAGAACGGGTGCACACCCGTGCCGATCAGGGCCAGATGCCGGCGGCGCAGGATCGGGTCGAGCTCGGCCACAGTGGCCGCGAGGTCGGCGTGTGCCGCCGCCGGGGTCGCGCAGACCCCGGTGACCAGCTCGACGGTCGACTGGAACAGCTCGTGGTGGATCCGGGGGTGGTTGCCGTCCGGGTGGCCGGCGCCCACCTCGCGCAGCACCTCGGGTGCCGCGCACTCCAGCTCGTCGGTCTGGTCGTGGACGATGCCCATCTCGAGCTCGATGCCGAGGGTGTGGGCCGGTGATCCATGGAACGTGATGCCCATCCGTGCTCCGTCCCGTCCGTCCGCCGTCGCCTGACCGGACCACAGGGTAGGCCCATTACCCTGACGCCTGTGGTACCTGATCCCGTCGGCAGCGCTGTGGCCCATGGCGGCCCGGGCAGCGCCGCGGTCGCGGCGGGGAGCGTGGCGACCGCGCGCGCCGGTGCGCAGGCCCTGGCCGCCGGGGGCAATGCCGTTGACGCCGTCCTCGCGGCCACGTTCGCAGCGACCGTCGCCGAGCAGGCCGTGGCCTCGCTGGGCGGCGGCGGGTTCCTGATGGTGCGCCGGCCCGAGGGAGAGGTGCTGATCCGCGACTGCTTCGTCGACACCCCGGGCCGCGGGCTGCCCGTGCAGGAGCTCGACCTGCACTTCCTGCCGATGGACGTGCAGTACCCCAGCACCATCCAGACGTTCCATGTCGGGATGGGGTCGGTGGCAGTGCCCGGCCTGCTCGCGGGGATCCTGGCCGCGCACGACGAGTTCGCCCGGCTGCCCCTGGCCACGATCGTCGCCCCGGCCCGGAGGTACGCCGCCGAGGGTGTCGTGATGGAGCCCGCACAGGGGATCCTGACCGGCCTGGTGCGCGAGCTCGTGGGGCTCAGCCCTGAGAGCCGCCGGCTGATGGAGCGCGACGGGCGCTGGCTGACCACCGGCGACGTGATCCTGAACCCAGACCTCGCGGCCTTCCTGGACCTCGTGGCCGACGGGGCGGTCTCCTCGCTGCGCAGCGATCCGTTCGCGACCCCACTGCTGGCCGGTATGGGTGAGGGTGGGCTGGTCACGGGAGCCGACCTCGAGGCCTATCAGGTGCTGGCGCGCGACCCCGTCCGGGCCGCCCGCGCCGGCCATGAGTTCTTCACCAACCCGCCGCCCTCGTTCGGCGGCTCGATCATTGCCGACACGCTGGCCAGCGCCCCACCGTTCGATCCGGCCGACGCCGGCGCCTGGCTGGGCCTGGTCGGCACCCTGCTCGAGGCCACCACCCACCACCGTTCCGGCGGGGTCCTACGGGCGGCCACCGGCACCACGCACGTCAGCGCCGTCGACGCTCAGGGCATGGTCGCGTCGATGACCACCTCCAACGGCGTGACTGCCGGCTTCGTGATCCCGGGCACCGGGATCCAGCTGAACAACATGCTCGGCGAGGCGGACCTGAACCCCGACGGCTTCCACGCGGTCCCACCGGGCCAGCGGATCGGCTCGATGATGAGCCCGTCGATCCTGGTCGGTCCCGACGGTGGCGTGGTGGCGCTGGGCACGGGCGGCTCGGAGCGGATCCGCTCGTCGATGGTCGAGGTGGTGATGCGTCTCATCGACGGCGGGCAGTCACTGGCCGAGGCCGTCTCGGCGGCGCGTGTGCATCCCGACGACCGCGGCCTGCAGGTGGAGCCGCACCTGGGCCGGGACGTGATCGCAGGACTCGTCGATCCCCCGATGGGGCCCCTGAACGTCTGGCCGTCGCACAACCTGTTCTTCGGTGGCGTGAACGCCGTGGCGCGCCAGCCCGACGGATCGGTGCACGCGGTGGCCGACGGCCGGCGCGGCGGCGGTGCGATGGTCGTGCCCCAGGAACCCTGACACGTCGGGGCGAACGACCGCCTCAGTCCGGTGGTTCGTGGACCACGATCCGCCACTAGTGCCCCGGCACCACGTGGAGGTCGTGCTCGTGTGCCGCCGACTCCGACTGCACCTCGATGCGCGCCTCGGGCAGATGGATCGGGAAGCCGACCGGCCCGTCGGCGACGTTGAGCAGGGCGGTCAGGCGATGGCCCACCCCGTCCGCAGGGGTCGCCTGCAGGGCCAGGGCCGTGTTGGTCAGGTGCGTGACGGTCGGCCGGGAGCGGGTCAGCCACGTGTGGACCGCGCGCATCGAGATCAGCTCCCGGTGCAGGTCGTAGACGGGCCACCCCCACGGGGCCAAGCCGTCGGGCCGGTCGGGGAACATCGGCCGGACTGCCTCATCCCCGCCCGGCCTGTCCTCCTTGATCCCGCGGAAGGCCTGCTCGTCGCCGTAGTAGATCGACGGTGTGCCGGGTAGCAGGAACAGCGCGGCCAGGGCATGGCCCAGGTGGCGTGGGTCGTTGAGGTTGCTGGCGATCCGGGACACGTCGTGGTTGCCCATGAACGTCATCGGCGGGTGCTCGGTGGCGTACTCGGCCAACCGCTCGATCTGCCAGCTGAGGTCGAAGTAGTTGGCCTCGTTCAGCGATCGCCACAAGGGCCGCCACAGCCCGTAGGCGGTCACCGCGTCCAGCGTGGTCTCGGCCAGGATGTCACGCGGTTCGCCGTGGATGTACTCCCCGACGAACCAGGCCTCGGGGTGCAGTGCCCGCACCCGGGCCAGGACCTCGCGCCAGAACTCCGGGGCGACCGCGTAGGCGGCGTCCAGCCGCCAGCCATCCGCGCCCCGATTCAGCCAGTGGTCCATCACCCCGACGACGTAGTCGACCACCTCGGGGGCGGCGTGGTTGAGGGCCACCAGGCCGCCGTGTCCCTCGAACACCTCGTACTCCGGCTCGCCACCCGGCCGTGGCCAGCGCAGCTGGAACCAGTGCGCAGCCTCGGCTGCAGCGCCCTGCGGGTGCGGTCCCGCGGTGCGCGCCACCTGGAACATGGGATGCTCCCAGGCGACGTGGTTGAACACCCCGTCGAGCAGGACCCGCATCCCGCGATCGTGGCAGCCGCGGACGAGGTCGTCGAAGTCCTGGTCGGTGCCGAGCCGGTGGTCGATGTGCAGGTGGTCGGTGGTGTCGTAGCCGTGGGTCTTGGAGGCGAAGATCGGACCGAACTGCAGGCCTCGACAGCCCAGGTCGCGTGCGTAGTCCAACCAGTTGTACAGGTGGCGAAGCCGATGGACCACGCCGTGTGCGTGATGCGACTCGGCCTCGGCCCCGGAGAAGCCCAACGGGTAGACATGCCACCACGTCAGGCCGTCGATCCAGTCAGCTGCCACATTGACAAATCTACGGCAGAGACGGCTGGGCAGCACGGATCAACGCACCCAACGAGAGTGCGGCTTCACTCACCGTGACCGGCCAGCGGGGCGCCGTGCACAGGTAATGCACAAGTTGTGGACAAGTTTTGACAGGTGCGTCCTCGATCACGCAGACTGGGCGCGTGAACCTGGCCCTGACCGAGATGCGCCGCGCGAAGTTGCGCTTCGGCCTGCTGACGGCCGCCGTCGCCCTCCTGGTCTTCCTCATCGTGTTCCTCTCCAGCCTCTCCGGGGCCCTGCTGCGCGCGTTCACCGGCGCCCTCGAGTCACTTCCGGCCGACGGCCTGGTCTACTCGGATACGGCGCGGGCCAACGTCCAGGCCAGCCGCCTGGACCCGGAGACCACCGAGCAGGTCGCGGCCGTGAACGGCGTGGCCGATGCCGGTTCCCTGGCGGTGCTGTCGGCCAATGCCACGGTCGCCGGGGAGCCCGACGAGCTGCAGCTGATCGGAGTCACCCCGGACAGCCCCAGCCAGCCGGTCGACGGTTTGCGGGAGGGCCGCTTCCCCGCGGCGCCGACCGAGGTAGCCATCGACGCCTCGCAGGCCACGGCGGCCTTGGGCGACGTGATCCGCGTCAACGGATCCCAGACCGACCTCATCGTCACCGGACGCTACGTGGGCACCCAGTTCGGGACCGACACCGCATGGCTGACCGAGGAGGGCTACGTGGCCCTGCTCAACGAGCTCAACCCGGGCCTGCCAGCCGTCCCGATCAACACCGTGGCGTTCAGCGTGGACGCCGGCGCGGACCCGGTGGCGGTCGCAGCCCAGGTGCAGCAGGCGATTGCCGGGACAGAGGTCCTGGACCGGGACGCCGCCATCGCTTCGATCCCCGGGGTCGAGTCCGTGAGCCAGACGTTCGGCCTGCTCGTGGGCATCACCTTCGTGATCGGAGTGGTCGTCGTGGGCTTCTTCTTCCTGATCCTCACGGTCCAGAAGCTGCGCACCTTCACCCTGCTGCGCGCAGGTGGTGCTTCGGTCCGCTCACTGGCAGGAACCGTCACCGGCCAGATCGCAGCTGTCGTGCTGATCGCCTCGGCAGTCGCCGTGGTGTTGGCCTGGGGCGCGCTGCAGGGCCTGTCCACGGGGCTCCCGGTCTCCATCGACCCAGTGACGATCGGGTCGGTTGTCGCGGCAGTGCTGGTGGCCTCGCTGGCCGCGGGCCTGTTGTCGGTGCGCCGGATCGCGGCCATCGACCCGGCGACCGCGGCAGGTGCCCGATGAACCTCGCTGTCGCCGAGTTCCGGCGGGCCAAGGGCCGCTTCGTGTCCATCACCGGGGCGCTGTCGTTGATCGTGTTCCTCGTGCTCGTGCTCGGTGCGCTCGGGGACGGCCTGTTCTTCGGGGGCACCGGCGCGATCCGCTCCAGCACCGCGGCGGCGTACGCCTTCTCGGCCGATGCCGAGGGCTCGCTCATCCGATCCAAGCTGCCCCTGTCGGCCGAGGCCGAGCTCGAGGCGCAGGCCGGTGTGGCGCAGGCCACCGCCATCGGCGCCCTGATCACCACCACCTCCAGCGTCCCCGAGGGGGCGGACCTGGTCGTCATGGGCTTCGAGATCGAGCCGGACCCGGCTGGCGTCCCCTCGACCGTCCTCGAGGGCCAGCTGCCCACCCCGCAGGCTCCGCAGGGCGTCGCGGTCGACAGCGCCCTGGCTGACCAGGGCCTGGGCATCGGGGCGTCCCTGACCGTCGGCGGCGTGAGCGTCCCGGTGGT
>CAWBGJ010000008.1:0-276907 GCA_963788325.1 uncultured Actinomycetes bacterium
TCGGGATCGTCGACGACGCCGGCTACCAGGGCCTGCCGACCGCCTGGCTCGGGCTGGACGCCTACGACCAGATGCGCAGCGCCGTTCGGCCCGAGTTCGCCGGTCAGGCCCCCACGGCCGCCGTTTTCGGACTTGCCCTTGACCCGGGCGTCACAGCCGAGCAGGTCAGCGCGCCGCCCGGCATGGCGATCGTCAGCAACACCGACACCTACCTGTCCATCCCGGGCACGCGCGAGCAGCGCTCCAGCCTGAACGCCATCATCTACGCCAGCCTCGCTGTGGCGGGCCTGGTCGTAGCGCTGTTCTTCGCCCTGGTCGTGCTCGAGAAGCGCGAGCTGTTCGCCGCACTCAAGGCCCTGGGTGCCTCGACCGCGCGCCTGGGGTCGGGCGTGGTGCTCCAGGCCCTGGGTGCCACGGTCACCGCCGTGATCGTGGGGGCCAGCGCGGCCTGGCTCGTGGGCAAGCTGCTGCCCACCGACATCCCCTTCCTGTTCCGCCCGGAGACGCTGGTCGCCTCGGCTGCCCTGACCGTGACCGCCGGCGTGGTCGGTGCCCTGTTGTCCCTGCGCCGCATCAGCCGGATCGACCCGGCCACCGCCCTAGGAGGCACCCTGTGACGACCATCCTCACCGTCGACTCGGTGACCAAGACCTACGGCGAGGGCCACACGGCCGTGACCGCTGTGCACGAAGCCTCGCTGAGCGTCGACCAGGGCGAGTTCGTCTCCCTGCTCGGGCCCTCCGGGTCGGGCAAGACGACGCTGATCTCGATGATCGGCGGCCTGCTGACGCCCACCTCGGGCAGCATCACGCTCGGCGAGGTCACGGTCAGCGACCTGGGTGCCAAGGAGCTGACCACGCTGCGCGCCGAGCGAGTCGGATTCGTGTTCCAGGCCTCCAACCTCGTGCCGTTCCTCACCGCACGGGAGAACCTGCTCTGGGTCGCTGGCCTGCGCAAGGACCGCCGTGGCCGTGCGGCGAAGAAGGCTGCCGCGGAGCGTGCCGACCAGCTCCTCGAGGAGCTCGGCCTCACCGAGCGAGCCGGCAACGTGCCCGAGAAGCTGTCCGGCGGCGAGCGGCAGCGTGTCGCGATCGGCCGTGCGCTGATGAACGACCCGGACCTCGTGCTCGTCGACGAGCCCACGGCCTCGTTGGACACGACCATGGGTCGCCAGGTGGTCCAGCTCATGGCCCGCGAGATCAAGGACCGGGGCAAGACCGGGATCATGGTCACCCACGACCTGCGCATGGTCGAGTACACCGACCGGGTCTTCGAGATCACCGACGGTCAGCTCACCGATGGTGGCGACCCGATCGAGCGGGCGGCCTCCGCGGCGCACTAGGTTCCCGGCGGCAGTCTGCGTAGTCGTTTCGACAGGCTCCTGCGGGCGAATCGACTACGCAGAACGATGTCCCGGCTTGGGTTGGACCTCGAGATGGCCGATGATGCCGGCATGCGCATTCCTGCCCTCTCCTCGCTGGCGGTCGGTGTGGCCGTGTCGGTCGCCTCCGTGGCGCTGATCAGCGCGCCTGCGCCAGGGGCCGCCGTGGAGTCCTATCCCGGTGCCCGCCAGCGGTGTGCTCACGCTGACCGGATCGGGCTGGGGCCACGGGCGGGGCATGAGCCAGTGGGGCGCCCACCAGGCCGCGACCGAGGGTCGCAGCCACCAGCAGATCCTCGCGTTCTACTACCCCGGCACCGCCCTGAGCGCGTTGCCCGGGGCCAACGTCCGGGTCCTGCTCACCAGCGACACCGGCCGAGACCTGATCGTGCGAGCCGCACCGAAGCTGACCGCCACCTACACGAGCGCTGCTGGTCCGCAGCGGGTCGTCCTGCCGAGCAGGCCCACGAGGTGCAAGTCCTCGGCCACCCGGTGGCGGGCTCGCGCGGTGAGCACGGGGGTCCGGGTCAGCGCCTACTGCAAGCGCTGGGTCACCGTCGTGCCGGGGTCGAAGGTGCGATCCGGGACCGTCGGCTTCGAGGTGCCTGGCGCGCTCGTCGGTACCCAGAACGGCTCCGCGCGGCGTGGCTACCGCGGCATCGTGTCCGCCACGCGCACCGGATCGCGGTCGGTCCAGGTCATCAACACCGTGCCGATGGAGCAGTACCTGCGCACGGTCGTCGCGGCCGAGGTCTCCCCGTCCTGGCCGCGCGAGTCATTGCGCGCCCAGGCCATTGCGGCGCGCAGCTACGCCGCGCACGAGGCGATCGGTCGGGCCAAGTACGGCTTCGACGTCTATGACTCGGTGCGCTCCCAGGCGTATCGGGCAGCGGTGGCCTACGACGACCGCTGGCGGGTCGTGGCCAGTCGTGAGCACCCAGACACGGATGCTGCGATCCGCGACACTGCCCGTGTCCACGTGACGGTGGCTGGCACTCCGGCCCTGACCCAGTTCAGCGCCTCAAACGGTGGCGTGACTGCCGCGTCACCGCTGTCCTACATGCTCGTGAAGGCCGACCCCTGGGATGCCGCCGCCCGCAGCAACCCGCGCCTGACCTGGAGCGACTCGGTCAGTGCCAGCGCCCTGCGCGCCCGCTGCCCGCGGATCGGTGCGCCCTCGGCCGTCCGGGTGCTCCAGCGCGAGGGAGCGGGGCGCTGGGGCGGTCGGATCGCTGCACTAGAGATCGTCGGCTCGGCGGGAACCTGCACCTTGGACTCCGACTCGGCGATCCGTTCGGCGTTCGGGGTCTACAGCTCGGTGTTCACCGTCTCCGGGTAGCCGCCCACCTCGTGGTGTCCGCGGTTCACGGCTGCCCGCGCGGGTCAGTTCGTGGGCAGCTGATGGCCTTCGGAGGCCTGGACCACGACGAAGCCCTGGCCGGTCAGCGCGAGCTGGAAGGCCTCGCCCGAGCCTCGGCCGATCAGCGCACCGGCCTTGGCCGTCTTGCGCATCCCCGACTTCAGGGTGGTCGACCAGGCCACCGCGCTCTGCATGTCGACGAAGGTGGGCACGTCGACGTTGAGCACCACAGGGGTGCCGTGGACCGTGATGGCCAGGACGCCGGTGCCGGTGAACGTCGTGTTGAACAGTCCGCCGCTGGCGATCGAGGCGCCCTGCGACCCGGGTGATGTCCCAGGTCAGGCGAGCTCTCGAACCCCAGGACGTTGCGGCCGTTGACCGTCACCGACTCGCCCTCGAGGTGCAGCAGGAAGATCTCGTCGGCGTCCCGGGCAAGGAACACGTCGCCGCTGCCGCTGACCTTCATCAGCGCCATGCCCTCGCCGGTGAACGCCTTCTTGAGGAACTTGGCCGATCCCACCACTGCCCTCGTAGCTGAAGTCGACGTCGCCCTGGTAGGCGACCATCGAGCCCTGCAGGGCGTAGAAGTGCCCACCGGTGCCGGCCAGGCGCACCTTGAGCATCCGGTTGTTCTGCTTGGTGAACGTGCCGGGGTCGGTCGTGGCCTCGGTGTTGGCGAAAAGGTCGCTGCGCATGGACTCCAGTGTGCCCTGCGCTACAGGGGTTTCTCCTGCTGGCCCTCGAGGTCGTGGTGGTTGATGTGCGGCGGGCCCTCGAAGGGGTGCAGGTCCGGGTGCGGCGCGGGGTGGTACTCATGCATCGACTGCTCGTCGGGCAGCATCGCCTCGACGTCGTCGGCGTTGGTGGCATGCAGCATGAGCCGGAAGGCCCACCCGAGCAGGACGCCGATCGCCGAGAGGCTGGCCACCCACCCCCACGGGTCCGGGAAGGTGGTCAGCTTGAAGCAGAGGAAGCCGACCACGGCCGCGGCCGGGAGCGTGAAGATCCATGCGACGACCATCTCGCCGATCTTGCGCCCGTTCAGGCCGCTGCCGGCCGCCGCGCCGCCGCCCATCACGGAGGCCGCTGCTGCCTGCGTTGTCGAGATCGGGATGCCCAGGTTCGTGGCGCCGAAGATGGAGGTGACCGCACCGATGTTGGCCGCCACCCCGGAGTTGGCATTGAGCTTGGTGATCCGCAGGCCCATCGTCTCGATGATCTTCCAGCCACCCCACATGGTGCCGAACGCGATCATCGAGTAGGCCGAGAGCTCGACCCAGAGGGGGATGGAGTCGTCGACCGAGAGGTACCCACCGGAGACCAGGGCGAACGCGATGACGCCCATGGTCTTCTGCGCGTCATTGGCGCCGTGGCCGAAGGACACGGCAGCCGCGGAGATGATCTGCAGCCACTTGAACGGCTTCGCGTCATCGGACCAGTGCGTCACCCGCTGCAGCAGCGCCACGAGATACATCGCGAGGAAGGCCACGGTGAACGCCACGAGGGGGGAGATCACGATCGCCAGGGCAGCCTTCTCGATGCTGCTCCACTTGATCACGTCGGCACCGCCGGCCGACAGGCCGGCACCCAGCAGCCCACCGATCAGGGCGTGACTCGACGAGGAGGGCATGCCGACCGCCCACGTGAGGTAGTTCCAGAAGATCGCCCCGAGCAGGGCGCCGAACGCCACGCCCAGCCCGACGGGGACACCGCCGGACTGGTAGCCCAGCGCCTCCACGTCCACGGTCTTGGCCACCGTGTTGGCCACGGCCGTGCCCACCACGAACAGTGCGACGAAGTTGAAGAAGGCTGCCATGTAGACCGCATGCCGCGGCTTCATGGCGCGCGTGGCCACCACGGTCGACGTCGAGTTCGCCGCGTCGTGGAAGCCATTCGTGAAATCGAAGAGGAGCGCCAGGAGGACGACACCGACGACTGCAACGAGGACCATGTCCATGGCGCTCAAGGTAGGCCCCCGGCTACCGCGCGTTCACCGCAGGGATGCCTTGCGCGATCAGTGGCCCCGCAGAGTTCACCTGGTGTTCATCTGGATGTCCATCGTGGGACATCACGCCAGGGTGGTCAGCGCGTGGATCACCAGGCCCGCCAGGGCGCCGACGATGGTCCCGTTGATCCGGATGAACTGCAGGTCCCGGCCGACCGCGAGCTCGATCCGGGTCGCGGTCTGCGGCCCGTCCCAGCGAGCCACGGTGTCGCTGATCACACTGGTGAGCTCCACCTTGTAGTCCGCGACGAGGTGCACCACCGTGTCGGTGATCCAGGCGTCCAGGCGCGCCTGCACAGTGGGATCCGTGGCCAGGGTCTGGCCAAGCTGGACCAGGGCGCCGCTGGTCCGGGTGCGCAGCTCGCTGTCCGGGTCGTCAGCGGCCTCGAGGAGCACGCGCTGGGCGGTCTCCCAGATCCGGTTGACCGAGCGCTGTACGTCCGGGTGGTCGTACATGTCGACCTTGGCCTGCTCGACCCGCTCCCGGGTGCTCTCGTTGGTCCGCAGGTCTTCGGCGAACTGCGTGAGCATCCGATCGATGGCCCGGCGGACGTCATGCTCGGGGTCGTCGCGCACGGCGGTCAGGAAGCGCACGAGCTCCAGGTGGATCCGGTCGCCGACCATGTCGTCGACGAATCGGGGCGACCAGCCCGGTGCCTGCTTCGTGACCACCTCGATGACCGAGCGGCGGTTGGCCGCGACCCAGGCGTGCAGCCGGTCGGCCAGGACGTCGACGATGCCGGTGTGCGCGCCGTCGGCCACCACCTGGCCCAGCAGGTGCCCCAGGGCGGGGGAGACCTCGGTGCGTGCGACCCGCTCGGCCAGGACACGTTCGATCATCGTGCGCATCTGCTCGTCGTCGAGCACGGCGAGCAGCCCGCGGACCGCCCGACCGAGCTCGCCGGCGACCCGGGTGGCGTGCTCGGGCTGCTCCAGCCAGACCCCAGCGCGCCGGGTCACCTCGGCGTCGGTGACCTTCTCGCGCACCACGTCATCGGTGAGGAAGTGGGTGCCGACGAACTCGCCGAGGGTGGCACCCATCTGGTCCTTGCGCGTAGGGATGATTGCGGTGTGCGGGATGGGCAGGCCCAGGGGGTGCCGGAACAGGGCAGTGACGGCGAACCAGTCGGCAAGCGCGCCCACCATGGCGGCTTCCGCACCGGCCTGGACGTAGCCCACCCACCCCTCCGGGCTGGCTCCGGCCATCACCAGCGTGAGCGCGAAGACCAGCGCGGCGAGGACGAACAGCCCGGTGGCCACGGCCTTCATCCGGCGCAGGCGGGTGCGACGCAGCTCGTCGGAACCACCCCACGGGCTCTCCAGGTCCGCACCCGGCGCTGCCGGTGCAGTAGCGGTCGTCATGGCATCTCCCTGCCCTGCGTCGAGGTGCCGAGTCTAGAGGGGTGCCCTCGGGCGGGTCGCCGATGCAGTACGGCCGCCCCGGGCGGCCCCGCGCCGGTGCGGCGTCAGTCGAGGATGGCGTGCGCCGCCCGGCGGTGGAACGTCACGGACAGCGCGAGGTCGTCGACGTGGATGCGCTCGTCGGCGTTGTGGTACCCGGACTCCACCACCTGTGCGGGGGTCGTGGCGATCGGGCTGAACCCGTAGGCGACGGTCCCGAAGTCGCGGCGCAGGTACACCGAGTCGGTGAACCCGGTGCTGAGCATCGGCAGCGGCTCGGCGCCGACCTCGTCGGCCAGGAACTCCCTGCACACGTCCCAGAGCACGCCTGCGGGCGGGGACGCGTTGCCCGCGACCGAGGGCACCGGGAAGGTCAGCTCGACGTCGTCGGCCAGGTCCCCGAGCCGTGCGCGGACCGCGGCGAGGACCTCGTCGTCGGTGGTGCCCGGCAGGATCCGGGCGTCCAGGCCGACCGCGGCCCGCCCCGGGATGACATTCGATGCCGGCGCACCGTGCAGCAGCGTCGGGGTCATCGTGGTGCCACTGAGCGCCGGCAGCACGAACCCGAAGGTCGGGTGCAGTGGCGCTGCACGTTCGATCGCCGCGGCCACGCCCAGCTGCCGGGTCATGCCCGCCCCGAGCAGGGCGTCCAGGGTGGCGTGGATCGAGGGGTGGTCGCTGGGCTCCGGGTGGCCCGGGCCGATCGCGGTGAGCACCACGCCCAGCCGGGGGACCGGGTTGTCGCCCACACCAGGCATGGAGGCGTGGCCCGCCTCGCCGGGCACGTCGACGCGGACCGGGCACGTGCCCTTCTCCCCGATGCCGATCGCCGCGAGCAACCGGCCGTCGGCCAGGCGGTAGGGCAGTCCGCCGCCCTCGTTGAGCGCGTAGTCGACGGCCAGGTCCCGGCGGTGGGCCGTCAACCAGTTCATCCCGACCATCGCCGCCCCGTCCTCCTCATCCGAGGCGATCACCAGCAGCAGGTCACCGCGCGGTCGGAACCCGTCGCGGGCCAGCGACGCGAACGCGACCGCCCGCGCGGCCACCTCGCCCTTCATGTCCAGCGCCCCGCGACCCCACAGGTACCCGTCCTCGTCGAGGAAGGCCTCGAACGGCGGGTGGGTCCATGCGCGCGCATCGGCCGGGACGACGTCGCTGTGGCCTACGAACGCCAGGCTCGGTGCGCCCGGCGACGCCTCGACCGACGCAGTGTGCAGCCCCACGCCCTCGCCCGACGTCTCGCCCGACCCGCGCAGCCGCGCGATCAGGTTCAGCCGCGCCGGGTCCGGGCCGACGAGCTCGGCCTCGACGCCGGACTTGGCCAGGTACTCGGCCAGGGCATGGGCCACCTCGGTCTCGTTGCCGTTCGTCGAGTCGATGCGCAGCAGCGTCTGGGCCAGTGCGATCACCTCTGCGCGCAGGTCGGCGGCGTCGCTGGTGGTGGTGGTCGTGCTCGGGGCAGTCATGGCCCCCATCGTGGCCTACGCCCCGGGCCCCTCGATCACGGGAGTCAACCTGGTGCCCCACTGCTCCAAGAGCAGCAGAACCTGTCCAGATCGTCGGGCGCGCGGGGCAGTCGGGGCGCGCCGGGCAGGTGCGGCGCCCGGGGGCAGGCGGGGTAGCCGCGCGGGTCAGGCGTTGCGCTCGAACATCCCGGCCACCGCGGCGAGGCCGAGCACCGAGCGCGCCGCGTACTCCGAGCGCCACATCCCGCCGTGGCAGGAGCCGTCGACGAACAGCTGCATCGGGTGCGCGATCGGAACCTCCGGATTCGCCGTCGAGGCCGGGTTGCGCAGGTCATGGACGAGTAGCGCGGCCATGATCGCGTTCGAGGTGTCCGGCTCGAAGATCTCCAGGCCGAACCGGTCCGCGCCGGCGTACGCCGCGGCCAGGCCCTTGTTCTTGACCACCGATCGGGTCCGGGTGCTCGGCGCCACGTTCAACGACACCCGCACGCCGTCCTCGCGCGCGGCCATCGCCCGCCAGCGCTGCAGGCGCTTGGCCAGCAGGTAGTTGGGGCCCTGCTGGCTCACGAGGCAGTCGCAGATGCCGTACTCGACCCCGTCCGGGGTGAACAGCGTCTCGGGGTAGTTCTGCTCGAACTGCCCGACCAGGCGCAGCGGTGAGCGGGCATAGCGCCACATGCCGGCGGAGCGCCACCGTCGCCGGGACTCCGCCACGGCCTCGATCGGAGCGGCGAACACGTCGGTCGGGGTGGCCAGCCAGGCCAGCATCAGGTCGTAGCCATCGCCGATCAGGTCCATGCTGATCGCGTCGATGGCCAGCGAGACACGAACGTGCAGGGGACCGTCGGCGTACACGTAGTTGCCCAGGGTGAAGGGCCGCCCGATCCCGGCCAGCCAGGTCCGCACCTCGGGGGTCTGGGTCAGCAGGTCAGCCCCGGCGACGGCGGCCAGCGCATCGCCCTGCAGCTGGGTGCGATCGGGCATCCCTGCGGGGACCGGGACCTTCATTCGGCCGGCCCGGCCCTGGGCGTCGGCGATGACGCGGCGCCAGAGGTCCGGCCGCGGCAGGTCGACCGCCCAGACGGTGGCCTCCCAGTCCAGCAGGCAGGCCGCGGGGCCCATCTCCGCTCCGGCGCCGAGCACGGCGAAGTCCACTCCGTTGAGGTCCAGCCACTCGGGGTGGGTGATCACCGCATCCAGTGCGTGCGCGAAGCTCGGCTCCACGGTCCCGGAGGCCACCCAGACATCGAGCTGGTGGTGCAGGTCCGCTCCGGAGAGCTGGCGGCCGTGGTACGGGACGACCAGCTCGGTCACGGCCCGCCCGGTGCCCACGACTTCGGCGGTGGCGAACTCGGGCTCGGGGTGCTCGGCCATCGCGGTGGCCAGGTCGGTGGTTCGCCCGTCGCGGGTGAACGTGAACCGCTCATGCAGGCTGGCCAGCCCGTCGCGGCTCATCGACACCGAACCGCCGGGGGCCGTAAGTCCGGACTCGACGAGCTCCCGGGCCGGGGGCAGGTAGCCCTTGCGCCAGTTCGCGATCGCCTCGATCCGGGCGGCGAGCTCGGGATCCGTGCCTCGGGCAGCGTCGGCGAAGACCGTCCGGCCGGTGGCCATCGAGGACTGCTTGCCGCCCTCGATCGGGAAGTCGATGCCCCGCTGCGGGTCGAACTCGGGCACGCCGGGCGCCCTAGCCGCGCTCGTCGATGGTGCGCTGGTACACGTCCACCGTGATCTTGGCGATCTTGTCCCAGCCGAACTGATCGACCGCGCGCTCGCGGCCGGCGGCGCCCATCGCCGCAGCCCGCGCCGGATCGGACATCACCGAGGTCAGCGCCGCGGCCAGCCCGGACTCGAAGCCTGCAGCGTCGGCCTCGTCGTAGTGGATCAGGTGTCCGGTCTCACCCTCGACCACGACCTCGGGGATCCCGCCGACATCGCTGGCCACGACCGCCGTCCGGCAGGCCATCGCCTCGAGGTTGACGATCCCCAGGGGCTCGTAGACCGACGGGCAGGCGAACACGCCCGCATGGGTCAGGGCCTGCACCAGGTGCGCCCGGCTGAGGTGCTCGTTGACCCACACCATGTTGGCCGCGCCCTTGGTCTCGCGCAGGGCTGCGACGCCGGCCTCGACCTCGGCACCCAGCTCCGGGGTGTCCGGTGAGGAGGCGATGAACACCAGGGGGATGTCGGGGTCCATGAGCGCCGCCGCCCGCAGCAGGTGCGCGATCCCCTTCTGGCGCGTGATCCGCCCGACGAACAGCACGTAGGGCCGGCTGGGATCGATGCCGACCGACTCGATCAGGTCGGTGTTCGGGTCGGGTTGGTAGAGCTGCGTGTCGATGCCGTTGTGCACGACCTCGACCTTCGCCGGGTCGACGTTCGGGTAGGAGTCAAGCACGTCGCCGCGCATGCCGTGGCTGACCGCGATGATCCGGTCGGCACCCTCGTAGGCAGTCTTCTCGATCCAGGATGACAGCCGGTAGCCGCCACCGAGCTGCTCGGCCTTCCACGGCCGCTTGGGCTCCAGCGAGTGCGCCGAGATGACATGCGGGATGTCGAGGTAGATGCCGCCGGCGTGCCCGGCGAAGTTCGCGTACCAGGTGTGGGAGTGCAGCAGCTGCGCACCCTCGCTGGCCGCGACCATGGCCAAGGAGATCCCCATGGTCTGCAGCGAGGCGTTCGCCGCGGCCAGGGTCTCGGGGACCTGGTGGGCGTTGGCGTCCTCGCGCGGGGCACCCCAGCACTGGACGTCGACATCGATGAGTTTGCGCAACTCGCGCGCGAGGTACTCCACATGAACACCCGCGCCGCCGTAGGCCTCCGGGGGCCATTCCCGTGTCAGCAATCCGATTCGCATGCTGGGAGCCTAGGCCGCGGTGCGGCCGTGTTGCGCGTCCGAGGGCTGCTGCCCTGCCCGGCAGCGCCCTCCGACGCGCCTGAACCGGGTGGGCATGACTACCGTGGTGGCATGCCGAATCGTCGAGTTCTTGGAATCGTCCTCGCAGGTGGAGCGGGCAAGCGACTGATGCCGCTGACCGCCGATCGCGCCAAGCCTGCCGTCCCGTTCGGGGGCAGCTACCGGTTGATCGACTTCGTGCTCAGCAACCTGGTGAACGCTGGCTATCACCGGATCGCTGTGCTCACCCAGTACAAGTCCCACTCCCTGGACCGGCACATCACCCAGACCTGGGCGATGCCCGGCATCCTGGGCAACTACGTGACCGCCGTCCCGGCCCAGCAGCGCCTCGGCCCACGCTGGTACACCGGGTCCGCTGACGCGATCTACCAGAGCCTGAACCTGATCGAGGACGACGATCCGGACTACCTGATGGTGTTCGGCGCGGACAACATCTACCGGATGGACCCGCGCCAGATGCTCGACCAGCACATAGAGACCGGTGCTGCGGTCACGGTCGCCGGCATCCGCAAGCCGCGCGCGGAGGCCACCGAGTTCGGCGTGATCGAGCAGGACGCGAGCTCCACGAGGATCATGGCCTTCCACGAGAAGGTGCCCGACCCGCCGGCCATCCCCGGCTCCCCGGACGAGTCGTTCATCTCGATGGGCAACTACCTGTTCTCGCGCGAGGGGCTCGTGGAGAGTCTGCGTGCAGACGCCTCCGACGACACCTCCGTTCACGACATGGGCGGCAACATCATCCCGCAGCTCACCGAGCAGGGGTTGGCCCACGTCTACGACTTCGGCACCAACGTCGTGCCCGGGGAGACCGAGCGTGACAAGGCCTACTGGAAGGACGTCGGCTCGATCGACGCCTACCACGAGGCGCACATGGACCTGGTCAGCGTGCACCCCATCTTCAACCTCTACAACCGCGACTGGCCGATCATCACCAGCTCGCTGGGCTCCCCGCCGCCCGCGAAGTTCGTCGAGGGTGGCAACGCCCACGAGTCGATCATCGGAGCCGGCACGGTCATCGCCGGTGGGCACGTGCGCTCCTCGGTGCTGTCCCACGACGTGCGGGTGGCGCAGGGCGCCTACGTCGAGGGGGCCGTCCTGCTGCCCGGGGTGCGGATCGGCCGCGGTGCGGTGGTGCGCAACGCGATCCTGGACAAGAACGTCATCGTGCCCGACGGCGCCCAGGTGGGAGTGCACCTCGACGCTGACCGGGAGCGGTTCACCGTCTCCGAGGGTGGGATCGTGGCAGTCGGCAAGGGCATCACGATCTGATCGCTGCACCTGCCGGGCCGCCGACGATCGACCTGGCCGCTTGTTTCATCGATCTGGCCCTCATACCGCCGGATCGATGATCCACGCCGCCGGCGGCACACCGAGGCGGGACCCGGCTACTTCTTGAACGCCTTGCACTTGTCGCCGAGGTGCGCTGCGGCGTCCTCGCGGGCCTTCTTGCGCGAGCGTCGGCCGGGGCCGGCCCAGCCGCAGTCACAACGAGCCTGGGTGAAGTTCTTCTTGTCCACAAGGTGCAGTGGGGTGTCGTGCCGCCCGAGGTCGGGGACCTTGTCGTCCTTCTTGCTCATCACGCCTCCTCGGTCTCGGGCACTCTACGCGGCCGGGCTTGCCGAGTTACGCTGGGCCCATGTCGACCAGCACCTGGACAGTCACCGGAATGACCTGCGAGCACTGCGTCAAGGCCGTCACCGAGGAGGTGTCGGGGATCGAGGGCGTCACCGCCGTGGAGGTCGACCTGGTCACCGGGGGCGTCACCGTCACCGCGGATTCCGACCCCACCCGCGAGGCCGTGGCCGCCGCGGTGGATGAGGCCGGATACGCCCTGGCCTGATCGTGGGCGCCATCGAGATCGTCGAGGTCAGCGCCCGGGATGGGCTGCAGAACGATCCTGCCCGGCTGAGCACCGCGCAGAAGGTCGAGCTCATCGGCCGCTGCGCCGACGCCGGGCTGCGCCGCGCCGAGATCGCCTCGTTCGTGCACCCGAGGCTCGTGCCGCAGATGGCCGACGCGGAGGCCGTGGTGGCCGGGGTGCGGGCCAGCGTGCCCGGACCTGCCTCATGGATCGGGCTCGTGCTCAACACCCGCGGGTTCCACCGGGCCGCCGCGTCCGGTGTCGATGAGGTCAACTGCGTCGTGTCGGTCACCGACGAGTTCTCGCACGCCAACCAGGGCATGAGCAGCGCCGAGGCGGTGGCCGTCGTGGCCGAGGTTGTGCCCCTGGCGCTCGCCGCGGGGATCCGGCCCACCGTCACGCTGTCGGTGGCGTTCGGCTGCCCGTTCGCCGGTGAGGTGCCCCTGGACGCGCTGCGCTGCGTGGTCGAGGCTGTGGCCGGCACGGGTGTCACCGAGATCGCGATCGCCGACACGATCGGTGTGGCCGTGCCGCACCACGTCAGCGAGCGGGTCGCCGCGACGCGTGCCCTGATCGGCGACCTGCCCCTACGCGCGCACTTCCACAACACCCGCAACACGGGTTACGCCAACGCGCTGGCGGCTGCGGACGCGGGTGTGGACGTCCTCGATGCCAGCCTCGGCGGCATCGGCGGCTGCCCCTTCGCGCCACGCGCCACGGGCAACATCGCCACCGAGGACCTCGTCTTCGCCCTGCACCGCAGCGGGTTCACGACCGGGGTCGACCTCGAGGCCGCGATCGCCGCCAGCGAGTGGCTGGGTGCGCAGCTGGGTCGCGAGCTGCCTGCGTACCTGCCCAAGGCGGGCCCGTTCCCGGCCTGATCCAGGCGCCCGCAGGCCCGGACGCACCCACGTGTCCGATATCACAGTCGCCGGCCGTGCTCGGGACCCCAACCGCACAGGCGGAGTTCACCGCGTGTTCACCGCGACAGCGCCAGCCATTCCCACAGTGGTCCTAGCGTCCGTGCTGTCCGACAGACCTACGAACACACAGGAGCAACCACGGTGAAGAACCGTCTCGTCGCGGGAGCCGCCATCTCGGCCGCGCTCGCGCTCACCCTCGCCGGCTGCAGCGACTCCGGCACCACCGACACCGGCGCCTCCGGCGACGCCGGTTCGGGCCTCTCCGGCAGCATCAAGGCCTCGGGCTCCTCGGCCCAGAAGAACGCGATGGCCGAATGGATCAACGCCTTCCAGACCAAGAACGAGGGCGTCACGATCGACTACCAGGCCAACGGGTCCGGCGCCGGCATCCAGGACTTCATCAACAACCAGACCGCCTTCGGTGGCTCCGATGCCGCGATCTCGGGCGAGGACAAGACCGCGGCCGATGCCCGGTGCACCGGCGGCGAGACGATCAACATCCCGATGGTCGGCGGCGCGATCGCCCTGGCCTACAACGTCGAGGGTGTCGACAGCCTGACGCTGACCCCCGAGGTCATCGCGGGGATCTTCGACAGCTCGATCACGAAGTGGAACGACCCGAAGATCGCCGACATCAACGCCGGCGTGACCCTGCCCGATGCGCCCATCGCGCAGTTCCACCGCAGCGACGAGTCCGGCACGACCGCCAACTTCACCGCCTACCTGGCAGCGACCGCGCCCGACGAGTGGACGTTCGAGGTTGGCAAGGCGTGGACCGCTCCCGGTGGCCAGGGCTCCAAGGGCAGCGACGGCGTCGCCTCCTCGCTGACCTCGACCCCGAACTCCATCGGCTACGTCGAGCTGTCCTTCGTCCTCGACGGTGACCTCAAGGCCGCCATGGTCGACAACGGTGGCGGCGCGGTCGAGGCCACCTCGGCCAACGCCGCCACGGCGATCTCCTCGGCTGCGATCGTGGGCCAGGGCAACGATCTCGCCCTGGAGCTCGATCCGACCATCTCCGACGCCGGTGCCTACCCGATCGTCCTGGTGACCTACGAGATCACCTGCTCGACCGGCCTGCCGGCCGCCGACCTGGCCATCGTCAAGCCGTTCCTGCAGTACACGGCCAGCACCGAGGGCCAGGGCATCCTCGAGGGGATCGGATACGTTCCGATCACCGGCGAGCTGCTCGCCAAGGTTCAGGCCTCCGTCGAGGCCCTGGCCTGACGAACACCTGATGGACCGGTTCTGGGGCGCGGGCCGACCGCGCCCGTGCCCCAGAACCGCATCCCCTAGCCTGAACACCATCCCAGACATGAGACGAGACCAGGATGGCTGACGCGACGACCAGCAGCGAGGCCTCGCCCATCAGCGGCGCGAGTGTGCGCCGGGGCGACCGGGTCTTCGGCGGTGTTTCGAAGTACGCCGGGATCACAGTCCTGGTGATCATGGCCGCCATCGCGGTGTTCCTGGTCTGGAAGTCCATCCCGTCGCTGACCACCAACACCGCCAACTTCTTCACCGAGCAGTCGTGGAACCCCGACGGAGACCCTGCGGTGTTCGGCATCGCGGCCCTGGCCTTCGGGACGCTGGTGTCGGCCACGATCGCCATGATCCTGGCGGTGCCCGTCGGGATCGGGATCGCGCTGTTCATCGTGCTGTACGCCCCGCGGCGGCTGGCCGCCACGCTGGCCTTCATCACCGACCTGCTGGCTGCGGTGCCCTCGATCATCTTCGGCCTGTGGGGCTTGGAGGTCCTGATCTCGGGCAGTGAGGGCATCCAGCGCTGGATGAGCGACTACCTCGGCTGGACGATCATCTTCAGCAACACCCTGGACCTGTACGGCAAGAGCATCTTCATCGCCTCGCTCGTCCTGGCCATCATGATCCTGCCCACGGTGGCTGCCGTCAGCCGCGAGGTCATCCTCCAGGTGCCACCGGGCCACAAGGAGGCGGCGCTGGCGCTGGGCGCCACCCGCTGGGAGATGGTGCGGATGGCGGTGTTCCCGTTCGCCAAGCCGGGCATGATCTCCGCGGCGATGCTCGGGCTGGGTCGGGCCCTGGGCGAGACGATCGCCGTGGCGCTGATCCTCTCGGCGGCCTTCACGATCAACGTCCACCTCACCGAGCCCGGCGGCAACACGTTCGCCGCGAACATCGCGCTGAAGTGGAACGAGGCGGGCAGCAACGGACTGTCGGCCCTGATCGCCAGCGGCCTGGTGCTGTTCTTCCTCACCCTGACCGTCAACATGATCGCCCGGTGGATCATCGCCCGGCGCGCGGAATTCTCGGGGGCGAACTGACATGACGACCACCTTGGACACCCAGCCCTCGACCCACGACTCGCTCAAGGGCGGCACGCTGCCCCGATGGGCCCCCGGGCTCGTGGGTGCGATCGCAGTCGGTGGCGCCGTTGCCCTGAACGCCACGACCGGCCTCGCGGGCTGGTTCGGCACGACCGTCGTCGGCGCGCTGATCTTCGTGGTCCTCCAGAGCATCTGGAGCTTCGCGGTCGAGGGCAAGCGCCACGCGGTCGACCGCCTGGCCACCACGGCCGTCTACTCCACGTTCGTGATCGCCATCGTCCCGCTGGTCTCCGTGCTGTTCACGGTGCTGGTCAAGGGCCTGAAGGTGATGAGCTGGGACTTCCTGACCCTGTCCATGCGCAACATCAGCCCGCGCAGTCCCGGCGGTGGCGCTGGCCACGCGATCGTCGGGACTCTCGAGCAGGTCGCGATCGCCGCAGCGTTCGCGATCCCGGTCGGCATCCTGGCGGCGATCTTCCTCGTGGAGTACGGCCGGGGCCGGCTGGCGAAGGCCATCTCCTTCTTCGTCGACGTGATGACCGGCATCCCCTCGATCGTCGCAGGCCTGTTCATCTTCACAGCCTTCGTGCTGGGCCTGGGCCTGGAGCGATCCGGGTTCGCCGCAGCCCTGGCCCTGGCCATCCTGATGCTGCCGGTGATCATCCGCACCACCGAGGAGATGCTGCGGATCGTGCCCAACGACCTGCGCGAGGCCTCCTACGCCCTGGGCGTGCCAAAGTGGCGGACCGTGCTCAAGGTCGTGCTCCCGACGTCGCTGGCCGGGATCGTCACCGGCGCGATGCTGGCTGTGGCGCGCGTGGCCGGCGAGACCGCGCCTCTGCTGCTCACCACGTTCCTGACCCAGAGCTACAACAACAACCCGTTCTCCGGACCGCAGGCCGCCCTCCCCACGTTCATCTGGGACCAGATCACCAGCGGCACCCCGGCATCGGTCGATCGGGCCTGGGCCGGAGCCCTGGTCCTGATCACCCTGATCATGTTCTTCTACATCGTCGCGAAGCTCCTTGCCAACCGCTTCGCACCGAAGGGATGAGGCCCCCGCCCATGAGCAAGTCCATCACGATGAAGGACGTCGACATCTACTACGGCTCCTTCAAGGCCGTCGAGGCCGTGTCGCTGGAGGTCGCACGCAACTCGGTCACGGCGTTCATCGGGCCCTCGGGCTGCGGCAAGTCGACCGTGCTGCGCACGATCAACCGGATGCACGAGGTGATCCCCGGCGCCCGGGTCGAGGGCAGCGTGCTGCTCGACGACGAGGACATCTACGGACGCGGCGTCGACCCGGTCAACGTGCGACGCACGATCGGCATGGTCTTCCAGCGGCCCAACCCGTTCCCGACGATGTCGATCGCGGAGAACGTCCTGGCCGGGGTGCGCCTGGCCGGCGAGCGGATGAGCAAGTCGCAGGCGGCCGACGTCGTGGAGGAGTCCCTGCGTGGGGCGAACCTCTGGGAGGAGGTCAAGGACCGCCTCGACCGACCCGGTTCCGGGCTGTCCGGCGGCCAGCAGCAACGGCTGTGCATCGCCCGGGCGATCGCCGTGAAGCCGCAGGTGCTGCTCATGGACGAGCCGTGCTCGGCGCTGGACCCGATCTCCACCCTGGCCATCGAGGACCTGATCCGCGAGCTCGTCGAGCAGTACACGATCGTGATCGTGACCCACAACATGCAGCAGGCGGGACGGGTGTCGGACACCACGGGCTTCTTCAACCTGGCCGGGGTCGGCCAGCCGGGTCGGCTGGTCGAGATGGGTTCCACCACCGACATCTTCTCCAACCCGACCCAGCCCGCCACCGAGGACTACATCTCCGGCCGTTTCGGCTGATCCGCCGCGCCTGGGTCAGTCGCTCTCGGCGAGGGCTGCCAGACGCCTGATCGAGTCGTCCAGACTCTCGGACGTGGTTGCGCGGGCGCGGGGTAGGCGCTTCTCGTCGGTCAGGGCGGTCCAGTCGTAGGTGTGCGTGACGCGCGTGCGGGACGAGTCGATCGATTCGAGCTCCCATCGCCAGAGGTGCCCAGGCGGCACCTGCCCCGGCTCCGCCGGCAGCCACGCGATCCGGGCACCCTCGTCGAACTCGACCACGTGGTTCTCCCGGACCGCGCCCTTCGTGATCGTCATGGTGAACACCGCGCCGACGCCGCGGACCCGCTGGCCTGGTTCCGCCTGCGCGAGGTTGTCGTTGCCGTCCCAGCGCGGCTGCTGGGTGGGCTCTGCGATGAGTTCGAAGATGCGCTCGGCGCCGGCCTCGAGGTCACGGCTCGCGCTGACGATGCGGGGGACCTCGTCGTCGGTGGGCATGGCCCCAGTAGAGCACGCGGCAGGGCGGTCACTCGATCCGTGCCGGGCCTCAGCAGGCGCCCCCGCGGCAGCGGATTCCCCGACTGAACCCACCGCCCGGCGCTGTTTTCCTCGCGCGCCCGGCCCCGTCGCGTTGCATTGCTGGGCCTGGCCTGGTGTGGCGGGAGCGCTCGATGACCCTGGGCACGCCCGCCCGGAGCCGCAGGAGGTGCACGCGCCGCCTCCCGGTGGACGCGGCCGAAACGGCCGTTCTGGGGCGGTCACGGCTAGCCGGCTCCAGGTGCGCGTGTCGAGTGGTCGTTCTGGTGCTGAACGAGCGACCCAGAACGACCACTTGGCTTGCGTCGAGGTCGACCCCCCGGCGCAACCTCCGTCAGAACGGCCGTTTCGGGTGCGCCAGACCTGGGATGCCGATCCGGCTCCGGTCGCCATCTCGGCCATCTCGGCTTTCCCGACACCCGGGACAAGCTCCGGGTCGCCGCTCTGCGCTCAGTCGTGCACCGGCGGCAGGTCGTGTAGCTCGGTGGCGACGGTCCGCACGGTCAGGTCGATCGGTCGGTTGGTCCACGCACGGTGGAACACGAAGAAGCTGCCGGGTGCCACGCGGTGCACCAGCCGCGGGCCGCCGCCGGCCTCGCGCAACCCGACGAGCTGATCGGGCATCACCGGCCGGTGCGAGCACAGCACCGTCGGCCACGGCTGGTTGAAGATCTCCACCGTGCGCTCCAGGCCCGGCGCTGGATCCAGGGCGAAGGCATCCTCGCTGATGGTGGGCTCGAGCCGGATCCCCGACCCCAGGGCGGCGGCCATCGGGCGCAGGGTGGCCAAGCAGCGCTCAGCATCCGAGGAGTGCAGGTGCCGGACGCCGAACGCCCGCAGGATCGAGATGAGCCGCCGGGCCTCCCACTCACCGTGCGCCAGCAGTCCACGCGCAGGGTCGCCGCGGTCCCGGCCCGTCCGGCGCGCCCAGTCCGTGCGCTTCTCGGCAGTCGTGTGGCGCAGAAGGACGAACGGGATCGTCGGTGGGGTGCGGGCGGCCAGGGCGATCAGCTCCCCGTCGCGCGGGTAGGTCATCGCTGCGATGGCGGCCTTGGGATGCAGCCAGCGCATCCGGTCGACCTCCTTGTTCTCGACGAAGTCGCCGTCCACGACGCTGGCCCGCCAGTACTCGACCTTCTTGGGCACCCCATCCACCCGGTAGTGCTGCGTGGGCAGCGGGACGTCGAGGACGGGCCGGAAGCCGGTCTCCTCGATGCACTCGCGCACCGCAGCCTCGATGCCGCCCTCGCCGGGCTCCAGCTTGCCCTTGGGCAATGACCAGTCCCGGCGCCGCCGCCGATGGATCACCCCGACCTCGAGGTCCTTGCCCAGGCCGCGGGTGAGCACGACGCCAGCAGCGTGGATCTCGGTGCGCGCGGAGGAGGCCATGGCTCAGCCCAAGGAGGTCTGCGCCCGCTGGCGACGCACACCGGGCCACTTCTCGGTCATCTTGACCCGGGCGATCAGCTCGCACTCGACCTGATAGGCGGCCAACTGGCCCAGGGCGAACCCGGTGGGGCCATCGAAGCTCTCGGCGAGCTCTCGGCAGGCCTCCTGCGCGATGTAGGCATCCTGGTGCTCACCGAGCTGCTCGGTGACTTCTCCCAGGGCGCTGGCCAGGCCCTTGGCTGAGGCGCCGAACACCGGGGCCAGCGCCTCGGCCGCGTACCGGGCACGCTTGGCGGTGATCCGGGTCTCGTGCCACTCGTCGGCCG
This sequence comes from uncultured Actinomycetes bacterium, assembly GCA_963788325.1. Lineage (GTDB taxonomy): Bacteria > Actinomycetota > Actinomycetes > S36-B12 > CAIYMF01 > Prado023. The sequence continues at coordinate 19,694 of CAWBGJ010000008.1, forward strand.
GGCCGTGCAGCGTCAACGCCTTGACCTCCTTGGCCAGTTTGCGCCACGCCTTGTCGAACAGCGGGGGGAGGGCCTCTCGGCTCGGACTCTGCGCTGCGGGAGTCAGCCGTGGGTGGTTGGCGGCGTCGACCAGGGCGTCGAGCAGGGCCAGGTGGCGCTGCGATCCCAGCGCTTCGAGGGCCTCGGCCCGCCCGGCCGCGACCTTGCCGGTCATCATCGGGTCGACGTGCTCGTGGATCAGGGCCGCATCGGCGGCACCGAGCTCGTCGGCATGGGCTTCCAAGCGGGCCAGCAGCACCTCGGAGTCCCGGCTCAGGCCCAGTTCGGAGGCCGTCCAGCCCAACTCGTCGCGCAGGTGCCGTGACCAGCCGTCGTCGACCAGCGGGGCGAACACGCGCAGCCCACTGCGCAGTCGCCGCGCCGCCACGCGCATCTGGTGCACGGAGTCGGGCAGGTCCCGGCGGACGCGGGCGTCCTGGAGCAGGAAGCGGCGCACATGGGTCACCAGGTGGGCGTGCACGGCCTCGCCAGCGGGGTCGTCGGGGGTCACCCGCACCGGCTGCGGGACCTCCGGTCCCGCGTCGGCGGCCGGGCCCAGGACGCTGCGCGTGCGCGACATGCCGCCCGGCACGGCCCCGTGGGCGGCCAGGAGGTCCAGCAGCGGCGCCAGCAGCGTGTCGTCCACGGTCAGGGGGCGCAGCGTGAGCTCCCGGAACCGCCCGGCCACGACCTTGCCGTCCATGATCGACACGACCTCGTCGACCAGCTCGGCGACCGGCTCGTCGGCCTCGTCGAGCAGCGTCGCGGCCCTGCGGTCCACGGACAGGTGCGCCACGCGGACCAGGGGCTCTCGGCGGGCCAGAGCGGTCACCGCATCCGCGAGCTCGGCGGGCGCCCGGCCCGGCCGGCCGGCAGACAGGGGCAGCACCACTTCCTCGGCCGGGGCCTGGTCGCCATCGGTGGGCAGGCGCAGGTGCCAGCCCTCGTCGGAGCCACCGGACCGTCGGGTGAGCATGGCGCCCCAGCGGATCAGTCGCAGGTCAGCGGTGTCGTGGTACTCGTGGGCCACCGTCTGGGTGGCCCCGGCCTCGACCCGGCCGATCCCGGTGGTCACGGTCGCTCCCGCCAGGCCCGGGACTGTGCCGACCAGGTCGGGCATGCGGAACAGCGCGTGGACACGCAGGACATGGGCTGCGGGGGTGGTCAACTCGGTCACTCCGGGGGCCTCTCGCGGGGTGCATCAGCGGGATCGGGGGCAGCATCGCATCCGAAGGTGAACAACGATCACCCGGTCGTCCGCCGTGAGCGGCTCGCCCTGGAGTCGATCATGAACTCCTGCAGGTCGATGCACTGCTCACCCGAGGCGTCCCGGGTGTGCGGTGCCCAGGTGCCGTCGGGCTGGCCGATCCAGGCCTTGGTCGTGTCGTCGAAGCCCCGGTCGAACAGGTCCGAGACGTAGCGGGCATGCTCGGCCCCCAGGCTCACGAGGACCTCGACGCGGCGGTCGAGGTTGCGGTGCATCAGGTCCGCCGATCCGATCCAGGTCTCGGTCGCCCCCGCGTTGGCGAACTCGTAGGCGCGGCTGTGCTCGAGGAACCGGCCAAGGACCGAGTGGGCCCGGATGTTCTCGCTGAGCCCCGGCACCCCGGGGCGGATCGCGCAGATGCCGCGCACCCACACGTCGACCGGCACCCCGGCCTGGCTGGCCCGGTACAGCGCGTCGATGATGCCCTCGTCGACGATCGCGTTGCACTTGAAGCGCACCCGAGCGGGCAGCCCGGCGCGGTGGTTGGCCACCTCGCGCTCGATCCGCTCGACCAGGCCGGCACGGATCGAGTGCGGTGCCACCAGCAGGCGCTGGTAGGCGGTGTTCATCGAGTAGCCGGACAGCACGTTGAACACGTGCGAGACGTCCTCGCCCACGGCCGGATCGGTGGTCAGCAGGCCCATGTCCTCGTAGAGCCGGGCCGTCTTGGGGTGGTAGTTGCCGGTGCCGATGTGCACGTAGCGGCGCAGCCGGTCACCGTCGTCGCGCACGACCATGCTCAACTTGCAGTGGGTCTTGAGCCCGACCAGGCCGTAGACCACGTGCACGCCCTGGCGCTCGAGCTTGCGCGCCCAGCTGATGTTGGCCTGCTCGTCGAACCGGGCCTTGATCTCCACCAGGGCCAGCACCTGCTTGCCCGCCTGCGCCGCGTCGATCAGGGCGTCGACGATCGGGGAGTCCCCCGAGGTCCGGTACAGCGTCTGCTTGATCGCCAGGACCTTCGGGTCGGCGGCGGCCTGCTCGAGGAAGCGCTGGACGCTGGTCGAGAAGCTGTCGTAGGGATGGTGCAGGAGCACATCGTGGTCGCGCATGGCCTCGAGGACGTCCGGTGGAGCGGCGGTCTCCACCTCAGTCAGCTGAGGGCTCGTCTTGGGCAGGAACGGCGCCTCCTTGAGGTCCTCGCGGTCCAGCCCGACGATCGTCCACAGCCCCGTCAGGTCCAGCGGCCCGGGCAGCGCGAAGACCTCCTCGGCGGGGATGCCGAGCTCGCGCACGAGCAGCTCGAGCACGTACGGGTCGATCGATCGCTCGACCTCGAGGCGCACCGGCGGGCCGAACCGGCGGCGCATGAGCTCGCGCTCGAGGGCCTTGAGCAGGTTCTCGGCGTCGTCCTCCTCGACCTCGACATCCTCGTTGCGGGTCACCCGGAACGAGTGCTGCTGGAGGATCTCCATGCCCGGGAACAGGTCGGACAGGTTCGCGGCGATCACGTCCTCGAGCGGGACGAAGCGCTGGGGTCCCACCTCGGCGAAGCGCGGCAGGCTCGGGGGCACCTTGACCCGGGCGAACAGCTCGTTGCCCGTGTCCGGGTTGCGCACGACCACCGCGAGGTTGAGGCTCAGGCCCGAGATGTAGGGGAACGGGTGCGCGGGATCCACGGCCAGCGGGGTGAGCACCGGGAACACCTTGTCCAGGAACATCTGGCGCAGCGCTGCCCGCTCGTCCTCGCTGGCCTGGTGGTAGCGCAGCAGCTGGATCCCCTGGGCGCGCAGCCCCGGCAGCACGGATTCGCCGAAGCAGGCGGCATGGCGGTCCAGCAGTGCGCGGGTGCGGCTGAGCAGGACTTCGAGCAGGTCGCGGGGCATCAGGCCACTGGCGGCGCGCACCGCGATCCCGGCGTCGATCCGGCGCTTGAGACCCGCGACCCGGACCATGAAGAACTCATCGAGGTTCGAGGCGAAGATGGCCAGGAACTTGGCCCGCTCGAGCAGCGGCAGCGCCTCGTCCTCGGCCAGTTCCAGGACGCGCTCGTTGAAGGCCAGCCAGGACAGCTCGCGGTCGGCGAACCGATCGGCGGCCAGCGGCGCTGCGGCAGGCGGTGCGGGGTCCTGCGCGTCCGGCGTACCGGTCGCGGAGTGCGTCACAGTGCTGGACACGTCCACCTCCTCGCGGATCCGCAAGACAGTCCAGTCCCGTAGCTGCTGCGGTCCTTGGGAGTCTATCGACGGAAGAGCGTATCGCTGTCCCAGGCGGCGAATCCGAGCGCGCGGTACAGCGAGATGGCCCCGGCGTTGTCGGCGTCCACGTACAGCAGGGCGGTCGGCAGGCCGCGCTGGCGCAGGTGCGCCAGGCCCGCGACCGTCAGCGCCCGGCCCAGCCCCCGGCCCCGGTGGTCGGGGTCGACGCCCACCACGTACACCTCGCCCAAGGGATCGTGGACATGCCCGGGGGCCTGGTCACCGGAGTGGCTGTGATCGTGGTCGTGCACCTTCGTCCAGTGGAACCCGACCAGCCGGTCCTCGGCATCGTGGGCCATCAGGAAGCCGACCGGGTCGAACCACGGCTCAGCCATGCGGCGATCGAGGTCCTCGGCGGTCCACCCACCCTGGTCGGGCAGGTCGGTGAACGCGCGTGCGTTGAGGTCGAGCCAGTCGTCGATGTCGCGCGAGGCGTCGAACGCGCGCAGCCGGATCCCCTCGGGCAGCGCCAGCGGCTCGAGGGGTGCGAACAGCGAGCGGCGCAGCTGCAGCAACCGGCGGACCTGGTGCAGCCCGTGTGCTGCGGCGAGCTGACCGGTGGCCGCTGACGTGCCGTGCGCCCACAGGCGCAGCCGGCCGGGCTGCTGGTCGGCGATCCTGACGACCTCGGCGATGAGCATCCCGCCGACGCCCCGGTGCCGGGCCGCCGGGCTGACGGCCACCTCGGCCGCCGGGCCCTCGGCCGGGTCGGACAGGTCCAGGTGCGCGTAGCCCAGCAGCGCGCCGGTGGCAGGTTCGGCGGCCAGCACGTGCATGGCCGGGCCGCTGCCGTGGCGCAGGTGCAGCACGACGTGCTCGCTGAGCGGGTGGGCGCCGTCGGCGTGCGCCGCAGCCTCAGCCAGCGCCAGGACCGTGCGGACCTCCGGCGCGCTCAGGTGCGATGTCGTGCGCAGGTGGGCGACGTCCGCGCTCACCGCAGGGCCGGGTCCCGCAGGGTCGCCGCAGTGTGCAAGTCCAGGGCGACGTCATCCTGGCGCGGGGGGACGAAGCGGTAGCCGACGTTGCGCACGGTACCGATGAGGCCCTCGTGCTCCGCGCCGAGCTTCGCGCGCAGCCGGCGCACGTGCACGTCCACCGTGCGGGTGCCACCGAAGTAGTCGTAGCCCCAGACCTCCTGGAGCAGCTGAGCGCGGGTGAAGACCCGGCCGGCATGCGTGGCCAGGAAGCGCAGCAGCTCGAACTCCTTGAACGTCAGGTCCAGGCTGCGCCCGCGGATCCGTGCGCTGTAGGCGCTCTCGTCGATGGCCAGGTCGCCCAGGCGCAGCTCGCCGTCGGTGTCGACCTCGTCGGCCACGGCCACCCGTCCGATGGCCAGGCGCAGGCGCGCCTCGACCTCCGCGGGGCCAGCGGCATCGAGGATCACGTCGTCGATGCCCCATTCGGCGTTCACTGCGGCCAGGCCACCCTCGGTGGTGATCAGCAGCACCGGGCACTCGACGCCGGTCTGGCGGATCAGCCGGCTGAGGGCTCGTACGTGGGCCAGGTCGCGACGACCGTCGATGAGCAGAGCGTCGGCCGGCGGCGCGTTGAGCAGGGCACTGGCCTCGGCCGGCATCACCCGGACGTGATGGGCCAGCAGGCCCAAGGCGGGCAGGACCTCACCGGAGGGGCCCAGGGAGGCGGTCATCAGCAGGAGCCTGCTCATGGGGAACCTCGCAGCCGTTCGGGGTCGGTGTGGGTCAAGGATACGCGAGGGCGGGAATCGCGGCCACGAGCAGTGCGTTGCACATGCCATGACCGGGGTCTACCTACTGTTGATCGTGCTCGGCGCTGCGACGGCGTTCGGCCTGTGGCGTCGCTCCACCGACGGCCGGATGCGCGCGGTGGCCGGTGCGCCGGTGTCCGCGGCCCCGACCGCGACCCGGGTCGCACCGCCCGCCGCTGGACCGGATGAGCCAGCCGGCGCGTCGGTTGCTGATGACTCCGAGCCGTTGCTGGTCGAGGGCCACCCGATCGAGGTGACCGACCATACGGTCATCGGCGAGGTGGAGATCCTGGCTGAAGTCGATCTCGGGGCCCCGCTGGGCGAGCAGGCCACCCTCCTGCAGTTCTCGTCGGCGTTCTGCAGCCCGTGCCGGGCCACCCGAGTGGTGCTGGCCGACGTCGCGGGGATGGTGTCCGGCGTGGTGCACATCGAGGTCGACGCCGAGTCGCATCTGGACCTGGTCCGCGAGCTGGACGTGACCCGCACGCCCACAGTGCTGGTCCTGGACCGCACCGGCCGGATCCGGTCCCGGGCCACCGGGGCCCCGCGCAAGGCCGATGTGATCGCAGCTCTGGGCCAGGTCGTCTAGCGACCGGCCGCCGTCCGCAGCAGCACGCCGGCGGCGATGTCGAGCACGCACAGTGCGGCCAGGCGCACGGTGCGCCCGTCGGGGGCATCGGCGGTGGCGTCCACCTCGGTGAGGTCCATGCTGGCCACGCGGGGGTCGCGAGCGGCCAGTCGTGCGGCCGTTCTGAACTCGTGGGCGCTGATCCCACCGGGCAGCGAGGCCGGACAGGCCGGTGCCACGGCGCGGTCACAGACGTCGACGTCGAGGTCGACATGCACACGTCCGGTGGGCCCGGATCCGGCGATCTCGAGGGCCTGGGCCATGGCGTCGTCCATCCCTCGCCGGGCAAGGTCCGCACGGCTGATCACGGTGATGCCATGCTCCCGGGCGCGATCGGAGTAGTACGCGGAGTTGGCGAAGTCCGCGATCCCGATCTGCACCGTGCGCTGCCCGGCCAGGCCGAGCTCGAGCAGCTCGCGCACCGGCGAGCCGTTGGAGCGACCCTCGCGCAGGTCGTGATGAGCGTCGAGGGTGATCAGGCCGTCAGTGCAGGCGCCGTGCGCCACGGAGCTCGTGATCGAGTTGTCCCCACCGAGGGCGAGGACCAGGGCGTCGGGGAACAGTCGGACGGCCTCGACGGTCTCGCGCCGACCTCGGTCGGTGTCCGGTTCCGACACGTCGCCGAGGTCGATGAGCATGAGGTCGCGCAGGTCGAGCTGCTCGCTGGCCAGATGCGTCGCGAACCGCGCGAGGGCGGCGCGCACCGCGGCGGGTGTGCGGTCGGCCCTGGTCCGGGACAGGGAGGTCGCGTGGGCCGGCACGCCGAGCAGGGTCATCTGCGGCCGGCGCGGGTTCTGCTCGCGCGGCCAGCCGTGCTCGGCGGTGCAGGCCCCGATCCACGCTGACGCGCGGGGCCAGTGCGGGTCCTCAGCCACGGTCGCGCCCCGGCTCCGGGCGCATCGGCGCGCCCGCGCGCCACACCTGGTCGATCAGGTCCACGCCCGGACGGTACGCCAGGTGCACGTGGCTCGGGGCGTCGAGCGCGATCAGGTCGGCCGGACCGCCGACGCGGATCCTGCCCACGTCAGTGCGCCGCAGCGCCGCCGCGCCGCCGACGGTGGCCGCGGCCAGTGCCTCCGCCGGAGTCATGCGCATCTGGCTGACCGCCAGGGCGATGCACAGCGGCATGGAGGTGGTGTAGCTCGTGCCCGGGTTGCAGTCGGTGGCCAGGGCGACCGTGGCCCCTGCGTCCAGCAGGCGGCGGGCGTCGGGGAAGGGCGAGCGCGTGCCGAGCTCGGCCCCGGGCAGCAGGGTGGCCACCGTCGCGGAGTCGGCCAGGGCGGCGATGTCCGCTGCGGACAGGTGGGTGCAGTGGTCCGCCGAGGCGGCGCCGTGGGCCGCCGCCAGCGCGACGCCCGGGCCGGGGCGCAACTGGTTGGCATGCACCCGCAGTCCCAGCCCGGCCGCAGCGGCTGCGGCGAGCACGACGTGTGCCTCGACCGCGTCGAACGCGCCGCGCTCGACGAACACGTCGGCCCAGCGCACGTGCGGGGCGCAGGCGTCCAGCATCGGGCCGGTGAGCAGGGCCAGGTAGCCGGCGCGGTCGCCGGCGAACTCGGCCGGGATGACATGGGCACCCAGGAACGTGACCTCGTCGGTGAACTCCCCGGCGATCCGGGCGGCCCGTTGCTCGTCGGCGACCGTCAGGCCGTATCCCGTCTTGACCTCGAAGGTGGTCGTGCCGCTGGCCACGAGTTCGGCGACGAGCCGGCGTACGCCCGCGCGCAGGCTGTCGTCACTGGCCGCACGAGTGGCGGCCACGGTTGCGTGGATGCCGCCTGCTGTATAGCTCCGGCCCGCCATCCGGGCGGCGAACTCGGCGGCTCGGTCCCCGGCGAACACCAGGTGCGCGTGGCTGTCGACGAACCCGGGGATGACTGCTGCCCCGGCGGCGTCGTACCGCTCGTCGCACGCCGGAGCCTGGGAGGTCGGCCCGATCCACTCGACGCGCCCGTCCTGCACGACGACGGCCGTCTCAGCGCGGATACCCAGCGCCCACTCGTCGCGGCCGCTGGCCGGCGGTGCACCGGCCGGGTCGTTGGTGACGAGCTCCCCGATGCCCGCGAGCAGGAGGCTGGCGCCGCCCCGGGACGGCGTGGGGGTCCTTGCATCATCGATCCGGCGTTCCAAGTGCCCGATCGATGATGCAAGGGTGGGATCCATCGCGGTCACCCCTCGTGCATCGGGATGCGCAGTCCCTGATCAGCCGCCACCCGGGCGGCGATGTCGTAGCCGGCGTCGACGTGGCGGATCACGCCCATTCCCGGGTCATTGGTGAGCACCCGCTCGAGCTTCTGCGCGGCCAGTTCCGATCCGTCGGCCACCGAGACCTGGCCGGCGTGGATCGACCGCCCGATGCCGACCCCGCCTCCGTGGTGGATCGACACCCACGAGGCGCCCGAGGCGACGTTCACCATCGCGTTGAGCAGCGGCCAGTCGGCGATGGCATCCGACCCGTCGAGCATCGCCTCGGTCTCTCGGTAGGGGGAGGCCACTGAGCCCGTGTCGAGGTGGTCGCGACCGATCACGAGGGGGGCGCTGACCGCACCGGAGGCGACCAGCGCGTTGAACTCCAGGCCGGCCCGGTCCCGCTCGCCCTGGCCCAGCCAGCAGATCCGCGCGGGTAGGCCCTGCGGCCTGATGCGTTCGCCCGCCGCCCGGATCCAGCGGGCCAGCGGCTCGTCGTCGGGGAACAGCCGCAGGACGGTGGCGTCGGTGGTTGCGATGTCGCGTGGGTCACCGGACAGCGCCACCCAGCGGAACGGGCCCCGGCCCTGGCAGAACAGCGGCCGGATGTAGGCCGGAACGAAGCCGGGGAAGTCGAACGCCCGGGAGTAGCCGGCCAGCTGCGCCTCGCCACGGATCGAGTTGCCGTAGTCGAACACCTCGGCACCGGCGTCCATGAACCCGACCATGGCCTCGACGTGGCGGGCCATCGAGTCGCGCGCGCGGTCGGTGAAGCCCTCCGGGTCGGCGGCAGCCAGGTCGTGCCACTGCTCGACGTCGACCCCGACAGGGCAGTAGGCCAGCGGGTCGTGGGCCGAGGTCTGGTCGGTGACGATGTCGACGGCCACACCGCGGCGCAGCAGCTTGGGCAGGACCTCGGCGGCGTTGCCGACCACTCCCACGCTCCAGCCCCGGCGCTCGGACTTCGCGGCCAGGGCCCGCTCGACGGCCATGTCGAGGTCGTCGGTCCACTCGTCGAGGTAGCGGTGCTCGACCCGACGCGCCAGGCGGGTGGCATCGACGTCGACTATCAGGCAGGCCCCGCCGTTGAGCGTCACCGCCAACGGCTGTGCGCCACCCATGCCGCCGCAGCCGGCCGTCAGCGTGAGGGTCCCGGCCAGGGTGCCGCCGTACCGCTTGGCCGCCACCGCGGCGAAGGTCTCGTAGGTGCCCTGCACGATGCCCTGGGTGCCGATGTAGATCCACGAGCCGGCGGTCATCTGTCCGTACATGGTCAGCCCGAGGGCCTCCAGCCGGCGGAACTCCGGCCATGTTGCCCAGTCGCCCACGAGGTTGGAGTTGGCGATCAGCACGCGGGGTGCCCACTCGTGGGTCCGCAGCACGCCGACCGGCCGCCCGGACTGCACGAGCATCGTCTCGTCGTCCTTGAGCGTGGTCAGGGTGCGCACCAATGCGTGGAAGCTGGGCCAGTCACGGGCCGCGCGGCCGGTCCCGCCGTAGACCACCAGCGCGTCGGGATGCTCGGCAACCTCCGGGTCGAGGTTGTTGGACAGCATCCGCAGCGCTGCCTCCTGCGGCCACCCCAGCGCCGTGCGGGTCGTGCCGCGTGCCGCGCGGACCGGCACCGGCCGGCCGAGATCGTGTGCCATCGCGAGCCTCCTGTCAGGGTCATGCCATCACGCCCGTTCTGCGTAGTCGATTCGAGCAACTAAACTGCCCGAATCGACTACGCAGACTGCGCGCGGCGTCAGTCCAGCGGGCCGATCGCGGCGGTCACTGCGTCCAGGAGGGTGCCGTCCGCGAGCAGTTCGTCGGCTGCGCGCAGCTCGTCGGACACGATGCGGTCGGGTCCGGGTCCCGCGACGATCGTGCGCAGCGCAGCCAGGGCAGCCGAGGTGCCCGCTGCCGGCACGAGGGGGCCGCGCAGGTCCAGGGCGCGGGCAGCGGTGACCAGCTCGATCGCCAGCACCTGGCGCAGGCCGCGGACAGCCGCGGTCAGTGCACGACCGGCGGCCCAGCCCATCGAGACATGGTCCTCCTGCATCGCGGAGCTGGGGATCGAGTCGACGCTGCTGGGCACCGCCAGCCGCTTGAGCTCCGAGACGATCCCGGCGGCCGTGTACTGGGCGATCATGTACCCGGAGTCCACACCCACCTCGTGGGCCAGGAACGCCGGCAGGCCCTGGTTGCGGTTGCGGTCGAGCAGCCGGTCAGTGCGTCGCTCGCTGATCGAGGCGACGTCCGCGACCGGGATGGCCAGGAAGTCCAGCACGTGCGCGATCGGGGCGCCGTGGAAGTTGCCGTTGGACTCCACCCGACCGTCGCCGGTGATCACCGGGTTGTCGATGACCGCGGCCATCTCGCGCTGGGCCACAGCGCGGGCGTGGGCCAGGGTGTCGCGCAGCGACCCGGTCACCTGCGGTGCGCAGCGCAGCGAGTAGGCGTCCTGCACCAGGTGCGTGCGGTCGTGTCGGTGGCTGGCCACGATCGGCGAGCCGGCCAGCAGTCGGCGCAGGTTCGATGCCGAGACGGCCTGTCCGGCGTGCGGACGCATTGCGATGAGATCGGCGGCGAAGGCGCGGTCGGTACCCAGCAGGGCCTCGACGCTCATGGCCGCCGTCACGTCGGCGACCCCGGCCAGGGCCTCGAGGTCGGCCAGCGCCAGCACGAGCATCCCGAGCATGCCGTCGGTGCCGTTGATCAGGGCCAGTCCCTCCTTCTCGACCAGGGTCACCGGGCCCAGCCCGGCCGCCGCCAGCGCCGGGCCCGCCGCTCGCGCGCTCCCGTCCTCGGCGAGCACCCAGCCCTCGCCCTGCAGGACCAGGGCCACGTGCGCCAGGGGAGCGAGGTCACCGCTGCAGCCCAGCGAGCCGAACTCATGCACGGCCGGCACGATCCCGGCGTTGAGCAGGTCGGTCAGCGCCTGCACCAGCTCGGGGCGCACCCCGGTCGCTCCGGTGGCCAGCGTGCGCAGCCGCAGCGCCATCATCGCCCGGACGGTGGCCGGTTCGACCAGGGCGCCGGTCCCGGCGGCATGCGAGCGGGTGAGGCTCACCTGCAATGCGGTCCGCCGCTCGGCGGGGATCGCGACCGTGGCCAGGGCCCCGAAGCCTGTGGAGACCCCGTAGGTGGGTTCGGGCCGGCCTGCCAGCGCCACGATGTGGGCCCGGCCGGCGGCGACCCGCTCGAGGGTGGCCGCGCCCACGGTCACGGTGGCACCCGCCCGCGCCACGCTCGTCAGCGTGTCTAGGTCGAGGGTCTCGAGGTCGACGGGAGTGGGCGGACCGGGGGGCACCATGGGTCCATGCCTAGCACTCACGGCTCGGCGTGCGCTGGTCAGCGGGCGCGCAGGTACAGCACCTTCTGATTGGACCCTGACGAGCGGCGCTCCTCGGTGGTGAACAGGTCCGTGCGGTTGCGCACCAGGTCCGAGAGCTTGCGGTAGCCGTACAGGCGGGGGTCGAAGTCCGGCTGCAGCTTGTTCAGGTAGTTCCCGAAGGTCCCCAGATGGGCCCAGCCCTCGTCGTCCACGGACTGCTCCAAGGCGCTGAGCACGAACTTCTTCGGCAGCTTCTGCCGGGTGGGCCGATCGGTCTCGGCCGTGACCGTCGCCGCCGGTGCGGCGGACTCCGTCGACGCGCGCTCGGGCGGCTCAGGCTCCACCGATCGCCCACCGTCACGCAGGACCTCGACGAACACGAACCGGTGGCAGGCGTTGCGGAACGCCTCCGGGGTCTTGCGCTCGCCGAAGCCCAGGACCATCAGGCCCTCCTCGCGCAGCCGCATCGCCAGGCCCGTGAAGTCGCTGTCGGAGGTCACCAGGCAGAACCCGTCGAAATTGCCGCTGTAGAGCAGGTCCATCGCGTCGATGATCAGCGTGCTGTCGGTGGCGTTCTTGCCCGTGGAGTAGGCGAACTGCTGCACCGGCTTGATCGCGTTGCGCTGCAACACCTTCTTCCACGCCGAGCTGGTGGGGGCGGTGAAGTCCCCGTAGATGCGCCGCACGATCGCGTCGCCGAACCGGGCCACCTCGGCGAGCAGCGCCTCGATGACGGCGGCCTGCGCGTTGTCGGCGTCGATGAGCACAGCCAGGCGCAGGTGGCTGCCCTCGGTGTCGTGGTCGGGACTGCGGCGGGGGGTGGCCATGGGGCCAGCCTGTCACCTCCAGCGGCGCCGGTGCCGCCGGGGCGCCGTCGGCCGCCTGCCGGTCCAGCTCAGTTGTCCGATTCGGACACGCGCTGGCCGCCCGCGGACACAGGTGTCCGAATCAGCCACTCAAGTGTCCGGATCGAGGCTGCTCTACATGGTCTCTACATGGTCGTCGGAGCCGCCCGGTGTCTGCTGCCGGGTCGGCGGATCGCCGCGGGCCGCATGTGAGGTTAGACTCGCCTCATGTATCGGGTGCTCCTCACCAGGCGGCGGGTCATCGACCACGGCCGCATGGGCACCTGCCTGTGTCGAATGCGCTGAGCACGGCCTCGTCCCCACCTGTTCGCGCCCCCACAGACCTCCCGGAGCCCCGCCATGCCTGCCCTGCCCCTGTCCTCGTCCACGCCCACCGCCACTTCGTCGACTGCGCCCACCGGCGCCAGTGCCACGGCCCCCGCCACCGCCGTTCACCCCGCACCGCCCGCGGGTGGGATCGACCCGCGCGGTCCCCGGTTCGGTGCCGGTGTGACCACCGTCGTGCTGTCCGCCGCGCTGGTGCTGGCCTCACCGGTGCTCCTCGCCCTGCAGGCCGTGGTCTTCGCAATCGGTGCGCTCGCCGGCCCCGCGCAACAGCCCTACGGCCTGCTGTTCAAGCGGTTCGTGCGGCCCAGGCTGGCGGCCCCGACGCACCTCGAGCACCCTGCTGCCCCTCGCTTCGCCCAGGCCTGTGGTCTGGCATTCAGCCTGGTCGGCCTGCTCGGGTTCGCCGTGGGCTGGCAGTGGCTGGCACTGGGGGCGACCGCCTTCGCGCTGGCAGCAGCCTTCCTGAACGCGGCTTTCGACTTCTGCATCGGCTGCGAGATCTACCTGCGCGCCCAGCGCCTGCGCCGCGCCTGACCTCCTCACCGCACCCCATCGGTCATCGGTGACGGTGCGTGTCTCACCTAGGCGCCACCCGGCCAACGTCAGGCGCGATCCGGGCAGATATGGCCGAACTCAGACCAAGATCACCAAATCTGTCGGGGCGCGGACCGGGGCGGCTCAGGCCTCGCTCCAGTAGCCGTTCGCGGCAGCCACGGTCTGGAAGTTGATCGCGATCACTTTGGACGCCTCTGTGAGGCTGTCCGCATCGTTGGCGTACACGTCACGCAGCCTGGCGCGCACCTCGTCGTTGGGCTGGGTGACCTTGACGCCCATCCGCGACAGCTTCACGGCCAGGTCCCAGCCCGCCTGAGCGTCGGCAGTGATGAGGCTGGTCAGCCATGGGTTCGACATCATGGGTCCTCTGCTCGGCGGTCCGGGCTCGCACGCTCCAACGCCCGCCAGCGTACTGTCCGCCCTGCCGCCGTCGCCCGGCGGAGTTGGGGCCTGGATGGGGCTGAGCGGAGCACGAGCAGCGTCAGGTGGCCTTCCCGGCGCCATAGACCAGCGCTTGGGCGCCCTCGGCCAGGATCTCGTCGACGAAGGAGGCCGCCCCGGCCAGGCGTGTCCCGGCCAGCAGGTCGGCGACCACCAGCCCGCGGCGGGCCGCGCACTGCGTGCAGACGGTCAGCGTGCCCTGCGCCAGGATCGTGTCGCGCAGCTCTGCCAGGGGCATCGACCCCGGCAGTTCGAAGGCCTCGGCGCGACCCGCAGTCGCCAGCCAGGTGGCCTCACCGGTGAGCCAGACCGACACGTCGGCCCCGGAGGCCATCGCCGTGGCGGCGACCGTGAACGCCTGCGAGCAGGGCTCGGGATCGGTGGTGGTGCACTTGATGACGAGGCTTCGGGTCACGGGCCCAGACTCGCACCTGCTGCGGCCACCAGCCAGTCCACGCCCCGGTCTAGACTTGCGTCCGTGGACGCCATCGAGATCTTCTTCACCACCCTGCTGGTGCTGGTCAGCATCCTGATCACGTGGTTCGCCGGCTACGTGGTCTACAAGCTGTACAAGGGCCAGGCCTGAGCGTGGGGCATCAGCCGAGCGATCCGACTGCGCCGGACCTGCCCGCGGAGCTGGCCCACCTGTCCTGGCTGATCGGTAGCTGGGGTGGCATCGGGGAGGGCGGCTACCCGAGCATCTCGCCGTTCCGCTACGAGCAGGTCGTGGAGTTCGCCACCGATGGCCGCCCGTTCCTCGAGTACCGCTCGATGTCCTGGTTGGTCGATGAGCAGAACAACCGGATCCGGGCCAGCGCCACCGAGTCGGGCTACTGGCGCCCCCGGCCCGACAACGGGGTGGAGGTGCTGCTGGCCCACCCGACCGGGTTCGCGGAGGTGTGGATCGGTCGCGTGGAGGTCACCGCGATCCACGATGCGCGGGTGACCGGAGCGCGCATCGAACTCACCACGGATGCCGTGGTGCGCACCGAGTCAGCCAAGGAGGTCTCGGCCGGCCACCGTCTCTACGGCCTTGTCGACGGTCGGCTGCTGAGCACCTACGACATGGCGGCCGTGGGCCGTCCGCTGAGCAACCACCTGGCCGTCTCGCTCGAGCCGGTGCGTCCGGGAGCAGTCCGACAGTCATGAGTGAGCCGGGCCAGGACTTCGACGCGAGTCTGAGGTCCGCCGGCCTGCGCAGCACTGTCCAACGCCGGGCGGTCCTGGCCGCCCTGCACGACCTGGGCCACGCGACCGTCGATGACCTCGCTGCCCACGTGCAGCGCCGACATCCCGACGTGAGCCTGTCCACGATCTACCGCACGGTCGAGTCCCTCGATGAGGCCGGGCTGGTCACGCACGCGCACCTGCACCACGGCTCGCCGACCTACCACTGGGTGGACGAGGCGGCGCACCTGCACCTGGTCTGCACCCGGTGCGAGCGGGTCGACCAGCAGCCCGCCGAGATCGCCGACTCGATGGCGGCTGCGCTGCTGGCCGCGACCGGATTCGTCGTGGAGGTGCCGCACCTGGCGGTGCACGGGCTCTGCGCGCAGTGCGCTGCGGAGTCGACACCTGCGAGCACGCCGGCCGGATCGGGAAGCCCAGCGCCGCCCACAGCGTTGTCCCCGACGTGACCCCAGCTACTGCGATCCCGGCCCCGCCCGACTCGATCGATGCCGGCGTGCCCTGGCACTACGGCGATCCCTTCGCTGAGCAGCGTGCGCTGACCGAGGGCATCGGTGGGGTCGACCTCAGCCACCGCGACGTCCTCTCGGTCGGTGGGGCCGATCGGCTGACCTGGTTGCACAGCCTGAGCACCGCGCACCTGCTCGACCTGCCCGCCGGGGCCTCCCGACTCGTGCTCATCCTCAGCCCGCACGGCCACGTGGAGCATGAGGTGCACCTGGTCGAGACCGGCGATGAGGCGCTGCTCTCGGTGGAGCCTGGCCTTGGCTCGGCCCTGGCGGCCTACCTGGACAGCATGCGCTTCATGATGCGCGTGCAGGTCGATCCCCGTCCGGACCTCGCGGTGCTCTGGGAGCCCATCGCGGCGCCGGACCCCGCCGGTCTGCCGACATGGGTGGTGCCCGGTGAGTACCGGACTGGGGGCACGCCCACACCTTCGGGCAGCGACCGGGGTGGGGACGCCGCACGGTACGTCGCCCACCGACCCGCGGACTTCTCCGGCCGGGAGGTGATCGTGCCGCGCGAACATGCCACCAGCCGCCTCGCGCAGGCCGGTCGGCCAGCGGGCACGTGGGCCCTGGAGGCCTTGCGGGTGGCCGCGGCGGTGCCCCGGATCGGTCGGGAGACCGACCACCGGACCCTGCCGCACGAGGTCGGCTGGATCGGCTCTGCGGTGCACCTGGCCAAGGGCTGCTACCGCGGTCAGGAGGCGGTCGCCCGCGTGCACAACCTCGGCCGCCCGCCGCGCCGGCTCGCGCTGGCGCACCTCGACGGGGCTGCCGGGATCCTGCCCAGCCACGGTGACGAGGTGCGCATCGGCGACCGGGTCGTGGGCTGGGTCGGCACGGCCGCCCAGCACCACGAGTGGGGCCCGATCGCCACCGTGGTGATCAAGCGGTCCGCGGACCCCACGGCGGACCTGCTGATCCGGTCCACCGACGGGGAGGTCGTTGCCGCCCAGGAGGTCGTAGTCGCCCCGTGAGCTGCCTGGCGATGTGGTGCGCGCGGTGTCGCGCGGATGAGGTGCCGGCGATGAGGTGCTCGCGATGAGGTGCCGGCGATGAGGGCGGTGGTCCAGCGCGTCGAGGGCGCACGGGTGCTGGTCGAGGGCGCCGAGGTCGGCCGGATCGACGGTCCCGGCCTGTGCGTGCTGGTGGGCGCCACGCACACCGACTCATCCGAGCAGGCAGCCAGGCTGGCCGACAAGGTCTACGACATGCGCCTGTTCGACGCCGACGCGCTGGGCGAGCACCTGACCGGGTCCGGCCTGCCGGCGGGGCAGCTCGCCCGGGAGGTCTCGGCCAGCGATGCGGGCCTGCCCGTGCTGGTCGTCAGCCAGTTCACCCTCTATGCCCAGACGCGCCAGGGTCGCCGGCCCACGTGGGAGCAGGCGGCCCCCGCGGCCGTGGCCGAGCCGCTGGTGAGTGCCTTCGCCGCGCGGCTGCGGGAGCGCGGGGCCACCGTCGCCGAGGGCCGGTTCGGGGCGATGATGCGCGTCGAGCTGGTCAATGACGGCCCGGTCACCGTCATCGTGGAGGTTTGAGACTCAGCGTCCCCAGCGCCTGCGCCGACGGCGCTCCTCGGTCAGGGGTACCACGAGCCGGGTCACGATCGGTTCGTCGCGGTCGGGGTCGTCACTGAGGCTGGACAGCTCGCGCATGAACACGCTGGTGTCCTCACCGTTCGACGCGGGTCCGGACACGATGGGCGGCGGCTGGGTGGCCGGGTGCACTCTGGGGGTGTCGGTAGCCGTATCCGTGGCCGTTGCCGGGTCCGGGGCGGCGGGCACGACGGTCAGCGTGGGCCGGTCGAGGGACTCGGCCGATGCGGTTCCCGCAGACGCTGCACCGGGGGGTTCCGGGCGGGCATCGTTGAGCAGCGCCCCGAACTCGGCGATCAGCGGCCGAGGCGGTTCGGCCGTATCGGGCTGTGCAGGCTCGAGTGCGAGCTCCGAGGCGTGCGCCTCCAGAGCCCCGGAGTGGGCGTGGGCCGCAGCGCCCAGGGCCGGTGCGCCCGGATCTCGCTCCACCGCATCTGGCTCTGCCGGACGCGGCTCGACCGGAGCTGGCTCGACGGGGTCCGGCTCGCCCGCTGCGGTCCCGTCGAACTCCCACTGCGGATCCGGCGGAGCTGGTCGGTGCAGCGCGACGACGGGTGCGAGGTCCTCCTCCGGCGGGTGGGCCGCCTCGGGCAGGACGAGCACGGCGGTCAGGGCCAGGTCGGCCACGATCTGCGCGGCCTGCTGGAGCGTGAACCCACACACCCGCGCCAACTCGTGGATGTCGCGGCGTCCGTCGACCCGGCACAGCAGTGCCCAGTCGTCCGGGCCTAGCGGTGTCTGGGTGGACCCGTTCCCCGGGGGTCGCAGGTGTGGGACGACCCTGGGCCCGCCCACCCGGGCCAGGGCGTCCAGCCGGCGATCCCGCCAGGCATGCGCGGCGGCGAGGAGCTCGTCGACCGGAGTCGGTGGGATCACGTCCTGGCGGATGCGGCGACCGGGGTGGAACCGCGCGCCGAGCACCTCGAGGTCCAGCAGGTCGGCGAGCTGGTCGAGCACCTGCTCGGCGACGAACGCCTCGACGACCTCGGCGCGGACATGTCCATGGGCGACCAGGACCTCGCCGATCCGGGGGGGGTGGAGCCGTTCACGCTGCTCCGCGGCGGCCTGGCTGAGCTGCTCGGGGGAGACCAGCCCACCGGACAGCAGTCGGACTCCCAACGCTGGGCGATAGCCCGGAACCTGCATCGCGTAGATGCCGCCCTGGCGGACCCAGACGTGCGACAGGTCCCGGCTGGGATGGCTGATCTCCAGCACGCCCGAGGTATCTGCCCGACCGAGCTCGCGCAGCAGGGGCTCGGCCAGCAGCGACCGGTCCTGCGACGACGACTCGACGGACATGGGCGGTCCTTCCTTGGGCAGGCAACCGGGTTCACAGTGGTCGTCGGCATGACAGCGGGTAGGTCTTGAGCGACTCGGGATGCCAAGATGGCCGCCATGCCCACGATCATCACGGTTGCCCCCACGGGTGCCGAGAGCCAGAAGGCCGCCAACCCAGCACTTCCGGTGACCCTCGAGGAACTCGTGGCGGCGGCCGTCTCCTGCCAGGCCGCGGGCGCGGCGTTGATCCACATCCACATCCGTGACGACGCGGGCCGGCCGACCCTGGACCTGGCCCGGCTGCGGGACACGGTCGCCGCGGTGCGCGAGTCCACGGACCTGATCGTGCAGCTGTCCACCGGCGGGGCAGTCACGGACCCCTTCGAGCGCCGGTTGGCTGTCCTGGATGCCGAGCCGGACTCCTGCTCGCTGACCACCGGCACGGTCAACTTCGGTGATGACGTGTTCAGCAACCCGTGGCCGTTCGTGGCCGAGCTCTACCAGCGCACGCAGGCCCTGGGGATCCTGCCCGAGTTCGAGCTGTTCGAGCTCGGGCACGTCAGCGCGCTGAACCGGCTGCTGGACACCTATGGGCCGCCGGCCGGGGGGCACGTCCACACGGACTTCGTCCTCGGGGTGCCCGGCGGGATGCCCGGGACGGCGGCCGCGCTGGTCGCGGGAGCGGCGATGCTCCCGGCAGGGGCCACCTGGTCGGCAACCGGCGTCGGACGCTCCAGCGTGCCGGTGCTGCTGGCCGCGCTGTCGATGGGCGGTCACCTGCGCGTCGGCATGGAGGACACGCTGACCTACGCACCCAGGCGACCCGTGGTCGACAACGCCGAGCTGGTTGCCCGCGCCGCGCGGCTGGCCGTCGAGGCGCTGCGACCCGCAGCGTCCACCGCGCAGGCCCGCGCGCTGCTCGGCCTTGCCGAGTCGGTCGCCTGATGGAGGGTCAGGTGCTCCTGGCCCACGTCACCCGCAACGGGTTCGTGGAGTCGGTGCATGCCGGGCACGCCGTGATCGTCGATCCCGACGGCGCCGTCGTGCGGTCCTGGGGCCGGCCCGAGCAACCGTTCCTGCCCCGCTCGGCCAACAAGCCGCTGCAGGCCGCGGGGATGGTGGCCGCCGGACTGGACCTGGCCGGCGAGCAGTTGGCCATTGCCGCGGCCTCGCACAACGGTGAGCCGATGCACCTTGCCACCGTGCAGGCGATCCTGGTCGCCGGCGGCCTGAGCGAGGCCGACTTGGCCAACACCCCGGCGCTGCCGTACGCGCCCGGCCCCCAGCAGGAATGGCTGCGCGCCGGCGGCGTGCCGAGCTCGCTGGCACAGAACTGCTCGGGCAAGCATGCTGCGATGCTGCGTACCGCCCTGGCCCTCGGGGCGCCGACCCTGGGTTACCTGGCCGCCGATCACCCGGTGCAGCGCGCGGCCACCCGGGGTATCGAGGAACTGACCGGGGAGTCGATCGCCGCCACGGGCGTGGACGGCTGTGGGGCGCCGGTCGCCGCGATCAGTCTGGTCGGGCTGGCCCGGGCGTTCTCCCGGATGGTGCTCGCCCCGGCCGACAGCGCGCCGGGCCGGGTGGCCCGCGCCATGTCCGGGCACCCGATGCACGTCGGCGGCACGGGCCGCGACGTCACCGCCTTCATGACGGCGCTGCCCGGGGCCATCGCCAAGGACGGCGCTGAGTCGGTCCATGCCCTGGCCCTGCCCGATGGGCATGGTGCCGCGGTGAAGATCGCCGACGGGTCGGAGCGGGCCCGGACCGGGGTCGTGCTCGCGCTGCTGCGCCACCTCGGGGTCGCCGACGAGGTGGCGGCCGCGGTGGCACCCGAGCCGATCTTGGGCGGTGGACGCCCAGTCGGTTCCGTGCAGGCCGTCTTCTGATCCGTCGCGGGCTGCGGCCCGCGGCCTGCGGCTGCCCGGACACACCACGAGGGGCCCGACCGGTGGGTCGGACCCCTCGTGCTCAGTGCTGGTCACCCCGCTCTCGCGGGGCCATGATCACTTGATCGACGCGAGCACCTTGCGGTACACGGCGTTGGCCTGGTCCTTGGCGTCCGTGGCCAGGTCAGTGGCCTCGTTGCGCAGCTCGGCGACAGTCGGCAACTCCACCTTGGGCAGCTCCACCTTGGGCAGCTCCACCTTGGGCAGCTCCACCTTGGCGACCAGGTCGCGCACGTCATCGACGGTCGGGACCTCGATCTTCGCCACGAGCGTCTCGGCCTCGTGGCGGACGTCGGCGACGGTCGGCACCTCGAACTTGGCGACGAACTCGCGGAAGTCGTCCATGGTCGGCACCTCGATCTTGGTCACGAAGCCACGGATCTCGGCCATCGTCGGCACCTCGAGGTGGCCTACGAGCTCACGGAGCTCCTCGACGGTCGGCACGTGCAGGCGCTCGTTCTTGGGCGCGACCTTCTTGGCAGCGCTCTTGCGGGCGGCCGTGGTCTTCTTCGCCGTCGTCTTCTTGGCGGCGGTGGTCTTCTTGGCAGCAGTCTTGCGGGCCGTGGTGGCCTTCTTGGCAACCGGCGCAACGGTCTCGGCGACCGTCTCGGCGGCGATGTCCAGGGTCTCCTGGCTGGCAGTGGTGTTCTCGGTCATTCGAGTTCCCCTTCTTGGTCGTCCTCGACCAGCGTCTGCTTGGTCGAGTTCTCGGTCTGGAAAGCCGCGTAGATCTCCAGCAGCGCCTTGCGCTGTCGTTCCGTGAGCGTGGCGTCCTCGGAGATCGCCTCGATGACCGCGTGGTCACCGCTGCGCTCCTCGAGCAGCCCGGCCCGGACGTACAGCGTCTCGGCTGAGATCCGCAGCCCGCCGGCGATCCTGGTCAGGATCTCCGCGCTGGGCTTGCGCAGTCCCCGCTCCACCTGGCTCAGGTAGGGATTGGAGATGTCTGCGGCCTTGGCCAACTGGCGCACCGAGATCTGCGCAGCACCCCGCTGTTCGCGGATGTACTCGCCGAGCTTCGTTGCATCGATCTTGGCCACACATCAAGTATCCGCCCTAGTGCTTGCAAGTGCAAGCGCTCTGCTAGCGCTGGCGACGTGAGATGGCTCACCCCTCCGATGTCGCATACGCTGGGCACATGAGTTGGCTGACCGACGTGATCCTGATGGCCATTGGCCTGGCAACCTTGGTGGCGTGCGCGCTGGCCTTCCTGGACTGCCTGCGCGCTCGACCGGATGCGTTCCCCGCGATCGGCCGGCAGTCCAAGGGGGTGTGGCTGGCCCTGACTGGGGGGGCCACGCTCGTCTCGCTGGCGACGTTCAGCCCGATCGGATGGCTCGGGATCGCCTCGATCGTGATCGCGGGCGTCTACCTGCTCGACATCAAGCCGAAGATCACCGAGATCACCAGCGGTCGCTGAGGCCGCCCGCGCCGCCTTCGAGGCAACTCAGGACTCGGGGGACACGACCGTGAGCGCCACCTTGCCGCGCGCCCGTCCGGACTCCAGGAGGGCCACCGCCTCGGCCGTCCGCTCGAGCGGGAACGTCGCGCCGATCACCGGGTGCAGCTGACCCGAGGACAACAGGGCGGCCAGCGTGGACATCCCCTCGCTGGGCGGGCTCGTGAACGCGGGCCGGGGCGCGTGGCTGTTCACCACGCCCCGGGCCATCAGCCCCAGGGCTCGGGGGATGCTGCCGACCCAGCGATGGCCACTGGCCCCGTAGTGGTCGTGGCCGATCAGCACGTAGCGCCCGGTCTCGGTGAGGACCCGCTGGGCGTGGCTGAATGGGCGGTTGCCGGGGATATCGATGATCGCGTCGAAGCGGTCGGCCACCTGGGTGTAGTCGGTCGCCACGCCGTCGAGGACCTCGTCGACCCCCACCTCGGACAGCAGGTCGAGCCGGTCGGGGCGTTCCACGCCGGTCACGTGCGCGCCCTGGGCTCGTGCGATCTGCACGACGAACTGCCCGACGCCACCGGCCGCGCCGTTGACCAGCACCCGGTGGCCGGCCCGGACGCGGGCATCCTGGGTCACTGCCGTCAGGGCGATCATCCCGGAGGTGGGGACCGCCGCGGCCGCCACGAACGAGACGCCTTCAGGGATGGTCTCCAGGGCAGCCTCGTCCACCGCGACGTACTGCGCGTAGGCGCCGCCGTTGCGCCACTGCATCCCGGTCACGACCTCACCGAACACCTGGTCACCGGGCTGGAACCGACTCGCACCGGGGCCCAGCGACGTCACGACCCCGGCCATGTCCGTGCCCGGGATGGGGTTCGCCGGCCGGCGCAGGCCCGCGCCCATCAGTCGCAGCGCGTACGGCACGCCGCGCACCATGTGCCACACGTCGGCGTGCACGCCACTGGCATGGACGGCCACGAGCACCTGCCCGGGCCCCGGCTCGGGGCGCGGGACCTCCGCCAGGCGCAGCTGGTCGGGGGGACCGTACTGGTCAGCGACGATGGCGAGCATGGCTGACCTCGACGCCGCAGGCCCGGGCGCGATCACCTCGACCAGGCCTGCGGCATCTGCTGGATCTACTTGCCCTGGTTGGCCACTGCGGCAGCCGCCGCCGCAGCCGCCTGTGGGTCCACGTACTCACCGCCGGGAACCGTCGGGCGCAGATCCTCGTCGAGGCGGTAGACAAGCGGGATCCCGGTCGGGATGTTCAGCTTGATGACCGCCTCGTCGCTCATTCCCTCGAGGTGCTTGACCAGCCCGCGCAGGGAGTTGCCGTGCGCGCCCACGAGCACCGTGCGACCGACCCGCAGGTCCGGGACGATCCCGTCGTACCAGTAGGGCAGCATCCGGGTCACGACGTCCTTGAGGCACTCGGCGGCGGGCCGGATCTCGGGTGCCAGGTCCGCGTAGCGGGGGTCGTGGGTCTGGGCGAACTCGTCCTCGGGATCGATCGGCGGCGGCGGCACGTCATAGGAACGGCGCCAGAGCATGAACTTCTCCTCGCCGTACTTCTGCAGGGTCTCCTTCTTGTCCTTGCCCTGCAGTGCCCCGTAGTGCCGCTCGTTGAGCCGCCAGCTGCGGCGCACGGGCACCCAGTGGCGACCGCAGTTCTCCAGGGCGAGGTTCGTCGTGCGGATGGCACGGCGCTGCAGTGACGTGTGCGCCACGTCAGGCAGGATGCCCTGCTCGGCCAGCATCCGGCCGCCGTTGACGGCCTCGCCCTCACCCTTCTCGGTGAGGTCCACGTCCACCCAGCCGGTGAACAGGTTCTTGGCGTTCCACTCGCTCTCGCCGTGGCGGAGCAGGATCAATGTGTAGGTCATGGCCCACATACTGGCCCAGCCGGCCGCTGCCTTGCGCGCCGAGTGCGCGGACAGGCGAGGAACCGGTGGGTGCCCCTCAGCCCTCGTCGCTGTGATCGACCTGCGGATCGGAGCCCAGATCGGCGAAGGCGGCGAGATTGGCCAGCGACTCCCCGCGGGCTTCGCGCCAGGCCCGCTCACGGCGGATTGCCGTGGCGAAGCCCAGCCGCAGGATCGTGTTGAACGACTCGTCGGAGGCGCGCAGGACCGAGCCGAGCAGTCGGTCCAGGTCGTCGGTGCCCAGGCCGGTCACGGGCACGCGGCCCACCAGGTAGATGTCGCCGAGACGGTCCAGGGCGAAGGCCACGCCGAGCATCTGGGTGTTGCGCCGAAGGAGCCAGCGGTAGACCGCCTCGGCGTTCTCGTCGGGCCGGCGGGCGACGAACGCGTTGATCGTCAGGGCCTGTGGGCCCACGGCCATGCTGACCGTCGTGCGCAGCTTCGCCGCACCGGGCAGCACCACCACGAACTGGTGGCGCTCAGGACGTTCGTGCTCGATCCCCTGCGCCTCGAGCAGGTCGGCCAAGGCGGCCGCCACCGTATCGGCGCCGGACATCAGCCGACCCGCCCCAGGGCATCGCGTGGTGCGGCCAGCGCTGCCGCGTAGCTGGCCAGCAGACCGTCGACGGTCGCATCCCAGGACAGCGTCAACGCGTGGTCGCGGGCGCCGGCCGCCAGGCGTGCCCGCAGGGCGTCGTCGCTGAGCAGGAGGTGCAGCGCGCCCGCCCACGTGACGGGGTCGTGGCCGTCGACAAGCAGCCCCGAGGTGCCGTGGGACACCGCCATCGGCAGCCCGCCGACGTTGGCGGCCAGCACCGGGGTGCCGCACGCCTGGGCCTCCACCGCGACGAGGCCGAACGACTCGGAGTGCGAGGGGACCACCACGACGTCGGCGGCCGTGTACCGCTGGCGCAGCCGGGCTCGGTCGCTCGGTGCGTGGAAGGCCGCCGGGACATCGAGCGCGGTGGCGAGGTCGGCCAGCGCGGTGGGGTGCTCGCGGCCGGTGCCCGACGGGCCGCCACAGAACTCCAGGCGCACGCGACGGGCCAGCGCCGGGTGCTCATCGCGCAGCACGGCCATCGCCCGCACGATCAGGTCCGGGGCCTTCAGCGGCTGGATCCGGCCGACGAACAGCACGACGAGGTCCTGGGGTGCGTACCCCAGCGCTGCCCGGGCTGCGGAGCGCTCCCGGTCGTGGAACATGTCGAGGTCCACCCCGGGCAGGACCACGTCCACCAGCTGCGGGTCGGCGTCGTAGAGGTCGACGAGTTCGGCCCGTTCGGTGGCCGTGTTGGCCACCAGCCGATCGGCGGCGTCGACCACCTGCTGCTCGCCGATGATCCGCAGGTCCGGCTCGGCGCGATCGTCGGGTGCGAGGTTCAGGTTCTTGACCCGGCCCATCGTGTGCATCGTGTGCACCAGCGGCACGCCCCAGCGCTCCTTGGCCAGCCAGCCCACCTGGCCCGAGAGCCAGTAGTGCGAGTGGATGAGGTCATACCACCCCTCCCGCCGGGCGGCCTCCCTGCGCAGAACGCCTGCGGTCACCGCACACAGCTGGCCGGGGAGATCCTCCTTGGGCAGGCCCTCGAACGGGCCGGCCACGACGTTGTGGACCAGCACCCCCGGGGCCATCTGGACCTGGTCCGGCAGGTCGCTGGAGGTGGCTCGGGTGAAGACCTCGACGGCCGTTCCCCGATCGGCCAGCCTGCGCGCGACCTCGGCGATGTACACGTTCATCCCACCGGCGTCGCCGGTGCCGGGCTGGTCCAGCGGTGAGGTGTGGACGCTGAGCATCGCCACCCGGCGCGGAATGCGACGCAGGGCCGTCGGCAGGGGATGGCCATCGTCCATGGGCCAACCTTCGCGGAGGCAGAGGTAGTGGGCAAGTCGGGCGTGAGGCCGTTCCCGTGCTCCCCAGTCACTGCCCGGGGGTCACCTCGAGGGTCGTGTCGGCGTAGGGCTCCCCGGTCACGACGTGCATCACCCGGCGGGCGATGCTGACCGCGTGGTCGGCGTAGCGCTCGTAGTAGCGCGAGAGCA
Source organism: uncultured Actinomycetes bacterium (assembly GCA_963788325.1). Taxonomy (GTDB): domain Bacteria; phylum Actinomycetota; class Actinomycetes; order S36-B12; family CAIYMF01; genus Prado023. The sequence continues at coordinate 45,124 of CAWBGJ010000008.1, forward strand.
GGGTGGCGTCGATGGCCTTCTCCACACCGTGTGACCACGAGGGCGAGAGCACGGTGGTGAACAGCTCGCGGTGCAGGCGGTCCACCTCCTGGTCGTAGCGCTCGATGTCCGGGCCGAGGGCCACGTCCTTGGTGGAGATCACCGTGGCGGTCTTCGCCGCGATCGCATCATCGAGGGCGCCGAGCTGTGCGAACGTTCCGCGCAGGTCGTTGGGGATGCTGTGGTTGGGATAGCGCAGGCGGGCCTGCTTGGCCACGTGCACGGCCAGGTCGCCCATCCGCTCCAGCGACGAGGAGATCCGCAGCGAGCCGATGACGATCCTCAGGTCGGTGGCCACCGGTTGCTGCAAGGCAGCTGCCTCGTAGCAGCGCCGCTCGACCTCGCTGGTGAGCTCGTCGATGTGGTCGTCACCGGTGATCACGGCCTCGGCGATGGCCAGGTCCGCGTTGAGCAGGGACTGGGTGGCCTGGTTCATCGCTGATCCCGCCGCCACGGCCATCTCGGCGAGCAGGTCGCTGATCTCGTCGAGCTGCTCATGGAATGCTGCACGCATGGTTTCCTCCCGAGGGCACTCTAGTGGTAGGCCTGCACTGCATCGCACGCATGTGGCCCCTCGGTGAGCAGGGGGTGAACAGCACGCGCCGGCGTGGTGAACATGCCTGCCTCGGCCTGCGGGACGCGGTCCGGCAATCCGGCGCACCCCTATCCTGACGACCGTGGCCACCCAGTCCCGACGCAACGCCGCGCAGTCCGCACCCGGCCTTCGGCGGCTGTTCGGGGTGCCCGCGGCGACCAGCGCAGCGCAGGGCGACCCGGACTCGGGTGAGTCCACCGAAGCCGCCGGGCCGACCCTGGCCCAGCCCGAGGACCTCGAACGGGTGCTCGCCGCGCTGAGCACTCCTGCGATGTGGGTGGACGGTGAGGACCTGGTCCGGTGGAGTCACCCCGCCCTGGCCGCCCTGCGCGTCGTGCGCCGGGGGTCGATCAATGTCGCCGAGATCGCCAGGATGGTCACCCGTGCGCGCAGCACCGGGGAGGTGGCCGATCGCGCACTCACCGTGCGCAGGCCGGGTCGCCGGCAGAGCGGCGTGCGCGCACATGTCCGGGTGGCGCCGATGTCGGCCGGTGTCGTGCTGGTGCTGGTGGAGGACGTCACCGAGGCCGAGCGCCTCGACAACGCCCGGCGCGACTTCGTGGCCAATGTCAGCCACGAGCTCAAGACCCCCATCGGCGCTCTTGCCCTGCTGGCCGAGGCCGTCAACCAGGCCGAGGGCGACCCGGAGGCCACCGCGCGGTTCACCCGTCGGATGCTGGGCCAGACGCAGCGGCTGAACATGCTCATCACCGACCTGATGGACCTGTCCCGGTTGGAGGGCGTGGACCCGATGCAGCCCACGGGCCCGGTGTCCCTGGACGAGGTGGTGGCCCAGGCCTGCGACGACGCGCGCTCGCTGGCCCAGGCCAAGGACATCGCGTTCCTGCGCGGTGGGGTGGCGGACCTGCACGTCGAGGGCGTGGACATCCAGCTGGTCACGGCGGTGCGCAACCTGATCGTCAACGCGATCAACTACAGCGCACCGGACACGAAGGTGGCCGTGACGACCGGAACCAGCGACGGCTTCGTCACGATCGCCGTGACCGACCAGGGCATCGGGATCCCCGCCGACGAGCTCGGGCGGATCTTCGAGCGGTTCTACCGGGTCGACCCGGCGCGCTCGCGCGACACCGGCGGGACGGGCCTGGGCCTGGCGATCGTCAAGCACGTCTGCGCCAACCACGGCGGGGACTGCGAGGTGTGGTCCAAGGTCGGCGAGGGGTCGTCGTTCACGATCCGGCTGCCGGTCGCGTCCAGCCGCAGCCACCGTCGGTCCCCCAAGGCCCCCGAGCGGGCCCCAGCGAGTGAGAACGAGGAGGAGCAGTGAGCCGCATCCTGGTCGTCGAGGACGAGGAGTCGTTCTCCGACGCCCTGAGTTTCATGCTCCGCAAGGAGGGCTTCGCGGTGGCGATCGCCACGTCGGGTCCCGACGCCCTGGCGCAGTTCGAGCGCGAGCCGGCCGACCTCGTGCTGCTGGACCTGATGCTGCCCGGCATGTCGGGCACCGATGTGTGCCGGACCCTTCGGGCCAAGTCCCGGGTCCCGATCATCATGGTGACGGCCCGGGACTCCGAGCTCGACAAGGTGCTGGGCCTCGAGCTCGGCGCCGACGACTACGTCACCAAGCCGTTCTCGAGTCGGGAGCTGGTGGCCCGGATCCGGGCGGTCCTGCGCCGCAACCTCGACGACTTCGACGACAGCCCCGTGGTGGAGGCCGGTCCGGTGCGCATCGATCCGGAGCGCCACCAGGTGACCGTGTCCGGGCAGGCCGTGACGATGCCGCTCAAGGAGTTCGACCTGCTCGAGTACCTGGTGCGCAACGCAGGGCGGGTGCTGACCCGAGGGCAGCTGATCGACCGGATCTGGGGCTCGGACTACGTCGGGGACACCAAGACCCTGGACGTGCACGTCAAGCGGTTGCGCGCGAAGGTGGAGGTCGACCCCTCGCATCCCGTGCACCTGCTCACGGTGCGTGGCCTGGGCTACAAGTTCGAGGCCTGAGCGCCCGCCGCGCGACTGCCCTACCGCTCGTCGGCCGTCACGGCAGCGGGTGCGTAGTCGGTGTAGTAGCCGTCCGGGGGAACCACGGCGATGGACTTCGACACGCTCCCCGAACTGCTGAACGCGAACGTCAGGGTGGCGTACTGCCCGGCGCGGGCCTGCAGGCCGGTGAACGTGATGGTCGCGCCACCGGGGGCGCCGATCGCCAGGGATGTCCCCGCGGGGACGGCGAGGTCGCCCGAGATCTTCCCGGGGCCGCCGAGCTCGGCGGTGACGGACTCCAGGGATTCGTCAACCACGCCGTCGTTGGTGATGGTCACCGACAGGGACGCGACACCGGTGTCCGCCTCGTCAGCCACCAGCGTGGCGTCCTGGACCAGGAGGTCGCCGACCTGGAAGTCGGTGCCGTTGCCGGTGGCACTCTGGGTGTTGACGGTGTTGTCGAAGCCTTGGTAGCAGCCTGCCGTGGGCAGGACGGCGACGAGGCAGACGGCCAGTACGGCGGCACGGGAGCGCATCACGGAGGCACCCTATCCGGTCTTCATTATCAAATGGCGCTCCACCCCGGCGTGTTAGACTAGGGGCCCACCGAAAGGGGTCACCCGCACAATGACGTTCAAGGTTGGCGACACCGTCGTGTACCCCCATCACGGGGCCGCGCTCATCGAATCCATCGAGGTCCGCTCCATCAAGGGTATCGACCGGGAGTACCTGGTCCTGCGGGTAGCCCAGGGTGATCTGACCGTCCGGGTGCCCGCGGACAACGTGGACCTGGTCGGCGTGCGGGACGTGGTGAACGCAGAGGGCCTGGACCGGGTGTTCGACGTCCTGCGCCAGCCCTACACCGAGGAGCCGACCAACTGGTCGCGGCGCTACAAGGCCAACCTCGAGAAGCTGGCCTCCGGCGACGTGATCAAGGTCTCCGAGGTCGTGCGCGACCTCTGGCGCCGGGAGCGCGAGCGTGGCCTGTCGGCCGGCGAGAAGCGCATGCTGAGCAAGGCCCGCCAGATCCTGGTCAGCGAGCTGGCCCTGGCCGAGCACACCAACGAGGACAAGGCCGAGGCGATCCTCGACGAGGTCCTTCAGTCCTGATCCACTGATCGCTTGGCGACGCCCACCTCCGAACCCGGATGGTGGGCGTCGTTGTCGGTACGGTGAGGCTCGTGCAGCCCAGAGTCGTCGCGATCGTGCCTGCCGCCGGGTCTGGCGAGCGGCTGGGGGCCGGGGTGCCCAAGGCGATGGTGCCCCTGGCTGGTGAACCGATCCTGGCCCATGCCGTGCGCGGCCTGGTCGCCGATCCGCGCGTGCAGTTCGTGGTGCTGGCCGCACCCGCCGGCCTCGAGGACGAGATGGCTGCGGTGGCCAGCGCATGTGCGGGCGGCGTTCCGGTGGTGGCGGTGACCGGTGGAGCCAGTCGGGCCCAGTCAGTGGACAACGCACTGGCGGTGGTCCCCGAGGAGTTCGAGGTGGTCCTCGTGCACGACGCCGCTCGCTGCCTGGTCCCGCTGGAGGTCGTCTCCGCGGTGATCGATGCCGTGCTGGCCGGGGCTGACGCCGTCGTGCCCGGGACCCCGGTGGTGGACACGATCCGGGAGCTGGACGCCGGGGGTGGGTCCCGGACGCTGGATCGCGCGTCGCTGCGGGGGGTCCAGACCCCTCAGGGGTTCGGCCGGTCGGTGCTGGTCGGTGCGCATGCGGCCGGCGACCCTGCGGCCACCGACGATGCCGGGATGGTCGAGGCCCTCGGTGGGCGCGTCGTGCTCGTGCCCGGGCACCCGTGGGCGTTCAAGGTGACCACTGCGCTGGACCTGGTGCTGGCCGAGGCGTTGCTGGCCGGGGCGGGTCGTGCTGAGGCAGGGCGTGCCGGGGCCGGGCATTCCGGGGAGCGGCTCGCCGGGGTGCCCTCGAGCGACCAAGGAGCACGGACGTGAGCGACCTGCCCCTGATCGGCATCGGTGTGGATGTCCATCCGTTCGCGGATCCGGAGCAGGGCCGCACGCTCTGGCTGGCCTGTGTGGACTGGCCGGGGGAGAACGGCCTGGCCGGGCACTCGGACGCCGACGTGGTTGCGCACGCGATCTGCGATGCGCTGCTCTCGGCGGCCGGCCTGGGTGACCTCGGTTCCAACTTCGGCACCGCCGAACCGCAATGGGCGGGCGCGTCGGGTGCAGCGCTGCTCGGTGAGACGCTGCGGCGGGTCCGCGCGCAGGGGTACACGATCGGCAATCTGGCGGTCCAGGTCATCGGCAACCGCCCACGGATCGGCCCGCGCCGCGAGGAGGCGCAGGCTGCGGTGTCCGGTGCGCTGGACGGCGCGGTCGTTCGGCTGTCGGCGACCACGACCGACGGCCTGGGCCTGACCGGCCGAGCTGAGGGCATCGCGGCGATCGCCACCGCCCTGCTGGTCAGCACCGACTGACCGCACCGGACGCCCACATCCGCCGCTGCCCCCACATGCGTTCCCTCCACCTCCGCGGCGGAGCGTCGCTGAGGTGGATCAACCGGCTGACGAGCGACGCTGGTGAGGAGGAACGGGCAGGTCGGGTCGCGGGCGCGGCGGACCCGCCGGACGAGCGGAGCGGCGCGGGCGGAGCGGGGCGGGGCTGGGCGGGATCGGGACGCCCGGAGGGCCGGCGCGTGGCCGGTAGACTTCGCCGGTGACTCTGAGACTGCACGACACCGCCACGCGCAGCACGCGGGAGTTCGTCCCGCTGGAAGCCGGACGTGCGTCGATCTATGTCTGTGGGGCCACTGTGCAGGCGGCACCGCACATCGGGCACATCCGATCCGGGGTCAGCTTCGACATCCTGTACCGGTGGCTGGCCGAGTCCGGCTACGACGTGACGTTCGTCCGCAACGTGACCGACATCGACGACAAGATCCTGGCCCGGGCGATCGAGGAGGGCCGGCCCTGGTGGGCGGTCGCCGCGCACTACGAGCGCGCCTTCGCCGAGGCCTACCGGATCCTGGGCTGCCGAGTGCCCACGATCGAGCCCCGTGCCACCGGGCACGTCCCGGCCATGATCACCCTGATGGCGCGCCTGATCGACGCCGGCCACGCCTATGCCGCCGATGGTGACGTCTACTTCGATGTTGTGTCCTTCCCGGCCTATGGGGCCCTGTCTGGGCAGCGGATCGCCGAGATGCAGCCCGCCGCGGACGCGGACCCGCAGGCGCGCAAGCGGGATCCGCGCGACTTCGCCCTGTGGAAGGGCACCCGCGACGACGGGCCCGGCTGGGATACCCCTTGGGGGGTCGGTCGCCCGGGTTGGCACCTCGAGTGCTCGGCGATGGCCGGGATGTACCTCGGCCCGGAGTTCGACATCCACGGCGGTGGGCTGGACCTGATATTCCCGCACCACGAGAACGAGATCGCCCAGTCGCATGCGGTCGGCGATGGCTTCGCGCGGTACTGGCTGCACAACGCGTGGGTGACCACAGCCGGGGAGAAGATGAGCAAGTCGCTGGGCAACTCCCTGCTGGTGACCGAGGTGGTCAGGCGCGTGCGGCCCGTGGAGCTGCGCTTCTACCTCGGGTCTGCCCACTACCGGTCGCACATCGAGTTCTCCGAGGAGGCCCTGGCTGACGCGGCCGCGGGCTACCGCCGCCTCGAGGGGTTCGTGCACCGGGCGACCGAGCGGGTCGGGGCCCCGGACCCAGCCGGCGCCGAACTGCCGAGTCATTTTGTCGCCGCACTGGATGACGACCTCGGGGTACCCGCGGCGCTGGCGGTGCTGCACGAGACGGTGTCGACCGGCAATCGGATGCTCGCCGATCCCGGCAGCCCGGATGCGGACCTCGCAGCCCTGCTCGGTGCGGTCCGGCACATGCTCGACATCCTGGGCGTCGATCCGCTGGACCCGATGTGGGCCGGGGACACCGGGGGGTCGGAGGCCGCACACGCAGCGCTGGACGCGCTCGTCGGTGAGCGCCTGGCGGCCCGCGCTGCGGCGCGCGCCGGGCGCGACTTCGCTGCCGCCGACGCGGTGCGCGACACATTGCGCGAGGCCGGGATCCTCATCGAGGACACCCCCGCTGGCCCGCGCTGGTCTCTGGAGGCGTGATGGCAGGCAACTCACAACGGCGCGGGGCGACCCGCAAGGCGGGTACGAAGAAGGGCCAGGTCGTGGGGTCCGGCGGCCAGAAGAGCCAGCGGCTGGAGGGCAAGGGCCCGACCCCCCGAGCCGAGGACCGACCAGGGCACACCGCCTACCGCCGGGCCCGCTCGGCGGACAAGTACGCGGCCAAGGGCTCGGGTGGGCGGTCGGGCTCGCGTCCCGGGCCCGGACGCGCGGCGAAGAAGCCGGCCACCGAAGCCGTCGCGGGGCGCAACTCGGTGCTCGAGGCGTTGCAGGCCGGGATCCCCGCCTCAGCGCTGCATGTCCAGCAGTACCTCGACTCCGATGACCGGGTCCGTGAGGCGATGAAGCTCGCCGTCGACCGGGGGATCGCGCTGCTCGAGACCACCAAGACCGATCTGGACCGGCTCAGCGGCCGTGCCGTGCACCAGGGCGTCGTCCTGCAGGTGCCGCCCTATGTGTATGCCGACGCCGCCAAGCTGATGAGCCGGGCCTTCGATGCCGGGCAGCAGCCCCTGCTGGTGGCCCTGGACAGCGTCACCGATCCGCGCAACCTCGGGGCCGTGGTGCGCTCAGCCGCAGCCTTCGGCGCGCACGGCGTGGTGATCCCGGAGCGGCGGGCAGCCTCGATGACGGCGTCGGCGTGGAAGACCTCGGCGGGGGCCGCGTCCCGGGTGCCGGTGGCCCAGGTGACCAACCTGGTGCGCTGGCTGGTGGCCGCGCAGAAGGAAGGCGCCACGGTGATCGGGCTGGCGATGGGCGGGGGCCTGGAGCTTCCCGACCTCGATCGCGGCTTGGCAGCCGGGCCGCTGGTCATCGTCGTGGGCAGCGAGGGCAAGGGCCTGGGACACCTGGTGTCCCAGACATGTGACCACCTGGTCGCGATCCCCATGGACGCTGCCACGGAGTCGCTGAATGCCGGGGTCGCCGCGGGTGTGGCGCTCTACGCGGTGGCCAACGCGCGCCGCTGACCTGCCACGCGGGCGGTTCAGCACGTAGCCTCGCGGGCGTGCCACTGCCGATCCCCGGCCGCCCGGAGCCCGATCCGAGGTCCCCCACCCCGCGCAGCACGATCTCCGGGCGCGTCGATGTCACCACCCTGCTGCGCGGCGGCGAGCGGTGCGCCGTGCGCACCTACCTGCCCCCGGGCTACGAGCACTCCGATCACGCGTACCCGGTGCTCTACATGTTCGACGGCCAGAACCTCTTCGACCGCGCCACGTCGGCGTTCGGGATGGAGTGGGGGGTCGACGAGACGATCGAGGCGCTCGTCGACCGGGGCGCGATGCCGGGTGTGGTGGTCGTGGGGATCGACTCCCCGCTGGATCCGTGGCAGCGGTATGCGCAGTACACGGCATGGGACTGGATGCTCGACGGGCGGCCGGTGGTCGCCGACGGTGCGGTGACCGCGGCCTTCCTCGTGGAGCAGGTCATGTCCTACGTCCAGCAGACCTATCGGGTCGCACGGGACCCGCAGCGCGTGGGGCTGGCCGGCTCGTCGCTGGGTGGGTACATGGCCCTGTACGTGGGGGTCCGCCATCCGAACACGTTCGGACGGCTGCTCGTCTTCTCCCCGGTCGTGCTCGACGAGCCGATGGCCGGCCACGAGCTGCGCGACCTGATCGTCCATCTCGGGGTGGCGCCGGGCACCTGGGTGTACCTCGACATGGGCGATGCCGAGGATCTGGCTTACATCGACCATCCCGATCGCCTCGTGGCGGACCTGGCGCTGACCGCGGGCGCGTTGGCCCACAGCGTGCGCCCGCCGGAGCGGTTGGTCAGCCGGGTGATGCCCGGCGCAGCCCACGACGAGGACGCCTGGGCGCAGCGGTTCGGTCCAGCACTGCTCTGGGCCTTCTTCGACGGACCCGACCCGCGGTAGGAAGCCGTCGCAGGGCCGACCAGCTTGGCAGGCGCCTGGCCAGAGACAGCTCAGTCCGGGGTGCCGGTGCTACCGAGGTCCACATCGTCGACCAGGTGGGCCTCCTCGGCGGGTGGGCCCAGGATGGCGGCCTCGTCCTGGGCGTGGCTCAGGTGCGCCCGGACGTAGTCGTCGGTCGCCCAGGTCAGGCCGACGTCGCGACCGGCACGCTCCGAGGAGAACCACCGGTGCTGCAGAACCTCATGGACCAGCTCGGAGGGCTCGAGCCGGCCGCGCAGGTCCCGCGGGATGCGTCGCAGGATCGTCTCGAACACCTCGTTGACCCATTTGTGGGCAACGATCTGCTCGTCCTCATCGGCGCCCTCCACGAGGCGGTAGGAGTCCAGGTCGTTGAGCAGCCGGCGCGCCTGGTTCTCGCCCATGTCCAGTCCGGTCAGCTGCAGCATCCGACGCCGGTGGTGACCGGCCTCCACGACCTTGGGCTGCACCCGGATGTTCGCCCCGCCGTCAGTGACCTGCGCGGTCAGCTCCGCGACGTCGAAGCCCAGTCCGTTGAGGGTACGCATCATGGTGTGGATGTGCCGGCGGTCGGTACCCGAGACCGTCACCGGCTCGGTCAGGGTCATCCAGAGGTGCTCGTAGCGCCGCCGGAACTCCGGGCCGATCTCGGCGAGGTCGAACCGCTCCGGGACGAAGCCACCTGCCTGCAGGTCCATCAGCTCGCCCATGATGTTCATCTCGGCGGTGTCGAGGTCGTACCGACGCTGGCCTCGGGACAGCGTGTCGCGCAGCTCCCCGGTCTCAGCGTCGACCAAGTAGGCGGAGAAGGCCCCGGCGTCGCGGCGGAACAGGGTGTTGGACAGCGAGCAGTCGTTCCACGCGAAACCCAGCAGGTGCAGGCGCACGATCAGGAGCACCAGCGCGTCGAGCAGCCGTTCACCGGTCTCACGGGTCAGCGTGGTCTGCACCAGCGCCCGGTAGGGCAGCGAGTAGGACAGGTGCGTGGTGATCAGCGCGGCTGGCAGGTCCTGTCCATGCTCGTCCTGACGCCCCGCGATGACCCCGACGGGCTCGACGCACGGGGCGCCGAGCCGGCCGAGGTCGACCAGCAACTGGTACTCACGGGTCGCGAACGACTCCTCGATCTCCTTGATGGCGTACACCACGCCGTTGACCCGCACGAATCGCACCGTGTGCCGGGAGATGCCGCGCGGCAGGGCCACGACATCGGCAGCCGGCCAGTCCTCGAGCGCGGTGCCCCACGGCAGGAAGAGCAGGTCCGGCTCGGCGGCGCTGGCCGTCGCGCGCAGTGCCACGGTGCCGATCCGCGTCCCGCGTCAGACCGCCGGGGCGCTGGGCTCGCCCGGGTTCAGGCGCTCACCGGTCTCGGGGTCGAACAGGTGCACGTGGTGGGGGACCGCCTCGATGCCCAGCATGGAACCGCGCGCGGGGTGGGTGCGACCGTCGGTGCGCACCACGACCTCCTGCGTGGTCCCGTCGGGCAGCGCGACCTCGGCGTAGACGTAGGCATCGGCACCCAGGCCCTCGACGATGAGGACCTTGACGGGCCATGAGGCGTCGCTGTTGGTGACGCGCAGGTCCTCCGGGCGGAAACCGATGTACACGCTGCTGCGCCCCTTGGCGGTCAGCTTGGCAGCCGCGCCCTCGGGCAGGTCGACGGCCTTGCCGCCGAGGGTGACCTGCCCGTTGGACACCGGTGCCTGGACGATGTTCATGGCCGGGGAGCCGATGAATCCGGCGACGAAGACGTTCGCGGGGGTGTCGTAGAGGTCCTGCGGGGTGCCGACCTGCATCAGGATGCCATCCTTGAGCACCACGATCCGGTCGCCCATGGTCATGGCCTCGGTCTGGTCGTGGGTGACATAGACCGTGGTGACGCCGAGGTCGCGCTGCAGCTTGGCGATCTGCGTGCGGGTCTGGACCCGCAGCTTCGCGTCGAGGTTGGACAGCGGCTCGTCCATGAGGAAGACCTGCGGCTTGCGCACGATCGCCCGGCCCATCGCCACACGTTGGCGCTGGCCACCGGACATCGCCTTGGGCTTGCGGTCCAGGTAGGGCACGAGGTCCAGGATGCCGGCGGCCTCCTGCACGCGGGACTCGATCTCGTCCTTGGACTCGCCGGCGATCTTCAGCGCGAAGCCCATGTTCTCCCGCACGGTCATGTGCGGGTACAGGGCGTAGGACTGGAAGACCATGGCGATGTCACGGTCCTTGGGGGCCAGGTTGGTGACGTCGCGATCGCCGATGAAGATCTTGCCCGCGTTGACCTCCTCGAGGCCGGCGAGCATCCGCAGCGCGGTGGACTTGCCGCACCCGGACGGGCCGACGACGACGAGGAACTCGCCGTCCTGGACCTCGAGGTTCAGCGCGTTGACCGCGGGCTTCGTGGAACCGGGGTAGACGCGGGTGGCGTCCTGGAAAGTGACAGTGGCCATGATTCATCGATCCCTTCACCGGCAGGTACGTGCCGGACGATCCGTGTGGAGGGTGCTCGGAACCACGAGTGCGGTCCCAGAGGCCACTCTAGGGGACCGGACCCGCCCAAGGACAGATGTGCCGGCTACTGAGCCGCGGCCTGCCCGGCGCCGAGGACGAGGGCTGCTCGCAGCTGGTCGGCGTCGGACTGGCTCATCATCCCGTTTGCCACGGCCAGATCCAGCAGCTGGCCCACGTCGGTGATGCCCACGGTCGCAGCCAGGGACTTCAGCGAATCTGGAAGCGGCAGCTCGGACAGGGGCAGGTCGCCGCCGGGGGTGGTCGCGCCCGGTGCAGAGCCATCCGGGGTGGTCCCCTCGGGCAGGGCGCCCTCGGGGGTCGCGCCGGGCACCAGCTCGTCGAGGTTGAGGTCACCGGAACCCAGGCCGGCGGCGATGCTCGCCGACGAGCCGAACAGGGAGTTGTTGGCCAACTGCCACGTGGCCACGCCAAGGACCAGGGCGGCGACGGACGCGAGGGCTGCGACCACGACCGCGACCCGGGTCCGGGCGCGCTGGCGGGCGAACTTCTCCTGCCAGAGGGCGGCCTCGTGGTTGACCGGGGCGTACCCGGGGGCGAACGCCGCGTCAGGCGCGTAGCCGGGTGCAGCCCCCGCGTACCCCTGCGGGACGCGGGGCAGGGCGGTCGTTTCGTGCTGGCCCTGGTAGCCCGGGGCGGCATCTGGCTGGGCGGGGGCGGTGGGGGCGTAGGGCTGCTGCGTCATGCATCCATTGTGACCGGGGACCGTCGAGCCGGCCGAATCCCTCGCGCTGGAGGGCATCCGCGTTGTGTTCGAGGAAGGTCAGGGCTGAACCGGGTGAACCGGCGAATCGAACGAACCGGGTGAAGGACCGCCGCCCGGGTACGCAGGTGCGCGCCCGGGCGGTGACCCTCGCTCAGGATCGGATGGACTCAGACGTCTCGGGATCGAACAAGTGGACGCGCTCCATGTCCACCGAGATCTCGACGGTGTCGCCGTTGCGGACCCGCGAGCGGGGCCCGAAGGAGGCCACCCACTTCACGCCCTCGCCGAGGGTGTGAAGCTCGGTCTCGCCGGACTCCTTGGCCAGCAGCTTCGTGTCGGCAGTCTCGACCCGATCCGCGTCGAACGTGAAGTGCGCGATGATCTCGGAACCGAGGGCCTCGGTGAGCGTCACCTTGGCCTGCAGGCGCTGGTCGACGGGGCCCTCGCGCAGGCTGGAGTCCTCCATGTCCTCCGAGCGCACGCCCATGACCAAGCGCTTGCCCGCGTAGCCGCGCAGGGCCGGCTTGGCCGCCAGCAGGGTCTCGGGCGCAGTGAGTTCGACGTCGCCCACCTTGAGGACCAGCCGATCGCCCTTGTCGATCAGGTCGGCCATCACCAGGTTCATCGGGGGCGAGCCGACGAACTGCGCGACGAAGATGTTGTTGGGGGAGTCGTAGCACTCGCTCGGCGTGCCGAGCTGGTTGAGCACGCCGGCCTTCATGACGGCCATCCGGTCGCCCATCGTCATGGCCTCGGTCTGGTCATGGGTGACGTAGAGGGTTGTGGTGTTCAGGGCCCGGACCACTGCGGAGATCTCAGCGCGCATCTGCACGCGCAGCTTCGCGTCGAGGTTGGACAGCGGCTCGTCCATGAGGAAGACCTGCGGCTCGCGCACGATCGCACGGCCCATGGCCACACGCTGGCGCTGGCCACCGGAGAGCTGCTTGGGCCGACGCTCGAGCAGTGGCGTGAGCTCGAGCATGTCCGCGGCCTTCTGGACCCGGGCAGCGATCTGGTCCTTGGGCATCTTGCGCAGCTTCAGGCCGTAGGCCATGTTGTCGCCCACGGTCATGTGCGGGTAGAGGGCATAGGACTGGAACACCATGGCGATGTCGCGGTCCTGCGGTTCCAGCTCGTTGACCCGCTTGCCGCCGATGCGCAGCTCGCCGCTGGAGATGTCCTCCAGGCCGGCGACCATCCGCAGGGCGGTGGACTTGCCGCAGCCCGAGGGACCGACCAGAACGAGGAACTCGCCGTCAGCCACCTCGATCGACAGGTCCTGCACGGCGTGGAAGCCGTTGTCATACACCTTGTTGATCTTGTCCAGTTCGACGCTTGCCATCCCTGCTCCTGTTCATCGACCGGGGCTGTGCAGCCCCGGCAGTCGCCACATCTGCACCATCGGACCATCACCTGGCAGTTCCGCCAGACCTGCTACGTGCCGGAGTGTCGCACCTCCGTACATGTTCTGCGCGTGCTTCCCCTCAGCCAGGCCGAGCAGGTCGGCTGCCAGCCGGATCGAGGGACCGGCTGCTCGGGCCAACAGGACGAGCACGGACTCCTCGTCCGCCTCCCGCAGCCACACCATCCGATCGTCGTCGACGTGCACCCAACGCAAGCCTCCCCGACGAAGGGCAGCGGAGTCGCGGCGAACGGCGCAAAGCCGCCCGAACACGGACATCAACTCCCGGTTCCACAGCTCAGGGCGCTCCCACGGGAAGGGTACCCGGCCCGCCTCGCCCGTGGCACCCTCGAGTCCGATCTCGTCGCCCGCCCAGATCATCGGCACGCCTGGGTGGGCGATCATGGCCGCGAAGGCCACTTCGGTCAGGCGTGGATCGTCGGTGATCGTGGCGATCCGGGGCGTGTCGTGGCTGGACACCATCGTGAGGCTGGCCTGTCGTGCCGCCCACGGGATCGCGCTGAACGCCCGCATGGTTGCCGCGACCGACGGGCCCGGCAGCTGCGGCCAGTGCGCCACCGGCGCACCCAGCCAGTTGCCGAACGGGGAGTCCGGACGGACCAGCCAGGTCCATATGGGCCGGGCCAGGCCTGAGTAGTTCATGATGCCGTGCCAGGTGGTCCCGTCGACATCACCGAGGAAGTCGTGGAAGTGCTCGCCCACCAGGTAGGTCTCTCCGGAGGACTCCGCCATCGTCGCGCGCAGCATCCGCGCCACCTGGTGGTTCAGGTCGGTCTGCTGGTAGCGCCCGGTCATGTTGGCCACGTCGATGCGCCACCCGTCGAGACCGAACTCCAACCAGCGCGCGGCGATGCTCTGCGGGCCCGAGAGCATCCGCCGGGCCAGCTCCGGGCTGCGGTGGTCGAGCTTGGGCAGAGTGCGGTGTCCCAGCCAACCAACGTAGCCGCGGGGTGTCGCCGGGTCGGGTCCCGGCGGGTCGAAGAGGTAGAAGTCCGCCTCCGGGGTGGCGGCATCTGCCCGGCCCGCGGCGAACCAGTCGTGCGTGCTGCCGGTGTGATTGGTCGTCAGGTCGCCCAGGATCCGCATCCCGCGGGCATGGGCGGCATCGATCAGAGCCCGGTAGGCGGCGTCTCCGCCGAGCAGGGGGTCGACCTGGTCGAAGCTGCGTGCGTTGTACCGGTGGCTGGAGTCGGCGGGGAATACCGGGGTCAGGTAGAGCGTGTTCGCGCCCACGGACTCGATGTGGTCCAGATGATCGACCACGCCATACAGGTCGCCGCCGTAGAGCTGACGGGCCGAGGGGCGCCCGCCCGGCTCCGGCGGATCGTCCCAGGCTGCGGCGACAGCCCACGGCGGTGTGGGCTCCCGCACCCGGCCACTGCGCGCGAACCGGTCGGGGAACACCTGGTAGACGATGGCGTCCTCGAGCCACTGGGGTGGCGCGTCGGCGATGGGTACCCGGAAGTCCGCGGCGTCGGGCAGGTCCGCGTCCACCACCCCCGCAGCCGTCAGCCAGCGGTATCCGGTGGCTCCCCCGTCGAGCAGGAACCGGTAGTGCGAGATGGTGTTGTGGGCGCTCAGGTCCGCGCGCCACCAGGTACCAGTGGGGTCCTGGCGGTCGATGCGCGCCGGTGCGAACTCCGGTTCCCCGTCGATCACCTGGCGCACGGCCACCGAACGGACCGGGTCAGCGGCCGAGGTGCGCAGCAGCACGGTGAACTGATCACCGTGCTGCTGCGGCGGGTCGGGGCAGTAGCCGGGGGAGCCGTCGTGGTGCGGGGCGCCCAGCAGCGACCCGCTCGACGTCGGTCCCATCGTCATGTGCGCAGATCAGCCCTTGACCGCGCCTGCGGTCAAGCCGGTGACCAGCTGCTTCTGGGCGAAGGCGAACACCACGAGGACCGGTATCGCCGCCATCAGCGCCCCGGCCGCGAACAGGCCCCACTCCTGTCGCAGCGGGTTGCTGACGTAGGAGTACAGGCCCACGGCCAGTGTGGTGTCGCGCTGGTCGGCCAAGACCACCGAGGCGATCGCGAGCTCGTTGAACATGCCCGTGAAGGAGACGAAGAACACGACCGTGAGGATCGGCGCGGCCAGGCGCAGGATCATTCCGAAGAAGATCCGCACGTGGCTTGCTCCGTCGATCCTGGCCGACTCGTCGATCTCCACCGGGATCGTGTCGAAGAAGCCCTTCATCAGGTAGGTATTCACCCCGAGGGTTCCGCCGAGATACACCAGGATCAGGCCCCAGATGGTGCCCAGGCCGATAGCGGGGAAGGTCTCGCGGATCGTCGAGAGCAGCAGGAAGATCGCCGTGATGGCCAGAATCGCTGGGAACATCTGGACCAGCACCAGCGACGTGAGGCCCGCCCTGCGGCCCTTGAAGCGCATCCGGCTGAACGCGAACGCCGCTGACGCACCCATGAAGACCGAGAAGAAGGACACCACCGTCGCGATGATCAGCGTGTTCTGGAACCAGACGGAGAACGGCCGCTGCGGATTGTTCAGGACATTGGTGAAGTTCTGCGTGTCATAGGGCGGAAGCGGCAGGACGCACTGGACGGTCTCCGCTCCCTGCAGGCTCGTCGGGCAGGCCGAGGTCAGCGTGTTCCCCTCGCTGAAGGCCAGGTTGATGATGTACGAGATCGGGAACAACGCGAAGAGCACGGCGATGACGAGGATCAGGTGCCGCCACCCGACCGTCTTCATCCAGCGGCCGAAGGACATGCGCTGGACCTTGATCGGGGTGGCAGCGGATTCGGTCGGGGTGCTCATGCGCCGATCTCCTCGAGCTTCTTGGTGTACCGGAATGAGAAGGCTGAGATGGAACCGACGACGATGAAGATGACCAGTGCGATCGCCGAGGCCAGTCCGAGTCTCTGGTTGGTCTGGTTGAAGGCCATTCGATAGGTCCAGTTGATCAGCAGGTCGGTCTGGCCGCCATCACTGATCTGGCCAGGGAACGGCCCACCTCCGGTCAACATCTCGATGAGTGTGTAGTTGTTGAAGTTGAACGTGAAGGACGCGATCAGCAGGGGTGCGGTGGAGATCATCAGCAGGGGAAGCACCACCGTGCGGAACGCATGCATCCCGCTGGCGCCGTCGACGAACGCGGCCTCCTTGAGGTCTGCCGGGATGGCCGTCAGGGCGCCGGTGCAGATCAGGAAGAAGTAGGGGTAGGCGATCCAGAGGTTGACCACCAGGACCGAGAACCGGGCGAGGTTCGCCTCTCCGAGCCAGTTGATGGGATCACCGGGCAGCATCTGGTTGATCAACCCGAAGTCGGTGTTGAGCATGCCCCGCCAGAGCGGAGCGGTCAGGAAGATCGGCATCGCGTAGGGGAGGATCAGCAGCACCCGGTAGTACTTCATCCCCTTCATCCGGCGGTCGTTCATGATGACCGCCAGCAGCAGGCCCAGGGAGAACGTGGTGAACACGGTCATGAAGGCGAAGAAGAAGGTCCAGAGCGTGATCGGGACGAACCGGTCGCGGATCTGGGGGTTCTGCCACAACGAGGTGTAGTTCTCGGTGCCGATGAAGACCTTCCAGCCCGGCTGCAGGATCTGGCCATCAGGGGACTCGAAGTTGCCGGTGTCATTGGGTGTGTAGACGACCCCGGTGGTGGTGTCGGTGAGGGTGTCGGTCTCCGGGTCGTAGACGCTGCCGGCACGGACCTCCTTGGCCACCGACACGCCGGTGGCGCGCAGGTAGGTGCCCGTCTCGAGGTTCAGTGGGACGCGCAACTCCTGCCACTGGGCGTTGAAGTCCGCGTTCCCCGACAGGGTGCCCAGGTTCAGCGAGGTGTAGCCGTTCACGCCGGTGACCTTGTCACCTGCGACGACCAGGTCGGTCGGGGCCACGGGGGTCAGGCCGTCGACGGTCCCGATGGAGGTAGTTCCTGCGGTCGGGGTCCCCTCCGGGAACGTGACGAGCATCGACACGGTGCCGCCGGACTCGATCGGGACCACGGGGTAGTCGGCCGAGGTCTCGACAGGACGCTCCCCGCGCATCACGAGCGCGTTGATCGCGGAATCCTTGTCGTCGAGGTGGCCCGTGCCGTAGTTGGTGAAGCTGGACTGGGCGGTGAGCACGATCGTGTACACCTGGAAGACCAGGAGGAAGAGCAGGCCGGGCAGCAGGTACTTCATGGGCAGGCCCTTGGTGAAGTACGTGACGTTCACGGCCACCAGGGCCAGGATGAAGAACCCGACCGCGAGCGTCCACCCATCAGCGAGCGCCTGGGCAAGCATCCAGATCAGCAGCGCGTCGATGAGACCGACGAGGACCAACTTGATCGTCAGACCGCCAGCTGTGACGGACTTCGACGACTTGGGTGCGGCTTCTGCCGCCGGTCGTTCGGTGGTGAGGCTCATGGTCGGGTTCTTCATCCCTTCTTGTTCAGTGCCTGATCAGCCGGCAGCGATCGACGCGTTGATGGCGTCGCCCGCCTCGGTCATGGTCGTGGTCGGGTCCTCACCCGAGGCGACCTTGAACTCGGCCAGGCCGAGCGCCTCCCAGACGGCACCCATCTCGGGCACGGACGGCTGCGGGATGCCCTGCTTGCCGTAGTCGATGAACCCCTTGACGATCGGGTCGGAGGACACCTTGTCCGCGGACTCGGTCCACGCCGGCGGCCGCGGGTCGGCGACGTACATGGCGTCCATGAACGGCGTGGTCATCACGTACTCGTTGAGGAACGTCTGCGCGATGAGCGCGTTCGCAGCCTTCGTCGGGATGAACATCGTCTGAACGCCGATGAACGCTGACGAGGTCGACGGGCCATCGGGAACGGGGCAGACCATCGTGTCCGGCACAGCAGCCACGGCGTCCGTGACGTTCCACGGGCCGGTGATGAACCACGCGGAATCGCCGGCGTTGTAGGACTCCTTGGCGATGTCGCCGGTGACCGAGGCCTTGATCAGGCCGTCGTCGGCCATCTGCTGCAGCGACTCGGCTGCGGCGATGGAACCGGGACCGCCGACCCCCATGTCCTCGACGTTGTAGGTGCCGTCGGGGTTCTGGGCGAAGATGTATCCGCCGTTGGCCGTGTACAGCGGCTGCCAGTGGTAGGCGTCGCCCTGGTCGCCGATCTGCAGGGCCAGCGGAAGCGAGGCCTTGCCGTCGTCCTTGAGGGCCTTGCCAGCGCTGACGAGGTCATCGAGGGTGGCCGGGCAGTCCGGGGACAGCGCCGGGTTCGTCAGCAGGGCGACGTTCTCCACGGCGTAGGGAACGCCGTAGCTCTTGCCGTCGTAGGCCACGGCCTGGACGGCAACCTCGCTGAAGTTGGCAGCGTTGCTGCCGAGGTCGAACGGTGTGACGACACCGTTGGTGACGAGCTCGCCGAGCCAGTCATGGGCGCCGATGAACAGGTCCGGCACATCGCCGGTCTGGCTGCCCTGGACGACGCGGCTGCGGATGTCGCCGAAGTCGATCTGCACGACGTCGCAGGTGATCCCGTTGGCCTCGGCGAACTTGTCGCACTCGGCCTGGATCGGGGCCGTACGGACCTCATCGGCCCAGATGGTGAACGTGCTCGTTGCGGCCGTGGGGGCCGGCGAGCCGTTGTCTGTTGCGGTCTCGCTGTCACTGCCACAGGCAGTGAGCACGAGTGCGAGGCTTGCGGCTGCAGCCCCGACCTTTGTTGTGCGGCGCATGAATGCTCCCGTTTCTGGTGAGTGGAACCCGGGACCCGTCCACACTGGGCCCCGCCGAGGGCATCATCGCGCGTGGGTGACGGCTTCGCGCGCCGACGGTACGCGTGGCGGGGGCGGTGGGCTACCTGTGATCAAACCGTAATCAAACCTGCGCTCCTCGGGGGCGGGCGGGCGAGGGACTGAGCTCAGAGCGGGCGCCGCCTCCCTGTCGAGCAGGAGCCGTTGTCGAGACTCAGCCGGCGTCGATCGCCGCCTGGATCTCGCGGCCGGCGGCCTTCATCGTCGGTGCTGGCCGTGCGCCCTCCATCACGTCGACCTGCGCTCTGCTCAGAGCCGGCCAGACCGCCTCCATCACGGCCAGATTGGGGGTGGGGACCGACGCGTCCGCATAGTCCCCGAAACCCTTGAGCACCGGGTCGGCTGCCGCAGCAGTCGTGTAGGCCGCGGTCCAGGCCGGGCCCAGGTCACCGGGTTTCGCCAGGGCTGTCATTACGGCGCTCGTCATCAGGGTGGTGCTCAGGTACTGGGCGGCAGCGGGGGCGTTGCGGGCGAACGCGGACTGCATGAGGCCCACCGAGGTGACCAGGGCCTGGCTGCGGGAGCCCAGCACCTCGTCGAAACCGGGCACGGCCTCGACGGTGAACGGCACACCGGACGTACGCACGGGCTTGATCGCCCACGGGCCGGAGATCAGGTAGGGCGACCGGCCCTCGGTGAACGCGGTGAGAGCGCCGTCGAGGGTGGTGTCGGGGTCGAGGGCGCCGTCCTGGGTGAGAGTGGCCAGCTGGGCGGCTGCCTCGATGCTGCCGGGCTTGCCCACCTCGAGCTCGTCGGTCGTGTAGCTGCCGCGGGAGTCCAACCCGAAGATGCGCCCGCCCCCGGCACTGTAGAACGGGTACCAGTGGTACGCGTCACCGTAGGCGCCGACGGGCAGCGCGATCGGCAGGACCTTCTTGTTCTCGTCCTTGAGCTCCAGACCGGTGCGGGCCATCACGTCGATGGACTCCGGTGCTTGCGGGGCGAGGTCGGTGTTGCGGAACAGGGCGAGGTTCTCGGTGCCGAAGGGGACGCCGAGGGTGCGCCCCTCCAGGGTGAAGCCGTCGACGGCGACGGGGCGGAAGTTGGCCTGCTGCGTGGTGAGGTCCACGGGAGCCAGCAGGCCCGAATCGGCCAACTGCCCGACCCACTCGCTCTGGCCCACGAAGAGATCAGGACCCTGGCCCTGGGGTGCGAGGTCGACGATGTTGGTCCGGATCGTCGAGAGGTCATCGGTGCCCACGGTCTGCACGTTCACCTCGACGCCGGTGGCGAGTTGGTGGGCGGCGGCCGTCGCCTCGAGTGCGGCGGCGTGGTCCGGGTCCGACCAGATCAGCAGGGAGGAGGTGGCAGGGCTCGCTGAGGCGATGGTCGCTGGGCTGCCAGACGGTGGGGTCGGATCGGCGCCGGAGCCGCAGGCGGCCAGCGCCAGGATCGCGGTCAGTGCGGCCACGGTGATGGCGGCTCGTCGCCTCATGGTCTCCCGCCCTTCCGTCGCCCTGGTTTGCTCTCTGTGCCTGGCGCTCGCCTAGACCGCCTGCCGCGCATCATGCCGTGCGCAGGTGCGCGTAGCCCAACAACCCTGCGGTGTGCCCTACCCTTGTGCGCGCACCTCGCGGTGCGTGCCGGCGTGGCGCAATTGGCAGCGCACCTGTCTTGTAAACAGGGGGTTCCCGGTTCGAGTCCGGGCGTCGGCTCTGTATTGGGGCAGGTCAGGGGGTGGTCAGGCTGACGCGGTTTACCCCTGGGGGTATCCAGTAGGTGCCTACAAAGTGCCTACGATCCCCCGGGAGCGCGCGGTTCAGGCCCCTACGGGACCTTGCGAGACGCCATGTGAGGCCCTTGACGAAGTGCATCTGTCGGATCTCCGGCTCTCGGGATCACAGGGCGGCGGATCGTGCGTCGGCCTCGGTCCCGTGGGCGGGAGGTCGGTGGACTACTCCGACCCCGAGCCGAAAGCAAGAGCCGTGCCGGCGACCCGCATCTGCGTGTTGTGGACGTGGGAGTAGGTCCTTCGCATGATCACCTCATCGTGGCCGTGCCATGCGGCGACGATGTGATCCGGGACTCCAGCGTTACGCATGAACGTCACCGTGGAGTGTCGTGCGGCGTGGAGGGTGTGATCGTCCCGCACGCCCTCGGTGGCCTTGCAGAGCTTGCGCCACCGGCGGGTCCAGTCCTCGGGGCGCATGGGCCGGCCGAACTCATTGATCAAGATGAAGCCGTCGGCGACCTGGTCGGCTCCGTACACCTCGCTCTGCCGCGACCGAAGGGCATCGAGGAGGTCCATGCGCTCCTGGTCGAGGGGAAGGACCCGCCTGCCCCGCACGGTCTTGGGGTCACCCACCCCTCCTTGAGCGACGCGCCCTCGTCTCACCGTGAGTTCCCCGGTAGTGGCATCGAAGTCGCCCCAGCGAAGGCCAAGCAGTTCGGAGCGGCGGAGCCCTGCCAGGGTCAGCATCCAGCAGGCCTCCCACGGGTTGCCGATGATGGCTTTGCGCAGCTTCTCCAACTCCGAAGCTGTCAGTGCGTCTCGCTCCTTCGACGCGCGGCCCATCGGCGTGACGTCCTTGGCGGGGTTGAACCGGAGGACCCCTTTGCGTAGCGCTAGCTCGAAGACCGCCCGAAGGGTGGTGAGCATCTTGGCCGAACTGCGCCGGGTCAAGCCCTCGTCCCTCATCTTCCGCACGATGTTCTCGATCTGTCGCTCAGTCACCTCTTGGATGCGATACCGGCCGAACGCCGCTCGAGGCCTCTTGAGATCTGTCTCGTATCCCGACAGGGTGATCTGGCGGCATCCTTCGTCCCGCTTCCTCTCCACCCACTGGTCGGCCCAGTCGTCGAACGTGTCGCGTGTGCGGGCCACGACGTCGCCGAGTTGGTTCTGGGCGTAGTACTGCTCAGCGGCCTCGTACGTGTCGAAGGTCTTGCTGATCCGCTTGCGTTGACCACCGCGCGTGATCGACACGTAGACCTTCCATCGGATCTGGCCGTTGGCCTTCACCTCGTAGATGGGCTTCCCGTGTCGCGGCATGTCAGTTCTCAGGCGTGAGCCGGCCCGCTACATCCTCCGCTCGGAGGCGCGCTCGGCGGTTGCGTTCGGCCTGGGCTTTGGCGCACTGGGCCGAGCAGTAGAGGACGCCGGTGGAGTGGCCGGTCTTGTCGTACTTGGCTCGGCCTCGTTGGCGGGTGAACAGTCGGGTGCAGCGCTCGTTGGCGCATGGGCGGACTTGTCGGTCCTCGGCGATGAGCTGGGCGAGTTGGAGGACGGCAACTTCGTAGGTGCTGGGGGCGTCGAGCAGGGCATCGGCGCCGGGGTAGCGGACGTGGACGGAGAAGGGCTTGAGCGCGGCGTTCATCGCCATGACGAACGCGCCCCAGGGTTCGGGATCGTCGCTGCGGAAGCCGCTCTGGGTCCAGGCGTCGATGGGCGGATCAGCCGCTGCACTGCGGATCACATGGCCGGTCAGGGTCTTGCAGTACCCGCAGGTAATGCGCCTCGAGGAGGAGCGAGTGCGCGCGTGGAGACGAGGGGCCGTGGTTCTCAGCCGCGGGCGCGAGCCGACGGAGGGCCTTCCGGTTGGTCTCGTCAGCTATCTGGGGGACGAGCCAGTCCAAGCCGGCGGGCAGGGAATCGAAGGGGCTCCGGAGGTGTGACTCCAGCGGGGTGAGGCGGCCCCAGCGGGACACGAGATCGAACACGGCATCGAGGTCGTCGGGATCGGTGACCAGGCACTCGCGCAGGCAGAAGTCCTCCGGCAAGACCTCGGTGCGCGGCGGGTTCGGGTGGGGGTCCCAACTGATGAACTCGGCGCCGGGGAGCCTGCGGAGTTCCTCGACGACCACCGGCGGAAGGCTCGGCGGCTCGGCCGGCCAGACCGTCAGAGTGGGACGAAATGTGGAGGTGTTCGCTCCTTCCATGCGTCCATCATGTCGTGGCACGGTTATTGCGTCAATCGTCCCACGTTGTGTTCAGGAGGTACATGCGATGAGCAAGCGGCGCGGAGCCAAGGAGAGCCCCATCGAGCTCCTCTCGACCCGGCCCACGGTCAGCGTCACCGAAGCTGCGGTGATCCTGTCGATCAGCCGAGGCCAGGCCTACGCAATGGCCAACCGAGGTGACCTGCGCGTCGTGCGCATCGGCACCCGCCTGGTCATCCCCACCGATCAGCTGCGCGAGCTGATCGGCGGGGCGGCGTAGCCCCCGGACAGGCAGGGAACCCCATGGAACGCGCGGCGGCCAGTTCCGCCGCCCCACCCCCGGAGCGAGCTCAGACCCGCTCGGTCCCCGGTCTTCACCGCGACGTCGACCCGGTCGCCGCGCTCGACGCCGTCGCCGAGTTCCTCGACCGATTCGTGGCTTGGCCCAGCGAACACGCTCGGGTCGCGGCCGCTCTCTGGGTCGCCCACACCTACCTGATCGAGTCGTTCGACTCCACACCCCGGCTCGCGTTCCTGTCCCCCGAGCCGGGTAGCGGCAAGACCCGCGCGCTGGAAGTCATCGGCTCACTTGTGCGCCATCCGATGCACGCCATCAACTGCACCCCGGCGGCGCTCTTCCGCTCGGTTGCCGACCTGGACCGGCGGCCGACGATCCTGTTCGACGAGATCGACACCATCTTCGGACCGAGGGCCAAGGATAACGAGGAGGTCCGCGGCTTCCTCAACGCCGGCCACCGACGCTCCGGCGTCGCCTATCGGTGTGTCGGGTTGGGCACCTCTCAGAAGGTCGCAGCCTTCCCCGCCTTCGCGGCAGTCGCCGTGGCCGGACTCGATGACCTGCCGGCCACCATCGCCTCCCGCGCCATCGTCGTGCGGATGCGCCGTCGCGCCGCCGACGAGCAGGTCGAGCCCTACCGACTGCGCCTGCACGAGCCGCAAGGGCTGGCCATCGGCGAACGCCTGGCTGAGGCGCTGGACCTGATCAATCCCGTCGATGAGCCGCTGCTCCCCGACGGTGTGGTCGATCGACCAGCCGACGTCTGGGAACCACTGCTGGGCATCGCCGAGTCGCTCAGCCCGCAGTGGGCCATCCGAGCCCGCGAGGCCTGCGCCCATTTCGTGACCAGGGCGCCGACCATCGACCCCTCGCTTGCCGTCACTCTGCTGGGCGACCTCCGGGTCCTCTTCGACGACGCCAGCCACCCCGATGCCCTCCCGACCACTGTCCTGATCGACGGCCTACACACACTCGACGAATCGCCGTGGCGGGACCTCCGCGGCAAGCCGCTGGACGCCGCCGGGCTCGCGCGCCGACTCAAGGGATTCGGAATCCGCTCGGCCAACATCCGCGTCGGCCCCCTCGTCGTGAAGGGCTACAAGCAGGCCGATCTGCGCGACGCATGGATCCGGTATCTCCCGCCCACCATCTCCGGGAACGCCGCTACAGCCGCTACAACACCCTCCCCACCCCCCAACACCATAGAAATGAGCACAAGGGAGAGGTCAGATGTGTAGCGCCGACCCCCGCTACTCACCCGCTACAGACCCCCGCTGGCCGCTACCAGCCGGCGACGTCACCGCTCCAGCCGGTCATGAACCCACCGAGGAAGGGGCGATTGAGCGACTTGGGCGGGTCGCGGCCGAACAGCGGTCACGAGGCACTGACCATGTCCACGAGCAGAACGCCTACAACGAGCACCGGGACGACAGCAACGCCCGCAACCCACGCCATCGCCAGGAATCTGCCTGGCCGGATGCGAGCGGCGAGCACCCCCAGCCCCAGGAGCAGCGCCCAGCCGGCGGCCATCCCCAGGTTCGAGTCAGTCACCCTGGGCACCCGCGCCGCAGCAAGCAGCCCGGCACATGCCGTGGTCAGGGCGAAGACCACGCGCATGGCCCACTCCCACATCGACATCGGCAAGGGGTAGAGGCCCTGCTCGATCTGGTCCCGCTTGCGGCAGTGCGCATCCAGGGCGCTCCAGGCTGCCTGGATCTGCTCCGCCGCCAACTGACCATCTTCCAAGCGCTGACGCCATGCCTCCGCTGCGTGCCCGGGCACGATCGTCGCGCCGGCCACCTCGAAGCTCTCGGGGAGTTCCCCGGCGCCGGCGCCCCAGAGGAAAACCACCGGACGGACCTGGCCCACCTGGGCTGGCTTGAGGTTCTGCCACAGCCCGAGGCGTCGGGCGTTGCGGCAGGCGCTCCCAGCGGCGGACCGGATGCGGGCGTCGTCGACCGTCCACGGTGTGGCCGACCACTTGGTCTCGATCGCGAACATCCCTCCGGGACCGACCAGGACATGGTCGATGTCCGGGGCGGTGAGCGTCACGTGGTTGACGACCTGCCAACCCTTCCGGCGAAGCCGGCGCAGCTCCTGGGCGGTCCACTGCTCGCCGAGGTCACCCATCATGGTGGGCGCCGTTCCGGTGGCTTCCACGATCCACAGCCACAGTGCACCGGCTGTCCCCGCGACTCCCATTCCCACGATCAAGCCGCTCATGAAGCTAGTGGGGGTCAGGGCCACAGTGACGCCAAGAACAACGGCGATGGCGAGGGCGACAAGTGCCAGGTGCATCCAGGCCCGGCGGATGAAGTCGCGCTGCCTTCGCCGGGCAAGGCCTCGTGCGTACGACCCAGCGCGTTGGTCCCCGCCCAACGAATGACGTCGGAACCGCTGGGACATGTCCGCACTGAGGCGCGCGCCGGCCAACTGGCCATGGTGACCCGCGTTCCACCCGAGTGCCACCCCGCACCTCGCATCCGGCTTCCCGTCGCCGGCGTCCTGGTCGCCCGCGTCCATCAACCCATCGGATTCTCAGGAGGTCCCCATGAATGACGTCACCGGTTTGGCGGTCGCCTTGACTGCCACCGCTCGGACCCGGGCGCAGCAGCTCGCCCGAGATCTGCAAGCCGCGCAACGGCGCCTGCACGCCGCCGGCACCACCCTCACCACGGCCCGGCAGGCGTACGCGCGAGCAGCCGATGAGTACCGCGAGCTGTACGCGCAAGCCACCCAGGTCTGGTCCGCCGACGAGCTCGCAGCGGCGGGCGCAGCACCTCCACCGCCACCGCCGGCCCCCCGTCGGAGGGCTGAGAAGTGAGGTCTTCGACACGTGTCACCATGGTTCCCCCGCGCACTGATCGGGCCCTTTCGTCCCTGTGGATGACTGTTTTGCAGGCAAGATATAGGGAGGGGGACGACGCCGTGCGGCGTCCCTGTGGACGCGTCGGCGTCCCCGCGCGTATTCATCGCGCGTCCCTGCTGCGGCAGGCAAGTCCCCTTTCGGGAACCGGAGTCCCCCCTCGGGCCAGCGCGTCCCTGCTGGCTGGACGGCCAAGGACGTGACCGCCGAGACGACCCGAGTCACCGTAACGCCGCCCGACGGGGGCCCGTCCCGGGATCGGGCCCACCCGCGGGAGGGGCTCACAGACGTCGACGGCGAGCTCGAGTCGCGTCGACGGGTTCGGGTGCGGGAGGTGCGGCCGACGTGGTCCGCGCGGGAGTGGGCGACTGTGTCGACTGCGGCTGCGGCGGCCGGGATGGCGCCGGCGACCTGGGCGTCTCAGGTGGTCGTGGGTGGACTCGTCGTGGAGGGGGAGCGCCGGGTGCCGCCGAGGTGCACCTCTCGGGCGCTGCTGTGGGGCCAGGTGCTGGAGCGGTGGCAGTCGGTGTCCTGGGCGATCGTCGCACTGCGCGAGCGGACCGACCCCGGGCAATGGGCCCGGGCCAGCCAGGTTGTGGGACGGGCCGGTGTGGTCATCACTACCCAGGCCGACACCCTGCCCGGTGTCGAACGTGCACGCGCCGCCGAGGTCTGCCGTGTCGCGGCTGAGTCGATGAGGACGATCGGGCCGGGCGTGCGGGGCAGTTCCAGACACGCGCTGCGCGGCGGGCAGGCGGGCGGCGGGCACCGGGCGAAGGTCCTGTTCACGCCGGCCGATCACCAGACCCTTGCGCAGGCCTGCCATGCCGCCGGCTGGACCGTGTCGGACTACGTCGCAGCGGTCACCACCTTGGCCGCGTGGCTGGCGTTGACCGGATCGGACGTCCCGGACGACATCGCGCTGCTCGAGGAGCTGCTCGGGCCTGGCCCGTGCGACGGCCTCGGACGCGACCGGGCTTCTGGCCGCCCCGGCTGGTGACGTGGACGCCGCCGGGTGGGAGCGCTTCACCAGCCGGGTGGCCGAGGTCGGGTCGATGGTCGATGTGGCCCGCGCCCGCCGGTCGACCGCCGGGCCCGGATGCTGCTTTGGCGACCTTGGTTCCGCGGGCCTGTGTGGCGCTGGGCTGGGCGGCCGCGTGGGGGGTGCACCCGCAGTGATCGTCAAGGTGCTGCCCCGCAAGGGTGGATCGACGCGGGCTTCGGCCCGCAAGCTGATGGCCTACCTGCTGGGCCCCGGCGATCTCGCGCGGCGCCGAGCAGGGTCGAGACCGGCGAGCTGGGCAACCGGCACACCGAGCCGACGGTGGTCGCCAGCTGGGACCCGATCCGCACCGCCACCTGGGCCCAGCAGTGCCGGGCCGTGGACTGGTCCGAGCCGGACGCCGCCTGGCGTGCCCTGCACACCCTGGCCCAGGGCATCGGCGACGAGACGGCAGCCGGGGTCCGGCTGGAGGACACCGCTCAGCCGCGCAACGCCGGTCTGGCACACGATCATGGCCGCCCACCCCGACGACGGCCAACTCACCGACGACCAATGGCAGGCGATCGCCGCCCGGCTGATGCACCAGACCGGCCTGCACCCCGACGGCTCGGACAACCCGGTCCGATGGGTCGCCGTGCGGCACGGCCCCAACGCCGCCGGCGCGGACCACATCCACGTCATGGCCGTCCTGGCACGCCTCGACGGAACCCGCGCATCGATCCACAACGACGTGTTCGCCGCCCAAGGCCGCCGCCCGCTGGGCCGAGCAGGAGTTCGGGCTGACCCCCGGCCGCGGGCCGCACCTCACCGACCGACCCGGGCCAAGGGGTGCGCGCCGACCGGCCCAGCCAGCCGCTCGGACATGGCCGCCGCGACCAAGACCGGACCGCCCTACCCCAAGCCGCCAGCGATGGAGCCGACCCACGTGGGAGCGGGTGCAGCAGGAAGGCCGGGACCGGATGTGGACCCGGCAGGGCCGCGCCCGAGCCGCCGTCCTCTCGGCGGCCGCCCGGGCCATCTCCGGGCGAGCACCTGATCGCCCTCGTCGAGGAGCAGGGCTACCAGGTGCGGCTGCGCTACTCGCACACCAACCCCGGGCAGATCACCGGCTGGAGCGTCGTCGCCCCACCGGACAAGCGGGCACGCACCCCCAAGGCGTTCGCCGGGCGCACGCTCGGGTCGGACTGCACCTGGCCGGCGCTGATGGCGCACATCAACGCCCGCGGCCTGTCCGACGGGCTGGGCATCATCCATGGTCAGGAAGGACAGGCGATGATCGACCGAGCGCGGATGGCCGCCGCCGGGTGGGGAGCGGAGTTCATCGACCAGGTCATCGCCAATGACCAGGCCCTGATCGACGCTGGACCGGACGCCGATCCCGCGCTGGCGTACTGGATGCGTGACGTGTTCTGGCAGGTCGCCTGGACCCTCGAACAATCCCACGGCCGGCACGGAGTCTGGACCGACGCCGCCTACCTGTACTCGGCCATCGCCACCGGCGGCCCGCCCGCACCCCCGACCGAGATCCGGGCCGCCCTCGATGATCTGCACGCCCAGTACGACCTGGCCCGCGCCTACCTGGACAGCATCGAGGCCCACGCAGCCCACCGGGACGAGGAAGCAGCCGCGATGGCCGCAGCGCAGCACGGCCGTGGACCGGTGGGCCGACTCGCTGGCGGCGCGACCCCACGTCCCCAAGTACCTGTCCTCCCCCGGCGGCGCCCAGTACGCCGGCACCGCGGCCGTCGTCGCCATCGCACTGACCACCGCCGACATCCGCACCCACACGGCCGCACTTCACCACGCAGCCGAGGTACACCGGGCACAGGCCCAGCAACTGCGCACGCTCTCGGCCGCAGGATGCCGCAAGCGCTGGACTACCTCGACGCAGCAACTGCGGCCGTGGATCGCGGCCGCCAAACAACAGGAGGCTCACCTGCTCGCCGCGCTCGACGCCCACGCGGCCGCGAACACCCAGTGGCGCGAGGCAGCCGGACGCCTGCTCGCCGAGGCGCGCGCCACGGGCGACCACGACACCGTAGCGCGTCTCCGGCCTGGACACCGCCTACCGACGCCGCGCCCCCCTGCCGGTCGCACCGTAGCCGCACTACCGTGCCGTAGCCCACGCGGCCACCACCACGAAAGGAGACCCATGCGCAGCGCCGCCGCCACAGCCCGGCAACTACCTCGGCGACGACCCCGATCTCACAGCCGAGCTCGGCCAGCGACTCGCCTCCACCGCGCAGACCGCTCAAGGACTCATCACCAACTACCTGTTCTACGGACAGCGGCGGTCGGCCGATCAGCAACTGGCCGATCGGGACGACCGCGACGCCGAACGCCGGACGGGAGCGGACGCGCGGACACAGCCCGAGCCGGCGACCGCCACGCTGTCGCCGACGCCGCGCGCGAGAGCCCGCCGACGATCTCGATCGACGCCCCCCGCCCGGAGGTCCGGCCTGTCGAGTCGACCTGTCACCGACCGGCAGGCCGAGACGGCGCGCGGTTGACCTTCCGGAGTCGTCGCCCCGCAGGCCGCCGGTCGAGGACCAGTCAGCGCACCCTGCCCCGCTGATCCGGGCGACCAGCAGCACGACCGATCGAGGACCCCCTGGCGGTCGACGCCCTGGCCGACGACCCCAGCCACCGCGACCCCCTCGCCGACCCCAGTCGCGGCGGTCGGCCCCGGGCGAGTCACACTGAGTGCCCAGGGCCCGGCCGTCGGGCGCTGACGCGAAGGGGACCGGCATGGACATGGCAGCCTGGCTGTGGGAACGCGTCGAACGCCGCGACGCTCCCGCCGTGCTCGCCCACGCCCTGAGCCTCGCCTCCGACCCGCGACGCACTCCTGCGGCAGGCCGCCATCACCGAGCAGTGGGACCAGCTGGCCGTGGCATCCGCCGAAGCCGCTGAGGTCGCCCGACACGTCGGCTGGTCCCGCTCCGGACCCGACGCCGTGACGGCCATCTGCCACTGGATCTCCGCCGACCGGACCCTGCGAGGCATCCCGCCGGCGGACCGGGCCGCTCCCCTCGCGCACGCGGCACTCGCCGCCTGGGTGGCACCGGCGAACTCGCCAATCGGCTCGCGGCATCGACGCCCCTGAGCACCCAAGCAGTCCGCGGACTTCGAACAGCGTCCTCAGCCACGAGGCGGCATGGCTTCAATCGATCGACGACGTCGAAGCGCGCCTGGGCGACGGACCAGACGCTTCAGGCGACGTCCTGGACGACGATCAAACTCGATCCGTACTCGTGCGACATGCCGCACGTACTGGCGAGTGGGAAGACCTCTTGAGCCTCGCCGTGGAGGCCCAGCAGAACGGGGACGCCGACGAGTCGAGGAATAGCCACGCCCAGCAGGTTGCCCAGCTCAGCGCATGGATGATGGGCCACGGAGAACACCCAGCGCCGGAATCCCGCACCCGAGCCGAGATCGCCGAGATCCTGGTAGGCACCGGGTGGATAGAGACCGAGGATCATGACGCGGGCGTCGGCCACACCGAAGACCCCGGGCCACACACCACCCCCGCGGCTCCAACCCTCAACGCGGAACCCGAACCCACCGCGGGCCGCTGACCCACACCGTGCGACGCCCACTGTGACGCTCGACGGAACGGTCCGCCTCTCGTACTCGCGCCCTGGACGTCACGACGGTTGGCCCTGATCCAACCCGAGGTTGCACGCAGGAGGTTCCGGGGAAGGCAGCGCGCGCTCAAGGTCGGCCCTGCTCGAGCCGGAGTAGCACTCCACCTGCCAGGTCTGCGAAACGCTCTGTAGTCGGTCAGCGGCTTTGGTCGGGCGGTCTGGTTGGCTTGAGGCGTGGGCGGAGTCGAGACCAGTCGCGGCATCGCGTATCAGAACGCCCAGGGCGTCCTGACCGCTCTCGAAGTGCTTAACAACGACTCACTTGCGGGCATGCGGATCGAAGGAAGCGCAGACATCCTCGACATCGAGACCTATCGAACGTCTGGGACGTTGGCGGTTGGCAAACAGGTCAAGACACGAGTCTCGAGCCGGCCGTGGGGCAAGGCGCCGATCCTCGACGCCATCAACCGCTGGCTACTCCTCGACATCGCTGACGCCGACTTCGAGTTCGTCACCGACGGCGTCCTAGGTCCCGCGGCTTCCGAACTTGGAGACGCGTTGGATCGTGCCCGCGATGGGCACTCTCAGCCGCTGGCGGCCTTCCTAGAACTTGACGACTCGGATCCCAGACTCACACGGCTGGCCCGGACCAAGGTTCGCCAGGACGTCACCGGCGCCGAAGCCGTGCTTGCCATCGCGGAGCGCCAGGTGTGTTCGATGCTCCCGGGCGCGCGCACCAAACAGGACCTCC
The DNA here is from genome assembly GCA_963788325.1 of uncultured Actinomycetes bacterium. GTDB lineage: Bacteria > Actinomycetota > Actinomycetes > S36-B12 > CAIYMF01 > Prado023. The sequence goes on from CAWBGJ010000008.1 coordinate 76,461, forward strand.
GGGCAGCGGCAAGGCGGGCCGTGGACGCCCTCCTGCGTGATCTCGCATCGCGGGCTGGCAGCAGCGAGGAGTCCGAGCGGATCGTCACGAAGCAGCAGATCAGCGACCTGCTCGGGGGAGTCCGCGGAGTGCCGGAGGCTGACCGCTGGACTCGTGTTCGGCCCGAATCTCTGAGCTTGATGGCCGAGGCGGTATCGAACCTGGTTGAGCTCAAGTTGCACGATGACCTCGCCCCGCCGGGCTCACCCGCTTTGCCGCTCGAGGACCTTGTGAGCAGAGACACGGTCGTGCTGCTGAGCGGCCGCACAGGTTCTGGAAAGACGAGCGCGGTCGAGGTGGCGACCCAGCGCGGTGCCGCGGCCGGCCGAGCGCTGATTCGTGGTCATGCCGAGTCCTACGTCTCGGGGCGGCTGGCAGATCTTGTCGCCGACGCTCTTTCGATTCTGGTCGGCCGACCACTACCCACCGTTACGGGCCAGCAGGCTTTGGCTGACTCAGGAGTCACTCTCGTGATCGATGGCGCCTCTGAGATTCCCGTGCAGATGCGAAACGACCTTCGAGACGAGCTGCGGCCCATTCTGACGACGCCGAACGGTGCCCGGGTCGTTGTGGTCGGTCGCGACCGGGCAACGCTCATGAGCCTCCTTCCCACGTCGGTCGAACCCCGACGACTGAGCCCGGCAGCACTCGATCACTTCCAGCGAACAGAGATCATCCGGTGCGACAGCAATGTTGCCCCCCTCTTGCGAGAACACCCCGAGGCTGCCCAGGAACGCATTATTGGCGACCTGATCCGCAGAGTCGAGCGACCGCTTGGCGACGCTGCAGGAAACCCGATGCTGTTCACGATGGCGCTCCAATTCGCGGTGTCCGGCGAGGAGTTTGACACCGACGCGGCCCTGTACGCAGCCGCGATCACCCGGTTGGCCGAACGCGCAAAGGTGACTCACGTCGACCTCACCTGCGCCGCGCTGGGGATCGTCTTCGCTGGTCTGCTCGATAGCGGTCGACGGTTCGTCTACCCCCGCGAGTACCGACTGCTGTTGAGCTCGGCGGTTGACGGACTCGCGGGGACCTACTTCGGAGCGGATGAGGAGGTTATCGCCGCGAATGTGACCCGGAGCGGCCTGCTGGTCCCGCTGGGCGCCACCCAGGTTCTCGTGCCGATGCACGACTCCTATGCGGACTACCTCGCTGGTCTGGCTCACGCCCAGGGTTTGGTGCCCATGCCTGAACAGCTGACGGCCGGCGACGAACGCCGCCTTGAGTTCTCCGCCCAGGCCGGCGGCCTGACCGGACCCTTGGTTGACAAGGTCGCACGCGACCTGCCCTTCATGTCCGTGCGCCTGGCCGCCTTTGACTCAAGACGCATCTCCGACACCGACAGTCCGACCCAGGTGGCCTCCGTTCTATCCCGCCTTCTGCCCTCCGACGACTCCCGCTCGCCGGTGCTCGCACGAACAGGCGCCCAGATCGTCGCTGCGCTCGCGACCGGCATCGAACCCGGTTGGCTCGACGAATCGGAGCTCTTGGCGGCCGCCCAGGGCTCGCCGCGGATCGTCCTAGCCCTTGACGACAGTCAGCTGACCGCAGCGGTACGGCTGTGGCGTGCTGTCCTCCTCGCGCGCACACGGTCGCCCGAGGCGCTTCCGGCTCGGAAGCCTGCATCGGCCGCGGATGCGGTGGACCTCCTCCGGGAGCACTTTGAGCAGCGACGCGACCACCTCCTTCGACTGATCGCCACGATTAGCCCGCCAGGGCACGACGATCTGGTACGCGCCACGCTAGGCCCCCTTGGCCTCACGGCAACGGTCACAACTGCGACGAACATCCCCACATTCAGCGAGTTCCCGATCGTGTACGAGCACACAGACGACATCAGGATCGTGATGTCTGGCGACGACGACACGCTGGGCGGCCACACGCGCACCGTCGCCGCGAGCCACGGCAGCTCGAGCGTGGACGCCATGTTGCGGCTCCCGCCAAACGCCGATGCCGCGGGCCTAGTCCGGAAGGCCTTGGAGGATGTCACCGAAGGAGGCTGGCTCCAGTGACGACGGAAGCCGTCTGGTCCGCGGTCGCCGATCTCGCCGAGGCATGGGCCAAAACGCCCCTGATCCGAAAACTCAACACGATTGCCGCCACGGGGACACCTGCCAAGTCCGCGATCGCCAAGCTGCTCCAAGAACTCGATGCGGGCGGCGCGCAGGATCTGCAGGCCATCCTCTTGCGCTCGCCACCCAGGTTCGGTATGGCCTGTCAGTCCAACCCTACGCGACCAAGGATGTCCGTAGTGAGGAGCTCGGCGAGTTCCAGAGGCTGGCCCAGCGGGTCGAGGTTGCGCACTTCTCGACTGTGGCGTGGATGCGCTCCCGACTCCCTGGGTATCCCATGCTCAGCGCCCCGCAGCTCGTCCGGGAGTCGGCGTGGACGACTGAGGCGTGGACGCATCGGTACCCTTGGAGGCGAGCCGACCTTGCGGCGGGCCTCCAGTACCAGGATCAGATTGAGGCCGCCTCTCTCCTCGGATCCCCGGAAGAAGTCCGACTCGCACGCCTGACAACGGCGCTTTCGAGCGCGCTGAAGCTGACGCCCGAATGGCTTGCCTTCGGAGCTTGCTCGAGCGGGTTTGACCTCGTCGGACCTGGACCACCTCAAGGCCGCGTGCGCGGAGCTGCGGGGCCTGCTTGCGGCCGACGTCATCGATCGGCACGAGCCGAACTTAGCGATGCGTCGCGCCCAGTACCGCGAGCACTACACCCGACAGGTCGTCGAGACGATGACTGGAGCTGCGGGTGCTTACGCCCGCGCCTTGGGGGCGGTCAACGACGTCATCGACCTGGTCACTGTCGACGTCCTAGCACAGCTCATCCGATTCGGGCGCCCGGTTCCGATTGTGCCAACGTCCCTGGACCTCGACGAAGCTGGGGAGAACTGGATCACGGCCGACCTGACCGAGGAGATGCGCACGATCTTCATCAAACCAGGTCGGCTGGTGCAGCTCGTCAACCCCTTAACTCCCGACTTGATCCGCGTCCACGGCACCAGCTTCTCAAGGAACGACCTCACCGCTCGGGTCCGGATACGCGGTCGCGTCCTCCCCGATTCCGGCCCACTACTGAGCCGAAGGTATCTAGATGGCTAGACGTCCTCTTCGGTTCAGGTTGGCGATTTCGGGGGCGGCCCGCAGACCTCCCGTCAGCGTCCCTGAGGGCGTGCGGCCCTCCTGGCCTCAAGAACGCGTCCTTCCGGCTCCTATGCAGGAGCTAGTGCGGCCCCATCCTGATTGAGCGTGGTCGGCCGTTCTCTTGTCCTATCTCACCCAGCGTGACCAAGGCCGAAGCGGCCCACACCCGAGGTGAATCTGACCGCTCAAGTGTCGGTCTAAGGTGTCTCGGGGGCTCGTTCGGTCGCTCAATGTGACTGTCTGGTCGTGACGGCCGGGACGTCCAGCCCTGTCGTCGATAGCCCCGCTGATACTCCGGGCAGGGCTTTCCGCCCAGGACGACGCGTCGAAGCATCCCAGCCTATGGCCGCCCAGGGGAAGTTTGGGGACCTGCGTTCGGGACGTCCTTCTGCGTCCACGGCCGCTTCCCGACCCCGGTGAGCAGACGTTTCGTCCGGTGCGAGCGTCGCCGGTGGAGATGCCGTGATTGGATGCCCACGGTACGTCCAACGGCGTCGGACCGACGACAGCGGGGCGATAGATGGGCATCCGGTACTCAGATCAGCCGCTTCACCTTGATGCCCTTGCTCTGCTCACAAGGATGGATGGCCCGGCCGCCAGAATGATGGCCGCGCACCACGAGGCCATCCTGAGCGTCGAGTACTCACGGCGGATGCCGCCAATGGCTACTTCGCCTACCGAAGACCAACAAGCCGATTTCCGAGCCTACTGCGATGAGCAACTCACCCAAACGCTCGACAAGCTGAGCGCTGTCGCGCCAACGCTGCCTTGCGAAGTGCTCCTCGGCGTCCCACTCCTACTCGGGCAACCGGATTTCGCCGCGCGCACGATCAGCACTGGGCCGAACGCTTTCGGCTATGAGATCGAGCTCTTAAGTGGGTTGGCCGTCGGCCCGAGCTACCCGGAGGCCTGCGGGGCGGCGTCCCGGGCCGCCCCGCGCGGACCGGCTCAGTCGGATGACACTGGCCATGACTTCGTGCAGAGAGCCCTGGATTGCCTAGCACTCGCGCGGAAAGTGCGCCTCTATACCCACTTCGGACTGCTCGGGCGTCCAGGCAGCCCCCCGCCGCCAGGCGGCATTCCGGACGGCAGCACCAATGAGGACGTTGCCAAAGATCCCGACAGTGACGCAGAGAGCGATGTAGCGAATCGCAACGACCAGAAGGACGAGGCCAACGTTGACCCGGTACGGCCGGCTGCGGCACTGGGTGGGACTGGCACAGCATTCAGTGCTCTGGGTGACGCACTCGCAGTGAACTGGCTCTTCGAAAGAGGCCGCTTCTCCATGGAGTACGACGCCGCGGTCGCCCGCCGCATCCATATCGCATTGTGTAACCGGGGTTACACCCCTACCGACCCGTCCGGACTGTTCGTCATCGGCCAAGCGTTCCTGAAGCACTGGCACACGGTGTACCGCCCATTCGTCGATCGCTGCGACCGCTTGCCGGTGTTGCGCGCCTGGCTCCGGCAGCCAACCCTCCTCGATCGCCCTCTGCTCGCTGGCAGCGAGTTCGATCTCGTGTGCGAGTTCTTGCCCCAGGTGTGGATCGAATACGCAGACCTCCTTGCGCTCGGCCCAGAGGTAACCGATTGGCTGCCCGTGATCACCCTCGCTCTACCGGTCCGAATCCCGAATAGCCAGGCCCCCGGTGCGGTTCCGGCCCGCGACGTTGGCGAAGCCCCGCGCGAGCGCGAAGTGACCCCCGATCCTTATGCCGTCGCTGGACTGCGTAGCCGACCGATTGTCACCTCCAACGGACGCGCCCTGCTAGTCATGCCACACCGACTCGAAACCGACGTCACCGACTTACTCGACCACCATTGGGGCCCGCAGTACCGCGAGAACTACTTCGTTGCTCGAGGAGCCGTCGTCGAAGAGTTCGCCTTCGAGACCCTCATGCGACTTCCCCAAGCCGTCGGGATCGGCTCGGGGAAGTACACCTCGGCAGACAAGCGCACCAACGGAGAGACCGACGGCCTCGTCATTTGGAACCGAACGGCGTTCGTCATCGAAGCGAAAGGAGGATTCCTCTCCGATGATGCGCGTCGTGGCGCCCACGCCTCGGCGATCGCAGACGTCCGGGAAACCGTCGGCGCCGCCTACTTCCAAGCAGTGAGACTATTACGGCTCCTCGACGAACATGGCTCGGTCGAGCTGAGGGGCCCAAGCGGACAGGACTTCGTTCTCCATCGCGACGACATTGACCGCGCCCACGTCCTCATCCCGACCGCCGACGACTTCGGCAACGTCGCTGTGGCAACCAGAGACCTCGCCGCTGCAGGTATCCTGCCCGCTGGGGCGACGCCCCTTATCGCATCTGGACAAGAGATCGCGCTGCTATTCGACCTCCTGTCGGACCCCGCCGACATCGGCGCGTACTTCCTGTTCCGCGAGGAGGTCCTAGCCCATCGTGCCCCCCTAATCTGGGTAGCCGACGAGCTAGAAATCCTCGGGTCCTACATCGCAGGCACTGACATCGTTGGCAGGGCCAGGTCGGCGCTACGCGGGAGCGGAGATTCCGACGCGATTCTCATCGCGGACCCGACCATGCAGCGCCACGTCGACGACTGGCAGAACCGGCGACGACAAAACCCCCGCAGCCTCCCCCCAATTCGACACGACCCGTCGACAAGGGCAGCGGCGACCGTGCTCATTAGCTTGGGACGAATCGTGGACGCATGGCACCTCCTCCGGACGGGATCCGAAGAGGCAATTGACGCGTTCGCGCGGATTCCGCTCAAGCCCCGCGTACGCCCCACTGTTTCCTTCAGCCGCGACATCACTGTCGTCGCATCAATAGGCAGCATCCCGAACGCGCAGCGTCGGGAACTGGTCAAGCAGCACCGGCTCTCCCGGACCCGACAGATCTGGATGGTCAAGCGGTACTCATCCAAGAGCGCCCCCACTCTGTACGAAGTCCACGCACACCAGGAGCCGTTCTACCCCGCTGAGCTCCTCAAGACGGTCGAGCCGGTCGCCTTGCGCCGTTGGTACGAGGAGTTCTCCGATAAGCATCGCAAGCGTCGGCGCGGCGGTCACGACTATGACGAGGCTCTCGTCGCGAGCCTCGTCAACCAAGGGCTGTCAAACGCAATGAGCCGAGGCTTGTGCCGCGCTGGTCTCGTCCCCCAATTGCAGGAGACCGTCCGTTACGGCGCGCCCATTAACAAGGCAGCGGACTTCTGGCTCAACGAAGTGAAGACGTTTGCGCGGACGCGGTCCGTTTCGGTTGCCGACCTCAGCGTGCCGCCCGCCGAGATCTCAACGCTGGTTGCTGCGGTCATCGATCGAACGCTGCCCACCCACGAGATCCGCCCTGCGCTTGCTGCGCTTCTCGACAACGGGACACCGGTTGCCGCGTTCATCGCCGCGCTTGCACCGTCGGAGCCACTCAGTGAGGCCGAGCTTCTCCGACCTGGTCGTCCAGGTGCTCGACCAGGAATCGGACCTGGCACACCGGGCTGCCAATGGAGAAACCCGTGCCGCGCGAGCACTCGTCGGTCGGGTGATGCGGGACGCCAACGCACCGAAGCCCGCGATCAACAGAGTAGTGGCAGCAGTGGCCACCGCAGTGGGAACTGACCTAGATTCTGGTCTCCCGCCGCGGTGAGCCACCATGCCCAGGCCCCCGCGTCCGCGTCAATGCCGCTGAACGGCTGGCATCGACTCCCCACTCGTAGTCGAGGCATAGTGACATCGTGGGCCTCGCATCAGTCCGTATCTCGCCGGTGCGTCGCCCCCTCGTTGAGACTCCCACAGGGCACACTGGGCTGGCCAAGGTGAGTAAGCCAGCCACATCTGCGAAGGCCTAGCCGACCGTCACAAACATCGAGATCTCTTCGAAGGCGCTCATCGACGACTGCCTGCGCGCAGTGCGAGGTCGCCTCTCGGTGGAGGAGGTTCCAATGCTCGAGTTCGTCGCGCGCTTCTTGATGGGCGGTACTCTGGTTGCGATCCTCCCGGTCGCAGCCACGAGATTGGGTCCCGCAGCAGCGGGAGCGCTCCTGCTCTTCCCGGCAGTCAGTTTGGCGGGTCTCTTGTTCTTGGGCCTTTCTGGCGGTGTGCCGATTGTCGGCGCGACGTCGCTCAGCGCTATCGCGACCATTCCAGCGGTTCTAGCATTCCTGCTCGGAGTGCATATTTGCGCTAAGAAAGGTATGCCACTAGGACTCGTCTTGGCTCTTGGCACATTAAGTTGGCTATTCGTGGCGATTCCGATCGCCATAGCGACAAGCGGGAGGCGGCAAGGTGAGTAGGAAGAAGACTAGGTATACTGATTTGCAGGACAGATTCCTGCTATGGGGACTGTACATCCTAGGCATTACATCAATCCTAACCGCCGTCTTCGACGTTTCGCCCGTCTGGCAAACCCCGCTAGTCCTGCTGGCGCTAATCCTCATCATCACCCTCCTTAACCCCGTTGAGGAGATCAAGACCAACGTTCGCTACCTTCGCGATACGCGATCCACCTCGGCAAGAACCTTCGCGAAGCTACAGAGTTTCTACGACGAGTTAGGACGGAGCGTCAGCGAGGCGTCTACCAAGGTCGACCTCACACATATACGAGACAACCCTCCGGAAGATTTCGGTATCGAAGCCGGAGAATATATGCAGGCTCTCGAACAATGGGTAGAGGCGGACGATGCTCATTCGAGCTCGCCGGATTATCAGCGTTCGCAACGAGCGGATGTTGGAGTGGGCAAAGCGTCTCAAGTCGACGCAGGATCGTCTGCCTGGATACCACGTCCGTGTCGTCGACTGGTCAATTCCAGCCCCCGCCCTGAACATGGCCATTGTGGACGACCACGCTGTGTTCCTTGCCTTGACAGGCGCGGTTGTCCAGCGTACGAGCGGGTTCGCGGTCGCAGATTCAACGACGGCTGCCTACTTCTCCGAATACTACGAAGTTCTCTGGAATGCTGGGGTGGACTTGGACGAATTCCTTGCAAGGGAACTCTCGGGCTGACTCGTGCTAGCAATGGTCAACCCTGCGAACCGGGTTGGACTCGGTACCCTGTATCTAGCCGGTGCGAACGGACTTGGTCTGTGCGGCGGAGAGAAGCAAGCAAGGGCACTCGTGGAAACCGCACTCGAAGAAGGTGTCAGGATATTCGACACTGCGTGGTACTACGGGCCTGAGCTGGTAAATGCCGCTATTGCGCCTGTTCTGCGCCGCCATGCGGCCAACCTCCTAATCGTGGGCAAGGTCGGCAACGCACGCGGGAAATCAGGGTCGTACGTACCCAGGGTTGCTGGCTCTTCAAACTTGAGCGGGCATCTGGGTGTTCTTGGCTGAGGCCCGCCGGTGTTGGCGGGTGCAGGCCCAGCGTATGCGTTGGCGTTGGTTGTCGACGTTGCGGAAGCCGAAGGCGTTGCGTCCGACGTGCTTGGCGAGCCGGTTGTAGCCCTCGGATCGGGCGTTGGAGTAGCCGGTCGTGATCGCGGCCTCGATGGCGGGCCACCACTCTTCGATCGTCTCGGCGAGGCGGTGGGCCTCGGGTGCTGGGCAGGATGCCGCGCGGCGGTAGAACCGCTCGAGCTGGTGGGCGATCTCGGCCCGGGTCGGGTTCGTCCCAGCCAGGGCCAGCAGGGCGCGGAGGTCTTCCTTGACGGTGTAGGCGTGCAGGATCTCGATGCCCGGGGCACCGGTGTCGATCAGCCCGTTCCACATCCTGGTGAACGCCTCCGGGCTCAGGTTCTCGAACCCGGTGACCAACCGCCGCCGGGACGCCCAGGCGGGGTCGATCGCCCGCCCGCGGTGCCCGGTGTACTCACGGGTGACCCGTTGGCGGACGTCGGTGAGCATGCCGTTGCCCAGGGCCGTCAGGTGATACCGGTCGGCCACGATCACCGCATCAGGAAGCCCGAGGCGGACCGCTTTGGAATACGACGCGGACAGGTCGATCGTCACGTGCGTGACCTGGTCACGCCACGCCTGCGGTTGGGCGTCCAGCCACCCGATCACCGCGTTGCTGGTCCGGCCCTCGACGTGGGCCAGCAGCCCGGCTGTGCCCACCGCGTCGACGATCCCGGTGTGCCACCGGTCGTGGGCGATCCGCCACCGCCGGGTCACCGGGTCCTGGGCCCAGACTGGTTTCCCGCGGCGAGTCTCATCGATTCCCAGGACCTTCACCACGGGCAGCGGTTCGGCCAGCGGGCCGGCGATATGACCAGCCAGCGCCGCCTGGGCGATCGGCCAGGACACCCGGTAGTGAACAGCTGCCGCGAGCACGCAGCTGAACCGGTCCGCGGCCGCGGACCCGACCTCCCCGCGCAGCCGGGCGGTGATCCGCGCCCGGGCCGGGACCTGCCCGATCGACTCGGTGAACGACCCCCTCGGGCACAGTCGTTCCTGACAGCGCCACCGGTGCTTGTGCCAGACCAGCCGAACCTGGTCCTCCCCGTAGGGAACATCCCGCGGGAACGTCACCACCCGCCCCTTCGGCGACGTGGAGACCACCCCGCACTCCGGGCACCCGGCGGGCACCTCGTCGGCGGTCACCACGTGCACGACCCGCCCACCGGCATCGTCAACCACGACCTGCACGACCGTCAGCCCCTCGAGCCCGAGCAACCGTGTGGCACCCTCCTCGACCTGGACCAGATCCCCCTGCACATGCGTACGCTTGAACAAGCCCGTGACCTCACTTCGTGACCGTGAACTGCTTCGCAACAGCCATGATCACCGAGGTCACGGGCCCTCCACGTCACCGACATGGAAGCCCGCCAGCCCGACCAAGTTCGAAGAGCCGGGTTGCTCCGACCGAGCTCCGCGACGCTTGCGAACGCACGTTGAGGACGCTTCGCCTTGATGCCGTACCGCTCCTACTGCTGCGCTGGAGATCAGATCTAAACAGTGAATCAGCCTTCCCCCTGGCTTGGCAGACCATGCTCGAACTGCAACAGGAAGGTAAGGTTCGGTGGATCGGACTCAGCAATGTCACACTTGGCGAAATCAAGCGCGCGTCCGGCCTCGGCCTCGTATCGGCCGTTTCTAATGCATATAGCGTCTTCGATCGCAGTGACGACCACTTGGTCGACTACTGCGAGGAGAATGGGGTGGTCTTTCTGCCGTACTACCCGCTCGGACGCGGGCGAGTAGTACGGCATCCGACCTGCCTGCGATTAGCACGGGAACTTGATCTCACACCCGCACAGGTCGCATTAGCCTGGTTACTGCATAGGTCGCCCGTTATCGCACCTATTCCCGGTACCGCCAACTCAATTCATCTTGTCGAGAACTGTCGGGCCCTCCATGTCCTCCGATCAGAGCTGAACTGGACGAAGTTCGACTTTGACTGACCTCAGTCAAGTGCCATCTGGCTCGAAGGTGCCCGTCCTGTCGGGGGACAGGGTGTGGCTCACTCGAGACCTGACTCGTGCCACTTGGCTTAGTGTCCTGAATGGCCGAGGGCGGTGAGGATCTCGCGTGCTTGGGGTGGCAGGTCGGGATCGAGGGTGAGGCGTTGACCGTTGATCTCGATGGTGGCCGATCGGACCTCCCGCAGGGTGCGCACGATCTGCTTGATCGACAGGCCGGTGGCGGCCTGCAGGTGACGGCTGATCGCGAGGGCGGCGAACACGATGGTGAGGTGGGCCTCGATCGGCGTCGCGGGTGTGGTGGAAGATCGGCCGGGCGCGCAGGTCGGTCTTGGCCATCCGGAAGGACGCTCGACCTGCGCACAGGTCGTGGTAGGCGCTGATCACCGCTTGCCCGGTCATCGTCGTGGTGGCGATGTTGGTGACGTAGCCCTTCAGCCCGGCGAGCTGGCGGGCGCGTTCGACCCGGGCCCAGTCCACGGCCTTGTCCGCCCCGTCGCAGGGTGACGAACCGGTCCTTCTTCAACGGCCGGGTGCCGGCGGCGACCTTCTCGGCCTTCTCGACCATCGCGTTGATCGCCCGGTCGTCACGCTTGCGGCGGGCGAAGCGGTACTGGTAGACGATCCGCCGCGTCCCGGGCGGCAGTACCGGTGCCCATGACTCGGGTGGATTCGAGGATCTGCCCGTCGGCGAAGTGGTCCCCGTGCGCCTCGAAGTGCTCGGCCAGGTCGTAGGGGGCCTTGCTGATCCGGGACCCGACGATGAACGCGAACCCGGCGTCCTCGAGCGCGTTCAGGTTGGCCGCCGAGAGCATGCCGGCGTCGGCGACGACGACCAGGTCGTCGGATCTGGTGGCGGTCCTGGAACGCGCGCAGCGACCGGGATCAGGGTCATGGTCTCGGCCTTGTTGCCCTCGAAGCAGTGCACCTCCAGCGGGAACCCGGCCGGGTCGACCAGCAGCCCGACCTGGATCTGCGGATCGACCCGACGTTCCTTGCTCATCCCGACCTTGCGCAGCGCGTCCTCGTCGTCGGTCTCGAAGTGCAGCGTGGTCACGTCGTAGAGCACCAGCGCAGCCACCCCACCCGCGGTGCGCACCGGTGCTCCCAGCACGCCCGCGCCAGGGTGTCGCGGTAGTCCCGGACGACGCACCGGCCCAGGGACCGGAACATGGTGCGCAACGAGGGCGGGTCGATCCCGATCTCGTCCAGCACCCGGATCGTGTCGGCCTTGCTGGTCGGCTCGATCACCCGCGCCAGCACCAGCGCCCGGAACGCGTCATCACCGACGGCGTCGAACCCCAACCCGGCGTACGTCTGCGTCAGGACATCCCAGAGCAGCCGCGACGGGGTGGCCACCACCCGCCCACCGGCCGTGACCACCGGCGCGCGGCCCACGCCACCCGCCGTCGGCAGCTGCCGGGGAGCGGTCCAGTCCGCGACATCATCGACCCGGGCAGGCACCTGCAGGATCGGGCCAAGATCAAGCTCGCCCTGCCCGGGGCGCAACCGTTCCCGCGCGACCTCGAGCAGCAGCGCCAGTTCGGCATCCGTATGCGCCGAACCGACGTGATCGACCTCGATGACCTGGCCGCCGTCCTTGGTCACCACCTGCACCGCGACCGCACCCGACGCGGTCCGAACCTTCCTCACGAACCGCGACGCCACCCCACGAGGCTACCCACCAACAGGTTCTTAGTGACCAATCCGACCCACCCCAAGAACCGTCACCGCAGGTCAACGCCACAACGACCCGGACAACTCCCCAACAGTGGCACGAGTCAGGGGTGCCCGTCCTGTCGGGGGACAGGGTGTGGCTCACTGAGACTTCGGAGTGGTCACCGTCCATCTGTCTCATCTCACCCAGCGTCACTTAGGCAGGAGCGGCCCACGCCGGACGGGATCTCGCCGAGGTCTGTCGGAATAGGGTGTGAGCTTCCAGCGGCCACGCAGTGTGACTTGCGACCGGGGCACCGTCGCGGTCTACCTGGAGGCGGACGCGCCGCGGGTGAACTGCCGAGCCCACGGGCCGACAGTCCGGGCGGTTCCGTGGGCTCGGCACGCCGCCGGGCACACCATGGTGTTCGACTAACAGGTCGCCTGGTTGGCCACGCCGTGCTCGAAGACCGCGGTGACCGAGTTGATGCGGGTCGCGTGGCGCACCGTCAGGGCGATCGTCACCCGGGTCTGGGCTGACGTGGAGAAGGTTCATGACCGGTTGGCTGGGCTGCGCCGGATCGGGATCGATGAGATCTCCTACAAGCGCGGGCACCGTTACCTATTAGTTACGCGGAATCAGTCGGGTCGACCATGATTCGGGTCGGTTGGTGTGGGCTGCGCTGGGCCGGGACAAGGCCACCCTGAACCTGTTCTAGGCGCACACCCGCTCGAGCGTCACGCAAGCCCCCGCCCGGAGCGCGCACCGGCCGGCCGGAGGTAAACTGCCGCGCTGGGCCACGGTCGTACCAGGGGGGGCCGCCGCTGGCACCGACCACACCGGCTTGCCGCCCGCCGCGTGGGCCGCGCACGAGCCACGAGGATCCGCTCATCCTCATCGAACTCGAAGCCCTCGATGACCGACTTCTCAACCCGAAGCAGGGCACGCCATAGAGTGACCCTCCGCACGCCGTCCTCCTCTCTTCAGTTCCGGACCTAGACAATCCAGGAACCTAGACAGAGAACGGCGTGCCCTCGCTCAGGTGCGCACAACCACCCCCGGAAGCGTCAGGAGAGCCTGAATTGTGCGGCGGCCTACTGTCCGATGAGGGCCGCCTGGGCGACTGGTGTTGCCTGGCGCATCGCCTCGGAGGTGAGTAGGGGCGCGATCAGGCGGAGGGCGTCGATGATCGCCGGTGCGTCCCCAGCGTCGATGAGCTTCCTGGCTTGGTGCGCGAGGCTGTCGTGGGTTCCGGCGGCGGCCAACGCGACGAGGTGCAGGGCGATGCCCGCGGGATGTGAGGCCGCTTGGGGATTGAGCTGGAGGGTGGTAGGTACGGCGTCGTAGTCTCCGGAGTTCGCCGCGCCGGCCGCGGCGGTCAGGGCGGCGTCCGGGTTGGTGACGGCTGCGAACAGCGCGCGGCGATCGACCCGCGACGCGGCGTCAAGGATGGCCAGGTGCAGCGCGGCCCGGCCATCACCTGACTGAGCCAGGTCCATGAGCACCCTAGCGGCGACCGGGCCGCGTAGACGTGCTTCGGTCGCGTCCAGCACGGCGAAAGACTCAGCCCACGTCCGAGTCGACAACCAGTAAGACACCAGTCCGGCATCGTCGATGGGCACCCCCGCCACCGCGACCGCCATCTGCAGCCCCCTCCGAGTGTCCTTCGTGTGGGGGTGGTCGGGGCCGAGGACCCGCACCCTGTCGGTCAGGGTCTGCTCATACAGGGGGATCGCCCGCCCCAAGTCCCCACCCGACAGGTAGGCGCGGGCGAGGTTGTTCCGCGACATCAGGGTGTCGGGGTGGTCGGGGCCGAGGACCCGCACCCTGTCGGTCAGGGTCTGCTCGTACAGGGCGATCGCGGGCCTAAGGTCCCCAGCCGACCGGTAGGCGACGGCGAGGTTGTTCCGCGACATCAGGGTGTTGGGGTGGTCGGGGCCGAGGAGCCGCTCGGTGTCGGTCAGGGTCTGCTCGTGCAGGGGGATCGCCCGTCCCAATTCCCCGGCTGACTGGTAGGCGTAGGCGAGGTTGTTCCGCGACATCAGGGTGTTGGGGTGGTCGGGGCCGAGGAGCCTCTCGGTGTCGGTCAGGGTCTGCTCGTACAGGGCGATCGCCCGCCCCAGTTCCCCGGCCGACTCGTAGGCACCGGCGAGGTTGTTCCGCGACATCAGGGTGTGGGGGTGGTCGGGGCCGAGGAGCCGCTCGGTGTCGGTCAGGGTCTGCTCGTACAGGGCGATCGCCCGCCCCAGTTCCCCGGCCGACTCGTAGGCACCGGCGAGGTTGTTCCGCGACCGCAGGGTGTCGGGGTGGTCGGGGTCGAGGAGCCGGACCATGTCGGTCAGGGTCTGCTCGAGTAGGGGGATCGCTCGCCCGAAATCCCCGGCCGACTCGTAGGCGACGGCGAGGTTGTTCCGCGACGCCAGGGTGTCGGGGTGGTCGGGGCCGAGGACCCGCACCCGGTCGGTCAGGGTCTGCTCGTACAGGGCGATCGCCCGCCCAAGATCCCCGGCCGACTCGTAGGCGCTGGCGAGGTTGTTCCGCGACGCCAGGGTGTCGGGGTGGTCGGGGTCGAGGAGCCGGACCATGTCGGTCAGGGTCTGCTCGTGCAGGGGGATCGCCCGCCCCAGATCCCCGGCTGACTGGTAGGCGTAGGCGAGGTTGTTCCGCGACCGCAGGGTGTCGGGGTGGTCGGGGCCGAGGAGCCGCTCGGTGTCGGTCAGGGTCTGCTCGTACAGGGCGATCGCCCGCCCCAGATCCCCAGCCGACTCGTAGGCGCCGGCGAGGTTGTTGCGGGCGACCAGGGTGTCGAGGTGGTCGCGTCCGAGGACGGCTTCCCACTGTGGGGCCCAGCTGGCCCAGTTGCGGACGGCCTCCTGGGGCCGCAGCCAGGCTTGCTGCCCGAAGAGTTCGAGAGCGGCGCGGGCGGCGGCGGCCTGGACGTCCGGGTCTTGGGGCAGGGTGGGTGCCAACAGCAGCATCCAGGTCGCTTCCCGGACCCACCGGTGGTCACCTCTGATGAACAGCCCCGGCGTTCCATCGGGCTGCTGGGCAGCCTTGTTAACCGCGCCAGTCAGGGCGAGGGCGGCCTGCTGCCGCACGCCGGGTGCGGCACCGGACATCCCTAGGTCGGTGATGGCTCGCCACGCGGCAGCGGCTAGGCCGTGCTCGCGAGGCACAACCCACCCTGCGTCGGACAACAGCCACCAGACCTGAACGGCGCGATCGTGGTCTAGACCGGCAGGGTCGAGGCCCTCGGCGGCCGCGGCTTCGACGACTATGTCGGGGAGGACGTGGCACCAGGCGGCGTCGCGCGGCGGGCCGTAGTCGAAGTCTGCGGCGGTCGCCGGTTCGGCCGCGCAGATCACATCGACCACCAGCGCGCGGCGGGCCGGTTCGGGTAGCAACTTGAACTGCAGGTCGTAGATCCCCGCGAGGTCGGGTGGGATGGCCTGGATCGCCCGATCCGTTGCGGTGATCGCCCGGCCCACTGCGTGGCCGTTGCGGTCCAGAACGTTGAGCACCAGGTTCAGGGCAAGGGGATTGGTCCACCGCGCGGCCAGGGCGTCCACCCGATCCGCCTGGGTGTTCGGGTACTCGGCCCGAACAATCTCGGCAGATGCCGCGTGGGTTAGCGGGGCGACCGGGACTACCTCGGCGCCGAGCGTGGACAGCCACAACTCCAGCGTGCCGCCGGAGACCTCCCGACCTGCCAGCCCTTCAGGCCAGGCGGTAGCCACCGCCAGCACCCGGTCAGCCAGCCGGGGCCCGCTCAGCTGTCGGATCAGGTCAAGGGTTCCCGGGTCCGCGTGGTGGACGTCCTCCACGACGACGACCAGCGGGAACCCGGGCTGGGCCAACCGACCCACGACAGCCACCAACTCCTCGACCAGGTTCGGGCGGCCCCCGGTTGCCTGGCCCAGCACCACCTCGGTGCGCAGCATCTCGGCCTGGTCGGCGGAAGCGTCTGCCGCGCTCATCAGACGCTTGAGCGCGGCCAACCCGAGGCCACCGAAAGGAACCGACTGCCCAGCCACCTCCGCCAACAGCGCAGCCCACGCCTCCTCCTGCGCTTCATCGACCACCGCCTTGCCAGAGAACTCCAGCAGC
This sequence comes from uncultured Actinomycetes bacterium, assembly GCA_963788325.1. Lineage (GTDB taxonomy): Bacteria > Actinomycetota > Actinomycetes > S36-B12 > CAIYMF01 > Prado023. Next base: position 92,733 of record CAWBGJ010000008.1, read on the forward strand.
CCCTTGCCGAGTTGCCGCCACCGCTCTCGCCCGCCCACCGCCCGCGCCCAGCCCGCGTGCGCTGGCACCTGGTGCGCCAGTAGCCCCTGAGCCTCCAACGCGAGCGCGTCCAAGTAGCTGCCGTTCGGAGCGCTGGCACAGACCAGCGGCCACCACAGGAAGTCCGGCACCGCGTCCAGCGGCCAGAGGAACCCGCCGGTTCCCGGACCCAGTTCCTTGCGGAATTCGAACACCGACACCCCGCCCGGTCCCGACGCTGTCGCCCCACCCGACGGGACCAGGTCCGGCCAATACCCCGGGTGGGACTGCCGCGCCCGCAGCCCGCGGTAGAACTCGCGCACGATCCGGGACTTCCCTACCCCCGACGGTCCGACCAGCAGCACCACCCCACCCCGGCCCGGATCCAGAGCCCAGCGCTCGGTCTGCGGATCGATCGAGAACCGGCCCATCAGATCATCGACGATCTCCCGGTGCTGATCACCGGCCAGCGGCGGCTCCAACAAGACACCCGAAAACCCCGTCATGACCAAAGACACTACCCAGACACAGGCCGCGCCACTCCCGCGGACTCGCCACCCCTCGCTCCCTATCGGCCACGTCCGCTGCACGGTCCACTGCCGTCGCCACATCCGGTGCCGACACGCTGCGAAGCGGTGTTCCGTACCGCGATGGACGAACGTGACACCATCCCCGCGGGTGAGGCCGGTACATGGTGTTGTTCACTGGGCCACCTCCGCTGGTCCGTGCTCCGAGTGCTGGCGACCGGGGCTGTCATGGGTGTATACCCCCGCCTGGGGGTCCGGCATCGTGATCCTGGTCACGACAAGGTCGTGTCCGGTCCCGTGGGAACCCCGATCGGTACTGGACCGCCTTCTGGACGACTTCCGCCCTCAGGCCGATTCGGACTTCTGGAATCGGTCGTTGGTGACAGTGGTGAAGCGATGAGCTGAGAACGACGTCTCAAGCGCACGCGAGATCACTCAGGCGCCCTCAACGTGGCTGTCATGGCCATGGTGGACCGACAGTCCTCGGCGTGACCCAACGCGGACTTGGACCTAGGCTCGCTGGAGTGGATAGCCTGCCGGTGCCGCCCCGACGCCTGGCCGCGGAACGCGAGGCAGCGGTCGAGCGGATCCAGACTGCTTACGCCGACGAGGTCATCTCTTACGACGAGATGGAGCAGCGGCTCGACGGTGTGCTGGCCGCCCCGACAGGCGCCGAGGTGCTCGGTGTGATCGCCGATCTGCCGGCCCTCTTCGAGGACGGTGCGCTGGAGATCGAAGCGATCGGCGGGCGCATCAAGCGTCTGGGAACTTGGCGGGTACCAGGCCGCATCCGCATCGCGTCGGAGTACGGGCAAGTCAAGCTCGACCTGTCACAGGCGCAGTTCGAGTCCGACAGAGTCGAGATCGACCTGCAGCTCACGTATGGCCAGGCGCTGATCATCGTCCCGAGGAGCGCGGTCGTCGACCTCGACGGTCTCGTCGCCGACTGGAAGCAGCCCAGCTATCGCGGCCCGCGGGAGGGACCCGGGAGCAGGCCGCTGGTCCGCATCATCGGGCACATGGAGTACGGACGCCTCAAGGTCCGCCACCGGTAGGAGCCGCGTGCCGTCCCGCTCAGCGTCCTTCCGCGAAACGCGCACTCGAAACGAGTAAGGCTGCGGTGGCGGTCAGACGGTATGAGATGCGGGGCAGGAGTGCGGCCGCGTCCCCCAGGAGCTCCTCGATCCGCTCGAGGGTGCGATCCATGCTCTGCCGGGTGTGCTCTGCCAGCAGCGGCTTGAGCAGGAAGCGGGTCGGCAGGGCCTCGGTGCTCACGTCCCAGGTCTCCCGGATCCTGGTGCCGCCCTCGACGGGCTCGAGCTCGTAGCGCCATGTGCGTCCCGTGAACAGCAGCGTCAAGGGGGTCGGTGCGAGGGTTCGCCAGGCGATCTGGCGACCCTCCTCGAACTCCGTGACGACGTTGCGGGTCGCGTAGGGGACCCGCCAGTGCATGTCCATCCCGAAGGAGTCGCCCAGACCCAGTCGGCGCCCGTCGCGGCGGGCGCCCTGCACCGTCCCCGACCCGTCGAAGTCGCGGTGGCGCTCAGGCCGGGCGAGCAGGTCGAAGACCGCTTCCAGGGGCGCCGGGACGACACGCTCCACCCGGGACGTCACCGGACGCAGGCTCGGGGATGACATGCCCCCAGTCTCGTCGCAAGCAGCAGGTGCCGCGACTCGCTCCCGGCGCAGCGACTGGACATCACTGGCGTGGACGCGCTCACGTCACGCGAACGAGTCCACAGGCAGCGGGACTGCAGGTGACGTCGCTGCCGGCCCGGGTAGGGGCAGCCGCGAAGAAGGCCTCCCACCGAGCGCCTGGACCGAGTCCGTGGACTATCCCTCGGGATTGACGGCCACCGGTCCCCCTAGGCGCTGCCGAGCGCTTTCACCCCGTCGGCGCACAGGAACGAGACCGGCCATTGCGCCCAGCCCGAACTCGGTCGTGCCACGGTAGAGCGACTCGTGGCCTGTGGCCGGCACCGCGTAGGTCTCGTGCCAGATGCCGACCGCCCCCGGGTTCTGGCGGGCGCGTGCGTTGAACTCCTGCCAAGCCGGCCGGTGGTCATGCCCGGCATCACCGGCATACAGGTAGATGTCCTCCACGCTGCGCCAGTACTGGACGACAGTCGGTCCCCGACGATCCATGAGCGTACGCGCGCTGTGGAAGCCCCACCACTCCTGCTCGCCCCGGTCAGCAGCTGCCTTGTTGGTGTACAGCTCGGTGAGCATCCTGCGCATCGCGTTGAGCGTCGGAGCCCACAGGTCGGGCCGCCAAGGCTTGTTCAGGGTCATCCCGATTTGGAACAGCGCGAGGTCTCCTTCATATGCGTGGGTCATCCGCTCGTCCATGCGTCTCCGCCCGCTAGTAGAACCCCCACCGTATGGCACGTCCGTGCCAGGGAGGCTGGACGGCGGGCGCCTACGCCGCGTTGCGCGGCAACAGCATCGACGTTGCGGTGGCCCCGGTGAACCCTGAGACGGCGACAACCGACCACGGGACGGGGACGATCACCGAGACGCTCGTCCCCTGAGTACCGCCGCTGGCGACACCCCCAACCACCCCGATCGGGGCGACGCCAGCAAAAAGCGGTCAGGCAGTACCCCCTGAAGCGACCGCGCTGCGCTACCAAGCTTGACTCCACCACATGGCCCGATACTCCCTCCGACGCCGGGCGGACTCAATCACCAGATTCGCAGGCGATTCACCGCGTCGCCGCCCGAACTCAGGGCGACTGACCTGCTGCACACCGGCTCCCCTCTGATGTCAAGAGGCGGTTTGCAGCGTTCTGGGCCTGGTGGTCTTCCGTGCCGGGGTGGGCGCGGGTAGCGTCTGCTTCGCGGGTCCGGGTTGTGGCTGATCCGAAGTGCCGGTGTGCGGGTGTGAGCCGGCCGCGCTGGATTGAAGTGCCGCCCCGCTGTGCCCTCCCGGGCCCGCATCCAGGTCCGCTGCCCGCCGACGTCGCGGTCGCCGTCTTGGCGTCGTTGACGAGCTGGCGGTAGGGGGCGTCGGAGATGCGTCGCTTGAGGCAGCGCATGGCTTCCATGGGGGTCTTGCCAGCGGCGAGCTTGCGCCGGTAGTAGGCCCGCCCGGGGGTGTCCCGGCGCAGCTGGCTGACCGCGGCGATGTGGATCACATGGTTGGCCCGCCGGTTGCCGGCCCGGGACAGCCGGTGGCGGATCTGCTCACCCGAGGAGGCATCCAACGGGGCGGTCCCGGTCCACGAGGCGAACCGGTTGCGGTCAGCGAACCGGCCGACGTCGCCGACGTCGGCCAGGATCCGCGCGGCGACCACGGGCCCGACCCCGGTCAGGTCCATCAGGGTGGAGTTGCGGGCCAGGACCATGGCCTTGAGCTCCTTGGAGGAGGCGGTGATCTTCTTCTCGATCGCGACCATCTCGTCCAGCTGCTCGACCGCGAGCCGCTTGCGGGTCCGCCCGATCGCGTCCCGGGGGCGCACGCCCGCGAGGATCGTCTTGGCCTGACCTGCGGTGATGTCCTTCTTCGCCTTCCCGGGAACCAGCTCGGACAGCAGCCGGTGCAGCCGGTTGACGGTCTGGACCTTCGCCCGGGCAAGCTCGTCGCGGCGGTCGACCAGCATCCGCAGCACCTCGAGCTCGCTGTCGTGAGACAGCACCCGCAAGCCGCGGGTGCGCACCGCGACGACCGCCACGGCGTGCGCATCGTGGGCATCGGTCTTGCGGTTGTGCCCGGTGTCGAGCAGCCGGGCCCGCGCGGACAGCTTCGCCGGCACGTCGACCACCATCTCCCCATCGGCCAGCAGCCGCTGCGCCAGCGGGCGCCCGGCACCGTTGCTGCCCTCCACCGCCCAGGTGCGCTCCGGGAACGCTGCGACGTGCCGTCGCATCGCCGCGTACCCGGCCTTGTCCGTGGTGAACCGCCCGGTTGCCAGCACCGTCTCCCGGTCGTCGGCCACCTCGATGGTCGCCGACAGCTTGTGGGGATCAACCCCGATGAACACCGCCGTGTGCTTCGCCCTTCCCGTCGTCGTTGGTTGAGAACGCCGGGCGGGCACTGCTACTGAGAGCGGGGCAGTCCCCTCTGGAGCCACGCACCGGCAACGGTGCCCGACGGAAGAGCAGACCGGTAGAGAGCCACACCGATCCTGCTGGTGGGCAGCCGCATAGAGAGCCTCCCGCCGAGCACCTGGACCGAGTCTGGCCAGACACCGGCCCTACCCACAATCATCAAGTAGCCGCCTGTTGGGCGCCTTCGGCGAGCATCGCAGGGCCCAGACGTTGCGGCATCTCTTGATGATCGGGGGGCCTCAGCCACGCAGCCATTCCGATGGTGGGTTGCTGCCCGCGCGGACCTTCGTGCCCTTGATTGGGCGTCGCGATGTGGCCGGGATCCTTTATCAGGTCGAGCCCACCGGCCGGGCATGAGTCGCTACGGCCTATCCCAAGAACCCGGATTGCCGGTAGCGTCACCTAGCCCGACCTCATGGAGGAAACATGGAACTCGGAGCGTTCTCGGTGTCGCTGTCGGTCAAGGACATCCACGCGTCGCGCGCCTTCTACGAGAAGCTCGGCTTCACATCGATGGGCGGCACCATGGACGAGAACTGGGCAATCCTCAACAACGGGTCCACGGTCATCGGCCTGTTCCAGGGAATGTTCGAAGGCAACATCCTCACGTTCAATCCCGGGTGGGACCAAGCGGCCCAGGAGGTCGACCCGTTCACCGACGTGCGCCAGATCCAGCAGCAACTCAGGGCCGCCGGCATCGCGTTCACGGTCGAGGCGGACGAGGCCACCACTGGCCCGGCCCACATCGAGCTGGCCGATCCCGACGGCAACACTATCATGGTTGACCAGCACCGCTGAGGCGGCAGACAGGCCACCGGGCATGTCGTGGTCATTGCGGGTCGCCCCTTCCGGTGGGTGGCCGCGGCGGGCGGGCAGACCGGGTCTCAGCTGGGGCACCGGGGTCACGCCTGGGTGTCACGCCGGATAGCCGGTGCCCGCCGAGACGCTGACCAATCCGGATCGAGACCGAAAACCCGGTGTCCAACTGTCGGCCGCCGCGAGTTGCCTACCCGCGTCCACGTCTGTCCGGTCCTTGATCCTGGAACGACCCGACCGCCGACCAAGAACGCTCCGCCCGACCCGCGTACATTGCCGCGAGTTGGGCGCCCTCAGTCGGGCAGAGATGCGCCCAAAAAGGACGCGCCAGTGGCCCTCAGTCAGTCCGGATTGTCGTCGCTCGGCTTCTGAAAGTCCCGGTTCAGAAGCTCCCCGAGTCCTGCTGGATCGCGCCAGGCGCGGATCCCGAGCCACGCGAAGATCCCTCCCAGTGCCAGCACCACCACCGCGGGCACCTGCCCGTCCAGGAGCAACACGAGCCCAAAGCTTCCGGCGGCCAGCGCAGCCACGAATGCCACGCTGCCCAGAACCGGGACACCAGCCGTCCCAACTTCCGGTCCACCTGTTGCCGGCGCGGATCGCGTGACTCCATCACAGGACATGATGCATGACCGGCCGCGAATCGTCCTCGGTCAGCGGCGGCGGCTGCGTCACTGCGCCGCCTGTGGACGCATGTTGGGGTAGGGCATCTCTGCAGAGGTCGACGCCGCACCGGTCTTGGGGCGCAGCGATTCCATGGATGTTGATGGGGCAGGGCTGGCCGTGCCGTCGATCCGGGATCAGGGGCTCGGCCCGCTGCTCAGGGAGCGTCGGGCGTTTGTCGGATGGACACGCAGCCCTCGGTGTCGCGGCGGCATCCAGCGGCAGTGGTGGGAAGCGCCACCCGCCGCCCGAGCACCTGATGTAGCGGGAGTCAGTGTCTTCGGCCCATCCATGCTCCATGGCACTTGGTTGCGCCTCCTTACCAACACCCGGATCCACGACTTCTGAGCCGCTCCAGTGGCCTGAATCCCTCCGTGCTCCCGCCACCGTCGTCATCCTGGGGCCGGGTAGTCCTCTTCCAACCGGTACAGGGTGATGAACAGCGGGTCGTGGTCGGAGTAGCCGAAGACGCCGCGGAGTCGGGCGCTGAGCTCGCGCGCCGCATCCAGCGCGCCCGCACGTGACAGTTCGAAGCGGCCAAGCTCGTCGTCGAGCTCTTGCCTGGGAATCTGGACACGTACGATCAGCGCGCGCTCGTGGACTTCGATCCAAGCCAGCGTGCGTGCGGGGCGTCCGCACTGGACGTCAGCGTCGCCGCCCTCGGCGACCAGAGCCTCGAACGCGGCAGCCAGGTGATCGGCGTGCGGCGCATCCGATGGCGGTGCGGCGCGTGCGATTCCCGGCTGAACGAGCGTGCGTTTGAGGCGCGATTCCCCCTCGACCCCTAGCGCATGCTTGAGCGCACCGTCGAGGGCCAGCGCGCACGCCTCAGCGGTCGGCCGCGGGAACAGCGGGCGTACCCAGGCGTCGACGCCGTGCGTGAAACCGTTGGCCGCGAGCCACTGCTCAGCCGCGCCAGATGCACGCCGCCGCCACCAACTGCGCTCCGGCTCAGCGACGCGTACTTCAAGATCTCCCTGCACCGAGGCGCACACCGCACACCACTGCTGGGGCTTGCCCTCGACCTCCAGCTTCACGGTCCCCCGGACCAAGAGCGCGTGCTCGGTGGCCTCGATCAGAACCGGCCGCCGATCGTTCACGACCGCAGTATGGCTGACCTCCCCACCCCGCAGGATCTCCAGCGCTGTGCAGAATCTCCGCTGCGTGGTGGAGATTCCGCGTCGCAGCGGAGGTTTCGCGTCGCCGCTGAGCCACGCACGTATGGGGGTGAACGACACCGGGTGTCTCTATGTCTCAATCATTGCGCCATGCGGTAGGCTGGTGTCCGAATGATTGGGGCATTGGGACATGGATGAGTTGCGTCTGTTCGGCACGCCTGAGGTCGATCTGGAGGACGCTGCGGTGATCGACGACGTCCGGGCGATGCGGGTCGCGCTGGCCGATGTGCTGCGGGTGCCTCGGCGGTGGTCGGGTGGGTTGCGTCGCACGACGCAGGCACGGGCGATCCGGGGGTCGAACACGATCGAGGGCTACACGGTGTCGGCCGAGGACGCGGTGGCCGCTGTGGACGAGGAGCCGCCGCTGTCGGCCGACGAGCGGACCTGGGCTGAGATCATCGGCTACCGCCGGGTGCTGACCTACATCCTGAGGATGGCACCCGAGCCCGGCTTCGGCGTGGACTCCCAGCTGCTGCGGTCGCTGCACTTCATGCTCCTCGAGCACGACCTGGCCAAGGACCCGGGCCGGTTCCGGACCGGGGCGGTGTACGTGCAGGACGAGTCGACCGGTGAGGTGGTCTACGAGGGGCCGGACGCAGACCTGGTCCCCGACCTCGTCGACCAGTTGGCCAGGGCGTTGAACGCCGAGCGTGGGGAGCCGATGGTCGATGCGGCGATGGCGCACCTGACCCTGGTGATGATCCACCCGTTCCGGGACGGCAACGGGCGGATGGCCCGCGCCCTGCAGACACTGGTGATGGCCCGCGATCAGGTCTTGGAGCCGACGTTCTCCAGCATCGAGGAGTGGCTGGGTGCCAACACCGAGGACTACTACCGCGTCCTGGCACTGACCGGCGGCGGAGGCTGGAACCCGGGCAACGATGCCGGACTGTGGGTGAAGTTCAGCCTGCGGGCTCATCACATGCAGGCCCAGACCCTGCAGCGCCGCTTCCGGGAAGCCGAGGCCACGTGGACCGCGATCGACGCCTTGATCACCGAGCACGGGCTGCCCGAACGCGTCGGCGACCCGCTGTTCGACGCGATCCTGGGCTACCGGGTCCGCCGACCCGGCTACGTCAAGCGCGCCGGGATCGAGGAACGCACCGCCACCCGCGACCTCAACCAGCTGGTCGCCGCCGGGCTGCTCGACGCCGTTGGGCAGACCCGCGGCCGCCACTACACGGCCAGCCAACGCCTGCGCCGCATCGCCGTCGACGCCCGATCCGACAGGGCCGCCCTGACCGACCCATACCCCTGGCTACCCACCCGACTGCGCGCCGGAACAAGCTGACCCAATACGCCCTCCCGCCACACCCGCAGGTGCCCCCTACCGCCGCGTGCGGACGCACCGTCGGGAGTGGAGGGATGGAGTCTCGGGATCCGTGCGGTGACTATGCCGGGAGTGGCCGCTGCTGGGGCATCTCGGCGGTAGTGCCTGTTGTAGGGTCGCTGCCGTGGTGACGCCGTCGGCCGAACAGGGTTCAACTGGGAAACGGTATCCGGGCGGCGCCTCTGTATTGCTCGGATGTGTGGCGCTCGGCGCGACATACGGGGTCACCCAGAGTTGGTTCGCGGCCATCGCCGCCGGCGCCGCTTCGACGGCTGTTGTCAACGCCACTGTGAAGGCCAAGTCCCGCCGCAGCTGAGGAGCCTGGGGACCCGCGCTCGCCGTCCCAGCAACTGGCGCCATGACCCGCTGCTTACCGCGCGTGTGGACGCGCATTCGGATCAAGGGCGTTGAGGGCGCGAGATGAGTAGTGAGCCCGTACAGGTACCCACGTGCTCGGTGGCTGAGTCAACGGCTCAGTGCTGCTGGAGTGCCTCACGCCCCGTGGCCAGCACAGTGTCGCTGAGGAGGTCCAGCGACGGCGAGCGCACCTTCCATCGCTGCCAGTAGAGCGGGATGTCGACGGTGTCGTGTTCGTCCAGCAGGGCGATGGCCGAGCGCAGCTTCGGGTCGGCGAGTTGGAGATCGCTGATCATTCCCCAGCCCATGCCGGCCAGCACCGCCTGGACGAAGCCCTCGGTCGAGGGCACCTGGTGCGCAGGCGGGTCGGCCTGTCCTCGTGTGCGTCGTCGCAGCCAGGCTCGTTGGAGGTCGTCGTCGCGGTCGAAGTGCACGACGGGAGCCGCGGCGAGGGCCTCTGGTGTGGGGCCGTTGGGGAACCACTGCTGCAGGAATGAGGGCTCGGCGGCGGGCCGGTAGCGAAGGACGCCCAGTCCTGTCGAGGTGCAGCCCGGTACCGGCGTCGCCGAGTTGGTGACGGCGGCCACGACGGTTCCATCGCGCAGCAGCGCAGCCGTGTGGTCCTGGTCGGCCCGGTGCAGGTCGAACAGCACCTGGTCGTGCAGCGGCGCGAGTGCGGGAAGGAACCAGGTCGCGAGCGAGTCAGCGTTGACCGCCACGGCAAGCACGACGGGGCTACTGGAGTCGGCGAGTTCGCGTGCGGTGTCGGCGGCGAGGAGTTCGAGCTCCCGGGCCAGGCGCAGGACCGTGCGTCCCGGCTCGGTGACCTGGACGGGCTTGGACCGCACGAGCAGCACCCGACCGGTGGCCTGCTCGAGCGCCTTGAGCCGCTGGCTGACCGCCGACGGCGTCACGTTCAGGACCCGGGCCGCAGCCTCCAACGTCCCGGCGTCGACGGTTGCGCTCAGCGCACGCAGCTGACCGAGGTCCAGATCCATGTAGCCACCCTAATGCTGATAAAGAATCCTTCGCTGGACTTCATATGCTTCACCAAGGACGATCAATGCGTGTCCTCCCCACTGCTGGCCGCTATCTCCGGCCTCGGCCTCGGCCTGGCGTTGATCGTGGCCATCGGGGCGCAGAACGCCTTCGTCCTGCGTCAAGGACTGCGCAGTGAACACGTCGTCCCGGTCGTGGCCGTGTGCGCGCTGTCGGACCTGATCCTCATCGCGGCCGGGATCGCGGGCACCGGTGCGCTGATCACCGCAGCTCCCGAGGCGGTGACGCTGATCCGCTGGGCCGGTTCGGCCTTCCTGCTCGGGTACGGCGTTCTTGCCGCGCGGCGCGCTCTACGGCCAGCCGGAGCATTGACCGCAGGCGCGGCCCACCAGACGCCGCTCCTATCGACCGTTCTCACCGCGTCAGCGCTGACCTGGCTCAACCCGCACGTCTACCTCGACACAGTGATCCTTCTCGGCTCGGTGGCCGCAACCCACGGCGACCTGCGCTGGCACTTCGGCGCAGGCGCGGCGGTCGGCAGCCTCCTGTGGTTTTCAGCATTGGGGGCAGGAGCACGCCTCCTGCGACCTGTCTTCGCTCGTCCAGCAGCATGGCGAGTGCTCGACGCCGGCATCGCCCTGGTGATGGTCGTTCTCGCCGTCGGACTGCTACGCGGCACGTAACGTCAGCCGGGGCTGAGGCCCGACCCCCTCCACCGCCCGGGAATCCGCTCGCTCGAATCGTGCGCGCCCAGTGAAGGTAGCCCGCGGACGACCCGAATTGGGGCGCCCCTACCGCCGCCTGTCGCGCACCTTGGGGCATGCGGGTCAGCGTCAGGTCTCTGATCACTGCCGTAATGGCGCTAGGTAGGGCCACGTTGCTGGTGGTGACCTCGTTGGCATGGTGGTGCCGTTCAGTGCGCCGGCCGGCGCACCCAACTGTGGTCCGCTACTCGCATGGAGGGGCATGTGGCGCTAGGAATCGCTGTATCGGTGGTGCACTCGATCACCGCCGCGATCTCGCTGGCTCGACCCCACGTCGAGTGGCCCACGATGCGTCGTGAGTCAGCGGGCAGAGGACGAGGCAGTCATGTGGCGAGACCCGGCAACCACGAACCCCGATCACTATGTGGTGATCTTGGAGAACGATCAGGTGCGCGTCTTGGAGTACACCGACGCACCTGGTGACGTGACCACGCCGCACGATCATCCGGACAGTGTCATGTACGCGCTCAGCTCGTTCCGGCGGCGCCTGCACGCCAACGACGGGTTCCGTGATGTCGAACTTGCTGCCGGTGGCGCGCACTGGCTGCCAGCCCAGCGGCACCATGGGGAGAATATCGGCGACACGGACACCCACGTCATCTTCGTTGAGCTTAAGGACGCCGGCTCCGGTAGCCCGACTGCCGCGCTCGGACCGCAGTAGAAGGCCCTGTTGGGCGTCGCGCGAGGTCGTCACGGAGCGCCCGTCCGGCACTCGGCTTTGTCCGCGGGGGCTTCCTAGTGTCGTCGCCGGTGGCCCGCCGCGATTGCCGATAGCACGACGCCCATGCCCAGGAGTGCGCTGGGGCTTTCGTTCCGGGGTCCGGGTGAACGTGTTGCCCGCTACAGGGGGTCTGTGCCGCTACGTGGCGGATCCGGGAATCCGGGTGTTGTGAGCACGATTTCGGTGCCGGGCGGTTGTCGTGTAGCGGTGTAGCGGCAGTTCCGGGAGGCGACGAGTCCGGTCGGGCGCTCTGGCGGGCAGTGGCGCTGCATTCGCGGCTTGGCCGACACGCATGTGAGCGTATACGCTCACTCCATGACGACGGGTGCCGTGGTTCTGCGGGAGGCCCGGCGGGGGGCGGGCCTGTCGGTGCGCGGGCTGGCGGCCTCCGCGGGAGTGGCGTACTCGACGGTGGCCCGGATCGAGTCTGGTCGGTTGGATCCCACGACCGGGATGCTGGCCCGGCTTCTGGAGGCCGCTGGGTGCCGCCTGGAACTGGCTGGCGTCCGGGTGCCGGTCCCGAGGCTGGCGGACCTGGTCGAGGCGTGGGCCGTGGATCCGCTCGGGCAGGACCGCCCGGACTGGACCCGCCTACGTGGCTTCCTGGACTACCTGACCGAGCATCCACGCCACGTCGGGGTATCGGTGGCCGCCCCGCCACCGACGTCGGGATCGGGGTTCATGGATACGCTGCTGGCCGGGATCGCGGAGAAGGTGTGCGATGACGCGGGCGTGCCCAGGCCCGGGTGGGCTCGCCGGGTCCCGGGTTGGCGATGCCGTGGATCAGCCCGGGCACTCCGCGGATGAAGGCCGCGGCCCGGGCCGGGACGCCGCCGCAGTTGGCGGCGCGCAACATCTTCGTGCGGGCGGACAGCCTGTGGCGCGATGCCGCAGCGATGGGGGCGTGATCAGGGTGGAACTGGACGGACACACGATCCGCGCGCTGTTTGGGGAGGTCGCTGATCGACTCCCGCCGGCGGGTCCGCAGCATGTCGTGGTCCTGGCTGGCGGCTCGTTGCTGGCCTGGCGCGGGTTGCGCGAGTCGACCCGCGACGTCGACTCGCTGCGTCCCCTGGCCGCTGAACTGGCCCACGCCGCCGACGAGGTCGGCGCCGCGCATGGTCTGGGCGTCGCGTGGCTGAACGCGCGCGCGGCTGCGTTCACCCCGCTGACGCTGCACGTCGAGGACTGCACGGTCCTTCTCGATCACCCCCGCCTGCGGGTCCTCGGTGCGCCACTGGGGCAGGTGTTCCTGATGAAGCTCTACGCCGCCCGGGACCGCGACCTCGACGACCTGCGCGCCCTATGGCCACTCGCCGGATTCGACTCCCCGCAGCAGGCTGCCGAGCAGTTCTGGCAGGCCTACCCGCACGCCCCGGAAGACCCCTACCTAGCCAACTTCATCGCCGGCATCGCCGAGACAACGCCGCCCGTCCGGGGTCCAGACGACCTGCATCAACAGGGACCCGCCCTCTGATCCGGCATGCGACCCAGCCATTTCGCAGGTGCCTGACAAGTGCCTACGCCTGTGAACGCACCGGCACCGGATGGACGGTTTCGAACACTCCCGAGCACGCTGTTCGAACGCGAAACGACGCGGTAGACAGTCTGTCGCTGCCTTGTAAACAGGTGGTTCCCGGTTCGAGTCCGGGCGTCGACTCTCTATCGTCGCAGGTCAGAGGCTGGTTAGGTAGCACTGACTGGCCCCTCCGTGGGTGCGACTTGTAACTACGTTGTCACTACGTCACCTCGTGCTGCGAAGTGGGGCGGAACTGCATGGACGTGGTGGACGGGTTGGACGCCTATGAACAGTTCTCTCCTGTTTGACGATCAGGTTCGAGGGTGTGGGTCCGGCGTGCGGGATCGCGGTGGATCCGAGCACCGGGCGCGCAGCGGCCTACCCCTCGGAGTCACTCGCGGCGAAGTGGGGCATGCGCATGGTGGCACTGTTCGGGGGGATTGGGCACTCGCGTGGTGCGTTGGGGAGGATCCCAACCGCGCCGTCAGGGCTCGTATCCGCGCGGATACCCGACCTCGTTCATCGTCGCTGCGCTTGCCGGCTTACCGCTCTTGGGCTCGGTCCCTGAATGTCCGGTCTCGGCGATGATCAAGTCAGCGGTGGGCACTCCGACGCCGAGGATGGTGCAGAGATCAGGTCCCGGGCGCCGCGAAACGGGACCATCGCTTCCTCGATCCGTGCGGTGAGGGTGTCGATCGCGGCGGTGTGCTGATCGATCAGGTGCAGGTGCAGCTCGACGAGGAAGGCGTGGGGGTCGTTGAACCGGCCGGCCAGGGCCTGGGTCAGGGCGGACGGAATTCGAGCAATGCGCGATTCGCGGACATGAGGACTGGAACGGCGTCGCCGGGGCTGGAAGCCACGGCTCGGGGTGGTGCATCCTGAGACCGGACCGGTCGCCTCCAACCGGCCATCGACGAGACGGAGTGCGACATGGGTTTCTGGGACAAGATTCGTACCCTGTGGACCAAGGAGTCTGAGCACTACGTCCATGGCTGGGTCCAGTCGTATCCGGCGCCGGAGACGATCGAGCCAGGCGCCGGCTCGCACTACCTGCAAGTGCGGCTGACCGCGATGTCGCTGCGCTACTCGCGTGACAAGATGGTCGGTCGCAGTCCGGTGCTGCAGAGCGCGATCCGGTGGCCGGTCGGCGACGAGTGGATCATGGTCGCGCAGACCATCGACCGCACGAGGTTCTCGCAGGCGGCGAGCGCCGAGGAGGCCCCCGACTTCGCGGTCTACCAGGTCAGTGACCTGGCCCTCAGCGGTGACCTGCCCTTGAACGCCGGCGATGTCGAGGTCACCATCGCGCTCCTCGCCGCACCTGGCTCGTCCGTGCTTGACCACGCGACGTCGTTCCTCAACGACATCGCCTCGCTGACCCTCGTGCCGCAGCTGACAGCAGCCGCACCGGTCGCCACCAAGATCGCCGGCGGCGTCGACAGACTCCTGGGCAACGACGAGGTCGCCGGCGTCGTCGCCTTCTGCACGTCCGTCCGAGCCGAGGAACCGCGCGACGGCTACTACCTCGTCACCGACGTACCCGCGCAGTCCAAGCAGGACCTGGACAAGTTCGCGGTCACGGACCACCAAGCTGCTGCACTGGTCCGACAAGGCCCAGGAGTGGCAGCCGGCGGCTGGCTTCAGCTACCTGCTCATGGAGTTCAGCGTCGAAGGGCCCAAGCCCACCCGGTGGACCGAGCTCCCGGAGATCACCGACCTGAGCAAGGCGGCCCTGCAACAGCTCGCCCAGGCAACCACCGACGCCGACGTGGAACGGGCCGCCCCGCAGATGAAGCTCGCGGCCGTCAAGGCCCTGTACAGCCCCGACCTCGCGCATGTCGACCGCGATCCGGCGGCCGAGGCCCTCGCCGAGCAGTGGAAGCAGCAGGTCGCCCGGCTGGCCGAGATCCAGCCCACCAGGCCCGGCGACCGGGACGTGCCGGCGGCGGCCAAGACCTCCATCGTCGAGGCTGCCACGCGCATCAGCAGGGAACTCGACGACGAGGTCGGCCGCATCCGAGTCGGCGAGGTGGACGTCAGGGCCCGCGACGCGGCCGGAACGGTCCGGGGCATCGTGGCCCCGAAGAGAGCACGGTTGACCGTTGCTGGCAAGACATCAGTAGACGCAGGTGGAAGCACCGGCAGTGTCATCGGGATCGAGATCACGTGATGACGGGGGAGCCGCTGCCGCTGCCCTTCCCGCCGCCAGCTCTCCCGAACGGACCCACGGCTGGCGCCACCGGATCGCCCCGGAGCCAGTCCGTGCTCGCCGAGGCGCTCACCCAGTGCCGGCCGGAGCTCGCAGGGCTGGTTGACGGCGGCGGAACGGACTGGCCCGAGCGCCCTTGGCTGATGGCCCAGTGGCGGGGCGTCCTCAACGCCGAC
Source organism: uncultured Actinomycetes bacterium (assembly GCA_963788325.1). GTDB lineage: Bacteria > Actinomycetota > Actinomycetes > S36-B12 > CAIYMF01 > Prado023. The sequence continues at coordinate 108,057 of CAWBGJ010000008.1, forward strand.
ACGGGTCCTCGGCACGTGCTGTTCGCCGCCGGTCCGGGGTTCGGGAAGACGGTTGCTGCCGCGCAGTTCGGGCTCGCCGCGGCCGCCGACATGACGGTGGCTGGGGTGTTCTTCCGTCACGGCCTTTCCTCGCTGGAGGATCCGCTCGGAGCCGTCCAGTACCTCAGCAGCCAACTCGCTCAGCTGCTGCCCGGGTTCAGCGACGCTCGAGAAGCATCTCGGCTGGAGTCCGGAGCGGCCAACCCCATCCAGGTGCAGGTCATCGGGGACGTCAACGTCACGGCACCGCAGGCCTCCGGGAAGGTCGTCGGTCTGCAGGTCACGACGCCGTCCGGCCGCCCCGTCGATCGGGCCTGGCGCTGCGACATCGCCGATCCGTTGGCGGCACTGCACCGATCCGGTGCTCTGCCGCGGGTGCTCATCGTCGCCGACGCGCTCGACGAAACGTCGGCGGCCACCCGGCTGATGCTCGCCGACGGACTCACGCTGCTCCCGGATCCCGTGCGGGTGCTCATGACTGCGAGGCCCGGAACGATCCTGCCCATCGGCGATCCCGCAACTAGCGCAACCTTGGCGCCGCTGCAGCCCGACGGACGGCCGGCCGCCGCAGTCCCCCACGGCGAGCAGCCCAACGGAAGTGAGCGCGACCCCCAGCAGCAGGACGTCGACCTGATTGCCGGATGGGCAGGCGCCCGGCTCGAAGCGGCGGGGGCCGACCACGCCTGGGCGCTGCAGGTCGGAGCGCGCATCTCCGAGGCCGCCGAGCGCATCTTCCTGGTCGCCGCGTACCTGACCGACGACCAGGTCCGTCGCCTGGCGGCTGGCGAGAAGATGCCGGCGGCCGGCGACGTCGACCTGCCCACCGGTGGACTGTCCGGCGTCTACGACGCCTTCCTGACCCGCACGTTCGGCGAGGACACGACGCGGTGGCGCAAGCTCGGCCGCCCCGTCCTGGGATCGCTTTCCGTCGCCCGCGGCTCAGGCCTCACTGCGGCGATCCTCGCGGCAGCTTCGAAGCTCGACCTCACCGACGTCACCGACACCCTTGGCGATTGCGCCGCGTTCCTCACCAGCGATACAGCATCGAGGAGTGCGACGGTCTGGCGGATCTGGCACCGCTCCTTCGCCGAGCACCTGCACGCCAGCGCGGCCTACCTGATCCGGCCGTGGGACCAGGAACTGCGTCTGGGTACCGCGCTGCTGCCGGCCGCGCTGGAGGCCACCGCGTCCGGCATCCTCAAGAGCGACTATCGCCATCAGTACGCGACCACCAACGCGGTGGCCCACCTCTTGGGTGCCGCGGCCGACCCGGAAGGCGTCGCCAGCGAGTCAGCGCGCCCGGCACTGGACACGCTCGTGGATGCCGGCGGATGGGTCGAGGCACTGGTTTTGCTGGCCGGCGCCGGGCCGGCTGCGTCCCAGCTGGAACAGCTGGGACGAGTGCGCCCGGACGTTGTTCCCTGGCGCACGGTCGCCAAGGCGATCCGCGAGCAGGACCACGTCCTGAACGCCCCGCTGACGTCCATCGACGGCTTCACGCTGGGCCAGCTCAGCCTGGAGGCGGCGCGTAGCCGCAACGCTGAGTTGACTGCGGCGGTGGAGCGGTGGGCAGCAATGGCGCCGATGCTCCTGGCCAGGTGGAGCACTGCAGTGTCGGCAGGGGACGTCGTGACGACGCATCCGGGCGGGATCACAGTGATGGTCACCACCGAGCTCGACGGTGATCAGCTGTGCCTGATCGGAGGGCGCGACGGCTGGGTGCGCGCATGGTCACCGAGGACCGGGCAGAACGCCGGGACGTGGCGGGTGCCCGACCAGCGGCCCGTCAACTGCCTAGCCTGTGCCCCGGACTTGGCGGGCTCCAACCACAGCACCACGATCAACGATATCGGCGGTGGCTTTGACCCCGCCGACGGTGAGGTGGCTGACGGCTCGACCGTGCTTGTCGCCGTGGGCACCCCGACCGGCACGTACGCACTGCGCTGGGGTTCCGACGGACCCGTGAGCGTCCTCTGGCATGCCGAGAACGACCCGGTCACCGCCGCGCTGGCCGTCGATCTCGGCAGCTCCGACAGCCCCGACACCGAGCCCTCGAGTCGACGGCGGCTGCTAGTCACCGGCCATGGGGAGGAACTCCGAGCCCTCGACCTGGTCACCGGTGAGCCGGTCGGCAACCTGCCGAGCCTGCCCATGCCGGTGATCGCGCTGGCTGAAGTTGCCGTCCCCCGCGACGGCGATGGGCACGCCCGGCAGGTCGTTCTCGCCAGCTGCGTAAGCGAGATGGGGCGCTCGATCGTGTGGGATCCCCGGACCGACGAGACGATCGGCGAGCTGACGATCGGTGGGCCAGTGGCATGTCTGCTCCAGGCACCCAGGCCGACACCCGGGCCACTGGCGGTCGGGCTCCTCGATGGCACGGTCACAGTCGGCACCTTGGCCGCCGCCGACGGTACCTGGACGTTCCAATCGTGGGCGCAGCGCAACGTGGGGCCGACACGCAAGGCCTCCTCGGAATCCATCACCGCGCTGGCGTGGGCCGGCACCCAATCCGAGCCGAGCCTCCTGGTCGGCGACACAGCGGGCCGGATCCACCGGCTCGATCCGTTCGGGATGGCGCGTCGCGGCCCGTGGGCCGCCGGACATTCCAGCAGCGTGGAGGCCGTGATCACACTGGCGGGCAACGACGCTGGCAGCTTCCTCTCCGCTGGCTTCGAAGGTCTCGTGAAGTCGTGGCAGCCCGCGGACATCGATCCCAAGCGGTGGCCCGACCAGGTGCTCACCCTCGAAGCCGCGGCTGCTCCGGACTCATCGGCAACGCTCGTCTGCGCCCACGCCACCGGAGAGCTGTCGGAACTTCGGATGGATACGGGTCAGCTCATTGAGCGCCGACCCGTGCACGGATCCCCAGTGTGGGCGCTGACCTGGGCCGGGCCGGATTTCGGGCTGGTCTCAGGCGACTCACGGGGGCTCGTGATGCGCTCGCGCTGGAACGTGTCGGAACCGTGGGGAGCGGCTGGGGCACCAGGATCGGACGACGACGGGTCGAGCTGGCAGAGCAGCGAACTTGCGCAGCTGTCCGGACGCGTCAGCGCCCTGTCCGGGGGGGAACTCGATGGCAGCCCCGTGGTCCTTGCCAGCACCCTGTTCAGCGAACTGGTCCTGCTCAATCAGCAGGGGTCAGTCGGCACCTACCCGCCTCGTGGCGGCTATCCGCTTACCACTGCCCTGGGCGCGACAGCCGCCGGGCCATGCCTGGTGATCGAGCGCGAGGTGACCCGCGAGCAGCGCGTCATCACGGGCGAGCCCCTCGGCCGCCAGCTGCACCTGATCAGCCCGCTCCCATACCCAGGCGACTCCCTGCCGCGGCCGACCTGGCGGCTCTGGTGGGAGGACCCGGAGTTCCTGGGAGCCTGGGGCTGCGTCTGGAGCCCACCGTTCCTGGATGGCCGACCGAACCTGCTGGTGGCCGGGTTGCGCGACGGCGCGATCCTCGTGCTCGACCTTGATCGGGTGGTGGCCAACCCCAACCTAGGCCTCGACCACTATCAGGTCCACGAGTCGTGGCCCGCGCGCGCCAGCGTCTCCACTCTCGCGGTGCGATACGTCGGGGACCGGCTGATCACCGCCTGGACGGCTGACGATGGGTGGCTGTTCGTCGAGCACTCCTGGGGACAACCCCCACTGCGCATGCAACTGGGCACCCGGGTCCTCGTGACCCGCATCGCCCCGGACGGCACAATCCTCCTAGGCGGCACCGACGGGGTAACGGCAGTCCGCCTGCGGTAGCGCATCGGGTCGCACGACCGCATCGCGTCACCGCGTATGGCATCGGCCTTCGGATGGTTGCATGCAGCAACGGTTGCGGGCGCCATCGGGCCACGGGGCCGGGCGAATCGTCTTCTCGGGCGTTGCCGTGGAGGTCGAAAGGTGCGTCCACCCCGGCCGATGTGGGGCATGGGTGACCTCCGCCCATGCCGGTGAGCGCTGGACGTATCACGGCACGGGAAGTTCGATCGCTTCGCCGGTGAGAACGCCGAGAACACGCACCACCGCCGCGAGGGACATCTGGTTCGGGCGTGGTCGTTCGCGCACGACCGCGGTCGTGTGCCGACGCTCCTATGATCCACAGGTGCCCATTCCGGTGCTCGCCACCAAGTTGTTCCCGCCGACGCCGCGGGCTGAGCTGGTGGCGCGGCCGGGGCTTGCCGAACAGTTGGACAGCACCCTGCACCGCGGTCACCGACTCACCCTGATCTCCGCGCCCGCTGGCTTCGGGAAGTCCACGCTGCTCAGCGATTGGGCAGCGCGCCGCGCAGACGCCGACGTGGCAGTCGCCTGGCTCTCCCTCGACGAGGGCGACAACGCCCTGTCGCGGTTCCTTGCCCACCTGTGGGCAGCGCTCTCCGGCGTCGGGCTCGACCTGGACGCCGCGGAGCTGGACGCCCTGAGCGCCGCGTCCACCTCCGCGGCGATCAGCGCGGTCGTCAACGAGCTCGATCGCGTGGGGCAGCGCCGGCCCAATAGCCTCTGGCTGCTCGTGCTCGACGACTACCACGCGATCGTGGCGCCCGAGGTTCACGAGGCAACGACCTTCCTCCTGGACCACATGCCCGATCAGCTGCATCTGCTCGTGGCCACTCGCTCGGATCCGCCGTTCCCGCTGTCGAGGCTGCGCAGCCGTGGTCAGTTGACGGAGGTTCGGGCTGCAGGTCTTCGCTTCACCCCGGCGGAGGCGCGGGCCTTCCTCAACGAGGTGATGGGACTGGACCTCGCTGACAGGGACGTGCAGGCGCTCGAGGAACGCACCGAGGGCTGGATCGCCGGCCTGCAGCTGGCTGCGCTCTCCCTGCGTGGACTTGGGCAGCACGGGGAAGTCGTCGACTTCATCACGGCCTTCACCGGCAGCAACCGCCTCGTCATCGACTACCTGGTGGACGAGGTGCTGGCTCGCCAGAGCGCGCAGGTGCGCGACTTCCTGCTGCGTACCTCAATCCTGCACCGGCTGACCGGTTCCTTGTGCGACGCGGTCACGGGAGGCACGGACGGCGGGCGCGTCCTCGAGGAGCTGGACCGCGCCAATGTGTTCGTGGTCGCTCTGGATGGGCAGCGCACTTGGTACCGGTACCACCACCTGTTCGGCGACGTCCTTCGGGCTCGTCTGCTGGCCGAGCTTCCGGAGCAGGTCCCTGCGCTGCATCGGGCGGCGAGCGGGTGGTACGCCGATCACGGCTTCCTCGCCGACGCCGTCCGCCACGCCCTGGCCGCCGGTGACGACGAGCGCGCCGCCTATCTGATGGAGTCGGCCCTGCCGGAGCTGCGCCGCACCCGGCAGGACGCCCTGATGCTGGCCTGGATTCGGTCGCTGCCCGAGCCCGTGGCTCGACGACGCCCGGTGCTCAGCATCATGTCCGCGTGGTCGCTGATGATGACCGGTGACCTGGACGGTATGGAGCGCTGGCTCGACGACGCCGAGGCTGCCCTGGCCGCCGGCGCCCAAGACCCGCAGCTCGCGGCGGGCTGGGCTGACACCGAGGACTTGCGTACCGCGCCGGCGACCTTGTGGGTGTATCGCGCGGCGTTGGCGCAGGCGCGTGGCGACGTCCCGGCCACGGTGGCCCCCGCGCGGCACGCGGTAGACCTGGCCGGAGCCGAGGACCACTTCGTTCGTGGGGCCGGGGGCGGGATCCTCGGTCTGGCGGCTTGGGCGGGCGGTGACGTGGAGGAGGCCTTGACTACTTTCTCGGCGGCGGTGCGCAGCCTGCACGCGGCGGGGAATCTGGTCGACGAACTGGACAGCACGGTGGTGCTCGGCGACATGTGGCTGACAGCGGGCCGCCCGCACCGCGCGCGGGCGCTGTACGAGCGGGCCCTGGTGACGGCGACCCGGGGCGGCGAGCCGTACCCGCGGGCCACTGCTGACCTGCATGTGGGGCTGGCAGAGCTGGACCGCGAACTCAACGATCTCGCCGGAGCAGCGGGACACCTCGAGACCGCAAGGGTGCTTCGTGAGCACAGCACGATCACCGAGAACCGATACCGATGGTTCGTGGTCGCTGCGCAGGTCCGCGCGGCTTCCGGGGACCACGTCGGCGCCGTGAAGCTGCTCGACCAGGCCCAGGTGCTCTACCGGCCGGGCTTCTACCCTGAGCTGCGTCCCATCGCTGCAATGCGAGCCCGCATGCAGATCGCCGCGGCAGACCTCGGCCCGGCCGCGGAGTGGGCGCACGACCGCGGCGTCACGACCAGCGACGACGTGACCTTCCTGGCGGAGTACGACCACCTCACCCTCGTACGGCTCCTGCTAGCCCGGCACCCGCGCGACGCGGCTGCGGGTAGCACGGCCAGCGCGCGACCACTGAGCGATGTGCTCACCCTGCTGGAACGGCTCCACGACGACGCCGCCCCGGAGCGAGCCGGCAGCCTGCTGGAGATCGGCATGCTGCGCGCCGTGACCCTGCATGCCCTGGGTGACCGACCGGAGGCGCTCGCCGCGTTGGAGCAGGCGCTGGTCCGCGCACCGGAACCAGAGGGCTATGTGCGCCTGTTCCTCGACGAGGGGGCGCCGATGCTTGCCCTGCTGCGCGACGCCGCTGCGGGCGAGGGCGCCGGCCGGTCCGACGTGTTGCGCAGGCACTCCCGACGGCTTCTCGATGCCGCTGCCCGCACGGAGATGCCGCCCGAGGCAGCGCCCGGTGGGATCCCGCTGGCCGACCCGCTCAGCGCACGGGAGATCGAGGTCCTGCGCCGGCTCGACAGTGACCTCACCGGCCCCGAGATCGCCCGCCAGCTGTACGTGTCGCTGAACACGCTGCGCACCCACACCAAGCGCATCTTCACCAAGCTCGACGTCACCAACCGCTCCGCCGCCGTCCGCCGCGCCCGCGAGCTTGGCCTGCTGTAGCGACCCAGGGCGGCCAGGAGGAGGCCCCGCTCCCGCCGACGGGCACAGTCACATCATCTGTCACCACATGTGGTGATGCCGGGTCCCACCCCGCCGCCATACGTTCCGGACATCCCGAGGCATCCGCCGCGGACCACCGACGAGCCAGGGAGCCGGCCATGACCATCACACCCACCACCCTCACCCGGGTCGCAGGCGTCGCAGCGGTCGCTGCGGGCCTGATCTTCATCGGAGTGCAGTTCAACCACCCGCACCTCGACGTCGAGTCCATCGCCACCACCGACGTGGTCATCCGGACTCGCTGAAGGCACTCATGGCCGTACTTGCGCTGGTGGGCATCACCGGCATGTACCTGAGCCAGGTCCGCCGCAACGGACGGCTCGGCCTGCTCGGCTACCTGCTGCTCGCCGGCGGCTACCTGCTCATCATGAGCACCACGCTCGTCGCCGCCTCCATCCTGCCCCTGGTCGCGGGCACCGACCCCGCCTTCGTCACCGACGCCATCGCCATCTCCACCGGCGGCACAGCGATCGGTGACGTCGGCCTGCTGGCCTACCTGAGCAAGGCCCAGGATCTGGGCTACCTGCTCGGCGGACTCATCTTCGGCATCGCCCTGTACCGCGCACACGTCCTGGCCCGCTGGGCCTGCGCGCTGCTGGCCGTCGGAGGGGTCGTCACCATCGCACTGTCGGTCATGCCCGACGCGTTCTACCGGCTGCTGGCCCTCCCCAACGGGATCGCCATGATCGGCCTTGGCTACTCGCTGTTCAGCACCGCTCGCACCAGCCACGACCCGCAGGCGGCAGCAGCCAGTGCTCGGCCGGTCGCGACGACGAGTGCGGCATGAACCAGCCCACCGCACTCGGTGCCCGGTCGGCTCACGCACGCCGATCGGGTAACCGGGGGGAGCCGAGCTTGCCGGGTCCCCGCTGCGCTGGTGGCCCTCACTGCCATCCCGCTGATCGCCGGGTCGCTCCGCCTCCTTGAGGTGGCCGGTGGTCCGCAGATGCTGCCCACCAATCCTCGGATCGATGCGTCGCCGGCCCCCCTCGTCCTGCACGTCGTCTCCGCTGCGGTTTTCGCCCTCATGGGGGCGTTCCAGTTCCCCGCCCGGTTGCGACGCCACCACCGCGCCTGGCACCGCCGGACCGGCCGTGTCCTTGTCGTAGCTGGCCTGGCCGTCGCCGGCTCCGGGCTCTGGATGACGCTGTTCTACCCCTACGCGCCCGGCGGCGCCGTGCTGTGGACCGTCCGGCTCGTGGTCGCCTCCGCGATGGCCACCTGCATCGTCCTGGGCTTCACGTCGATCCGGCGCCGCGACGTCGCCGCGCACCGGGCCTGGATGATCCGCGCCTATGCCCTCGCAGTGGCGGCGGGCACCCAGGCGTTCACCCAAGGCATCGGCGAGGGCCTCTTCGGAACCAGCGACCTCAGCACCGCGCTGTCGGTCACCTCCGGATGGGTCATCAATCTGGCAGTCGCCGAGTGGATCATTCGCCGTCCAGGTGTTGGCTCGGCGCGGCGAGCGCGAGCAGCGTTGGCGGGGCTTGACCGTGAACGGCCCTAGCCCTGCCACTCCGGTGTGCTACGCGCTGCGCATCCAGGGACACCTCGACCCGCACTGGTCGCCGTGGTTCGGCGGCCTCACCATCACCCACAACGACGACGGCACAACTACCCTCCGCGGCGTCGTAACCGACCAGTCGGGGGACTGCACGGCCTACTCGCCAAAGTGCGCGATCTCGGGGCCACCCTCCTGTCAGTGACGCCCCTCGACATGCGGTCCAGGTGACCCCGAGCCAGCGGATCTCAGCCCGCCTGCCCAACGTGCGCGATTCGCGGCGGAAGGACTCACTCGCCGAGTGGGCCCGGGAGTGTCTGGGACACTCCAACGATCCGGGGGTCGACGGGCGTTGGCGGGTGTTGGCGGGGCTGGCTCGACCAGACTAGGAACGCGCTGTTGGGGCGTGTTGACCCGGAGGAAGGAACTCGGGGGATGTCGAAGCCGGTTGTTGTGGAGGGGTTGCGCAAGTCGTTCGGCGAGCGCGAGGTGGTGTCTGGGATCGGATTCGAGGTCTCGGCGGGTGAGTGTTTCGGGTTTCTCGGGCACAACGGCGCGGGCAAGACGGTCTCGATGGAGATATTGGAGGGCTATCTGTCCCGGGATGCTGGCCAGGTGTCGGTCCTCGGCGAGGACCCGGCGCATCCGTCGCGACAGTGGCGCGAGCGCGTCGGCGTGGTGCTGCAGGAGACGGAGTTGCTGCCGACCTTGACGGTTGGGGAGACGATCTCGATGTTCGCCGACCTGTACGCCAATCCTCGTTCGGTATCGGGGGTATTGGATCTCGTCGGGATGTCGCGGATGCGATCGGCGCGAGTTGCTGGGCTCTCCGGTGGCGAGCGGCGCCGGGTCGACGTCGCGTTGGGGCTTGTCGGCAATCCTGAACTGTTGTTCCTCGACGAGCCGACCACCGGGTTCGACCCAGCGTCTCGTCGCGAGGCTTGGCAGATGATCGAAGACCTCCGCGATCTGGGGGTCACCATTGTGCTGACGACCCACTACATGGATGAGGCCGAGGCACTGGCGGATCGGCTACTGATCCTCAAACAGGGCCAAGTGGTAGCTACTGGCACCTACGACGAACTTGTGCGAGCCCACGGGAAGGGAACGACCATCTCGTTCCGGCTGCCGCCAGAGATGGACGTTGAGACAGTCCGGGCAGCAACGCGTGGCGGCTACTCCATCGACGGGGGACGGGCTGTCCTGCGCACCCTTGACCCGCAACGTGAGCTGTACCAGCTCACGACCTGGGCCAATGAGGCGACGGTCGATCTGGCAGAGATCGAGGTGAGCCGGGCCTCTTTGGAGGACGTGTTCCTCAGCGTCGGCGCGCAAGACGACACCCAAGCCGAGACCGACGAGGACACCAGCCGATGAGCACCCCGTCGATCCTTGCCAGCCAGACGCGCTACCAGGTCAAAGCGTCCGCTCGCTCCGGGCTCACGCTGGGGCTGGGTGTCCTTCTGCCGGTATTGCTGTTCCTGGGCATGTCAGCACTGTTCAGCCTCGAGGACTTCGGCGGCGACCTTCCTGTCACCATCCGCGGCGAGACGGAAGTCCCGACCATGCAGACCTACTTCACCGCCGGGTTCATGGCCTACGCGGTGCTCTACAGCGGCTTCGCGGTCCTCATGCCCGAACTGGTCACCATGCGCGAGCAGGGCATCCTCAAGCGCCTGCGCGGCACACCGCTCCCGCTCGGTGCCTTCGTCGGCGCGAAGGTGCTCACCACGCTGCTCATGTCCTCCGTCGCGGTGGCGCTCATCATGCTGCTGGCCAGGCTCATCTTCGACATCATCCTGCGCCCCGAAGCCTTCGTGGGGCTGGTGGTGTTCACGCTGCTGGGCACGGTCACGTTCGTGTGTCTGAGCTTCGCCGGATCTACCATCACGCGGTCCGCGAACGGTGCCGCCGGCCTGGCCAACGGGGTCGCCATCACCCTGGCCATGCTTTCCGGTGTGTTCTTCCCCGTGAACATGCTCCCGGACCAGATCTCGGCCATCGTCCAGATCCTCCCCCTAGCACCGTTGGCCCACGCCTACCAATCCCTCTACGCCACCAGCGCCAGCGGCATCGGACTCGACGTCCGCGACTTCGCCACCCTCACCGGCTGGGCACTGTTCGGCTTCGCCATCGCCCGAGTCTGGTTCCGCTGGGACCCCAGACAGCGACGTTCCTGACACCCGGGCAAGCGCCTGCACCCCCTACAGCCCCACGCCACGGCGCCGGGGCGCGCCATGGTCGGCCGAGATGCAGTCTTCGCGGTTACTTGACGATTGCGGGTAGGGCCGGTGTCTGGCCAGACTCGGTCCAGGTGCTCGGTGGGAAGCTCAAGGAGATGGTCCTGGCCACCGGCTCGACACTCATGAAGCTGCCCGGCGTCGGCCCCGGCGTTGCGCCCGCATGTTGACCGACACCGGCGACGTCGCCCGGTTCGCCGACCTCAAGACGCTGCCAAGCACCCGGACCTCACCGACGTTGGTCCCGTCCCTTCGGACGCGACCGCGTCCGCAGGCGGCGTTGTGGGGCGCACTCGCTGCACCGGGACGGTACGCAGCAGTGGGCGTGGTTCTTCCCGGACTTGCCCCGACCAATGGACACGCCCTCTGGGCTCATGAGGAGGTAAGGGAAAGAAGAACGGCCCAGAGCGAAACGGCGAGTAGTCCCCAGCCGAAACAAGCACCGAGGCCAGAAGGAGACGCTCGACTCCGTTACGGGGCCGAACAAGTCCCCCATCCTCATGGACATCGAACCAGGTCACGACTGCTCGCACCACCGCGATTGAACCCCACGCCCAGCCAAGCCACAGCGGCGGACCCTGCCCAGCAGCCCATCCACTCAACCAGACAGCTCCAAGGGCGGGGGCCCTCAGGCAAGTCCCCACCGGGACCGCCTCGCCGCCACTGTCCGACCGCGGGCCTGACCGGCGAAGCCCCGGTTCGGCTCTGCATCACAGCGGGCGGCGCCAGGCCCGCCCCGAGAGCGCCCAGCTCGCGGCGGTAGGTCGCGGGTCGGTGCGGGCCCAATGGGGGCTGAGCAGTCGGGTGCTCCGATCAGACTCCGGCGACGTACGCGGTGAGGAAGTGCACGCCGTGGCGGTCGAGGTTGCCGCGGGCGCGGTCGTAGTGCTCGGTGGTGCGGGGGTCGGCGTGGCGGGCCAGGAGCTGGGCGTCGCGCAGCGGGACACCAGCATCGAGGGCGTTGGTGATCGCCGCGTGCCGCAGCGAGTGCGGGCAGATGTGCCGCGGGATCGCCGCGGCCTTCGCGATCCGGGCGACCATCCGGTACACGTCACGCCGGTCGATCGGGTTGCCGGACAGGGGCCGGCGGATCAGCGGTCCGCCGGTGCGCTGACCGCGGCAGGCCTCCAACACTCGGAGGACGGGCACCGTGACGGGCATAGTGGCCGGCTTGTTGCCCTTGCCGACCAGGTGCAGCACTCGGTGCACGTCGCGCGTGATCAATCGCCATTTGCACCATCCCCCGGTCGTTGGAGCACTCAACATCACATCCCCGAGCAAGACAGGCAATAGGACGGAGGTCCTGTAACGGGTTCTGCCAAACGCTTGAGATTGACGACCGTGAACACCAGCGCGTCGACGGACGTGCTCGCAGTGTTCGTCGACCCCGGCAACGTAGCCGCCCCCTGCTGGGCGCTGCTTTGCCCGCCAGGAAGGCGCCCGGCTCGCGGCGATGTGGGGCACCGATCGCGGCATGAGTGGATGGCCGTACCGGGGGATGAGGCGCTTCGCGCTTGCGCCCAACGTCTAGCCTCCGTCCATGACATCCTCCGGGGGGCGTCTCGTCGTCGCCATCGTGGTGCTGTTCACCTGCGACGTGATCGGCGGCTTCATTGGCGTGGACTCAGGCGCAGAGGCGTGGGGCACGGCGTGGGGATTCGGCACCCATTCGATGGTGCTGTTGCCGATGGGGGCCCCGCGCACCTGGTCCTGGCCTGGTTGGCCTCACGGGCTCTGCGGCCACGGGTCGGCTTCGTCGCGGCCGTCCTTCTCAGCGCGATCTGCCTGATGAGCGTGCTGTTCGGGTTGTTCGACGGTGACCTCATCGGCAACGTCGCGTCGGACGGGTTCGTCTCCTGGGGGGTCGCCTGGGTGGTGCCCCTGCTGTGCGCCACCGTCGTGGTCGGTGTCCTCGCCTTCGTTCGGGCCAGGCAACTCCGCCGGCTTCGCTGACGGTCCGGGGCAGAGCTCGCGGTCCGGGTTCGGTCCTCGGCTGTGCAACCTTGATGTCGCTGCTGACATGTCCCATGAGGGACGGGTAGCTCACCGGACCAGTGCGACTGCCGACCGGGGCTACCGTGTCAGCGCACGACCGAGTAGCGCGCGCACGCGAAGTCCTTGTTGCGCGCCAGGTCGTCAAGCCGGAGCTCGATCTGTCGGGGCAGCAATGGCGCACCCGCGCCGAGGGCCACCGGCGCCCACTGCACCCACACTTCGTCGAGCAGCCCCGCGTCCGCGAACTGCCCTGCGAGGTCTCCTCCGCCACACACCCACACATCTCGCCCATCAGCCGCAGCCGCTAGCTCCGCGTGGACCTGGCGCACGTCTGCGTCAGTGAAGTGGACCGCGCCACCGGCGCCGTACTTCTGCATCTCGCGGGTCGTGAACACCCATGTCGGCTGCTCATACTCCCAACCGCCGCCACCGTGGTCGCGGATCCACTCGTAGGTGTGCGACCCCATCGCGATGGCACCGACGTTCGCGATGAAGCTCGGGTAGTTCATCGCGCCGGACTGGTCGATGTCACGCGACAGGAGCCACTCCAAGGAGTGGTCCGGTGTCGCGATGAAGCCGTCGACCGTGGACGCGGTGTAGTAGATCGTCGCCATCTGATCATTCTGGGCCCAGCTGTCGAGTGCAGCCAAGGCTCGGCCAGCCTGCCCCCCGGGTGCGCGACAGGCGGCGAATAGACGCACCCGCTCGACGGCACGGATCACGGCCCGACCCGCGGCACGGGGTGTCTGGTGTCCGTCTGGATTGTGGGGATGGGCGTCCGGGTTCCGTCAGGATCCTCGGGAACGCACCTCGCTGTGCCGTCTGATGGGAAGTGCACGCCATTGGCACATCGGAGGGTCGGCACATGCCTGAGGTCCTCGTCCTGATCGGGACACTCGTGATTTGCGCTGCTCTGCTGGGGCTGCTGCGGGCGGTGGAGCGGCTGTGAGCATCGTCAGCATCGCGGCGCTCCTCGTGGCCCTGGCCCTGGCCGCGTACCTGTTGTACGCCTTGCTACGCCCGGAGCGGTTCTGATGAGCGACACCGCAGCCGGCGCGCTGCAGATCTTGCTTCTGGTGGCCGCACTCGCGGCCGCGTATCGCCCCCTGGGCGACTACATGTATCGCACGTTCACCTCGCCGACCGATTGGCGGGCCGAGCGGGTCGTCTACGGTCTCAGCGGCATCGATCCGAGGGCCGACCAGCGCTGGGGGGTCTACGCGCGCTCACTGCTGGTGTTCTCCGCGGCGTCCGTGTTCGTGCTCTACGGCCTGCTGCGTCTCCAGGCCCTGCTGCCCCTGTCCCTGGGCATGCCCGGCGTCCCCGCGGTCGGGGCATGGAACACGGCCGTCTCTTTCGTCACGAACACGAACTGGCAGTGGTACTCCGGCGAGTCGACGATGGGCCACCTCGCCCAGATGGCGGGCCTGGCGGTCCAGAACTTCCTGTCCGCGGCCGTCGGCCTGGCCGTCGCCGTGGCACTGATGCGGGGGTTCACCCGGCAGCACACCGACAGGCTGGGCAACTTCTGGGTCGACCTGACCCGTGCAGCACTCCGCATCCTGCTGCCCCTGTCGATCGTGGCCGCGGTCGTGCTGATGATCGGCGGAGTCGTCCAGAACTTCTCCAGCCCGAACGAGATCCTGACGGTGGCCGGCGGCACCCAGGCGATCACCGGGGGCCCGGTGGCCAGCCAGGAGGCGATCAAGGAGCTGGGCACGAACGGCGGTGGCTTCTACAACGCCAACTCGTCACACCCCTTCGAGAATCCGAACGCGTGGATCAACCTGTTCGAGATCTTCCTGCTCCTGGTGATCCCGTTCAGCCTGCCGCGCCTGTTCGGCCGGATGGTCGGCAACACCCGCCAGGGCCTGGCCGTCGTCACGGTCATGGCCGTTCTGTGGCTCGGCGCGGTCGCCACCGCGACCTGTGCGGAGCTCGCCGGCGGCGGGACCGCGACCTCGTTGGCCGGCGCCGCGATGGAGGGCAAGGAGGTTCGGTTCGGGGAAGCGGCGTCGGCGCTCTTCGCCGTCTCCACGACCGGGACCTCGACCGGGTCGGTCAACTCCATGCACGACTCCATGACCCCCCTCGGCGGCGGCGTGGCGCTGGCCAACATGATGCTGGGCGAGGTCTCGCCCGGCGGCGTGGGCGTAGGCCTCTACGGGATCCTCGTCCTGGCGATCCTCACGGTCTTCCTCGCCGGCCTCATGGTCGGGCGGACCCCGGAGTACCTGAGCAAGAAGATCGGTCGCCGCGAGGTCACCTTCGTGGCCCTGTACATCCTGGCCATGCCCACTCTGGTGCTGGTCGGCGGTGCCCTGACCGCCGGCATCACCTCGCTGGTTGAGGCCTCGGTCCAGGACCCCGGGCCGCACGGGCTGTCCGAGATCCTCTACGCCTACGCCTCAGCCAGCAACAACAACGGCAGCGCGTTCGCCGGATTCGGCGCGGGCACCGACTACCAGAACACCGCCCTGGGCGTGGCGATGCTGTTCGGCCGGTTCGTCCCGATCGTCCTCGTGCTCGGCCTCGCCGGCTCGTTGGCGCAACAGCGCCGTGTGCCGCCGAGCGCGGGGACCCTGCCGACCACCGGCCCGGTCTTCATCGGCCTGCTCCTGGCCGTCGTCCTGATCGTCGCGGGGCTCACGTTCGTGCCCGCGCTGGCCCTTTCCCCCATCGCGGAGGCCCTGCCATGAGTTCGACCACGGCTCGACCAGGAGCCCTCGCTGACCCCAGCACGATCGGCCAGTCCGTTCCAGCCCGCCCAGTTGGCCGCAGGCCTGCCCGACGCCCTGCGCAAGCTGCACCCCGCCGCATCAGTGGCGCTCGCCGGTGATGTTCGTGGTCTGGGTCGGGTCGATCGCCACGACCCTGCTGGCCATCTCAGGACCCAAGCGTCTTCAGCGTCGGGATCGCCGTCTGGTTGTGGCTCACGGTCGTGTTCGCCAACCTGGCCGAGGCTGTCGCCGAGAGCCGTGGGCGGGCGCAGGCCTCAGCGCTGAAGGCAGCGCGCACCGACACCACGGCACGCCGGCTCTGCTCCGACGGCACCGAGCAGGAGGTGCCCGGGCCGGACCTGCGGGTCGGGGACCTGGTGGTGGTCGAGGCGGGCCAGATCATCCCCGGCGACGGTGACGTCGTCGAGGGCGTGGCGAGCGTCGACGAGTCGGCGATCACCGGTGAGTCCGCGCCGGTCATCCGCGAGTCCGGCGGCGACCGGTCCGCGGTGACCGGCGGAACGAAGGTGCTCTCCGACCGGATCGTGGTGCGGATCACCGCGGCGTTCGGTGAGAGCTTCCTCGACCGCATGATCGCCCTGGTCGAGGGCTCCGCCCGGCAGAAGACCCCCAACGAGATCGCGCTGAACCAGGTCCTGGCCGCCCTGACCCTGATCTTCCTGCTCGTGGTCGTCACCCTGCAGCCGCTCTCGATCTACTCGGGGAAGCCGCAGCCGATGATCGTGCTGATCGCACTGCTCGTGTGCCTGATCCCGACCACCATCGGGGCCCTGCTCTCGGCGATCGGGATCGCCGGGATGGACCGGCTGGTGCAGCGCAACGTGCTGGCCATGTCCGGTCGTGCCGTGGAGGCGGCCGGAGACGTCGATGTGCTGCTCCTGGACAAGACCGGGACCATCACCCTGGGCAACCGCCAGGCCTTCGAGTTCGTCCCTGTCGCCGGCGTGGATCCCCAACGCCTGGCGCAGCGCCGCGCAGCTGTCGAGCCTCCCCGACGAGACCCCGGAGGGCCGGTCCATCGTCGTCCTGGCCAAGGACGAGTACGGGCTGCGGGCCCCCGAGTCGCTGCAGGACGCGACGTTCGTCCCGTTCAGCGCCGCCACCCGCATGTCGGGCATCGACCTGCCGGAGGGAGCAGCGCGAGATCCGCAAGGGTGCGGCGGCCGCGGTGATGAAGTGGGTGCGGGACAACGGTGGGCACCCCACCGAGGACGTCGGCGCGGCCGTCGACGCCATCTCGATGGCCGGCGGCACCCCGCTCGTGGTGGCCGAGCGCGTCGGCGGCGGGACCGCCGTCGCCCTCGGGGTCGTGCACCTCAAGGACGTGGTCAAGGAGGGGATGCGCGACCGGTTCGCCGAGCTGCGCGCGATGGGGATCCGTACGGTGATGATCACCGGGGACAACCCGCTGACCGCGCGGGCGATCGCCGCCGAGGCGGGCGTGGACGACTTCCTGGCCGAGGCCAAGCCCGAGGACAAGATGGCGCTGATCCGCGCCGAGCAGGAGGGCGGGCACCTGGTCGCGATGACCGGGGACGGCACCAACGACGCCCCCGCACTTGCCCAGGCCGACGTCGGGGTGGCGATGAACACCGGAACGTCGGCGGCCAAGGAGGCCGGCAACATGGTCGACCTGGACTCCAACCCGACCAAGCTGATCGAGATCGTCGGCATCGGCAAGCAGCTGCTGATCACCCGCGGTGCGCTGACCACGTTCTCCATCGCCAACGACGTCGCGAAGTACTTCGCGATCATCCCCGCGATGTTCGTCGTGGTGTACCCGCAACTGGATGCGCTGAACATCATGCGCCTGTCGTCGCCGGAGTCGGCGATCCTGTCCGCGGTCATCTTCAACGCGCTGATCATCGTGGCGCTGATCCCCCTGGCCCTGCGCGGCGTCCGCTACACGCCCTCCAGCGCCTCCGCGCTGCTGGCCCGCAACATGGGCATCTACGGCCTCGGCGGGCTGATCGTGCCGTTCCTGGGCATCAAGGCCATCGACCTGCTCGTCTCCCTCATCCCCGGAATCGTGTGATCACCATGCCCACCCTGCGCCAAGCTCGCACCCGCCATCCGGATCCTGGTCGTGATGACCGTCCTGCTCGGCCTGCTCTACCCGGCCCTGGTCTTCGCGATCGGTCGGGTCATGCCCGCGCGGACCAACGGCTCACTGGTGGCGGTGGACGGCACGGTCGTCGGGTCCTCCCTGCTGGCCCAGGGGTTCGATACCCCCGAGTACTTCTGGCCACAGGCCGTCCGTCGGCGCGTACGACCCACTGGCCACTGGCGGATCCAACCTGGGGCCCGAACAACACCGGACCTCGTCCAGGTGATCGAGGAGCGCCGGGCGGCCGTGGCCGCCGCCAACGACGTGCCCGTGGACCAGGTGCCGGCGGATGCGGTCACGGCCTCCGCCTCGGGGCTGGACCCGCACATCTCCCCGGAGTACGCCGCCCTGCAGGTCGCCCGAGTGGCCGGGGCACGGGGTCTGGGCACGGACGTGGTGGCCGATCTCGTCGCCGACCACACACAGGGCCGGGCGCTGGGGGTCCTCGGCGAGGCCGGGAGTCAACGTCCTCGAACTCAACCTGGCCCTCGATGCGCTGGGCAGGACGTGATGTGTCGGACAGACTGAACGCCGTGGACGTCTCCCCGCCGATACCGCCCGAGGAGCCGGGCGAGGTGGCGGTGCCGTCCGACGCCCACCAAGTCGGCCAGGCGGCGAGGCACCCTGCGCGTCTACATGGGGGCGGCCCCCGGCGTCGGCAAGACCTACGACATGCTCGCTGAGGGCCATCGGCGAGCGGCCCGCGGGGCGGACGTGGTGATCGGCTTCGTCGAGACCCACGGCCGGGAGCACACCGCCGAGCTGGTCGAGGGGCTGGAGGTGGTTCCCCGCCGCGTCATCGACCACCGCGGTGCATCGTTCACCGAGATGGACCTCGACGCAGTCCTTGCCCGCCGGCCTGAGCTGGCACTGGTCGACGAGCTCGCGCACACCAACGTCCCCGGTGCGGGCAACGCCAAGCGCTGGCAGGACGTCCAGGCCCTGCTGGACGCCGGGATCGACGTGGTCACCACCGTGAACATCCAGCATCTGGAGTCGCTGAACGACGTCGTCGAGTCGATCACCGGAATCCGCCAGCAGGAGACCGTGCCCGACGACGTCGTGCGCGCCGCCGACCAGATCGAGCTGGTGGACATGAGCCCGCAGGCACTGCGCCGCCGGCTGGCGCACGGCAATGTGTACAGCGCCGAGAAGATCGACGCGGCCCTGACCAACTTCTTCCGCGTCGGCAACCTGACCGCGCTGCGCGAACTGGCGCTGCTCTGGGTGGCCGACCGCGTCGACGCCGCCCTGGAGAGCTACCGCGCCGACAACGCGATCACCGACACCTGGCCCGCGACGGGAGCGCGTGGTGGTCGCCCTCACCGGCGGCCCCGAGGGCGAGACCCTGATCCGACGCGGTGCGCGGATCGCGGACTCCCGGTCAGGCGGGGAGCTGCTGGCCCTGCACGTCAGCCTCGGGGACGGACTGGCCCACGGCACCCCCGACGCCCTCCTGCGCCAACGCGCCCTCGTCGAGTCGCTGGGCGGCACCTTCCACAACGTCCTGGGCGAGGACACGGCCGAGGCGATCCTGGAGTTCTCCCGCGGGGTGAACGCCAGCCACATCGTGATGGGTGAGACCAGCCGCGGACGGCTGCGCTCGGCCCTGCTGCCCGGCGCCAGCCCGGGCGTGATCCGCGGCAGCGGCGACATGGACGTGGTGGTCGTCACGCACCACCAGACCGGGGACCCCAGGATCCGCACGCGCGCGTCCGCCCTGCCAGCACGACGCAGGGTCGCCGGATGGGTGCTGGCGATCCTCGGCCCACCCGTCCTGGCCCTGGCCCTGCTCAACACCGACAGCCTGAGCCTGGTCTCCCAGGCCATGCTGGCCCTGGCGGTCACGGTCGCCCTGGTCGGGGGCCTGGCTCCTGCAGTGGCGGCCGCGGTGATCGCGGGGTTGGCCCTGAACTACCTGTTCATCGAACCCACCTACACCTGGACCATCAACCAGCCGATCAATGCCGCGGCGCTGCTGCTGATGGTGACCGTGGCGGTCGCCGTGGCGATCGTCGTCGACAACGCCGCACGCCGGACCAAGGAGGCCGCGCGGGCCCGTGCCGAGGCGGACACGCTGACGCTGCTCGCCAACTCCGTCCTGCGCGGAGAGGACGCCCTGCCCGCGATGCTCGAGCGCATCCGCGAGACGTTCGCGGTGACCAGTGCATCCCTGCTCCACGCGCGAGGATCCGGCTCGCAGGGCTGGCGCGTGATCACCTCGAGCGGCGACAGGCCTCCGACCGACCGACGGCCAGGGCGTGCGCGTCCCGGTGTCCGACACTGCGGTCCTCATGCTGGAGGGCCGTGACCTGTCCGCTGAGGACACCCGGGTCCTGTCGGCGGTCTCGGCCCAGATCGGCACGCTGCTGGAGCGCGAGCAGTTGCGCGTCGAGGCGTCCAGCGCCCGGATCGAGCGGGCCCGCAGCGACATCCGCTCCTCGCTGCTCGCCGCCGTCAGCCACGACCTGCGCAGCCCACTGGCCGGTATCAAGGCCTGCGTGGGGACCCTGCGCGCACCCGACCTCGACCTGCCCGAAGCCGATCCGCGCAGAGCTGCTGGCCGGGATCGAGAGCTCGGCCGACCGGCTGCAGGGCCTGATCGACAACCTGCTGGACATGAGCCGCCTGGACGCCGGCGCGCTGGTGCTGCGCACCGAGCCGGTCGCCCTGGACGAGGTCGTGCCCCGTGCCCTGACCGGAGTGCCGCCGGAGATCGGGTCGATGTCGACGTGCGCGTCACCCTGCCCACAGTCCTCGGCGACGCGGGGCTCATCGAGCGGATCATCGCCAACCTCGTCGAGAACGCCCTGCGCTACTCACCGCCCGAGCACCCGGTGCGGATCACCGCCGGCACCATCAAGGACAAGGTCGTGCTGCGCGTCGTCGACCGAGGACCCGGAGTCCCCGCGCAGAGCCTCGAGTCCATCTTCAGCGCCTTCCAACGCCTCGGTGACGTGCCGGCCGGTCAGGGCGTGGGTCTGGGCCTGGCTGTCTCCCGAGGATTCGCACAGGCCAACGGGGGCACCCTCGACGCAGAGGAGACACCGGGCGGTGGCCTCACCATGGTGCTGACCCTGCAGCGCGCCGATGCCTCGGCCCAGGACGAGGGCCTCGGAGGGCGACCATGACCCGGATCCTCATCATCGAGGACGAGCCTGCCCTGGCACGCGCCCTGGCGATCACCCTCAACGCCCGGGGCTACGAGACCGACGTAGCCGTGACCGGGACAGCCGGCCTGGACCTGGCGGCCAGCAGCCACCCCGACCTGATCCTGCTCGACCTCGGGCTCCCCGATCTCGACGGCATGGAGATCCTGCACGCGGTCCGCGGCTGGAGCCAGGTCCCGGTTGTGGTCCTCTCGGCACGCCAGACCAGCCACGACAAGGTCGCCGCCCTCGACGCCGGCGCCGACGACTACGTCTCCAAGCCGTTCGCGATGGACGAGCTGCTGGCTCGGATCCGCGCGGCCACCCGGCGTGCCGCCGGCGCCGAGGCCGACCCCGTGGTCGTCACCGAGACCTTCACCATCGACCTGGCCGCGCGGCTGGTGACCCGCGACGGACAACCCGTGCGCCTCACCCCCACCGAATGGCGGCTCCTGGAGATCCTGGCCCGCAACGCCGGGCGGATCGTGACCCAGAAGGAGCTGCTGCGCGAGCTTCGTGGCCCTGACTTGGACCGCGAGAGCCACTACCTGCGCGTGTACCTCGCCCAGCTGCGGCGCAAGCTCGAGCCCGATCCCGCACGACCGCGCCACCTCCTGACCGACCCGGGGATCGGCTACCGGCTGGTCACCTGAGTGCGGATCCACGTCGCCATGTCCCCGTGGTGGCAGGATGGCGTCCGGCCGAAGTGGTGGGGAGGTGGGTGGTGCGTCGCTCGTCACGGTTGCGCGCTGCCCGGTCCATCTCGCTGGGGTTCGCCGGTGCGGTGTTGGTTGGGGCCGGGCTGTTGATGCTGCCGTGGTCGACGCCTGGGGCGGAGTCCGCGTCGGTGACCACGGCCCTGTTCACCGCGGCCTCGGCGGTGTGTGTGACGGGGCTGGTCGTGGTGGACACCGGCACCTACTGGTCGTCGGCGGGTCAGGTGATCATCCTGCTGCTGATCCAGCTGGGTGGGCTGGGCCTGATGACGGTGGCATCGCTGGTGGCGCTGACCCTGTCGGGTCGCCTCGGGGTGCGCACCCGGCTGGTGGCCCAGACCGAGACCCGGTCCTCCCGAGCTGGGGACGTGCGCCGGATGGTGCGCTGGATCGTGCTGTTCTCGCTGTCCTTCGAGGCGGTGCTGGCGGCATGGCTGACGTTCCAGCAGTCCACCACCTACGGACGCTCGTTCGGGTCGGCCCTGTGGTGGGGGGTGTTCCACGCGGTCTCGGCATTCAACAACGCCGGGTTCTCCACCGACTCGGCCAGCCTGGTCCCCTACGCCGGGCAGGCCGGAATCCTGCTCCCGGTCAGCCTCGCGGTGATCATCGGGGGCATCGGGTTCCCGGTGCTGGTCGAGCTGGCCGGGAACTGGCGGCGGCCCTCGACGTGGACGATCCTGACCCGGATCGTGGTGATCGGCACCCTCGCACTGCTGACCGTTTCGACCCTGCTGGTGCTGGTCGCCGAGTGGGACAACCCCAAGACCCTCGGGGCCCTGCCCCTGGGCCAGAGCGTGTTGACCGCGTTCGTGATCGCCGTGATGCCGCGCACGGCCGGGTTCAACGCGATCGACATGGCCGCCCAGAGCCCGGACACCGTGTTCCTGACCCAGTTCCTGATGCTGATCGGCGGGGGCAGCGCGGGCACTGCCGGCGGGATCAAGATCAGCACGATCGGCGTGCTGGCGTTCATGGTCTGGGCCCAGGCCCGAGGCGAGCAGGACGTCAACGTGGCCCGGCGCCGGGTGCCCGCCGAGTCACAGCGCCAGGCGGTGATGGTCCTGGGCCTCGCAGCCGCCGCGATCACCACCGGCTCGCTGATCGCCCTGCACCTGACTGAGCTGCCGACCGAGGCCGTAGTCTTCGAGGTGATCTCCGCGTTCAGCACCGTGGGGCTGAGCCTGGGCATCACGCCCGAGCTATCCAGCCCCGTCCTGTGGCTGCTGGCCCTGCTGATGTTCATCGGACGCACCGGCCCGGTCACCCTGGCCGCCGCATTCCTCACCCAGGACCGCGGCCACACCTACCGACTGCCCGAGGAGAGGACCATCGTTGGCTGACACCCGCACCCCCGTTCTGGTCATCGGCCTGGGCCGCTTCGGCCGATCCCTGGCCCTGGCCCTGACCGCCGAGGGAACCGACGTCATGGTCATCGACCAGCGCGCCGACCTCGCCCAACGATTCAGCACCCGACTGGACAACATCGTCATCGGCGACGCCACCGACATCGACCTGCTCCGCGAAGTCGGTGCCGACCAGTACACCCGCGCCGTCGTGGCCATCGGCGACGACGAGCACGCCAGCATCCTGGCCACCTCGCACCTGTCCCAACTCGAGGTCGAACAGATCTGGGCCAAAGCCAACAGCGGCACCCACGCCCGCATCCTGGAACGCGTCGGGGCCCACCACGTGATCTTCCCCGAGGACGAGACCGGGCGCCGCGTCGCCCACCTCGTCGGCAGCCACGCGCTGGACTACCTTCCGGTGGACCCCACCTGGGCCGCCGTCGTCACCCACCCCGCCCGCTCCTTGACCGGAGAGCCCCTGCACAGCCTGCGCGCCCCCGAGAAGTTCGGCGTACGCATCGTCTCGGTCAAACCCCAACACGCCACCGGCTACACCCACGCCCAACCCGACACCGTCCTGCAATACGGCGACACCATCCTCATCACCGGCCGCCCCGAAGACCTCACCAAGTTCCTCAAGCGCGCCTAGTGGCCAGCCGGTCCGGCGCCGCTACACGTCACACTGAGGCTCGCGTGGAACGTGATGCTGAGTACGGTGAACAGGTCGTGGTATCGAGCCTCGATAGCCGCGAACGGGGCGGACGTCCATGACGGACTGCCCGGCTCCCAGTCCAGATACCGCTTGCCGGGACAGTCGGGGATCTGTCCATAGACGTCGCTGTTGATGCGGCGTCCTACTCGGCGGTGTGGGGCAGGTTCCCGGTGGCGCCCATGTCAGTGTGACGCCGCTGCCTGTTGTACGTTCCAGTACTACTGGCGGTACCATTGCCTCGTGCCTTCGGTAGCCAAGATCGTCACCGCGATGTGCGCGAACCCGCGCAACGTCCGCTTCGACGACCTCGCCAAGGTCTGCGAGCACCACTTCGGCCCGCCGAGAACCAGCGGTGGATCGCATCTGGTGTTCAAGACGCCCTGGCCCGGCGACCCGCGGGTCAACATCCAGAACGACCACGGCACGGCGAAGGCCTACCAGGTGCGCCAAGTCCTGGCCGCGATAGAGAAGAAGGAGGCTGACTCATGAGCGACACGACGATTGACGTCACCCGATACACGTACCGGGTCACCTGGTCGGTCGAGGACGATCAGTACGTCGCTACCTGTGTGGAGCTACCCTCACTGTCCTGGCTGGCCGACACCCAGGAGGACGCACTGGGCGGGCTTCGCCACCTCGTCGCCGAAGTCGTCCGGGATCTGACCGACACCGGCGAGCCGGTGCCGGAACCGCTGTCCTCGCGGTCCTACTCGGGCAAGTTCAACCTCCGCGTCGGCGAACAGCTCCACCGCCGACTCGCCATCGAAGCCGCCGAGGAGCACCTCAGCCTCAACCAATACGTCGTCCGCCGACTCAGCGACGCATCCTGAGCCCCGGGCCGAGCCCCACCCGCGGACGGGACGCCCGACTCGCGGCGGAAAGCAGCACCTTCCTTTGGTGGCTCGGACCGGTGCCATCCATCGGATATGTGAGCGGTGTCGTCAGGGGGCCAGGCCTGGGCCTGCCCACAGGTGCCAGTCCCCAGCGTCGGGCGGGGCGGGCGCGCCTTCCCCTTCGCTTGTGCCGCCGAGCAGTGCGCGGGTGAGTTGCTCGGTGTCGCTGAGCATCTCGGTCACGGCATTGGCCAGGCCCGCGTCGTCGGCGGGCTGCTCGGCGTCGGCGGCGATCAGGACGGTTCGTCGGGTTAGCTCTTTGAAGAACGACGCCGTCACTCCACCGCATCGCCCGGCGGCGTCGTCGAGGGCGGCTGGGGTCACCGGGAGGTCGCGGGCGTAGAGGGCCAGCAGCGCCCGGCGGGCGGCCTCGTCGGGCAGTGGGATCTCCACGGCCAGGTCGACCCGTCCCGGGCGCTGACTCAATGCGGCCTCGAGCAGGTCCGCGCGGTTGGTGGTCAGGATGAACGCCACATCGGCCTCGGCGGTGAGCCCGTCCATCGCGTCGAGCAGGGTGAACAGCAGCGGTTGCGGGCCCATGTGCATCTCACGGTGCTCGGCGATCAGGTCCACGTCCTCGAGCACCACGACCGCCGGCTGCAACGCATGCGCCAACTCGGTGGCATCGGAGACCAACCCCAGGGCGTTGCCCGACAGCACCACGCAGGTCGCCCCGGGCATCGCCCCGAGCAGGTAGCGCACGGTGTGCGTCTTGCCGGTGCCCGGCGGCCCGTAGAGCAACAGCCCGCGCTTGAGGTGCTGCCCGGCCGCGCGCAGCGCATCCCGGTGCCGCACCGCACCGACGACGTGGCGCTCCACCCGGGACAGCGTCCCCTCGGGCAGGACCACCTCCTGCGCGCCCAACTGTGGGCGTTCCAGGAATCGGATCCCACCCTCGCTCGGGGCATACATGCCACCAGTCAGGTCGAAGGCCAGGACCTGCCCGCGGAACACACTGCGCGCCACCATCAACCGGCGCACCTCGGCCAGCAGCGCCTCGGACACCTCGCCGGGGGCTACCACCTCCAACCGGCACGCGTTGTCGTACTGCCGGTTCGCTGCACGTTGCAGCACGGCGACCGGGGCCCCGTCGAAGTGGAAGAGATGCACCCCCAGCGCGACCGCCTCACGGGAGGACGCGGGGCCGGTGTCCACCCGCGCTCGGTCCACCGCCCCGACCGGGGTACCCCACCCCCCGCGGCGGGCCAGCATGTCGCCGAACGTCTGATGATGACGCTGGTCCCCGCCCCCAATCCCGACCAGCACCCCACCGCCGTGGGCCTCCAGCAGGGCCTCGACGGCGACGTCCAGGTTCACGAACTGGTGACTGGGCACGTCCAACCGCACCACCGGCACCGTCGCCGGATCCACCCCCAGATGCGCCTCGAGCACCTCCCCCAGCGGCGGACCTGACGACTGCGCGACCGCCCGAACAGCGTCCAACGCCTCATCCATGAACCGCTGAACTGACGACATCACATCCCACGTGCGCTCATCCACAACCACGACGCTAATGGGTCCGCAACGGCTGGTTCTCCTTGGCAGGCTGTCGTCCGCGCCGCCGGCGGGTCAGGTCGTGGTGCCGGCGGTCAGGGCCGATCACTGCGCAGGGCTATCCAGGAATGCGTCCATCTGGCGGAACAGGCGGTCGAGGTTCTTCGCGTTCGTCCCCCAATCGACCAGGCCGAACTTCAACTCGGACCGGGCACTCACCTGCACGCAGCCCGACGCACCCTGACCGAGGCGAACCCCGACGCGCTCCCCCCACGACGCGAACGACCCGGAAGTCGTGAGGCTGATCACACCGGCCACCCGGTCGGCGTGGTGCAGCGTCATCCCCGACTCGACCGCAGCCCAACACGCCGCGTTGAACACGCCGTCGTAGTCCCCAACGAAGGACCGATTCATACCGATAGAACGTGCCATGACCCCATGATGCTCCGCACGTGGGTTCACCCACGCAACAGGCAGCGCAGATGTGCCCCCCATAACGGGTCCGGCGCTCTGACCAACGATCACGCAAACGCAGCGCCGGGAGCTGATCAGTGAGGCCGGCATCGAACACGGCAAGAGCGTCCACAGGCGGCGTAGTCGCATCGGGCTCCGCGACACCGGGACGGCGCGCGGCGGAAGGCAGCGCCTATACGGCCGCTCGTGCAGGGGTGCTTCTAGGCCCCGAAGCCGAGGAAGACGAGGAGTCGCCGCTCGAACTCGACCAAGGTCGTTGCTTCGAGCCGTCCGAGCACGGTGCGGGCGTTGCTCCTGCGCACGGTGGTGATCTTGTCGACCATCAGGTAGCTGTCTTGGCCAAGGCCGTTCGCCTCGTTGGCGACCACCGGCACCCGTAGCAGGGGTGCGTCGACCTCGGTGGTAGTGAAGGGGCAGACGGTCACCGAGTCGGACGCATCGAACCGGTCGTCCTGGACGACAAGGGCGGGCCGGGGTTTGCTCGCGTAGACGCCACCGGCGACGGTGACGATGTCCCCGCGCCTCATTCGTCCCAGTCGACCGAGACAGCCTCAACGAAGTCCATGTCGTCGCTGTCGCGATCGGTGGCAGCAACGAGCGCGGACTGGCGATGCGCCTCGGTGGCGAACTCCGGAGTGCGCACGTCGGGCACCCAGATCTGGACCGGTCGAAGGCCCTGGGCCCGCATCCTGGTCCGGTATGCGCTCACGCGCTCTCGCACGGCCATACGGGGATGTTACATGTAACGCGGTGATCCGTCCAGCGCGCGCGTAGACCACCGCCGGGTTGCCCAACGCGGACGACAGGCGGCGGCACGGGCAACCCTGGTGGGCGAGCTGACCGACACGTGTGGTGCTCTCATGCAGGCTTGGCGACTCCGAAGAGGATCGCGCGGGCCAGTAGTGCGAGCAGGGCGGGGTCGAGCTCTTTGAATCCTCCGGCCATTGACTCCAGCGGGCCGAGCGTGGCCCGCGCGCCGCGGTGGGCTTGTGTCGGGCTGATCGGCGCGTTGCCGTCTGTGCGCCAGCCGCGGTCGGTCAGGATCTGTGCCACCGCCATGTCGAGGGTGTTACGCGTTGCCCCGGCGGCCAAGCCGAGCAACTCGACCCATCCGGCGTCGGCCTGGAACCCCTTGCCCACCGGGAGTCGCCCGAGCACCGTGGCGACCAGTCGGCGGGGGTCGTCGGCGGCGGCGCGCGCGCGAGCGGTCGGGGCCAGCGTTCCCTTGGCCTTGCGCAGCAGGCCCACGTCCTGCGCGGCCTCGCGCAGAGCGGCGACCGGCGGAGTGAGGTCCTCGCGGTTGGCCTTGCCGATCCACCAGTCCGACACCCCAGCGTCCTGGGCGATCTGCTCGACCACCACCGGCGGCAGGTAACCAGCCGCCGTCAACTTCTTCCCAGTCCCGACGGCCTGTAACACCGCGAGCCACGGCCGCGCTGCCCGACGCACCTCGTCATCGTCCAGTTCCACTGCCACACGGGAACCCAGGGTTGCCAGCCAGGAGTCCACCTGCACCCACCCCTCGCCACGCAGGTCCTTGACCAGGTCCGCCAGCGGCTCGGGCAGGCCATGCCAGGGCAGGTGCTCGCCGGCGGCCCACACCCGCATCGCCGCGGTCGCCTCAGCGGCGTCGAACGCGTCCGGGTCATACCCATCGGGTAGCCATCCGTGGGCGTGCTCGGCGTCCTCGAACGGTTCCGGGACGTCATCGGCGGGGGCGCCGGCACGAAGCCACTCAGCGACCTCGTGGTGCCCGCCGATCCCGCCGACATCCTCCGGTGGGCAGGCCCTCGCCCCGGCCAGACACCTCGGCTCGCGGTCGTCCGGAGTCAGCGGGGCCACCGACTCCAAAGTGACCCGATGCTCCCACCCATCACCGAAGTCATACAGGTAGGTCAGCCGATCTCCCGGGGCACGAAGAACCTGATCCAGGCGGACACCCTCCTCCCGAGTGCCCTCGTCTCCCTCGTCCTCGTCGAACTCCGTGACGAAGTACGGCTGGTCGTAGCCCACTTCACTGCCTGGCTGGAAACGGTGCAGATGGGAATCCGTCCAGCCCATCGCCGCCTGGAACGACGTGTGCACCGCGTCGAGCGTCAGATCACCCGGCAGCAACAGGCGCCGCCAGGTCCGCGGCTTCGTGCCCCGCAATTCGATGGTCAGCGTGAGCAGGCTCGGCTCATCAGCAGGCCGCGGAAGGGCGATCTCACGGTTGCCCGGATCAAGCTCACCCATAGGCCCGACGCCGCCCGTGGACGCGCCACTGGCGATCTCCTGGGCCAACGCCATCAGCTCGCCCCGGCTCAAGCTCTCGACCCACGCCTTGAGGGCAGCAGGATCCGCGGGCACAGGCGACAACTCGGTCACCGCCCCAGTGAACCAGCCCAACCCATCCCCACCAAGCCGGCCCCCTCGCCTCGGCACAACCCCGCTGCCCTCAGCGGCCGCCCTGCAGGCTGGTGGGGTCACTTGCACTGGATCACGGCAGGGCCGGCTCCGGATGGTCGGTCGTGAACTGACGAGCGACCTCTTCCCCGACCAAGCCCTGCTCCGCCAGCCAGCCGACGGCGCGGGCTCTTGCCCGGGCGTCACGAAAGGACTGCCAGACCGAGATCAGCTCCGGGTGGCGTTGATACAGCTCGTTGCGGAACCGCCGGAACGCCCCCTTGCCGTCCAGCGCGCGGCTCAGACTGCACCCGGCGGCACGGTCGCTGATGCCATCGGCGAAGTCGACCATGTCCTGGTACCACACATAGGACGGACAGGGTCGATCACGATCACGTCCAACTCATCGAGGTCGACCGGGTTCTCATCATCGATCCCCGTGTCGCTGGTCCAGAAGACCACCTCGCAGGCGACGTTGGGACATCGATCTGGTGCTGAAGTCAGCGATGCTCATTAGGCGCCCTCTGCGTGGTCTGTGTCGGAAACTCCGAGGCGGGAAGCGACCAGCTAGCGGCCCGCCTCGGGAGGCAGAGGGCCGCTAGCTGGTCGTAGTAGGCGTCGGTTGGCAGGGGCGTCAGCGGCGACGCAGGGCGTGTCCGAGCCAGGTGAACCAGAGGATGAGTCCAAGCCCGAAGATGTCTGTCGCGGCTTCGGAGGCGACCGGGATGACCGTGGCCATGCCGACGGCGGCCAGACCCAGCGCGAGCCCGCCGAGCCCCGCCGGGAGCGCCCTGCTGCGGAGGGCAGCGAATCCGACAACACCGAGCCAGAGGGCGCCGACGACCTCGATGCCGCCACCGAGGGCGTCTTGGACCACGCTGATCGAGACCCACGTGTTCAGGGCCAGGTCCGGGTTCTGCGCGTGCAGCTCGACGGCGGCATGTTGCCCGACGAGTGCGATGCTCCCGCTGGCGACAAGCATGCCCGACCAGATCAGTCCCAGCGCGGCAGAGGCTCTGGCCTGCGCCGGGACCGGGGCGAGTCGCTCGCCGACTCCGAGGGCAACCAGGGCCATGGCGGCTCCGCCCAGGAGGTAGAGCACGAAGTACCAGCCGGACAACTCGGCTTGGTGTTCCATCAGGAAGCTGAGCGAACCCGACGGGTCGTCCAGGGGGGAGGAGAAGCCCCTGGGGACCAGGTAGGCGACCATGGCGAGAAAACCGACGACGTAGGTGCCCGCGACGACTTGGGCGGCGATGCCGCCAGCGCGGACGAGGACGGGCGACGAGGGAGCGGAAGCCGGTGATGAGGCGGCCGTGGTGGATGCCGAAGGTGTGGTGGTGTCTGTGTGTGGTGTCATGCCTCCACCTTCTTCGAACTGACTGTCCGCTACATCGGAGCAGGGGCCATCTTCGTCTCATCCCGCAGGCTGACCCGGATCGGCCTAAAGTTCCATCCGGCCGGCGGCCCGTTCTAGTCTGTGGTGATGGTCGGAGGTCCGCTGCGTGCGCTCTGGAACGAGCCGCGAGCCGTCGCGCCTGCGGGAACCCCGTGGTGGGATCGGGCTGTGGTCGCCGGACTCGTCCCGCTGACGGCGCTCGAGGCCGGGCTTCGCTCCGACATGGTCTGGCCTGTCTGGCATGCCGCGTGGGCGCTTGTCTGCGTCGCCACCCTGCTGTGGCGGACCCACCGACCGCTTGAGATGCTCATCCTCGCCTACGGAGCTCAGACAGTGGCCGGGGTTGTCCCAGATCTGGCGGGGGAGCCGAACGCCGTCCTGAACACCACTGCCGTAGTGCTGCTGCTGGCGTACTCGTTGGGTCGCTGGGCCAGCGGACGGGGTGTGGTCGCGGGCAGCTGCTTCCTGTTGGTGGTGCACCTGGCTCGAGAACCGCTCTACGACTCCAGCGGCGCCTCGATGCTCCTCGGGGTGGGGGCGCTGATGCTGCCGGTGGCACTCGGCGCGCTGATGCGCTTCTGGGCTCTGTCTCAGGTGCGGACGCGCGAGGAGATCAGGGTCCGCGAGCGCGAGCAGTTGGCCCGCGATCTCCACGACACCGTCGCCCATCACGTGTCCGGCATCCTGATTCACGCCCGGGCGGCCAAGGTACGCGCCCGGACCGACCCCCGCGCCGCCGCCGAGGCCATCGACGAGCTGGAGGACGCGGCCGCCCGGACACTGAACGACATGCGCGCGATGGTGGCGGTGCTACGCCACGACGAGGCGGGGGGCCACGGGCGTGCACCGACGTACAGCGTCGGCGACATCCCGCTGCTGGGCCGCGAGGAACACGCGGGCCCGCGCGTGGTCATCGAGACCTCTGGCGACGTCGAGCGGCTGCCGGCGCCTTTGGGAGCGGCGCTGTTCCGAGCGGCGCAGGAGGCCCTAACGAACGCCCGCCGGCACGCGGTGGACCCCACCTTGGTTGCAGTCAAAGTCAGCCGGGACGAGTCGACAGTGCGGCTGCGGGTCCACGACGACGGGGGGCCAGCCCTCCCAGGCCGCGAGCGCCGGGCCAGCCCCTCCTACGGGCTGGCCGGCATGCGCGAGCGATTCTCGCTCTTGGGCGGCGATGTCCACGCTGGACCGGATCCCATGGGTGGCTGGACCGTCGAGGCCACGATCCCGGCCCCCGCGGAGGCCGAGAGGACGAGAACATGACGGCGCCGGTGCGAGTGCTGATCGCAGACGACCAGGACATGGTCCGGATAGGACTCGCCACCATCCTGGACGCCGACCCTTCGATCGACGTGGTCGGCCAAGCACGCGACGGGCTTGAGGCCGTGGACAAGGTCCGTTCGCTACGTCCGGACGTCTGCCTGTTCGATATCCGGATGCCCAACCTCGACGGCATCGAGGCCACTCGCCGGGTCGCTGGGCCTGAGGTCGAGGACCCGGTCCCCGTCATTGTCATCACGACCTTCGACCAGGACGAGTACGTCTACGACGCACTCCGGGCCGGGGCCCGCGGCTTCCTGCTCAAGGACGCCGACCCCGACCTGCTCGCCCGCGCAGTCCGTTCCGCAGCCCAGGGCGATGCCCTCATCGCCCCAGCCGTGACTGCGCGACTCCTCGCAACCTTCGCCTCGTCCCCCACCGGAGCGGCGGCCGAACCGATCGACACATTGACCCCTCGGGAAGAGGCCGTCCTCGATCTGGTCGTCGCCGGCCGCACCAACACCGAGATCGCCGAAGAGCTCTACCTCGCCCTCAGCACCATCAAGACCCACATCAGCGCACTCATGACCAAGCTCGCAGCACGCAACCGAGTCGAACTCGTGATCTGGGCCTACGAGAGCGGTCGCGTCGGCGATGGACGCAACCGTTGACGCACGGCCAGAACGGGGCCATCGCGCCGTCCCGACACACCCACCAACGCCGCAGGCGACGTGGCCTCCACGGCCAGCCGCACACTCGACCCATCACGGATGCTGCCCAGATGGACCCGGCGAGCCTCCGGACGACTGCCCCCTGGACCCGCCGCCTCTGTCAGGCATGCCCAAGATGTCCGTAGCTTCAGGTCCCGTCATCGTGGTCCCTGATGCCGGCCCCAGGTGCGCGATGGGCGACGGTGCGGGGCACGCTGGCGGCGGCGCGCAGCAGTCGCCGCTGGTGGACCTGACGTGAGTTGTGTGCTGCTTCCGGGGAAGGGAGGGGCTGTGGGCTCGGTCGGGGGAGTGCCGTGAGTCGGGCCGCTACGCGAATCCGAGGAGCTGCTTGACGGCCGTGACCAATGCAAGTGCCCCCATCACGAGCGCGACGTTGATGACGGCGCGCGCGATCCACGCCTGAAACCCGTACCGGATACCGAACCTCTTGCCGAGAGCCACCATCAGGCCCAGGACCGCGAACCAAGGCATGAACAGAGCCGTCGGCGAGCCTGTGACGGCGAAGATGGCGGCGTCGTGGATCGCACCGCTGACGATGAACGTGGCAACCACGGCCGCAGCGGCCTTCGCCGCCGTATCACGGCAGGGCTGCCAAGACCACGCTCGTCGCGCTGCGTCCGCAGGCGGCGATGCGCCGTCGTACCCGCTGCCGGTCAGCGCCTTGGGCGCGCCGCGTAGCCATTGGCGAGGCCTCATGGCCCGGGCGCTGGGGTCAGGACCGTGCTGAACAGGTACCGGCGCGTCCCGGGGCGGGCGGCTATCCAGGGCTCTACCGCCTGACGTAGGCGGTCGGTGAAGTCGGCGATGTCGTCCTCACCGAGGTGGAGGGCGGCGGTCCGGAAGCCTAGTGCGTCACTCGTCAGGTCCACGTCCGGGTCAGCGAGGTAGGCGTCGAATCCGGCGAGCAGGCTGGCGGTGAAGACCGCGAACGAGGTCCGCAGCTGCTCTTGGGTCATGCCGGCGAGGTCGTCGCGGCCGGCACTCGCGTTCGCAGGGTCGAGTCCGTACGTCCGTTCGACTGCGCCGCGGATGGGCCGTTGGCCGACCACGGCCAGCACGCCGGCCTCGACGAGCACAGCGATGTGGCGGTAGAGCGTGGCCGGGGGGATGTCGGGCAGCTCGGCGGCCAGGTCCGCTGTGGTCAGTTCGCGGTCTCCGAGGAGGCACTGGACGACGCGGAGTCGCACCGGGTGCAGAAGGACATCGGCACTGGTCATGGATCCACGATATCAAACTTGACATCATTCCAAAACTTGATAACGTTGAGTCAACGAACCACAGGAGGAACAAGTGAGCACCATCCGACTCGACCCAACGACCGTGACCGTCGAACTGACGATGTGGGAGCACATCGTCGCCCTGCGCGGTGATGTGATGGTCCCCCGGGGAGACATCACCTCGGTGGAGTTCGTCCCCGATGCCCTGGCCGCAGCCCGGGGCCTGCGCGCTCCCAGGCGGGGCGCACCCGGCATCCGCAAGGTGGGGACACGGCGGATGCGCGGATCCCGCACCCTCGTCTCGGCGCGCAGGGACCAGCCGGCCGTCGACATCAGGCTGCAGCCGTCCTCTGCCTGGGACGCACTCCTGGTGGGCTGTGACGACGCCCCAGCGATCGTGGCGCAACTCACCGGCGACACAGCCGCGGCGGGTGCGGACGAGGAGGTCCACTTCACCGTGGCCCGAGGCGGCGCCCTGAGCGGCTCGCTGCGCATGCCCTCGGAACCCGGCGATCGCCCGCTGCCCGCTGCCCTGCTCATCGCAGGGTCCGGGCCCGTCGACCGGGACGGCAACGCGAAGAGGGCTCGCCTCGGCATCCAGGCAGCGCTGGCTGGTGCGCTGGCGCGCACCGGCGTCGCGTCCCTGCGTTTCGACCGGCGGGGGATCAGCGACGGGACCGACTGGCGGCAGGCGACTTTCGGGGACAACACCAGCGACGCGGCCGCGGCCCTCGACGCCCTGGCCGGGGACCCTCGGATCGATGCCTCGCGCCTGGTCGTGATCGGCCACTCCGAGGGCGCGCTGCACGCTCTGCGCCTGGCTACCGGGCAGGCGAGCACGCCCCCCGCTGGCGTGGTCCTGCTCTCCGGGACCGCACGCCGGGGGGACAACGTGCTCCTCTGGCAGGCCGAGCAGATCGGCCCCAGTCTGCCGGCCCCGGTCCGCTGGCTGCTGCGGGTCATGCGCACCGACATCACGGCAAAGACCCGCGCCACACACGTGAAGATCCGCCGCACGACCACACCCGTGGCACGGATCGGCGGCGCCCGGCTGAACACGGGCTGGTTCCGCGAGTTCCTCGACTACGACCCCCGCGTCGACCTCGAAGCCCTGACCGTGCCCACGCTGGCCCTCACCGGTGGCAAGGACGTGCAGGCCCCACCCGAGGACCTCGACGTCATCGCCGAACTCGCGCCGGGCCCCGTGGACATCCACCGCCCGGCCACGCTCACGCACCTGCTACGACACGACCCCGCCGCCCGGCCCTCCGTGCGCGACTACAAGCGCCAACTCCGCGAGCCTGTGGACCCTGACACGCTGCACGACATTGCCAACTGGGTCGGGACCACCCTGGCCGGCTGAGTCGGCCGGCTGCCACCACCCGGGGGCGGTCGATCAGGCTGGTGTTGGGCGTCCGGTGTAGGCGACTGCGAGTCTGAACATGGCCCACAGCACACCGGTCACGGCGGTGGCGATGAGCGCCCATCCGAAGTCGGGGGCGAACAGTCTGATCGTGCCGATCGGAGCGCCCCCCACTTTCGGCACCAGGAAGAAGATGGCCCAGGCCGCGACGAGCGTGGTGAGCAGCGGGAACCACAGGCTGAAGCGCCCGGAGATGCCCGACTGCGACTTGGCGCGGATCGCGGCGCGGTGCCGCCATGCCCAGATCATGGAGAGGACGTAGATGATGGGCAGGGTCACCAAGGAGATGAACAGAACCTTCTGCCAGATCCGCGAGCCCTCGCCGTCGTAGTCCAGGCCCAGCGCCAGGGCGGTGATTCCGTTGCGCAGCTGGGCCGTTTCCCCGAAGCCCAGGCCACTGCCGCCGTTGACCAGCACGACAACCGCCTGCTTCTCGGCGGGCACCATCGTCGCGAGCGTTTCGACTCCGGGAGTCGATCCGGAATGCCAGACAGTCCGGTTGGCAGAATCGATGAACCATCCGAAGCCGTAGAACGGCGATGCCGTGCTGGCGGGGCGCATCATCTGCGCCTTGCCCGCCGCGCTGAGCACATCGTCCTGACCGTTCATCATCATCTGCATGTAGAGAGCCAGGTCGTTGGCGCTGGCGATGATCCCGCCCTGCGGGGCTGTTGCCCGGTCGGTCGTGTTCTCGGGCAGTGGCCGTTTGGTGCCGAACCACGGCCGGTGCCCGGTCGCCATGGATTCCTGGATCTCGCCGTCGGCCACGAAGCTGTCCTGCATGCCGACCGGCGCCAGGATGTTGGCCGCGACGTAGGTCTGGTAGTCCTGCCCGCTGACGACTTCGATCAGCCGGCCGAGGATCTGGTAGTTGGTGTTCGAGTACTCCCAACGCTCCCCGGGGGCATAGGCGGGGGCCACGTCTGCCAGCCCGTCCACCTGGCGCTCAAGCGCATCCATGCCACCGGCACTGTCCGCATGCGAGGTGTTCCCCTGCAGTGTGGAGAAGCCGCTGGTGTGGCTGAGCAGCTGCCGGATCGTGATGCCCCCGGCCGGCTGGCCTGAGAAGCCGTCAAGATACTGCGACACCTCGGTATCGAGATCGACCTGGCCGGCCTCGATGAGCTGCATCACGGCCAGCGCCGTGAAGCTCTTGGAGATCGAGCCGGCCACGAACGGCGTGTCCGGGGTGACCGCCGTGTCGCCCCCACGTCTGAGAACCCCGCGCGCGCCGGCCGACGTGATCTCACTATCGGCCACGACTGCGTAGGCCAGTCCCGGCACACCCGAAGCAGGCATCTCGGTATCGATGAAATCCTCGATCGATCCGTCAGGCACACTTCCAGGAACGAGGGCACTGGCGCCAAGCACAACACCGGCGAGCAATCGCCACATGGTTCCTTCTCCTCTCGCCGATGATGGTGCAGGCGGTTGGTGAATCCTCGTCTGGCCCATTCGGGCCGCGCCACGACCATAGCCCGCGCGAACCCCGCGATTCAGATCCCGAGAACCCCAGCTGCGCCGACGGCGCCTCGCGGGATGGTTGGCGCAGGTGGCTACAGGTGGCTACAGGTGGCTAGTCGGTCGACGTGCGTTCGGCTCGGAGTTTGCGTCGGTGCAGTGACAGTGGGGCCAGTGCGGTGCCCATCCAGACGGCCAGCGGCCAGGCGATGGCGCCGGTGTCGATCATGACCGCAGCCCAGATGATCGACGCTACGACGAAGCCGAGCTCGGGCAGATGGCGCCGGATGAACCCGGCGCGGGTGCCCGGGCCCTGAGTGGGCGTCAAGACTTCATCTTGATGACGGCCTTGCCGGTGAGGGTGCCGGCCTGCATCG
Organism: uncultured Actinomycetes bacterium; assembly: GCA_963788325.1. Taxonomy (GTDB): domain Bacteria; phylum Actinomycetota; class Actinomycetes; order S36-B12; family CAIYMF01; genus Prado023. Next base: position 144,642 of record CAWBGJ010000008.1, read on the forward strand.
CCTCGATGGCCCGGGGTACCTCCTCGAACGTGTACTGCCGGCCGATCGCAGCGGTGACGGTGCCCCTGGCCAGGTGCTCGGCGAGTCCCTCGATGGACTCGAGGGACTCGCTGCTCATGAAGAACGCGAGTCGTTGCTTGACGAAGGGTGACACCAGCGCGGCGCGTAGTTGGCGTCCGATGCCGCCGGTGAGGCGGTCGCCGTCCTCGCCGCCGACGATCACGAGCGTGCCCGTCGGGGTGAGGGCCCGCCGGAGGCGGGCGAGCGTGTTGCGTCCTCCGGTGTCGATGATGAGGTCATAGCGTGGTTCGCCGTCGTCGATGTCCTGTCTGGTGTAGTCGATGACGTGGTCGGCGCCGAGGGTTCGAACGGCGTCAAGCTTGCTGGTCCTGGCCACGCCGGTGACGGTGGCCCCGAGTGCCTTGGCCAGCTGCACCGTGAACGAGCCGACCCCGCCGGAGGCACCGATCACCAGCACATGCTGGCCCGCCTCGACACGGCCGACCGTGGTCAGGGCCTGGAGCGCGGTGATGCCCGAGATCGTCGAGGCCGCGGCCTGCTCGTAGGTGATCGTGCCGGGTTTATGGGCCAGCTTCGACTCCTTGGCCGCAGCGAACTCGGCGTACGTGCCGATGCCGATGCCGAACACCTCGTCGCCCGCGGCGAACCGGGTGACCTCATCTCCGATCGCGACGACGCGACCGGCCACGTCCATGCCCGGCACCGCGTTCTTGGGCTTGGTGAGGCCGTAGCCCAGGATCCGGATCAGGTAGGGCCTGCCGGTCATGAGGTGCCACACGCCTCGGTCGAGTCCGGCCGCTTGGACCTCGATCAGGACCTCGTCGTCTGCGATGGTCGGGCGCTCGATCGTGGTGACCTCCAGCACGTCGGCTGATCCGTATCCGCGTTTGGTCACCGCCCGCATCGTGGTGCCTTCCTGCGTCTGTGTTGATCGGTCGTTGCGCGTCTGCATGGTCATCCTCCTCAAGTCGTACTTAGTACCGGTTCGTGGTGTACCATAGCCGTACTTAGTACGGTTTGCAAGCGCGGGATCCCGGAAGGACGGCGTGATGGCATCGCAAGACACGGGGCCGAACCCCAGGAAGCGGCGGCTCACGGTCGATCGCGTGCTCGACGGCGCCATGGCACTTGCCGACCAGATCGGTGTCCACGCCCTCACGATTCGCAAGCTCGCCGACGCGCTGGACACCAAGCCCATGACCATCTACCACCACCTGCCCAGCAAGGACGCCATCCTCGACGGAATGGTCGACCGGGTCTTCGCCCAGATCGACCAACCACCTACCGATCTGGGCTGGAAACTGGCCATCCGCCACCGCTGCGTGTCGGCCCGGGAGGTCCTGAGCCGCCATCCATGGGCCGCACCGCTCATGGAGTCACGCACCAACCCCGGCCCCGAAACACTCGGCCACCACGACGCGGTGCTCGGCTGTCTACGCCAAGGCGGCCTGTCATTCGAGATGATGGCGCACGCCTACGCCCTGCTCGACAGCTACGTCTATGGTTTCGCCCTCCAGGAAGCGAACCTCCCCGCAACCGGGGGCACCGAGATGGCCGACCTCGCCGGAACCCTCATCGAACCACTCCCCGACGGCGCCTTCCCACACCTGGCCGAGTTCACGACCCACCACGTCCTGCAGCCCGGCTACGACTTCCGGACCGAGTTCGACTTCGGCCTGGACCTGATCCTCGACGCCCTGGAAGGAATGGTCCCTCGAGCCGACCATGGGTCCTGAAGCTGCCGCTCACCTGCATCGAGTCCCGCCGGAGGGCACAGCGCTCCTCTACGGTCACGAATGCGCCGACGCCGAGGTCAACACACTGAAGGACGGACGCGGTTGAGCTGGTCAGCAGGCAACGGTGACGCTCGCCCTACAGTGAACGGGCTCGCTGAGCACTGCGCAGATCGGCTCCTCACCCCATCGCAGCTCGTCGGCGGCGGGGCTGGTGGTCGGCGTGCTCGCAGAAGAAGTCCACGATCACTGACCGGGCCGGTCGAGCTCGGCCGCGAAGAAGGCCGACGACGCGTTCACGATCGGTCTGCTGATCGGGCCTGATCTCGGCATACATCCGCACCGCCCTGGCCTTCGACTCCGGCGGATACCTCTTCGACGTGTTCCCTGACATGAACCCCAACCCTCCCAAGGCTTCGAGTCTCCGGACACACCGGGGCGGTTCAGTCAAACGATGTGGATACGGTCCTTGCCCTCTCGTTTGGCAGCGCGCAGTCCGCTGTCTGCTCGGCTGATCGCTGCATCGATGTCGTCCTGGCCGCTGACGGGCGTGATCCCGATCGATACGGCAAGTGGGATCCCGACCCCCGGCACCCGTGTGTCGTGGGCGTTGCTTCGGATGCGCTCGGCGGTGGCCTCGACGTGGGCCTGGTCCAGGCCCACAAGCAGGACGCAGAACTCATCGCCGCCGAACCGGGCGACCAAGTCCTCTGTGCGCAATGTGGACTCCAGAAGCTGCCCCATGGCCCGGATGAAGAGGTCACCGGCCAGGTGCCCGTGCGTGGCGTTCACCTGCTTGAGGCCATCGAGATCCATCATCATCAGCGCTGCCGGCTCCCGGGTTCGGCGGACGCGGGCGATCTCAGCCCCAGCCAGGTCGTGGAAAGCGGCCAACGTCAGGAGCCCGGTCTTGGGGTCGCGGAGCCCGCCCAGGTTCGCCGCGTGTGCTTGTAGCGCGTAGTAGTTGCCCACGAACAGGGGCAACAGCAGGATCAGGGCCAAGGGGGTGCCGTGAAGCACGCAGATGAGGGCCCCGATCGCGACGTCAAGGCTGTCGCTCATCAGCCCAACAGGATCGATCAGGGGCAGGTCGGCGGAAGTCATCGCCTCGGTGGTGTGCAGCGTTCGGGCTATCGCCACTGACTCAGTCAGCAGCATCACCGTGGCCGCGCAGACCAGCGCGGTGATGGTTCGCCAGTCAAGCCACGACTGTGCACTGCTCTGCCCGGGCCCGTCGTTGACTACAGTGAAGGTCGCAGCGGTCGACGAGACGACGATGATTCGAATGCTCGCATTCCCAGTCGCCTTGGCCCCGCCCATGCTCGTCAGCTGGGGAGCCAGGGACAGCGCCGCCACAGGCAGGAAGGCAGCCGGGGGCAGCAGCAGCGCGGCGGGGAACAGCAGCGCATTGACACCGTTGAGGGACTGGACCCGCCCGGCCCGGTCGACGCCCACCGGAACCCAGGTGATCGAAACGATCAGCCAACACCCAAGCAACACGATCAGGGCCAGGCCCGGGGCACTTCGGGGAGTCGGGGAGCCGAGGCGCTGCTCAACCACCACGGCTAGAATCGCCGCCACAGCGGCGCCCAGCGCCAACTCCACAAGGGCCTGTCGGAGTCGTCGGTCGGCCTCGGCTTCCGTGAGTTCCTGGCCGCCGCCGCCCATGACCCTGAGCCCCCGTCCTGCCAGCACGGTGCCTCTCGGCACGCCGCCGTCATCTGGTTCATCGGGCGTCTGAACCGTGCACTTGAACAAGTCCGTTCTGGGCCGACCGCAGCCGAGCATCCCTGCGTGTAGTTGGGTTGGCTCGCCGACTGTGTCGGTTACCCGGCGGTGAACTTGCAGGCCACGCAGACGGCATCGAGGAGTTGAAGCATCATGTCGCGGCGCAGATCAAGGACTGCCCCCAACGCGCCGCAACGCAGCCTCCCGGGTACGAATCGCTCGGGCGCGCGAATGACCTGCGGCCCACACCGCCGCGAGTTGGGCGCCTTCGATGCGCGGACTTCAGCGCCCAGAAGGACGCGGTGGTGGATCTCGGGGGCGGTGGTCATGGCCCGGCAGTCCTGATGTAGGCGACGGCCCTCGGACGGCATGACTGGCCATCATCCCGACGAGGAGGATCCTGGGGACGCTGGCGGGCCAGACCAATCACACCTTGTGCCGTTGCCTGGCTCCGGGGGGATCGGCACCTGCACCCGGGTGCGGTGGGATGCAACCTGTCCCGGGCGATGTCGGCGATGGGGTGAGGTCGCGATGCACCCAGGCCAGGGGGTCATCGCCGCCAGGGGAGCCGCCGGCGCAGCCACAGGGACACGTACACCAGGCCGACCAGGGCCGGGACCTCGATCAGCGGCCCGATCACCCCAGCGAGCGCCTGGCCGGAGGTGACTCCCCACACGCCGATGCTCACCGCGATGGCCAGCTCGAAGTTGTTGCCCGCCGCGGTGAACGCCAGGGTCGCGGTCTTCGGGTAGTCCAGCCGGGCGCGCCGGCCGACCACGAACGACACGCTCCACATGATCGCGAAGTAGCACAGCAGCGGCACCGCGATCAGGGCCACCGACCACGGGTCGGTCAGGATCGCCTCGCCCTGCAGGGCGAACATCACCACGATGGTGAACAGCAGCCCGTACAGCGCCCACGGCCCGATCCGGGGCAGGAACGTGTGGTCGTACCACTCGGCGCCTCGGCGGGGGCGCAGGATGCGGCGGGTCAGGTATCCGGCGGCCAGGGGGATGCCGAGGAAGATCAGCACCGACTTGGTGATGTCCCAGGTGGAGAAGGTGACGTCCTCAGTCGGAAGCCCGAGCCAGTCGGGCAGGATCTCCAGGTAGAACGTGCCCAGCAGGGCGTAGCCCAGTACCTGGAACACCGAGTTGATGGCGACCAGCAGGGCGGCGGCCTCGCGGTCGCCGCAGGCCAGGTCGTTCCAGATCAACACCATGGCGATGCACCGGGCAAGGCCGATCACGATCAGCCCGGTGCGGAACTCGGGGTAGTCGTAGAGGAACACCCACGCGAGGGTGAACATCAGGGCAGGGCCGATCACCCAGTTCAGCAGCAGCGAACTCCAGAGCATCGGCTTGTCGCCAGTGACCCGGCTCATGTCCTCGTAGTGCACCTTGGCCAGCACCGGGTACATCATCAGCAGCAGCCCGATCGCGATCGGCAGCGAGGTCTCGCCGACCTTCACCGCATCCAGGACGTCCTGGATCCCGGGCAGTGCCCAACCCAGCAGCAGGCCCGCGGCCATCGCTAACAGGATCCACAGCGGCAGGAAGCGGTCCAGGGTGGACAGCCGGTGCAGCACGTCGGTCTCGACCGGGTCGGATGCCTGTGTGGTGTTGTCCGGGTGTGGTGCTCGGCTGCTCATCTCGGGGACCCTTTTCCCAGCGCCACGATCAGGCCGAGGCGGACAGCAGAGTCGCGATCTCCTTGGCATCCGGGACCCGGCCGGAGACCAGGACCTGCTCATCGACGACGAGGCCTGGGGTCTTCATGACCCCGTAGGAGGCGATGTCGCCGAAGTCGGTGATCTTCTCGATGGTGGCCTCCAGGCCCAGGGTCGCCAGGGCGTCCTTGGCGTTGGCCTCGAGTCGGTGGCAGTTCGCGCATCCGGAGCCGAGGATCTTGATGATCATGGTGGTGGTCCTTCGCTTGTGTGGGTAGGTCAGGGGCGGGGTTGGCTTGTTGCGCTCAGCAGTTGGCGAAGCGCGGTGGGGGTGGGCACGCGCCCGGCGAGGACGACCTGGTCGTCGACGACAAGCGCAGGGGTGGTCATGACGCCGTAGTCCATGATCGTCTGGTAGTCCTCGACGTTCTCCACGGTGGCATCCAGGCCGAGGTCGGCGACGGCCTCACGGGTGACCCGGTCGAGGGTGACGCAGTTCCGGCAGCCGGGGCCAAGCACCTTGATGATCGTGGTCATGTGACGGCCCCGGAGCCGAGGATGGCGTTGAACAGGTAGCCGACGACGATGATGCCGGTGGCAACGACTCCCACGAACAGCCCGAGCAGCTTGGGTTGCAGGACCCGGCGCAGCAGGATCATCTCGGGCAGGGACAGGGCGACGACACTCATCATGAACGCCAGCACGGTGCCCATCGGCATGCCCTTGCCGTACAGGACCTCGACCAGCGGCATGATCCCGGCGGCGTTGGAGTACAGCGGCACGCCGACCGCCACGGCCACCAGCACGCCGAACGGGTTGTCGGCGTTGGCGTAGGTGGTGAAGAAGTCAGTCGGCACCCAGCCGTGGATGATCGCGCCGAGGCCGATCCCGATCAGCAGGTAGGGCCAGATCTTGCGCAGGATCGTGCCGACCTCCTCGATCCCCATGCTGATCCGCTGGTCGAACGTCAGCCCCGCGGCCGGGTCGATGACCTGACCACGCAGCTTCGTCTCGAACACGAACGGCTCCACCCAGCGCTCCACGTGCAACCGCCCCAGGACGAACCCGGCCACGATCGCGATGCTCACCCCGGCGACCACATAGATCGCCGCGATCTGCCAGCCGAACAGCGACCACAGCAGCCCGATGGCGATCTCGTTTGCCAGCGGGGAGGCGATCAGGAAGCTCAACGTGACCCCGATCGGGACCCCGGCGGCGACGAAGCCGATGAACGCGGGCACCGCGGAGCAGGAGCAGAACGGGGTGATCACGCCCAGGCCGGCGGCCATCACGTTGCCCACGCCCTCGCGCTTGCCGCCGAGCAGAGCGCGGGTGCGTTCCACGCTCATGAATGAGCGCAGCACGGTCACGACGAAGATGATGCCGGTCAGCAGCAGGGTGATCTTGACGGTGTCGTAGAAGAAGAAGTGCAGGGTCTCGGTCAGCCGGGCCTCGGGGTCCATGCCGAACGCGTCGTAGAGCAGCCAATCCCAGAACGGCAGGTTCACGGAGTACAGCACCCACCACACCAGTGCAGCGCCGGCCAGGGCGCCGACCTGGCCGCGCCGGTCGGTGGGCACCCGCTCGAGCACGCTCATCTCAAGAACTCGACGAGTTGTGTTGGGCGTGGAGCGTGCCGGCTGTCGGCAGGGCTGCGGCGATCCGGGTGTGCGCATCGTCGGCGATCGTGTAGTCCACCCACCGGCCGCGCTTGGCCGAGGTCACCAGACCCGCCTGACGAAGCACCTTCAAGTGGTAGGACAACACGTTGGGTGCCACCCCGCCGACCGGCTGCAGGTCGCACACGCACCGGGTGCCAGCGGCGGCCAACTCGGCCAGCAGCCGCCAGCGGACGGGGTCCGCGGCAACCGCGAGCAGTGCCACCGCGTGCTCCTGCTGGATCGGTGATCTATCGAACGTCATAACTTCGACCATGGTTGAAGCGTATGTCCGCATCGGCGGGTGGTGAGGGGGTCGAAGGTCCCGACCTGCTGGGCTTGCTGAACATGCGACGGAGCAATTCGGTGGTGGCAGCGTCTCCATCGTGCCCGCCTACCACTGTCGCAGGATCCGCGGGAGCGGGCTGCGGCGTCGGCCAGCGTGACGTCGTTCACCGTGCGTGCGAACGCCACCCCGGACGGGCGTGGCCAGGCGCGCGTGCTCGGCGGGGACACCATCGCATTTGATGCTTCGGCGGGGACCCCCCGAACGTCCCGTGGTGTCTGGTCAGTCAGCTTTGATGGGCGTGAAGCTTGCCGTGAAGTGGCGAAGCATCGGTGGCTCCTCGACCATGCGCATCCCGACCAGGCCATCGGCGCGCTCGGCGACCCAGCGCGCCACCTCGATCACGTAGTCCATGTGGCTCTGCGTGTAGGTCCGCCGCGGGATCGCCAGGCGCACGAGGTCCATCGCCGCGGGGACCTCCGAGCCGTCGCGTTGCCGCCCGAACATCACCGTTCCGATCTCACAGGACCGGATGCCCCCCTCCAGGTAGAGGGCGCAGGCCAATGCTTGACCTGGGTACTCCAGGGGCGGGATGTGCGCCAGCATCGCGCGGGCATCGATGAAGATCGCGTGCCCCCCGAACGGGACCACGACCGGGATGCCAGCCGCTTCCAGGGCTTCCCCGAGGTACGCGGTGGAGCGGATCCGGTAGCGCAGATAGTCCTCCTGCACGCACTCGCGCAACCCCTGGGCGAGGGCCTCCAGGTCGCGGCCGGCCAGGCCCCCGTAGGTCGGGAACCCCTCGGTGAGGATCTCGAGGCTGCGACACTGCTCGGCCAGCGCGTCGTCATCAAGGGCCAGCCACCCACCGATGTTGCCCAGCGGGTCCTTCTTCGCCGACATCGTCATGCCGTTGGCCAGCGACGCCATCTCGCGGACGATGTCGGGGATGGGGACATCGGCGTATCCCTGCTCACGGGTCTTGATGAACCACGCGTTCTCGGCGAACCGGCATGCGTCGAGGAACAAGGGCTTGCCGTGGCGCTGGCACACCTCGCTGACCGCGTGCAGGTTCGCCATGCTCACCGGCTGCCCGCCGCCACTGTTGTTCGTCACCGTGACCATGACCAGCGGGACGTCCGCGCCGCGCTCGGTGAGCAGCGCGTCCAGCGCGGCGACGTCCAGGTTGCCCTTGAAGGGGTGTCGCAGGCTCGGTGTGCGCCCCTGCGGGATAGGAAGGTCGATCGCCTCCGCCCCGGTGAACTCGATGTTGGCCCGGGTGGTGTCGAAGTGGGTGTTGTTGGGGAAGACCCGGCCCGCACCGCCGACGACGGAGAAGAGGATCTTCTCGGCTGCCCGACCCTGATGGGTGGGTAGCACGTGCCGGAACGGAAAGAGCTCGGTGACGGCGTCGCGGAAGCGGTCGAAGGACGGCGAACCGGCGTACGCCTCGTTGCCGCGCTGGATGCTGGCCCACTGCTCGGCGGACATGGCACCCGTCCCCGAGTCGGTCAGCAGATCCACCAGAACGTCCTCGGCGTGGATCCGGAAGAGGTTATGACCGGCCGCCTGCAGGTACCCGGCACGCTCCTCTCGGCTCGTCATCCGCATCGGCTCCACGGAGTGCACGCGGAAGGGCTCGATGATGGTCCGGAAGCGGGGGTCCGTCACACGGACAAACTAGTTCAGAAGCATGTGGCCCTGCTCGACAGGGAAACCCGGAAACCTCCCCCCAATTCCAGGCGAGGCAACCACGACTGGGTGCGACCCGGCGCCGCGAATGACTGTCAAGTGGAGAAGCGTGAGTGCACCTGATGGTCCGTCCGTCCGTCCGAGACCCGATGCGACGTCAAAGGCCCGAATATTGCGCGGCGGATTCTCAAGTAGCCGGGGTCGGTCACCCCGGGCGACCAGGAGTTGGGGTCCGCCATCGCGTCGCGAACCGGCCATGGCGCTGCTGGCAGTCCAGTCGACATGCGCAGGATCGTCCCGTCGTTGGCCAATGGCCAGGAGTCGGAGGTCCTGGACTTCCGCTGCTCAGACCTGGCGCGCCTCGGCCAGGATCGGTGGGGTCTGACCGGGGTGGACGGCGGTGGTGGCAGCGGCCTGGAGGCGTTTCCGCCAGGCGGGGAGGTTGTCGGTGGGGTCGACGAAGGCATCGAGCCCGGACAGGGTCCAGACGATGGCGGCGATCTCTGCAAGTGAACGAATGTATAGGCTATTGAACATGAGTTCATCCCTGCTACGACTTCCGGATGATCGAACAGTCCGGGCCCGGGTGCGCGATGCGGCGATCGAGTTGGTCGCCGAGTCCGGCTTGGAGGCGCTGACAGCTCGCGCGGTCGCCACCCGCGCGGGTGTGTCGCCGGGTTCGGTGATCAACAACTTCGGCTCGATGGAGGGTCTGCGCCAGGCGTGTGACGAGTACGTGGTGGCAGTCATCCGAGCGGAGAAGGCGCGGGCGATGGCGACCGGGGCATCGTTCGATGCGGTGGGCGCGTTGCGCGACTCCGCCCATGGGTCCAACTCACTGGTCGGCTACCTCGCGGCTGTCCTCACCGAGGATTCGCCTGCAGTCGCCCACCTGGTCGACAGCATGGTGCAGGACGCGCTGGGCTACATCGCTGTCGGGGTGGAGTCGGGGATGCTCACCCCGACCGAGGACCCACGGGGGCGCGCGGTGGTCATGACGCTCTCGGGGCTGGGCTCGCTGGTGATGCACCGGCACCTGACCCGCCTGCTCGGCGTGGACCTCACCGCGCACCATCCCGACCCCAGTGCTCTGGCTGCCTACATGCGGCCCCTGTACGAGTTCTACACCGACGGGCTGTTCACCCAGGAGTTCGGCACCAGGGCCATCGCGGCGATGGACGACCTGCTGCCCGGGGCCGGGACGGCCCCCAGCGCCCCCACAGACTCTGCCGGCGCGACCGTCGGCGCGGAAGGAATCCGATGACTGACGCGATCGCCCTGCACACCCAGGGCCTGACCAAGCACTACGGCGATGTCAAGGCGCTGATCGACCTGGACCTCGACGTGCGCCCCGGGGAGGTGTTCGGCTTCCTGGGTCCCAACGGCGCGGGCAAGACGACGACCATCCGCACGGTGATGGACGAGATCCGGGCCACGTCCGGGCAGGCCTCGATCCTGGGCATGGACTGCCACACCCAGTCGGTGGAGATCCGCCGACACATCGGCTACCTGCCCTCGGACCTCTCCCTGTACCCGAACCTGACCGGCAAGGACACGCTGACCTATTACGCGAACCTGCGCGGCGGGGTGGACTGGGGCTACGTCGGCGAGCTGGCGGAGCGCCTGGCTGCCCAGTTGGACAAGAAGGTCGGGGACCTGTCCTCGGGGAACCGGCAGAAGATAGGGATCATCGCCGCGTTCATGAACCGCCCGCAGCTGCTGATCATGGACGAGCCGAGCAACGGCCTGGACCCGCTGGTGCAGCGCGAGTTCCAGTCGATGATGCGCGAGGTCGTGGCCCAGGGCGCGGCGGTGTTCCTGTCCAGTCACACCCTGTCCGAGGTCCAGCGGGTGGCCGACCGGGTCGGGATCATCCGCCACGGGATGCTGATCGCACTGGAGACCGTGGCGAGCCTGCGGTCCAAGGGCATGCGCAAGGTCGACCTCGAGCTGGGCTCGGCCGCTGACCCCGCCCACTTCGAGGCGGTGCCCGGCATGCGCGACGTCCTCGTGGAGGACACCCGGGTGCAGCTGTCCTACGAGGGCGCCATGGAAGCCCTGCTCAAGGCGGTGGCCGAGCACTACGAACTGATCGACATCTCCACCCAGGACGCCGACCTCGAGGAGGTCTTCCTCACCTACTACCACGACGACGTGGCCAACGGCCCCAACGGCCGCAACGGCGGCGCCCAGGCAGGGGCCCGCTGATGCTTGCCTCCCTGTTCGGCAAGGCGGTCCTGGACCGCTGGCGCGGACTCACGATCGGCGTGGTCAGCCTCTCGGCCCTGCTCTACTTCGGGATGCTGGCCTACCAGGGCATCGACATCAGCGTCTACACCGACCTCGGCCCAGCGTTCCAGGCCCTGATCGGCATCGGTGCGGACGCCGACGCCGCCTCCCTGGCCTACAACGCCATCTACGGCAGCTACGGCGCCATCGTGATGGCGGGCCTGGCCATCGCCATGGGGTCGGGCTACATCGCCGGCGAGGAGCGCAAGGGCACCATGGGCGTCCTGCTGGCCAACCCACGCAGCCGCACCCAGGTGCTGGTCAGCAAGGCCGCCGCCATGCTGGCGCTGCTCCTGCTCGGCGGACTCGTCCTCTGGGGCGCCGGGGTCGTCACTCCCATCCTGCTCGATGTCAGCGTGAACGGGATGGACGTCACCGCGTTCGTGGTGCACCTCATGGCCATCACCGTGTTCTTCGGGCTCCTGGCCCTGGCCGTCGGTGCCTGGACCGGTCGCACCGGGATCGCCGCCGGGGTGGGCGCGGGCCTGCTGGCCCTGTCCTTCTTCGCCGTGGGGCTGCTCGAGATGATCGACGGCTGGCAGTGGCTGGCCAAGTTCTTCCCCTGGTACTACTTCACCGGCAGCGACCCCCTGCTCAACGGGATCAGCTGGGGTCACCTGGCAGTCCTCCTCGGCGGCGCCGCCCTGCTGTTCGGCGTGGCACTGGTCGGTTTCAACCGCCGTGACCTGCTCGGTCGGTCCACCGGCGTCAGCCTGCTCGACCAGCTGCGCAGCAACCCGCGCACCGCCAGGCTCGGGGAGCGGCTGGCCGGCTCCGCCCGGGTGTCGGGCATCGGCACCAAGACCGCCTCCGAGCACCAGGGCCTGCTGTTCATCGTCTCCATGGCGATGTTCTGGATCATGGGCGTGATGATGGGACCGGTCTTCGCCGCCATCGAGGACACCGTCGCCGACCTCGGTGATGCGCTTCCCGAGCAGATGCTCGCCCTCTTCGGCGGCGGCGACATGTCCACCCCGGCCGGGTTCTACCAGATCGAGAGCTTCGGCATGGTCACCCCGATCGCCCTGCTGGTGGTCACGATCTCGATCGCGGCCAAGGCCCTGGCTGGTGAGGAGGAGAACCGGACCATGGGCCTCCTGCTGGCCAACCCGGTCACACGCAGCACCGTCCTGGCCCGCAAGACGAGCACCATGATCGCCTTCGGCGCCATCCTCGGAGTCGTCATCTGGGCAGGGATCGCCGTCGGGGTCTGGATCTCCGGGATCGACCTCAACCTGCTCAACGTCGCCGCCACCACCACGCTCGCGGTCCTGATCGGGCTGCTGTTCGGTGCACTGGCCCTGCTCATCGGAGCCGCCTCCGGCCGGCTGGCCCTGGCCATCTTCATCCCCGTCGGAGCAGCCCTCCTGGCCCACACCATGAACGCCCTCGCGTCCCTGAACGACGCCTGGTGGGGTGCGCTGTCACCCTTCCACTACTACCTGGGCAGTGATCCGCTGAACAGCGGGATGGCCTGGGCCGACGCCGCACTGCTGGCAGGCATCACGATCCTCCTGATCGCCCTGGCGTTCCCCGCGTTCAACCGTCGCGACCTGCGCCAGACCGGCTGAGCCAACCTCGACTGCCGGACCCACCACGGCACGACCTGACCAGGGGTCGGGCTGCGACGCTCCGGGGACTCCCAGAGTCCGGGACCGCGCAGAGGATGCTCCGCGAGGGCACTCCACGGGATCGCCGTGGGTGCCAGTGGCGGGGCTGTCTGCCCCGTCCGAAGCCCGCCCTACCCCGAAAAGCGGGCGGACAACCAGCGGTGGACCGGAGGGTTCCGGTGTTGAGGGCCTCCGGGAACCACCCGCTTCGGGTGAACGAGTCGGGCGTCGCGGCGCAAACGTTGATATTGCCGGAGACCTTCCGGTTCGGCCGGGCGTCGGTGCCGGTGCACAGGCACGGTCGACCACCTGATCAGGGCAACGGACCACCAGCTTTGGGGAGGAGCAACGATGTCCACAGGCGGGCAGTCGGCCGCCGGCGCTCGGGGCCGTCCCACCCGGGCCGAGGCCGAGTTGGTGGCCCGGGAGCTGCTCTGGGATCTCGAACCCGCTGGCCGCAGGAGGTACGCGCCGACCTGGTGCGAGCGTCGATACGTCGGGTGGACGAGGAGATCCACCGCACGACTGGCGGTCATTGATCGGCCTGGCGCGCTGCGAGGAGCGGGGTGCCGGCGCGCGGGCGCCCCGCTCCAGGGCAGGGCGCGGGTCAGGCCTCGTCGTCCTCGAGCTCGGCCTCGAGCAGTGCCTCGTCGATCGCCAGGGCGAAGCCGAGGGCCTTGGCCATGTTCCGCGCCGCGGACACGACCTTCGGGGTCCCGACGATGGGCGCGACCGCGATGAGCACGTTGCGCGCATCCTCGAGGTCCAGCAAGGTGTCCTCGGCCGCGCGGAACGTCACGAGGTAGGACGCCGGCGGGGCGTCGACCGCCACGAGCGCTGCCAGCCGGACGAGCAACAGCGCCTCCATGCTGGCGTCCACGTTGGCCAGGGAGACGGCGTTCATCTCCACGACGGTGTCGAGCAGGGGGTTGTCTGACATGGTGGAACTCCTTCGTTGGGACCTGTCTGCAGCACCTGTGCGCGACAGGAGGTGGTGCGCTGCGCGGACCTGTCATCGCCGCGCTCTCGCCATCTCAGCCTTGCGCACTGCGCTCGGGCACGGATCACCCGATTCGGGTGGTCCCGGGTGGGCGGTCGCGCAGGTCACACGGGCCGCTGGAGCGGCAAGGCAGGGAGGAGCGTCCTGGGGATGAACAGCCGCAGCGCGCGCCATGCCGAAGCGCAGGCAGCCAGGCACTGCGACCGGTAGCAGCGAGGCTGGCTCCGCGAGACCGTCGCGGGCCATCTGCGCCAGGTCCTTGCCCAGTGGCAGGTTGTGCGCCCCGCCGGCCAGACAGATCAGGACTGCCTTGGACACCCCCGCGGTGCCTCGGTGGGCCGGGCGATGAGTCGAGCAGCGGGATCGGGCGGGACCTGCCCGACGCGCTGCATGCCGCGCGCGCGACCTCACCGACGTCTACGCCGCGCTGAACGGCCGCAACCGCTTCGCCTTCCTGAATCGCATCCAGACCGCGGTACGCCCGGAGACCCGCACCCGCCGCATCGAGCAGCTCACCGACGCCCTCGCCCAGGGCAAGACCCCGCACCCGGCGCCGACGAAGAGGCCCCGTACCTAGACCGGGGACACCCGCGAGGTGTGCGTCTCCTTCCAGAACGGCAGCACCGCACGACCTGTTGGTCGCGATGTCCGGCCCCACTGACCCACGACGTCATCGATCCAGGCGGCGCCTGAGCTTCTGAGGTGCGCAGGACCGGTAGCTCTCGACCACCAGCTCGGACACCTCGTCCCAGTCGGTGTCGCGATCGAGCACCATGCCCACGACTGTGGGCGACCATGGCGGCTGGTAGAACGGTGGACCGGCATGAGCCAGAGCCAGCAACTCGTCGCCCGATGACCGGAATGTCAGCACCGTGGTGGGAGCGGTCACCCCGGTCAGGTCGCGGTACGCCGAGGTGTAACCCTCCTGAGCAACCAGGACGTGGGCAAAGGTCTTGTTCCGGACCCGCCACCTCACACCAGTCCAGGCGTCCTGCTCGTAAGCGTCGGGCAGCGCCAGGGCGGTCGAGGCAACCCGGGCAACCACGTCCCCGGAGGGCTCGATGCGTGGCGGCCTGACCATGCCCCGAGTCTGACAGCGAAGGCCGATGCAGAGCGACCTACCCGGTGCACGTCTGCAGGCGCGCGATGGGGGGGCGACCTCGGTCTCACCAACTCGCACGACGCGTGCATGTCGTCGGTGTCATCCTTCCCCTGTGGGCCTGCACGGGCGTGTCTGCGGCCGGCCCGTCATCGATGCCGAGGAGGAGCCGTGACCGTTTCCCGATCGGTCCTGCTCCAGGGGATGCCGGCGAGCAGGAGGGTGTCGGCCGGCGAGGTCGCGAGCCTGAACCGTCTGGCCGGACGGGTACTGGTGGTCCTGGACGACGACCCCACGGGCACCCAGTCGGTGGCGGATCTCCCGGTCCTGTTGAACTGGACGACCGATTCGCTCCGGTGGGCCCTGGCCCAGCGCGCGCCCGCGGTCTACGTGGTGACCAACACCCGAAGCCTCGGCGCAGCTGATGCGCGCCAGCGCACCGAGGAGGTGGCTCGTGCAGCGCTCGTCGCGGCGGAGCAGATCGGTGTGCGCGTGGACTTCGTGTCTCGGTCGGACTCGACCTTGCGCGGTCACTTCCCGCTCGAGACCGACACCCTCGCCCAGGTGCTCCGGTCCGGGACCGGGGCGGCCCCGGACGGAGTCGTCCTCGTGCCGGCCTTCCCGGACGCGGGCCGGATCACGATCGACTCGGTCCACTACGCCGGCAATTCGTCGGACGGGTACACGCCGGTGGGAGACACCGAGTTCGCGGCAGACGCAACGTTCGGGTATTCAGCGTCGGACCTGCGTGACTGGGTCCAGGAGATGACCGCTGGTCGGTACGCGGCACGTGACGTCGCTCGGGTCGACCTGCGGACCCTGCGCACCGACCCCGACGCGACCGTTCGTGTCCTTCGTGGGCTCAGCGAGGCACAGCCCGTCGTCATCGACGCCGTGGACGAGAACGACCTGCGCCTGCTGGCGGTGGCCCTGTACGCCGCACAGGCGCAGGGCAGCCGGTTGATCCTGCGGGTCGGGCCGCCGTTCGTCCGAGCGGTCATCGGCCAGGCCCTCCCCACGCCGCTCACCGTGGCCGACATCGCCGGGATCCGGTCGGGTGCGCCGACCGGCGGGGCACCCGGGGGGCTGGTCGTGGTCGGCTCGCACGTCTCGTTGACGACGCGCCAGCTCGACCACCTCGTGGAGCGGACCGGCCCCACCGACCTGGAGCTCGATGTACCGGCCCTGCTCGCCGGCGGCGCCGAGCACCAGGTGCGCGACCTGGCCCGCGCAGCGGCCGAGGCGCTCGGCGCCGGGAACGTCATCGTCGGCACCTCCAGGGCGCTCGTGCGCACCGACGACGCTGACGAGTCGCTTGCTATCGCGCGCACGGTGTCCGACGCGATGGTCGAGGTCGTCGGGCAGATCCTGGCCGCCCGCCGACCGAGGTTCGTGGTCGCGAAGGGTGGGATCACCTCGTGGGATGTCGCGGCCCGTGGGCTGTCGATCGGGCGGGCCATCGTCCGAGGTCCGATGCTGCCGGGCATCGTCTCCGCCTGGGAGCCCATGGACGGACCAGCGCAGGGCATCCCCTACGTCGTGTTCGCCGGCAACGTCGGCGGGGTCGAGTCGCTCGCCGAGGTCGTCGACGCCCTGTCGGTGGGACCGTGAGAGGGTCGTGACGACGGGGTCGCACCGGACACCCGGAGGGCCCTGACTGCTGGTGGGAGGCAACCGCATGCGCGTCGTCATCACGGGAGGTCACGGGTTCATCGGCAGGTCGCTCGCCCGGGAGATCCTCGCCCGCGGCTCGCTTCGGGGCCACCCGGTGGACGAGCTCATCCTCGCGGACAAGGTCGCGCCGAGCCCCGCCGATCCCGAGCTCGAGGATTCCGGTGCCGTCCGGACCGTGCTCGGTGACCTCGACGACACCATGACGGTGCTGTTCGCCGACCCCGTCGATGTCGTGTTCCATCTGGCCGCCGCGGTCTCCGCGGAGTGTGAACGCGACTTCGACCTGGGCATGAGCAGCAACCTGGCCGGCACCCGCGCGGTCCTCGACGCAGCACGCGCGCAGGCGGCCGGTGGCGGGCCGCTGGTCACGATGCTCTTCGCCAGCAGCGTCGCCGTCTACGGCAGCGATCCCACCGTCCCCCTGCCCGATGTGGTGTCGGAGGCGACGATGCCGATTCCGCAGTCGAGCTATGGCGCCCAGAAGCTGGCGTCGGAGACGCTCATCGCCGACTACACGAGGAAGGGATTCGTGGATGGCCGAGTGGTGCGCCTGATGACCGTCGCCATCCGGCCCGGACGGCCCAACGCCGCCGCCTCGGGCTTCGTCTCCGGCATCGTCCGCGAGCCGCTGGCCGGACTGGAGGCGACCTGCCCGGTGGCACCGGACCTGCTGGTGGCCATCGCGTCCCCGCGCGCGACCGTGGCCGGCATCCTGACGGTCACCGAGGCCTCGCGGGGAGCGGCGCGCGGCCAGCTGTCCGGTCGGATGCCGGTGAACATGCCCGCACTGACCGTGAGCGTGGCGCAGCTGCTCGCGGCCCTCGCGATGCTCGCCGGGGACCAGGTGGCCGGGCGGGTGCGGATGCAGCGCGATCCGGTCATCGAGGAGATCGTCGCGTCCTGGCCGGCCCGGTTCGACAACTCGCGGGCGGCTGCCCTGGGCATCGCACCCGATCCCGATGTCGAGTCAGTGATTGCCCAGTACCTGGACGATCATCGCGAAGCCCTCGGTGGGCTCTGACGGCGACTCACGCCGGCGTGGATCGCCTGCGTCGCGACCTGGACGGCGGGTCGTCGCCCTAGGCTCCCGGGGCGGTCGAACCGGTCTGGGAGAAGGGTGCGCCGGTCACCAACTGGATCACGCGCCGGGCTATCGCCACCGCATGGTCGGCGTAGCGCTCGTAGTAGCGCGACATCAGGGTGGTGTCGATCGCCGGTTCGACACCATGGGTCCACGTCGGGGACAGGACCGCGGTGAACAGGTCCCGGTGGAGTTGGTCCATCTGGTCATCCATCGCCAGGATCTCGGTGGCCTGCGTGAGGTCCCAGCTCTTGAGCAGGGCCGCGGTCCGGGTCGCCATCTGGTGGGCCACCGCCCCCATCTCGGCGAACTGCGGTCGCACATCCTGCGGGATGCTCGGGGCCGGGTGGCGCATCCGCGTCAGCTTCGCCACATGGTCTGCCAGGTCGCCCATCCGTTCCAACGAGGAGGAGACCTGCATCGAGGTGACGACGAGGCGCAGGTCCCGGGCGACTGGTTGCTGGCGGGCAACGGCGTCGTAGCAGGCCGACTCGATCTGCCCGGTCAGATCGTCGAGCTCGTCGTCGCCGGCGATCACGGACTCGGCTGCGACCAGGTCGGCGTCGAGCATCGCCTGGGTGGCGGCCTGCATCGCCGACCCCGCCTTGACTGCCATCTCGATGAGCAGCTCGCGGATCCCGAACAGCTCGTGCTCGAACGCCTCACGCATGTCGACACGCCTCCGTCGTCTGTGGCGGCCCGGCGCGGGCCAAACTCAGTACGACTCTACCTACCCGACACGCGAAGTCGCCGGAGCGCAACCCCGCAACCCAGGTGCTTTCGTCCGGGGAGGGGGAGGTGCCCGCCAGCTTCTGTTGGCCGTTCGGGCGCGGTGGGGCGCCGCAGTCACCCCGCCTGCGCGGTCGGTTCGCGCTCGTAGAGGTGGCGGGCCCAGAGGTAGCCGACCAGTGAGAGCGCCGCGCACCACGCCAGGGCGATGAGGACCGTGGAGGTGTCGGGCGTGCTGTCGAGCAGCCCGCGGACCCCTTCGATCATGGGCGTGAACGGCTGGTGCTCGGCGAACCAGCGCAGCCCCACGGGGTACGACTCGGCGGGCACGAATGCTGTGCTCAGGAACATCAGGACGATCAGCAGCAGCGGGGTGTTGCTCGCGGTCTCGACGCTGCGGGAGTTCAGGCCGAGGGCCAGGCAGAGCCAGACGACGGCGAAGGAGATCGCCAGGGTGAGTCCGAAGGCTGCTAGCCACCCCTGCGCCCCGCCGCCGGGTCGGTAGCCGAGCAGCACCGCAACTGCGCTGACCACGACCAGGACGAAGGTCGCTTGCACCATGCTGCCGAGCACCTCTCCGGCGAGGACTGCGGACCGCGCGATCCCCATGGTTCGGAAGCGGTACATGATTCCCTTGGTCCGGTCGGCGGCCGCCGAGATCGCGGTCCCGAGGCCGACGCTGGCGACGGCGAACAGCAGGATGCCGGGCACCACGTAGGCAAGGTAGGTCGCGCGGCCACCGTTGGTGAGGTCCGGGCTGACCCCGGCACCGAGCGTCTCGCCGAAGACGAAGACGAAGAGCAGCAGGATCAGTACGGGCTGTGCGACCAGCATGACGGTCAGCGAGGGGTAGCGCTGGATGTGCCGGAGGTTGCGCCGCAGCATCGTGGCGGTGTCTCGGGCGGGTAGGGCGATGCTCATGCCGGCGCCTCCGTGTTCGGTGTGGTTGGGGCCGTCGCGTGCCCGGTCAGGGCGAGGAACACGTCGTCCAGGTCCGGGCTGTGCACCGTGATGTTGGTGACGTCGGCCTCATGGGGGGTCAGCCGATCCAGCGCACCGCGCAGGGAGGTGACGCTGCCGTCGATCGGGATGGTCAGCGCGCGGTGCTCGGTGTCCGCGTGGCTGCCCAGTGCGTCGGCAGCGGTGACCAGGCGCTCCTCGGAGTCGAAGGTGACCCGGACATGCCCGCCGGGCACCTGGCGCTTGAGGGCCTCAGGGGTGTCGTTGGCAACGACGCGTCCAGCGTCGAGCACGACCACGCGGTCGGCCAGTTCGTCGGCCTCGTGGAGGTACTGGGTGGTGAGCAGGATGGTGACGCCCTCGCGCACGTGGCCGCGCACGATCTCCCACACGGTGCGCCGGGATCGGGGGTCCAGCCCCGTGGTGGGCTCGTCGAGGAAGATCACCTTCGGCCGTCCGATGAGGGTCATCGCGAGGTCCAGTCTGCGGCGCATGCCCCCGGAGTAGGTGGTGGGCACCCGGTCGGAGGCCTCGAGCAGCTCGAACGTCTCGAGCAGCTCGTCGATCCGGGCATGGCCAGAGGCGGGGGGCAGGTGGTGCAGGTCGGCCATGAGGGCGAGGTTCTCCCGTCCGGTGAGCAGGTCGTCCACCGCCGAGAACTGGCCGGTGACCCCGATGAGCCCGCGGACCGCGTCGGCCTCGTGCACCACGTCGTGACCCAGCACGCGCCCGACGCCAGTCGTGGGCTTGATCAGGGTGGACAGGATGTTCACCATCGTGGTCTTGCCCGCGCCGTTGGGGCCGAGCAGGGCGACGGCCTCGCCCTGGCCCACCTGGAGGTCCACCGTGTCGAGGACGGTGGCCTCGCCATAGCAGCGGGTGAGGCCGACTGCCTCGATCGCCGGCGCTGCCGAGTTCATGGTCGCGTCGTCCCGTCGGGGTCCGGGGTATCGCTGATCCGCCGGATGCGGATGTCGCCGTAGGAGGTGCGCCCGGCGATGCGCACCGAGGGCCCGGCGGCTGGAGCCTCGGCAGTGGGGACGAACTCGCTGGCAACCCGGCCGTACTTCGTGTCGAGGTCCAGCCAGACGGCACGGCCGTCCGGGATGCCGACCTCGAGGTCCCCGTGCGAGGTCTTGAGGTCGATGTCGGACCCGGTGGCGACCCCGATGACCACGGCCCCGTGGGCGGTGCGGGCATCGACGCTGCCAGCCACAGCCTCGGCCTCGATGCGGCCGTGCCCGGCGCGGACCCGGAGGTCGCCGCCGACCCGGCCGATGCGCGGACCGGTGCTGCCGCTCTTGATCGCGAGGTCGCCGGTGGTCGAGGCGATCTGGGTGTGGCCGGCCGGCGTCTCGATCAGGGCATCGCCGGCAACGTGGCCGACCGTGATGTCGCCGGTGCCGCTGCGCGCATCGAGCGTCCCGGTGTCACCGAGGCGGATGTTGCCGGCGCCGGTGCGGATCGTGCAGTGCGCGAGGGTGCCGGTCGCGGCTACGTTGCCCGCGCCCAGCTCGGCGCGCACGGCTGATCCGGTCGGCAGGCTGACGGCGATGTCCAGGCTGGGGGAGTTGAGGATCCGCGCCAGCAGGCTCGGCGTGGGGGCGGTCACCCGCAGTTGGTCGCCGAGCAGCTCGACGCGCGTGGCCTCGGCGACCTCGACGTGGGCATGGTCGTCCGGGTCGGTCGGGCGCACGTCGACCACGGTGTCGGGTCGGTCGCTGGCCACGATCTGGACGTCAGCGTAGTTCGCCTCGATGGTGAGTGCGATCGGTGTGGGGGTGGGGAAGGTACGCATTGTGTTCCTTTCGTCTACTGCGCCCAGCCGGTGACACGCCTCGAGCCTCGGCGTGTGGCGGCTGGGGGGCTGGGTGCGCGGGGCGGGAGGGGTGCTGTCGGCACGAGCGCAGCGGTGGCGGCGCGCACGAGCCAGGCGTTGACCGAGCGGCCCTCGCGTAGCGCCGCCGCCTCGACCCGGGACTTCAGCGAGTCAGGCATGCGCAGGTTGATCCGGGTGCTGGCGCCGTCGTCTGGCTCCGCCATCTGCGGGTCGACCGGGACCGGTAGCGGCATCGGGTGCGGGTCCGGGTCGGTGGCCGGTGGCGTCGCGGTGAGGCCCTCGATGACGAAGCTGGGTTCCCCGCCGCGCAGCCGGACCTCCACCGAGCCGGGGGCCAGCTCGAGGGTGAGCTCGTCCGCGGCGGCGGACAGTGCCTCGAGCAGCGCCAGTCGGACGGCCGAGCGCAGCGGCAGGACCAAGCGCTCGGCCAGGGCCTGGGCCTCGGGACCGCCGGGAGCGGCGGCTACGGCCATCTGGCGGGTGATGTCCTCGACGTAGCGATCCAACTGCATGGCATCACTATGGCATCAGTTTGGCACCACTGGCAAACCGAAGTGGCGCAGCGGCGCGGTGTGGGCCGGCTGGGCTGGTTGGGCGGGCGCGGTCCGCCGGCTCCGAGGCGCGCCGACCTGCCGGTCGAGCTGTACGCGGCGCACGGGGGCAGCTTCCCGATCCGGATCAGGGATGTCGGTGTCGTGGGAGCGGTGACCGTCTCGGGGCTGCCCCAGGCAGCCGACCATGCGCTGGTCGTCGAGGCCCTGCGCACCTTCCTCAGCTGATCGCCGGGGCTCCTCGAGCGAGCCCGGCACCTGCCTGTGCGGCTGGCCGCGCGCGCGGGGGCTACTGCCCGGGCATCAGGTAGGACCCGGACTCGGGGCGCCAGCCGGCGGGCGGATCCTCGCCGACCCGTCCGTCGATGGCCTCCCGGAGCAGGTCGGCATGCCCCGTGTGCCGGCCGTACTCCTCGACGAGGTCGAAGACCAGCCGGCGCAGGCTCGCGTGCTGGCCGTCGCCACCAGCGGCGTGGACCAGTTGATCCAGGCCACCCTGAGCCACGGCGCCCTGGTAGACCTCTCGGGCCGCGGCAACGGCCTGGTCGTAGCCGGCATAGAGAGCCTCGGCGCTGTCCTGGGCCGCGGACGTGAAGTCCCATCCCGGGTGGGCCTCCCAGTCCACGGCCTCCCACGGAGTGCCCGGCGACTGGCCCGCGAACTTGAACCGCGAGTGGAAGGCCTCGACCAGGGCAAGATGCTTGAGCAGGCCCCCGAGGGTCAACGTGGAGCTGGCGACCGTCACGCGCAGCGCGCGGCCATCGAGACCATCGGCCTTCCAGCGGAACGTCGTGCGCAGCCGGTCCAGCGCGCCGAACAGGTGCTCGACCTCAGTGCCGGCCAGCGGGGGCTCCCAGGGGGAGTCAGGTGAGGACACGGCGCACACCCTAATCCTCGATCACATCCAGGCCCTGCTCGCGCAGCCGGGCCAGGTTCGCCAGCATGGCGGCGAGCACCGCGGGGTCGTGGCCCACCCAGGTGTCCGACTCGGCGACGATGCGCACCGGGTGCCGGGTCCGGTAGGACTGTGTGGGGTTGCCCGGGAAGCGCTTGTTGGTCACGTTGGGGTCGTCCTCGAACGGGCCCAGCGGCTCGACGACGTAGATGTGCCCGCGCTCGTCGCTGCCGGCCAGCGCGGTGGCCAGCTTCGGCGCCGCGCGGCGGCCGTCTCCACGAGTGCGCTGAAGTAGAGGTTGTTCGAGACCCGGCCCTGGTGGAAGTTGGAGCCGTGGCCGGCCACGAGTTCGTCGCCGACGTCGAACGCGGTCCTCGTGCCGTGGTAGAACGGGCCCTCGACGTGCGCGCAGCGGTCATAGGTGACCGGGATGTGGGTGCTGGGCTGCTCGTCCATGGTGTGGCTCCTCGTTCGGCACCGACGCAGCAGGTGAGGCTAGCGTGTCGGCTGCCGGTCACGCCGCCCGCACGTCGGAGTGACCATTTTGCCCCGCAGGTCAGGGCCTGCCGTGTCGCCGATCGCGGAGGGCGACCTCGACGGCAGCGCACGTGTGGTCGAGCACCGCCCGCTCGGCGGGGTCGAAATCCGCCGCGGCCACCGACGCGCGCAGCCGGACCAGCTGAGCCTCCACCGCGTCGACCACCGCAGGGCGATCGGAGCACCAGGCGACCTCCTCCAGGAGCCTGCCGATCCTGGCCAGGACGAGCGGGTCGTCGCGGCCGTAGCGGCGTGGCTGGGTCACCGCGAGGTCGAGCAGGTCGGCGAGTTCGGGCCGGGCGAGCACCAGTCGCACGACGCCCTGGTCGTCGTCGTGGGCCTTCGCACCGAGATCCCGATCAGCCATCTCGCACAGCAGGGCACTGCTGTGCCCGAGGGCATGCACGGCGGTGGTCGGGTCGTTGATGCCCGGGGACAGCGCCTTGACCGCGACGTCGGTCAACTGCCGCAAGCCGTACGCGATGTCCTGCGCCGATGTCCGCTCGAACGAGGTGCGCAGGGCCTCTGCGACGGCGCCTTGGATCTCGGCGCGCCGGTCCCGGGTCAGCGGCTGATCCGGGTCGTGCGACCACGCCCAGCCGACCGGGGTGCCCGCCACCAGGGAGTCGCCGGGGCGCTGGTCGATCGTGATGACGCAGTCGGTGCTGGTCGCGGCCGCCACGAGGGCCCCGCCGTCCACCGAGGCCAGGAACCCCGATCTCCCAGCCATGAGCCGGGACGCATCGGTAGGCCTCGATGGCGCAGGGATCAGGGGGCCCCGCTCGTCGGGCGGGCCGAGCACCGCGCGGACCGTTCGACTGGCCTCCTGGTGCACGCCCAGCAGCATCGTCTCCACCCGGAGCTCGCGAGCCAGGTGCGACAGGAACGCCACCAGGGCGAGCACGCTGGCGACCGCGAGCAGGAGCGCGACCGTCACCGACAGCTGCGGGACGAAACCGGCCTGCTCCACGGTGCTGGTCCGCACGGTCCGCAGCACGGTCAGTGAGTAGACGAATGTGGCCAGGAAGAGGGCCAGGGTGCCCTGCACCACTCGGTCGCGGGTGAACGTCCGCAGCAGCCGTGGGGAGAACTGGCTGCTGGCCAGCTGCAGGGTCACCACTGTCAGCGAGAAGGTCAGCGAGGTGACCGTGATCATCGAGCCGGCGATCGCGCTGAGGACTGCTCGGGCGGCATCGGGACCCCCGCTGAACAGGTAGTCGTGCGCCTCCGGGGGCAGGTCGCCGGCGACTTGTTCGTCCCACTGCGGCAGGGCCACCCCGAGCACGGCGGCCACGACCACGGCGGTCGCGGGAATGGGCCACAGCTGGGTGCGGGCCAGATCGGAGATGACTGCCCACCGCCCGGCGCCCGGGGCGGGACTGCTCATCGGCGGACCGCTGATCGCAAGGGAGCCACACGTCAAACTCCCAGACGGGCAGCGCTCGTGCAACACGCGCCAGGTCGCGGATCGTCCCGGCCGCGCGTGGAGTGCAGGAGTCGTACGATCCACGGACCATCGGGACGCGAGGAGGGCCACATGGCTGACGACGGTTTCACTGACGAGGAGCGAGCGGCGATGAAGGAGCGCGCGGCTGAGCTGAAGTCCTCCGCGCGCCGCGGATCCGGGGCGAAGAAGGCCCAGGCCGACGAGCAGGACTGCCTGGCCAAGATCGCCGAGATGCCCGAGGCTGACCGGGTGATCGCTGAGTCGCTGCACGCCATCGTCGGTGCGCAGGCCCCCGAGCTGGCCCCGAAGACCTGGTACGGCATGCCCGCGTACGCCCGCGACGGCAAGGTCATCGTGTTCTTCAAGCCTGCGGCGAAGTTCAAGGTGCGCTACGCGGAGGTCGGTTTCAACGAGTGGGCGAACCTCGATGAGGGGGACATGTGGCCCACGGCCTTCGCAGTCACCGCGATGACCGCCGAGGTCGAGGCAGCGTTGACGGCGCTGGTGACCAGGGCCGCCAGCTGATCTGCGCGACCTGCAGTGAGGACCCCCGGACTGTGTCCGGAGGTCCTCACAAGGCGGCTGGTCAGCCCGCGATCAGGACAGGTCGAACCGATCGAGGTTCATGACCTTGACCCATGCGGCCACGAAGTCGCGCGCGAACTTCTCCTTCGCGTCAGCGCTGGCGTAGACCTCGGCCAGCGCGCGCAGCTGCGAGTTGGACCCGAACACCAGGTCCACACGGCTGCCGGTCCAGCGCACCTGCCCGCTGCTGCGATCGCGGCCCTCGAATGCCTCCTCGGTGTCCGAGGTCGGCGCCCAGGCGATTCCGGCGTCGAGCACGGTGGCGAAGAAGTCGTTGCTCAGCACGCCGGGCTGGGTGGTGAAGACCCCCAGGTCCGAGCCGTCGTGGTTCGCGCCCAGCACCCGCAGGCCGCCGACCAGGACCGTCAGCTCCGGCGCGGAGAGCGTCAGGAACTGCGCCTTGTCGACAAGCAGCGCCTCAGCGGGGCGCTCGTGACCCTTGCCCAGGTAGTTGCGGAACCCATCGGCGGTCGGCTCGAGCACCGCGAACGCCTCCGCGTCGGTCTGCTCCGCGGTGGCATCGGTGCGTCCGGGGCTGAAGGGCACGTGCAGGACGACGCCCGCGTCCGCGGCTGCCTTCTCCACGGCCGCGCACCCGCCGAGCACGATCAGGTCGGCCAGTGAGACCTGCGGGCCACCGTCGTGGGCGGCGTTGAAGTCGGCCTGGATCCCCTCGAGGGTACCCAGCACGCCCGAGAGCTGCGCCGGGTTGTTGACCTCCCAGTCGTTCTGCGGGGCCAGGCGGATGCGCGCCCCGTTGGCGCCGCCGCGCTTGTCGGTGCCACGGAACGTCGAGGCAGAGGCCCAGGCGGTGGACACCAGCTGCGACACCGACAGCCCCGAGGCGAGGATCGTCGCCTTGAGGGCAGCGATCTCCTCGGCTCCCACGAGCGCGCCAGCGACCGGCGGGACCGGGTCCTGCCAGATCTGCGGCTCGGTGGGGACCAGGGCGCCGAGGTAACGGCTGATCGGACCCATGTCGCGGTGGGTCAGCTTGAACCACGCCTTGCCGAAGGCGTCGGCGAGCTCCTGGGGGTTCTCCAGGAACCGTCGGGAGATGGGCTCATAGATCGGGTCCATCCGCAGGGCGAGGTCGGTCGTGAGCATCACCGGTGCGTGGGTCTGGGCAGGGTCGTGGGCGTCCGGGACGGTCGTCTTCGCGGCGGGGTCGGTCGGGACCCACTGCCAGGCGCCGGCCGGGCTCTTGGTCAGGTCCCACTCGTAGCCGAAGAGCGTCTCGAAGTAGCCGTTGTCCCACGCGGTCGGGGTCGGGGTCCAAGCGCCGTTCAGGCCGCTGGTGATGGTGTCCCCGGCCTTGCCGCTGCCGTAGCTGCTGTGCCAGCCCAGACCCATCTCCTGCAGCGGGGCGGCCTCCGGTTCGGGGCCGACGTTCGCCGCATCCCCGGCGCCGTGGTTCTTGCCGAACGTGTGCCCGCCGGCGATCAGGGCGACGGTCTCCTCGTCGTTCATCGCCATCCGGGCGAACGTCTCGCGGATGTCGCGGGCGGCGGCCAACGCGCTGGGCACCCCGTTGGGGCCCTCGGGGTTGACGTAGATCAGGCCCATCTGGACCGCGGCCAGCGGATTGGCCAGCTCGCGGTCACCGCTGTAGCGGTCGTCGTCGAGCCAGGTCTTCTCGTTGCCCCAGTTGATCTGCTCGGGCTCCCAGACGTCCTTTCGCCCGCCGCCGAAGCCGAAGGTCGCGAACCCCATCGACTCCAGGGCGCAGTTCCCGGCGAACACCATCAGGTCGGCCCAGGACAGCTTGGCACCGTACTTCTGTTTCACCGGCCACAGCAGCCGCCGGGCCTTGTCCAGGTTGGCGTTGTCCGGCCAGCTGTTCAGCGGCGCGAACCGCTGCTCGCCGTTGCCGGCCCCGCCGCGCCCGTCGTTGATCCGGTAGGTGCCGGCTGCGTGCCAGGCCATCCGGATGAACAGCGGACCGTAATGGCCGTAGTCCGCCGGCCACCAGTCCTGGGAGTCGGTCATCACCGCGAAGACGTCGGCCTTCACAGCCTCGAGGTCCAGGGTTGCGAACTCCGCGGCATAGTCGAAGTCAGGACCCATCGGGTCGGCCATCGGCGGGTTCTGGTTCAGCACGCCCAGATCGAGCTGGTTGGGCCACCAGTCCCGGTTCGACGCCACGACGGTCTCGTGCGCGACCGGGCACTTGCTCTCGTTCTCCACGGTGTTCTCTCTCCTTGATCAGCGGTTCTCGGATGGTCAGGTGTCGGTGGGGTCAGCCGGATCGGGGCAGCGGACTCGGGGAGGTGCCCCCGGCGGAGCAGGTGGGGCACACACCCCAGTAAGTGACCTCGGCCTCGTCGATCGAGTAGCCATGGTCCGCCGACGCGGTCAGGCACGGGGTGTGCCCCACGGCGCAGTCGACGTCGGCGATCGCCCCGCACGCACGGCAGACGACGTGATGGTGGTTGTCGGAGACCCGAGCCTCGTAGCGCGGCACGGAGCCAGCCGGCTCGATCCGCCGGACAAGTCCAGCGGTGGTCAGCGCCCGCAGCACGTCGTAGACAGCCTGTGTCGAGACGGTGCCCAGCTCGGAGCGAACGACTGCGGCGATCGAGTCGGTGTCCTGGTGCGGCCGGGCGCGCACGGCGTCCAGGACAGCCACCCGGGGCCGGGTCACCCGCAGTGCCGCTCCCCGCAGCAGTTGCTCAGCATTCGACGGGTGGGGCACCCCTGCAGCCTCCCGCATTCTTTGGAGTGAGTCAAGAAAATCCGGGCTGTTGTTGTCCGAGGTCGCAGCGTCCGGGGCGAGGTCAGGAGTCCTCGGTTAGTGTCGCAGCGTGCTGACCCTCGCCTGGATCGTCCACCTCACCCCCGGCCCCCGGGCCGACGCCGTGCGCTCGCTGCGGCTCGTGCTCGCTGATGCCGGGTTCGCCGACGCAGGGAGCGCTGAGGCCGGGCCGGAGGAGTCCGTCGTGGACGTGTCGGCCGCCGACGTGGTCGTGGTCTGCGCCGACGCCCCGCTGCCGCCCGGCCTGGTCGCCGAGTTGGCAGGTACCGGCGCCGCCGTGCTGCTCCTCGGGGAGACGCTGGCGGTGGCTGACCCCACCGGCAGCCTGGCCCTGGCCGCGGGCCTCGAGGTGGGTCCGACCTCGCCCGTGCACGACGTGCGCATGCGCTGCGGACCCGACGGCCGGCACCTTGCCGGCGCCACCCACGTGCACGGCGATCACGCCCATCACGACGAGCACGAGCACCTGCGGGACCGGGTCACCGCGGTCGCGGTGATCGACGAGGACGTCCTGGTGCTGCGCACGGCCCGACTCGGCCTGGTCGACCACCCGGTTCTGACCTGGCGGCCCGCCACCCGCACCGGCGCCCTGACGCTGGCCAGCACGCCCGAGGCCCTGCGGGACCGGACCCTGCAGCGCCTGCTCGTCGCGGCCCTGCGAGACATCGCCGGCCAGCCGGCCCCGGCCCCGGTTCGGGTGGGGCTGTTGGGCTACGGCGCCATCGGCCACGAGCACAGCAACGCGGTGCGCGCCGTCGACGGGCTGACGCTGGGTGCGGTCTGCGACACGTCGCAGGAGCGCCTCGAGGTGGCTCGGGCCGCCGCCCCGGGAGTCGCCACCATGACCTCCGCGCACGACCTGATCGCGCGTGACGACATCGACCTCGTGGTCATCTCGACCCCGCCGAGCGCACACGCCCCGTGGGCGCTCGCCGCCCTGGCCGCGGGCAAGCACGTGGTCGTGGAGAAGCCGTTCGCGATCACCACCGCCGAGGCCGATGAGGTGCTGGCCGCGGCACGGAACGCCGACCTGCTCGCTGTGGTCTACCAGAACCGCCGGTTCGACCCCGACCACCTGGCGATCCAGCGCCTGGTGCGGGCCGGCCACCTCGGCGAGGTCTTCCACGTGGAGGCGTTCGTCGGCGGCTATGGGCACCCCTGCAACCTTTGGCACTCCGACCAGGCGGTGTCCGGTGGGGCGTTCTACGACTGGGGTTCGCACCTGCTCGACCAGGTCCTGGACCTGGTCCCCGGCGAGATCGAGTACGTGAGCGCCACCGCGCAGAAGCGTCAGTGGTTCGACGTGACCAATGCGGATCACTCCCGCGTGACCGTCCGCTTCGTCGACGGTGCCGAGGCCGAGTTCATCCATTCCGATCTCGCCGCCGCGCTCAAGCCGCGCTGGTACGTCCTGGGCACCCAGGGGGCGATCGTCGGTCAGTGGCGCTCGGAGAAGGTGGTCTCGCGCAGTGACATCGGCACCCTGGTGGAGGACGTGCTCGCCCCCGCGGACGCGCCTCCGCTGCTCGACCTGCACACCGCCGACGGCAGCACGACCCGAGTCGCCACGCCACCTGGACCGGCCCATGAGTTCCATCGTGAGCTGGCCGACCAGCTGCGCTTCGGCCTGCCCATGTCGGTGACCGGCGCGCAGTCGCGCCGGGTGCTGTCGGTGATGGAGGCCGCCAGCCGCTCGGCAGCGCAGTCCGGGCGTCCGGTGGTGCCCCTGTGAGTGCCCGGACGCCTGCTGCCCCGACCCGGTGGGGCTTCCTGGGCGCCGGGTTCGTGGCCTCCCGCGCGATGGCGCCAGCGGTGCACGCTGCCGAGGGTGCGGTCCTGCAGGTGGTCGGCGCCGTTGAGGTCGCGCGCGCCGAGGTGCTCGGGCCGGCACGTGCCGTGTCGGACTACGCCGCTGTCTGCCGGGCCGACGACGTGGACGCCGTCTACATCGCGCTGCCCAACGACGCCCACCTGCCGTGGGTGCTCGAGGCATTGGCGGCTGGCAAGCACGTCCTGTGCGAGAAGCCCCTGGGGCGCACCGCGGCGGAGGTGGCTCTCATGAGCGCTGCGGCGCAGGAGTCCGGACGGCTGCTGGTCGAGGCCGCCTGGAACCGCTGGCACCCGCGGACCCGGCGGTTCGCCGAGCTCGCCGCAGCGCTGACCGGACCCCGGGACGTGCATGCCTGGTTCACCTTCGCCGGTGTGCCCGAGGACAACTACCGGCTCGACCCGGCCCGGGGCGGGGGAGCCCTGCTGGACGTGGGCTGCTACGGCGTGGCCGCGGCCCTGATCGCCCTCGGGGCGGATCAGGAGGGCACCGACGCGGTCGAGGTGCAGACCGTCGAGCGTCGGCTCGGTCCGACCGGTGTGGACCTGCGCACCGTCGCGGGGCTGACCTCGTCGCGCGGGACCGCGCGGGTGACCGCGTCCATCGACGACCCCGAGGCGCAGGGGCTCACCGTCGAATCGCCGGGGTACTCGATCGAGTTCGTCGGGCCGGCGTTCACCACCTGGAACGCTCCCAGCGCCCTGCGCGTCGTCGAGGACGGGGCGGCTCGGGTGGAGCAGTTCGAGGCCTGCGATCCCTACCAGCTGATGGTCGAGGCGGTGTCGCGCCGGATCCGGGGCGAGGCGTGCTGGGTCCTGCCCCTGTCGGCGTCCCTGGCGGTCGCCGCCACCCTCGACGCGATCACCGGCCACCCCGGAGCCAACCCGCGGTAGCGTGCGAAGGTGCACCGTGAGTACGCGTTCAGCCCGAGCTTCGTCGCCGCGCGGGCCGCCCTGCGGATGCCCGAGCCGGCCCTGCGCCGGATCGTGGGCCCACCGGTGGAGGTCGACGGACGGGTCCTTGCCCCGGCGGTCCAGCTCATGCTGCGACTCGAGGCCTATGTGGGTGCCGTCTCCGGTGGTGGGGACGACCCGAGCGCTCGGCGCACCCGGCTGCGCCGGTCCGCGGCGATTGCGATGCCGCGGGTCCGTGGCGTGCACGCAGTCGACCGCAGCATCCCCGGTCCTGCGGGCCAGGTGCGGTTGCGGGTCTACCGAAGTGCCCGGGCGCTGGCCCTGCCGCCGACCATCGTGTACCTGCACGGGGGCGGATGGGTTTCCGGCGACCTGGACACTCATGACGGTTCCGCTCGGATGCTGGCGCGCGAGACCGGTGCCGTGGTGGTGTCCGTGGACTACCGGCGTGCGCCCGAGCACCGGTACCCCGCCGCCCTCGACGATGCCCTGGCGGCCTTCGGATGGGTCCACGACCACCCGCGTGACCTGGCCGCCCGCCCCGGGGCAGTGGCCGTGATGGGGGACAGCGCCGGTGGCAACCTGGCCGCGGCGCTGTGCCTGCGCGCGCGCGACGCGGGTGGGCCGATGCCCAGCGCGCAGGGCCTGCTCTACCCAGCCACCGACCTGCGGCTGGGCACCGAGTCGATGACGACCCTGGCCGAGGGGTTCTTCCTCACCCGAGCAGACATCGAGTGGTACGTCGACCAGTACGTCGCCGATCCCGCCCTGTGCACCGATCCCGCCTTGCGCACGGACCCCTACCTGTCCCCGCTGCTGGCCACGGACCTCGCGGGCCTGCCACCGGCACAGGTCTGGACCGCAGGCTTCGACCCGTTGCGCGACGAGGGGCGGGCGTTCGCTGACGCCCTGGTCGAGGCCGGCGTGCCGACCGGGTACCGGTGCCTCGATGACCAGGTGCACGGGTTCTTCGGGATGGGCCTGTTGCCCGATGGGCTCGACCAGATCGCGGCGGTGTGCCGGGAGATGGGCGCGCTCCTCGCGGCCACAAGCTGAGCAACTGAGCAGCGGATCGGGCATGGTCCTTCGACCCTGCCGCGGATCCCGTGGCAGCGAGACGATGGAGGTGTGCGGAACTGGCGAATGGGCCGGGGGGCCGCCATCGCGGCTCTGGTGGTTGCGTGCGTAGGGGCATGTGGCGCGGATCCGGTCGCGCAGCCCAACGCTGAACTGCCCAGCGAGGCGCTGACCTCGCTGACCTCGACCCCGGCGGCCCCGACCTCGCCGAGCAGGAGCACCCCGTCCACGCAGACCACGCCGGCGACTCCGAGCACCACCCCGAAGGCGACGCCGACCCGATCGCCCACGCCGACGATCGCAGCCACGCCCACGAGGTCAGCGACTGCGACCAGGTCGCCAACCCCCACCCTGACCAAGACCAGGACCCCCACGCCCACTCCGACGGCACCGCCCGCCTCCACCACCGCACCCCCCACTGAGGGTGTTCCGGCGGCCCTGGCCGGGCGGGTCCTGACCGTCCTGCCGACCAACCGCAAGGTCGTCGCGCTCACCTTCGACGGGGGTGCCAGCGACACCGGCGTCGCCCCTATCCTGGGCACGCTGCGCGCACAGGGGGTCCGGGCCAGCTTCTTCGTGACCGGTGACTTCGCCCGGCGCTACCCGGACGGCGTGCGCGCGATGGCCGCCGCCGGCCATCGGGTCGGCAACCACAGCAGCACCCATCCGGACTTCACGACGCTGCGCGCTGCCCAGCAGGTCGACCAGCTCCGCGTGGCCGAATCGGTGATCCACCCACTGACCGGCACCAGCACCGCGCCGTGGTTCCGGTTCCCGTTCGGGGCCAGCAACAGCGCGGCGCTGGCGACGGTCAACGGCCAGGGCTACGCCGCCATCGGCTGGACCGTGGACACACTCGGCTGGAAGGGCACCAGCGGCGGCCAGTCGGTGGCTTCGGTCGTGGACCGGGTGCTGGCCGGGGCGCGTTCCGGCGAGATCGTGCTGCTCCACGTGGGTGCCAACCCCGACGACGGGACGACACTCGACGCCGATGCGCTGCCCCGGATCATCAGCGAGCTGAAGGCGCGCGGTTACGGCTTCGTCACCCTGGACGCGGCCCTGGCCTGACCGGCCCGCGGAGCCTCACCAGCGGTCGTGGATGGCTGCCCGGAAGTAGCGGTCGTAGATGTCCGCGACGCCGTCGTTGAACTCCGCCGGCAACGGCGCCACCGCACCCGCGGCGGCGTTGCCCCGCGCCTGGGCCACGTTGCGGGCGCCGGGGATCACCGTGGTGACGCCCTCGAGCTGCGCGACCCACGCCAGCGCGGCGGTCGCCGGGGCCAGCCCCTGCGCGCTGGCCAGCTCGGCGAACTCGGCTGCTGCGCGCACGCCGTCGGCGAAGTCGACCCCGGAGAAGGTCTCGCCCTGGTCGAAGGCCTGGCCCGCCCGGTTGTACGTGCGGTGATCATCTGCGGCGAAGGTCGTGTCCTGGGTGTACCGGCCGCCGAGCAGCCCACTTGCCAGGGGGACGCGGGCGATGATGCCGACCCCGGCCTCCTTGGCCGCGGGCAGCACCATGTCGCACGGCTTGAGCCGGAATGCGTTGATGATGATCTGGATCGAGGCCACGTTCGGCCGGGCGATCGCGGCCAGGGCCTGCGCCTGCGTCTCCACGCTGAGGCCGTAGTGGGCCATGACGCCCTCGTCGACCAGGGTCTCGAGGGCGTCGAACACCTCGTCGCTGTCGATCACGGCACTGGGCGGGCAGTGCAGCTGCACGAGGTCCAGGGTGTCGCGGCGCAGGTTGGTCCGCGAGCGATCGGTCCAGGCCCGGAAGTTCGCCAGCGTGTAGTTCTCAGGCTCCTGGGCCATCCGGCGACCCATCTTGGTGGCGACGAACACGTCGAGGTCCGGACGTTCGGACAGGTAGCCGGCGATGAGCTGCTCGCTGCGGCCGTCGCCGTAGACATCGGCGGTGTCGAACATCGTCACGCCCGCCTCGACCGAGGCGTCCAGCACCTCGCGCGCGCTCTGCGGGCTCACCTCACCCCAGTCGGCCCCTAGCTGCCAGGTGCCCAGCGAGATGGCCGACACGACGCGCCCGGTGCGTCCGAGCGCCCGACTGGGCATCGGCAGGGGGCTGGTGGTCGAGGGCTTCTGGTCGGTCAAGGGATCTCCTCGGGGGGTGCTGACGTGGGCGAATGGGTGGTGGGTCAGTCCGGGGGGCCGACGGGGCTCGCGCCGTCGAGGTGCGCGCCGGTGGGTACCTGCTGGGCCGCCCCGTCGTCGGCCAGGGTCACCTCGCCGGTGACCACGACGTCGGCGCCGAAGGTCCAGTCGCCGCGCACCTTCAGGGACGTGGCCCCGGCCAGCGACGGCACCCCATGCGGGAACCGCTCCTCGAAGTCGGTCATCGTGCGGAAGTGGGCGGGGTCGAGGTCCACCAGCGGCGCCCGCTCGCCGGCCAGCGTCAGGGTGCCCTCGACGCCGAGGACGTAGGCGTCCGAACGCAGCAGCAGCAGGTCGTTGGTGGTCTTGACCGGCAGGAATCGTTCGCGGCCCACCTCGATGGCCCGGGCCCCGTCGAACACCTCGATCGCCGCGCCCATCGCGGTCTCGACCTGGATGACCTCAGGGGAACTCGGATCGGTCGGGTCCACGTGCTTGGCATTGCGGATCAGCGGAAGGCCGAGCACCGAGCCTCGGGTGGTCAGGGCTGTGTACAGGGCCTCGAGGTCGAACCACAGGTTGTTGGTGTGGAAGTAGGGGTGCTTGTGCTCGTCGGTGAACGAGTCCATGTCCGCCGGCGCGGTCTGGGCGGTGTCGCGCAGGATCAGCCGGCCGTCGGAGCGCCGGATCGCCAGGTGCCCGCCCTTGCGGTCCGCAGCGGTCCGCCGGCAGACCTCCGCGGCGTAGGGCGCACCCGAGCGCGCGAACCAGCCCGCCAGCGCCGGGCTGGGCGCTGCCCCCAGGTTGTCGGCGTTGGAGGTGTTGGCGTAGCGATAGCCCTGGTCGAGCAGGGTCTCGAGCACTCCCGAGGTGAGGATCGCGGTATAGAGGTCGCCGTGCCCGGGCGGGCACCACTCCAGGCTGGGGTCCGCTGGCCAGGAGATCGCCGTGAGGTCCTCGGCGCGCAGCTTCGGTTCCTGGTTCTGCAGGAAGTCCGCGGGCAGGCCCGGCACTGCCACGTCGGGGTGGGCGGCCAGCGCCGCCAGCGACTCGGCCTGGGTGCGGAAGGAGTCCATGAGCAGCAGGGGCAGGCGCGCGCCCCAGGTGGTGCGCGCGTGCTGGATCTGCTCGACGATGAGGTCCAGGAACGACCGGCCGGAGCGCACCGGCAGCAGGGACTTGGGGCCGGTGACGCCCATCGAGGTGCCCAGACCGCCGTTGAGCTTGATGATCACGGTCCGGTCCAGGGCCGCTCGGGCCGCATCGTCACTCACCGCGACCTCGGAGAGCCGGTCCGGTGCGAGCAGCGGGTCGATCGTGTCCTCGGCGATGATCCCCGTGGCTCCCGATTCCAGGGCGCGGTAGTAGTGGGAGAACACATCGATGGCCGGCTGCGGGACGCCAGCCTCGGCCATCTTGTCCTGCGCCTGCTGGAGTCCGGTGTCGCTCATGGCGTGCTCCGTGGTCGAGGGTCTCCGGTCGCGGCCCGTCGTGGGCGACGCCCGCTGGACCTGTCCAGTCTAGGGATCGTGCTCATGACCTGCGGGGGCTCAGGGAGCCGGCAGGGGCCGGGCCAGGTGCAGCAGGCGCGCTCCACCGGCAGCCTCGACCGTGCGAATCGTCGGTACGCCGAACCCGGCGCCGGCGAAGGCAGCCAGCACCTCGGCCTGAACCGCCTGCGCCCGGTCGGGCCGGCACAGCACGACCGCGCTGCCGCCGAAGCCGCCGCCGGTCATCCGGGCCGCGGCCGCACCCCCACGGACGGCGGCATCCACCGCGAGGTCCAGCTCGGCGCAGGAGACCTCATAGTCGGCCGCCAGCGAGGCGTGCGAGTCGGCGAACAACTGCCCGAGGGCCTCGACATCGGCATCGGCGAAGGCCTGCACCGCCGCAGCGACGCGGGCCTGCTCGCCCACCACATGCCGGGTGCGCCGGTCCAGCGGGGCCGGCAGGGCCACGATCCGGGGATCGGTGGGGTCCAGGTCCACGAGGTGGGTGACTCCCAGCAGCTGGGCGGCCGCCTCGCAGTCGGCCCGGCGGGCGGCGTACCCACCGTCGGTGAGCTCGTGGGACACGCGCGTGTCGACCAGCAGGATGCTCAGGCCCATGTCGGCCAGGTGCAGGGGCACCTGGCGGGTGGTCAGGGTGGCGGTGTCGAGCAGGAGGGCGTCGCCGGGCCGGGCGAGCATCGAGGCCGCCTGGTCCATGATCCCGCAGGGCACGTGGGCGTACTCGTGCTCCACCTGCTGGGCGGCCAGGGCCACCTCCATCGGCGGGATGTAGCCTCCCCCGAGGGCGGTCAGCGCGGTGAGGATCGCGCACTCCAGCGAGGCCGAGGACGACAGCCCCGCGCCGAGCGGCACGTCGGAGTCCAGGGAGATGTTCACCCCACCGGAGTACCACCCCCGCGCGGTGGCCACTGCCACGGCGCCCACCACATAGGCCAGCCATCCGTTGCTCGCGGCCGGGTCGAAGTCGGCCGGATAGGTCTCGAGCACCGTGCCACCGGCCAGCGTCGACGTGACGGCGATCCGGGCGTCGGCGCGGCGGGACACGGCAGCAGCCGTGCCCTGCGCCAGCGCGATCGGCAGGACGCTGCCGCCGTTGTAGTCGATGTGCTCCCCGATGAGGTTCACCCGGCCCGGGGCGAACGCCACCGCCGCGGCCGGCACGCCGAACGCGGCGCTGTGCTGGCCGTGCGCCCGCTGGGTCCACTCGCGATCGCTGGCACTGCTCATGGACCATGATGTTATCGCTACCAAGCGCGCCATGCTGGTTGGTGGGCGTCACGCGGCTCCGCGTGGCCTACAGGCGCCACGCGCTGCCGATGTCGACCACTGGGACGCACGAGGACTGCCCGGGACCGGTCCGGTCCGTCGATTCGGCCCGGCATGTGTGCGTTATCGAATCGTTATCAAGTTGGTCCACGAAGACCCGGTCCGCCCTGTTGACGTGGACAGTGTGTTAGCGCTAACACTGTACCCAGTGCGGAAGTCGTCCAGATGTGCATGTGTCTGGATGAGGCAGGTCACGGGGGCTGACTCAGGGAGGCAGCGGATGCCGGATCAGCGGGACACCTACGTGGTGGGCGTGGACTTCGGTTCGCTGTCCGGTCGGGCGGTCGTGGTCAGGGTCACCGACGGTGCGGAGCTGTCTGGCGCCACGCTGGACTACCCGCACGGCGTCCTGGATCGCACACTGCCCGACGGCGTCACCACCCTTCGTCCGGACTGGGCGCTGCAGGTACCGGCCGACTACGTCGAGGTCCTCAAGGTTGCCGTGCCCCAGGCCGTGCGCGACGCGGGCATCGACCCGGCCGACGTCATCGGCATCGGCACCGACTTCACCGCCTGCACCATGGTCCCGACCACCGCCGAGGGCACCCCGCTCGACCGAGCTGGCCGAGTTCGCCGACGACCCGCACGCCTACGTCAAGCTCTGGAAGCACCACGCCGCGCAGCCGCAGGCCGATCGCATCAACGCGCTGGCCGCCGAGCGGGGCGAGTCCTGGCTGCCGCGCTATGGCGGACTCATCTCCTCGGAGTGGGAGTTCGCCAAGGGCCTGCAGGTGCTGGAGGAGGCTCCCGCGGTCTATGCGGCGATCGAGCGCTGGGTCGAGGCTGCCGACTGGATCGTCTGGCAGCTGTGCGGCACCTACGTGCGCAATGCCTGCACGGCCGGCTACAAGGGCATCCTGCAGGACGGCGCCTACCCGTCCCGGGAGTTCCTCGTCGCGCTCAACCCGGACTTCTCGGACTTCGTCAGCAGCAAGCTCGAGCACCCCATCGGCCAGCTCGGCGACCGCGCCGGTGGCCTCACGGCGCAAGCGGCGGCCTGGACCGGCCTGCCCGAGGGGATCGCCGTGGCAGTCGGCAACGTCGACGCCCACGTCACCGCGCCCGCCGCCCAGGCGGTCGAGCCCGGCCAGATGGTCGCCATCATGGGCACCTCGACGTGCCACGTGATGAACGGCGAGTCGCTCAACGAGGTCCCCGGCATGTGCGGCGTGGTCGACGGAGGCATCACTGCCGGCCTGTGGGGGTACGAGGCGGGGCAGAGCGGTGTAGGCGACATCTTCGGATGGTTCGTCGACCACTGCGTCCCGGCCAGCTACGCCGCCGCGGCCGCCGCGGCCGGCGTGACGCTGCACGAGCACCTCACTGCGCTGGCCGCTGCGCAGCAGGTCGGCCAGCACGGCCTGGTCGCACTCGACTGGCACAGCGGCAACCGCTCGGTGCTCGTCGACCACGAGCTCTCGGGCGTGATCGTCGGCCAGACCCTGGCCACCCGCGCCGAGGACCAGTACCGGGCGCTGATGGAGTCCACGGCCTTCGGCACGCGCCGGATCATCGAGTCGTTCACGGCGTCGGGCATCCCGGTGACCGAGCTGGTCGTCGCCGGCGGGTTGTTGAAGAACGCCTTCCTCATGCAGATGTACGCCGACGTGACCCACCTGCCGCTGAGCACGATCGACTCCGCGCAGGGTCCCGCCCTGGGCTCGGCGATCCACGCAGCCGTGGCCGCCGGCGCCTACCCGGACGTGCTCGCCGCCTCGCGCGCCATGGGCCGCTGCATCCGCGGCGTGTACCAGCCGGACGCCGCACGCGGGGCCGCCTACGACGCGCTGTACGCCGAGTACCTGCTGCTGCACGACTACTTCGGTCGCGGCGCCAACGACGTGATGCACCGGCTGAAGGCACGTCGTCGCGACGCGCTGGCCGCCACCCCGACCGTGGGCGCCTGACATGACGATCCCCGAGGTGGCCCGGCCCCTGGTGGAGTCCCTGCGCGCGCAGGTGGCTGACCTGCACGCCGAACTCACGCGCTACGGCCTGGTGATCTGGACCGCGGGGAACGTCTCCGCGCGGGTCCCGGGTCACGACCTCATGGTGATCAAGCCCTCCGGGGTCTCCTACGACGAGCTGCGCGCCGAGACGATGGTGGTCACCGACCTGCACGGCACCCTTGTCGAGGGCGACTTCGCGCCCTCCTCGGACACCGCCGCGCATGCCTACGTGTACCGCCACATGCCTGACGTAGGTGGAGTGGTCCACACCCACTCCACCTACGCCTGTGCCTGGTCCGCCCGCCGGGAGGCCATCCCCTGCGTGCTGACCATGGTCGCCGACGAGTTCGGTGGGGACATCCCGGTCGGGCCCTTCGCCCGGATCGGCGACGACTCGATCGGCGCGCGGAATCGTCGAGACGCTGCGGGGCAGCCGTTCCAAGGCTGTGCTGATGCGCAAGCCACGGACCGTTCACCATCGGCCGCGACGCCCGCGACGCGGTCAAGGCGGCCGTGATGGTCGAGGACGTCGCGCGCACGGTGCACGTCTCCCGCCAGCTCGGCACGCCCGTTCCCCTGGCGGCCGAGGACATCGAAGCCCTGTACGAGCGCTACCAGAACGTCTACGGACAGCATGGAGGACCGCAATGACCACCCAGGCACCTGCCCAGATCTGGTTCCTCACCGGCAGCCAGACCCTCTACGGGCAGGAGATGCTGGCCCAGGTCGCCGAGCAGTCCGGGCAGATCGCGCGCACCCTGGACGCCGCCGATGCCATCCCGTTCGAGGTGGTGTTCAAGCCGATCCTCAAGGAGGCCGACTCGATCCGCCGCACGATGATCGAGGCCACCGCGGACGACTCCTGCATCGGCGTGATCGCCTGGATGCACACGTTCAGTCCCGCGAAGATGTGGATCACCGGACTGGAGGCGCTGCGCAAGCCGCTGCTGCACCTGCACACCCAGGCCAATCGCGACCTGCCCTGGGCCAGCATCGACATGGACTTCATGAACCTCAACCAGGCCGCGCACGGCGACCGCGAGTTCGGCTTCGTGCAGACCCGGATGGGCATCGCGCGCAAGACCGTCGCCGGCCACGTCAGTGACCCGGTCGTTGCCGAGCGGATCGGGCAGTGGGCACGGGCAGCGGCCGGTGCCGCAGCCATGCGCTCCATGCGCGTGGCCCGGTTCGGGGACAACATGCGCAACGTCGCGGTGACCGAGGGCGACAAGGTCGAGGCCGAGATCCGGTTCGGTGTCAGCGTCAACACCTACGGCGTCAACGATCTCGTGGCCGTGGTCGACGCCGTGACCGATGCCGAGATCGACGCCCTGGTCAGCGAGTACGAGGAGCGCTACGACGTGGCCCCGCAGCTGCGCGCGGGCGCTGCCCGGCACGACTCGCTGCGCTATGGGGCCCGGATCGAGGCGGGCCTGCGGACCTTCCTCGTGGACGGCGGCTTCACCGCGTTCACGTCGAACTTCGAGGACCTCGGCGGACTGCGCCAGCTGCCCGGCTTGGCCGTGCAGCGGCTGATGGCCGACGGCTACGGGTTCGCCGGCGAGGGCGACTGGAAGACCGCGGTGCTGGTCCGCACGCTCAAGGCCATGTCCGTGGGCCTGCCCGGTGGCACGTCGTTCATGGAGGACTACA
Source organism: uncultured Actinomycetes bacterium (assembly GCA_963788325.1). GTDB lineage: Bacteria > Actinomycetota > Actinomycetes > S36-B12 > CAIYMF01 > Prado023. Next base: position 184,848 of record CAWBGJ010000008.1, read on the forward strand.
CCTACCACCTGGCCCCGGGGGCCGAGAAGATCCTCGGTGCGCACATGCTCGAGGTCTGCCCGTCGATCAGCCGCGAGCGACCCCGCCTGGAGATCCATCCGCTGGGCATCGGTGGGCGCGAGGACCCGGTCCGCCTGGTCTTCACCGCCGATCCCGGCGCCGGCGTGGTGCTGGGCCTGTCGGATCTCGGTGACCGCTTCCGGTTCGTGGCCAACGAGATCGAGCTCGTGACCCCGGACGAGCCGCTGCCCAAGCTGCCAGTGGCCCGGGCCGTGTGGCAGCCCGCGCCTGACCTGCGCACGTCGGCCGAGGCCTGGATCACCGCGGGCGGCCCGCACCACACCGTGCTGAGCACCGCACTGAACGCCGAGCACCTCTGGGACCTCACCGAGATCCTCGGCAGCGAGTTGGCGCTGATCGATCACACCACAGACATCCGCCGCTTCGTGATGGAGCGTCGGTGGAGCCAGGCCTACTACCGGCTGGCTCTGGGCTTCTAGGGGCCCGCACCAACACAACCGCACCACCGCACCACCCACAGGGGCGGTCCCGCCCCCGTAACCACAAGGAAGGAACAATCAATGAGGAAGTCAGTATCTGCCCTTGCGGCTGCGGGCCTGGTGTTCAGCCTCGCAGCGTGCAGCAGCGGCTCCGAGACCGCGACGACAGACACCTCCGGGTCGCCCGCGGCCGCCGGTGATTGCACCCCCGGCGAGAAGGGCACCATCGGTGTGGCCATGCCCACCAAGTCCTCCCAGCGCTGGATCCAGGACGGCGACAACATGAAGCAGCAGCTGGAGGCTGCTGGCTTCCAGGTCGACCTCCAGTACGCCGAGGACGACATCCCGACCCAGGTCTCCCAGGTCGAGAACATGGTCACCAAGGGTGTGCAGATGCTGGTCATCGCGGCCATCGACGGCACGGCGCTGGGTGACATCCTCAACACCGCTGAGGAGTCCGACATCCCGGTGCTGGCCTACGACCGCCTGATCCGCGAGTCCGGTGCAGTGGACTACTACTCCACGTTCGACAACTTCGGCGTGGGCGTGCTGCAGGCCGAGTCGCTCGTCGAGGGCCTCAAGGCCAGCGGCGAGGGCCCCTACAACGTCGAGCTGTTCGCCGGGTCCCCCGACGACAACAACGCGACGTTCTTCTGGAACGGCGCCATGTCGGTGCTCCAGCCGCTGATCGACTCCGGTGAGATCGTCGTGGTCTCCGGCCAGACCGACTTCGAGCAGGCCGCGATCCTGCGTTGGGATCCCGCCACTGCCCAGAAGCGCATGGAGGACCTGCTGACCAAGAGCTACACGACCGAGGTCGTCGAGGGCGTGCTGTCCCCGTACGACGGTCTGTCGCTGGGCATCATCGCGGCTCTGAAGGCCAATGGCTATGGCAGTGGCGACAAGCCGCTGCCGGTCGTGACCGGCCAGGACGCGGAGATCCAGTCCGTGCAGTCGATCCAGAAGGGCGAGCAGTTCTCGACCGTCTTCAAGGACACCCGTGAGCTGGCGAAGGTCACCGTGGGCATGATCGAGGCCATCGGCAACTGCGAGGAGCCCGAGGTCAACGACACGACCACGTACGACAACGGCGTCAAGGTCGTGCCGTCCTACCTGCTCAAGCCGCTCACCGTGACCAAGGACAACATCACTGAGGTGCTGGTCGACTCCGGTTACTACACCGCTGACGAGATCCAGTCCTGATCCACCGAACACCCGTTGCGTCGCACTGACGCAGCACCCGGTGGTGGCCGGCGCAGGTCGGCCACCACCGGACCCGGGGGACCCCCACAGACAGCCACGCGGAGGTTGCGAGCAGATGAGTGAACCGATCCTGGAGATGCGTGACATCACCAAGGAGTTTCCCGGCGTGAAGGCGCTCGAGGACGTCAACCTGGTGGTCGCGCCCGGTGAGATCCACGCGATCTGCGGGGAGAACGGCGCCGGAAAGTCGACGCTGATGAAGGTCCTGTCCGGGGTGTACCCACACGGCACCTACGAGGGCGAGATCACGTTCCAGGGCGAGCGCGTCGAGTTCCGCGACATCCGGGCCAGTGAGCATGCCGGCATCGTGATCATCCACCAGGAGCTCGCGCTGATCCCTGAGCTGTCCATCGCCGAGAACATCTTCATGGGCAACGAGAACGTCCACCATGGGCTGATCGACTGGGACCGCACCAACCGTGAGGCGCAGCAGCTGCTCAGCCGGGTCGGCCTGCGGGAGAACCCGCTGACCCCCATCAAGCAGCTGGGCATCGGCAAGCAGCAGCTGGTCGAGATCGCCAAGGCGCTCTCGCGCAGCGTGAAGCTGCTCATTCTCGACGAGCCCACCGCCGCGCTCAACGACGACGACTCTGCGCACCTGCTGGGCCTGCTTCGCGGGCTCAAGGAGCGCGGCATCACCTCCATCATGATCTCGCACAAGCTCAACGAGATCGCCGCGATCGCCGACTCGATCACCATCCTGCGCGACGGCCGGACCATCGAGACGATCCAGGTCACTACCGACGGGGTCGACGAGGACCGGATCATCCAGGGGATGGTCGGCCGGGACCTCGAGCACCGCTTCCCGCCCTATGAGCCAGACATCGGCGAGGTCGTGTTCCAGGTGCGTGACTGGAACGTCTACTCCCCGGTCGATCACGCGCGCGCGGTCATCACGGATGCGAACCTCGAGGTCCGCCGCGGGGAGATCGTGGGCATCGCCGGCCTGATGGGGGCGGGGCGCACCGAGCTCGCGCGCTCGATCTTCGGCCGGTCCTACGGTGCCCGGATCTCGGGCCAGCTCACCCTCGAAGGGAAGCCGATCGAGCTCGACAGCGTCCCCGAAGCCATCGATGCCGGCCTGGCCTACCTGTCCGAGGACCGCAAGTCCCTCGGACTGAACCTTCTCGACGACATCAAGACCTCGATCGTCTCGGCGGGCCTGCCCAAGATCCGCAGTGGCCTGTTCCTCGACGAGAACGCCGAGGTCAAGGTCGCCGAGCAGTTCCGCACCGACATGAACATCAAGGCCCCGACCGTGGAGGCCAAGGTCGCCCAGCTCTCCGGCGGCAATCAGCAGAAGGTCGTACTGAGCAAGTGGCTCTTCACCGACCCGAAGGTCCTGATCCTCGACGAGCCGACCCGCGGCATCGACGTGGGGGCCAAGTACGAGATCTACGGGTTCGTCCAGAAGATGGCGCGCTCCGGCGCCGCCGTCATCGTGATCTCCTCCGAGCTGCCTGAGCTGCTCGGACTCTGTGACCGCATCTACACCCTCGCCGAGGGGCATCTCACCGGCGAGTTCCCGGCCCATGAGGCCACCCAGGAAATCCTCATGCGCGCCATGACCTCGATCGGAAGGTGACGTCCATGGACAGCCTCAAGAGCATCATGACCGGCAACATCCGCCAGTACGGGATGATCGGCGCGCTGGTGGCCGTCGTACTGCTCTTCCAGGTCACCACCGACGGCATCCTGCTCAAGCCGTTGAACCTCACGAACCTGCTCACCCAGAACAGCTACATCCTGATCCTGGCCATCGGCATGGTCATCGTGATCATCGCCCGGCACATCGACCTGTCGGTGGGGTCGGTCGCCGCGTTCACCGGCGCCCTGGGTGTCACGATGATGGTCAAGTGGGACGTCCCCTGGCCCTTGGCGGTGGTGCTCGTCCTCGTCGCCGGTGCTGCGATCGGCGCGTGGCACGGGCTCTGGGTGGCCTACGTGGGCATCCCCGCGTTCATCGTGACCCTGTCGAGCATGCTCGTGTTCCGCGGCCTCACGCTGGTCGTGCTGCAGGGCGAGACGGTCGGCAACCTGCCCAAGGGGTTCGAGTCGCTGGGCAACGGCTTCCTGCCCAACGTCGGGCCGGACACCGGCCTGCACAACCTCACCATGTTGCTGGGCCTCACGATCTCCGCACTGCTGGTCTACCTGGACTTCCGCAAGCGCGCGTCGGCCCGCAAGTACAACTTCAGCGTCGCGCCCCTGAGCATGTTCATCCTGCGCCAGGTCGTCGTGGTCGGGGTCATCATGTGGTTCAGTTGGGCGCTGGCCCAGTACAAGGGCATCCCGGTCGTCGGCGTGGTGCTGTTCCTGCTGATCGCCATCTACAGCGTGATCATGCAGCGCACCATCACCGGTCGGCACATCTACGCCATCGGCGGCAACTACGCCGCAGCGTCCATGTCCGGGATCCGCACCAAGCGGGTGGACATGCTGGTGATGATGAACAACGGCATGCTCGCCGCCCTGGCTGGCCTGGTGTTCGCAGCACGCCTGACCGCGGCCAACCCGAAGGCGGGCGTGAACTTCGAACTCGACGCGATCGCAGCGGCCTTCATCGGCGGCGCGGCCGTCACCGGCGGCGTGGGCACCGTGATCGGGGCCATGATCGGTGGCTTCTTCATGGGTGTGCTCAACAACGGGATGTCCCTCATGGGCATCTCTGTGGACTGGCAGCAGACCATCAAGGGCCTGGTCCTGCTGTTCGCCGTGGCCTTCGACGTGTGGAACAAGCGCCGCTCGGTGGTGAGTTCCCCGACCAGCACGGTCCCCGTCGAGGACGGGGCCTCCACGGGCAGTCCCGACCAGGACCAGGTGAGCGAGTTGATCTCCCCGGAGGGGGATGGCTAGTCGAGAGGCGACGCACAGGCCCAGCGCCGTGCGTGGGCACGAGGTACGTTCGCAGCCGGGGGCGCCGCCTTCCGGTGGTCCGCAGGGGAGAGGAGCAGCGGTGGGCATCGGGCCGACGAGGGGTCCCGCGATGACCGATGTGGCCGCGCTCGCGGGGGTCTCGCACCAGACTGTGTCGCGCGTGGTCAACGGGCATCCGAACGTGCGTCAGCAGACCCGGCTGCGTGTCCTGGCCGCCATGCAGGAGCTGGGCTATCGCCCCAACCCGGCTGCGCGCGCGCTAGCCACCGGTCGCACCAACGTGATCGGCATCGTGGCCCGGTCCACCACTCTGTTCGGGCCATCGTCGATGCTGACCGCGGTGGAGGCAGCCGCCGTGGACGCGGGGTACCAGGTCAGTGTGTCGAGCGTGCCGGCGCTGGACCAGGCGACCGTGCTGCAGGCGGTCTCCCGGCATGTCGAGGCGCGCGCCCAGGGGATCATCGTGATCTCGCCGAACATCGACGCCGCTGACGCCGTGGATGCCGTGCCCGACGACATGCCCCTGGTGACGATCTCCGCGGACCGCACGCGGCTGACCCGATGTGCCTCGGTCGACCAGTTCGAGGGGGCCGCGCAGGCCACCCAGGCGCTGCTCGACGCCGGGCACCGGACCGTATGGCACATCTCCGGGCCGATCGACCAGTTCGACAGCGTCGAGCGGATCGCCGGCTGGCGCAGCGTGCTCGAGCGGGCCGGTGCCGAGGTGCCGCCGGTGGTGCGTGGGGATTGGTCTGCGGCCTTGGGCTATGAAGCCGGCACCATGCTGGCCCGCATCCCCGAGGTGACGGCTGTGTTCGCGGCCAACGACCAGACCGCGATGGGCCTGCTGCGTGCCCTGCACGAGGCGGGCCGGCCGGTGCCGGCCGAGATCAGCGTGGTCGGCTTCGATGACCGGCCGGAGTCGGAGTACCTGATCCCGCCGCTGACCACTGTCCGCCAGGACTTCGCGGCAGTGGCGGCGGCAGCGATCCGGATGCTGCACGCCCAGATCCAGAGCGACGCCGACCTGCCCAGCGTGACCGTGCCGACGACACTGGTGGTGCGTGGATCGGTGGCCGCACCGCCGGGACCTTCCCCCGTGCCGGCCGCCGGTGAGGGCGCCCGTAGGGGCACCCGCCGGGGCGGCCAGGCATGAGCCAGGCCTGGACGCTGGCGTGCGGCCGGGCCTGCGTCGGGATCGATCTGGCCGATGGCGGTCGGCTGACGTCGTTGCGGGTCGGGGAGCTGGAACTGCTCGGGGGTGTCGGGTCGGAGGTGATCGAGCACGGATCGTTCGTGATGGCGCCGTGGGCGGGTCGGATCCGCCGAGGTCGGTTGGTGTGGGGCGAGCTGGACGCGCAACTGCCCACCGATCGGGTGCCTCCGCACGCGGGCCACGGGCTCGTCGTCGACAGCCCGTGGCACGCGACGCGGGTGGGCGGGCAGCGGGTGCGCCTGGAGTGCGCGTTGGACGACCGCTGGCCGCTGGCTGGGCACGTCGTGCAGGACATCTCCCTGGCCGAGGACCACCTCGTGCAGCAGGTGGAGGTCCATGCCGGCGGCTCCGGGGCGTTCCCCGCCACTGTGGGCTGGCATCCGTGGTTCCGCCGGGTCCTGGACGTGGGGGAACCCGCGCAGCTGGAGTTCCAGGCGGCCGGGATGTTGCGCAGGGACGCCGAGGGCATCCCCGACGGATCGGTGGTCGCCGTGCCGCCAGGTCCCTGGGACGACTGCTTCGTCGGGGTCCGTTGGCCGATGCTCATCACTTGGCCGGGAGCCCTCCGGCTGGCCATCGAGGCCGACACGGACATGGCCGTGGTCTATGACCACCGCAGCCAGGCATTCTGCGTGGAGCCGCAGTCCGGCGCGCCCGATGGCCCCAACACGGCCCCCCGGGTGGTCAGCCCCGGCGACCCGCTGGTGGCGCGCACCGTGTGGCGCTGGTCCTGACGCTGGATCAGGCGCGCAGCGCCTCGGCGAGTTCGCTGAACTCGTCGACCAGCAGCTGCATGTCGGCCTGCGTGTGCGCCAGCGAGACCAGCCACTGCTCGTCGAGCCCGGGCGGGGTGAGGATGCCGCGGTTGACGCCCCACAGCCAGCTCAGCTCGGCGGTGGCGAAGTCCGTGCGCTTGTAGTCGCGGTAGTTGCGCACCGGGCTGGTGGCCCATGTGACCGCGCCCTTGACCCCGAAGCCCACGGTCTGGGCGGGCAGGTCGTGGTGGGCGATGATCTCGTCGAGGGCGTCCAGCGCCTGGTTGTTGAGGGCCTCGGCGGCGGCCAGCGCCTCCCGGGTGCAGACCTCGTCGACCGCGGCGGCTGCAGCCATCACGAGCGGGTTGCCGTTGTAGGTGCCGAAGTGCGGCATGCGCTGATCGGTGACCGTGGCCATCACCTCGGCCCGGCCGCCGAACACGGCCAGGGGCAGCCCGCCGCCGACGCTCTTGGCCAGGCAGACCAGGTCGGGGGTGATGCCCAGCCGCTGTGAGGCGCCGCCATACCCGGCCGTCAGGCCGGTCTTGACCTCGTCGAACACCAGCAGGACGCCGTGCCGGTCACACGCCGCGCGCACGCCGGCGAGGTAGCCGGCATCCGGGACCACGATGGAGATGTTCTCCAGGACCGGCTCCATTACGACCGCTGCGATCTGCGCGGCATGCTCGGAGAGGATCGCTTCGAGACGGTCCAGGTCGTTGTAGGGCACCACATGGACCAGTCCGGCCTCGACCTCGAACGGGACCTGCGGCAGGGGCGCGTCCTCCGGGCCGACCTCCGCCACGTCCGGCTTCACCGACACGCTCAGCGCGTCGTAGCCACCGTGGTAGCCGCCCTCGATCTTGATGATGCCGTGGCGCTGGGTGAAGGCACGGGCCGTGCGCACCGCGTACATGGTGGCCTCGGTGCCTGAGTTGGTGAACCGCAGTTGCTCCAGGCCGAACCGCGCCTGGAACCGCTCGGCCACGTCGGTGGCCGACGGGGAGGGAGTGACGAACAGCGTCCCGGTCTCCATGGCGCGACCGACTGCGGCGACCACGGCGGGGTTGAGGTGCCCGACGAGCATGGCACCGAAGCCCATCGACAGGTCGAGGAGCTGGCGGCCGTCCACGTCGGTCAGCCAGGCGCCCTTGGCGGAGTTGATCGCGATCGGATGCGGATCCCAGTGCTGGAACGAGGAGGGCACGCCCAGCGGCAGCGAGCCCAGCGCGCGCTCGTGGTGCTCGCGGCTGGCGGGGTGCTGCGCGGAGAAGCGCTCCCACTCGGCGGCCATGAGGGTCTCGACCCGGGCCGGGTCCACGGGGGTGGACGAGGCCGGCAGGGTCCGGCGGGTCGCCGGATCGTGGGCGGGCCACCCGGTCGTGGCTGCGGTGGGCTGGGACGCGTCTGTGCTCATGTGGGGTCTCCAAGGGGGTGCGCACGGTGGGTGCTCTGGCGCGAGCGTATCGCCCGGCGAGGGTCGGTTGCGCCGCAGCATCCGTGGGTGCGAGATGAGGTGGATCACCCAGGCGTGGGGCTCAGCGTGGGCGCCAGCGCCGCCACCGCGCGAGGGCGGCGGCCCGGGGCTTGTCCCCGACGATCAGCTCCACCTCGACGAGAATCTCGTCGGGTTCGCTGGAGGTGATGACCGCGCGCAGCTCGGACTCGGCCAGCAGCGGGGTGGGCCGCAGGTAGCGCACGTCCAGGCCGGCGGTGACGAACAGAAGCGGGGCGCCGGTCGCAGGTCCCTGGCCCCGCAGGTCGGCGTCGTGGAAGACCGCGGCCCCGCTGTGGCAGTCCAGGACCGTGGCGATGATCCCGCCGTTGACGAAGCCGAAGCCGTTGTCGTGCTCGGGCCACGGGGTGAACCGGGCCACGGTGTAGCCGTCGGCAGGGTAGCTGCGCAGCTTCAGGCCCTTGTGGTTGGCGTGGCCGCAACCGAAGCAGGTCAGCTGCGGGTAGAGCCGCTCCTGGATGCTCAACTCGGCGGGCATATCGGCTCCTGACTCAGGTGCTGGTGTCGTTTCACCCTAGGCCTCTGCGTTGGTGTGTACGGAACCGACCACTGGGTGGTCGATTCCGTACACATCAACGGGGCGCAGGCTCAGCGGCGGGCGGCACGCCCCAGTCGAGGATGACCTTGCCCGAGTTGCCGCTCGCGGTCACCGCGAATGCCTCGGCGAAGTCCTCGATGGCGAAGCGGTGGGTGATCAGGGGGGTGAGGTCCAGGCCGGCCTGCAGGAGGGAGGCCATCTTGTACCAGGTCTCGAACATCTCGCGGCCGTAGACGCCCTTGATCCGCAGGCCCTTGAAGATGACCTGCCCCCAGTCGATGGCCACGTCGTCGGCGAAGATCCCGAGCATCGCGACCCGGCCGCCGTGCGCCATCGTGTCCAGCATCTGCCGGAACGCGCCGGGGTTGCCGCTCATCTCCAGGGCGACATCGAACCCCTCAGCCATGCCCTGCTCGGCCATCACCGTGCGCAGGTCCTCGGTGGACACATCGACGACTCGCGTGGCGCCCATTGTTCGGGCAAGCTCGAGGCGGTAGGGGTTCACGTCGGTGGCGATCACGTTGCGCACGCCCACGTGGCTGGCGATCGCCACGGCCATCGCCCCGATCGGGCCCGCACCGGTGACCAGCACGTCCTCGCCGACCAGGTCGAAGCTCAGTGCCGTGTGCGCCGCGTTGCCGAACGGGTCGAAGATCGTGGCGACCTCGTCGGACACAGACTCAGGAACCCGGAACAGGTTGCTCGCGGGCAGGCTGAGGTACTCGGCGAAGGCGCCCGGTCGGTCCACGCCCACGCCCACCGCATCCCGGCACAGGTGCCGTTGCCCGGCTCGGCAGCGACGGCAGTGCCCGCAGACGATGTGCCCCTCGCCGGTGACGCGCTCGCCGAGTGCATACCCCGTGACCTCCGAGCCCAGTGCCGCGATCCGCCCCACGTACTCGTGGCCCACGTGCATGCCCAGCGGGATGCGGCCCTGGCTCCAGTGGTCCCAGTTCCAGATGTGCACGTCGGTGCCGCAGATGGAGGTCTTGTGGATCCGGATGAGCACGTCGTTGTGACCGATCTCAGGGACCGGTACCTCGGACATCCACAGACCCTCCTCCGGGCGGGCCTTGACCAGGGCGCGCATCGTGGCCGGGATGCCGGCCGTCACGCGATCACCCCCAGCGTGCGGCCGACGCGGGCGAACGCGTCGATGGCCGCGTCGAGGTCGGCGGTGGAGTGTGCCGCGGACATCTGGGTGCGGATCCGGGCCTGTCCGCGGGGCACGACCGGGAACGAGAACGCGGTGACGTACACGCCCTGGTCGAGCAGGCCGGCCGCGAGGTCGGCGGCGAGCCGGGCGTCGCCGAGCATCACGGGGATGATCGGGTGCTCGCCGTCGATCAGATCGAATCCGGCGTCGGTCATCCCGGCGCGGAAGTGGGCGGCGTTGGCGCGCAGGCGCTCGCGCAGATCGGCGCCGTCGGCGATCAGGTCGAGCACCCGCAGGCTGGCGGTCACCACCGCCGGCGACACTGAGTTGGAGAACAGGTAGGGCCGGGAGCGCTGGCGCAACAGGTCGATCACCTCGCGCCGGGAGGACACGTACCCGCCGCTGGCCCCACCCAGGGCCTTGCCGAGGGTGCCGGTCAGGACGTCGATCCGGTCGGCCACCCCGAAGTGCTCGGGCGTGCCGCGACCGTGCTCGCCCACGATGCCCACGGCGTGCGAGTCGTCGACCATCACCATCGCGCCGTACTGCTCAGCCAGGTCGCAGATACCCGGCAGGTTTGCCAGGTGGCCGTCCATGCTGAACACGCCGTCGGTGACGACCAGGACGAACCGCGCGCCACCGTCGCGGGCGGCGACGAGTTGGCGCTCCAGGTCGACCATGTCGCCGTTGGCGTAGCGGAACCGGCGCGCCTTGCACAGGCGGATCCCGTCGATGATCGAGGCGTGGTTCAGGGCGTCGGAGATCACCGCATCGGCCTCGCCGAGCAGGGGCTCGAACACGCCGCCGTTGGCGTCGAAGCAGCTCGAGTACAGCTGGGTCGCCTCGGTGCCCAGGAAGTCGCTGATCCGGGCCTCGAGTTCGGTGTGGATGTCTTGGGTGCCGCAGATGAACCGGACGCTGGCCAGGCCGAATCCGTGGCTGCGCAGGCCCGCCTCGGCCGCGGCGAGCAGGTCGGGGTGGTTGGCCAGGCCAAGGTAGTTGTTGGCGCAGAGGTTGATCACCTCGCGGCCGTCGGCGCGCACCCGTGCGCCCTGCGGCGTGCTGACCACCCGTTCGTGCTTGTACAGGCCCTGGTCGGTGATCTCGGCGAGCTGGGTGCGTACGTGCTCGAGGAAGGCAGCATCCACAGGGCAATCCTGCCCCTCGGGTGCCCTGATGCGCTGGCTGGCCGCGGCCCGCTGGCTGGCCACGATCGACTGCGGCCCCACGGCGCCGCCAGATTGCTTGGAGCCGAACTGCAGCGCTGCGCGCCGTGCCGGCATGTATAGGTAGACGACCGACTGGCCGGCTGGGCAGATGCTCCTGGGCAACAGCTACCTACTGGTGGGCCTGGCGACCCTGGCGTGGATGTTGCTCGCCACTTCACGGGCAGGTGAGCTCGAGGGCGTGGTCTCGCAGGGCGCCGGGGTGCGGCAACTGAGTGCATGGCCTGGCCCCGCGGCCCCACTGGGTCGTCGCGCGGGGCGCCACCACCGGGGCGCGATCGGGTGGCGTCGAGCCATCGCGGGCGGGTCATCCTAGGGTGGTCACCGGGGGGAGCACGCAGCCCGGCAGGGGTCAGGAGGTCGGTATGGGGCATGAGGACGCCCGGGTCGAGGCTCCTCTGCTGACCGCTCCGGCCGGCCAGCCGAGGTGAGCGACGTGCAGGCAGACCGCACTGCGCGCTCGTGGTGGGCGTGGTGGATTGCTGCCGCGGGGCTCGTCCTGGCTGGGACCGTGATCCTGGTGATGTCCGCCGGCGATGTGCAGCGAAGCACCGACACTGCGGGCGGGACGCCTGTGCGGGTACTGCGCCCGAGTGGTCCGGTGGGCGGTCCGGCGATCGTGCTGGCCCATGGCTTCTCCGGGAGCGCGGCGATGATGGACCCCATGGGCAGCGCCTTGACTCGGGCCGGCTTCGTGGTCGTGGCCCCCGACCTGCCCGGGCACGGCCGCAACGCGAGGCCGCTGTCCGAGGGAGCACTGGAGCCCGCGATCGGCGACGCCGTGGCCTACGCGACCGAGCTGACCGGCGCGCCCGTGGCGGTCGTCGGGCACTCGATGGGCGCGGGGGCTGCCACGTCCTGGGCGCTGGACAACGCCCCGGTCGCCACCGTGGCGATCAGCCTACCCAGCGCCGAGAACCTGCCGGCGGACCCGGCCCGCCCGCCCAACCTGCTCGGCCTCGTCGGGGCCCTGGAGTCCGCTCGGTTCCTCGAGGCGACCCAGGACGCCCTGTCGCAGGGCTATGCGGAAGGCCAGTGGGGCGTGACCTACGGCGACCCTGCCAAGGGCACGGCCCGCCGGGCGGTGGAGGTGGCCGGCGCCGAGCACATCTCGGTCATCTACCGGCAACAGACCTTCGCCGAGACAGCCGCCTGGGTGGGCGCCGCCGGGGGTGTCGACCACGCGGCCGCGACAGCTGGTTCGGCGCCGCAGGGTGACCGGCGGCTGCTGGGAGTCGTGCTGATCTTGAGCGGCGCAGTGCTCGCCGCGCGTCCGCTGCTGGCTCGGGCGGGGGCGAGCGAGGATGCGAGCATCCCTTCTGCGGCGCGGTTGCCACGGACGCTGGCCGCGCTGGTGGTGGCCGCGGTGGTGGCCGGGCTGTCAGCCGCAGCCCTGGACCCGCTGACCGCGCAGGTGCCGGTGGCGGTCACCGGCTACCTGCTCGGGTGGTTCGCCGTAGGTGGACTGCTGCTCGGCCTGATGTCGCGGCGCCGCCCGGGTTCCCGGGGCTCGCTGAATGGTCTGGGTTGGGGCGCCCTGGCTGGTCTCGTCGTGGCCATGGCAATGGCGCTGCCCGCTCGGCTGAGCTGGGCGAGCTACTCGCTGGTCGGGCCCCGGCCGTGGGTGCTTGCCGGGCTGCTGTTGGTCCTTGGCGGCTGGTTCTGGGCCGAAGCGCGTCTGCTGGCCGGGGCGGCAGGCTGGCGACGTGGCGTGGTGCTGGTGGCCAGCAGGATGATCGTCGTGGCGGGGCTGTTGGGGGCAGTCGTGCTGCTGGGTGCGCCTGGGTTCCTGACGCTCACGGTGCCCTTGGTCGTGCCGATCCTGCTCATGCTTGCGGTCCTGGCGGGCTGGGCGCGGGACCCGGCGGCGTCCGCGGCAGCGCAGTCGGTGCCGCTGGCGCTGGCGATGGCCACGGTGTTCCCGCTCGTCAGCTGAGCGGGTCTGAGCAGGCTTCGGGGAATCGTCGTCGCGGGGCGTGGTCGGTCGCGTCTCGGGCCGTCGCCAGTCGAGGAATACGGCCTAGGTCGGTCGTGTCCATCGCCGACGGGGTCGGCAGTGTCGGATTGTCCACAGATGCGAATCTCGGCCGCTGGGGGCTTGACGGCGGAGCTTGGGTATGGAAGGCTTCGAACATCAGTTCGATCGATGGTGTCCCGGGCGGTGGTTCCGGGTGGCGCGGGTGGTGGGCATGCCCGTGGCTGTGGTGGGTGGTGGCGACGCGGTGCGCGTCTGTGGTGCAGGCCCGTTCTTGGGACATCGCTGCGCCCGGTCTGTGGTGCGCGGCTCGAGGGCAAGGGGGCCAAACCCATGGATGGGCTGCTGGATCTGGGCGGGCTGGAACGCGAGGTGGGTCGGTTGGTTGCCCTGGCCGGCGCGACCCCGACGGGTGGGGGTGTGTCGGGGGAGGTGTTGCTGGGCCTGGGTCGGGTGGTGGAGCAGTTGTCGGTGCTGCGGGCGGTGTGGTCCCGGGAGTTCGAGTCCGGTGGGAAGTGGGCCGGGGATGGGGCACGGTCCGGTGCGGCGTGGGTCGCGGCGCGATCCATCGAGCACCCGGCCTCAGCCCGGGGGCGGGTGCATGCCGGGCGGGACCTGGGCGCGCTGCCGGTGATGGCTGGCGCGGCGCTGCGTGGTGAGGTCCGGTTGGGTCATGTGCGCTTGTTGGTGACCGCGGCGCGGGCCAAGCCGCACCGGTGGTCGGCGTTGCCCGACGTTGAGGAGTTGGCAACTCGTAGTGCGTCGGAGTTATCCGAGCCGCGGTTCGCCCGGTTCGTGGATCGGTGGGCGGCGCTGGTCGACGCCGAGCATGACGCCCAGCTACGGGCGCAGGGCGTCGAGGTGCCGGTGGTCGATCACGGGGCCGCGGAGCAGGCGCAGCGCCGGGAGGTGTACCTGTCTCGCTTCGGCAGCGAGGGGATGTGGGCGTTGGCTGGGACGTTGGACACCGAGACCGGGTTGGCGTTGTCGTTGGCGTTGGAATCGGTGTCTACCGCGATCCGCTGTGAGGGCGAGGAGCGTGACCTGCCCCAGCTGCGTCACGACGCACTGGCCGCCCTGCTGGGCGGGGAACTGTCCGCCGGCCTGCCCGTGCACAAAGGGGTGCGCCCGCACGTGATGGTCGTGGTGCGCGACACCAGCAACAACACCTGCAGTGCCCCGCTCGACCTGGCCGCGCCTGCCGACGCGGAGTTGTTGGACCGAACCTGCGGGGATTCCGGGGCCCTGTGGCTGACCGGGTTGGCCCGCCAACGCCTGACCTGCGACGCGGTCATCGCGACACTGACCGTGGACCACGCCGGGGTGCCGCTGCGCCTCGGGCGCTCGGCCCGGGTCGTGACCCCGGCGCTGCGGCGGGTGATCGACCTGCGGGACCGGCACTGCGTGTTCGCCGGGTGCACCGCCCCGGCGATGTGGTGCCAGGCCCACCACCTGATCCACTGGGAACACGGCGGACCGACCGACGAACGAAACCTGGCCCTGCTTTGCCACCATCACCACCGGGTCGTCCACGAACACGGCTTCGACCTGCGCTGGACCCCCGACGGCCACCGGATCCACACCCTGAGGCCCGACCGAACCCTCATCGAACTACCCGAAGACCGCACCACCAGCCACAGGACACCCCTGCGGCTTTAGGGGGCTGCGTCCCCACGTGTCTGCGTGGGCACGCGCGGGTAGAGCGACGGTGTCTCGCCGCAGTGCGTGCCGGGTCGCGACACGCGGAGGCTCGGCGTGGGGGCGATGTCAGTCGCCTCGCCTACACTCGATTCCAGGTGACGGGCCCATTCCGGGTCAGGCACGCGAGTGGTCCGGGGCAGGTCACTGCGGGACATGGAGGGGTGCTCAGGGATGGCGATGGAGGCCGGCGTGGATGTTGTGAGCGCTTCAGGAGCAACCCATGCGGTCCCCGGCGACCTGAGCGACCGGGATCTGCGGATCCTCGAGTTCGAGCGCCAGTGGTGGCGCTACGCCGGGGCCAAGGAGCAGGCGATCCGCGAGCTCTTCGACTGCTCCACCACCCGGTACTACCAGATGCTCAACACCCTCATCGACAATCCCGATGCACTTCGGGCGGACCCGATGCTGGTCAAGCGACTGCGCCGGATGCGCGCCTCGAGACAGCGTGCGAGAGCCGCCCGCCGCCTGGGCATCGACATCTGAGCATGGGCAGTGGGCGCCGTTGCGCCCTCGGTCGGGGCAGGCCCTGATGCTGGCTCGGCACCGACTGCGCTCGGTCGCGAACTGGATCAACCTGTCCACTCCGATCGGCTTGGTCCTCGCGCGCAGCGCTGCCGACGGCTCGCGACGCACTCGCTCCGGCCTCTGGTTGGCGCACGGCTACCGACTGCCGGTGCCCGCAGCCCGCGCTTTCACGGTGGGCAGCGTGGTGCTGCTGCGCGAGTCCCTCCCGCGTGCTGGGGTTGACCCCGTCGGGTCCGTGCCCCGCCCACTTCTCGATCACGAGGAGCGTCACGTGACCCAGTACGCGCTGCTTGGGGGAGTCCTGATGCCCGTGCTGTACCTGGGCGCGTC
Source organism: uncultured Actinomycetes bacterium (assembly GCA_963788325.1). Classification (GTDB taxonomy): domain Bacteria; phylum Actinomycetota; class Actinomycetes; order S36-B12; family CAIYMF01; genus Prado023. Next base: position 200,426 of record CAWBGJ010000008.1, read on the forward strand.
AGGCTGGTCATGGCTGCGCACCGGCGACTTCGCCTCCCGCAACGTGTTCGAACAACGGGCCGGGCTGGTCGATGGGGGCTACCGAGAGCAACCCCTGCGTGGCATGTGGGGGCACGGCTGACGTGCTCGTGGGCTTGGCCGGGCACGTATCGGTAGGCGACACGCCCGGTTCCCGGACTGACCGAGATCCCTGCCGCTTCGAGGTCCGCCGGCTAGATTCCTGGCTGGTCGGCCGCACGGGCCGGCCCTGTCCACGGGCATCGACACAAGGAGTTCGACATGGACGAGTCAGGTGGCCTGCTCTCCGCCGGGTTCTTGATCTTCTGGTTCTTCTGGATCGTCCTGCTGCTGGTCGCCGGGTGGCAGATGTATGTGAAGGCCGGGCAGAAGGGCTGGGTCGCGATCATCCCCATCCTGAACCTCTTCGGCCTGCTCAAGATCGTGCACCGGCCGTGGTGGTGGGTCTTCCTGCTGCTGATCCCGATCGTCAACTTCTTCGTCTGGATCCTGCTCATGCTCGACCTGGCCAAGGCGTTCGGCAAAGGCGTGGGGATGGCGCTGGTGCTGGTCTTCCTGACCGGGATCGGATACCTGGTGCTTGCGTTCGGCAGCGCGACCTACCAGCTCGAGAGGGACCCGCTGTTCTGAGAGTGGCAAGCGAGGAGGGCGGTCCCGACTGGACCGCCCTCCTCGCTTGCTCTACCTGTGGGACTTCTTCGCTGCGGGGCTCGGCGGGTGCCGACCCTACGGGCCGACCCCCACCTCACTCCTCGCTCAGAAGTCCATACCCCCGCCGTCGGGCATTGCCGGCGCCGCGCCCTTGGGCTCGGGCTTGTCGGCGATGACCGCCTCGGTGGTCAGGAACAGCGCCGCGATGGACGCCGCGTTCTGCAGGGCAGAGCGCGTGACCTTCGCCGGGTCGATGATGCCGGCCTTGAGCAGGTCGACGTACTCGCCCGTGGCGGCGTTGAGGCCCCAACCCGGCTCGAGGTGGCGCACCTTCTCCACCACGACGCCACCCTCGAGGCCGGCGTTGATCGCGATCTGCTTGAGCGGCGCCTCGACAGCCACCTTGACGATGTTGGCACCAGTGGCCTCGTCGCCCTCGAGCTCCAGCTTGGCGAACGCCAGGTCGGTCGCGTGGATGAGAGCCACACCGCCACCGGCGATGATGCCCTCCTCAACAGCCGCCTTCGCGTTGCGCACGGCATCCTCGATGCGGTGCTTGCGCTCCTTGAGCTCGACCTCGGTCGCCGCCCCGGCCTTGATCACGGCAACGCCGCCGGCCAGCTTGGCCAGGCGCTCCTGCAGCTTCTCACGGTCGTAGTCGGAGTCCGACTTGTCGATCTCGGCCCGGATCTGCGAGACGCGACCAGCGATCTGGTCCGCGTCGCCGCCACCGTCGACGATGGTCGTCTCGTCCTTGGTGATGACGATCTTGCGGGCGGTGCCCAGCAGGTCCAGCGTGGTCGTGTCGAGCTTGAGCCCGACCTCCTCGGAGATGACCTGGCCACCGGTCAGGATCGCGATGTCCTGCAGCATGGCCTTGCGGCGGTCGCCGAACCCGGGGGCCTTGACTGCCACCGAGCGGAACGTGCCACGGATCTTGTTGACGACCAGGGTGCTCAGGGCCTCGCCGTCGACGTCCTCGCTGATGATGACCAGCGGCTTGCCCGACTGCATGACCTTCTCGAGGACCGGCAGGAGGTCCTTCACAGCCGAGATCTTGGAGTTGGCGATGAGGATGTAGGCATCCTCGTACACGGCCTCCATACGCTCGGGGTCGGTCACGAAGTAGCCCGAGATGTAGCCCTTGTCGAAGCGCATGCCTTCGGTCAGCTCGAGCTCCAGGCCGAAGGTGTTGGACTCCTCGACCGTGATCACGCCCTCCTTGCCGACCTTGTCCATGGCCTCGGCGATGACCTTGCCGATCTGCTCGTCGGCAGCGGAGATGGAGGCCGTGGAAGCGATCTCCTCGGTGGTCTCAACCTCCTTGGCCATCTCGAGCAGCTGGGTGACGATCTCCTCGACCGCCTTCTCGATGCCGCGCTTGAGGGCCATCGGGTTCGCCCCGGCGGCCACGTTGCGCAGCCCCTCGCGGACCAGCGCCTGGGCCAGGACGGTCGCCGTCGTCGTGCCGTCGCCGGCCACGTCGTCGGTCTTCTTGGCGACCTCCTTGACCAGCTCAGCGCCGATCTTCTCGTACGGCTCGTCGAGCTCGATCTCCTTGGCGATCGAGACGCCGTCGTTGGTGATGGTGGGAGCGCCCCACTTCTTCTCGAGGACGACATTGCGCCCACGTGGCCCGAGGGTCACCTTGACCGCGTCGGCCAGGGTGTTCATGCCACGCTCGAGGGCCCGGCGGGCCTCCTCGTCGAAAGCGATGATCTTCGCCATATGTATGTGGTTTCCTTCGCACGTAGCGCTGGGAGACCGGTGCTCCTGCCCGCGACGGACGGCCAGCCGAAACCGGTTCACGTCACCGGCTCCGTGCGGACCTCAGTCGCACCGACCTGTCGATGCCCCGGCGGGGTGGGTGCTTCCGGCGCACCGGTTGTCACTCGACCCCTCCGAGTGCTAAGTGAATCTTGGCACTCGACCCCCGTGAGTGCAAGTGCCCCCGGCCGGCCGCGTGCGTCGGGGGCGGTGTCGGCGGCCCTGCGCGACGGCATCGCCGGGGGCACTGATCTAGGGTGGGATCAGTCGACCCCACGGGGCCAGGAGAGGAGCGGGACATGACTGACTACGAGCGTTCACCGGGTCAGCAGTGGAAGGACGATCCGGCCGCGGAGCTGATCGATGCCTACCACCATCACGTCTCCGAGGAGCTGGGCACAGATGGGCCGGAGGAGACCTTCGGCCACCCCGATGAGTCCCGGGTCGGTCACCTGGTGGATGACAACCCACCCCTGCGCGACGACACCGCCGAGGCGCTGGCCCACGACACCCACGACGTGGAGGACCTGACCGCTGAGGAGCTCGCGATGCACTACGTCGACGAGGACTCCGAGCCCGCCCTCACCAATGACGACCTCCCGGAGGACCTGCGCGCAGCCCTGGCTGACTGAGCCAGCTGACTGAGCATCACCCGGGGCGTCGTCACGCTCGGCCGGGCGCCGCCGGGATCTGGGGGACAATGGTCCGATGACCGACGGGCCCCTGATCGTCCAGAGTGACAAGACCCTCCTGCTGGAGGTCGACCACGCTGACGCCGAGGCGGCCCGCCGCGACATCGCCGCCTTCGCCGAGCTGGAGCGGGCTCCCGAGCACATCCACACCTACCGGATCACCCCGCTGGGCCTGTGGAACGCCCGCGCTGCCGGACACGACGCGGAATCGGTGGTGGATGCCCTCATCCGCTACTCGCGCTTCCCGGTACCGCACGCGCTGCTGGTCGACGTGGCCGAGACGATGGACCGGTATGGCCGGTTGCGCCTGCTCAAGCACCCCACCCATGGGCTGGTCCTCGAGGCCAGCGACCGGGCAGTCCTGACCGAGGTGCTGCGCAGCCGCAAGGTGGCGCCGATGATTGGTGCGCGCATCGATGCGGACACCGTGGCGGTGCACCCCAGCGAGCGTGGGGCGATCAAGGCGATCCTGCTGCGCCTGGGCTGGCCGGCCGAGGACCTCGCCGGGTACGTCGATGGCGAGGCGCACCCCATCGACCTGGTCCAGGACGGCTGGGAGCTGCGCGACTACCAGCGCCAGGCCGCCGAGGGGTTCTGGTTCGGCGGGTCCGGGGTGGTCGTGCTGCCCTGCGGGGCCGGCAAGACCCTGGTCGGGGCGGCCGCGATGGACCTGGCCAAGGCCACGACCCTGATCCTGGTGACCAACACGGTCTCGGCCCGGCAGTGGCGCGACGAGCTGCTGCGCCGGACCTCACTGACCGAGGACGAGATCGGCGAGTACTCCGGTGCGCGCAAGGAGGTGCGGCCGGTCACGATCGCGACCTACCAGGTCATGACCACCAAGCGGAAGGGCACCTACGCCCACCTGGACCTCTTCGACGCCAAGGACTGGGGCCTGATCATCTACGACGAGGTGCACCTGCTGCCCGCGCCGATCTTCCGGTTCACCGCCGACATCCAGGCCCGCCGCCGGCTGGGCCTCACCGCGACGCTCGTGCGCGAGGACGGCCGCGAGGGCGACGTGTTCTCCCTGATCGGGCCCAAGCGCTACGACGTCCCCTGGCGTGAGATCGAGGCACAGGGCTGGATCGCCCCGGCCGACTGCGTCGAGGTGCGCGTGAGCCTGCCCGAGCCGGCTCGGATGGCCTACGCGATGGCCGAGCCCGACGAGCGCTACCGGCTGGCGGCCACCGCCCGGGAGAAGCAGGCGATCGTCTCCACGCTGGTCGCCCGGCACCCCGACGACCAGGTGCTGGTGATCGGCCAGTACCTCGACCAGCTCCACGAGCTCGGGGACCTGCTCGGCGTCCCGGTCATCACCGGCGAGACCTCGGTGACCGAGCGCCAGGAGCTGTTCGGCCTGTTCCGCGAGGGCGAGATCAGCACGCTCGTCGTCTCCAAGGTCGCCAACTTCAGCCTCGACCTGCCGGAGGCCTCCGTGGCGATCCAGGTCTCGGGATCCTTCGGCTCCCGCCAGGAGGAGGCCCAGCGCCTCGGCCGGATCCTGCGGCCGAAGGCCGACGGCCGCGGGGCGCGCTTCTACACCGTGGTCACCCGCGACACGGTCGATGCGGACTTCGCTGCGCACCGCCAGCGGTTCCTGGCCGAGCAGGGCTACGCCTACCGGATCGTCGACGCCGACGACATCCTCGGTGGCATGGCCGACTGAACAGCCTGCCCGGACATCACGCCTGGGGCGTCTGGACGCCGGTGATGCGGGCCACCGCGAACGTGGCCATCGTGCGCGACGTGAGGTCCAGGGCCGTGAGGTAGCCCCCGGCCAGGTGCAGCGGTTCGACCTGATGGTCCTGCGCCACGCCCGTCGGGTCGGCGTACCCGATCCAGACCGTTGCCTGCGCGGCAATCGCCCGACGCAGGGCTGCGCCGACGTGGGCGGCGTCGCTGACAGGCACCGGGCGCGTGGCCCGACGTGATGGGGTCAGCGGCTCGGGCAGGTCGCGGGCGCGCAGGGCCCGGACTGCTGCGGCGGCCAGTGCGGGCGTCACCGGCATACCGGCCTCTGAGGTCTCCCGGGGCCGGACGCGGGCCCGACGCGGCCCCTCGACGGCCGGCCCCCGGCCCGGTTCGGCCAACAGCGAGTGACCCAGCGCGCGCAGGCGCTCGAGCACGTGCTCGGGGGGCTGCGCCGAAGCTAGGACAGTGTCGGAGAGGGCGAACAGGCCCAGGACCGTGGCACCCGGGTCGGCCATGATGGTCGCCAGCACCACGGGGTCGTCGCAGCGCAGGTAGGTGGCCGCGGCACCGATCCGCAGCACGGCATGCCGACGGGCGGTATCGGCGATCAGGTAGGCCAGCGGCTGGGGGAGGGTGCCACGTCGGCCCAGCTCGCGCACCAGCTCATCGGCTGTCCGACCGGTGTCCAGTGCTCGGCGGATGCTGGCGGCGCTGAACCGGTACACACTGGCGGCACCCACCGACTCTGGGTCGGCTGCGGCGCGCAGCAGGTCGGCCAGCTCCGGGGTGGGCAGCCCGGGCACGATGGCGGTGAGGTCGGCCTGCAGGATCAACCTGTCGACCTGCTCGGGCAGCACGCGCGACAGGGCGCTCACGACGCCCAGCAGGTCCTCGTCGGCATCGTCGCGCACGGTGGCCAGCGCGCGTCCGGCGCCGGTCACCGTGCCGCCCACCACCAACCCCAGGTCCCGAGCCTCGGCCAGGATGGTGCGCACGCGCTGCGTGCGGGCGGCGTCATGGCGTCGCGGCGCCCACCAGTCCACGGCGGCCGCGACCTCGTCGTCGGTCCAGTCCCCTTCAGCGGACACCAGCACGCCCAGGACGTCGCGGCGCAGGTCGGGCAGGGTGGGGGCGCCGAGCTCGGGTGCCAGCGGGCGCTGCCCGGGGCCTGCCGCCGACCGGGGCATCCCCAGCCACGCGGCCAGCAGCCGGGCGTGCGCAGGGGCAGGCGCATCGGCCAGCCACACGTCGAAGGCCGCGGTCGGTAGCACGGCTCCCGCCTCGTGGGCATCGGGTGCCAGCAGGCCTGCCGCGGCTGCCACCTCGATGAGCAGGGCAGTCGCGGACTCGCTGGCAGACAGGGCGCGGGAGGTCCGGGTGAGGTCCCGGGCGGGGATCCCACCGGCGCGCAGTGGGGTGGGCGGGGCGTCGGCCCACAGCCGGCCCAACTCGCCCGTGCGATGCACGGCATCAAGGATCGCCCCGACGGAGCCCGGGTCCACCCGGGCTGGGTCCCGCGCCACGCCAGCAGGCACGGGGGTTGCCAGGTCGAGCACCACCAGGACCGGGTCCTCGCTGGCCGCACCGCGCAGGATCGCCACGACCTCGCCCGGTAGCGCCACCCGGTCGGTCCCGACCGCGACGAGCACGTGCTCGGCCAGCAGCCAGTCGATCGGGCTGCGCCGCGGATCGGGCACCCGACGCGCATCGGCCACCGTCCCGATCACCGGCCCGGTCAGCAGGCGGCCCACCACTGCCGTGACCTCGGCGGGGGCCGCATCGAGCAGGGCCCGCAGGGAGTCGGGGTCGCGTGCGAAGCCTGCGACGACCGGGTCCAGGGCGGCGACCCGGGGGCCGCGGTCGCCGGGCACCAACAGGTCCCGGGCCGCGCCGACCAGGTGCAGCGTGCGGTCGGTGCCCCACAGCAGGGCGTCGGCCCGCAGCCGGGTGATCGCCGCGCGCACCGCACCACGGGCCGCCAGCTCGGAAAGGTGCGGTCGCAGCAGGGCCCCCAGGGCGGCTGGCCGGACCGGGTCACCGGTCAGGGCCGCGGCCAGGACCAGGTGCAGGGTCCGCTGGTCACAGCCCCGCAGTGCGGCGGCCACGCTGGCTGGTGAGCCGGCGCGCTGGGCGAGCGTGGCCAGGTCCAGGGGCATCGGGTGCAGCAGGTCCGGACGCGCGAGCACCAACGCCGCCAGCTGCTCGTCGGTGCGGGCGCGCAGGTCGTCGGCGAGGCTGCGCATCGGGGTGCCTCAGTCCTGACGGGCGCGGGCAGCGACCTGGGTGCGCGCCCGGCCCCGACCGCTGCGCAGCAGGCCGATCAGGATCAGGCCCAGCCCCACGCCCCAGAGCATCGCCAACCACCAGAACGTGCTCGGCAGCTCGATGTCCGAAACCAGGGGCAGCAGTGCCACAAGGCTGAGCAGCATGCCCAGGGCGGTCACCACCAGCCCGGCGCGGATCAGCCGATCACCCGGGCGGCGCCGCTCAGGCATCGAGGTCGTCGGCCACCGCGCGCAGGACAGCCGCCACCTTGCGGGCCTTGGCGTCAGCCGGGTACCGACCCTTGCGCAGGTCATTGCCGACGTCGTCGAGCAGCTTGTTCAGCGTCTCGACGATGATGGCCATGTCCTCGGCGGGCTTGCGCTTGCCCTTGACCACCGACGCCGTCGGCTCGAGCACCTTCAGCGACAGCGCGGTCTTGCCCTTCTTGCCGTCGACCACGCCGAACTCCACCCGCGTGCCGCCCTTGAGGGTGCTCACGCCGGCGGGCAGCGCGTTTCCGTGGAGGAACACGTCCTCACCCTCGTCGGAGGTCAGGAAGCCGAAGCCCTTCTCCGTGTCGTACCACTTGACCTTGCCGGTGGGCACTGTGAACTCCTGGGTGTGCGTGGGATCTGCAACGCTCCAGCGTAGCCCGGCGCGGCCCGGTGCCCCAATCAGCCGATCAGCGGGGGACGAGCTGGAAGAACCAGTAGCCGCGCTGGCCGTTGGGCCGGGCGGCGGCGATCACCTGCAGAGTGAACCCGGCGCCCTCGGTGGCGACCTGCTCGGGGAAGGTGAAGCGGTAGTACGTGTCGGTCAGCCCGGCGGCCAACGGCTGCCCTGGCGATGTTCACCGACCAGCCGCCCTCGGCGACCACTGGATCCACCGAGATGCCGACCGTGTCGCCGGGGGACACCTCCAGCGCAGCGATTCCCTCGCCCTGCCCGGCCTTGTCCAAGACGTCCTGGGCGCACTCGCGGGGCGTGAGGCCACCGACCTCTGCGTGCGCCCAGCACAGCGCCTGCACGTGCTCGCTGGAGGTCCCGGACCAGACGGTGACACCCGGGTTGGGCTTCTCGCATCCGGCCAGCAGGAGCGGGGACAGGACAACGGCGGCGATCGCCAGGGAACGGCGCGGCGACTTCATGGGGGTAGCCTATCTGCGTGGTGGCCAACCGCCCCACCCGGCCGGTGGCCGGTCCGCACGATCCGGGAAGTCCATGACCGAGACCATGCCCACGCGTCCGCGCCGGGCGCCAGCCCTCGACGCCGCCTGCCGCGACGCCGTCGAGCAGGCCCGCGCTGCAGTGCTCGAGATCGTGCCTGCCGACCACGTCGGCGAGCACCTGGGGGTGGTGGCCGAGGACGACCGCGTCGTGACGCATCGGTTCGCCTGCCTGGCTCCGGGCTACCGGGGCTGGGTGTGGGCCGTGACCGTGGCGCGTGCGTCCCGGGCCCGCGTCGTGACCGTGGACGAGATCGCGATGCTCCCCGGTGCCGCTGCGCTGGTCGCCCCGGCCTGGGTGCCCTGGAGCGATCGGGTCGAGCCCGGTGACCTCGGGGTCGGCGACGTGCTGCCCACCGAGGTCGATGATCCCCGGCTCGCCCCCGGCTGGTCGGGCCTCGACGACCTCGCCGCGGCCTCTGATGAGCCCGGTCTGCGCCCGAACGGCTGGGAGATCGGGATCGGCCGGCGGCGGGTGCTGTCCCCCGAGGGTCGCGACGACGCGGCCAGCCGCTGGATCGCTGGCGAGACCGGTCCGCAGGCCGCGATGGCCCGGTCGGCGCCCGGCTCGTGCAGCTCCTGTGGCTTCCTGATGCCGATCGGCGGGCCGACCGGGTCCGCGTTCGGGGTCTGCGCCAACGGGATGTCGCCGGCCGATGGCCGCGTGGTCGCGCTGACCTATGGCTGCGGGGCCCACTCCGAGGCCACCCCGGACCGCCCCCGCGGGTGAGGCGATGGACCCGCGTGCCCGCCGATTCGTCACTCTGGCCGTGCTGATCGGGTTGGTCGCGCTCACCCTGCTGCGCTGCGCTGCGCTGATCGGTGCGCGACCGGCCGGGTTAGGGTGCTGCCATGCCCGATCACCCCGCGCCGCTCGAACCCGCCGAGGGCAACCTCGTCGGGGCGGCGCTCTGGGGCATCGGCGCGTGGGTGGTCGCCGGTGGGGTCCTGATCGTGCTGCGCGACCAGTTGGCCGAGAACGAGAGGTCCTGGTGGGCCTGGACCGCGCTGGCGGGGGTGCTCGTCGGGCTGGTGCAGCTGGCCCTGTACGGCCGGCGCGCCAGCCTGCACCGGAGCCGAGCCGATGCAGCCAGCCCGACCCCGGCCCCAGGCCCGGCTCCGATGGTCGAGCCGCCGTCCTGAGCAGGGCACGATGAGCAGCGGCGGCGCCGGCCGATGGGAGTGGGAGCAGTCCTGGCCCTCGGACTCGTCCTGGGCTCAGGTGTGCCGGCGAGCGCCACGGCCCCGACCGTGCGCCCGGCGGTGCTGGGCTCCGGCGATGAGGTGCTCTGCGAGTTCGACACCGGGCTGCTGCCCGAGGTCAGCGGGATCGCACTGTCCGCGCAGCACCCCGACACACTGTGGATGACCAACGACTCCGGTGGCGGCCCCTACCTGTACGCGCTGGACACCACGGACTGCTCGATCCGGGCGACGCTGACGCTGCTGGACACCCCGGCCCGGGACCATGAGGCCCTGGCGATCGGCCGTGATGAGCAGGGCCGGGACGTCATCTGGGTCGGCGACCTCGGGGACAACCGCGACTCCTGGCCCTATGCCCGCATCCACAAGGTGATCGAGCCCGAGCGCCTGCGCGATGCGGACGTGCCGGTCACGACCTACCGGTTCACCTTTCCGGGCGGGGCCGTGAACGCAGAGGCCCTGATGGCCGATCCGAAGAAGGAACGGCTCTGGGTCATCTCCAAGCAGGACGGCGTCGGGGGCGTCTACTCCTTGCCCAGCCCGATGAGCGACTCGCAGACCCCGATGGAAGCAACCCGGGTCGGCGCCAGCCCGGGCGCTGGTCACCGACGCCGCGATGGCTCCCGGTGGCAAGCGGTTCGTGGTGCGTGACTACCTCTCGGCCGAGGTGTTCTCGGGTAAGCCGCCAGGCGAGGCGCAGGCGAGGTTCGGCCTGCCGTTGCAGCCGCAGGGCGAGGCCGTCACGTGGACCGCAGACGGTCGTAGTCTGCTGATCGCCTCCGAGCGCTCCGGGCAGCTGACCCGGGTCGATGTGCCCGCCACGGCGCTGGGCACCGACGGCGGGATCGCGGGGGCGCTGCCCAGGGTCGCCGGGTTCGACATCTATCCCTACGTCCGGATCGCGGCGGTGGCCCTGGCCAGCCTCATCGCCCTGATCCTGCTGCGCCGGTCGGCTCGCCGGCGCCGCCGTCGTCGTTAGACCTCGGGCCGCTCAGGCCAGCTGCGACACGACGTGGTCGATGCTGCGGGTCAGCGCCGCCACGTCGGCCGGGTCGATCGAGGGGAACATCGCCACCCGCAACTGGTTGCGGCCCAGCTTGCGGTAGGGCTCGGTGTCCACGATCCCGTTGGCGCGCAGCGCCTTGGCCACGGCGCTGGCGTCGATCGAGGAGTCGAAGTCGATCGTGCCCACGACGTTGCTGCGCTTGGCCGGGTCCACCACGTAGGGAGTCGCGAAGTCGCTGGCCGCTGCCCAGCCGTACAGCGCGTCGGCCGAGGCCGCGGTGCGGGCGGTCGTGAAGGCCATGCCGCCCTGGGCGTTGAACCAGTCGACCTGCTCGGCCATCATCAGGATGGTCGCCAGGGCCGGGGTGTTGTAGGTCTGCTCCAGGCGGGAGTTGTCCAGGGCGATCTTGAGGTCCAGGAACGCCGGCACCCAGCGGCCGGAGGCGGCGATGGACTCGATCCGCTCCACTGCCGCAGGGGAGAGCAGGGCGAACCAGAGCCCGCCGTCGGAGGCGAAGCACTTCTGCGGGGCGAAGTAGTAGGCGTCGAACTGAGCCGGGTCCACGGCCAGGCCACCGGCCGCGGAGGTGGCGTCGAAGGCCATCAGGGCACCGTCGTCGGCGCCGGCCACCCGGGTCGGGGTGATCGCCACGCCTGTGGAGGTCTCGTTGTGCGGGCTGCCGTACAGGTCGATGCCAGCCTCGGCGGTGAACTGCGGGGCGTCGCCGGGCTCGGAGGTGATCACCGTCGGCTCGCCGAGGTGCGGGGCGGTCTTCGCGGCCTTGGCGAACTTCGAGCCGAACTCGCCGAAGGTCAGGAACTGCGCGCGGTCGCGGATCAGGCCGAACGTGGCCGCATCCCAGAACGCGGTGGATCCCCCGTTGCCCAGGATGACCTCGTATCCCTCGGGCAGGGCGAACAGCTCGGCCAGCCCGGAACGCACCCGAGCGACCTGCGACCGCACGGTCTTCTGCCGGTGCGAGGTGCCCAGGATCGAGGTGGCCGCCCCGCGCAGGGCGTCGACCTGCTCGACGCGGACCTTCGACGGGCCGCAGCCGAACCGTCCGTCGGCAGGCAGCAGATCAGCGGGGATCGTGATGGTCGTCGGGTCCAGAGTGGTGCTCACCGTGGGAGTCCTTGTCGTGGGTGGGTGGGTGCGGGGTGGGTGGGGTGGTGGGTCAACCAGAGCCGGGCACGGCCGGCGTCAGGCCGAGTAGCCCGGGTAGTGCAGGCGCTCGGCCAGCGGCGGCAGGGAGCCCTCGTACGGGTTGAGCATCCAGTCCTGCCAGCCGGTGACCTCCTCGGGATGGCGCGGGCCCGGACCCTGGTAGAGCGCGGAGGGCCGCACGAGGCGTCCGGTGCGCTTCTGCTCGAGGATGTGGGCGCTCCAGCCGGCCAGCCGGGCGCTGGTGAACATGGCCGGGAACATGCTGGCTGGTACCTCGGCGAAGTCCAGGATGATGGCTGCCCAGAACTCCACGTTGGTCTCCAGCACCCGGTCGGGCCGGCGCTCACGCAACTCGGCCAGCGCCGCTTGCTCCAGGGCCTCGGCCACCTCGTAGCGCGGTGCGTTGAGCTCCTTGGCGGTGCGCCGCAGGACCTTGGCGCGCGGGTCCTGGGCGCGGTAGACCCGGTGGCCGAAGCCCATGAGCCGCTCACCGCGATCCAGGACGCCCTTGACGTAGCCGCGGGCGTCGTCGGAGCGCTCGATCTCCTCGATCATGTGCAGCACCCGGCTGGGGGCGCCTCCGTGCAGCGGGCCCGACATGGCACCCACAGCACCGGAGATCGCCGCGGCGACGTCGGCACCGGTCGAGGCGATCACCCGGGCGGTGAAGGTGGAGGCGTTCATCCCGTGCTCGGCGGCGGACACGAAGTAGGCGTCCACGGCGCGCACGTGCTCGGGGTCGGGCTCGCCGCGCCAGCGGATCATCATCCGCTCCACGACGGTGCGACCCTTGTCGATCTCGCTCTGTGGGGTCATCGGCTGGCCGACCCCACGCGCGGCCTGCGCGACGAACGACATGGCCATGACCGACACCCGCGCCAGGTCCTCGCGGGCCTGGGCGTCGTCGATGTCCAGCAGCGGCTTGAGGCCCCACGCGGGAGCCAGCATCGCGATCGCCGACTGCACGTCCACGCGGACGTCGCCGGAGTGGATCGGGATCGGGTACGCCTCGGCCGGGGGCAGGCCCGGGTTGAACTCGGCGTCGACGAGCAGGCCCCACACCTGGCCGAACGTCACGCGACCGACGAGGTCCTCGATGTCGACCCCGCGGTAGCGCAGTGCCGAGCCCTCCTTGTCGGGCTCTGCGATCTCGGTCTCGAATGCGATGACGCCTTCAAGGCCGGGGACGAAATCGGTCATGGGTCACTCCTGCGCGGATGTGGGGAGTTGGGCAGGGCCATTCTCGCCGATCCTGGTCCCGATGGCTCCCGCGACCCCCATGGAGCCGACTCGGCGGCGGGGTCGGGACGATACTGGGGCCCATGGTCGAGCCTGTGGACGTGCGAACGCATCGAGTACCTGCGCGCCCCGATCGAGGGGTTCGAGGTGCAGACCGTGCCCGGGGCGCCGCTGGACCTGTTCCGCAGCTGGCTGGCAGACGCGGTCGCCGCAGCGCTGCCCGAGCCGAACGCCGCGACGCTGGCCACCGTGAACGGTCGCGGGGAGCCGTCGGTACGGATGATGCTGGTGAAGGTCGTCGACTCGCGCGGCTTCTGCTTCTTCACCAACCACGGTTCACGCAAGGGTCGCGACCTCGAGGCCACCGGCGACGCGGCCCTGCTGTTCCCGTGGCACGGGATGCACCGGCAGGTCTGCGGTGCGGGGTCGGGCGCTGCGACTGCCGCGCGAGGAGTCGGCCGCGTACTTCGACTCGCGGCCGCATGCGGCGCAGGTGGGGGCGTGGGCCAGCCAGCAGAGCCAGGAGGTGACCCGCGCCGAGCTCGACGCGCGGGTCGCCGGGCTCACCGAGCACTTCGCAGGACGAGGCGGTCCCGATGCCCGAGAACTGGGGCGGCTACGTGCTGGTCCCCGAGGCGGTGGAGTTCTGGGTGGGTCGGTTCTCCCGGCTGCACGACCGGATCGAGTACCGGCGGATCGCCCCGGGCGGTCTGGACGACGCCTCGGCGTGGCAGCGGCGCCGGCTCTCGCCGTAGCGCTCGGCAGACCTGGCAGGTCGGCTCAGAGCTGGCCCAGCAAGCTCGTCCTTCTTGGCCTCGAAGTCCTCGATCGCTGATCGCGCCGCTGTCACGCAGGGCAGCCAGCCGCGCGATCGTGTCGGTGATCTCCTGGGCGGAGGGCCCTTCGTCGGCCGCGGCTGACGGCCGGGCCCTGCTGCGCGGAGAGGACCGCATCGGCGATGGTGCGCGCATCCTGCTGCTCGAACACCTGCTTCTCGTCGAGGATCGAGCGGCGGAACTCCATCGGCTTGCGCATCGCGGTGTAGGTGATGTCGGACTGGTCGGCAGCGGTGCTCGACCCGGAGCGTGCCGAAGCCCATCCACCGGCCGACGAGCGGCTGCTCGATCGTGATGTCGTTGATCTTCTCCAGCGCCGAGCCGTCGGCGGACTTGTTCAGGATCCCGCTGACCTTGAGCACCTTGTGGTTGGTCACATAGTAGTGCTCGGACCACCAGGCCACGAACGCGCTGGCGACCATGACCAGGCCCACGAGCAGCGCGAGCAGACCGCCCCAGAGGAACACGGTGTCCAACCACGCCTCGTCGGTGAGGAGCGTGCCGAACAGGGCCGCGAGGCCGCCCAGTACGAGCACGGAGCCGGTGACCGTGGCGAAGAAGGGCGCGATCCAGTGCTTGTGCGTCTCGTAGACGATCTTCTCGTTGTTCGCGAGCAGTGACTCGACGTAGCCCACGGGTACCTCCTGGCCGGTGGATCTCCTGTGATCCGACGGGGGCTACGGTAGCGCGCGGCGACGTCCCGATCCCGGTGCCAGACTGTGGCCGTGGCGGGCAGGGAGCTGGTGGTGGCGGGGCTGACCAAGTCGTACGGCGACCTGGTGGTCCTGCGCGGCCTGAGCCTGCGGTCCAGCCCGGTCGGATCCTGGGCTTCCTCGGGCGCAACGGTGCGGGCAAGACCACCACGATGCGCATCATCTTCGACCTGCAGGACGCCGACGCGGGCAGCACTCGTACGGCGGGCGCGCCCTGGATCGGGCGTGTGCGCGGGGGTTCGGGTACATGCCCGAGGAGCGCGGCCTCTACGCCAAGATGTCGGTGATCGGCCAGCTGGTGCACTTCGGCCGGTTGGCCGGGATGAAGCGCCAGCGAGGCGCGCGCCGCCGCGATGGCCTGGCTGGAGCAGCTCGGCCTGGCCGATCGGGCGCGCGACCGGGTCGACACGCTCTCGCACGGCAACCAGCAGCGGGTGCAACTGGCCGCCGCCCTGGTGCACGGCCCGCAGGTGCTGATCCTCGACGAGCCGTTCACCGGCCTGGACCCGGTGGGCGTGGCCGAGATGGGCGCCGTGCTTCGCGAGGCGGCCACGTCGGGGCGCGACCATCCTGTTCTCCTCCCATCAGCTCGAACTCGTCGAGGACCTCTGCGTGGATGTGGCGATCATCAACGCCGGGCAGACCGTGGCCCATGGCGACCTCGCCGAGATCCGGCGCAACGCCGGCTACCGGCGGGTCGAGGTGACGGTCGGCGGGCTGCCCTGGGTGCCGGACCGGCCCGGCGCGGTGACCATGTGGCGTGGCGAGCGGCCGCACGCGCTCGTCCCCGTGGACGTCAGCGCCGAGGAGCTGCTCACCGAGGCGGCGGCCACAGGGCCGATCACATCGTTCCGCTACGAGGCTCCGTCGCTGGCCGACCTGTTCCACGAGGCGGTCGCCGCGCAGCCGCCGAGGACCGCCGCGCAGGTCGGGCAGCTCCTCGGCCGGGAGGTCGCACATGGCTAGCGGGACGTTGCTGATCGCGCGCCGGGAGTTCGTCGAACGCGGACGCAGCCGGGTGTTCCTCGGCGTGATGATCGGTTCGATGCTGCTGATCCTGGTCGGCATGTTCGCGGTCTCCTTGGTGGGCCGACCGGGGGACTCGGTCATGGTCGACGGTGGCCGGCGACTCCCCGCCCGGGCTGGTGGACCGAGGTCCAGCGCACCGCAGCCTCGGCAGGGGTCCCGATGGTCGTCGGCACCTCACCCTCGGGTGCGCAGGCCCGCGATGACGCGAGTCCGGGACGGTCACCGCCGCACTCATCGACGGGGCCACGATCGTGGCCGTGGGTGCGCCGCCCCCGGCGGTGGACGCCGTGCTGCGCAGCGCCGCCACCTCCGCCGCCCGCCTCGAGGTCGCCGCCGACCTCGGGCCTCTCCGACGAGGCCCTGGACCTGGTGATCACCCCCGTGGAGGTCACTGTCGAGGACCTTGGGCACGACGGGTGCAGGTCGACGAGGCAGGTGCTGGCACGTGGGTGCCGCAGCGTTCGCCAGCGTGGTGATCCTGTTCGTGATGGTGATGGCCTTCGGGCAGTTCGTGGGCTCGGCGGTGGTCGAGGAGAAGCAGAACCGGGTGGCCGAGCTGGTGCTGGCCAAGGTCTCGACCGCGTCCATGCTGACCGGCAAGGTGCTCGGCGTCGGGGGCCTGGGCCTGGTGCAGCTGTCCCTGCTCGGGATCACCTACCTGTTCGGCCTGGCCGCGTTCGGCCAGGACTCCGCGGGTCTGGACCTGTTCCGGCTCGGGTGGTCGTCCCTGGCATGGCTCGGGCTGTGGTTCGTCATCGGGTACGTGATGTACAGCTTCGTGTTCGCCACGATGGGCGCCACGGTCTCCCGCCTCGAGGACCTGCAGTCCCTGACCTACGTTCCCTCGGTGCTGCTGCTGCCGGCCTACGCGGTGGCGGCGATGTCACTGACCGGGGAGCCGAACCCCCTGCTCGCGCCGTTCTCGCTCGTGCCGCTCTGGGCGCCGCTGCTGATGCCCTTCCGGATCGTCACCGGCGATGCGGCCTGGTGGGAGGTGCTCGTGGCGCTGGTCGGCTCGGTGGCGTTCATCGGCCTGCTCGTATGGTTCGGGGCCCGGGTGTACCGGGGTGCCGCGCTGCGCACCGGTGGCCGGGTCGGCCTGCGGGAGGCCTACCGCGCCGGCTGAGCGCCGATGTGCTCGTAGACGGACAGCTCGGTGGCCTTCACCGAGACCCAGCACAGACGTGCCCGGGAGCAGGCCCAGGTCCGCGACTGCTGCGGGGGTGACGTCGGCGATGATCGACGGTGTCGCCTCGATGCTCAGGCGGACGCGCTCGGTGAGCATCGACAGCCCGGCCACCGTCCCGGGCCAGGTGTTGCGGGCGCTGCCGCCCACCGGTGGGCTCGTGCTCACCACGACCGCACTGGGGCGCGCGGCCACCAGCACCGGACCGGCCTGCGGATGCTCGGCCACCACCAGCGACCCGCCGCCCTCGAGATCCACCCGGCCGTCGCGTGCCTGCCCGGCGTACAGGTTGAGCCCCACGAGTTTCGCGACGTACTCGGTGGCGGGCCGACGGGTCACCTCTGCAGGGCGTCCCCTCCTGCACGATCCGGCCACCCTCGATGACCAGCAGCCGATCAGCGAGCACGAGGGCTTCGACCGGATCGTGGGTGACGAGCAGGCATGGGCCGGCGAACCCGCCGAGATGCCGGCCCAGTTCCTCCTGGACATCGAGGCGGGTGCGCACGTCCAGGGCTGCCAGGGGTTCGTCGAGCAGCAGCAGGCCGGGTTCGCGGGCCAGGGCACGTGCCAGTGCGACGCGTTGTGCCTGACCTCCCGACAGGGTCGCCGGGACGCCGATCGGCCAGGTCAACAAGGTCCAGGCGCTCGAGCCAGGCGTGGGCCTCCCGACGAGCCTGCGCCCGACGGACGCCGCGGGCGCGGGCGGCGAACGCCACGTTGTCGGTGACATCCAGGTGCGGGAACAGCCGGTAGTCCTGGAACACGAAGGCGACCGGCCGGTCAGCGGGGTCGACGAAGGTGCCAGTCAGGTCGGCCTCGTCGAGGACGTGACCGTCGAGGCTGACCCGGCCCGCGTGCAGCGGGACCAGGCCGGCCAGCGCTCGCAGCAGCGTCGACTTGCCCGAGCCGTTCGGACCCAGGACGCCGAGCACCTCGCCGGGCGCGGCGTGGAAGCGGACCGAGAGCTCGAACTCAGCACGTCGGACGGTGCATCGACCGCCAGCCGCCGGGGGGCCGATCGGGGCGCTCATGTCAGCGTCCCGCCGCGCAGCCAGCGGTCGCGCAGCGCGACGAGGACCCCCACCGACACCATGCCAGCAGGACCAGGCTCAGCGCGATCGCGGCCTCGCGGGTCGGTCTCCAGGGCGTAGTAGACGGCGATCGGCATGGTCTGGGTGCGCCCCGGCAGGCTGCCCGGCGAACGTGATGGTCGCCCCGAACTCGCCGAGGGCCCGTGCCCAGCACAGCACGGCGCCGGCCACCAGCGACGGACCGAGCAGGGGCAGGGTGACCATGCGGAAGGTGGTCAGCCGGGAGGCGCCGAGGGTGGCGGCGGCCTCGTCGTACCCCCGGTCGGACGCGCGCAGCGCTCCTTCGACGGTGACGATCAGGAAGGGCATCGCCACGAAGGTCTCGGCCATGACCACCGCCAGCGGGCTGAACGGGATCGTGAGGCCGAACCACTGGTCCAGGTAGCGCCCGATCAGCCCGGTGCGCCCGAAGGCCAGCAGCAGCGCGACCCCGCCGACCACCGGGGGCAGCACCAGGGGCAGCGTGACCAGCGCCCGGAGCAGCCGGATCCCGGGCAGCGCGGTACGCGCCAGCAGCCAGGCCAGCGGCACGCCGACCAGCACCGAGAAGGCCGTGGCCGCGGTCGAGGTCCACAGGGACAGCACCAGGGCCTCGCGGGTGTCCGGGCGCGAGCAGGATCTCGCCGAGCCGGCTCCAGGGGGCCCGGATCACCAGCCCGGCCAGTGGCAGGAGCAGGAACGTGACGGCCACGAGGGCCGGCGCCAACAGGAGCGCCGGGGGCGCCCCGCTCGCCCTGGTCGCTGCCGCGCGCGGCGGGCGCGTTCCGTCGGCGGAGAGCCGGGTCGGCGTCCAACTGCTGCTCATCGTGGTCGCGGCCGGCGATGCCGGCGCCTGCCCGGACGCGGCAGGAATCCCGCGGCCTCCAGCACCGCCTGGCCGCGGCTCGGAGAGCACCTCCTCGACGAAGGCGTGGCCAGTTGCGCTGGTGCGGCCCGTCGGCGAGCACGGCGATCGGGTAGGTGGTCCAGACGTTGACTCGGCGGGGATCGTGATGCCCAGCGACGTCGGCACCAGCTGCGACGATGTCGCTGACGTACACCAGGCCCGCATCGACCTCGCCCATCCGCACCTTGGTCAGGACCGCCTTCACGTCGGGATCGAGGCGTGACCGGGCGCCACGCGTGAGGTCAGCCGCGCGCAGTACCTGCTGGGCTGCCGTGCCGCACGGCACCTGCTCCTGGCACAGGGCGACCTTGCGTGCGGGATCGGTCAGATCGGCCAGCGAGGTGACCTGGCCCGGGTTGCCAGGTGGCAACGCGATGGCCAGCGTGTTGCGCGCGAACGTGGTCGGGACGGCTGGGACCCGGACGCGAGCACCTGGTCCATGGCAGTGGTGCTGGCCGCGGCGAACACGTCGGCGGGTGCGCCGTTGGTGATCTGGGTGGCCAGGCCACTACTGCCCGCGAAGCTGAAGGTGACTGTGCTGCCGGGGTGATCGGCCTCGAACTGCGCACCGATCGCGGTGAACGGTTCGGTCAGTGAGGCCGCGGCGAACACGGTGATGTCACCGGAGTCGTCGGCTGCCGATCCGCTCGAAGGGGTGGAGGCGCTGCCGCAGCCCAGCAGGGCCCCACTGACCAGCACGGACAGCGCAACCACGCTCGAGCGGGTGCGCATCACGGCTCCACCGGGTCTGGCCGGTGGCGGGGGGCGGGGATCTCCACGGCCACGTTCGTGGACTTGACGCTGGCCACGGCGAGCACCCCCGGCTCGAGGCCGAGCTCGTCGGCGGCCTCCCGGCTGAGCAGGGACACGATCCGGTGCGGGCCGGCCTGGATCTCCACCTGGGCCATCACGGTGTCCCGTACGACCCGGGTCACCAGTCCGGTGAACCTGTTGCGGACCGAGGCCGCGACGACGGCATGGCTCCCGTCAGCGCCCGAGGTGGCAGCCTGCTCCTGGGCCAATCGGGCCAGTTGCGCACCGCGCACCACCAGGCGGCCCGCCGAGTCGGGCTCCGTGTCGATGCGACCGGCCTCCGCCCAGCGTCGCAACGTGTCATCGCTGACTCCGAGCAGGTCCGCAGCCTCCCGGATCCGGTACGTTCCCATGCGACCATCTATCCTCAGGTACGGATGAAGGAACACGTAGAAACCGCTCGTGCGGCAGCAGGTCCATGTTCGGCGACGCAGATGCGGTTCAGCACTGACGTGGCCAAGGTCGTTCTGTGGCTCAGCCCCCGGCAAAGGGGGGCAGCACGTCGATGACTGCACCCCCGGGCAGGACCCGGTCCGAGGACGGGTCCAGTCGCTGCCCGTCCGAGCAGCAACGAACTGATCGCCAGGACATCGCCGAAGCGCGGGCGGGAGTTCAGCCACGAGCCCGGCGAGGACCGCGGCCGTTGGCCCAGCGGGCCGGGTCACCTCGCTGCGCCCGGCCGCCTGCCGGGCAGCAGCGAACAGCTGGAACGTCACGCGACCCTCCTCGTCGAGGGCTGGGATCGTGGGCATGCTCAGCCGCCGATCGCCGACATCGGCCGGTCGGGCTGCTCGAAGGCGGGGGCATCGATGCCATGGCCCTCTCGCTTGCGCCCGACCTCGCCGACCATCACCGCAGCGAGGTCTGCGTCGGGGGCGTCGCTGCGCAGGAGGTCGCGCAGGTTCGCCTCCTGCTTCGCGAACAGGCAGTTGCGCCAGTGCCCGTCGGCGGTGAGGCGGACCCGGTCGCACGCGCTGCAGAACGGGTTGGTCACCGATCCGACGATGCCCACGGTGGCCGGGCCGCCGTCGACGAGGAACTCCTCGGCCGGGGCCGACCCGCGCCCGGCGACCGGCGCCAGCTGGAACCCGGCCTGCGCGAGGTGGTCGAGGATCTCCTCGCGCGTGACCATCATCGCCCGGTTCCAGCCATGCTGCGGGTCCAGCGGCATCTGCTCGATGAACCGCAGCGACAGGCCCTCGGCCAACGCCCAGCGCAGCAGGTCGGCCGCCTCGTGGTCGTTGACCCCGCGCATCAGGACCGTGTTGATCTTGATCGGGGACAGGCCTGCGTCGCGCGCGCGGCCTCGATGCCGGCCAGGACGTCTTCGAGCCGGTTGCGCAGGGTGAGCCGTGCGAAGGTCTCCGGGCGCAGCGTGTCACACGAGATGTTCGACCCGGGCCAGCCCGGCGTCGGCCAGCGGGCCGGCCAGCCGGGCCAGAGTGAGGCCGTTGGTGGTCACCGACAGGTGCGGGGCATGGGGCAGCGCCGCCAGGTCCGCGACACGATCTCGACGATCTCCGGGCGGATCAGCGGCTCGCCGCCGGTCAGGCGGACCTCGGTGATCCCCAGCTCCGTGGCGATCCGCACGACCCGGATGATCTCGTCGACAGTCAGCAGGTCCGGGTTGGGCAGCCAGGGCAGGCCGTCCGCGGGCATGCAGTAGGTGCAGCGCAGGTTGCATCGGTCGGTCAGCGACACCCGCAGGTCCCGGTGCACCCGACCGAACCGATCGATCAGCCCAGCGGGGGTTCGGCTCGGTCGCAGGGGTGGCGGGGCTCGACACGGGTCCTCCTCGGGGGCGGCCATTCTGGGTGGTGCTCGCCACGGGGATGGTCATGGGCAGTTCACCCACTCGTCGCTTCCATCGGCGAAGCGTTGGTGCTTCCAGATCGGCAGGCGCGCCTTGGCCTCGTCGACCAGCCAGGCGCAGGCCTCGAAGGCTGCCGCCGCGATGGGCGGCGCTGACCGCGACCACGAACGCGAGATCGCCGATGGCCAGGTCGCCGACCCGGTGCCGGGCCGCGGCAGCCGAGCACCCCGGGCCGGCCCCGGGCCTCGACCACGACCTCGGCCAGGATCCGGCCGGCGTCCGGGTGGCCCTCGTAGTGCAGGTCGGTGACGCTGCGGCCACCGTCGTGGTCGCGGACCACGCCGGTGAAGGTCACCACGGCGCCGGCCGCGGGATCGGCGACCTCGTCGGCCACCTCGGCCTCGGTCAGTGCGATTGCGCGGACGAGCGCGTGCAGAGCTCGTGGTGGCGTCGGCAGTCGATGCCGGCCCGGATGCCGATCGACTAGCGCCGACCTCGGGGTGGCGTGGGTGCCCGCCTCCATCGACCATCGCGGCCGCATGGGCCAGCAGGCTCCTCCGACCGCGGCCAGCCCGTCGCGGACACCACCCGGGCTGCCGGGCAGGGCGAGGATCACGGCCTGTCCTCAGCGTCGCCACCCAGGGCAGCGGGAGAGGTCCGAGGTGGGGACTCGGGCCCGCGAGGCCGCGCGGATGGCCTCGCCCAATGCCGGGGAGCTCGCGGAGGCCCAGGCGCGATCAGGGCATCCGGGGTCACGTCGCGTGGCCCGCCGCCGGTGCCGCCGGTGAGGCACCACGACTCGCGCGCCCGCGTCCGACTGCGCGGCGCACGGCCGGCGCGTGATCGCAGAGGCGATCGAGTCGGGTACGACGACCAGGTCGGTGACCGTCATGGCCGAGGTGCGCCCAGGAGCTGACGCGGCCAGCGGACCTGAGGTGTCGGGTGCGGAACCTGCCGAAACGGAGTCCGAGCAGGTGATGACCGCTGCCCTCAGAGGTGCGCTCGGCGGGCTCGGAGGCAGGCGCCTGGGCATCGGAGGGCTGGAAGGGGACAGGTGCGGGCAGGAGACCGGCGTTGTCCGTGGCCGAGATCGAAGGGCTCATCGGCGCCACGCCCCGTTGCGTCCGCCGTCCTTGGCCTGCGACCTCGACGTCGCGCAGCGCGGCGTGCGGGTCCAGGGCCTTGACCATGTCGATGACGGCCAGGCCCGGCCACGGCCACGGCGGTCAGCGCCTCCATCTCGACCCCGGTGCGGTCCGCGGTGCGCACGGTGGCGCGGATCTGGACCTCGTCGGCGTCGTCGGCGCACCTTCACTGCACGTCCACGCCATGCACCGCGATCGGGTGGCACAGCGGGATCAGGTCGGGCGTGCGCTTGGTGGCCATGATCCCCGCGATCCGGGCCACGGCCAGCACGTCGCCCTTGGGCACGTCGCCGGCTCGGATCTGATGCCGCGGTCGAGGTGGTCACCCGGCCGGTGGCCGTGGCCGTGCGGGTGGTCACCTCGCGCTCGGCCACGTCGACCATCCGGGCGTGGCCCGTCGCCGTCGAGGTGGGTCAGGTCAGTCATTCGGGCCCTTCCGGTAGACACCTATTGTGCAGGGATGGACGGCATTGGCGAACCGGATTGGGCCACAGGCGTCACCGTGCTCGTCCTCGCCGGTGGGCGCAGCACCCGGCTGGGACGGGACAAGGTCGACCACCCATGTCGGCGGGCGTCGGGTCGTCGATCGGCTGCTGACCCAGGTGCCCGAGGACGGGTCGAGGTGGTGCTGGTCGGCCCCGCGCGCCCCGGGCTGCCCGATCGCGGGTGGTCCTGGCCCAGCGAGGACCCGCCCGGTGGTGGGCCGCTGGCGGGATCGGGGCGGGCCTGGCCGAGGTCGGGACCCCGCTGGTCGCGGTCTGTGCCGCGGACATGCCGTTCGGCGTGCCCGGTGCTCGTGGGGGCGCTCGGCAGCGGTTGTCGGCCGACGCCGGCCGGGGGTCGACGCCGTGGTGCCGGTCGACCCCGGGGGCCGCGCCCAGCCGCTCTGCGCGGCCTACCGGACCGACGTGCTGCGCGCGCGGCTGGAGCCGGTTGGACCCGCTCACCGGCCGGCCGATGCGCCACCTGAGCCCGCTGCTGCGCGTGATGGAATGGCCGGTGCCAGCTGGCGCGGTGACCGACGTGGACACCGCCGAGGAGCTGCAGGTGGCCCGCACCGGGCTGCACGAGGAGGGAGCGGTCATGCAGGAATGGGTCGACGCGGTCCGTGCAGAGCTGGGCTTGGACGTCGACGTGCGATATCGACATGATCCTGGACCTGGCTCGCGACGCAGCGCACAACGTGGACCGGCCGGCCGCGCCGGTGACCACCTACCTGCTCGGGGCTGCGGTGGCCGCGGGTGCGGATCCGGCGCAGGCCGCCGACCTGGTCAGCCGGCTTGCCCTGCAGTGGACGGCAGGCCCAGGGCGAGCGGGCGAGCGACCGGAACCCCGGCTCGGTGCCGAACGTGCAGCCGATCCGATGACGCTGCGCGAGCCCCGCTGGGACGAGGCGCGCGCGGCGTTGGCCGAGGCGGTGACGCCGCTGCCGGCCGTGCGCCGGGCGCTGGCCGAGTGTGACGGGCTCGTGCTGGCCGAGGACCTGGTCGCACGCACGGACCTGCCCTCGTTCGACACCTCCGCGATGGACGGCTGGGCGGTGCGGGGTCACGGGCCCTGGACCATCGTCGGCGTGTCGCTGGCTGGTCGTCCGGTGCCCGACGACCATGCGCGACGGGCAGGCCGTGGTGATCGCCACCGGTGGCGTCGTGCCCGCCACCGCGCAGGCCGTGATCCGCAGCGAGGACGGAACGGTGAGCCACGAGCACGGCGCGCAGCTCCTGACCGCGCCAGCACCGGACGGCCGGACCCACGTCCGTCCTGCAGGGGAGGAGTGTGCGGCCGGTGAGGTACTCGGCAGGGCAGGGCACCGTGCTCAATCCTGCACTGCTCGGGCTCGCGGCGGCATCCGGCCACGACACCTTGGCTGTGATCCCCGCGGCCCCGGGCGGCCCTGGTGCTGTTCGGCGACGAGCTGGCCACCGACGGGGTGCCCGCGCCGGGCATGGTGCGCGACTCACTCGGGCCGCAGGTGCCGGCCTGGTTGGCGCGGATGGGGGTCGAGGTGGTGGCAGTCGAGCGCTGCGAGGACACGTTGGCCGCCCACGTGGCGGCGATCGGCCGGGCGGCGCGGCGCCGCCGACCTGGTGCTGACCACCGGTGGGACCGCAGCCGGGCCCGGTGGACCACCTGCACGCGGCCATCGCGGCCAACGCCGGCACGGTGCTGGTGGACAGCGTCGCGGTCCGGCCCGGGCATCCGATGCTCGCCGCGACCGTCGGGCCGGGTCCGGCCTGGCTGGTCGGGCTGCCGGGCAATCCGCAGAGTGCGATCGTCACGCTGGTGAGCCTCGCGGCACCGATCATCGCTGGCCTGGCCGGCCGTGTCGTGCTGCCCGACCTGGTCGAGGTGCCCAGCGCACAGGACGTCGGTGCGCCTGCCCACGAGGACCGACTGGTGCTCGGCACGCTCGTCGCAGGTCGGTTCCAGCCCGGGCGCGCACCTCGGTTCGGGGATGCTGCGCGGGCTGGCCGCGGCGACCGGATTCGGCGTGCTGCCCCCGGGCGGAGTCGCTGCGGGCGACCCGCGTCCGCTGGCTGGCGCTGCCCACCTGAGACCGGCCCATCAGAACCACCCGCAAACGCTTCCCTTCTGCGGATCTGCTTCCCGAATTCGGGAAGCGCCTGAGCAGAAGGGAAGCGTGCGGGGCAGGGGCAGCATCAGCTGGGCGATCTCCGCTCCCGGTCGGGCGTAGAAGTACCAGCAGAGCGCCGCACCGATCGAGGCTCACGACCACGCCGAGCCAGAACAGCGCCACGGTGTACCCGGTGGCGAACATCAGGCCGAACACGAAGGGCCCGAACGCGGCGATCGCAGCGGTCCAGCCGATCACGCCGCCGGCCTGCCGGGGCTCGAAGATCATCGGCATCTGCTTGAACGTCGAGGCGTTGCCGACGCCGGCGAAGAAGAAGATCGCCAGCATCCCCCAGAAGAACGCGGGGAAGTCGTGCGCCGAGGTGGGCGCGAGCTGGAAGGACGTGAAGGCCGCGACGCCGGCCACGCCGAGCACTGCCACGAGGGTGACCTCGCCGCCGCCGACCCGGTCGGCGATCGGTCCGGCGAGCACGCGGGCGGCCGAGCCGACCAGGGCGCCCCAGAAGGCGTACTGGGCCGGGGATATGCCGTCGTCGCCGAAGACGTCGGCTGCCGTAGTACTGCTTGATGAGCAGGCCGAACGACGCCGCGAGACCCGAGAACGTGCCGAAGGTGATGATGTAGAGCAGGGTCATGATCCAGGTGTTCTTGTTGTTGAAGATGTCGAGCTGCTGGCGAATGCCGCGGACCTGGATGGGCACGCTGCGCAGCATGGTCCAGGCCATGATCGCGGCCACGACCACGAACGGGACCCAGATCCAGGCTGCGTTCTGGTACCAGACGTCCTTGGTGATGTTCTTGTCCGGGTCGATGAAGACCTGCGTCCCGCCGATCAGGGCGAAACCGATGATCCACGGGGTGGTGAACTGGACGATGCTGACGCCGAAGTTGCCGACGCCGGCCTGCACCCCCAACGCAGTGCCCTGCTTGGCCTTGGGGAAGAAGTAGGACGTGGAGGGCATGAACCCGCTGAACACACCGCCGCCGATACCGGCCAGGATCGCCAGCAGCAGCAGGACGGCGAATGAGGTGTTGGGGTTCTGCACGGCTACACCCCAACCGAGCAGCGGAAGCAGGAGCAGCAGCGTGCTGTAGAAGACCATCTTGCGGGTGCCGAGCACTGGCGGCAGGAACATCCAGACCAGGCGCAGGCTGCCGCCAGCCAGGCCGGGCATCGCCGTGAGCCAGTAGAGCTGGCTGGTGCTCAGGTCGAAACCGATGTTGTTCAGCACCGGGGCCAGCGCCGAGACGAGGAACCAGGTGATGAACGCCAGGGTCAGGCTGAAGGTGGTGACCCACAGGGTCTTCCACGCGCGCCCGGAGTCCCATGTCTCCGGGTCCTCGGGGGTCCAGCTCTCCAGCCAGTCGGAGCCGCGATGGGCCGGCGCCTGTGGTGCGGTGGGGTTGGTGGCCATGTCAGCCGTCCGTCCTCTCAGTGGTGGTGGCGCCGGCCGGGACGGGCTCGGCTGGGGTGGGTGCGGACATGACCGGATCGGCCACGTTGTCGTGCTCGAACTTGTCCTTGAGGCCGGGGCTGGCGGCGTGCAGCATGCGGTGGATGGTCCATTGCATCCACACGGCAGCCACCATGGTGACCATGAACAGCACGAAGAAGGTGGACTGCGGCATCCCGGTCAGCCGTGCGGTGTAGGCGAACAGCAGCGGCAGGAAGAAGCCGCCCAGTGCCCCGAGCGAGCCGACCAGGCCGCCCACGGCGCCCACATCGTTCGGGAAGTACTCGGGGATGTGCTTGTAGATCGCGGCCTTGCCGATGCCCATCGAGCATCCGATGAGGAACACCAGGACCGTGAACAACCCGATCCCCACGCTCCAGGGGAGCACCTCACTGGTCGTGCCGTCCGGGTTCTCCAGCGTGATGAAGCCGTAGGGCATCATCAGGATGCCGGTGGCGATCATCATGATCGCGAAGGTCCAGTACATGACCCGCCGGGCTCCGACCTGGTCCGAGAGCCAGCCACCGAATGGGCGCAGCAGGGACGCAGGGAAGATGAACAGGGCGGTGAGCAGGGCCGCGTGCGACAGCGACTGGCCGTAGACGTCGACGTAGTACTTG
The DNA here is from genome assembly GCA_963788325.1 of uncultured Actinomycetes bacterium. Taxonomy (GTDB): domain Bacteria; phylum Actinomycetota; class Actinomycetes; order S36-B12; family CAIYMF01; genus Prado023. The sequence goes on from CAWBGJ010000008.1 coordinate 227,536, forward strand.
GGCAGCCAGGCCGCCAGCGCCACGTACGCCCCGAATGTGACCACGTAGTAGAGGCTGAAGCGCCAGACCCGCATCTGCTTGAGCGGCTGCATCAGCTGGCCGATGCTACGACCGGCACCGGGCTTGTGGTCGTGCCGGGGGACCCGAACCAGGTGATCGCGGCCATGCCCAGCAGCAGCATCGCGTACAGGAAGGGGACGAACCGCCAGCCGCCGGGGATGAGTCCGCCGAGGTAGCCCGCCGCCGGAACTACCACGATCAGGGCCGGCCCGATGAACTTCGTCACCGACGCGCCCACGTTGCCGGCGCCGAACACGCCGAGTGCCAGGCCCTGGCGCTCGCGCGGCCACCAGGCCGATACCCATGCGATGCCGACGCTGAACGAGTTGCCCGCGAAGCCGACCAGGAACGCGTAGAAGAGCAGCATCTGGTAGTTGGTCACCGTGGAGACCAGGTAGGCCGGGATCGCGGTGAGGGCCAGCATGAGTGCGAAGACCTTCCGGCCGCCGACCCGGTCAGTCAGGATACCGGCCGGCAGCCGCCAGATGGACCCGTTGAGCACCGCGAGGGCGGTGATCCAGGCGAGCTGCACGTCGGTGAGCCCGAACTCATCGCGGATGGGGATGCCGAGCACGCCGAACATCAGCCAGACGGCGAACATCAGGGTGAACGCGATGGTCGAGATGGCCAGGACGCGGCCCTTGCCGGGTTCCTGCGACCGAGACCGGTTCAGCGCCGGAGATGATCGTTGGCGCAGCCATGGGAGCTGCCTCCCCTCCTGTGGTGACGGGAGCACCGTACACCATTAAATCACAACGTGAACGTTTGTTCCCGTGAAAAAGTGTAGCGGTGCGTGTTTATGTGGTAGAACTGGCCCGTGAGCACGTCGATCCCCCTGCAGTCCATCGGCCGCGCGCTGGCCCGGCTGGGCTCGTTGCACGGACCGCGACCGCGCACCGGAGATGCTGTCGGGGAGACCCGCGTGGCGATCCTTGAGTTCGTCGAGGCCGCGCACGACGTGGTGCGGGTCGAGGACATCGCCGCCGCGGTGGGCCTGCACCCGAACACCGTGCGCGGGCATCTGGATGCGCTGCTCGCCTCAGGCCGGATCACCCGGATCGCCGACCGCCGGGCCACCCGCGGCCGGCCGCACTGGCTGTACTCGGCCACGACCTCGGCCTCGGTGCGCGAGCTGGCCCGGGCCCTCGACGAGGAGCTCGACTCCGCCCAGGCCCCGGACGCGGCGCGACTGGCCGCCGCGACGTGGGCCGAATCCGGGTCGACCGTGCCAGATCGCGGACTCCGTGGACGCAGCGGTCGACACGGCCACCGAGGCCCTGACCGACTTCGGGTTCGACGCCGTGCGCAACCCGGTCGGCGACGAGATCACGCTGCGCAACTGCCCGTACGCCGCCCTCGTGGCAGAGCATCCGGTGATCTGCGACATCCACGCCGAGCTGCTCCGGCAGGTGCTGGCTCGGACCGGACAACCCGTGACCCTGGGCCGGATGGACGTCCTGCCCCGACCGGGGCTGTGCGTGGCGCATCTGGACCGTGCCGATGTCACCCCGCTGTGGTCGGTGGAGGCGCCGCCAGCCAAGCCCGCCGACCCCGGCACCACGAAGTCCGGCACCACGAAGTCCGGCACCACGAAGCCGCGCAGCACCCCGTCCCCTCGGAGGAAGTGACCATGCCCACAAGCGCCACTGATGAGTTCCTGGTCCGAGCGGGACGATTCCTGTCCCGCGGGGAGGTGTCGGCCGACCTGCGCACGCTCACCAAGGAGGGCGGTCGTGACGCCGACTCCTTCTACCGCGACCGGTGGAGTCACGACAAGGTGGTGCGCTCCACCCACGGTGTGAACTGCACCGGGTCGTGTTCGTGGAAGGTCTACGTCAAGGACGGCATCATCACCTGGGAGTCCCAGCAGACCGACTACCCGTCGGTCGGGCCGGACTCCCCGGAGTACGAGCCCCGCGGCTGCCCGCGTGGTGCGGCGTTCAGCTGGTACACCTACTCGCCGACCCGGGTGCGCTACCCCTACATCCGCGGGGTGCTGCTCGAGATCTACCGCGCGGCCAAGGCCGCCCACGGCGGTGACCCGGTCAAGGCATGGCGCGCCGTGGTCGAGGACCCCGGATCCCGCGCGCGCTACCACCGCGCTCGCGGCAAGGGCGGCCTGGTCCGGGCATCCTGGGCCGAGACGATCGAGCTGATCTCGGCGGCACACGTGTCCACGATCGACACGTACGGCCCGGACCGGGTGTTCGGGTTCTCGCCGATCCCGGCGATGTCGATGGCCTCGCATGCGGCCGGTGCGCGGTTCATCAGCCTGCTCGGCGGCGGGATGCGTCGCTTCTACGACTGGTACGCCGACCTGCCGGTGGCCTGCCCCGCAGGTGTTCGGCGACCAGACCGACGTGCCGGAGTCCGCGGACTGGTGGAACGCCTCGTACCTGATCATGTGGGGCGCCAACGTCCCGATGACCCGCACGCCCGACGCGCACTTCATGACCGAGGCGCGCTACCGCGGCCAGAAGGTCGTCACGGTCAGCCCCGACTACGCCGACAACACCAAGTTCGCCGACGAGTGGCTCAGCCCGCATCCGGGCACCGACGGCGCGCTGGGCGATGGCCATGGGCCATGTGATCCTCAAGGAGTTCTTCGTCGATCGGCAGGTGCCGCGGTTCGTCGACTACGTGAAGAAGTTCTCCGACCTGCCGTTCCTGGTCAGCCTGCGCGAGAAGGACGGCGCCTGGGTCCCGGACAAGTTCGTCACGGCCGCCGACCTCGGCGACACCAGCGAGAACGCGGACTTCAAGACCGTCCTGGTCGACTCGGCCACCGGTCGCCCGCACGTGCCCGAACGGCTCGATGGGCTTCCGGTACGGCTCCGAGGGCGAGGGCAAGTGGAACCTGGACCTCGAGGGCGATCGACCCGGCGCTGAGCCTGTTCGAGGCCGACCGGGTCGACCACCGCGGAGGTGCTCCTGCCGCGCTTCGACATGGCCCAGGAGGTCAACGAGGGGGGCGGGTCGCACCGCCGCGGCGTCCCGGCCGCCGAGCTGGCCACGGTCAGCGGACCCGCGACTGGTCACCACGGTGTACGACCTGATGCTCGCCCAGTACGGCGTGGGCCGACGAGGGCCTGCCCGGCCAGTGGCCGACCGGCTACGACGACCCGCGAGCCCTACACCCCGGCGTGGCAGGAGGAGATCACCGGCGTGCCGGCCGAGCAGGCCGAGCGGATCGGCCGGGAGTTCGCGGCCAACGCCGAGGAGTCCGGCGGCCGCTCGATGATCATCCTCGGGGCGGGGACCAACCACTGGTTCCACTCCGACACCATCTACCGCACCTTCCTGGCCCTGACGACGCTGACCGGCACGCAGGGGATCAACGGCGGCGGCTGGGCGCACTACGTCGGCCAGGAGAAGGTCCGGCCGATGACCGGGTGGGCGCAGCTCGCGTTCGGCCTGGACTGGGTCCGCCCGCCGCGCCAGATGATCGGCACGGCGTTCTGGTACGTCAACACCAGCCAGTGGCGCTACGACGCGATGGGCGCCGAAGGGTTGGCCAGCCCGCTGGGCGCGGGTCGCTTCAAGGGCCGCGCGATGATCGACACGCTGGCCCAGTCGGCGCGTTCGGGCTGGATGCCCAGCTACCCGCACTGAACCGCAATCCGCTGACCATCGCCGAGGAGGCCAAGGCTGCAGGCATGGAGCCGGCCGCCTACGTGACCGAGCAGCTGAAGTCCGGCGAGCTGAAGTTCGCGGTCGAGGACCCCGACGCCCCGGAGAACTGGCCGCGGGTGCTCACCCTCTGGCGGGCGAACCTGCTGGGCTCCTCGAGCAAGGGCAACGAGTACTTCCTCAAGCATCTGCTCGGCACCTCGCATGCCGTGCGGGCCGACGAGGCGCCCGAGGACCAGCGGCCCGCAGGACGTCACGTGGCACGACGACGCCCCGGTGGGCAAGCTCGACCTGCTGGTGAGCATCGACTTCCGGATGACCTCGTCGGGCGCTGCTTCGGTGACGTCCTGCTGCCGGCGGCCACCTGGTACGAGAAGTACGACCTGTCGAGCACGGACATGCACCCGTTCGTGCATGCCTTCACCCCGGCCATCGACCCGCCGTGGGAGACCAAGAGCGACTACGACATCTTCCGGCGAGCTCGGCCGCGGCGTCTCCCGCCTGGCCAAGGGCGTGCTGGACACGCGCACCGACCTGGTGACTGTGCCGCTGCTGCACGACACCCCGGACGAGTTGGCCCTGCCCGGTGGGCGTCGTGCGTGACTGGAAGACCGGCGAGGTCGACCTGATCCCGGGCAAGACCGCGCCCAAGTTCGTCACCGTGGAGCGCGACTACACCGCCATCGGGGCCAAGATGGCGGCCCTCGGGCCCGCTGGTCGAGAAGCTGGGCACACTGACCAAGGGCGTGAAGATGGACCCCACGCCCGAGGTCGCGCTGCTCGGCGCGGATCAACGGGGTGATGCCCGACGGGCCGGCGGCCGGCCGGCCCAGCCTGCGTCACGGCCGCGCACGCCTGCGAGACGATCCTGGCGCTGTCGGGGACGACGAACGGTCGGATCGCGGTCGACGGCTTCCGGGACGTCGAGAAGCGCACCGGCATGCGGCTGGCCGACCTCGCCGAGGACGAGGTGGGCAAGCGGATCACGTTCATCGACACCCAGACCCGTCCGGTGCCGGTGATCACCTCCCCGGAATGGTCGGGCTCCGAGCACGGCGGGCGGCGCTACACGCGCGTTCGCGATCAACGTGGAGCGGCTCAAGCCGTGGCACACGCTGACGGGTCGGATGCACTTCTTCCTCGACCACGACTGGATGGCGGAGATCGGGGAGAACCTGCCCACCTTCCGGCCGCCGCTGAACATGCACCGGATCTTCGGTGACCAGAGCTCCGGCGTGGGCAAGGAGGTGACGGTGCGCTACCTGACCCCGCACTCGAAGTGGTCGATCCACTCCGAGTACCAGGACAACCTGTTCATGCTCTCGTTGAGCCGGGGCGGGCCGGAGATCTGGATGTCCCTGGAGGACGCCACCACGATCGGGGTCAAGGACAACGAGTGGATCGAGGCGTACAACCGCAACGGCGTGGTGGTGGCCCGCGCGGTCGTCAGCCACCGGATGCCCGAGGGCACGGTGTTCATGTACCACGCCAAGGACCGCACGGTCGACGTGCCACGCACCGAGACCTCGGGCCTGCGCGGCGGCATCCACAACTCGCTGACGCGGCTGATGATCAAGCCCACGCACATCGATCGGCGGGTACGCCCAGCTGAGCTTCGCGTTCAACTACCTCGGCCCCACCGGCAACCAGCGCGACGAGATCACCGTGATCCGTCGCCGTTCCCAGGATGTGGAGTACTGATGCGGAGCGGCGACCGACCGAGCGAGGAATGAGCGACGAGGAGCGCGACTGATGAAGGTCATGGCCCAGATGGGCATGGTGATGAACCTCGACAAGTGCATCGGGTGCCACACCTGCTCGGTGACGTGCAAGCAGGCGTGGACCAACCGCGCCGGCGTCGAGTACGTGTGGTTCAACAACGTGGAGACCCGACCCGGCCAGGGCTATCCGCGCACCTACCAGGACCAGGAGCGCTGGCAGGGCGGCTGGGTGCTCAAGCGCGGCAAGCTCCAGCTGCGCTCGGGGTCGACGGCTCTCGCGGCTGACCAAGATCTTCTCCAACCCGGTGCTGCCCGAGATGGGCGACTACTACGAGCCGTGGACCTACGAGTACGACACGCTGATCTCCGCGCCGCTGGGCGAGCACACCCCGGTGGCCCGGCCCAAGTCGCTGATCTCGGGCAAGCCGATGCAGATCCGCTGGTCGGCCAACTGGGATGACGATCTGGGCGGCGGCCCGGAGCTGGCGCCCAAGGACCCGATCGTGGTCAAGATCCGCGACCAGGTCGGCGACCGGGTCAAGATGGAGTTCGAGCAGGCGTTCATGTTCTACCTGCCGCGGATCTGCGAGCACTGCCTGAACCCGGCGTGCGTCGCGGCCTGCCCGAGCGGTGCGATCTACAAGCGCAGCGAGGACGGCATCGTCCTGGTCGACCAGGACGCCTGTCGCGGCTGGCGCATGTGCGTCACCGGCTGCCCGTACAAGAAGATCTACTTCAACCACCGCACCGGCAAGGCCGAGAAGTGCACGTTGTGCTACCCGCGCATCGAGGTCGGCCTGCCGACGGTGTGCTCGGAGACCTGCGTGGGCCGGCTGCGTTACCTGGGCCTTTTCCTCTACGACGCTGACCGGGTCACGCAGGCCGCGGCCACGCCGGACGAGAAGGACCTCTACGAGGCGCAGCTGGACCTGATCCTGGACCCGAACGATCCGGAGGTGATCGCCGCCGCGCAGCGTGACGGGATCCCCGCGGACTGGCTGGACGCCGCCCAGAAGTCCCCGGTGTACAAGCTGGCCAAGGAGTACCGGGTCGCGCTGCCGCTGCATCCGGAGTACCGCACGATGCCGATGGTCTGGTACATCCCGCCGCTGTCGCCGGTGGTCGACGCGCTGCGCGAGACCGGCCACGACGCCGAGGACGCCGACAACCTGTTCGGCGCCCTGAGCAGCCTGCGGATCCCGATCGAGTACCTCGCCGAGCTGTTCACCGCCGGGGACCCGGGGCCGGTGCTCGGCTCGCTGGCCACGCTGGCCGCCATGCGCTCCTACATGCGCGACCACAACCTCGGGCGCGACGCCGACGCATCGATCCCGGAGGCGGTCGGGCTGACCGAGGAGCAGATGTACGCGCTCTACCGGCTGCTGGCGATCGCCAAGTACGAGGACCGCTACGTGATCCCCAAGGCACACGCCGAAGCCGGTCGCGACCTGGAGGAGCTGGCGTGCGCGGTGGACTACGCGGCGGGCCCGGACTCGTACTCGTCGGGGCCGTTCGGCGAGGCGTCCGGTCGACCGGTGCCGGTGGCGGTGGAGAACTTCCACGCGCTCAAGGTGCGGCAGTCCGCGGAGGCCTACATCGACCCGGCGGACGCCGGGGCCAAGGTCAACCTGCTCAACTGGGACGGCGCCGTGCCGCTGGGCATGCCCGGGATCCGGCGCCCGGACCCCGACGAGGCAGGGCAGTCCTGATGGCGCCGCTGACCCGCGTGGGTGCCCGAGAGGCCGGGGAGTTCCTCGGCCTGCCCCTGCGCATGCGCAAGCCCCGGAACCCGGTCGATGAGCTACGCGCGCGCGGAATGTCGGCACACGACATCGCGGCGACCCGGCTGGCGTGCTCCTGGCTGCTGGCCTACCCCGACGATGCGCTGCTCGATCGTCTCGACGGGCTGGCTGCCGCTGTGGCCGAGCTGCCCGATCCGGCGCGCCTGCCACTGACCGAGTTCCTGGCCCATCTGGACGGCACCCCACTGGTCGATGTCGGTCGGCACTTCGTGGAGATCTTCGACATGAAGCGCCGGGCGTGCCCGTTCCTGACCTACTGGACCCATGGCGATACCCGCAACCGCGGCGTGGCCATCCTGAGGTTCAAGCAGGCCTACGAGCAGGCCGGCTTCACGATCGGCACCGAGGAGCTGCCCGACCACCTGGCCGTGCTGCTCGAGTTCGCAGCCGTCGGCGACCGGGTCACCGGTGACGCGCTGCTGGCCGAGCACGCCGCGGCCATCGGCCTGCTGCGCGAGGCGCTGCACGACCTGGACTCCGTCGTACGCCCACGTCCTGGATGCCGTGGTCGCCACCCTGCCCGAGGTCACCCCTGAGGTCGCTGCACGGATGGCCGCCATGGCTGCCTCGGGCCCGCCGGTGGAGGACGTCGGCCTCGAACCGTTCCCGACCAGCGCCGTCCCGACAGGAGCCCGCCGATGAGCACCACCGAGATCCTGCTCTGGATCGTCCTGCCCTACGTGGCGATCACCACGTTCGTGGTCGGGACCATCTGGCGCTACCGCTACGACAAGTTCGGCTGGACCACCCGCTCCAGCCAGCTCTACGAGCGCAAGCTCATCCGGATCGCCAGCCCGCTGTTCCACATCGGGATCCTGGCGGTGCTGGTCGGGCACATCGTCGGCCTGTCATCCCGGAGGCGTGGACCGACGCGGTCGGCATCTCCGAGTCGATGTACCACGCGATGGCCGTCGGCCTGGGCATGTTCGCCGGGGCTGCCACGCTGATCGGCATCGTCCTGTTGGTCGTACCGGCGGCGCACCGTGGGCCCGGTGTTCGCCGCGACCACCAACAACGACAAGACCATGTACGTGTTCCTCGTCGCCGCGATCTGCCTCGGCGTGCTCACCACGCTGGTCGGGGCGGGCGTCCTCGGCGACGGGCACAACTACCGCGAGGACGTCTCGGTCTGGTTCCGCTCGATCCTGACGCTGCAGCCGCAGGGAGAGCTGATGGCCGACGCGCCGCTGTCCTTCCGGGTCCATGCCGTGGCCGGGATGCTCGTGTTCATGGTCTGGCCGTTCACCCGGCTGGTTCATGCGTTCTCCGCACCGCTGGGCTACCTGTTCCGGCCCTACGTGGTCTACCGCGACCGCGGCCCGCACGACCCGGGCTCACGGCCGACCAAGCGTGGCTGGGAGAAGATCGGCTCGTAAGTACCTATCGGCAGATGTGCGTCGATCCGAAGGTGGATCGGCGAGCACATCCAGAGTGAACGGACACCACCATGGGCACTGGACCGAACGAACGGCCGGACGGCGCAGGGGGCGCGGGCGCGGGCGCGATGATGCACGTGGCCGACCTCGCGGCGCTGGTCGAGGTCGCACCGGACTCGACGGTGTCGCGGACGGTGCTCAAGGCGCAGGGCGTGCGCGTGGTCCTGTTCAGCTTCGATGCCGGGCAGGAGCTGACCGAGCACACCGCTGCGGTCCCGGTCCTGGTCCAGGTGCTCGACGGCCAGGTGCGGGTGGGAGTGGGTGGGCAGTACGTGGAGCTGGCGCCCGGGGCAGTGGTGCACATCGCTGCGCGCGCGCCACATGAGGTCCTCGCCCGCACGCCGGCCCGGATGGTGCTGACGATGCTCGACCCTCGCGTCACCGGCTGACCGCGCGCCGGGTCAGCTGGGACCGGGTGGCAGGATCGGGGGCGTGCTTCGCTACGCGGTGGTCGGGACGGGGGCAGTCGGCGGGTTCTACGGGATCCGGCTGGCGCACGCCGGCGCGGACGTGCAGTTCCTGGTTCGCAACGGGGCCGACGACGTACGAACCCACGGCTTGGACCTCCGCTCGCCCGAGGGCGACCTGCACCTGGCCGACGTGGCGGTCGCCGCGGACTGGTCGCAGTTGCACGCGTGCGATGTGCTGCTCGTGGCGGTCAAGGCCACCGCGAACACCGACGTGCTCACCCAGCTGCACGCCCACGCGGACCGGCTGCTGGCCCCGGGGGCTGGCGTCCTGCTGGTCCAGAATGGGATCGGTGCCGAGCCCGGGTATGCCACCGCGGCCCCCGGCCGGGAGGTGCTCGCGGGCCTGGCGTTCCTGTGCGCGCAGCGCAGCGGGCGCCACTGCGTGACGCACCTGGACTTCGGGGCCCTCACCCTGGCCGCGCACGCCCCCGGCGAGGCGCCAGCCGGGGTCACGCCCCTGATGCGCGCGATCGCCGCCGACCTCGTCGCGGCGCACACCCCGGCCCTTCTCGACGACGACCTCGTCCGCGCGCGCTGGCGCAAGCTCATGTGGAACATCGCCTTCAACCCACTGTCGGTGATCCTCGCGGCGACCACTGACGAGCTCATGGCCGATCCGGACACCGTGGGCCTGATCCGCTCACTGATGGCTGAGGTGGCCTCGGCCTGCGCCGCCGAGGGTCGAGCGCTGCCCGAGGGGCTGGTCGACGAGCTGCTGGGCGCCACCGCGCGGATGACTCCCTATGCCACCTCGATGAAGCTCGACGCGGACGCCGGCCGGCCGATGGAGGTCGATGCGATGCTCGGCGAGCCCCTGCGCCGCGCCGCCCGCAGTGGTGCGCCGATGCCGGGTGTGGCGGTGCTGGATCGGCAGCTGCGCTTCCTCGACGCTCGGCTTCGCGCGCGAGCAGCACGATGATCGGGGCAGGGGCTCGGCGATGATCCGACTGGTCGCCATCGATGTCGACGGCACCCTGCTGACCAGCGATCATCGGGTCACCGACACCACGGCAGCCGCCATCGATCGGGCCCGGCGGGCCGGAGTGACGGTCGTGCTCGCCACGGGCCGCCCGCCCCGGGCGCTGCGCCCGGTCCTGGAGCTGCTCGGGCTGTGCGACGGGTCGGCGTTCCTGGCCTCCCAGGGCGCGCTGACCGGCAGCTACGACGGCACGGGCACCCTGACGATCCTCGACCAGCAGCCGATGCGCCTGGACCTGGCCCAGCAGGCAGCCGCCGCTGCCCGGGCCGCGGGCCTGAGCGTCCACTGGTGCGCCGGCGAGCGCTGGCTGGTCGAGGAGGTGGACGACCGGGTCCGCCGGGAGGCGCGCATCGTGGGAAGCGCGCCCGACGTGGTCGACCTGTCGGCGCAGACGGTCGGTCCCGACAAGCTGCTCCTGCTCGGGGCCCAGGGTGGTCCTGACGTGGCGGGGACGATCGCGGTCCCACCCGGCCTGATCGCCCTGGCCTCCACAGCCACCCACCTGGAGATCACCCGGGCCGACGTGGACAAGGCCCACGCGCTGGCCCGGCTCGCCGAGGCACGGGGGATCCCCGCCGACGACGTTGCGGCCATCGGCGACGGCCGCAACGACCTGGGCATGCTGGGCCTGGCCGGTCTGGCGATCGCCCCGGCCAACGCCCACCCCGACGTCCTGGCCGCCGCGGACCTGGTCGTGGCCAGCAACGATCACGACGGCGTGGCCGACGCGCTGGACGCAATGCTCGCCTGAGGGCCCGGGGCGGCCGATCCGGCGCGCCTTCCCGCGTCCAGGGTCGGTTCTGGCGATGATCTCCCCGGTGTGCATGCCGGCACGCTCGAGCCCCAGGAGGCAGTCGCATGGCGCAGGTGGTCGGCGCGGACATCGAGCGCATGCAGGCGGCGCTCTACATCGAGGGCACGCCCATGCGTTCGCCGGCCTCCTCGCGCTTCTGGGTGCTGCTGGTGCTGGCCGCGATCATCGCCACGGCCGGCGTGATCGCCGACTCCACGGCCACCGTCATCGGCGCGATGATCGTGGCCCCCCTGATGACCCCGATCCTGGGCACGGCGCTGGCCGTTGTGCTCGCCGATCGCAAGCATCTCGTGCGCAGCGTCCTGCTCGTGGTCCTCGGTGCCCTGACCGTGATCGCGATCGCGTACCTGATCGGGCTACTGACCCACCCCCTGGACGCCTACCAGAGCAACAGCCAGGTCACGGGGCGGATCAACCCGCGGCTCATCGACCTGATGGCTGCCCTGGCTACCGGGACGGTCGGCGCCTTCGCCCTGGTGCGCTCGGACATCTCCGACGCCCTGCCCGGGGTCGCCATCGCGATCTCCCTGGTGCCGCCGCTGGCCGTGGTGGGCCTGCTGCTCGAGGTGAACCGCTTCTCCGACGCGAGCGGCGCGCTGCTGCTGTTCGCCACCAACTTCGCCGCGATCGTGGCCACCGGAACGGCTGTGCTGCTTGTCTACCGGGTGCGGGACGTGGCTCAGTCGGCGGGCATCCCGGTGGCCGACCTGACGGGCAGGACGCTGGCCTTCGTGGTCGGTGGCGTCCTGTTGGTGTCGGTCCCGTTGGCGGCCGGCACCGTCTCGGTGGCACAGGACCGTTCCCTGGTCGCCACGGCCAAGCCCATCGCTGCGAGCTGGGCGCAGGCGCAGGGGTGGGCGGTAGCCACTGTGGAGGCCTCGGGCGGCCAGGTGATCATCACCGCACTGGGTCCGCCGCCCGGGGCGGACGTCGAGGACCTGCGGCGCGAGTTCGACCAGGCCGGACTGGACTCCACGGACCTGCAGATCCGGCTGGTCGTCGGCGGTGTGCGCAACTGCCCCGCAGGCGAGGTGACCTGCAGCTACCCCGTCGTCCAGTGACCCGTTCCTGACCCGCGGCCGGCGCGCGTCCACTGCACGTGATCTGGCCGGGAACGCCGAGTTCTGGTCGATGGGGATGGACTGGCCGGGGTCCCGGATGTCGAACGCGCTGCGCGTGGTGGATAGACCGGCCACGGGGCACCGGATTCCACCACAACTCGGCGAACCGGGCCGAACGCGTCTCGCATGCGGCCTCCTTCGACCAGAAGCCGGCGTGCCCGGCGGACGACCGGACGGCGCGGACTGCTCGCGGGTTAGCCTGCGCGGATGGATCTGCCCGTGGGATGGTCGACCGACCTCGCTGTGCTGCATCGCTCCGGGGCCCGGATCACCGCTCACGGTGATCACCTGGTCATCGCTTCGCCGGACAACCCGGACTACCACTGGGGCAACTTCGTGCTGGTCACCGACCCCGCGACCCGTGACGATGCCTCGCGCTGGGTGCAGCGGTTCCACGCAGCCTTCCCAGCCGCCGGGCACCTGTGCATCGGGCTGCCCGAGGAGCCGGATGCCGGCCGGTGGACCGCGGCAGGGCTCGTGGCGTCCGGCGACGAGGTCCTGTCCGCTGTCGCGCTGCCCGCCGAGCGTCCGGCGCCCACCGGGTACGACGTCCGGGTGCTTGCCCGCCACGAGGATTGGGCGGCCGCGATAGCGGCCGACATCGCCGAGAACCTGCGCACCGGCGAGCAGCCGGCCAGTGGGTTCGCACAGTTCGTGGCAGCCCGCTGGCGGACCCGTCGGGCCATGGCGGCCGCAGGTGGGGCGGTGTTCCTGGGGGCGTTCCGTGGGCAGGCATGCGTGGCGGACCTGGGGATCGTGCTGTGCGGGCCGGACGCGGTGGGTCGTGAGGTGGCTCGCTACCAGAGCGTGCTCACCGATGCCGAGCATCGGGGCCGAGGCCTGGCCGGGCACCTGCTGGGAGTGGCCGCCCGCTGGGCAGAGTCCCGCGGCGCCCAGCGGTGGGTGATCGTCACGGAGTCCGACAACCCCGCGGGTCGGCTCTACCGCAGCGTGGGCTTCACGTCCGACGCGCGCAGCTGGCAGGCCGAGCGGACAGCGCACCCGACGCAGAAGCCGCCGGTCAGCCTCCGGTGAGCCTGCGCCGGCGCCGTTCCAGGGTCCGGATCCGCTGGGGGTTGCGCTCGTCGGGCACCGCCCGGTTGGCCTTCAGGTACGCCTCGGGTGCCAGCAGCAGCAACTCGTCGTCGAGCATCCGGACCGTGTCGACGGTGGCGCGGCCCTCGACCAGGGCCAGGATCCGGGCGTCGGGGGCGGTGGGCATCAAGGCGCTGAGCGCATCGACGGAATCCAGGTGCATCTCGCGCAGCAGGTCCAGCATCCAGCTCAGTCGGCGCGGCGTGCTCGGCGCGGCCGGATAGCGCGCTGCCAGGAACTCGGCCAGGCCCGCCTCGTCCCAGGGCCCGGCGGGTAGTGGCGCGCCCGTGGCCCGGGCGGCTCCTGCCGCGGTCTGCTGGGCGTCCACCTGCCAGGCGCGCAGGTCCTCCAGCTCGCGTTCTGCCAGCTCGAGCAGGCTCGCGGCCAGCACGAACTGCCGGCTGCGCGCCGCGGGCAGCTCCGTGCCGCCCTTGTAGCGCAGCTCATGCTCCAGGGAGGCCCACAGGTCCGCGCCCCTGGTGCGCACCTGGATCTCGGCCCTCTGCTGCGCGAGCAGGTCGGGGAGGCCCGATCCCGGCCGGGCGCGCACGTCGAAGTGCCGACCGCGGTACCCCGGAGTCTCCTCCCGGGCGCGCTCCTCGCGGGCATCAACGTCCTTGTCGACCAGGAGCAGCCGGTGCAGCTCCTCGGCGACGATCGTGATCTCGCTCTCCAGCCGCACGACGACCCGGATCCCGATCAGGTCGGGCAGGTCGCTGAAGTGCGCATCGCGACCCGGGCGCCGGCGGTCGCGGGTGCGCAGCTCTGCTCCACCGACCGGACATCCTTGGCCCGCCCGGACACGAACGCCTCGATCTCGTCGACATCCTCGAGCCGGGACCGTACTGCGTCGACCAGGGCGTTGGTGGCCGTGACGTACTCGCGCCGGCGACGGCGGTAGGCCTGGGCCTCGCGGTGGGCCCAGCTGCGCGGGCGTGGCGCCGCGGCTGACTCGCCGCTGGTGGCGCTGGCGTCGGGATCCGAGGCAGGCGCCACCCCGGCAGGGGTGCGGCCGTTGCCGGTCCTGGTGGGCATGTCCGGAGTCTACGGAAGCCCGAGTCCGCCACCCCGATCAGCGCCCGTGATCAGCGCCGCGGTGTGTCCGGTGAGTTCAGCCGACGGTCACTCGCGTGACTTCGCCGTCGGTGATCTCGGCGTTGATCCGGTCCGGGCGGTAGTCCATCGTCAGCGCCAGGGCCTCACCGTCCACCGACGCGACCCGCCAGGTGAAGCCGGCTTCGATCACCACCTGCTCGGCCTCGTCGGCGGGCATCCCGACCAGCGTCCCGGCCAGGGCGTTGATGTCCTCGCTGGAAGTCATCGTCCCCTCCTCGCCGCCGGACTCCGAATGGCCCTCGCCGGACACGACCTCCTCCACCGCCACCTCCTCGTCGGTGGGCACCCCCGTGGTCGTGTACTCGGCGCAGCCGCCCAGCGTGCCCACGAGGAGCAGCGCAGCCAGCGCGGTGGTGGTCCTGTGCAGCGTCATCGTTCTCTCCTCATCGGCCCGAGCTGACCCCGTGCGCACCGGCGCGCACAGGCAGAGTGTGTCGCAGAGTGTGTCAGGTGCCCAGCCAGGACTTCAGCAGCGCGGTGACGATCACGTCCGGGTCCCGCTTGTCGGCCCTGGCCGCCGCCCGGAACTCCTTGCGCAGCGTCTTGGGCACCTTGACCCCGAGGTCCACGGTCTTCTCGGCGGTCTTGCCCGCCTTCGCGGGCCTGGCCCGACGGGTCGCCGCGCGCAGGCCGTCGCTGGTGGTTCCGCGCAGTGGCCCGGACAGGCGATGGCGCGCGGGCTCGCCGTCGGGGGTCGAGTCCTGGGGCTGGGCGGGCTCCGTGGAAGGCCCTGGGACTGATTGCTCGTCAGGGGCAGCCGCAGCGGCGGGCTGGTCATCTGCTGGTGGCCGCGGGCTCGGCGCCGTCGGCGGCAGCAGGGTATGCAGGGCATGACCCGGAGCGGCCGGATGCAGGTGCGCATCCGGTGCCTTGCGCAGTGCCGGGCGGGGTTCCGGGGCGGTCATGACAGGCCCTTCTCGATGCTGGTGGCCAGGTCGTGGAACAGCGACACGAGGTCGCGGGCGCCGCTGGTGCGCAGCGCCGTGATGGGCACCGCCGCACCTTGCGCGGCGGTCATCGCCGTGCGATCCGGGATGGGCGGCTCGAGCACGAGCGAGGGGTAGGTCTCACGCAGCTCCGCCAGCCGGTAGGCGTGCTCGGTGCTGCGGCGCATCCTATTGACCACGATGCCCGCGGGCCGTAGCCCGAGGTTGGTGGCCGCTCGGGCGACCGCCACGGCCTCCAGCGCCTGCTCAGCGCCCTGCAGGGCGAAGTACGACGGCTCGGTCACGATCAGCGCGGCCGGGGCAGCGGCCAGCGCGTTGCGCGTCAGCCTCGCCCAGCGACGGCGGGCAGTCGATGAGCACCGTGTGGTAGCGGTCCAGTGCGCCGATCAGACTGGTGCGCAGGCGCAGCGCGGAGTCCGGGCCCTCGGCGTGCGCGCGATGCTCCAGCGCCCGCTCGCCGGGTAGGACGTCGATGCCCGGGCCCCAGTTGCTGGCCACGATCGCCTCGGCGGCCACGCCGGGTCGTCCGTCGGCCAGGACGTCATTGCTGGTGAACTCGTACGGGGCCGGGTCCAGCGCGGAGGTGGCGTTGCCCTGCGGGTCCAGGTCGATGACCAGGGTGCGATGCCCCTCGTGCCACGCGGTGGCCGCCAGGCCCAGGACGACCGACGTCTTGCCGACGCCGCCCTTGAGGGAGATCGCTGCAAGCATGGCCACGTGGCCAGTCTGCCATGCGGCGGCCTGGGGATCGCGGCTTCGCGGCACCGATTCGAGGGGCCGTCGGGTCAGCGGATCGCTGCGTACCTGCGCAGGGCTTCGTCGCGCTCCTCCGCATGGTCGACGATCGGCTCGGGATAGCCGTGCGCGTACCCATCGAGGACGGTCCAGGGCTGGTGCGCGGCGGGCCCGGCCACGTGGGCCAGCTCGGGCAGGTAGCGGCGCACGTAGTCGCCGTCGGGGTCGAAGCGAAGACCCTGCAGCAGCGGGTTGAAGACCCGGAAGTAGGGGGCGGCGTCGGTGCCCGAGCCGGCAACCCACTGCCAGCCGTGCGCATTGGAGGCGGGATCGCCGTCAATCAGCCAACGCATGAACTCCCGCTCCCCGCGCCACCACGGCAGGTGCAGGTCCTTGACCAGGAAGGAGGCCACGACCATCCGCACCCGGTTGTGCATCCAGCCCTCGGCGCGCAGCTGACGCATCCCGGCGTCCACGAACGGGAACCCGGTGCGGCCCTGCGCCCAGGCCTCGAATGCCGCATCGGCCTGCGGACCGGAGTCGTGGGCCATCTGGTCGTAGGCGGGGTTGAGGTTGGCTGTTCGGGTGGTCGGGTTGTGGTGCAGCACATCGGCGTAGAACTCCCGCCAGCCGAACTCTGCGATCAGGCGGCGGTCCCGGTCGGGGTCCAGGGCGGCGAGCAGGGTGCGCGGGTGCACCTCGCCCCAGCGCAGTGCGGGGGACAGCCGGGTGGTGCCGGGCCGATCCGGGCGGTCGCGATCGGTGGCGTAGTCGTCGCGGTGCTCGGCGAGGAACTGGCCCCACCGGGCCCTCGCGGCGGCCTGTCCGGCGACAGGAAGGGCGGTCCCGGGGGGCGCCGCCGCGGTCGGCAGGGCCTCTCCCGTCAGGTCGAGCAGGGGTATCCGGTCCGGGGTTCGCGCGGGCGCCGACCAGCCGGCTGCCCACCATGCGCGGTGGAACGGCGTGAACACCCGGTAGGGCGTGCCGTCGGGCTTGCGCACGGTTCCGGGCGCCACCGCGTAGTCGCTGCCTGTCGCCACCAGCTGGGAGCCGGTGGGGGCCAGGGCGGTCCTGACCTGCGCGTCGCGATGCTTGGCGTCGCCGAGGTACGGCAAATCGCGAAACCTGTCGGCGACGGAGTCGCCTCGCACATCAACCTCCCATTGTACCCGGCCAGTGTTGACGAGGAAGTGCGTCGGCCGGGTTTCTTGGGCGTCGGGCCCGCGATGCGTATAATTCCGACGGTTAAACAAACCCACACCCCCTTGATGGAGGATAACCATGAGCGACTGGATCGAACCCGGCCAGAAGGCCCCCGATTTCACACTCGCCGACACCGACGGCAACCCGGTGAAGCTGAGCACGCTGCGGGGATCGCCCGTCGTGCTGTATTTCTATCCCAAGGACGACACGCCCGGCTGCACGAAGGAGGCGTGTTCGTTCCGCGACCGCAAGGACGAGTTGGCCCAACTGGGGGCGAAGCTGCTGGGCGTCAGTCCGGACACGGTCGAGAGCCACGTCAAGTTCCGCGACAAGTTCGACCTGAACTTCCCCCTGCTGGCCGACCCCAAGCACGAGGTGGCCGAGCGTTACGGCGCGTGGCGCGAGAAGACCCGCTTCGGCAAGACGTCGATGGGCATCCAGCGTTCGACCTACCTGATCGACGCCGAAGGCACGGTGCGCAAGGTCTGGAAGAACGTCAAGGTGGACGACCATGACCGACAAGTTCTCGCGGCGCTCGACGAGTTGGGGTAGCGACCGAGGAGGACCGAAGAGGCGTGGTGGGACTCGCTCGACTCTACGCCTCCTATTGACCCCTGCAAAGCAAATGACCGAAGGGTGCCATGGGCGGCTTGCCCGCCCTTGCTGTTCGGGGCAAGGGCGGGCAAGCCGCCCATGGCACCCGCGCATTGGCTACGCAGACGTCAATAACGCCTCCCAACGCCGCCCTACGCTTCCAAACGCTTGCGGAGCAGGAGGATTTCGGCGACGTGGCGGGCCAGCTCGGGCGGGTTGAACCCGGCGTCGACGCAGTCGCGGCCGAGAACCAGGTGCGCGAATCGCGACTTCGTCCTCGCGTTTTGCACCGCCAGTTTCGCCCGGGCGACATCGGCCGAGAGCTGCCGCGTCTCGCGTTCGTCGGGGCCCTCGGCCAGCGCCGGCGATTCGCTGAAAGTCCTGTTCGGCCTGGTGGAGCTCCTCGGCGGCCGCGCGGGCCGACTCGAGACTGCGGCGAACCTTGGGCGGCACCGAAAGCAGCACTGCCCGGGTGCCGGCCTGCACGTACAGCGCGTCGAGACGTTTCAGCAGCGTGGACCCGATCGACGTCCTCGGGCGGCGCGTCGGGCGTCGCGGGCGTCGCGGCCGCCGGTTCGGCCGGGCAAAGCTGCCGATGCCACGCCTCCAGGTCTTGACTCATGCCGGTCTGCTTCCGCTCGAGTCTCGACGTGGGCCGACTGGCGGACGGAAGGAACCCGCGCGGTGACCGTGAGCCGGCCGTTGGCGGCGTACTCGTAAGTCACTTCGATCGGCGTTCCCTTGGGCAAGCCCGGCGGAAGGTCGCGGATGATGCACTCGCCCAGGGCGATGCAGTGCTCCGGCCGCGGGCTCTCGCCTTCGACCACGGGCACCTTGACGCTGGGCTGGTTCGCCCGGGCGGTCTGGAACTGCCGGACCATGCGGGCCGGCAGCGGCGTGTTCTTGGGGATGAGCGTGACGTTGCGACGCTCGCCGGTCGCCGCGTGGAGGCCGACGACGCCCAGACTGTGCGAATTGACGTTGATCAGGTCGACCTTCGAGCGGGCCGCCGAGCCGGACGCCGGACATGAGCATCGCCGCGTACAGGGCCGCGCCGTGGGCGACCGCCTCGTCGGGCGAGAGCGAGCGGTCCGGCTCCTTGCCGCTGAGGCGGCGGAGCATCTCGGCGACCATGGGCATTCGGGTCGAGCCGCCCACCAGCAGGATGCGGTCGATCTGGTCCCACTGCAAGCCCGCCTGACGCAGCACCAGCGACGTGGTCGCCTCGGTTCGACCCAAGAGGTCCTGGGTGAGCTGCTCGAAGCGTTCGCGGCTGACCTCCTGCCGCATGCGGATTCCGTGATGGTGGCAGACGATCGCGGTCTTGCGGCGTTCGGACAGGGCGTGCTTGGCTTCCTGGGCGTCGAGCCAGAGCTGCGTGGCGTCGCTCGGGTCGCTCCGGGGATCGAGCCCGTGGGCGGCGAGGAACTTCTCGGACAGATCGGCGACCAGGCGCTCGTCGAAATCGTGGCCGCCGAGCTGCACGTCGCCGTCGGTGGCGACGGTGCGGAACGTGGTGCCTTCGATCTCGAGGATGGTGACGTCGAACGTGCCGCCGCCGAGGTCGTAGACCAGCAGGCGTTCGACCTTCGCCGGTCCGGTCGGCGGCGTCGCCGAGCACCGCGCGGTAGTAGCCGAAGGTGACGGCCGCGGCGGTGGGCTCGTTGATGATGTCCAGCACCTCCAAGCCCGCCAGGCGGCCGGCGTCCTGCGTCACCTTGCGGCGTCCCTCGTCGAAGAACGCCGGCACGCTGATGACGACCTGCCGGATGGGCCCGAGCCGCCGTTCGGCGTCCTCTTTGAGCCGTTTGAGCAGGAACGCGCTGAGCACCTCGGGCGGGACGTTCTGGCCGACGACCTCGCGGTGGTAGGCTCGCGCGGCCCATGTCGCGCTTGAAGCAGTCGGCGAAGGCCTCCGGCGCGAGCACCGAGCCCTTGATCGCCTCGCGGCCGACGATGACCACGTCCTCCTCGAAGGCGACGGCGCTGGGCGTGAGCAACTCGCCGGCGCGGTTGGGCACGGTCGTCGGCCGGCCGGTCGAGTCGACGTAGGCCACCACCGAAAGCGTCGTGCCAAGATCGATTCCCACCGGCGGTTGCGGCCGGTCGGAGGAAGCCGGATCGGGAGAACTCATGGTTTCGTGCCGCGAATCGTAAGTGGAAAGCCATCCCCATGGTAAAAAGAGCTTATCGGGCGGTCAGTGTCGAGAAAGGTCTCGGTGGCGGAGACGGTCAAGCCAATTTGACAGACGGCCTCGAAATCGGTAGCATGGAAATCGCCTCGGGGGCAACTCCCACCCCAACCCGTGCACCGCAAAGGAGCCATCATGTCCCTCACTCGCAGACAGTTCCTTCGGCATTCGTCCGTCGCCGCGGCGTCGCTGGCGATCCCCATGGTCGCCGGCCGAAGCGTTTTGGGGGCCAACGACGAGATTCGCGTGGGCATCATCGGGCTGGGCGTCCGCGGCATGGGGGCCCACCTGCCGAGCTTCGAGGGCCAGAAGGGCGTCCGCGTCACGGCCATCTGCGACCCCGACCGCCAGCGACTCGACGCAAGTGCGCCGAGGCGATCCGCGAGCAAGTACCAGCACGACGTCGAGAAGTTCGTCGATCTCCGCAAGCTGATCGCGAGCGAAGGACCTCGACGTCGTCGCGCGTGGCCACGATGCAGTACTGGCACGCCCTGCCGACCATCTGGGCCTGCCAGGCCGGCAAGGACGTCTACTGCGAGAAGCCGCTTTCGCACTTCATCTGGGAAGGCCGGCAGATGGTCAAGGCCGCGCGGAAGTACAACCGCCTCGTCCAGATCGGCACCCAGAGCCGCTCGCAGCGAGACCGTCCGCGACGTCGATGGCGTACGTCAAGCCCGGCGAGCTCGGCAAGATCAAGTACATCACGGCGTTCGCCAACAAGCCGCGGACGTCGATCGGCAAGCGGACCGAGCCGCTGCCGATCCCCGAGACGCTCGACTACGAACTCTGGTGCGGCCCGGCACGCAAGGAGCCGATCTACCGCGACCGCATCCAGTACGATTGCAGCTTCACCTGGAACATGGGCGACGGCGAGTCGTGCAACCAGGGCGTCCACGAGATCGACCTCGCCCGCTGGGTGCCTGGGCGAAGAGAAGCTGCCGCGGCGGCGTGATCAGTTGCGGCGGCCGGTTCGCGTTCAACGACGCCGGCGACGTGCCCAACACGCAGATCATCTACTACGACTTCCCCGTCCGCCCCGGTCCTCTACGAGGTCCACAACATGACGGCGGCCAAGGGCGTCGAAGGACGTGCCCGACTTCCTCGGCGTGCGGACCGACACGTGCGTCCACTGCGAAGGCGGCTACGTGATGCTCCGCACCGGCTTCGCCTGCGACAACGAGGGCAAGAAGATCAAGACGTTCTCCGGCGGCGAAGACCATTTCGGCAACTTCATCGCCGCCGTCCGCGCCGGCAATCGCGAAGCTCTCCACGCCGACGTCCTCGAAGGCCATCGCTCGACGGCCGTGACCCACGCGGGCAACATCTCCTACCGCCTGGGCAAGCCGGCCTCGGCCGCCGAGATTCGCAAGTCCGTCGGCGACACGCCGCTATTTCAGCGACATGGTCGAGCGGCTCTTCACCCACCTGAAGGCCCACGAGATCGACGTCGACGCCCCGACGATCACGCTCGGCCCCTGGCTCGACGTGGACCGCGACGCCGAGTGCTTCAAGGACAACGCCGAGGCCAACGCCCTGGTCAAGGGCACGTATCGCGAGCCGTGGGTGATCGGGGACGCATGACGGCAGGGGACTGTCCCCCTCGCACGGCGTAGAAGCTGCAATTCACGATCTTGTGGAGTGCGGTGATTCATCACCGCTTTCTTGATCCACCCAAACGGAGGGCAATACCACCTTCCGTTGAGTGTGGGCCATACGCCGTTGGGGGCAAATCCAACAAAAAAGCCACGACAAACTGCCCCGCCACCAAGGGTGTCCGCTCGTCTGAGGGCTAGAGTTGTAGTGGCGTGGATCGAGGCGGCGGGGCACCGATGGTGGCGGCGACGATGTGCCGTTGGCGTCGGAGTTAGCGTCGGAATCACCGCCCAACGCTGCGAATCTCGCCGACCCAAGGAGACGACCATGCGAATCGCGATGCTCGCGCTGGTGATGACGCTGCTTGCCGGCGTCTCGGCCGCGGCGAATCCGCCGGACGGGAAAAGCGGCGGAGTCGAGGGCATGCTGGAGTTGAATCTCCGCGGGGAGAAGGTGGAAGGCACGCCGCTGGCATGGGATTCCAGGACCGTTCACCTGTTGGGCCGCGACGGCCGCCTTTGGTCGTTCGACCCGAACGAAGCCACCGACTATCGCCAGACCGCCGCCCAATTCCGCCCGTACTCGCCCTCCGAGCTTCGCGCGGCGTTGCTGCGGGAACTGGGTCCCGGGTACGAGGTCACCGGCACGACGCACTACATGGTTGCCCACGCCCGGGGCCAGCGCGACCAATGGGCCAAGCGGTTCGAGGACCTTTATCGGTCGTTCGTCCAGTACTTTTCGGTCCGGGGATTCCGGCTTGTCGAGCCGCCGTTCCCGCTGATCGGAATCGTTTGCCGCAATCAGGAAGACTTCGTCCGCTACAGCGCCCGGCAGGGCATGCCCGCGGGCCGCGGCGTGCTGGGCTACTACTCGCTCGACTCCAACCGGATCATCCTATACGACGCCGCCGACGGCAAGGCGGACGCCAACAACTGGCAACAGAACGCCGAAACGGTGATCCACGAGGCGACGCACCAGATGGCCTTCAACACGGGCGTCCACAGCCGCTACTGCCCGCCGCCCACCTGGGTCGTCGAGGGGCTGGCCACCGTGTTCGAGGCGCCGGGCGTACACGACCCGCGGGCCCACTCCGCCGATCAGACCGGATCAATCGCGCCCGGCTGAGGGACTACCGCGCATTGGCGGCCGGCAAGTCCGAGGGCCAACTGCCGGCCGAGTTGACCGCTTCGGACGCGCTTTTCGGAGCCGGCCGGCGGCGGCCTATGCCGAGGCCTGGGCCCTGGCGTTCTACCTGATCGAGACGCGGCCGCGGGAGTTTGCCAAATACCTGGCCCTGACGGCCGACCGCACGGCGTTTGAACCGTACCCCTCGACCCAGCGATTGGCGGACTTCACGTCCGTATTTGGCAAGGACTGGCGGCTTCTGGACGCCCAATTCGCCCGATTCATGCAGACCGTCGAATGAGCGGCGCGAGGCAGGAGCAGCGGAAAGCGGAGGACAGAAAGCGGAAAGCGGAAAGCGGCGGAAAGCCGAAAGCCGAAAGCGGACGTCGCATCCCCCGACGCCGTCGACGTGCGTTTTCACTGACACGCAGGCAACCGACAACTGACCACTGGCCACTGGCCACTAGCCACTGACCACTGACCACTGGCCACTGACCACTCACTCCCCTCCCAAGGTGGGGCATTTTGACGCAGGGGCGGCTGTGGAGTATACCAATGGTATGGAAGACCTGACCTCCCCATCACCCCCGGAGTCGATCCAGGCGGACGTGCTCGTCCAGACGCTCCAGCGGCAGCGAAGCCAGGTCGACACGTTCTTGGCCGCGCATCGGAAGCGACTGCTCGCGGCCGAGGCGAATCTGGCGGCGCAGATCGACCGCATCGCCCGGGAATTGGTCCAGGTCCGGTCGCGTTCCAGCCAAATCGAGGGGGAGTCTATCGGTTCGAGCGGGGGAAATCGAACGGAAGGCCCAGGACGTTGCTCGGCTCAAGGAAGAGTTCGAGACGGCTCAGTCCGCGTGGCAGGCGGCCCAGGACCAGGCGTCGCGGCAGCAGCGGCAATTGGCCGACGACGTGCGGCGGCAACAAGAGTGCGGTCGAGACGCGGCTGGCGGAATTGACCGCGCGGCACGTGGAGTTGGCCGAAGCGGAAGCGAAGCTCCGGCACGAGCGGGAGTCGTTTGCGCTGGAGCGGCAGCGAACCGAGGAGGACGCCCGGCGCGTCGAGGCCGAGCGAGAGGACCTTCGCCATCAGCGAGCCGAGTTGGACGCTCGACGCGAGGAGTTGGCGACCGAGCGCACCCACACCGAGGGGCAGCGCCGACGGATCGCGCGGGAGTTCGAGGCGCAACGGGCGGCGCATCGCAAGGACCTCGAACGTCGTCGAGCCGAGATCGAGGAGCTTGCCGTCGAGCGCGTCGCGATTCAATCGCAACGGGACGAGCCTCGCGGCCAGGATTCCGGCGGGGACTCCGGCGACAGCGGAGGCGTTTCGCCGCCGCTACGAGATGGCGCTTGGAGGATCTCCGCGAGCTTCGCGCCAAGAACGAGGACCTCAAGTCGCAGCTTGCCCGGTCGCCCGGCGTCGGCAGTCGCCGCCAAGGGCAGCGTGCCGGAGAGCCTCGACTGGGAGGCGCAGAAGCGACGTCTCCTCGAATCGCTCGAGGCGGAATTCGACGAGAACGACGAAGGAGACCGTCCAGGAGCGTCTCGACATCCAAGCGGGTGATCGAGACCACCGATCGCATCATCGCCGAGAAGGACCGCGAAATCGGCGAGCTGCAAGCACTGCTTCGCGAGCAGAGCAGCCAGGTCGGCGCGGTGGCCGTCGGCGCCGCGGCGTTCGCCGAGGCGATCGACAAGGACGCCATCATCCGCGAGGAACGCGAGAACGTCAAACGCCTTCGCGAGGAGCTTCGCGAGAAGCTCCGCAAGGCCGAGATCGACATCTCGATCGAGCGGGCGAAGATGGCGCGAGAACGCCTCCAAATCGAAGAGATGATGCGCACCCATGGCCGGCAAGACGCCGCGAAAGCGTCCGGCGACGCCGGCCCAGCCGCCGCCGGAGCGGCCGGCGCGCGGCCGATGGCTTTCCCGCCTCGGCCTGAAGGACGCCGACGAGACCGACGCATGAGCCGGGCCCTGTGGAACAAGGCTATCTCCGCGGCGTGGCCGCAATTGCTCGCCGGCAGCGTCCTGCTCGTCTTGTTCGGATGGTTGTTCGTCTGGCTGATGGGCTTGTTCCAACTCGGCGTCTGGAGCAAGGTGCTCTCGATGCTGCCGAGCTTCTCCCAACGAATGCTCGGCGTGCCCATCGCCGATCTCGCCACGTCCCTCGGGCAGCTCAGCTTCCTCTACGATCACGTGATCACGATGCTGATCTGCCTGAGTTGGGCCATCGGCCGCGGCTCGGATCCCATCAGCGGCGAGATCAGCCGCGGGACGATGGACCTCACGCTCACTCTGCCCGTCCGCCGCGTGACCGTGCTGGCCATCCCGGCCGTCGTCGCCACGCTCGGCGCGGTCGTCCTCGCCGCCGCCGCGCTGTTGGGCAACTGGATCGGGTTGGTCGTCGCCCGGCCGGAAGAGAACCTCCCGCTGGCGCCGTTCGTGCCCGGGGCGATCAACCTGGCGGCGATGACCTTCGCCCTGACGGGCGTCACCGCGATGATTTCGTCGTTCAACCGCGACCGATGGCGAACCGTATCGATCGCGGTCGCGGTCTTCGTCGTCTCGCTGATGATCAAAATGATCGCCCGAATCTGGGAACCCGGCGCGTGGCTGCGATACGCCTCCTTCCTGACGGCGTTCGATCCGCAACGGATCATCCTCGCCCGGGACGACGCCTGGCGGCTCTCGCTCTGGTACGACGGCGCGCTCGTGGCGGTGGGTCTGGCCGGCTACGTCGCGGCGGCCGTGATCTTCTCCCGCCGCGACATACCGGCCGCCCTCTAGGGTCGCTCTCACGGACTCTTCAGCACCACGTAACGGTTCCCTCCGCCGAAGCGGACCAGCAGCATGACGCCGTCCTTGAGCGGCTGCTTGGCGACGGCGTCCTTGAACTCGTCGATGTTCTTGACGACGGTGCGTCCGACGCGAAGGACGATCGTTCCCTCGCGAATGCCCGCGCCGGCCGCGATGCCCGCCGGATCGACCTCGGTGACCACGACGCCCGCGTCGCCGGCGTAGCCCAATCGCTTGGCCACGTCGGGCGTCAAATCGGCGACGCTCATGCCCAAGTTGCTTGTCTGTCGTGCGACGGCGGCGCGCCCTCGCGCTGCGACCCTTCGGAATCGCGCGGCGCGGCGCCGAAATCCTTGGGCAGCGGCTTGACGACGACCTGCAACTCCATCGGCTTGCCGTCGCGAAGGACGTCGACCTTTCTGCGTCGAGCCCATCGCGGAGCGTTCGACGGCCTCCTGCAACTGGATGGGCGTGTCGGCCGGACGGCCGGCAAAGCTGACAATGACGTCGCCCTCCTGAAATCCCGCTTCGGCGGCCGGCGAGCCCGCGAAGACCTCGGAAACCAGAACTCCCTTGCCGGGAGCGATGCCCAGCGTGCTCGCCACGTCGCCCGAGGGTTTCTGGATGCCCACGCCCAGGTACGCCCGCTGGACGCTACCCGTGTCGATCAACTGCCGGGTGACCCATTTCGCGTCGTTGCCGACGATGGCGAAACCGACGCCCTGGTAGCCGCCCGTGCGCGAGGCAATCGCCGTATTGATGCCGACCACTTCGCCGTTGAGATTCACCAACGGACCGCCGGAATTGCCCGGGTTGATCGCGGCGTCGGTCTGGAGGAATCTCGCCCTGCTGTCCCTGCCGCCGCCCACCCAACGAGCGTCCCTTGGCGCTGATGATGCCGGCGCTGACCGTCTGGTCCAACTCGAAAGGCGTCCCCACGGCCAGCACCCAATCGCCGATCTCGAGTTGATCGGAGTCGCCGAACTTGGCGGCGGGCAGGGGCCCCTCGGCCTTGATCCGCAGGACGGCCAAGTCGCTTTGCTCGTCGCGTTTGATGTCCGTGGCCTTGAACGTGCGTCCGTCGGCCAGATCGACGACCACCTCATCGGCGCCCTCGAGGACGTGATTGTTCGTGAGCACGATGCCCGACGGGTCGATGATCACGCCGGAGCCAACGCCGCTACGGCGCGGAATCTGGCCTTGGAAGCGGAAGCCCGGCGTCTGCTCGTCCCCGAAGAAGTCCCCAAACGGGTGTTCCCTTGAAGGGATTCACCTGCTCTTGGGGAGCGTCCCCCTTTACGGGGAGCGTCGTGGTCCGGATTTTGACCACGGTCGGCAAGACGTTTTTGGCCGCCGCGCGGAATGCGCGGGAGAGGCTGTTTGCCTGCTCGATGGCGGCCTCATCGGCGCGGGCCGCGGCCTGCGGACCGGGGCCGAAAGAGGCGGCCAATCCACCTGCAATGAGTGCCACAAGCACCCACCGTTGGCACAATCTGCTCGACTGAACTCGATACATTTTCATTTCCTCCTCAAATTCCCCTGCGTTTGTTGCCCTTCTCAAACCCAGTGTCTTGTACGCCGCGTGCCCGTGCGGCGACCCTCCGCAGTGACGCCGGGCGATCGCCGTCGGCGACCTCATGCCACAATCCGGGTGATCTGGCCCTGGAGGATGACCTAAGGCGGGCTTCTCTACCGACTGTATAATAGTGTGGTTGCCGTGAAGGCGGTTTTCCTTCGCGCGAAATCGAAAAGTCGCACCCCCACTTGCCCACGTCCGAGAAAACGTGGGCGACCGGCTCGTCTTGACAAAGCGTGGGGAGGCTGGTACTTTGCGCAAAGGGGATTTCTTCCATGTCACGCTCTTTGTTTTGTAGAAAGGAACCTGCCGCGTGCCGCACGAAACTGTCCCCGATCCGGGACCGGAGCTTATGCCTCTTCTGGAGGGATGCGAGGAACGGATCGGTGTTGCGTTTTCTAACAAGACACTTCTCCGGGCCGCGCTGACCCACGCCTCCGGCGCCCTGCATCGGCTCGCCTCGAACGAACGGTTGGAGTTTCTGGGCGACGCGATCCTTGGCGCCGTGGTGTGCGACGTGCTCTACCACAAGTACCCCGACTACCTCGAAGGGGACCTGACCAAGATCAAGTCCATCGTGGTTAGCCGCAAGACGTGTACCAAGATCAGCGAAATGCTCGGCCTGGAGGAGTTCCTGATCCTGGGCAAGGGCATGACCACCCATCCGAGCATTCCGCCCTCGCTGTTGGCCGACGTCTTCGAGTCGCTGATCGCCGCGATCTACATCGACGGCGGCCCGGAAGCCGCGCGGAAGTTCATCACCAAGCACGTCGGGCCGGAGATCGAACTGGCCGTCAACGGGCAGGCCGGCGGGAACTACAAGTCGCTCTTGCAGCAATTCGCCCAGCGAGCAAGCGGCACGACGCCCATCTATCAGTTGCTCGACGAGAAGGGCCCCGACCACAGCAAGTGCTTCAAGATCGCCGCCCGAGTCGGATCGAGCCGCTACCAGGCCGCGTGGGGACGCAACAAGAAAGAAGCCGAGCAGCGAGCCGCCCGAAACGCCCTGTGCGAGATCAACGACGAGTTGCCGCCGTTCCCGTCGGATTGAGATCGTCACCCATGCCCCGAGCGGTAGCCCTGTTTTCCGGCGGCTTGGACAGCACGCTGGCGATTCGCATCCTTCAGGAGCAAGGATTCGAGGTCGACGCGCTCTCGGTCCGGACCACGTTCGCGTGCGGCAAGGTGCCCGCCGGCCCGGGCGGCCGCCGAACTGGGCATCCGCCAGACGGTGCTCGACGTCGGCGAGGACTACCTCGATCTGATCCGCTCTCCTCGCCACGGCTACGGCCGAGCGGTGAATCCGTGCGTCGATTGCCGCATCCACATGGCCAAGATGGCCCGGCGAATGATGGAGAATCTTGGCGCGTGCGTCGTCATCAGCGGCGAGGTCCTGGGCCAGCGGCCGATGAGCCAGAAACGCTGCGATCTGGAAGTCATCGCCCACGAGTCGGGCCTGGATGGCCGGTTGCTGCGCCCGCTGTCGGCGAAACAGCTCGCGCCGACGATCCCCGAACGCGAAGGGCTGGTCGATCGCGATCGGCTCTACGGCTTTTCCGGGCGGGGGCGGACGAAGCTGATGGCCCTGGCCCGGCAGCTTGGGCTGCGGGTCTTTGCCCAGCCCTCGACCGGCTGCGCGCTGACCGAGGAGAGCTTCGCCCCGCGGGTGCGCGACCTGATGCGATTCTCCCCGTCGGCGACGACTTGGGATTTCGAGCTGTTGAACGTTGGCCGGCACATCCGGCTCGACGAGTCGACCAAGGCGGTCGTCGGGCGCAACGCCGAGGAGAACGCCGTCTTGCGGTCCTTCGCCGCCAGAGCCGACGCGAGCGAGTCGGCCCGAATCGAGCCGGAGGGTTTCGCCGGGCCGGACGTCCTGCTCGTTGGAGAACCGAGTGAGCCGTCGTTGCGGCTTGCCGGCGCGTCGTGCTCCGCTGGGCGCGGCGTCCGGAGCCCGCCGCTCAGACGCTCGTTCGCGTGACGCACGATTGCCAAAGCCGCGTCCTGCCGATCGAACCCGGCGACGGCGACGAAGGGTCCTTCGCGCCGCTGTAGGAGTTGAAAGCGGGCCGCGCTCCAAGAATGGTGGATGGCGAGGGCTCGGGGCTTCGGGTAGAATGGTCTCCAATGTCCTTGGGGCGGATCCTGGCGCGATCGACGGGAGAACGAAGCCATGCGACTTGACCAGCGGGTTGCCCTCATCACCGGGGCCAGCTCCGGGATCGGACAGGCTACGGCGAGGCTCTTTGCACGCGAGGGGGCTCACGTGGTCGCCATCGCTCGCCGGGTCGAGCGGCTCAAGGAGTTGGCCGACGAGTTGCCCACCGTGGCGGCGTATCCGGGCGACGTGACGGATCACGACGCGCTGGAGTATTGCGTCAAGTTGACCGTCGACAAGTTCGGCCGGATCGACGTCTTGGTGAACAACGCCGGTTTCAGCTACTTCGAACGGCACGTCGAGAGCACGCTGGAGCACTGGCGCGAGACGATGGCGGTGAACCTGGAGGCGATGTACGTGTTGGCCAAACTGGTCGTGCCGCACATGCGGCGGCGGAACTACGGCCGGATCGTCAACGTCTCGTCCATCCAGGCCATCGCCTCCGAAGCGGTCGTCGGACCGTACGCGGCGAGCAAGGGGGCGATCAACGCCTGGTCGCGGTCCCTGGCCGTGGACCTTGCCGAGTACGGCATCCTGGTCAACGTCGTCGCGCCCGGCTGCGTCCACACCGAAATGAGCTTCGTCGGCGGCGTCGACGAAACGACGACGCCCGAGTTCCAGGAGTGGTACGTGCGGCGGCGGAAGATCCCGCTGGGCCGGGCGGGCTCGCCGGAGGAGGTCGCCCAGGCCATCCTATTCCTTTCCTCCGAGGAGTGCTCCTACATCACCGGCCACACGCTCGTGGTCGACGGCGGATTGACGGTCACGTTCTAGGGGTTGCCAAGTTCAGTTTCACGGGTGCCATGGGTGGCTTGCCCACCCGTGCTTCCGCTTCCAGGTTTCTTCGGCGCCGCGCAGACGCGGCGGCTAACTTGATGTCCTCACGGCCTCAGGAAGAACGGGGAGAATACAGTGAAGATCACCGACATCGAATGTATCGTGCTGGTGGCGCCCGAGCTGAGGCAGGACGCCACGTCTTCGTCGCAGGACGACGTCGTGGTGCTGGTCCACACGGACGAAGGCGTCACGGGCGTCGGTGAAACGGACACCGGTCCGTGGCTGGCCAAGGCGGCCGTCGAGTCGCCGGGCAGCCACACGATGGCGATGGGGATGAAGGACCTGCTGGTCGGTCGCGACCCGTTGGACACCTCCGCATTGTGGGAGCGGCTCTACACCTACACGGCGATGAGCGGCCGCCGCGGGGCCGTGATCGCGGCCATGGGGGCGATCGACGTGGCCCTGTGGGACATCAAGGGCAAGGCCCTGGGTCTGCCGTGCTACAAGCTGCTCGGCGGTGCGCATCGCGATCATATCACGCCCTACGCCTCGCTCCAGCCCAGCGGAACCAGCGTCGACGAGTACGCCCGGTCGTTGGTGGACTGGGCACGCCGGGCGCGGGAGTACGGCTATCGGGCGGCGAAGCTCGAGTGTACCCTCGCCGGGCCCTATCGTCACGGCGGCCTGACGGGCACCGACGAGCAGATGACCGAAATCCTCACGGCCTGCCGCGAGGCGGTCGGTCCGGAGTTCACCCTCATGGTCGACGTCCAGTACCGCTGGTGGGACGCCAAGGCCGCGCTGCGGACCATCCGCCGGTGGGACTCGCTGGATTTGTTCTTCCTCGAAACGCCGCTGGCCATCGACAACCTCGAAGGCTACGCCGTCTTGGCCCGGGAGGCCCCCATGCGGATCGCGGCGGGCGAGTGGCAAAACACGCGGTTCGAGTTTCTCGACCTGATGGACCGGGGGCAAGTCGACGTGGTGCAGCCCGACGTGGGCCGGGTCGGTGGGCTGACCGAGGCGATGCGGGTGTGCCAGTTGGCCCAGGACCGTGGGCGGCTGGTGGTGCCGCACTGCTGGAAGACGGGCATCGGCATCGCGGCTTCGGCCCATCTGGCGGCGGCCGTCGGCCACTGCCCCTTCCTGGAATTCCTGCCCGCCGAACTCTGCGACTCGCCCCTGCGTCGCGAACTGGTCGCCGAGGAGTTGACGCTGGTCGAGGGGACGATCCCCTTGCCGGTCCGACCCGGCTTGGGCATCGAACTCAACCCGGACGCCCTCCGGCGATACCGCGTCGGGTAAGGATTGGCGCAATACGACAGTGTCTTGCACTACGGCGGTGGTACGACGATCTTCCGACATCGCCGCATGGCCGCGGCAACGTTGTTGCGGAAGATCGCCGGCGTCACCACCCGCGATGATACGCGGCGCCGCCCGGAGATGGCGCGATTCTCGCCTCAGAACGTGAAGATCATGTCAAGGCCGCCGGAAAGCTGGGTGTCGGCTCTGCCGTTGTCGAACGGCAGCGCGGTCGTTCCGGCGAATCCGTCAAACCAGTCGTAGCGGAGTTCCGGGCGGATCGTGACGTTCGCGTGCGGCCTGTAGTTGAAACCGCAGGTGATCTCGCCGTAGTTGCCGGGACTGTCGCCGCCGGAGACGCGGGCGCCCTGCGGGTCCTGGAACCACTCGACCCGCCCCGCGAAGGACCAGCAATCGTTGATCTTGCGGATCAGATAGTTGCTGATGCCGTACCACTGGTTGTCGTCGACGCCGATGTTGTAGTTCGTGCCCAGGTCGTGCTGGAAGACGTAGGTCCACTTCTCGCTGAGCTTGCGGTTGAAGACGATGCTGTTCATGTAGACGTCGCCGTTTGCCGCGCCGGCAAACGCCGTGCCGTCGCCGATCCGGCCGCTGGTCGTCGCCCAGGTGAGCGTGGCCTTTTCGGAGAGCGTCAGGCTGACGCCGCCGAGGAACTGCGAACCCCGGTTCTTGCCTTCCCAGCCCTCATCCCAACCGTTGACCCAGCCGCCGTAAAGCGTCACCCGATCGTTGCGGCTTGTAGCTGGCCAACACGCCGGTGTGGGTGAACGGTTCGGCGTAGTACATGCTGTACGAGTGCGAGTAGAAGAAGTTCTGCGTGGCGGGCACGACCTCGTAGCCGATCAGCGTGAAGAACCGCCCGCCCTTGATCGTCCAGGTCGTTGAAGGCGATTTCGAAGTACGCCTGCGGAATCGCGGAGCCGTAGTCGCGAGCGCTGTTCCAACCGTAGTCCCAGGTGCGGTCGCCGAACGCCTGAGAGTCGGGGCCGTCGGCGCCGAACAGGTAATCGATCCGCCCGCCGGCGTCCCAACCACAACCTTTCGTGTCGGTCTTCCGCTCGCCGAACACCCAGATCTGGTCCATGGTGAAACCGTCGCCGACGTTGCGGAAGCCGATCGGGCCGTTGCTCGCCGCGCCGTATTGGTTGCTGTAGATGCCGCCTTCAAGCCAGCCGCCGACCGTGACGCCGTTGTCCTTCAGGCAACACAGTTGGGGTATCGTCCAGGGGTCGCCGAGCTCGCCGCACTGGCAACCGCGATTGCAGGATCTTCCCCCGCCGCCCGAGCCCGCGCCGTAGGCCGCGTCGTTGCCCGCCGGCTCCGCCGCGGGTGGCGCTGCTTCGTCGGCCCGCGCGGCGGGCTCGTCGGCCATCATGGCCAACGTGTTGGACTGGGCGACAGCCCAGCTCGCGCAAAAACACATCCCCCACAATAGGGCAAATGCCGTAAGTCTGCCAAGTTTCACGATAGTCACTCCGTTGGTTGCAAGGTACAGAACGAATGCCCGCGGGACGGGTCAGTCGGACAAGAGCGTTCTGCCAGACTCAGCGGCCGTATCCGTCGGAAGTCCCGTGAATCGCGCGATCCAGCTAGATCTGCGTATCGGTACGCTTCGCGGCACGGGTTGATTAGAAATCGTGTGGCAGTCGCGGTCGCGGGCGAACGCGCGAAGCTTTGACGGTGGAGCAAAGTGGACGGCAAAGAAGCGTTGGGACATTTTCCTCGGAAACCCGTGGGTGACGCCGATGATTCTCCCGAGTTTGCTGTCGGTAGAGGTCGGCGTAGCCGGTGGTGACGTCGTCGATTTCGCTGGAGGGCCCGTCGTCGAAGACGACCTGCCGGGTTTCGGAAACGAGCCGGCCGAGGTCGTCGTAAACAAATCGGGTGATCCGGTTCGAGGGGCTGGTGGCGAACTGGTAGTCGCCCCGGTCCACGGCCGCGCTGCCGACGTGCGGAGCGTGGGTCCGCGTCGCGCCGCCATGGAAGTCCAGCGGCCCCAGGTCCGGGTCGATCGGAGTTTCATCACCGATCTGGCTGCCGAACTCGCCGTGGCTGATGCCGGTCAGGCCGTCGCCGTCGCCGTCGCCGATCAGGTTGTAGTAGGACGTGGGCAGGACGGGGTGTCACAAACTAGCTGCGTCCCCGTTTAACCCCCGAACGCCCTCCACCCGCGCAGGAATCTCCCGCGAAACCTCGTCGGTACCCATCGGCCATCCTCCACCGCGCAGCGTGTTGACGGCCATCCAGAATACCAGATGCCTCAGCACCGTTCACACACGCTTGCCGGAAGGACACGGCCGACGCATCGGTGAACTGGACGAACTACAAAAGGAAATTGCTGCTTGGTCGACAAAGACCAACGACAAGCAACGTGGCGTCGATTGGCAATTCAAAATCGACGACGCACGGCACACACTCAAACGCCTCTACCCCCAAATTAAGGTTGGATGACGCACGAGACAGAAGAAACGCGACGACAACACTCGGCTGGTCTCGATGACTCGCCTCGGTCGACGCCGTTACGGCGTCACCTCGACCTGAACGCGCTGGACGAGGAAGCCTGCCGGGTCGACGGAGTCGGCCGTTGAGCGGAGGCGCAAGTACGAGATGCCGGCGTCGTGGTCGTCGCCCAATGGCGCGAGAACAGCGGCCTCGTGGCCGTCGACGAGTACGCGGCACCGGCCGGACGGCAGGTCCCACGCCAACTCAAGGTTGTACCAGCGTCCCGGTTTCAGCCGCGCAGCACCGGGCAGCCCGCCGTCGGGGGCGATGGATAGACTGAAAAGCACCTTCTTCTCGCCCGTCTCGTCGGTGGGCTGAATGAACCGGTCGGCCAGGGCGATGCTCGCGCCGGCGAAACCCTCATTGAGCATCAGGCTCAGCGTCAGCCGTCCCTGTCGGCCGGCGGGGAAGTTCCAGACGGCGCCGTCGGGCGGTTTGTCGTCGGCCCGGCGGACGTGCAGGCACTTGGCGCCGCCGCGAGTGGGATGATCGACAAGGCACGCCCCCGGTTTGCGGTCGCGCCACCAGTAGACCGGCTCGCCGAACGCCGTGAACACGGACCACTCGTCGAGCCCGGCGGAGAAGTCCTCTTCCCGTGAGATTTCGTCGAGCCACCGCGGATCGATCCGCAAGAGATTCCGGCGGCCGTGTCCCTGCCCGGTCACGCTCAGGATCGTGCCGTCGCCGGTCGCGACCGCGTAAGGATAAGCGGTGCCGCGGTCGCCCCGCTTAGGCGGCGATTCGTTGCGCAATGGATCGCGGCAAATCTCCCGGTAGCCTCGCCACGTCTTGCCCTCGTCGCCCGACACGGCCGCGTGCAAGGCGTCGCGATTCGTGTAGACGCCTTTGCCGTTGATTCGCGACGTGTTTTGGCAGTTGTTCCACAACAGCACGATCCGCCGGTCCGGCAGACGCACCAGCCAGCCCGGCGAGTCCGACGAGAGAAACCGCGACGGCTTGGGCTCGGACCACTCGGCGCCGTCGGGCGAGAAGGACTCGTAGAGGCGGCCGGTCTGCGTGCGGATGAGCATCCAGACGCGGCCATCGGCCAACTGGAGGATCGTCGGCTCGCACGCCCCGTAGTTCGAGCCGTTGTAGTCGGCGTAACACGGCGTCATCAGCTTCGCCGGCGACTGGCGCCAGGTTCGCCCTTCGTCGTCGGAATAGACGGTGGTCGCGACGTTCGGTCCGGTGGGCGGGCCCGACGGCCGGTCGCCGACCCAGTAGGCGAACGGCACGACGATCCGTCCGCCGGCCAGTTGCGTCATCCCGTTGATCGACCCGACGTAGCCTTCGAAGATCCGCTGGGGCGCGGACCACTGGGTCTGTCCGCCGGTGGAATGCGCGTTCCAGATGTCGATGAAGTAGTCGATGCCCGGCTCGTTGCCGGTGCGGCGCGCCACCATCCAGAAGAACTGAAGCTCGCCGTTGCGGGCCAGAATCGGCAGCGGCTCGCCGAAACCCTCCGCGGCCAGCTCGACGACGGCATCGGGCTCCGTCCAGGTGGCGCCGTTGTCGGTGGATCGTAGCCGAACCACCTCGCGGGTCGAATCGACCGTGCGCACCGAGATCATGTCGATCGCGCCGTCGGGCGTCGGCACCAGCATCGAGCCGGCGGCACTGCCCAGCACGACCGGCGGTTGCGGGCCGGCCTCGCCCGCGACGCACGTTCCGCTTGATAGAATCCCCGCGACGAGACACACGGCGAGCGGCGCCGCGGCCAACATCGGGGCCACCCGCGGCCAACAATTACTCATGGTCCAGCCCT
The DNA here is from genome assembly GCA_963788325.1 of uncultured Actinomycetes bacterium. Taxonomy (GTDB): domain Bacteria; phylum Actinomycetota; class Actinomycetes; order S36-B12; family CAIYMF01; genus Prado023. The sequence continues at coordinate 263,075 of CAWBGJ010000008.1, forward strand.
CCTCACTCGCGAAGCAGCGCGAAGTCTCGTGCCGGGGGCCCGTCCGCCGGGCGCTTTGACGTCCGGTGGAAACCGAGCTTCCCCAAAGCATCGTAGATGGTCTCCAGGGTCTTCTCTCCGAGGTTGGGGACCTCCAACAGCCGTTGGCGCGTGCATTTCAGGAGGTCTTCGACCGTGAAAATGCCCTGTTCTTCCAGACAGTTGACGGTGCGCACCGAGAGGTCGATTTCGGCAAGGCTCAACTCGAGCCGCTTGTCGGCCTCTTGAATCCTGGCCCATTCGGGAATAGGAATCCGCGTGACAGCCATGTGACCCCTCCTTGGTTTGGGTGTGGCTGGAATCATCGGACGGGCATTATAGCAGAAAAAGTCCGGCGTGAAAGCTTCCATCATGGGCGCGGGACGCTAAACTGGGGGTTGCCGTCGTGCCGGAAAGCGGTTGCCGGACGGTATGTGCCCCACGGGACCCCATGAACGGCCCGTATCATTGCGAAAACAACTCCCACGAGGACAACCATGAAGCCTTCCCACCGACTCCTTCCCGGTCTGGCGACCTTCGCGGCCGTGATGGTTGCCACCGCCATGCTCCCGGCCGAGGAGCCGAAGTCGTCGACGCCGCAAGCGTGGCGCGGGGTCCACGTGATGGCCTGGGGCCTGGCCGGAGGATCGGAGGGGCTGGTCCCGTTGAAGGAGGCCATCGACAAGATCATGGCCCCGCTGGGAGTGAACGTCATCGTCCTGGAGGTGGGTTACAACTACGAGTACAAGAGCCACCCCGAGTTGATCCAGACGAAGTTCATCACCAAGGCCGACGCGCGGGATCTCGTCGGGTTCTGCCGCGCTCGCGGCGTTCGCGTCATTCCTCAATTCAATTGCCTCGGGCATCAGTCCTGGCGGCACACGTTGTATCCGCTCTTGACTCAATACCGCGAGTTGGAGGAGCTGCCGGACGACACGCCGGACAAGCGGTGGACGGAGCTGCGGAGCTGGTGCCCATTGCATCCCGAGGTCAACCCGATCGTCTTCTCGCTGATGGACGAGCTGATCGCCGACTTCGAGGCCGACGCAATGCACGTCGGCATGGACGAAATCCTCGTGATCGCCAGCAAGAAATGCGAGCGGTGCCGGGACAAGACGCCGGCCGAGGTGTTTGCCCGGGCCGTCGGCGACTACCACAGGCACCTGGTGGGCGAGAAGAAAGTCACGATGCTCATGTGGGGCGACCGCCTCATCGACGCGAACGTCATGAAGTACGATGGCTGGTCGGCCAGCAACAACGGCACGGCGCCGGCCGTCGACTTGATTCCCAAGGACATCGTCATTTGCGACTGGCACTACGACAAACGGACCGACTACCCTTCGGTGCGGTACTTTCAAGACAAGGGGTTCCGGGTCTGGCCGGCCAGCTTCGACAGCGTGGACGCGACCAAGGCCCTGATTGCCTGCGCCCGGCGCGACGCGACCGATCGCATGCTCGGCCACCTCGCGACGACGTGGGTCCTGGAGCCCGGCGGCTTCGCCCGGGCGCTGCTCGGCGAGCGCGACCCGACGCTGGTCTCCCAGCGTGCCCTGAACGCGGCGGCCGCCTTCCGTGCGGCGATGGAAGAGAAGGTTCCGTAAGGACCCGCGAGCCAGACGATCTATCACTCGCCGCGGACGCCCGGCTTCACAAGCTGGGTCGGCGCCCGAACGATGCCGGACGGCAGCGTGATGATCAGCTTTGCGCAGGCGACCGGCTCGTCGAAGGACGGTCGCGGGCGCCCGAGGACATCCGGCAGAAGCTCTCATGGCCTCCGGAGGCCCACCCCGGCCACGACATGACGGGACTCGATCTGCGAAACGTTCATTTGCGGTCAACCGACCCGGGATCACGCCATTGGGGGGAATAAGTTCCTCGCGGGGCGAGTAGGACTCCGGCGACGAGTCAGTTAGACTGCTCCGATCGCGGTTTTTCGGAACGAAGCACATACCCCAGTGGTTTCTCGCATGGATGTCCACCAAAAAGTCCTTTTCGTCGATGCCGCCACGGGCTTCTACCGGGTGGACCGCTATGCGTTGGGCGACTTCTTCGGGCCGGTCGACTTGGGCCTGCACCTGGCCGGCAAGCACAACAGCCTGAACATCGGCACGGGCCTTCTGGCCGGCTCGATCTTTCCCGGCTCGAACCGGCTGATCTTCAGCGGGTTCTCGCCGTGCTGGGGCGGCTTCTACGTCTCGTCGATGGGCGGGGCCGGGCTGGTCTTCGACAACCTGGGCATCAACATGCTCGCGCTCGTCGGGACGCGCGGCGACGCCCTCCGTGCTCGTCCTGAACCGCACGCACGGCGAGGAGATCGAGGTGCTGATCGAGCCGGTCGCCGTCGAGCAGGTCTGGCGCGGCGGTCGAGGCGGCGTCTACGCGCTGATGGACCACGTGCTCGACCGTTACGGCGGAGCGATACAAGACCGATCCGCGCATCCTGGCGCCGGGCCCGCCGCCGCGGCGACCGACTTCGGCGCCATCGCCTCGGCTCCCATCTCGGACGGGAAGCTGACGACCATCGACACCTGGGCCGGCCGCGGCGGCATGGGCAGCAAGATGCTCCAGCAGCACGGCATCGCGGCGGTCATCTACGGCGGCACCTTCGTCGACGAGGATTTCCGCGACCGCACCGTGGCCGACCAGTGGTTCCAGGACAAGTATCAGAAGAAGCTGGGCGCCAAGGATCTCGAGGCGACCGTCAAGTACCGTTACGATCCCAAGCTCGAGACCGGCGGGACGTTCGGCGTCAACTACGCCACGATGGGCGGCCGGGTGATCGCCTTCAACTACCGTTCCATCTACATGGACGAAGCCGAGCGGCTGGACCTGCACCAGCGATTCGTCGTCGACCACTACCTGCGGCAGTTCAACGAGGAGACCATCGTCCCCAAGCAGCAGCGCAACTGCGGCGAGCCCTGCCCGGCCGTCTGCAAGAAGTATCGCGACGAGTACAAGAAGGACTACGAGCCGTACCAGACGATGGGGCCCTTGTGCGGCATCTTCGACCAGCGCGCCGCCGAGCGGCTCAACCACCACGCCGACGCCTACGGGTTCGACGCCATCTCCGTCGGCGGCGTGCTGGCCTGGCTGATGGAGTGCCTGGACCGGCGGCTTGTCGCAGCCGGCGGACTTGGGCGTCACCGAGCGGCCCGTCTTCACGCCCTCGGGTTTCGGCGTCGAGACCGATTCGATGCACAACGCCGAGCTGGGCGTGGCCCTGCTCGACGCCATCATCGAGCGGCGCGGGCTGCTGAACCTGGGCGAAGGCGCCCGCAAATTCGCTCGGCGTCTGGCCCGCGACAAAGGCAAGGAGGTGCTCGACCCGTTCGTCTACGTCGGCTACGCCCGCAAGGGCTGGATGGTGCCCAACCAGTACTGGACGCCCGGAGTGCTCTCGCCGATGCCGATCATGGGCAAGTACTACATGTACTACGGCAACGACTTCGCTCCCCCACGAACGCTCGGCCGGATCAACGCCGAGCGGTTTCGCGCGGAGCTGATCATGGACAACCTGGGCGTGTGCCGCTTCCACCGCATGTGGGCCGAGGAGATGCTGCCGGAGATCATGGAGTCGCTCTACGGCAAGAAGGACCAGTATCTCGAGCGGGTCACGATGACGGCCAGCCGGATCAACAGCCGCAACTCGTCGGTCTTCTGGGAATCGGAACGCAACGCGGACTTCGTGCTCACCTTCCTCAAGCGGCAGCACGACGTCGAGAACAACCGCCACCCGGAACTACTCCGCTGGCTGGAGGAGTTTCGCAGAACGACAAGCACGAGGCGGCCTTGAACTTCTGGTACGAGATCCACAAGGGGGTCCACGAGTCGCTGCGGGAGTTCTGAGAGGTCGGCGGATTCGCTCATTGGACCGGCGCCGCTTCGACCGTGACGCGGTTCTGCTTCGCGTTGCGGCCCTGGTGCTGGAGCACCTCGTAGAGCAGGTTGGCTTTCTCCATCGGCTTGACCGCGGCGTGGTACTCGACCGTCTGGTAGTCGAAGTTCTTGGCCCCCAGCGAGCTGCGGAAGACGACGTCGCCCGGGAAGCGTGCGGCGGATCTCCACGTCGATCGGCTTGTGCGGTGTAGTTGCGGATCCGCTGGGCGAAGAGCGTGTGGTCGTCCCAGCCGACCACGGTGCTGTTGACCTCGATCTGCACGCCGGGTTCGTCCACCCGCCGGAAAACGTCGGCGCCCTGAATCTGCATCCAGAGGTTGTCCCGCCAGATTCGCAGCTTCACCAGCTCGAAGATCACCTCGGGGTCGGGGCCCAGGTTCAGCTCGATCTTGTCGCCGATGGGGATGTACTTGATCGGCTGGGCGACCAGGAAGGACAGCCCGTCGCGGCCGTTGTCGCGGAAGACGCGCACCATGCCGTCGGGCAGCGGCGTCGTGCCGAGCTTCGACTCCTTGTCGTTGGTCAAGCAGGTACATGCGCACGAGCTGGTCGCCGTACTCGGCGGGGCGGTAGCGGTACTGGATCTTGAACGGCACCGTCTGGCCCTCGAAGCTCCGCATCCGCTTCGACCAGCCGTTGGGGATCGTCTCGGTGCCTTCGATGGTGTAGATGAAGTACTCGCTCAGGCCCTCCTTGATGATTTCCTTGGGCTTGCTGCGGCTCGGCGCCGGCGCGGCGCGCCGCGGCCGGCGCGGCTCGTGCCAACAGCCCTTCCGAGCGCCGCGTCCTTCCTGGACTCGTCAGCTCTGCGTCCTCGCAATTGTCGCGCACCTCTGCCGTGCGGTATCTGCGCCAACTGGGCGATCTTCTCGACCAGGTTGATCTTGCCCACCACCAGCCGCACCTGGGCGTTCTCGTACTCCTCGCCCGAGTTGTTCGACACGCGGACGAAGCCCTCGAAGCCCATCTGCGTCTCGTCCGGGTCGGCGATGCAGCACGTAGTCGGCCGACCAGGTGATGCCGCTGGTGAAGTAGGTGATCTCGATCGTCGCCTCGCCGTCGATCTCGCTCTGGACGTTCCAGTAGAGCATCTGCGGCTTGGCGTGCGGGAAGGTCGTGTCGAGCACGTCCAGCTTGTCGGGCTGGGTCAGGAACCGCAGCTCCACCGAGGTCGGGTCGATCAGCGTGTTGGCCCAACAGAACTGCAAGCGGGTTGACGCCCTTCTTGAAGCTCACCTTGCGCGTCTCGCGGACCAGCGTGAGGTCTTCGGAGTTGTAGATGGTCAGTTGCACGGTGTCCCGCGTGGGGACCGTCGAGAGATCGACGTTGCTCTGCGCGACGCCCTGCGCCGCGGACGCCGGCCGCAAGGCTCAGCACGAGGATTGCTGATGCAAGGATAATCTTCATGACGATTCTTTTCATGCGAGGATGGGGTCGAGAAATCCGGAATCGTTACCATTCGTTCTTGATGAGCACGTGCAGCTTGTGGACCGTCTTGTCGGCTTTCCGTCGGCCCCGCGGGCCGGGAGATCGACGTGGAACAGGACCTTGCTCGAAGGTGCTCTTCTCCTTGTCGGGCGCGCCCGGCAGCGTCGTTTCCTTGCCCAGCTCCCACTGCACGTCGCGGCCGGTGTCGCCGGCCACTTCGTTGCGCAGTGCGCGAATGTTCTCGGAGACGTCCAGCGTGACGGGCTTGTCCTTGAAGTTCTCGATCTCGTACTTCACGACGACCTCGCGGTTGTAGAGGTTGCCCGCCACCCGCTTCTGCTCGTTGCGGTCGATGGTGCGCTTGACGACGACGTCCTGGGCGACGCCGACGTAGAGCCGCATCTCGTCGTCCAGCGGCGTGAACTTGCCCCAGTCCTCGCCGAGGAAGGCCGTGCCGCCGTGGCCGTCCTCCTGGAAGATGCGCACCTTGCCGTACTGCAACGGCGCCCGACCAAGCTGGCTGGCCTTGTCGTTCTTCAGGACGTAGTGCATCGGCACCAGGAGCTTGTTCTGCGGCCGGTCGAGATAGCCGAACTCCTGCGGATCGCCGGTGTAGGTCTTCTTGATCGGCACTTGCTCGTACTTCTCGATGAGCATCTCCTTGGTTTCGTTGATGCCGATGGGCTTGAGGAACCGGGGGCCGAAGCCGGCCCAGAGTCCCGGTCGAACCGAATGCCTCGTTGGCGAGGTTCTGGAGGCGCATGTACTCCGAGAGCGTCAGCGTCTTCTCGTCGTTCGAGGCGACCGCCCGGTAGTTGAAGCTCTTGGTCAGGTTGCCCAGGAGGTAGCTGATCCGCACGCGCGCCGGACCGGAATCGCTCGCGGCGACCTGCCAGACCAGGGCCGCCTCGTTCGGCGGATAGCTGACCGAGAGGACCTTCACGTCCAGCGGCTTGCCGGCTGCTTCGGCTTGGCTTGTTCGTTGGGCTTGCTCGCTTCGCCCGCCGGTTCGACGCGGGGGATCACGCGGAAGACGATCGTGTTGGGGTCGATCTGCGTGTTGGCCCAGGAGAAATCGACCTGGTTGACCCCCTTGACCAGCGGGACGATCCGTTCCTCTTCGACCAGCGTGGCGTTGGGGTTGTCCAACTGGATTTCCACCCGCTCGCGGACGGGGAGGGTAATGAGCTTGATCCGGGCCAGGGCTACGTCGGCCCACGTGATCGAAAGGCCCAAGCCCAGCACCGCTACTGCCAAAGCACGTCGCATGGAGATGCTCCTTGATCGCTTTCAACGGAAGGGGGGGAACTGACGGTATCCTCGCCTGCACCTTCAGACGAGACAACTTCGGGAAATAGTTCCCCACTGCCCGGGAACAGGGAGAAAGATACTGAAACTATAGGTCTCTCCCGGGAGACCGCCCCGCCCGGGGCAGCCCGGCAGGGCCGGGAATGACCGTTGTCGATACACACTACCACTTTCGGATGGGTAGATCGCGGGAGCCGAGGCGATTTTCTTTACCTGCACTACAGCCATCCCGCGGCGCGGTACCACTCGGCGGTCTCGCTCAGACGCTGGGCGAGCGGGACGTTCGGCGCGAAGCCGAGCTGGTCGATCGCGGATTGGGGAGAACAGGTCCACGAGCCGGCGGCGATTTCTCGGGCTTTGTCGAGATTGAGATACAACGGGCGGCGGATGACGCGCGAAACGGTCTCGACCACGGCGGCCACGGTCCACACGCCGACCATGGGCAGCGGCACCCTCACCACGACGCGGCGGTTCACGGCGTCGCGGAGCATCGGTCCCAGTTCGGCATAGGTGGGATGTTCACGGCACGCGGCGAAATAGCAGCCTTTCGCCCGGGCGTCGGCGTCGCTCTCTTCCGTCTCGATCCGCCGGCCCGCTCGGCGGCCAGGATGAGCAGTTCGCACAGGTCGCCGACGTGGATCAGCGAGTAGCGATGTCGGCCGCCGCGGGGCGCGACGTGGGCGCGAAATCGCCGGACCGGCCGGAACATGGCCAGTCCTTCCCGATCGGCCGGACCCAGGATGATCGGCGGTCGGACGATCGTGATCGGCACGCGATCGGCATGGCGGCGCAAGGCCAATTCCGCCGCCCGTTTGCTGCGGCCGTAATCAGAAACCGGCCGCAGCGGGTCAGTCTCGACCCGAGGCCGATCGACCGACGAAGGGCCGGCGGCCGCCAGCGAGGAAACGTACACGAGCACCGGCGGATGGGGCTGCTCGGCACAGACGCGGGCGACGTTTTGCGTGCCCTCGTGGTTGACGTGGAAAAGTGCCGCCTTGCCCACGGCTTTGGTCGCTCCGGCCACGTGGTAAACCACGTCGCGGCCGGCCACGGCGCGGCGGAGCGAGTCGAGGTCGTCGAGTCCCCGCCAATGGGCCATCTCGACGTCCAGCGGTTGCAGTCGCTCGGCCCGGGCGTCGTCCCGGACCAGGCAAGTCACGCGGTCGCCCCGGGCGACGAGCGCCGCGGCCAGATTCGAGCCGACAAATCCGTTGGCGCCGGTGAGCAGGACCCTGTTCATCTGATTGATCCGTGGCGCGGTGGCGCGAATGCGTTTGACATTCGCGCAAAATCGCGGCGATCCATGGCGCAGCGAAAGTGACCTCGACGCGGGCCACGCCCTTCGCTCGGGGCTCAGGGACGTGCCACCCAGCCGTCGGTCCCAGTCGTCTTGCTCCACCCCCGCCGCAAGGTTACAATGCCCAAATTGCGCGAGAAAGGCAGCCCTCAGGCGTGGTCTTATGTCCAATTTGGCCGTTATACCCGTTGTGTCCCGACGCGAGAAGAAGGCATTCTTGGCGTTTCCGTGGTCGCTGTACCGCGACGACCCGAACTGGGTCCCCCCGTTGCGCGGCAGCCAGAAGGAACTGGTGGGATATCGCCCCCATCCGTTCTACGAGCGGAACGAGGTCCAGACGTTTCTGGCCTACCGGTCGGGCGAGGTCCGCGGGCGGATCGCGGCGATCCTGAACCGCGGGCACATCGAGCGCTTCGGAGAGCGGCGGGGGTTCTTCGGGTTCTTCGAGTGCGCCGACGACCAGGAGGCGGCCAACGGCCTGTTCGACGCGGCGAGGGGGTGGTTCGCCGAGCGGGACGTCTTCCGCCTTCGCGGGCCGGCCAATCCGTCGTTGAACTACGAGCTCGGGTTGTTGGTCGACGGGTTCGACCTGTCGCCGACGTTCATGATGACCTACAACCCGCCTTACTACGCGGGGCTCATCGAGGGATACGGTTTCCGCAAGACGCAGGACTTGTATTCCTTCTGGGGCCACATCGACATGCTGCCGAAGATCCGCGAACGGTTGGCCCCGATCACGGAGCAGATCATCGAGCACCTGGGGCTGAAGGTCCGCATGTTGAACCGAGCAGCGATTCCGGCAGGACGTCATGGCCTTCCTGGACATCTACAACCGGTCGCTGGTCGAACACGTGGGGCTTCGTGCCGATGTCGGACGCCGAAGTTGCGCCACATGGCCGGGGCCTTGCGGCACCTGATCGTGCCCGAACTGGCGCTCGCCGCCGAACTCGACGGCAAGATGATCGGCGCCGCCTTCGGCCTGCCCGACTACAACCCGCGAATCCGGGAGATCGACGGGCGGCTCTTTCCGCTGGGCTTTCTTCGCCTGCTGCGCCGCCGAACAGACGATCAAGAAGATCCGCCTGATCAGCACGAACGTCTTGCCGGAGTACCAGCGGCTCGGGGTGGGCCTGGTGCTCATGAGCAGTTTCGTGCCCATGGCGTGGAAGTGGGGGCTGCAACAGGCGGAGTTCTCCTGGGTGTTGGAGTCGAACAAGCTTTCGCGCGGCAGCCTCGAAAAGGGCGGCGACACTCATCGACAAGACCTATCGCATGTACGATTGGGACCCCGAGCCGAGTGCCCCCGAGCCGAGTGCCCCCGAGCGAGCCGGCGGACGACGCGGTCGTGAAGAAATCAGCGGGGCGAGGAACCGTGGACATTGGGGATCATCCCATGCACCGACCACCCGTTGCGCAGTCGCGCGACGTGATTCCGACCCTCGCCGCGCCGCCGCGCCGCTGGAGATTCGGCCCGTCGCGACGCGCCGCGACCTCGGTCGTTTCGCCAAGATGCCTTGGTCGATCTATACGGACGATCCGGCCTGGGTGCCGCCGCTTCTGTTCGAGGTCAAGGAGTTCCTCGACCCCCGAAAACACCCCTTCTACAAGCACGGCGAGGCGACGACGTTCCTGGCGACGCGGGGCAAGGAGACCGTGGGGCGGATCCTTGTCAGCGACGACCCGAACTACAACGAACTGCACGGCACGAACGTCGGATGCTTCGGCATGTTCGAGTCGATCGACGAGCCGGCCGTAACCCACGGCTTGCTCGACGCCGCCGCCGACTGGCTCCGGGCGCGGGCGAACCTCGATCATGGGCCCGATCGACTACTCGACCAACTATCCGCTGGGCCTGTTGATCGACGGGTTCGACACGCCGCCGCGGGTGATGATGAACCACAACCCGCCCTATTACGCCGGACTGCTGGAATCGTGGGGGCTGGCCAAGACGAAGGACCTTTATTGCTGGTGGTTCGTCGATCCGAAGGACATGGTGGCGCGATGGCATGATCGGGCCGAGCGGATCGCCCGGCGAAGCGGCGTTCGGGTTCGCTCGTTCCGCGTCGACGACTTCGACGCCGACGTCGAGCGATTGCTTCAACGTCTATAACGCGGCGCGAACGAAGAACTGGGGTTTCGCCAAACTGACGGACGCCGAGTCCCACTACTTCGCCAAGCAGATGGCCCGGCTGGCCGTGCCCGAACTGATCCTGCTGGCCGAAGTGGACGACAAGCCGGTCGGCTTCTCGATCACGTTGCCCGACGTGAACGAGGCCATCGCCCCGTTGAACGGCCGTCTGACCACGCTCGGACTGCCCATCGGACTGCTGCGACTGACGCGCCGCCTTCCCCGGGTGAAGACCGCCAGGATGCTCGTGCTCGATCTTTTGGAGGACTACCGGCGGCGCGGCGTCAGCGAGCTTCTGATCCTCAAGACGCTCGACTACGGCAAGAACACCATCGGCTACACCGGCACCGAGCTCGGCTGGACGCTCGAAGACAACTACCTCATCAACCGCACCGTCGAAGCCGCTCGGCCCCAAGCGATATAAGACGTACCGGATCCACGAGAAGGGGCTCGATTCGTGCGCGCCCTGATATGGAGGGCCACGCTCCGTCGTGGCCGCGACACCACGCGCAAGCCCGGCGGCCACGACGGAGCGTGGCCCTCCACCACCGGCTACTCCTCTCTCGGTCCGTTGAGGCTCTCGCCGAGCTTGTTGAGGGCTTCGGTCTCGATCTGGCGGACTCGCTCGCGGGTGAGGCCGAGGGTCTCGCCGATCTCCTTGAGCGTGCGGGGCTCGTGGTCGTCCAGGCCGAAACGCATCCGCAGCACCGTCGCCTCGCGCTGGTCCATCGTGTCCAGCCGCCGCAGCACGTGCGTCAGGTTGTCGTGCTCGATCAGGTCGTCCTCGGGCGGTCGCGGCTGCCGCTCGTCCATCACCATCTCGCCGAGCGACCAGCCCGCCTCGGCCTGGTCCGTCTGCGGCGTGAGATTGTAGATGCGGATGGCCTTCTTGATGATGGGGAGCTTCTTGCAGGGCAAGCCCGAGGACGCGGGCGACTTCCTCGGGCGTGGGCGTGCGGCCCAGTTCCTCGGCCAGCCGCGTGCTGGCCCGGCGCCACTTCGACAGCAAGCTCGACCATGTAGGCCGGGATGCGGATCGTCTTGGCCGTGTTGATCAGACGCCCGCTTGATCGATTGCTTGATCCAGTAGCTGGCGTAGGTCGAGAAGCGGGTGCCCATGGCCGGATCGAAACCTTCGACCGCTCGCAGCAGTCCGAGATTGCCCTCCTCGATCAGGTCCTGCAGGCCCAGACCCTTGCCGGTGTATCCCCGGGCGATATTGACGACGAGGCGCAGGTTGGCGCGGACCATCCGGTCGCGGGCTTGCGGTGTCGCCCTCGCCGATGGCGACGGCCAGGTCCTGTTCGTCGTCGGCCGTGAGCAGATGGGTTTCGTTGATCTCGCGCAGGTAGGTCTCCAGCGGGGATTGGACGGACGAGAGGGAGGGTTTTCGTTGAGTCGTGGGCATGTGGGAAGCGTACCGTCGGTGGTTCTGGAAGCTATCAGTCGCAGAGTCCACTATCGACGACGCCGGGAGGTTTTCTGCAAGGAGCGACGACGCGCGATGAGGTGGGGCGAATGTAGGCGATGTTTCGGGCAATGCGGAAAAAACGGCCCCGCCGGATAGGACCGGCGGGGCCAGGGGACTCTTCCGATTATTTTCGGTGATTGCGTCGAAAAAAGGGAGAACAACTAGGGTTCGGGCTCGCCGGCGGGTTCTTCCGGTTCTGCCGAATCTGCTTCCGCGACGCCCTCGTCCGCTTTGCTCCGCCTCGGCGGACTTTGCGGCCTCGCGTCGGGGGATCGGAGCGATCAGCGGGCCGGAACTACTGCCGACGCCGCCCTTGAGGTCGGCCGGCCGGATCGATTGGCTCGACTCGTGGCCGCTCTTGGCCTCTTCCTTGGCCGCCTCGGCCTCGGCTTCCTCGGCCCATTCGACCCGCTTGCGCGACAGGCCGATCTTGCGCTCGTCCGGATCGACGCGCAGGATCTTGACCTCGATCTCGTCGCCGACCTTGACGATCGTCCTCGGGGTTCTCGACCTTGTGGTCGGCCAGCTCGGAGATGTGCAGCAGGCCTTCGAGGCCGTCCTCGAGCTCGACGAAGACGCCGAAGTTGGTGATCTTGGTGACCTTGCCCGTGACGATCTGCCCGGGCGGTACTTGCTCGGGATGTCGCGTCGCCCACGGGTCCTCGTCCAGCTGCTTCAGGCCCAGCGCGATGCGCTTCTTCTCCTGGTCGACGCGAGAGCACCACGCACTCGATCTCTGTCCCTTCTTGACGCACCTCGTTCGGGATGGCTGATCTTCCGGGTCCAGGACATGTCGGAGACGTGCAGCAGGCCGTCGATGCCTTCCTCGATCTCGATGAACGCGCCGTAGTTGGTCAGGTTGCGGACCGTGCCCTTGATGACCGTGCCCGGCGGGTAGTTCTCGGCGACCAGGTCCCACGGGTTCGCCTCGGTCTGCTTCATGCCGAGGGAGATTTCCTGCTTCTCCTTGTTGATGTCCAGGACGACGACCTCGACCTCGTCGCCGATCTGCACCAGCTCGCTCGGGATGGTTGATCCGCTTGGTCCAGGACATCTCGGAGATGTGGACCAGGCCCTCGATGCCCTCCTCGAGCTTCACGAACGCGCCGTAGCTCATGACGTTGACGACCTTGCCCTTGATGCGGCGTGCCGACCGGGTACTTCTCGCTCGACCGTTCTCCCACGGGCTGGGCGTCTTCTGCTTGAGGCCGAGGGCGATCTTCTCCTTCTCGTGGTCGATGTGCAGGATCATGACCTCGATCTCCTGGTCGATCTGCGACCATCTCGCGACGGGTGGTTGATGCGGCCCCAGCTCATGTCGGTGATGTGCAGCAGGCCGTCGATGCCGCCGAGGTCGACGAACGCGCCGAAGTCGGCGATGTTCTTGACGACGCCCTTGCGGACCTGGCCGACCTCGATCTCGCTCGAGCAGTTCGGTCTTCTTCTCGGCCCGCTCGTCCTCGATGAGCTTGCGGCGGCAGACGACGATGTTCCGCCGCTCCTCGTCGATCTTGAGGATCATGCACTCGATGGTGCTGCCGATGTAGTCGCCGATGTCGCGCGGCCGGCGGATGTCGACCTGGCTCGCCGGCAGGAAGACGTTGACGCCGATGTCGACCAGCAGGCCGCCCTTGATCTTGCGCGTGACGTGGCCGGTGACGACGTCGTTCTTCGTGGACGGTCTCCATGACCTTCATCCAGGCTTCGATCTTCTCGGCCTTGCGCTTGCTGAGCGCGATCATGCCCCGTCGATCGTCGCATCCGACCGAGTACGTCTTCGACGTCTTCGATCAGCACTTTGAGGATCTGGCCGGGCTCGGGCGGCGCTTCGTCTTCTTCCCACTCGTTGCGGAGGATGATGCCTTCGCTCTTGTAGCCGACATCGACGAGGACGAAGTCGCCGTCGATGCGGATGGACTTTGCCTTCGACGATCTGGTTGACGTCGATCTCCGCGTTATCCAGTCCATTTCATCCGGCAGGGCAGGCTCTTCCATTGCCTGCGAGAGTTCCGACTCCCACTCGTGTTTCGCTCAAGTATCCAGACCTCGAATTAAGTTGCGGTTGACCATATTTCGTGCGTTTCAGACCCCAGTTGGTGAAGCGAAGAGCGGCTACGGTAGCCTAGCCCGAAGCTACTATCACGTCACCACCAAAAGAAGGTAAGGAACTACTTTCGTTCATCTGGCCCCCCAACGCGAGGGACACCCACAGACGGGAACGAATCACAAAGTATAGAGTAATGTCGCGGTCTTGACAATCGCACCGAACTCGCGTTTCATGCCGG